>CAYPGP010000003.1:0-374461 GCA_964410495.1 uncultured Chloracidobacterium sp.
GCATTTCGAACCTCAAGCTTTACGAAGGAAAGTCGCTGGAGGACATTGCTCCGACCATCCTCGCTGTTATGGATATTGACAAACCCGCCGAGATGACTGGTTCTGACCTTCGCTGTATCTAGCGTTTTCCCTTCTCGCTTTTCATCTTCTATAATTGAGAGTCCACGCTAGAAATTCGTGCTCTTATGGTAGAAGAATTCGCATTCGATAATGCTGACGAGCGTCGCAAAGTTCGTCAAAACGGTACCGGCTGGATCGAAGTGATCGCCGGTTCGATGTTTTCAGGTAAGTCCGAGGAACTGATCCGCCGGTTGAAACGTGCCCGCATCGCCCGGCAGAAGGTTCAGGTTTTCAAGCCCATGATCGATGCCCGATACTCGGTTGAAGAGATCGCATCGCACTCCGGGCACAAGCATGATTCCATCCCGGTTTCGAACACTGCCGAGATGCTCGGGCATGTTCATGGCGATACGGAAGTTATCGGCATTGACGAAGGACAGTTCTTCGACATGGCGATAATCGATGCGGTCAATCGTCTCGCCGAATCGGGGAAACGCGTTATTATCGCAGGGCTTGATCAGGATTACACGGGAAGGCCGTTCGAGCCAATGCCTCAGCTTCTATCGGTGGCAGAATTCATTACCAAAACCCACGCCATCTGCGTCAAATGTGGTTCGACGGCTAATTACTCACAGCGTACTGTCGAATCCGACGCCCGCGTCGAAGTAGGGGCAGCAGATAAATATGAGGCACGATGCAGACAATGCTTCGTGCCCCACGCTGATACACCGACACTTCACGATTAGGCTATTTCACCGCCTTCATCGAGTAAAGAACCGCCGGAAAGTCGTCCGAATGCTTTGCGAAGTTCGAGCCTTTCGTCGATGTCATCACGTTGAGCATCTGCGTTTGGCCCAGGTACTTCCGGTATCCGATCCATTGATGCCGCCTCGGGTCATCTTTGCCTGCGGGTGGAGCTTCGACAAATTCGACACCGGCGATGCCGTCGATCTCGACCATTTTCACCGACTCGTACTTGCCGTTTTTCAGCTGAGCAAGAGCCTGGTCATGATAGGCCTTGAGGCTGACGTCAACCGGAAAGCTGTCGCCAAGTGTTGAAATGTTCACGAGCAGGAACGCATTGTCCGGCGACGAATAATTAAAGCTGTCCTTACTGACGGACATTTTCTTCCAACCTGCGGGCAGCTTCCATGCAAGGCCCTGGTCATCCCATTTCGTTTCGGTCCCGCCGTCGATGATCGCTTGCTGAGCTGCAGTCGGTTTTGCCTTTTCGGCTGTTGGAGCTGAACTAGATCCGGAACTAGTTGTCGTGTTTGAGTTAGACGAAGCGGTATTCGAATTACCGGACGATCCGCCTGTCAGGTTCTTGAACCGCTCCTGCAAACCGCAGAAAGTCATTGCAAACGTTAATATGCCGAGGGTTATGACGGATTTCATGATCGTTACTCCTATTTAGCCGGCCTGAACACCCAGGTGAAAATGGTCACCAGCAGACAGACACCGACGAGCGTTTCTGCCCAGAAGAAAGAGATAAAGTCGCCGTACACACCGATCGGCGGCACGTTCGGCTGGCTGTTTCGAACCGCATAAAAAGCAAACAGCAATGCGGCCATGAACGAGAACATCGCGAGCTCCGGTTTACGGCCACGGAGAACCACGCTCAGGACAAGAAAGAGAACCGCAAGCGACAATCCCCACATCAACACCGCCACAAAGGTCGAGAACGCTATGACCGTCCCTGAACGCTTTATGTCGATCTCGCCTGCGACCAGATCCTCGTCAGCGTCTTTGAGCTTTGCTGCCGTTATCGAGTAGCCGGGGATCGAGCCGAAGAAGCTGACATCCAGTTTGACGAAGGGCGAAGGCGGCTCGACCTCTTTGACCGCGGGCTTTTCATCGGGTGCATCTTCGCCGGCGGGTGCCGGAGCCGGTGCCGCGGGCTTCTTCTCGGCTGACTTATCTTCCAGCCTTTCCATCATTGCGTAGAAGCCTGCCTTGTGATTATCAAAGGGGTAATCCGCCGCATTCCCGCCGTACATCTGCAGCACAGCTTCGACCGGAGCCAGGCTCTGCCCTTTTTTGAACTCGATCTCGGTCTTGCCGTTGGCACTTGGGATGTAGAGCTTTAGTGGCTGTGCCAGGCCGCCTTCCTCGTCGAGAATATTGCTTCCGTCCGCCGGATCCAGTTCCATTCGAACCGTGGCGTCACCTTTTATCGGGTCGATAGTAAGCAGTTTGACGAATACCTGGACATGATTCGGGTCTTTGCTTGCATCTGAGATCACGACTTCGGTCACAACCGACTCGCTCTTAAAAACGCCAACACTGATAAATACGCCCACACCGAGCAAGATCAGAACTACAACTGCGGCAATGATCTCCTTGACAGAGAACCCGTCCGGATTAGACATGAGTAAACTTTCTCCTAAGTTAAATTTTTGGTATTGCTTAAAAAACCAGAAACCGATTTGTCCATCATAATACCCGAAAAATCCCCCTTTGTAATTCTCCTAACAAATAAATCTGCAAGGAACCTTTTCCGACTGCGTTCTAAAGACAAAACAGCGACGCTCTCTCAAATACATCACGAATAGGAGCAATAAAAATGAAGTATCGAAATTTATCCCGCATCATCGCGACGGTTGCCATCGGCATCATTCTCGCGGGGGCGTCGCTGGCACAGACCTCCGGTTACAAGATCTCGCAGGCCTACACGCACAAGAATCTGACCATCTTCCTCATCCACGGCAAAGACCAGAACACGAAAGGCAACATCATCACGCTGCAGGAGGCGATGGAGCGAAAGCTGCTCCTCGTTTACGAAACGTCCGATGTGAATGAGCTGCAGGTTGAGAACGTCTCGCGTGAACTCGACGTTTTCATCCAGTCCGGCGACATCGTCAAGGGCGGAAAGCAGGACCGCGTGCTGGCAGTGAGCATTATCATTCCGGCACGTTCGGGCCGGGTGAAGATCGACGCTTTCTGCGTAGAATCGGGCCGTTGGGAGAAACGCGGCGGCGAGGATTCGACCAAATTCACCAGCTCCAACGAACGCATCGTCTCAAAAGACCTGAAGATCGCCGCAAACGCCACGCGTTCGCAGCAGGAAGTCTGGGCCGAGGTCAGCAAGGCCCAGGACAAGCTCGCTCAGAACGTCGGCGGCAACGTGCAGGCCGGACCATCGAAAACGAGCCTTCAGCTAAGCCTCGAAGACCGCAAGGTTGTTGCCAACATCGACGAATACGTTAAGGCACTTCTGTCGGCTCCAAACGGCAAATCAGATGTCATCGGCTACGCCTTCGCCATCAACGGCAAGATCAACAGTGCCGACGTCTATGTCTCGAACGCCCTGTTCAAAAAGGTCTGGGCAAAGAACCTGAAAGCCACCGCGACCGAGGCAGTTTCCGAAGCCCGCGGCGTCCGTCTCGCCGACCCTGTCAAGGCAGATGCGGTCAAGGGCTTCATGGACGACTCCGAAAGAGCCCGTCCGAAAGAACGTGCGACCGGTTCATCGAACCGAATCGTCACCCGCGAGGACAAAGAAAATTTCCTGGTCGATGCCGTCGATGAAAAATCGAAAGCGATCGTCCACCGCAACTACGTCAAGAAAAACTAACAAATTGTCCGGGAACCGACATGTTCCCGTTCAACCAAACCTCAGATCCGCCTTGTACCCGCTGGCCGTCGTCGCTGTTCGGCACCGGGAATGGCGGGTCTGAGGTTCTTTAATTCGCGGAAGATCCATTTTCCCCCAAAGTCCATTTGGACATCCGGACTCAATACGCATCAGGGGCAGTTTTCTCCATCCAACGGTCCGGATGCCGGAGTTCGTCGAATTCAAACTGTTTGTAAAGGCCGTGGGCGTCGCGGGTGGCGAGTACCCACCGGCGGAGGCCTTGGAGGTCGGGGTGTGAGACGATGATCTCCATCAGCCATTTGCTCAGGCCGCGGCCGCGGTATTCGGCGATAATGAATACGTCGCCGATGTAGGCGAAGGTCGCACAGTCGCTGACTACGCGGGCAAAGCCGATCTGCCGTTCGCCATCGTAAACGCCGAAACAGATCGAATTTTTGATCGCGGTGCGTGTCTGTTCGAGCGTGCGGGTTTGAGCCCAGTAACTCTCTTCTGACAGGAATGTGTGGATAACATCGAGGTCGAGCCGGGTCTTATCCGTGTTTATCTGAAATTCGTCTCGTTCAACATTCATTGTCCGATCTAACTCCCCGCAAATATTCCTTTATTTCGCTGTTCGATCGCAAGCGTATCAAGGTCTTCTCGGGGAAGGCCTTCAAAGCAGCCAAAACTCGATCTCGTGTTGCATTCGGATAATTCCATACCCAGAGGACGAATTCAAGATCGAATCTCTCGTTACAACCCGGGGTCATGTCCGGGCGGCTGCGGCCGTAGTATTTGATGGTGCGTTTTAGAATGCGGTAAAGGCAAACAAGCCGAGGAAGGTCGAGAAAAACGATCGTGTCAGCAGCCCGCATACGCATTTCGCGTGTACCGCCAAAATTGCCGTCCATGATCCACGAATCACGCTCAAGCATGGCCGCGACCTTCGCTTCCCATTCATCGACCGGAGTCTTTTCCCAATTCGGTCGCCAATATTCCTGGTCGAGATGAATGACCTCGATCCCCGTCCGTTCACCAAGCTCGCGGGCAAAAGTAGATTTCCCCGAACCGCCGGAACCGATGACGATCACCTTTTTCATAGACCATAAGATGTTTGGTCACCGATATTTGTCAATATCAACTAAAAACTAACAACTGGTCACTAAAATGAATGAATTTAGAAAATAGCGTTAAGTTTGTAGCTGATAGTTCACAATTACGCGATCTGATAAAACGCCTTACGGCCGGGATATTTTGCACTATCGCCGAGGTCTTCTTCGATGCGGAGAAGCTGGTTGTACTTCGCAATACGATCCGAACGGCAGAGGCTGCCGGTCTTGATCTGGCCGGCGTTGGTGGCGACGGCGAGGTCGGCGATGAAGCTGTCTTCGGTTTCGCCGGAGCGGTGCGAGATGACGGCGGTCATGTTGTTAGTGCGGGCAAGCTCAATTGCATCAAGCGTTTCCGTAAGCGTGCCGATCTGGTTGACCTTGATCAGGATCGAATTGGCGGCACCGAGATCGATTCCCTTCTGCAGGAATTTAGTATTCGTAACAAACAGGTCATCGCCGACTAGCTGGACAGTTTTCCCGACCTTGCCCGAGATATTGCACCAGCCGTCCCAATCGTTTTCGGCCATTCCGTCTTCGATCGAAATGATCGGATACTTACCGCACCAGTCGGCCCAATACGCAGCCATTTCTTCGGACGAAAGCTCGCGTTTATCGCTTTTTTTGAAAATGTACTTGCCGTCCTTGTAGAACTCGCTCGATGCCGGATCGAGAGCGATCATCACATCGTCGCCGGCCGAATATCCGGCCTTTTCGATCGCTTCGAGGATGGTTTCGACCGCTTCTTCGTTCGATTTGAGGTTCGGGGCAAAGCCACCTTCGTCGCCTACGCTGGTCGAGTAACCGCGAGATTTCAGAACGCCTTTCAGGTTGTGAAATATCTCGGCTCCGCAGCGGAGAGCTTCGCTAAAACTCTCGGCTCCTACTGGCATCACCATGAACTCCTGAAAATCGACGTTATTGTCCGCATGGGCACCGCCGTTTAGGATATTCATCATCGGAACCGGCAGCGTTTTTGCGTTGGTTCCGCCGATGTAACGATACAGCGGCATTTCGTGGAACGCTGCTGCCGCACGGGCATTAGCGAGCGAAACGGCGAGCAGCGCGTTGGCACCGAGCTTCGATTTAGTCTCGGTTCCATCAAGGTCGATCATCGTCTGATCGATCAACGTTTGGTCCAGGCAGTCAAGGCCTTCGAGTTCGCGGTTGATGATGTCGTTTACATTGTCAACGGCGGTCAAAACGCCTTTTCCCAAATAGCGGCTGTCATCGCCGTCACGAAGCTCGACGGCTTCGTTCTCGCCGGTCGAGGCACCGCTCGGAACCGCCGCTCGGCCCTGCGTTCCGTCCTCAAGAATAACCTCGGCCTCGATCGTCGGATTCCCTCTCGAATCCATTATTTCGCGTGCCCAAACCTGTTCAATGATGCTCATTTGTGATGAAAATTCTCCGTTTTGATTAATGCAGAAAGAGTATGTTACTCGAGTCGTTGCTCTTTGTCACAACGGCTTTTACGCAGCGTCCGCTTCGATGACAGCTTCGGTACGCGTCTCCATTCTTACTTGGACAACTCGATGTTTTTCGACCTTTTCCACCTTAAAAATATGCCCGTTGAAAGAAATTACCTCGCCCTCTGAAAGTATCTGCCCCGCTTCCGACATCAGAAAGCCGGCGATAGTTGTATATCCTTCGGACATTGGTACATTCAGTCCGAGCCGGCGGTTCAGATCGCGAACCGCCAGTCCGCCATCGAGCAAATAACTCCCGTCCGGCTGTTCGTCGATCTGTTCGTTTACCTCATCATCATGCTCGTCTGAAATGTCGCCGACGATCTCTTCGAGCAGATCTTCTAGCGTGATGATCCCCTCGATCCCGCCGTGTTCATCGACCACAAAGCCGAAATGGAATTTTTCGGACTGCATCTGCCGCAGAACGTCTTCGAGGTGAGCGGTGTCGACTACATAATTGGGCTTGATAATGATCTCGTCCATCTTGAAAGACTTCGGTCGGTTGACGTAACCGACCAGATCTTTGCTGTGAATCACGCCTACAATGTCGTCAAGCGATTCGCGATAAACCGGCAAGCGTGAAAATCCGCTTTCGCCGAAAAGCTTTGCGATCTCGGTCAGCGTGCTCGATTCCGGCACAGCAATCACCTCCGTTCGCGGGATCATCGCTTCTTTAACAGTGGTTTCGGAAAACTCGAAGACCTTATTAATAAGCCGCTGCTCTTCCTCATTCAAATGCCCGCTTTCCTGCGACATTTTGATAAGGCTGCGGATCTCGTCTTCCGTATAGCTCGATATCGTTTCCTGACCCGCCTTGAATCCGAGCAGCCTGACGGTCTTGCCGCCGCTCCATTCCAACAACCGGATAGGATAGTAAAAAAATAAGTAGAAAATTCGCAGGACTGGCGCGGTCAGATAAGCGATCCGCTCCGTCATCTCCAGAGCTATTGTCTTCGGCGCAAGTTCGCCAAAAACGATCAAAAAGAATGTGACCAGCGCGAACGAGATCACGAACGAAATGGTCTGTAAGACGGTACCTGACGCGAGGATCGACAGCCCGGTCGCTTCGGCGACCCAGATAAAGACCGGCTGCAGCAATGCCGCCACGGCTGGCTCACCGAACCATCCCAAGGCGAGTGAAAACAGAGTGATGCCGAGTTGGGTCGCTGAAATATACCCGTTCAGGTTGTTCAGCATCCCAAGCAGTTTCTGCGCGGAAACGCTTCCGTCGGCAGCAGCGGCTTCGATACGTGACTTCCGGACGGCAACGAGGGCAAATTCGGTCGCTACGAAAAAGCCGTTACCGAGCACCAGCAACGCAACAAGGCCGAGGTAGAGAAGCGTCGTAGAAGACGCGATCTCACCAGACGTAGAAACGGTTTCGGTCGCTAAAAGAAAGAATATACTAGCGGGGTCGTCCATTGCGGATCAGAGAGAAATTGTTGCCGTTATTTAATTGTGACGGCGGGCACTAAACTCCTTGGTCAGGTCAATATTTCGGGTACATCGAACCCAATGTGCGGAAGTATAGCACACAAGGATAACGAATCGTCACGCGTCAATGATCTCCTGAATGAGCATTCTGCACGATCCGCAGCCGGTGCCGGCGTTTGTTTTTACGCCAACTTCATCGACCGTTGTCAGGCCGTTCAAGTTGATCGTCGCTTCGATCCGCTCCTCGGTGACGCCGAAGCAGGTGCAGATCAAGGCCTTTTCGCCGCGAAATTCTTCTACCTGTCTTGACCGAAGATCGGCAAACGCTGACTTCACGGCGGCGATGGATGCAGCGACGCAGGTTTCACGGCCGATCTGAATTTCCGGAAGCCCATCACGAAGTTCTGCTTCGTTTAATCCATGTAGATCAGATAAAGCCCTTCCCGAAAGAGATCGTGCAACGACCTCAGCCGATGCGACCATCCATCCGCAGCCATTCGACGTGAAAGAAGCGGCCTCCACAACGCGGGCTTCGTCGCCGATCTTCAACGTGAATCGCACAACGCAACCGCAATCGAAATTCGCCTCGGTGCCGACGCAAGTACCAGCCTCGCGGGCGGCGTGCCGAACGTCAGTGATGATTTCGCCGATCTCAGGTGGATAGATCACACGATCGATATTACTCGCCGATGGAGCTAAATCTTAAATCATCTTAAGGCGCTCATTCTCTGCGTTTACAATTCGCGATGAACGAACTACGATATTTTCAGTAATGAAAGTCACGATCCTGGTTATTCTTATACTGTCGATGTGCCTTGTTTCAGCGTGCCGTCCGGCCGCGGCCCCTGTTGCAGTTTCCGAAAAGCCTGTGTCGATAAATGACCGACGCACAGCTAACGTCGCTCTGCCGCCGACGAAACCTTTTGTCGAAATGAGCTGGACCAATTCGCAGGACCGCGTGCAGAAACTGGGCGATTTTGCCGGAAAGGCAGTCATTCTCGATTTCTGGGCGACGTATTGTGAACCTTGCAAACGCGAGATACCGCATCTCAATTCCCTGCTCGCAAAACACGGGAAGGATAATCTGTTCATCGTCGGCCTAAACGTCGGCGGCGAGGAAGACCGCCCGAAAATACCTGAATTCGTCGCGACGACCAAGATCGACTACGAGATCGCGTGGCCGGAAGACGCCCTTACGAGCTACATTTTCTCCGAACGCAGCGACATCCCGCAGACAGCGGTTTTCGATCGCAAAGGCCGGCTTGTCACAAAGATCATCGGCTTCAACGAACAGATACAAAAGGAGCTCGACGCAGCGGTTGAAAAAGCCCTCGCCGGTTCCGCGAATTAGGTCTGGACACAGATTTTTCTTAATCGAGCACACCCCCGTGCTATCATCGTGAACGAAATGCTTAAGTCCGTAGAAGCACAGATAAATGTCGACGGGAGCGTCGAAATATTGGAACCGATCGAGGTTTCAGTAAAGTCCCGGGCGATCGTTACCGTACTCGACGAAGCGGTTGAGGCAGAGGTTGTACCGAACGGCCCAGAATTGATCGATTGGCTGGATCGTAACAAGCACACGGTATCGGGACGGGAGAGTTCGGAAGTAGATCATTCGATAGAGGAAATTCGAAATTCGTGGGATTAGAGACGAATGTTTATCTCGATTCCTGCGTTGCTATTTACCTCGTCGAGGAAATAGAACCATACGCCAGCTTTATTCGGCGGCTTACCCGAAACACCGCGGGACCGAACTTTATCATTTCATCGCTGACGAAAATGGAATGTCTCGTTATGCCGATGCGAAATGCCGATAAAGCAATACAGGATAAGTTTGTCGAATGGTTCACTAAGCTTGAAACGCTGACGGTTACCGACGCTGACTTCCTTGCCGCTGCACGACTCCGAGCCGCGAATGCGAGCCTGAAAACTCCTGACGCCCTTCATTTGGCGGTTGCTGCCCGCCGGAACTGCGATCAGTTTTGGACCAACGACGATCGATTGAGTAAGCTCAGCCCGATGCCCTCCATTAACATTAACAATACCGTGAACGATGCGTGACATCCCCGTCGGAAACGGCTCCTTGCTCGTTACCTTCGACGACAAATATCAAATTCGCGACCTGTACTATCCACACGTCGGCCAGGAAAATCATAGCGATGGTTTTCCCTTTAGGTTCGGTGTTTGGGTGGATGGTGCGTTTTCGTGGATCTACGAGGAGGCGTGGGAAAGATCGCTGAAATATTTGCCCGACACGCTTGTTACGGATGTGCGGCTAGTAAACCGTCAGCTGGGAATTGAGATCGAATGCAATGATCTTGTCGCTGGCAACGAGAACGTGTATTTGAGGAAGATCGCGATCAGAAATCTTCGCGATACCGAACGCGACCTGCGTGTTTTTCTCCATCACGATTTCCGCATTTACGAAAACAAGATCGGCGACACGGCGTATTACGACCCCGACACACTCGCGCTGATCCACTACAAACGGCATCGCTATTTTCTCATCAATTCGCTGCCGCATTTCGACGAGGTCGCCACCGGCCGCAAAGCCTTCCGCACCAGCGAAGGCACATGGCGCGATGCCGAGGATGGGGAACTTCATGGCGGGACCATCACCGAAGGGTCCGTAGATTCAACGATTGGCATCAGAGATCGGATCGATGCTCACGGCCACTTCGAGTTCTATTATTGGATCGCGGCGGGGACATCCCACACCGAAGTAAGCCGCCATAATCAGGTCGTCCTCGAAACCACACCCGTGGTTCTTCTCGGCAAGACTCTCGAACGCGGGCGAAATTGGCTCGCAAAGCGCGATGTCGATTTCGCGGATCTATCGCCTCAGATCGCCGACCTCTATCGCCGCAGCCTTTTGATCGTCACGACCCAGATCGACAACGGGGGTGCAATAATCGCCGCCAACGACCACGACGTTACCGAACGAGCGACCGATCACTACAGCTATCTCTGGCCACGAGATGGTGCGTTTGTCGCGAACGCTCTCGATCTTGCCGGTTACCACGAGTATTCGCGACCCTTCTTCCAGCTTTGCCAGAAGATCGTCCACGAACGCGGCTATTTCCTGCAAAAGTACAATCCCGACGGCTCTGTCGGCTCCGGCTGGCACGCATATTGGGATAAATGGGGCCGCAAACCGCTCTATCCAATTCAGCAAGACGAGACAGCCCTTGTTCTCTGGGCGTTATGGGAACACCAGCAGATCACTGGCGAAACCGACTTCTCGCGAGGGCTGTACGAACATTTAGTACTCAAATGTGCTGATTTCATCGTCGATTTTCGCGACGAGTCTGGGTTGCCCAAGCCGAGTTGGAACCTTTGGGAAGACCGACGCGGCGTTCATACATTTACTTGCGCAACCGTCGTCGCCGGTTTGCGAGCGGCGGCGAATTTTGCTCGGCTGTTCAATGACCCCGATCGCGGCGAAAAATACGACCTTGCTGCAAACGAGGTCGTTGTTGCAATGCGGCAGCGGCTGTACAGCCGGCAACTCGGCCGGTTTTTGCGTTCTCTCGCGGCAAATGGCGACGATTCGCTGCATCCAGACCAAACCGTCGATGCGTCGCTTTTCGGGATCTTCTATTTTGGCTGTTTCGATATTGACGATGAGGTCGTGACCGGTACGATGAACGCCATCGAGACACATCTTCGCGATATGAAAGGCCTCGGCGGTGTCGCTCGTTTCGAGAACGACGGTTATATGCGGGTCAGCGACGATGTTACCGGCAACGCCTGGTTCATATGCACACTCTGGCTCGCTGAATATTACATTGCGAAAGCCAGGTCAGCCGACGAACTGCGGCCCGCTCGCCAGATCCTTGAATGGGTAACAAAATACGCTTTGCGCTCCGGCGTCCTGGCCGAACAGCTCGACCCGCTGACCGGCGGGCCCGCGTCGGTATCGCCACTGACGTGGTCGCATTCAACTTTCGTCGCGACGGTCCAGTCTTATCTAAAAAGGCTTCGAGAGGTTTCTTGATGTCGCAGTTCTCCTCTTCCTCTTCTTTGCGTCCTTCGCGTCTCTTCGTTACCACAAAGAAGACGCCGAAAGTTCAGGTTTTGCTCCATTTCCGCTAAAATCAAGCAATGCGTAAAGCAAAGATACTCGCAACCCTCGGCCCGTCTTCAAATCAAAAGTTCATTCTCGAATCGATGCTCACCGCCGGCTTGAGCGCGGTTCGCATCAACATGTCACACGGCACGCAGGAGCAGCACGAGGCGACCATCGCGCTGGCTCGCGAGGTTGCCGCCGCTCATGACAAGCCGCTGTCGATCCTTGTCGACCTCTCGGGGCCGAAGATACGTACGAGAACGCTGGAGAACAGCGAACCTGTTGAACTAATTGAAGGCCAGGCGTTCATCATCACGAATCGAGAAATTGTCGGCAATTCCCGCGAGGTTTCGACGAATTTTAATGAACTCCCAAAGGCTGTGGAGCCCGGTGCAAGGATCCTGCTCGATGACGGAGCGATCGAACTCTTGGTCGAATCGAAGACAGCGACTGACGTCGTTTGCCGCGTGGTGATCGGCGGCTGGCTTGCCGAACGGAAAGGCATCAATCTACCGAACACGCCGCTCCCGATCCCGTCGATGACCGAAAAAGACCACGCGGACCTCGTCTGGGCGATGGGGCAGAATGTCGATTACATTGCCCTTTCGTTCGTACGAACGGCGGAAGATTGCATTAAGGTCAAGGGGCTGATCAAGGACCTGAATAAACGGAAACTCGGCCGGGCACTCCTCGTCGCAAAGATCGAAAAGGCTGAGGCGATCGACAATCTGGACGCCATAATTGAGGCGACGGACGGCGTGATGGTTGCTCGCGGGGACCTCGGCGTTGAGACCAGTGTCGAACTGGTTCCCGTTTATCAAAAGAGGATCATCGAAAAAGCGATCGCAGCCGATAAGTTTGTCATAACCGCCACCCAAATGCTGCAGTCGATGATCGAGAATCCGTTCCCCACACGCGCAGAAGCGTCCGACGTCGCAAACGCCGTTTGGGACGGAACCGACGCGGTCATGCTTTCGGCCGAAACCGCCTCGGGCCGCTATCCCGTCGAAGCCGTTAAAACGATGGGCCGGATCATCGATTCGGCCGAGACCATAAGCCCACAGCAGCTGCGAAAAGCTGTCAAATTTTCACAGGCCCCATCCGGCCGCACGAGCCAGGCTTTGTGCATAGCCGCAGCTTACGCTGCACGCGAGGTGCAAACCGAGAAGGTCGCCGTTTTCACCGAATCGGGCTTGATGGCCAGGCGGTTATCGAGTTTTCGGTCAGGTTTGCAGACTTTCGCGCTAACGACCTCTGCCGATGCGTACAATCAGCTTTCGCTAGTATGGGGAGTGAAACCGTTCTTCGACGAAAAACTAAGCATGTCGGCAAATGCGACCGTCGGGGAAATGACGATGATGGACCTAATGAACTCCGACACCGATGCGACGGATGCGATGCTCAAAATGGGTGAAAAAACGCTGATCGACACGAATGTCGTTGAAACCGGAGAAACGATAATAATGCTCGCAGGAAGGCTTTCTGGCCTGGGGCTCTCGAGTTCGGTCGTTGTCTGGACGATCGGCGAAAACGTGCCGCGGCGCTGATCAGACCACTGCGTCAAATAGTTTACCGACCGCCGCCGTACCTGCCATTGCGATCGCTCCCCAGAACAGCACGCGAATGGAACCGATCAGCATCGGGGCACCGCCCGCATTCGCGGCGATCGCTCCGAGTGCGGCCAGGAAGACGAGGGAAAATATACCCACCGGCCAGATTAGGATTCCCACGGGTGAAAACCATGCGACGGTGAGCGGCAATATCGCGCCGATCGCAAAGCTAACCGCAGAGAAACCCGCCGCCTGAAGGGGCCGGGCCGACATAACTTCCGAGATCCCTAGCTCGTCCCTGGCGTGAGCCGCGAGCGCATCGTGTGCGGTGAGTTGTTCCGCTACCTTCCGTGCCAGATCCGGATCTAGCCCTCTGGACTCGTAGATCTCGGCCAGTTCGTTCAGTTCGAACTCAGGTTCATCACGCAGATGTTTCTTTTCAAGCTCGATATCGGCCCGTTCGGTATCCGCCTGCGAATATACGGAAACATATTCTCCCGCGGCCATCGACAACGCACCAGCAAATAACCCGGCGACACCCGCAAGCAGTACGGACTCATGCGTCGCAGAAGCTGATGCAACGCCGATGACTAGGCTGGCCGTCGACACGATCCCATCGTTTGCCCCCAAAACCGCGGCCCTCAACCAGCCTATCCGGTGGCTGCGGTGCATTTCGTTGTGATGTTTCGTCATTACGACGAACAGAATAATCTATTTATGGTATTTAGAAGAAACGTTCTCGCGGCCCCAGCGAAGCGTTGTCGCCATCCACACGAGTTCATCCAGAAACGCTTTAGCCCGTCCGTCGAATGCAGGATCGAGGATCTCTCCTTCCTCGTCAAAAAGAGTATGAACCCGCGAAAAATTAAGGTCAGTGAAAGTCGGTGTCAGTCCAAGCTCCCGCACCATCGGAACCATCGCCTCGATCACCCGCGTCCCGCCCCAGACTTGGGCCGAGACTCCTACGAACGCGACCGCCTTGTGAATGTACTCTTTTAGGAGCAGATCGAGAACGCTCTTAAGTGCACCAGGATAACCGTGATTGTATTCGGGAGTAACGATGATAAGGCCATCCGCTCGAGCGATCGCATCCCGCCATTCCGGAAAATCCCCACCGATCTCTGTTCCGTAATGGTCATGTGGAAGGGCGAAATCACGAACGTCAAAAAGCTGAGTTTCGATCTCGCCACGGTTCGCGATCTGCGTCAGAAGCCAGTTGGCGACATTCTCACTTTGCCGCTCCTTTCGAGGAGTTCCGAGAATAACCGGCAAGAAAAGTTTCTGCGTCATATATTGCATATTACGCAAAAAAGTATATTTATTCCGTACTGGATAGGACTTTATGCACTCATGCGAGACCTAATCGGCCTCAAGCACTCGCGAGATGGTTTCCTTATTCAAGCCGCCGCCGTGGCGTTTCTTGTAATCGGGGAGTGAGATCTGCGGGTCGCGCCAGGCGTCCAAGTGGCCGACCTGATGGACGCATTGGATGGTGCAGTTTGGTGCGCACCATTTTTCGGTGTGGTATTCGCGGTGCATGTCCGCGGGGGTATATTCGAGCAGCGGAATTCCGGGCGTGCCTCGCTGCTGCGAGCACCAACTGACGATACCGGCTTCATCAATGTAAAGATAACGTGCTCCCGCACGGCAACGCCATTCGTACGTGCCTCCGTCGACGAGCGAGTCCTGAAACCAGTTCCATCGGGCGTACGATTTCGTGCCCTTTTTCTTGATCTCTTTATAGACTTCCTTTTCGCGGGGCGTCAGGCCTTTCAGCAGTCCGTCGCCATCGTGAATAACGCCCACGGTTGAGGAAAACCCGAGTTCGCGAGCACGGTTTGCGATCTGCAAAGCTTCTTCAGGATTAGCTACGCCGCCGCCGACGACCGAGTTGATATTCACCTTGAACTTCGCGTGCTGCTGCAGATTCACCAGCTTTGCGTCAAGAACCTTCAGCGACTTTTTCGAGACGTCATCAGGCGTAACGTTGTCGATCGATATCTGAAGGTAATCGAGGCCCGCCTCGTTAAGTTTCTTGACCTTTTCAGGCTGGAAATAATAGCCGTTCGAGATCAGCCCGGCGATCATTCCGTGATGGCGAATGCGGGCGATGATCTCGTAGATCTCCGGGTGCATCATCGGCTCGCCGCCGGAGATCGTGACGACCGAAGTGCCAAACTCCGCCAGCTTATCGATCCGTTCGAGCATCACGTCGATCGGCACCGGATCGCTCGTCTTGTCGTATTCGTTGCAGTAGGTACACGCCAAGTTACACCGCCGCATCGGCACGATGTGCACCAAGACGGGATGCTTCGTCGAAGCAAACGCCTTAACCGTGTGCTTCACACCACGTGTAAATCTACTGAAACTGCTGGCTTTTGGCATTAAAACTTGATCGTTTTCGCTCCCTTGGGAATGTTGAGCACGAAAATACTTGCGTTTATCGTTACGTTTGTTCGAATATTCGAGAGTGTTACCGTTGTGGTATCGTTATTCATCTCGAGGATCTTTGCCTGGATCGGCATACCATTGCCATCAACCCAGAGTTCCGCGCTTTTATAATTTGCGGTTGCCTTTGGGGTTAGCTGCAACTTCAAGGTTGGAGTTGCTCCAACATTCTCGGTACCAAGATAAACAACCGTATAGTTGGCTTTGAGTTGATCCTTCGACATGTTCATGAAGGCCAACGCATTCCCAGCCGCTCCCCCCGCTTTTGCTTTGTTTACTTTTCCAACATAAACTTGGTTGATACTTGGCTTAAAAAGCCGATAGTCGTCACCGATAACTGACATCTGCTCAACCGCCGGTTTAGTCCAATCCAGCCGCACATACATTTTGCCGGCTGCTTTAGGAAGGTAGCTGGTAGAACCGCTGTATTTATCCTCTATGCCAAGCTGAGGATTAAATTTCAACATCGTCACATCTGCCTGAACCGATTTCAACGATTTATTGAACGAATCCATCCTATTAAGGATCTGCCCAAGCGGCCCCTGCGCGGAGGCTGAGACTGCCGAGGCCGCGATGGACGCAACGATAAGACCGAAATATAAAAAACTACGTCGTACTACATTTTTCATAACAAAATAAGAGTTTCCCCCACCTAACTAGGTTGAACTACTCAGCTTTGACGGCCTCAGCACGTGGCTGGGTTGCCGGTTTCGGTTTATTGAACCATTCCTTTGGCGTCGCAAAGATGAAGATCATGATCAGGATGCACAAAACATCCCACTGCCAGGATGCTCGTTCATAGTTCCAGTTGATGATGTTCTTCATCTCTTTCTACGCAAAAGCCCGCGTGTAAGCAAGGGCGATACTCTCAAGGTGCGTGTTTCGCCCTCGCTTACGCGCGGGCTTTTGCAATCTTAACCATTTACACAATATGCCCGTCCCGCATATTGATCGTCCGCGAACACACCGCCGCGGCCTCCGGGTTGTGCGTGATCATAATGATCGTTTGACCCAACTTCTGGTTCAACTCCCTGAACATATCGAGCACGATCTGCGAATTCTCGGTGTCGAGATTCCCGGTCGGCTCATCCGCCAAAATGATCGCGGGCGAATTCACGATCGCCCTCGCAAGTGCGACCCGCTGCTGCTCGCCACCAGAAAGTTCGAGCGGCTTGTGATGCATCTTGTTTTCAAGTTTCAGCAGCCGCAAAACCTCGCGTCGCCGCTCACCGCTATTACCGTTGCCGGAATGGATCTTTTCCGCGAGTTTGAGGTTCCCTTCCGCTGACAGAGTCGGAAAAAGGTTGAACCGCTGGAATACAAATCCGATCTTTCGACGGCGAATGTCGGTCCGCCGAGCGTCCGAGACCTTCGCCAGGTCTTCACCGTCAATAATAATGCTGCCGCTCGTCGGGCTTAGCAATCCACCCAATAGATGCAGCAATGTCGATTTGCCGCAGCCCGAAGGGCCCATTATCGCGACAAACTCGCCCTCGGCAACCTGCATATCGAGTCCCCGCAGCACGGGCACTTCCAATTTCCCGACCTTGTACGATTTTCTTAGATCGACGGTCTCGAGGATCGTTTTCTTATCCTGGCTACTGATAACGACTCGCTCCCGTTTTCAACGCGTTGCTCGTCGGCTGGTCGATCTTCACCTCAGCTAAACGCTTGTCGAGATCGACCTCTTCGAGATTCCACGAGTTCTGCAGTACAAACGCTCCATCGGGGAATTTGTTCCCGATCATCACCGACTCCGGATTCTGATACGACAGTTTAATAGCGTATTTTTCCTTCGGCCGCGTCACCTGGATCTCGAGCGGAAGATTGACATAATCCGTTCCTTCGGTAAGTTTGCCCTCTTTACCGTAGACGATGTCCGAATCGATCTCGCCCGCAGAATCAAAGAGCTGCTGCCTCGCCAGCCTTATCCCGCCTACACGGTCGAACCAAAAGCGTCGAAGGATCTTCATCGAGCCGTCCTCGGCCTTCCCGTATTCGTCGAGCATGTAATAACCGCGCATGACACGACGAATCGGCGATTTCGTGTTCACCGTCTGATCGTCTTCCTGCTCAAAAATGGTACTTAACGCGTAAATATTGGCTTCGCTGGTCGGGCGGACAAGCATCGCATCGGTAAAATGCTGCGGCCGAAGATTGGCAAACGCGTTGACGTTCTCCTTTACAGCCTTTAGATCGCCATTCCCATTCGCCGGAGTGCTCAGCGTTTTCTGAAGCTTTGAATAGTCGGCGCTGTTAGTGCCCTTTACGAACTTCTTGAACTTTCCCGATCCGCCGTCGTTCAGGATCGCGACCCGAAACCCGACACCGTCCGAGGTCATCTGCGCGATGTCGGTGCGAATAAACGGAGCCTGAACTTTAAGTAGAATCTGTCCCGGACGCTGAACGACTACCTCGCTGTCCGCGGTTCGATAGGCTTCTTTGGTGCCGAATTCGGCGAACGAATTGTCCTCGAACTTGAGGTCCATCTTCGCCCGCATTGAGCCTACCCGGGCAAAGCGATTGATCTCTTTCATCAACTCTTCGCGGGTGGCAGTTTCGGTTCGCAGCAGCACGGGAGTTTTGCTTTCCTTCTTTACGAGATTGCAGCTTGAAAGGAAAATGGACATGGCCACAGTTCCAATTACAAGCAACGTTTTGAATGGAAAAACTTTCATTCGTGTCAGATGATGGTTCCAACGCTTCGGTTGTAATTCTAAATCCCTAAGTAACGAAGCTCCGAAAAAGTCTCAAACGCCAGATAATACCACTTCAAAATCACTAATTCCAGCCAACAAAAGACGCGGAGCCGCGTGTAAAACCGCCTCGCTCCGCGTCAATTAAAAAAATGAGATGAACTACACGCCGCCGAAAACGCCCGAGCCGCGTGTAAAGTAATCCTGCATCGTGTAGGCAAACATTATCGCGAGCCAGAAGAAACTAGCCACTGCCGCGAGCCATATCATCTTCTTGCTCCAGTAAACATGCATGAAGAACAGCATGACGCACGTCATCTTGGTAAACGCGATCGCCAGTGCGAGCAGCGTATTTGCACCCGGAAAGATCGTGTCCAGATCCCAGAACGATGTGAAATAAGTCAGGATCGTGCCGACGACAAGTATCATGAACACTCCGATATACTTCGGAATATTCATGTGCTCATGATCGTGGTCGTGTTCGTTATGAGTATCAGCCATTATTCAAGTCTCTTGCCTAGTGTAAAAAGTGCCTTCCCAGCAGATAAAGCAGCGGGAACAGGAATATCCAAACGATATCGACAAAGTGCCAGTACAATCCCGACATCTCGACCGGCATGTAATATTCAGCGTTGTACGTACCTCTCCAAGCCATCCACAAAAGCCAGGTCATCAGCCCCAGGCCGACGATCATGTGAAGAGCATGAAGGCCCGTCATAACAAAATAGATGTAATAAAAGATCCGGATCTTGTCGCGGTATTTGTTCGGATCGAAAACGCCGCTTGAGAAATATCCTATTCGCTCGGCCTCTGTCAGATATTGTTTGCCGGTCTCTTTCTCTTTAGCAATCCCGTAATCCACGACATGTGAGCCGTAATTCCACTGGAACTCGGCGTTCGGGTTTACGTATGGTTTCGAATGGGCCGTATCGGCAGCATAAGTACGGGTTTCGAAAGGAAGGACAAATTTGTCAGAACGAACCGCAACTTTGTCGCCGGCCGGCTTTTCTTCGGCCTTATGCTCTTCGGTCTTATTTTCCAGGCCCTTGGGTGTCTTTTTATTCAGCCCGGTTACAGGCACAAGGCCGTTATTGTATTTATCGGTATATTCGATGACCTTTACGCCTAAGAACACCGTGCCGAAGAACATCGTCAGCACGATCATGATGCACTGCAAACTGCGGTTGCCCTTCTGTGCGTAGTAAACGGTAAGGGCCATCGTCAGCGAACTGACAATAAGCACGAGCGTATTGAGGCCGCCCCAGAACGCGTCGAGGTGATTGCTAGCCTCAGCAAACGCAAGCGGATAACGCGAACGGAAGACCAGGTACGCGGTAAACAACCCGCCGAAGAACATGATCTCCTGCACGAGGAACATCCACATCGCAATTGTGACGCTCTCTTCCTGCTGGCCCATGTCTTCAAACTGGTGCTGAAGACCCGGCTGATGATGTTCGTTATGTTCTGAGTGTGTCGACATCTATTTTATTTTTTCACTGAGTCATTGGTTCATTTACCGATTTCAAATGACTCAATGATTCAATGAACAGACCTAATTAAACTGTTGCCAGATCGCGTTTTCTCGCTTCTTCCAGGTCGAGACCGCTTTCCTCGCCAAATTCATATGCTTCCCAAGTCACGTGGGGCATCTTTTCAAAGTTCTCGGTCGGCGGCGGCGAACTCGTTCTCCACTCAAGCCCGGGATGCATATATGGGTTATCCGCAGCCTTCTTGCCAAAGATAAGCGAATGGGCAAGGTAAACAGCCGGCATCAAAAGGCCGATACCCAGCACCGAAGCTCCGGCGGTAGAGAACACGTTCAGCACTTGCATTTCGGCCGGGTACGAAGCGTAGCGACGCGGCATGCCCTGATAACCAAGTATGAACTGCGGGAAGAAGGTCAGGTTAAATCCAACAAAGACGAGCATCGCCGAGATCTTGCCCCAGAATTCCGAGTACATTCGGCCCGTCATCTTCGGCCACCAATAGTGGATACCGCCGAGGTAAGCGATCACCTGTCCGCCCACCATGACGTAATGGAAGTGAGCAACGACAAAATATGTATCCGTTAAATGCACCGTCAATCCCATCGCACCGAGAAACAGTCCCGTCAGTCCGCCTATCAGGAAGAGGCCCATAAAACCGATAGCGTAGAGCATCGGCGTATCGTACGAGATCGAACCTTTGTAAAGCGTGGCCGTCCAGTTGAACATCTTGATCGCAGACGGAACCGCGACGACCATCGTCAGGAACGAGAACACCATTCCCGCATACATCGACTGGCCGCTGACAAACAGGTGATGGCCCCAAACGAGGAAGCCGAACACCGCGATAGCGATCGATGAAAAAGCGATGAACTCGTACCCGAAGATCTTCTTTCTCGAAAAATTCGAGATCAGCTCCGAGATAACGCCCATTCCCGGCAGGATCATGATGTAAACGGCCGGGTGCGAATAGAACCAGAAAAGATGCTGGAACAGGATCGGGTCGCCGCCTATCGACGGATCGAATATACCGACTTGGGCAGCACGTTCGACCGCCAGCAGAAGCACTGTGATCGCAACGACGGGCGTTCCGAGGATCATCACGAGACTGGTCGCGTAATGTGCCCAAACGAAAAGCGGCATCCGGAACCACGTCATACCCGGAGCACGCATTGTATGTATCGTGACGATGAAATTGAGACCGGTCAGGATCGACGAAAAGCCGTTGATAAAGATGCCGAGGCCGACCAGCATCACGTACGAGTTGGAAAACGTCGTAGAATACGGCGCGTAGAAGGTCCAGCCAGTATCAACGCCGCCCTGCATCAAAGCGAACAAAACCAATGCGCCGGCTATCCAGTAAATATAAAGGCTCAGCAAATTGACCTTCGGCAACGCCAGATCCTTTGCTCCGATCATCAGCGGCAATAAGAAATTGCCCAGGATCGCCGGGATCGACGGTATCAGGAAGAAAAAGATCATCAGGATACCGTGCTGCGTAAACACTTTGTTGTACGTAGCCGATTCGAGCAGGTCGGTGGACGGCGTCAAAAGTTCGAGCCGGATGGTCGCCGCGTAAAGCCCGCCCGCAAAGAAAAACGCCGAAACCGAGATCAAATACATGATCGCGATCCGCTTATGATCTTTCGTAAGCAGCCAGGATTTCAGCGTCGAGCCATTGGTCAAATAGTTCGGCTTGGTATCGCTTCCGTAACCTGAAATTGCGTCTTGCGTCTGCATAGTCTTGTAAAAACCCTACTTGTTGCTGTTCGCCGCTGGCGTAGTTGCCTTCGCCCCTGAATTTGAGTTCGCCTTCGGCTGTGCCACATTTGCTGCCGGTGCCGCACTATTCCCAGCCGGAGCCGCTGAAGTCGCACTTGCCGCATTGGGCGAAAGCGACTTGATATAAGCGACGAGCGAATTAAGCTGTTCTTCCGTTACCTGGCCCTTAAATGTAGGCATGATCGGCTGATAACCGTCGACGACCTGGCCCGAAGGATTCAGGATCGAATTACGAATATACTGATCGTCACGTGTAACCGTCGCGCCGCCGACAAGTTTCACATCCTTGCCGATGATATTTTCGAGCACGGCGCCGCGCTGTGCCGGTCCACCCGCATGACAAGAGGCACATCCAAGCTTGTTCTGGAACAGATCCTTGCCCTGCTCGACCGGTGTTTGCCCCGCAACGTTCCCGCTCAGCCAGTTGTCAAAATCACGCTGCTCCATCACATAGACGTAACCGCCCATTCCGGAATGGTTAAGCCCGCAGTATTCGGCACAAAACAGGTGATATTTACCGGGTTTTGTTGCCTCAAACCACATGTAGGTGTAACGGCCTGGCACAACGTCCGCTTTGGTGCGAAATGCCGGAATGTCAAAATCGTGAATGACATCCTCGGTCGTCATCGTCAGCTTAACCTTTCGTCCGACCGGAACGTGAAGTTCGTTTATTTCACGCTGCCCGGTCTGGTGCTGCACCTTCCACATCCACTGTTTACCGACGACGTAGATCTCCATCGCGTCATCGGGCGGCGTGTACTGGTTAAAGAATATGATCGCCCCGCCAAGAAAGATGGTCATCGAGATGACAAACGGGATGATCGACCAAACCGTTTCGAGCACCATCGAGCCATGCATTTCCTCCGGCGTCGCGAACTTCTCGACCTCGCGATACTTGACCGCGAAAAAGAAGATGGCTGCCACGATCGGGATCGTAAACGCTATGCTCACGGCGATCAGGTAAAAATACAACGCATCTACCTGCCAGGCGAAAGTTGACGCCTGTTCCGGAAATAATGGTACCCACGAAGTAGTCTGCATAATTGAGTTATCGGTGGTCGGTGGTCACCGGTCAGTTAGATCCTGCCCACTGC
Organism: uncultured Chloracidobacterium sp.; assembly: GCA_964410495.1. GTDB lineage: Bacteria > Acidobacteriota > Blastocatellia > Pyrinomonadales > Pyrinomonadaceae > OLB17. The sequence goes on from CAYPGP010000003.1 coordinate 22,776, forward strand.
CCACAGCCGACTGCCCACTGTTCTTTTTATTCCGCCGCCAAAAAACAAACCCCATAGCTCCGAGCCCGAGCAAAGTGGCGATGCCGCCGAGTCTCACGAAATTCAATATCGCAAGGCCATATTTGCCGGTTGACGGATCATAATGAAAACAATAAAGAAGAAGCTGGTCCGCCGGGCTTCCAACCTTGCTTTCCGCCGATTCCATCATTGCCAATTTAAGGTCCTTCGGCGAGTAATCGATCCCGTAAAGATATCGCGAGAGCTTGCCCTCAGGCGTCGCCACGATAACGGCGGCGGCATGTGCGAACTGCTGCGATTTCTCATCCCATTCGAAGCCGAATCCCGCCGCGTTAGTGACCGCACGGATCGATTCCTCTGTTCCTGTCAAAAAATGCCAGCCTTTTTCGGTGCCCGGACGCCCGTAGCGTTCCATGTAGCTCGCCTTTTTGTTCTTGGCGAGGCCGGGCTTGTCGAACTCCTTCGCGTCGAAGCTGATCGCTACTACGTCGAACTCCTTCCCGGCGTCAAAATTAATACCCTTCAAAGAGCCGGTCAGGCCATTCAAAACCTGATTACACAGCATCGGGCATTCGTAATAAACAAAAGCCACTACGACCGGACGCCCTTTGCCGAAATAGGATCCCAGCTTTACCAGATCACCGTTCTCGTCCTTCAATTCAGTTTCGAGCGGAAGCGTTTCTCCAAGTTTTTGCTCGATGCCCGTCTTTTTCAGGGGTTCGGGCAATCCGTTTGCCGTCGTCACGGTCGGATCGTATTTCTTCGGCGAGTAAAGCGGCGAATTGTAATGCTCATTCTTTTGAGCGAAAGCTGTGAATGAAAAATTAAAAATTAAAAATGCGAAAAACAGCGACGCAGCCATCATCGATCGATAAGCCCGCCCTGATCTTCTAATTTTTAATTCTGTCCTTTGCATTAACTACCTTCTCGTATCCGCTGCCATTCGTCCCGCACTCGCATCTGAGATCGAAAGTTTCGAATCCTTTAGAAGCTTCTCGGCTTCCGGACCCGACTTGGCCTTAACGCCCTGAGCAAGGAATTTCTCCTTTGCTTCCTTGATCGGCATTACGACAACCGTACCCGTGTTAGGATCCTTCTGGCCTTTTTCCCAAACTTCTTTGTATTGACGCTCAAGCTCCCACCACTCGGCCTGCGGTGGCCCTAATTCCATGTTGACCCGGCCCTTGGGCGAATCTACGCCGAAACCCGGCGCCCCTTGAAGCCTGGGTTCGGGCGGCAGTCGTTCCCGTTCATTCTGGGCAACCGGATTAACGGCCTTGCCCTCTTCTGCATAGTCTTTTAAAACATTGAGCAGCGCCCACATCAAGCCGAACGTCACGACGATCAACAGCGTTAGGCCGATGGCAAAGCCAATGATGCCCTTCATCTGGATCTCGTTCTGTTCGTACGGAATATTCAGGTCTACCGCTGTGTCCGTATGTTTCTTTGACATAACTTAATTAATGACCCTGGCCGTGTGCTATCGCCTCTTCGAAATACGGATCGTTCGCCGGAACGATCGGACGCTTCATCAATTCACCAAAGAAGTACCACAGCCAGATGCCGCCGATCGCGATCGGGCCGACAAAATCCATCCAGCTAATATAAAACGCTCCCTTCTCGATCAATCCGTCAACTCGCGGCGTCGGGCCGATCTGATAGAACATGTCCACCAGCCGCATGAAAAGGATGAACAACGCCAGCGACGCAAGGATCTTCGCCTGGCGTTTAAGATCGCGTTTGAGCAAAAGCAGGTACGGGAAAACAAAGTGGAAGAGGATCAATCCTATCCCGATATATGCCCAGCCGCCTTTCATTCGCGTCAAGAACCATCCCGTTTCTTCCGGCAGGTTGCCCGACCAGATGATGAGGAACTGCGAGAAGTTGAAGTACGCCCAAACCATCGTCAGAGCGAGCATCAGCTTGCCGATATCGTGAAAATGCTTCTTACCGAGGACGCCGTTCATTGGCGACCGGTCAAGCAGCCACGCAAGCACCACAACCGAGAAACAGAACGTACTCAAGCCCCAACCGGCGACGAACAATAGTCCCCAGATCGTCGAGAACCAGTGAGGATCGAGCGTCATGATCCAATCGACAACCGCAAAGGTCACCACCAGACTGTAAATGACCATCGTCGGACCCGAGAATCTTGATGCTTTCTCAAGAATAAGCCGCGAATCTTCGACCGTTTCCGCCTTGTCCTGCTGCAGGCCCCATTTATTCAGTAGATACACCATTCCGCCGAACAGCAGAAAGTAAGCTACCGAACGCAGTATCCACGCCCAAGACGTCATGAACGCTCCGCGATGTGCCATCGCATAATCGTCCGGCGGCAGATGTGTCCATTCGTACGCCTTTCCGAAATACACTCCGAGGGCCAGCGGGATGAACAGGATCGCCACCAGCGGCAGCGTTCGCGAGCCAGCTTCGACGATGCGGCGAAGCACAACGCCCCACGCACCGCCCGTCAGGTACTGAAGCATCAGCACGCCGAGCGAACCGAAACACAGGCCGCCCCAGAAGATAAAGCCGAGCAGCCATGAGCGTATCGCCTGTTCGGTGTTGAAATATGCACCGACCGCCATCGCGAGAAGAGCGATGCCGCCAACGCCAAGAGCGATGGTCCGCAGGCCGGCAATTTCGGCGGGTGCTTTGTAGTTTGCAGGATTCGCCATGTTTACGGTTTTCCTCCGCTTGTCGTATTAGCCGGTTTCGGAGGTGCGGGGCTTGTCGCGGTCGCTGTGTTGGCGGCCGGATTGCCCTGCGTGCTATTTCCTTTCAATGCCATGTCTGGGTTCTGGCTGACTTGCAACGCTCTGATATAGGCGACGATCGCCCAACGGTCCGCCGGCTGGATCACGTGAGCATAACTGTTCATTTTGCCCCAGCCATTGGTGATCACGTCGTAAAAATGTCCGACCGGAGCGTTGCGCAGACGGTCATCGTTGTACGTCGGCGGTTTTGAGAACCCGCGACGAACGATCATGCCGTCGCCATTGCCGAGCGGCCCGTGACACACGATGCAGTAGATGTTGTATCGGTCCTGGCCGCGATCAACCAACTCCTTCGTGACGGGGACAGGAAACTCTTCTATCGCGTTCGGGAAAGACGTGACAATGGTATTCCCTGTCGCGTCGGTCGACGTAGCGGCTTGAGCGTTAGGGTTCGGATTGTCTACCTTTCCGGTGTAGAAAGCCTTATTCTCGTGCAGTTGTCCGCGAGCAACTGTTCCTTCGACGCGATCACGCGATCCGCGTTTATCGCTAAAGAACTCGCTCTTCTTGTAAGCCTTGTACCGCGGCTGGTCCTGCATGTCCGAACGAACGCCGCAGGCGCTGAGGAAGGCGAAAGTTAAAAGGCAAAAGGCAAAACCGATAGGACGAAAGGCGAGTTTGCCTTTAGCCTTTTGCCTTTTTCCTTGAATTTGGGGGTTATTCTTCAACATCGAATACCTCCTGAGCATTAAGGCCTTCCATAAACTTTCGCGTTTCTTCGTAATCGTATTTTTCGTCCTTCGCCTCGATCAACAGGAAGAACTTCTCACGCGTCGCCAGAGCAAAGCGAGGAACATTAAAAACCGGATGATACGGCGACGGTAGGCCGTTCAAAAAGAGCATTCCAAATACCGCGACAAAGGCCGAGAACAGAATTGTCAGCTCGTATGCGGGCGGTACGAACGCCGGCAGGCTGAAATGCGGACGGCCGCCGACGATGATCGGCCAATCGATCACGTGCACAAATGTCTGAAGGCCAAGCCCCGCGAGCAGTCCGGTGATACCGCCGCAAAAGATCAGATAGGGCAGAATGCTCCGCTTGATGCCGAGGGCCTCGTCGATCTCATGCAGTGGAAACGGCGAGAACGCGTCGGTCTTACGGTATCCCGCATCGCGCACGGCACGGGCCGCGTCGACGAGTTCCGTCGCCGTGTCGAATTCAGCCATTATTCCGTGAAGTTTGGTTGCCATAATTTTATTGAGTCATTGGGTCATTTGGTCATTGAGTCATTCTCGTTTTGCGGCCGTCAAATGGCCCGATGACTCAATCTCCCAATCATTCAATTCTAAGCGTTCGGCGGATCGGTCTTATCGTAAGTATCCGCGGCCTCGTTAACGAGTTCCTCAAAATCCTGCTGATGTCCGTGAACATGAGCTTCCGGCAAAAGCGTTCGCACCTCGAAGATCGAAATGATCGGAACGAACCTGACAAAGAGATAAAGCAGCGTAAAGAAAAGCCCTATCGTTCCGACAAACATCGACCAGTCCCAGAACCGCGGGCTGTACATTGCCCACGATGATGGCAGAAAGTCGCGGTGCAAGCTGGTGACGATGATCACAAATCGCTCAAGCCACATGCCGACCGAGACGATTATCGAGATCACGAACAACCAGAACTCGCTGTTCCTGAACCGCTCGAACCACAAAAGCTGGATCGACGCTCCGTTACAGAAAATCAGCAGCCAGTACGACCACCAGTACGGCCCTTCCCAGATGCGGTTCTTGACCATGAAAACTTCGTACTGCGAAGCACTGTACCAGCCAAAGAAGCCTTCCATTGCGTAGCCGTAAACCACGATCAGCCCGGTAGCAAGCATGACCTTCGCCATGTAAACAAGGTGCTGATGCGTGATGAAATCCTGCATCCGGTACCAACGCCTGAGCGGGATACACAGAATGAGCACCATCGCGAACCCGGCGAAAACGGCCCCTGCAACGAAATACGGCGGGAAAATGGTGGCGTGCCAGCCAGGAACCTGTGAAACCGAGAAGTCGAACGAAACGATCGAGTGAACCGAAAGGACCAGCGGCGTCGAAAGCCCAGCGAGAATCAGATACGTGATCTCATACCGATGCCAATGCCGTGCCGACCCGCGCCAGCCCCACGAAAGGGCGGCGTAAACGAACTTGAAGTATTTATTCTTCGCTCTGTCGCGTAAAGTCGCGAAATCGGGGATCAGCCCGACGTACCAGAACAAAAGCGAAACCGTCGCGTAAGTCGAAACCGCGAAAACGTCCCAGATGAGCGGCGAACGGAAGTTCGGCCAAATGCCCATCGTGTTCGGATACGGGAAAAGCCAATATGCCGCAAGCCACGGACGACCGGTGTGAAGCAACGGAAACATCGCGGCGCAGGCCACGGCGAAGAGCGTCATTGCTTCGGCGAAACGGTTGATCGACGTACGCCACTTTTGGTTCAAAAGCAGCAAAATTGCCGAAATGAGCGTTCCCGCGTGACCGATACCGATCCACCAAACGAAGTTGATGATGTCGAATGCCCAGCCGACCGGCTGGTTGTTTCCCCAAACACCGATACCATTCGCCAGCAGCCAGATTACGCTGAAAAGCAGCAGCTGAGCCACCATGAATGCGATACCGAAGCCGATGAACCAATGAAAGGGGGTCCGCTTCTTGAGCGTGATGTCACTGATCTTGTCAGTTACGCTGGCAAAATCGTGCGTCCCCTCGACCATCGCCGGGTGGAGTTTTTGTTGAAGTTCTTTATCTTCGATCTTCATTTAGTGTGCTCCTCCCGCCTTCTTGTCATCGGTTTTCGCGGCCGCTTTTTTCTGCGGCGGCGGAACTTTGTAATCCGGCATTTCCTTATTCTGGTTCTTCAGGCTCGAAAGATACGTCGTTCGCGGCTGCGTGTTCAGTTCGTTCAGCAGTTTGTAGTCGCGATGGTCTTTCTTCGCCGCCGCGATCTTGCTGTTCGGGTCATGCATGTCGCCAAAAACGATCGCTCCGGTCGGGCAAGCCGATTGGCAAGCGGTCATGATCTCGCCGTCACGCACCTTACGCCCGTCTTTCTCGGCCTCGATCCTTGCCGCCGAGATGCGCTGCGTACAGAACGTACATTTTTCCATCACACCGCGGCTGCGGATCGAAACTTCAGGGTTTCGCATCAGCTTGTACTGCGGCGTATTCCAATCCTGATAAAGCAGGAAGTTGAACCTTCGTACCTTGTACGGGCAGTTGTTCGAGCAATAGCGCGTTCCGACACAGCGGTTGTAAACCATGTCGTTCAAACCTTCGGCACTGTGAACGGTCGCATGAACCGGACAAACGACCTCGCACGGTGCCTGTTCGCACTGCATGCAAAGCACGGGCTGGAAATGCGGCCCTTCAGGATCGTCGATATTGCCTGCGTAATAAGCGTCGACGCGGAGCCAGTTCATCTCGCGGCTGCGTTCGACCTGTTCCTTGCCCACGACCGGAATATTATTTTCCGACTGGCAGGCAATAACGCAGGCGTTGCAGCCGACGCAGGAGTTGAGGTCGATCGACATCGCCCACTTGTAATTTTGGTTGTAAACAGCCTGATGCTGTTCGTACGGGTACATCGACTTGGGATATTCGTCGTGTTGATGCCCCATGTCGGGATGAGCCTTGTAATCCTCAAGGTCCCAAACGCGAAGCAGATCACGGCCTTCCATATTGAAGTGGATCTGCGTCGACGCCACATTGGTCGTCTCGCCGGTCTTGGTCACTTCACCAAAGCCGTAATTCATTGCATCCGAACGTCTTACGTCGAACGCATTGTATCCCAGGCCGGTGCCGACCTTGCCCGCACGCGTTCGGCCATAGCCCATATGGATGGTGATCACATCGTCCGGCTGGCCGGGCGAGACCCACATCGGGACGGGCTTGCTGATCTCGCCGCCCTGATATTTCAGCTTGACGAGGTCGGCGAACTGGTTGCCGCCCTTGGTATTGATAAAGCTCTCGCCCTGAGCTCCGCCTGCGTATTCGCGATCGTCGTTGCCGACATTTATCCCGAGCCGCTTCGCGGTGCGAGGGCTGATCAGGCCGACGTTCTCCCACGTAACCTTATTGATCGGGTTCGCGAGTTCCTGCAGCCAGGCATTGTTGGTAAATCTGCCGTCGTAAACACTCGGATCTGGAAGTATCGAGATCTCAAGCGGCCCGCCCGCGGCCGGCTTTACTTCCGGCTGAGCGAGAAACGCGGTATTTGCGGTAACTGTCTTCGGTGCGGCTGCCGTATTTGGAACGACGCCGTCGTGTACGGCCTTCTTCCAGTTATCCTCAAAGCTCTTTGCCGGAGCGGCACCAGCCGTCGCCGGAGTCGCTGCAGGTTTTGCCTCAGTTTTTGCAGTCTCAGCCGCGGGAGTCGCAGCCGGCTTCGGCTCGGATAGCGTTTCCGCCTTCGGGGCTTCCTTTGCCGCCGTATCGCCGGTCTTCGTCGTTTCCGAAGCGTGAGCGTCGCCTCCATGCGAATCCGTTTTCGGAGCGTCAGCTTTCGGCTCTTCCTTTGCAGCGGTCTTGGCCGCAACCGGTGCCGGTTTAATGTCGGTTTTCTGCCAATATTCCTTCAGGATATCGACGTCCTTTTTATCAAACGCTTCCTTGAAGCAGAGCTGAACAAGCTCGTGATTCGAACGCCCGTCGTAAAGCGGTGCGATCAACGGCTGGGTCAGCGAAACGGTTCCGTCATATGCACGGCCGTCGGTCCAGCTTTCGAGATAATGCTTGCCCGCGACATGCCAATAACTCTGTTCGGCGGTTTCGTCGAAATACTGCCCAAGGTGGACGGTCATCCCGGCCTTTCTCATTCGTTCCGGCGTGAGCCGCAGGTCCGAAGGAGTGTTGTAAACAGGATTTCCGTCAAGAATTACTAGCAGTTTGACCTTTCCGCCATCGATATCCGCGATCAGTTCGCGAAGCTGCTCAAGCTGCGTGCGCTCGCTATTCGGCGAAAGCGGATCGATGTAAACCACCGTTTCGCCGACATTTCCAAGAGCCGAATTGATCGCATGAGCGACGGCGTGGACAAACGCGGGCTGATTATCACCGGCAACGACAAGCGATTTGCCGCGGAATGCCGAAAGGTCCTTCGCCATCGCGGTAATCCACTGCGCGTTCTCGGTGTACGTCGAATTCGCACCCGCTACACCAACAGCCTTCGCAACCGCCTTTGCGATCTCTCCCATCTGGCTAGGTTTGACTGCAAGGCGATGCTCGGCCTTGGCACCAGTGAGCGTTATCGTCGTTTCTATGGAATAGAGACGGTTCATCGTCTCTTTTCCGTGCCCGTAATGACGGCCTTCGGCGAAGTCTTTGATGTAGCCGACGTTAAATCCTGAGAAAATGTCGGCATCGAGGGAAAGAATACGTTCAGCCTTTTCAAACTTGTAAACCGGCTGGAGAGGCGAGCCAAACGCCATCTTTGTACCAGCAAGCACATTATCCTGATTGACAGGCTCGTACTGAACCCACTTCATATTGGGCAGTTCGGTCTTGAGCCTCGTGAACTGGTCGATCAGCGTTGGCGAAGTGACCGTCTCGGTCAAAAACCTGATCCCTGCACCGCCGTCACCTCGATTTGATTCGACCGCCGCACGGAATTCAGGAACGAACGCCTCCCACGATTTCGGATTTCCGCGAAATGCCACCTCCTGCGAACGGTCCGGGTCGTACATTCCCAGCAGCGAAGCCTGGGCAAGAACATCGGTCGCACCGCGGCTTCCCGGATGATCCGGATTTCCCTCGATCTTGACCGGCCGGCCTTCAAAGGACTTTGCGAGCAAGCCCATCGAAACGCCTGAAAGGGTCATCGATGTGGCAAAAAAGTTGGCTTTCCCCGGAAGCATTCCCTCTACCGGGCGAACATACGGGACGATCTTCTCGGGCGGCTGGATAACGCATCCGCTCAGGCCCGCGAGGGCAAGCGACGCTCCCATCACTTTGACGAAATTGCGGCGGCTAAGGCTCGAGTCCCACTCTTCGATCTCGTGCGGGTACTCCTCGGCGATCAGCCGGCGGAATTCGGGCGTATCGGCCTGTTCCTCGAGGCTTCGCCAGTACTCTTTCCCGTTCTGCGCGAGGATTGAGTCGCGTAATGAGGCAAAGTTTGTTTTGCTTGCTGGGCTCGACATTTTCGTTTCAGGTTTCCTTTTTCGTAGCTCTTATCTGTGACAGACCGAACAGCTCGTCAACATCTCTTTACTGCGTATCTTGTGCTCCGCCTTAAGTTCCAGACGCTCCTTGGCATCAAGGTCGCTGTCTTTCCACTTCATGTTATATATCTCTGACTTCGGGCGGATGAACTTCTCAGGCTCGCGGTGGCAGGCGAGACACCATTCCATCTGGAGCGTGTTTTCCTGATAAACGGCCGGCATATTGTCGATCTGTCCGTGACAGGTCGAGCAGCCGACTCCCTTCGCTACGTGAATGCTGTGATTGAAATACGTGTATTCGGGAAGGTCGTGAACACGTTCCCATTCGATCGGTTTATTGTCACGAAAGCTGGCTTTGACGGGTTCGAGGTATGGGCTGTCCGTCCAGATCTGGCTGTGACAGTTCATACACGTCTGCGTCGGCGGCATACCAGCCGATGCGGTCGTTTCCACCGTCGAATGGCAATAACGGCAATCGATGCCGTCGTCGCCGACGTGATGTTTATGACTGAACTGCACCGGCTGCTGCTTCTCCACGTAGCGGCCCGTCAAATAGGACGACCGGGCGAGCTGCGTGAAAGCGAAACCGCCCAGTGCGGCCAGCACCACGCCCAGGACCATGCTGATCCGGGCTAAGTTATTTGCACTTTTATTAAAGAATTGAGCCATTTTCGCAAACTCGGATCGAGAACACTTACAGCGATTAGGCCTCGCCCAACTCTCGAATTCCACCGATAACGGGGCCGAAAGGGGCTGCAGGCCGCAGCGAAGCTGAATTGCTTACCGTAAAACTGGTTACGATTTTACTAAATGTCAGAAAAACCGCAAATTGCACGATTCAAAATTAAACCATGCTTTGAAACGATACAATCGGGAGCTTAATTAGTTCTTTTAATAAGCAGGATTATGCTTTTCAATTTCGATTAATCAGCCGATTCATGGCTGATCAACGCCGCTCCAACCGACGCCGCATTGACCCCAAGTTCTCCGGCGACGATCCGTGTGGATTCGAACGACGGCGCGAATGAAAGATCGCGCGCCCGGGCTATTATGCCGTTCAGAACAGGCTTTTCGGCCTGCATTATCTCGCCGCCGACCACGATGCACTCGATGTTTAGGAGATTGATCACACTTGCGACCGCCGTACCGACGTAATATCCGGTACGGCCGAGCATCATCTGAGCAAAATCGTCCTCGTTCCGTGCGGCATTGATGATGTCGATAAGCGTCAGCGACTCCTCGCTCAGTTTACCGAGCGACGACGTGCTGTCCTGATGAAAACGGCTCCGAGTACGGCGGACGACGTTTGACGACGACGCAACGTCCTCGAGCCGCATGCCTTCCGAATCGATCGGAACATAGCCGAATTCGCCTGCAAAGCCCGATGCCCCATGCCAGATCTCACCATTTATAATAAATGCCCCGCCGACACCCACGCCGAGCGTTGCATAGAACATATCGCGAGCACCGCGGCCCGCACCGCAGCGAAATTCGCCGAACGCCGCCGCATTCGCGTCGTTTTCCAGCACAACGTCGAGGCCGGTCGCCTGCTTGATCGACGCGGCCAGGTTGACGTCGGATTGTCCCGGAATGATCGCAGAATATGCGACGCGGCCCGAACTCCGGTCCACAAGCCCCGGTATCGCGACGCCGATCCGGCCGACGCGCTCGCTGCCCTGATTCAGTTCGCCGACGACCTCGGCGAGCTTTTGGATCGTATCGTCGCCCTGGCCGAGACTAACGTCCATGCTTCGCTCGACACCGCCGTCCGGCGATAGCAAAACAGCCCTGAGCGATGTGTTCGATATTTCGACGCCGACGCTGCGAGATAAGCGATCCGAGGTACTAGACATAAGAATTTTTGATCGACGATGGACGAGACCAGAGCGATTTTAGTCAGTAGTGCTGGTGGTGTCAACTTTTTTGGCCGCGCCAAGGCGTGCATATTCTCGGCGTTGCGTTCTAAGACGTTCGCCGTGTCCGAACGCCTCAGCCTCCGGATGCTTCGTTATTTTTTGACTCAAATCGCCGCGAAAGATACTCTCTCTAGGGACGAGTCTTCTCGCGGCCGCTCGCTGTCGGTTCGATTTGTATGGATCACCAGCTTCAAGACCTGCTTGCGCAGTACGGAATATACGCTGTTTTTGCGCTGTGTACGGTCGAGGGCGATATAACGCTGCTCGTGTCAGGGACGATGGCACACAGCGGATTTTTCGGGAGCTGGGGATTTTTTAAGGTCTTTGTCGCGGGAACTCTGGGGGGCGTGGTCGGAGATTCGGTTGGTTACGCGATCGGGCGTATTTTTCACGAGAACGCCAAGAATTATAAGTTTTACCAGGTCGCACAGCCCCGCGTTGAGAAGCTGATCGAAAAGTTCGGCGGCTCGGCGATCATAATCTCAAAGTTCATCTACGGGATCCGGGCAGCGGTCTGCATTTTCTACGGCGTCGGCAAAATGCCTTATCTCCGCTTCCTGGCTTTGAGTGCACTAAGCTGCTCACTCTGGGTATTTGTGCTAGCTGGACTGGGCTACTTTTTCAGCGGGGCGATCACATCGATGATCGGCGACTTCAAGCAGGTCGGTTTCGTGCTCTTCTTCGTCGTTACCTTTGTGATCATTGTGCTGTACGTGATCGAACGCTACTGGCTGTCGGAAAAGGTCGAAGACGCTAGCCCCGAGACGATCCATAAGATCGAAGAAAAACTGCTCGCGGTCGAAGAGGTAGGAAAGAGCACTCTGCACGACCTGACCGAGCGCCTCCATCTGACGCGTGAGCCAAACCGGTCCGAACTCGAAGACGAAAAGGTCGGGGCCGAAAGAACGGCGAAAGCAGGCAAGGAACGCGAGGTGAAAGAGCCTGTCGATGGTTGATACGAAGTTATTTAGCTGCTGATCGGGATAAGCTCCGGTCGAAAGAAAGAAACCCTTTATTTACTGCATGATAATCGAATCATCCGCCCCGACGAGGGTCGACCTCGCCGGCGGTACAATTGATATTCCGCCCCTTTTCCTGTTCCACGAGGGCGCCGCGACGGTGAATTTCGCGGTCAGCCTGCTCGCGCACTGCCGGATCGAAACGCGTGACGACGACCGCATAATTCTCGAATCGATCGACCAGAAGGCGACGGTCGAAACCACAGTCGGCCAGATCGCTTCCCTTCGCGACGAACCGAAACTCGAACTGCTCTCAAAACTCGCCTATTTCTTCCGTCCCGAAGTCGGTTTCAAGATGACGACCGAGTCGAAAGCCCCCGCAGGTGCGGGCCTCGCCGGTTCGTCCACGCTGAATATCGCCTGCATAGGCGCTCTCAACAAGCTCGTCGGCGATCGCTACACACCTGACCGCTTCATTCCGATCGCGGCCAATGTCGAATGCCAGGTCATTCGCGTGCCGACCGGTTTTCAGGATTATTACTCGGCCCAATACGGCAGCGTCGCATCGATAAACTTCGGCCCGGCGGGCATCGAGCGCGAATCTCTCGATATAGATACAGCCACGCTCGAACGCCGCGTCGCGATCTGCTACACCGGCGAACCTCGAAATTCCGGCATCAATAATTGGGAAATAACAAAACGCCACATCGATGGCGACCGCGAGATCTTCGATATTTTCGAGGGAATTCGCGATACGGCTGTCGAGACTCGAAAAGCTCTGCTCGAGAATGATTGGGATGAAGTCGGACGGATATTAAGTGGTGCTTTCCCGGATCGAAAACGTCTTTCACCCAACATCACCACGCCGCAAATGGACCATCTAATTGACGTCGCCCTCGCCAATGGTGCGATCGCCCCGAAAGTTTGCGGTGCCGGCGGCGGCGGATGCATCGCCTTCTATTGTGAAGACGGCCGGCGTCCGGACGTCGAAAAAGCCCTCGCCGCCGAGAACGGAGCAAAAGTGCTTGACTGGAAATTGAATGCGGACGGTTTGGTCGTAAAAGTAACCTAGTAACAGTTTCCGGATCGAGATCGGTCGCCAACGGCGACTAACATTAAAGCCTAGGGTGCAGCGAGGCTCGGCGAGCGAAACCCTAGGTAGAACATACCTCACGCACCCGTCGCCAAAGGCGACGAATAATCATCACACATGTTGTTGCTCCCCCGCCAATCAAAAACTTTGTCATAAACTTCCCGCCTTCGGTGTCCTGTATTTAGAAACCAATTTCTAAATCATATTCGGAGGCTACACACATGAATTCGTTCGCAAGAAATTTACGTTATTTTGGTATCGCCATGATCGCAGCGGTCTTTGGCATCGCCGCTGTCAGCGCGTTTGCACAGGCACCGGACAAAGAAAAGCACAAGGCCGAAAAACTCGAGTACAAGGAGAAGTCGAGGGCATTTTGCGAGAACAACAACTGGTCGAACGGCGACAAAGTTTCCGTCAGCGACCTTCGTGAAATGACTGTCGCTTCGACCGGCAGCATCCGCGTCGACGCTGGCAAGAACGGCGGCGTTAGCGTCAAGGGCGAAGATCGCTCCGACGTACTCATCCGTGCATGCGTCCAGGCCTGGGGAGCTACCGAAGAAGCCGCCCGTGCAGCCGCTTCGGCGGTAAAGATCGGCACCGGCAGCGAGATCAAAGCGGACGGCCCGTCTTCGGACAACCAACAGCAATGGTCGGTCTCGTATCAGATCCTCGTCCCGCGTGCGACAAATACTAACCTGAAAGCCCACAACGGCGGCATTTCGCTCAGCAATGTCGAAGGCAATGCCGAGTTTGAAACGCTCAACGGCGGCATCAATGTCTCGGGCCTCGCCGGAAACGTAAAAGGACGAACGATGAATGGCGGCGTCAACGTCTCGCTCGCGGGCAACAGCTGGCAGGGCAGCGGCCTCGACCTCCAGACGACGAATGGCGGCGTAAACATCAAGATGCCCGCCACCTATGCCGCAACCGTCGAAACCGGCACCGTCAACGGCGGGTACCGAAGCGACATTCCAGCCCTGAACGTAACTACAGAAAACCTCAAGGGCGACGAATACTATCGCTCACGTGCGAAACGCGTCCAAACCGCTCTCAACGGCGGCGGAGCACCGATCAAAGTGATCACGACAAACGGCGGCGTGATGATTTCCACCTCTAACCAATAAACCGATCCACTGGCACCGACCCTCTCCGATCGTCCCCGCCCCCAACGGCGGGGGCGATCTGCGGTATAAACTCCACCGCTTCAGCAACCTCGCCCGACGGAACCTTGCCGAGGTAACCAATATAAGCCTCGGCGGCATTGGACGGGACGCGTGATCCTTTTCAAAAATTATCTATCTTTCCTACCCGCTTATCTCTATAATCCAGTGCAAGGCACCATCACCCGAGCCCGCAAAAGGTTCGGCTTTCGATCATAAAGGGTATGAAGAGGTTTTTCACCGCTCTCGCATTTTGCTCGTCGCTGTTGGTAGTGCTGGCGTTTGTCTTGTTCGCCCCGGTAGGTGCCAAAGAGGAGCCGATAGTAAAACTGCTCGACCAGCCGGCACCACCGCCGCCGAATCCGCTTGTAAAACCTGCTGTTCGTACCGATCAAAAATTCTACAGCAAGAGCAAACCGCCGCCTGATGATGCCTCCATCGAGGATCTGATCGATTACTGGAGCTACCAAAGCGGACAATCCACGCCCCTCAATTACACCCCGAAGATGAGCGACGCCGTGGCAGAACGGCTTTTCGCCGAGCTTTCGACAGATCCGGAACAACTGCCCAACCTTCTTAACGCACTGCCACCGGGCGAGCGAACCGCTGATTTTGTAAAAAATCTCTACAACCGCGAAGGCGATGAAGGAGCTTTTGACGTTGATGGCCGCGGCGCTATCAAGGATTGGCTGCTGCATAACTCGCCCGACCATGCGCCCGAACTTGCACGCCTGGCCGAAAAGGTCGCGGTAGACGGCGAATATATCTCAAACCACGAAAACCTGCTCTCGCTCACAACCGTCGATTACGATCGTGCCAAGCCGATCATCGACCGGCTCTACAACGATAGCTCGCATAAGGCGCCGCAGACGCTCGCGATCTGGGCAAGGTATCGCCACGCGATCGCAACGAATGCGACCTCCGACATCGATTCGTATCGCAAAGAGTTGATGCGAATAGTCGAGGATAAGACGGCGACGGGTGCAGTTCGCGACCTAGCTTTGGACGCGATCGCCCGCGAAAAAGAATGGCCTGAACGCGACGAATGGTACTATTCGCTGCTCGGCGACGAAACCCTTGCCGATATCCGCGTCAATGGCCAGTCGTTCACCGGCCTGACCACTATCATGCTTCGCTCGCCCGATGAGAAGCACATCGACAAGATGCTCGAGCTGCTCAAAAGCGACAACGTACACGTTCGTTCCGCCGCGGTCAGAAACCTCGCGTTGCGCCTCAGCAGTGACAATCCGGAGATACTGCGGGCTCTTATCCCGTGGCTCGAGGACCCAAAATGGGCGAAGGACTACAACAACGTCCGAAGCTCGATCATTTACAAATTCAGCGAAGTCGAAATGCCCGAGAGCGTGCCCGGGCTGATCCAGGTGCTCGATGAAAAGGTAAAAGTCACCCGCTCAGCCAATTCGGCCAATGTCGCCGTGAACGTGGCTGTGAACACAAATAGAGCGAATGCTCCTCGGGTTGAGAGATTGGACTCGATGACCGTCGTCCCCGAGACGACCGAGCAAACCATCCATCGCTCGGCCGCCGTGATGGCCCTGACGAAGCAGCGAGACTCGCGTGCCGCTCCCGTGCTCCGCCGCATCTTGAGCGAGGCTTCGGGATATGAACGCAATCTCCTGATCCGCGGCATTTTGGCGTGTAACGGATTCTCGATCCAGGAACAGCTCGACGGTGTCGAATCGGCGGCGAAGGGAGCCCGGTTTCAGTCGGACGAAGAAGCTGAATATAGCATAGGGGCAAATGCAGGGTATCGTCCCGATTTTGGCTCGAACGCTATGGCCAGCGCCGCAAATGCGATGGCAAACGCGGCCAACGCGATGGCGAGAGCCGAGAACGCCGCCTCGGAGGCTGCCCGCGCCGCCGCATATGAGGCATACCTAGAATCGCTCAAAAAACCGCTCTCGCAGGAACAGATCAGCGCGATCATCGGCAGCCACCTGACAAATTCTTCCGAATTCGTCTCCGACGAACTCGCCGCGGCGGTTGTCGACCGTATCGAGACTCTTGACAAAAAAGACCCGAAAATGGCGGCGGCGTATCGACGTTTGGTCCTTAATTGGGATAACTCCGCCATCGTGCTCCTCATGCTTCGCGACCTTAAACGCGGGATGGCGACCACCGATACGATGCTCCGCATAATCAGCGACCGGGCGAAGGTGCGCGAGAAATTCTCGGGCGAGCTTACCGAAATGCGCTCCGGCCGCGGGATCCCGTCCGGTTTCTCGTCCTGCCTTTTCGAAGAGCCCGCCGATGGAGAACAGATAATCGCCGGCGACGACATTCAGGCGAAGATCGGCCTCTACGCCTGCGCGCGGATGATCCGGCTCGCTTTGCCGCCAGCAAAGATCGCCCCCGATCTGAAATCGGCAAATCAAACCCTAAAACTTGCCGCGGAGCGCTACCTCGAATCCGAAGATTCGGCCGAAGCCCGCTCTTACATTCACTCGGCGTTCCCCGGGGAGATCAGGGTCCTCGGAGCCCGGGCCGCATTTACCGTCGAGGGAAGACCCGATAATCCAAGCCCGATGCTTTACACGCTCTTCCAAAGCATCGGCAACGACGGACTATATCAAGGCTGGTACGGCAGCCGCGACGACGACGCCATCATTAAGTCAGGCAAAGAGCTGGTCGCGGAGATGAAGAAGGACACCGAGATGCTCGGCCTTTACGCCTTCGACAAACATTACATCCGCGTGTACAAAGACCGGGCACTGTTCAGTTGGGACGAGGACGATTCCAGATACCGCGAGCGGCCGCTGAGCAAGGGCGAATTCGACGCTTTCGTCGACTTCCTTCGCTCCAGCAACGCCGACGCATCGCCGCCCTACGTCTTCTGCGGCGGCGAATATTGCAGCGGCAAGGAGTTGCTAATGATCGGCCGCGGCGGCGGCAGGCGTGTGTATTTCAGCGGCTCGGACGAACTCGCAAAGAAACGCGGCCCATATCCGCTGCTGTCCGGCCTGAACGATATTTTCGCCCAGCTAAAACGCCCACCCGCGACGCTGAAATACATGCTCAGCCGCGAGATCCCTGGCCTCGAGATCGTCAGCGCGTCGGACGATATTTACGCCGAAACGGTCTGGAAAGGCGGCACCGACGACCTGCGAATCGTCGGCAGCATCAACGCCGTCCGCGACAAGATCGCAAAGGACGCCAAAAAGATCGCCGAAAATACGGACGCGGAAAAGAATTACGAAGAACGCCTCCGCAAAAAGAGAGAGTACGAGGACGATCACGCTTACGAAGGCTACGCGTGGTACAAGGTAGCGACCGGCGGGCTGCAGCCTTCGGTTCAGCCGCCAACGGTCGGCTACATCCCGGATAAGGATTCGCAGGCCGTACAGCCGGCCGAGGACCGATGGAAAGCCCGGACCGCGACCATCGAGATCCGTGCCGATCAGACCGGGCTGTATAAGTTGGTCGGCGGACGTTTGACCAAGATCAGGCCGGGTGATTACGGCGATCCGGTCATCTCGCCGGACGGACGCTGGGCGGTGGTCACAAAGCTTGTCGAGAATCAGTACGCAGTAATGCGTGTCGACCTCATGACGGGCCGCGAAGTCGCCGTCGTCACGGGTTCCTATCAGGAACTCTATCCGGTCGCCCACATAAACGCGCTCAACCGCATCCTGCTGATCCCGAGCGAAAGCGATTACAGCTACTACGACTACGAAACCGACCCGGGCGACGGTATCGCCGCTGACGATGTGGACATTTCGCAGATGATGCTGGTCGATCTCGCGGGCAAGACCTTCCCCGTCCAGCCCGATCTGCGCCCGCTCAGCCAGCAAACCTTCCGCCCGCTCCAGCCGTCCGCCAAACCCAACGAACTCTGGGCCGCCATCCCGAACAGCGAAAAGAACGAAACCCTCGTCGGCACCTTCAACCAACGAACCTTCGCCTTCACCCAGGTTCTCCGCATCCCGAAGATCCGCTTCAACAGCATGCAAATGTGGGCCGACGAACCCGGAAACAAACTCTACTTCACCTACCGCGGCCACCTACTCTCAATGCCGCTGGCGAAACCGCTTGTTAGATAGTGTTTTACGAACGTGCAGGAACACCGAATTTCCACAGAATTAGAGAAATTGTTGAATCCGAATCCCTGCCTCCTCCGAAGCTAATAACGACAATAGTCAAAACAGCTGCCAGAGAACCGCTCTTCAGCTACATCTTTGGGACACAAAACAGATGTGTCTCTTTTGTTCTACTTTCAAGGGGGAAAAATGATCAGATCTAAAACACTTTCAGCCGCCATCATTGCGGCTTTTTTGCTCACTTCGGCATTTCCGGCTTTATCGTCAAGCCACGGCGAAGCTCCACTCATTAGTATGGACCGCTTCGCGGATAATACTGACACTTATGCGTTTCGCAGTGTGGAGGCAGGCCGGTCAGGCTTCGTCACGCTGATCGCGAACTACATTCCGCTTCAGGAGCCTTCGGGTGGTCCACAATGGTTTCGTTTCGACGACACTGTCTTGTACGAGATTAAGATAGACAACTCGGGCGATGGTATCGAAGACGTTATCTACCAGTTCGATTTCACCACCGCACGTGTCAATAGCAACACGGTTCTTGGCCAGAACACTGTCAATCAGGACGGCGTTATCAGCAATTTGAACGATCCTGATTACAACATGCCCCAAACCTTCCGCGTCCGTCGTTCGATCGGGAAAGACGAGCGTACCGTAACTCTTGCGAGTGGGTTAAAAACGCCGCCGGCTAACATCGGCTCTCGCGTAACACCGAGTTATGAAGCGAACTTAGGTCAGCCCGCCGTCTACAACCTGCCAAACGGCGGCAAAGTGTTCGCCGGAAATCGTGACGAGTATTTTTACATCGATCTTGGCGTGTTTGATGCTCTTAACTTACGCTCCGTCGGCGCGACTGGAGGTGTCGATTCGACCAAGGGCTACAACGTCAGTACGATCGCAATCGAAGTTCCCATACAGGAACTTACTCGTAACGGCGTGTTACCGGCAACCCCAACGTCGCCTGGAGCGGTGATCGGGGTCTGGGCAACTGCCAGCCGTCAAACCACACGAATAATTCAGCCCGACGGCACCCGACTCGACAATGGGCAGTTTCGCCAGATCTCCAGGCTTGGCAATCCGCTTGTGAATGAGGTAGTGATCCCGCTTGGCTTGAAGGATGCCTTCAACAGCCTGTCACCGTTCTTTGATGGGACTATCCCGCAGGTCGTTCAGGCCGTTACCGACCCCGAGCTTGCTCGCTTGCTCGCGGCGGTTTACGGGATCACGGTACCGCCGCCGCCACGCAACGATCTGGTTCAGATATTCGGCACTGGCATCCCGGTAAACTCCGTAACCGGGCCAAACTACACGACGTTTCTTTCTGACGGCGTCGCCCACGAATATCTCCGTCTCAATGTAGCAATACCTCCGACGGCGATCGGCAGTCAGAACCGCCTTGGCCTTCTTGGCGGTGATGTTGCCGGGTTTCCCAACGGTCGCCGCGTATTTGACGATGTGACGGATATTGCCCTGCGCGCAGTCGCCGGCGGAACCCCGTTTACCCCGGCTACGAACGTCGCTCCGAATAACACGCTGGGCGACGGCGTAAGCTTCAATCCTGAGGGCCCCCTGCTCACGCGATTCCCGTACTTGCTACCGCCCAACGCGGGTAACCAACCGAGACCGGCAAGCACACCGACAACTACTGTCAACGCACCATCGGCGGAATAAGCCGAGAAACCGATAAACACGATCGGGTCAGGAAGCGGCGGTCCAGGTTTGTAATTCGAACCACGGATCGCCCGCTTCCTTCAGACCCGTTCTAAAAAGGGGGATTAGTATGAGAGCCATTTTTTTATTGACGACACTGCTGCTCGTCGTCTCGACCTTAACGGGATGTATTTCGGCCGATCTGGAGCCCGTTTCGCGAACCTCAGCCGCAACAACCGAGCCCAACCCGGAACTTGCCGCCGGCCAAAAGCTGGTAGAGATGATGCCCGAGTCGCCTCGCGGCTATAATCAGATCGCGGCCTACTATCTTAAGAAATATCGAGAGACCGGTGATTTCGGACTCGTTCGATCGGCGGAAGAAGCCAATACGCGGGCACTTGCCATGGCGCCCTCCGATGCCGCTAGCCGCAAGCTCAACGCGGGGATCCATCTCAGTTTTCACCGCTTCGATAAGGCTTTGGCCGAAGCCTCGGAGCTGCAGAAACAGTTTCCGAACGACCCGTTCGTGTACGCCGTTTTGAGCGATGCTAACGTTGAAATGGGCAAATATTCCGAGGCCATCAGTGCCGCACAATCAATGGTTGACACGCGGCCCGACTCAGCTTCGTATGCCCGAGTCGCTCAGTTGCGTTCGCTTCACGGGGATTCGGCTGGGGCCATCGAGATGATGACACGTGCGGCTAGAACGGCGGATCCGGCCGACACGATCGCGCAGAGCTGGTGCCTCGTTCAGTTGGGCGATGAGTATTGGAAGGTCGGCCGTTACGTGGAGGCGGAAAGGATATATGACGAGACTATCGGCAATGCACCGGGGTACTTTCTAGCCCTCGTGGCGAAGGGTCGCCTTCGCGCGTCAATCGGCGATCTCGATGGGGCCGAGCGGTTTTTGGATCAGGCGCAAAGCTCCATCCCGAACTCGAACGCGATCCATCTGCTCGCAGATATACATAAGTTTCGCGGAAATGCCGATCGAGCCGCCGAGCTTTATGCGAAATTTGACGAGCTACAGGATGGCCTGGGCGATGGTGCCGATCACAAGAAGCTAATTCTCTCCTGGGCAAACCGAGGGAAGGTCGAGGCAGCCCTTCAATCGGCGCGCGACGAATACGCGGCGGAGAAGAACATTCACTCCGCACAATTGATGGCTTGGACGCTTTACCGTTCGGGCCGGGCCGGAGAGGCAACTCCGTACATCCGCGAGGCAATGCGGCTGAAAACTGTCGACGCCAGACTGCTCTTCCACGCTGGAATGATCGCAAAAGCTAACAGCAACCGCGCCGAAGCAAAAAGGCTGCTCAAAAAAGCTCTCGATCAGAATCCCGGTTTTGATATTTTGGAAGCCGCCGAAGCAAAAGCCGCCCTGAGCGAACTCTGAGCACATTAACACACACCATTACGTACGGTAGATAAGCGCCCGCTCAAGGGCGCTTAGCCTCTGCACTAATAAAACTAAGCAAAATACGTCATTTTGAGCATAAGTACGCAATGTCGGCATTTTGGTATTGTTTCACAGATGCATTTTGTGGCAGCATGTGCAAGGCCGAAACGTGCAGGCGAAGGAGTTTGCCGGTGGAGGCTGCGTTGCTGGTGATGCGGAGTGTTTTTCGAAAAACTTGTGAAATTAGGGCTTCGATTTGCTGTATGTGGTTGAGATCACACGAGTTAGCTGTCTTACAGGATCGCGGACAAGGTGCGGACAAGCCGCGGACAGCCCGCGGACAGCCCGCGGACAGGCTGCGGACAGGTGTGGACAATATTGGGGCAATACCGCAGTCGGCGTGCTTCTAAAGTGTTTAGATATATGGAGTTATGAAGACGACGAGCGATCTTTCGAAACATCGACGTTCATGAAATACCGGTCAAATTTGCACCAAAAATGGTCCTTAGGACCAACAAAAGGCCCTTTTTGTTAAAGAAAACCGCGATCTGGCACAAGAAAAAGGCTCTTTTCAGCAACCTATTTTGCGGCCTAAGTTACTTTGATCTTTGAAAATTCAACCCCGCCCGAAAGCTTTAGGAGCAAAAGCGAACACTTCGTTTGCTTCCCCTAGCGTTTTCTTTGCGTCCTCTGAGGCTTTGCGTTAAAAACACCCCTTCACGCAAAGACGCCAAGATCGCAGAGAAAGACGCAATGGATCGCCAAAACAGAGTGAAAGGAGCTAATTTGATTTGCTATTTCCCCTGTTTTCCGCTGTAATACTTGTTTGCTCTACGAGCATTATCTTTTGCCGAAGAGGAGGTGAGCACACAAATGGCATTTATTTCAGTTAACAATAACGAGTCGATCGAGTCGGCGCTTCGTCGGTTCAAGAGAAAGGTTATCAGCGAAGAGATCATCAAAGACCTCAAGAAACACGCTCATTTCATTCCTCCCGGACAGAAAGCGAAGCTCAAGTCGGTAAACGCACGCAAGCGTAACCGCCGCCGTTTCCGTCAGCAGCGTCCGATGGGCGCCGGCAGCGGCCCGGGAACCGGAACGGGAGCACCGCGTCCGGCAGGTTCGCAGAACCGATAGTTAATAAGTGAATAAGGTGGAAAGGTGAAAAAGGGGCGATGCGTATCGCGTAATCTTTTTCACTTTTCCGTTTTTAAAGCGTTTTTGGTGAATTTGATATGTCGCGACCGCGAATTCTGTTAACAAATGACGATGGCTACCACGCCGACGGTATCGTCGCTCTCGAGGAAGGGCTGAAGGAGATCGGCGATGTTTACGTCGTCGCTCCAGAATCCGAGATGAGCGGCGCTTCGCACAGCCTGACGCTCGCACGTCCGCTGCGGATCCGTCAGCGAAGCGAGCGGCATTGGACAGTCGATGGAACGCCGACCGACTGCGTCACGCTTGCCTTAAACCAGATACTGCCCAAGGACGAGATGCCGCATATCTGCTGCTCGGGAATAAATCACGGAGCGAACCTCGGCGACGATGCAACATATTCCGGTACCGTCGCAGGTGCGATGGAAGCGACGATATTGGGCGTTCCCGGCCTCGCATTCAGCCTTGCAGTTACGCGAGAGCAGATATTTGACGAATCGGTAAAGGTCGCCGTCGAGGTAACGAAAAAAGCTCTCGCGGACGGAATTCCGATGTGGACCTTGCTCAACGTAAATGTTCCGAAAGGCGTGCCAAAGGGCTTCCGCGTAACGAAGCAGGGCTTCAAAGACGCGCGGCCGCACATTACCGAGCACCTCGATCCGCGCGGAAAGCTCTATTACTGGATCGGCGAGGTGCGGTCGGGCTTTCACGCCGAGGGCGGGACCGATTTTGAGGCTATCGATGACGGATACGTATCGATCACGCCGATGCGGAGCGATCTGACGAATCATACCGCGATCGAAATGCTCAAGGGGTGGAACACGAACTAAGTGGGAAGTGCCGCACAGCCAAACCTGACCGATCGTTACACGCTGCCGCGGCGCGCGATGGTCGACCGGCTTCGCGATCACTACAAGATCGCCGACACGAGGGTTTTGGAAGCGATGATGCGGGTTCACCGGCATCTCTTCGTCCCCGAAGCGATCGAAGCACAAGGCTACAAGGATAATGCCCTGCCGCTCGCCTTCGATCAGACGATCTCACAGCCGTTCATCGTCGCCCGAATGACGGAATTGCTGGAACTGAAAGGAACCGAAAAGGTTCTGGAGATCGGTGCGGGTTCAGGTTATCAAACGGCGATTCTCTGCGAATTGGCCCGAAAGGTCTATGCGATCGAACGAATAGACGGCCTCGCTAGTGACGCCGAACAGCGGCTGCGAGCTTTGGGATATCGGAATTTCTCGCTCAAAGCCGGCGATGGTACTAACGGCTGGGAAGCGTATCATCCATACGACGCAATGCTCGTCGCCGCGGGCGGGCCCGAGATACCGATACCGCTGGTAAAACAGCTAAAGCCCGGCGGCCGCATGGTGATCCCGATCGGCACCGATCAGCGTTCGCAGGTTTTGGTTCGCGTAACCCGCACGGAGAAAGGATATACTAAAGAGGATTTCGGCCCGTGCGTTTTCGTTCCGCTTATTGGAGATCACGGCTGGAAGTAAGCCCGAACGACTGCCGTTTCGTTTTTTCTGAATTGTAATGGAATCATTAATCGACCTTCTCTACCAAGCCAAGGATTACCTGAATCCGAAGATCCTGATCGACTGGATGCTCCTGAAATTGGGCGTTTACGTTTACGTTGGATTGTTCCTGATCGTTTTCGCCGAAACGGGCCTCGCCATCGGTTTCTTTCTTCCGGGCGACTCGCTGCTGGTTGTTTGCGGCCTATTCGCGGCTGCTGGCAAACTGAATCTTTGGGTGATGCTGGTCACGCTTATCATCGCGGCGATCATCGGCGATGCGGTCGGCTATTACTCGGGAAGAAAGGTCGGCCCCGCGATCTTCAGCAAGCCGAAGTCGCGTTTCTTCAATCCGAAGCACCTTAAAAAGGCCCACGCATTTTACGAAAAGCACGGCGGCAAAACGATCATCATCGCCCGTTTCGTGCCTATCGTTAGAACCTTCGCCCCGATCGTCGCGGGAGCGGCTGATATGTCGTACAAACAGTTCGCGATGTATAACGTCATCGGCGGCGTCACGTGGGTAACAAGCATGCTTTTCGCCGGCTATTTCCTCGGCGGGCTGGTCGAACAGTTGGTCCAAAGCGTTTTCGGGGTCGAAGGTTTCAAACTCGAAGACCACATAGACAAAGTGGTGATCGTAGTCGTCTTCCTTTCGATCCTGCCGATCATCTTTGAGTATATAAAGGCAAGACGCGAGGCCAAGGCCGAGGCAGCGTTGGAGCCGGATACGGAATCGGTGAATTAATCGGGCGACGGGAGTTCGAACCGGAACTCCTTGACTAACCCGCTGTGGTAACCTAAACTCTAGATTCGATATCGGGGCGTGGCTCAGCCTGGTAGAGCGCACGGTTCGGGACCGTGAGGTCGGATGTTCAAATCATCTCGCCCCGACCATTAAAGAAGAAAAGCGGCTGCCAAATATGGCGGCCGCTTCTCGTTTAAGTGTTTCTAGATGGGCGTTAGAACTTTAAGCGATA
The DNA here is from genome assembly GCA_964410495.1 of uncultured Chloracidobacterium sp. Taxonomy (GTDB): domain Bacteria; phylum Acidobacteriota; class Blastocatellia; order Pyrinomonadales; family Pyrinomonadaceae; genus OLB17. The sequence goes on from CAYPGP010000003.1 coordinate 47,595, forward strand.
TCTAACGGTCAGGTTTCTCCCCGGACCATCGATGCCCCATCCCGGAGCCCGATGCCCCTTGTCGGCGATGTTTTCCAGGTCGAAATTGACCTCATGACGTTCGCCAAAACGGTAGCCGCCGCGGATGTTGATCAGCCCATAACCCGGGATCGCTGCGAAAAGCGGCACGGCGGTATCATTATTCGCCACAAGCACGCCATTGATCACTGACCCGATCGGCAGAACGCGGTTCAAAACTTGGGCCAGAGTTTCTCCGGTCGCAAGCAGTTGATAATTGCCGTTCGCAGTACCACAAGCCTGAGCGACGGTCGGTGCGGTTATCCCGCGGACACACGCCCCGCGACGGATGAAGTTCTGGATCTGGGACCGCGTCCTAGCGCCGCCAGTGCGGCGATCGCCGATATCCAGCGACGAGAGGCGATCCTGGCGTCCGGCGGCATTTGCATAAGCCTCGATCCAGTATCGCTTTCCGGCGGGCTGGTATCGAAGGCGTAAGAAGCCAAACTGTGGAGGAATTCCACCACCGCCAAGGTTTGGCGGCAGATTGGTCGCACGATCGGTGGCGAACAGATATGAGTAGTTTCCCGCGATGGTCCAGCTATCCGTAAAACGATACGCCATGTTGAATTCAGCGCCGTTCATCCGTGTGTTGCTGAAGTTTGACTGGACCAGTACAGGAGATGTCGATGCCGGAACGAAAACGGCTCCGTTCGCATTTTGGCTGGTTATCGTCTGGCTTCCGAGTTGTCGACCGGTGGCTCCTTGCGGAAGGATCAGCGTTTGACGGACTATCGTGTCTCCGTAATCGACAGTGAAGCCCGTCAGGTCGAATTCGAAACGGCTATTGCGAAATCTGATGCTGACGTCGACATTGTCACTTATCTCGGAACGCAAAGGCCCGACCGGGATGCCGCTCGAGACCGCGGTCGCGTCCGCCGTTGTACCGATCGTAGCTCCGAGCCCGGCAACATCCGCCGTCGAGACTTGAAATCCGACGCCGACGAGACCGAGCCCTCCGAGGCTTGTGATGTTCGGAGCACGAAAGCCGCGGGAGTAGTTGACCGCGAAATTCAAGCCGGTCAGGATCGTAGCCGTCATACCGATACGGCCTGAAAGATCCGCGAAGCGTGCCGAATCATCCGGGAAGAGCGGGCTGCCGCCGACTACTGGGGCATCCGCCGAACGCGAACGATACGAGGCGACGTTATAGCGGAGCGAGCCACTGAATCGAAGTCGCTCCTTAACGGCTTCGAGGACGTTTTGAACATAGACGCCCGCCAGTTTGTAGGTCGAACCATTCGGGACACGTGGCCGGACGATGGTGACAGCTCGCGTTACCGGATCCGTACTAAATGACGGGGCGTTGACCTTGTCGTGATAATAATCGCCGCCTACGAGGAAGCTGTTCCCTGCGAACTGCTTGTCCATGTAGAAGCTAACACCATACGTGGACGTGCGTTCACGGTCGTTGGTGATGGCGGCTGTCGGGTTTCCCTGGCCGCCTTGGTTGATCCGCTCCTCACGCTGGCTGTTCAGCGATACGTTGGCCGAAAAATGGTCAAAGAATCCAAAGCCTTGCTTGAAATATCGGACATAGCCGAAATCAAGCATAAGGTTTCGAAGATCGGCGATAAGGTTGCCATCGCCGCCCAGAAGCTGGTCGTAACGTTTACCGCCATCCTGCTGGCTTCGTTGATAACGGAAGCTGAAATTCTGGTTGGCACGCGGGGCGAAATTAGCGTGAAACGTACCGCCGTACTGCGTAAATGCAGTATCAGGTAGCCGTTCCGTACCAATGATGTCAGACGGCAGGCCAAGAAAACGTGTGATCGCCGAATGGCTCTCGATCCCGCCGCCCGGACGAAGGGTGTTAACACGACGGCCGACGACATTCGTCATTAATCCGTATCGCTTGCCGCTATAGGTGACCAACGCGTTGCCGCCGAAGGAAAGATCGGCCGAACCAAAGTTCGAATTGAACTCGCCGTGCCATTTTGAGGGCTCAAACCCGACCCCGGGTTGACGCGATACAAGCTGGACATTGCCGCCAAGGCCGTCCGAACCGAACTGTGCTGTATTCGGGCTGCGCTGAACTTCGGCCGATTGCAAAGCCGTCGGTTCGTTTAGGTTAAAGAAGGTGTTGATACCGCCGCGTTGAGTGGAATTTGTGTATCGAACTCCGTCCACGTAAACCCCGACCTCAGTCAAGCCCCGAACGAGAACGGCACCGATGGTCGGACTGGTTCGCTGCAGCGAGATGCCCGATTCTTCGTCGGCGATCTGGGCAAGGACGTTTGTCGTTCGCTGTGAGATCCCGTCGGTGGAAATGATATTTATCTGCTGTGGGATCTTATCCTTTTCTTCGACCTGCCCGGTGTCGGCGGTCACGGTGACCTGTTCGGTCAACTGATTGACCGTGAGTTCGACATCGGTTTCGGCGGACATTCCGCGATCGACCTTTACAGCTTTGTTCCGAACGCTGAAATTTGGCCGAGAAGCCTGAACGACGTAAGTGCCATCTGGAACCCTTTCAAACGTGTAACGCCCTTGTGGATCCGTCTGAACAACCTTGATCGTAACCTGCTGTGCATTGACAAGCCTCACTTCGGCTCCCGGGATCGCCGCCCCTGCGGTGTCCTTGATAGAACCGGAAACCGACCCCGTGGCTTGCCCGAATACCGATATCGCCATCAGTGAGAACGCCAATACAAGGAAGATCCTTCGCATACGCCTACATCCCTTTTTCCCTATGCTTCTTGAAATTCTTTGGGCCATACCAAAGCCAAAATCCCGTCACCGTAAACAGCGTCAGCGCCGTGCCCATGATCGTCGTGTACGCGAGTTTGAACCAGCCGTCCGTGCCCGCCAGATAATCGAGTACTGAGCCATCATGGATATTCTCGATCAGATCGGCTCGCCGACTTTCGAGATGAAGCAGTTCACCGGTGGTTGCGTCGAGCTGTAAACCCCAGTAATCTTCGACGAAAATGAACTTCACCACGCCCTTGTCGGGCCTCACGTCGATGCGATCGACGGTTGGAACATAATCGGGAGCGATCTGCTCGCGTGCGTGGCGTAGCGCCGCGTCGTGCAGTTCATGCATCGGCATCCAGTCCCGCTGGTCCGCCGACTTCCCCGAATAGGTTTTGGCTAACAGAACCCCGCCGCTATTCTTCTTCCATCCCAGCAAGAGGCCGGTTATGGAAACAGCAAAGAAAAATACGAATAACAGTGCCCCGGTTGTACGGTGCACTTTCCGGCTGCCCCGCAAGACTGCCGCTCGTCGTTTTTGCTTTAGATCCTGCAAACAAGAAGACGGATCCGGCGATCACAAATTTGCTAAATTACCGGAGATAAACCAGAAGTGTAGTGGAAGCAAGACAACTACTACCAACCGACGTTTTACTAAGGCTATTCAGACTGATATGTGGCAACGCTGGTCGGGGTTTCGTAGCAGCGAACCTTATATACGCGAACGCGATCGTCGGCTATACGGGTGTTCAGATAGTCGTGAAAATACCTGGCGAGATTTTCGGCGGACGGGTTTAGCTCCTCATCAAATGGTGGCAATTCATTGAGATTCCGGTGATCCAGATATTTGACGATCTCGTCGGCGGCGGTTTTAAGGTCACCAAAATCTATCAGCAGGCCAATGTTGTTGAGTTCCTCGCCCTTGGCAAAGATCTCGATCTTGTAATTATGGCCATGCAGATTTTCGCACTTCCCCTTGTATCCACGCAGCTGGTGCGCGGATGAGAAATTGCGTTCGATCATGACCTCAAAAAATCCCGGCATACTTATTCTACGGGCACTGCAGTGCTCCCGAGCACACGCTCCGCCTCATGGCGAGCGATCAGTTTTTTGACCCAAAAGACCATACCTATCGAAGCTATGGAAACACCGACCATTATATATCCAAGTGTATCGTAGTGCTCGAGCGGGCTGAACTGGTCTTGCTGGACCACGATCACACCGCCGAGCAAAGCGGCCGCTCCACCGGCCATCTGCTGCAGTGATGAATTGATGCTCATAAAAGCCCCGCGATCGCTCATCGAAGGCAGAGCGGAGATGAGGGCCATCGAAGGCGTCATTCGGCTGAGGATCCCTGCCATAAACAGCACATTCAGGATAAGGACAAGCCAGAATGGTGTTGGGCCGAGATTCGTGTAAATAACCACCATCACGATCAGCCAGGCCGAGGCAATAGTAAAAATACGTGCCTTATCATACTTGTCGCTCAACCGGCCAATCATCGGCATAACGATCAGAGCCGCGACCCCCGAAACGACAAATAAGAACGGCAGCTGGTCGGGCGTGACGTGCAGATTGTTTATCGCAAAGGCACTGCCCCACGGCATCATCATGAATCCGCCGATCGAGAGAATAGCCGTCGTCAGAAAGCCGATCTGATAGCGCGAAGTACGAAGAGTCGTCAGCAAGTGCGAGACGGGATTTTTCTGGATCTTGACCGCAAGGTGTGCCCTGATCGGCTGCATCCGAAAGACGATCAAAAGCCAGATAATGATCGACAGCACAACGATCGCGATGAACGGACTCTGCCAGCCCCAACTGTTAGCAAGAAAGAGACTTATGGGAATGCCGAGCACCTGGCTTGCTCCGAAACCCATCTGCAGAAAGCCCATGACGCGGCCCCGCTGCGTCATCGGAAACAGGTCGGCGACGATAGCCATCGCGATCGACCCGATCACACCGCCGAAGAGTCCTGTGATGATGCGAGCCGCGAGCAGCATTTCGTACGTAGTTGTCAGGCCGCAGGCTAGCGTTCCGAGGATGAACCCGATATAGAAAAACAGCAACAGCCGCTTCCGATCGAACCGGTCCGCAAAACCAGCCGTCAGCAACCCCGAAATTCCGGCACTAAACGCATACCCCGAGACCGCCGCCCCGAACTGCGTTGTCGTCAAACTCATCGACTTCATCAGCAAGTCCCCGAGCGGCGACATCACCATGAAGTCCAAAACTACCGTAAACATGGTCATCGCGAGGAGAAGGATGACAAGAATTTGGTGGGACGAGAATCCCGGAGGTTCTTCATTCGGGAGCGCGGCGGACTCTTCGGACTTTTCCGGTTCAGTCTTCATATATCTTGATACTAAAGAATCGAAAGTCGCGGGGCAAAAGACCTAGGCATTAAGCATCGAACAGATCTCCGACTTCTTGAAGGTCTCCGGTGATCCTCATCCTTGGCAGACTCCGCAAAAAATCGCGGCCGTAAGGCTTATTTCTGAGACGGGGATCGAGGATCGCTATGATCCCTCGGTCGGACTTGCTCCGGATCAGGCGGCCAATGCCTTGTTTTAGGCTGATGATGGCTTGCGGAACGCTGTAATCCATAAAGGAGCGACCGCCGTTTTCGTCTATGAATTTCGATCGGGCCTGCACGAGCGGGTCGGTCGGGACGGCGAATGGGAGCTTATCGATGATGACGCATGAAAGCTGTTCGCCGCGAACATCGACACCCTGCCAAAAGCTGGATGTGGCGAAGAGAACTGCATGTGGGGTCGCGCGAAACTTGTCGATCAAGCCGGTTTTTGACATTGTTCCCTGCAGCAGGCAAGTGTAGCCGACGCGAGACGAAACGAGTTCGTAAAGAGCATTCATCGACGAATTGCTTGTGCAAAGCACAAAAGCCCTTCCGTTCGTCGCGTGCAGGATTCTAACGATCTCAGCCGCGGCCATCTGCGTGAATTCCGGCGAACGCGGGTCCGGCATCGTCTTTGGGAGATAAAGCACCGCCTGATTTTCGTAATCGAACGACGACGGAGCCTCTAGCGATTCCGTTTTCCCCGCCGCGAGTCCGAGGCGGTCGCGAATGAAATTAAAACTCCCGTTCGCCGAAAGGGTGGCCGATGTCAGAATGCAGGTCTCGACCTTCTCAAAAAGCTTTTCCCGCAAAAGCTCGGATACGTCAACGGGCGAGGCTTGCAAATACGTGCCGCGGCCGCGACGTTCGAGCCAGTAGACAAAATTTCGGTCCGCCTGTTTGACGATAAATCCAAGGTCGAAACGCGTCTGACGAATGCGCTTGACGACGCTTTCTGCCTCGGGCACTTTATCCGAATACACGTCGATATCCGATTCGAGCCGGCCGAGGTTATCATCCAGAGCCGCATAAATGTCGCCGAGAGCACTTCGCCGTTGCTCGCCGTCGTGGCCACGTATCCAAAACGCGTCGGGCGTGAGAGGAAAACGCCCTTCCTGTCCGCGGGCCTGAGTAAATCGCGACCAGAATTGCTCCGAAAGATCCGCGATCCTTGCCGAGGCCTTCATTAGCGAGGAATTGAAGATCGCGTCGGTGATCGGCAAAGCGCCTGCGTCGTGGACGAGTTCGTCGATGCGATAATTCGAAACCTGAAAACCGAAATAGTCCGCAGCGATGTCTTCGATCAAATGTGCCTCGTCAAAAATCACCGCGCCGTAATCCGGCAAAACCTTGCCAAACTGATTCCCGCGGACGTTCAGGTCAGCAAAAAACAGATGATGATTGACTATCACGATATCGGCTCGGTCCGCGGACGCACGCATTTTCGTGATGAAACACGGTTCGTAATCCGGACACTTCTGCCCGATGCAAGTCTCAGCCTTTGCGTTCATGCGCGGCCAGAACGAGAGGTTTTCGGGCAGAAATGTCAGTTCGGCCCGATCACCCGTTTTGGAGTCACGACTCCATTCCACAACTTCGCGGAAATACTCGACGTCTCCGATCCCGTCTAAAACCGGCTGATCGTGGCTTTTGTGGATGCGATAAAGACAGGCGTAGTTGTTCCGGCCCTTCATGTAAGCGGCCGAGAATTTCTTTGGAAATATCTTCTGCAGCAGCGGAATATCCTTTTCCATCAACTGCTCCTGCAGATTCTTCGTTCCCGTCGAAACGATGATCCGCTTCTTGGTACGGATCGATTCGTTTATCGCTGGGATGAGATAGGCGAGAGTTTTGCCGGTTCCGGTTCCGGCTTCTACGATAAGGTGTTTTTTATCGACAAAAGAACGGGCGATGGCTTCGGCCATACGTACCTGGCCCTCGCGATATTCGTAGTTATCATGCGCGCGGGCGATCGGCCCTTCGGGACCGAAGATCGAGCGGTCGAGACCATCGTTTTCAAGCTGTTCCTTCTCAGCTGCCATTTATCTTGCCGTCCGCGCAGTCGCAGGCTTTCCGCACCGCATCTTCATTTGCAATAATCATATTAAGGGTTTGGGAAAGAGAGTTCGAAACCATACGCGGCATTTTTGCATCTAACCCCAGGTAATTTTAAGAGGTTTTATTAATGACAGCTGGTTTTATTTTCCGGAAAACTCGAATTCTGTTTCTGCTCTTCACAGCTCTCGCCTTGGTTGCTTCAGCGTTTTGGCTTGGAAGATCGCCGGTTAAGGCCGTTCATGTGACAAAGAAGAAGAAACAGCCGCAGCCTAATTACGACATACGTCTCGATAAGCATGCTATCGACGCTATTGCTGCCTTTCGCGGGCGTTCCGGAAAAGGTGCTTATGATGTCGCCGATTCTCGCGACAAGATGGTTCGCGGCGAAGAGCGACTCCGTCAAAAAGTACCCACGCTGAAGGTCGAGTACAATCACGAACTCCGTACGCCCGAGATCATCGCACCTGATGTTATAAAAGGCCTTGCATATCTCTCACGGCCTTCGTCCGCAGATCGAGCGGCCCATCTCAAGGGTTTTCTCATCGATAACGCCGACCTCGTCGGAGCCCGGCCGTCCGATATAGATAAACTCAAGGTCTTTTCGAACTATACGAATCCTGACGGGAAACTTTCGTTCGTCGAGCTAAATCAGGAGCTTCACGGTATCCCGGTTTTTCGCGGCGAAGTAAAAGCTGGGTTTACGCAAAATGGCGAGATCATTCGAGTCGTCAATAACTTTGCTCCGGATATCGATGAAGCCGGTGTGGCAACGGACTTCGGCGATCCGGCCGACGCGGTTCGCATTGCTGCCGGGAATGTCGGCAACACCGACCTGGCTCGCACGGCCATGACGCGAAACGAGGAGAAGTCCGACGACAAAAGCACCATTTTCGGCGACAGTTCTTTGATCGCGAAAGCCGAGAAAATGTATTTCCCCACCGAACCCGGCGTCGCGGTGCCGGCGTGGCGCGTGATGGTTTCGGAAGGCCCGGCCACGTACTACGTGATCGTCGACGCGAATTCGGGAACCGTTCTTTGGCGAAAGAACCTGACCGAACACCAGACGCAGCCTGTAACCTACAATATTTACGGGAACCCGAACGCGATGGTGAACATTGCCGATAACCCGTTCCCGATGACGCCCGGACCAATATCGCCGAACGGCCAGCAAGGCCTCGCGATCCCGCGAACACTTGTCACGCGCATCGGTAACGAGCCGCCGTATACCTTTAATAATTTGGGCTGGATAACCGACGGCAATAATACGCTGGACGGTAACAATGTTCAGGCAGGACTAGACCGCGAGGATCCGAATATCGGTTCGCTCGACCCGAACGCCATCGACCCGAGCAGCATCCCGACCGGCGTGCCAAATCGTGTATTCGATTTCCCGATCAACCCATCCATCCCCACGAATCCAGCCCTGAATACCGGCGATTCGCCGCTGCCAGCCGGACAGACGGCCCAGGAATGTCTGCAGCAGGGGACGAACGCAGTCCCGACGGATTTTCAAAAGGCGATCACAACGCAACTCTTCTACATCACTAACGTCTGGCACGACGAAATGTACCGGCTTGGCTTTACCGAAGCGGCGAGGAATTTTCAGCATGATAATTTCGGTCGCGGCGGCATCGGCGGCGATCGTATATCAGCCCAGGCCCAGGATTGCAGTGGCGTAAACAATGCGAATTTCACGACACCTGCCGACGGCGAACGCCCGCAAATGCAGATGTACCTGTGGATCGGCCCAAATCCCGATATCGACGGCTCTCTCGATGCGGATGTGATCATCCACGAACTCGTTCACGGCCTTTCGAATCGCCTGCACGGAAACAGTGCCGGGCTCACGCTTGATATCGCACGCGGAATGGGAGAAGGCTGGTCAGATTTCTACGCGCACTGCCTGTTGAGCGAACCGTCGGACCCCATCGACGGTGTCTATTCCCTTGGCGCTTACGATACGTATCTATATCAGACCGTCGGATTCAACAATTATTATTACGGCATCAGGCGGTTTCCGAAGGCCGTTATAACCTCGGTCGGCGGCCCCAATAACCGCCCGCATAATCCGCTGACGTTCAGTGATATCGATTCGACGAAGATAGATATTTCCGACGGGGCCTTTAATCCACGGTTCAATGGAACTGCCGATCAAGTCCATGCTATTGGCGAGGTCTGGTCGAGCGCACTTTGGGAGATCCGGGCACGCTTTATTCAGCGTCTGGGCTGGGAGGCCGGAAATCGGCGCGTTCTCCAATTCGTTACTGACGGGATGAAGCTTGCCCCGCTCGGTCCGACGCCGATCACTGAACGCGATGCGATGATCGCGGCGATCTTTGCCAGCGGCACTGAAGCAGACCTCGCCGACGCGTGGGCTGGATTTGCCGTCCGCGGCATCGGTGCGGGGGCCAGCGTCGACGCAGTCGGCGGGATCAGCACGGGCGGCACCGGCACGGTTCGCGTGACCGAGTCGTTCGACCTGCCAAATATCGCACAATCGCCGGCCATCGTGGTCACCGATTCGACAGGTGATTCCGATAGTTATCCCGAACCGGGCGAAACTGTCCTGGTTTCAGTTCCGCTGACGAATTCGACGGGTCGCGTTGCAACTGGTGTTTCTGCGCAGATCGCCGGCGGCGGCACCGGCACTTACGGGACGATGTCAGGAATTTCGAGCCTAACGCGGCAGATCAGCTATACGATACCGTCCAGTACAGCCTGCGGAAGCGTGGTCTCGATCACCATTGACGTGACGAGCAGCCTCGGCCCGGTCAGCTTTACGCGAAATATATTCGTAGGTGCGCCAAGCGGCACAACCGCTTCTGAGAATTTTGATGGCGTAACGGCACCGGCCCTTCCCGCTGGCTGGACAGCGGTTGCCGTACAGAACGGCATAAACTTCGCAAACACTGCAGCAGGTGCCGATTCTTCACCGAATGTAATGTACGCCCGGAATCCAACCAGCGTCGGTGGTGGAACGGACCTTACGTCTCCGCCCGTTTCAGTGACCTCGCCGGCCGCTACGCTCACCTTCCGAAACAGCTATAACACCGAAAAAGATTGGGACGGCGGCGTGCTTGAGATCTCGATCGCGGGCGGCCCGTTCCTCGACATCCTCACCGCGGGCGGATCTTTTGTTCAGAACGGCTATAACGGAGCTCTTGATGGCGGCCGCAACAATCCGCTCGCGAGCCGGCCCGGCTGGACTGGAAACTCGGGCGGTTACCTGACGACAGTCGTTCAACTTCCGGCGGCAGCAAGCGGCAAGATCGTGATACTTCGCTGGCGTTTTGGTGCCGATGACAACACCGCGGGCTCGGGCTCGGATCCGGGATGGCGCGTCGATAGTATCAGCCTTAACGGCGCTGGTTTCGTCACGAGTTTTGCTTGCGTACAGGCGCCCGGCACCGCGACTGTGTCGGGCCGTGTCTTAACACCGGCCGGGATCGCATTGAGAAACGCGATCGTTACGCTTACCGATGCCAATCAGGTTCAGCGACGATTCACGACCGGCTCTTTTGGGATTTTCAACTTCGGTCAGTTGTTCGTGGGGCAAACCTACACTATCAGCGTCGCCTCGAAGCGGTATCGCTATCAGCCTCAGGTCCTGAACCTAACGGGCAGCGTAACTGGGCTTGATCTGGTCGGGCTAGAATAACGTTTAACAGCGTTTTTCTTGTCTTGACTTCGCGTTCAGGCGGGAATTATCCTTTAGGTAGGCCTTTTTCAAGACTTTTGACGGCGCTCACGCGTCAAAACCTGCATTGCCCGGCTTTTTTCGAGGTGGTTGATATGAAAAGGATAATTTCCGGCCGTCGGGCCATTTTCAAGCTGTCGCTCGTCGGTTCGCTCGCACTCGGCTTTCTGGGAATATCGCTCATGGGCGTACGAGAGGAAGTTTCCGCCTCAGCTTTCGGCCCGAGCCCGACACATACAAACGCTCCCGGCGAGGCAAATTGTACAAGCTGTCACGCCGACTTCAAGTTGAACGAAGGCGAAGGCCGAGTTCTTATTCAGGGCGTTTCGGCGAACTATTCACCCGGTCAGCAAATGAATATCGTAGTTCGTGCCGAGCAGGAAAATGCCGTAATTTATGGCTTTCAGTTGACCGCTATCGACTCGACCGGGCAAAAGGTCGGCACTTTTACGATCCCGCTCGCGAGCGAGAACCGCATTCAGATCCTGCAAGGCGTTGTCGGGCCACAAAACCTGCTCCGCGAGTATGTGGAACACACCTCAGGCGGCCTCTCGAACGGCCAATTTGGCTTTAATACATGGGAATTTTCGTGGACCGCTCCAATGCAATCGGTAGGCCGTGTCGATTTTTATGCGACCGCGAACGCGGCGAATAGCGACGGCGGAACGGGCGGCGACTATATTTACGCGACCACGGCATCCACGGCACCACCGTCAACTCCGGTAACGCTTGGCGGCCGGGTCACGACGCCCAGCGGCCAACCGCTGCGAAATGCCAAGGTTATTCTGACAACTTCGAGCGGATCTCAAACATTCGCTACCACCAGTTCCTTCGGCCTTTATAGCTTTACAAGCGTTCCCGGTGGCGCTGACTACACGATCAGCGTCAGCTCCAAACGCTATCGTTTCACGCCTCGCGTTTTGACGCCGACCGCAAATGCGACTGATATCGATTTTGTTGGTCTGGAATAGTTTCGATTCGGATTGCTGACCAAAAAAAGCCCGACCGATGCTTAATTCGCAACGGTCGAGCTTTCCATTCGGAAGAAACGTCGATTCAGGTTATTCCTTCGGCTTGATCGGAGATTCCGGCGTAGCCAGAGGCGGTGTGGCAAGAACCGGTGTCGCAGGTACCGGTGTCGGGGCCGGCTTCGAGTTCGATTCCGGATTTCCCATCGGTACCGGCTGTGCGATCACGGCACCGCGAGGAGCCGTTCCCGGCTGGATCTGAGCGGAGTAGTCCGGACGCGTGATCCGCGGCGTGATGAAGAACAGTATCTCATTCGTCGTGCGGACTTGGCCCTTTCTCTTGAACAGGTTGCCGAGGATCGGGATGCTTGCAAGGCCCGGCGTGCGGTCCTGGTTTTCACGTTCGTCGTCAAAGAGAACTCCACCAACGACCGTCGTTCCGCCATCCGGAACCGTGACCTGCGTGGTCATGCTCTGCGTGTTGATCGCCGGAGCAGCACCCGTAGCAGCACTCGTTGCCGAGCTGTTTTCAGCAACGACGTTAAGAATGACCGTTCCGAGATCGGTGATCTGCGGAGTGATCGCGAGACGCAGCGGCACTTCGATATATTCGGTCGAAGCGATCACCGCGTTGCCGCCCTGGCCGCCGCTGCCGCTTCCCGGCTGAACGGTCGTTACAGGGATCTGCGTGCTGTTCTTGATCTCCGCCGGACGGTTGTTAAGGGCCGTCACACGCGGTGTTGCAATAACTTTGACCTGGCCGCGTTTTTCACCTGCCGAGATCATCGCACTCAATTGAGCAGTTCCGAAGACGCCGGTCGTCAGGCCGATGGCCGTGTTCGCGATGCTCGAATACAGGTCGTTGCTGATGACAGGGTTCGGGATCAAGTCCGTCCTGCCGCCAAGACCATTTGGAGTAGTAGGCAAGCTTCCGCCACCTATGCCGCTTCCGCGGGCACCGGTAAGAAGAGCCGTCAGCTGGACACCGATGTCGCGGCTGAAGCTTCGTGAAGCAACGACGATGCGTGCTTCGATCTCAACCTGCGGTTCAGGCTGGTCGAGGATAGATATCAACTGTTTGACGGCGGCAATGTTTACCGGAACGTCGGTGATGATCAACGAGTTGCTTCGCGAATCGATCTCGATCGAACCGCGACGCGACAGTCGACGCTTGATGATCGGCAGAAGGCCGTCACCACCGGCGGTCTTGCCGAGGTCGCTGTCGCCCATTTTATCCGTGCTCGTACCCGCCGTGGTTCCGGCCTGGGCTACTTCGCCAGCTGCCGTTGCGTAGTTCAAACGAATCAACTCAGTAACGAGCGGTGAGGTGTCGATCTGGTTGTCCTGTCTCTTACGCAGGACTGCACCTTCATCTGCGAGGATCGACGCGGATGCGACGCGAAGGATATTGCCATTGACCTGGATGCCGAGGGCCTGAGCTTGAAGGATCGAGTCAAGAGCGATATTCCACGGAACATCCTTTACCTTGACCGTTACCGGCGTTTCCTTCACCGATTTATCGATGACGAAGTTGATGCCGTACTGGTCCGTGATGTAATTGAGGATCTCGCGAACGTCGGCGTTTACCACGTTCAGGTCGATCGGTTCACCGGTAAAACCGGCGTCACCATACATTTTGCCTTGCGACTGAGGATCGGTCTTCTGGGCCGAGATCGTCAGGGCGAAGCTCGTAACGATGGCGATTGCGGCGACTAATTTGAGCACCGCGGCGCGTGTTTGGATAAGGGACTTCATTGTTTCCTCCGTAACTGAATCAATCGTTTCTTCTTTCTAAGAATCGAAAACGTGGGTGTTGGGAATCCTATTTCTTGGTCTTAGCGACCTTGGCTGGCTTCTTTGCCGATTTGGCTGGCTCCTTTGGCTGCTCGGCGGGCTGCGAGTTCATCTCGTCAACCGGCGACAGGAACGGGTTTGCCGGTGCCTTGACGGGCTGTTTGCCTGCCGGGCCTGTGCTTGCGGTCTCGACCGGCGGCTGGGCTGGCGCAGGTGCGGCTGCCGTTGTGACTTCATCTTTGGCGTTTATGGCCTTGATCGGCTTATTCTCGACCGACGAGACGAATTTGCCTTCGCCAACCTTGGTGACCTTTCGGAATACCAATCGATTTTCGTCGACCGCGACCAATTGCCCGTCAAAGAACTTCTCGCCGGGATAAATGGTGTAAGAAAGCTTGATCGGCGTCGCTTCGACGATCGCGGCATAACCGCGAGGTGTTTTGAAGATGCCCGAGACCGACATCTCGTTCAGCGTCAGCACGCTCGTCACTTTTGGCAGCGGCTGGCCGTTCATCGCGGCCTGTTCACGCATACGCTTGAAGTATTCGATGCGGGCCTCGACCGTCGGCGGCGTGTACACGAAGACGGGCTTTTCAACCTTGACCGGTTTCGGTTTTGCAGGAGCTGCTACCGGTTTTGGCCTCATAAAGCCGGGCTTTGCAAAAGGGTCGCGCTGGGCACTGACCTCCGAAAAGCTTCCGCTTACCGCAACGATCGCGGCTGCGAACGCGGCCAGGCTGACAAAACGCTTAAATGTCGATGTGTTGATCATGGCTTTTCTCTTTGGTTTTCTGTCGTGGGATAGATCTTATTTGGCGGGTGCGGCTGCGGGAACAGCGGTCTGAACTGCCGGCGGGCGTGGTCCCGCGGGTGCTCCGGCAGGAGCAGCGGCTGGCTGTCCGGCTGCGGGCGGGGCACCGGGTGCGGCGGGAGCTCCGGCCGGTTTCGGCGTCAGATCGTTAGGCGATGCATAATATGCCGTCAGCAAAAACTGAGAGTGAATCGTTTTAGAATCTGTCTGCTTCGGCAGCTGATGGATCTTGAAATCCGTGATCGATACAATACGCGGAAGTTTCGCCATCGCTTCGTAGAAGGCGCGTAGATTGTTGAAATTGCTGTGCACCTCGACCTCGACCGGCTTCGACATGATCGAATCCTGCATTACGTCTTCACGCGGGTTGAACCTCATGATCGTCAAACGCTGTCCGTTAGCCGTATTCTGAAGGCTCTCGAGCACGTTGGTGATCTCACGCTGTTCAGGAAGAAGCACTTTCAGTTCTTCGTATTCCTCGGACTTGCTCGCGTAAAGAGCGCGAAACTCGTTGATACGCTGCGTTGCAACCCGAGCCGCTTCGTTTTTAGCCTGCAGCTGTCCGACCTGTTCCATCACCGTTGCCGTTTCGGTACGAATGTCGGCGGTATACATATACCAGACACTCGCGTAGAGCAGAGCCCCGACGGTGACGAGCAACATCAACTGGAAGTACCATTTTAGATTCTTGATTTTATCTAACATCTCGTTTTTCCTTTCCTTTCGTGAGATCGGCCGTTAGTTCTTTGCTATTTGCGGCTGCTGTCCGGGCTGCGCCGGAGCGGCTGGGCTCTGTGCCGAGGCGGTGGTCGGATTGGTTCCGTTGTTCGCACCGGCCGCTTTCGACGGCGTATAGGAAGTCTTGACCTTGAAGTTGACGAGGTTCACCTTAGGCCGCTCGCCAGTGTCACCCGGCTTCATCACGGCATTTTCGTTGGTGATCTCGGTGCGAGTCGTCTCGATGCTCAGATCGGAGAAGAGTCCGTTCGAAAACTCCAGGCTGCGGCCGAACTGCGTCACCTGCGTTTCGTCGGGCGAGGTGCCTGAGATAACGAGGCCGCCGTCCTTTTGCTCGATACTTTCAAGATATAGGCCCGGGACCATCGATATTCGCTCGCGTACAGCGTCAAGTACCGCACTCGGCCCGGCCTGCGAAGCTCTTAACTTCTTTATGGCCTCGATCCTGGCGTCGATACCGGCGATCTTGCCTTCCAGTTCTTTCTGTTCGGCGATCACAACAGCGAGTTCGGCTTCGATCGTCTTCTGCCGGGCCAGTTCCTGGTCGGCGTCGGACTTAGCCATCTGAGCACTGATAACATCCCAGCCGATAAAGGCAACGGTTAGAACCAGGACGGCGACCGACATGAGTGCGAAACGCGAGGTCGGGCTTGAGATCTTTCGATCTACCGCGACTACTGTGCCGCCCTGTCTTTCGGTAACGGAATTTAATAGGTTGATCTTGATCATGTTGTTTACACTCCCCTTACGGCCAAACCGACGGCAACAGCCATTTCGGGCACGATCTCGTTAAGATAGTCGGGGTCGAATTTCTTCGAATCGACCTTGATATTGCGGAACGGGTCCAGAACTTCCACCGGAAGTTCCAGACGCTGCGAAAGTTCCTGGGCGAGGCCGACAAGTTTCGATCCGCCGCCCGAGATAAGAATTTTTTGAACGACCGTCTGATTGTCTTCGGTCGTTGCGCGGTAGAAATCGAATGTTTTCTGAATTTCCATCGCGACGATCTCGGTCACGTTGTTCATCAGCGGCTCGATCGATTTTTCTTCGACGCCGTCCACGGCATCGACAACGCCGCGTTTGACGGCTTCGGCCTGCTGGAAATTAAGCCCGAGGCTTCTCTGAAGCACGTCGGTGAACTGGCTGCCGCCAACGGTGATGTCACGCGTAAAGAGCGAACGCGTTCCCTTGACGATGTTCACGTTCATCGTGGAAGCACCTATGTTAAGGAGCGTCACGACCTGATCGTCGGTCGGGTTGTAGTTGACTTCGTAGCAGTTCTGAAGGGCAAAAGTGTCGACGTCGATCACGACCGGCGTTTTCCCTGCCAGCTGGATCGCCTGTTTGATATTGTCGATTCGCTCGCGTTTGCAAGCTGCGATCAAAACGTGTGTCGAGTCCGGTGTTTCGGCGGTCACCTGATAATCGAGGCTTACGTCGGCGAGATCATAAGGAATATGTTCTTCGGCGTGCCAGTCGATCGACTCTTCCAATTCTTCGCGGGTCATCGGCGGCAGAACGATGTTCTTAAGGATCACCGAGTGGCCGCTCACGCCGGTAACGACGTTCGTCGCGTTGACCTGGTGATTCGAACAAACGTTCTGAATCACATCAGAAACTACGTTCAGCTCCATGATCTGACCGTCGATGATCGTGTCGCCCGGAAGATTCTCAAATCCGAGGCTTACAAGATTTAAGTTGTTCAGCTTGCCTTCGAGTTCGACCATCTTGATCGAGCTGGAACCGATGTCCAAACCGGCAACGCTTTTCTTTTTACCGAACATTTTGTTTTTGCTCCTTAGTTGGCCCCGCGTGGGCGGAGGCTGTCTTTCTTCGAAAAGTTTTCTTTATGTTCCCAACCGATCAAATGCGTATTTTGATTTTGAGGTTTTTGCCACCAGCCGATAGACCGAAAAGAAAGGAATGTTCACAGTTGGCAGGACGCTTGAGATCGCCTAAAACACGCATTTGTCGGATGTTGTCGATCACGAGATGTGATCAGCGGAACTTACTTTACGAAAACTTTGCCGTTCCTGGTGGCGAAGGTAGTGACAGTGGATATGACCGTCACTCTATAAAAACTACATGAATGCAAAATATCTGTCAACAGTTTTTTGCACTGTTTAACGCAGAATGAAAGAAAATAATTCACCCTGAACGAACGCGGGCGTTCAGATTGATCGAAGGAGCGAAATTTAAGGGTATATTTACATCCGCATCGCCTCAGCGAAGAAAGCCGCCGAGCGTCCAAACAAGAGCGATAATTACGATCGCGCCGACAATATCGAGCAGTATTCCGTAGCGAACCATCTTCATCAGCGGAATATAGCCCGAGCCGTAAACGATCGCGTTGCATGGCGTAGATACCGGCAGCATGAAACCGAGGCTCGCCGCAAAGGTCGCGCCCAATGCGGGAATGAACGGATCGGCCCCTTGTGACTGGGCGATGGCGATCACGACCGGGACGACCATATTTGCCGATGCGGTGTTCGAGGTGGTCTCGGAAACGATGACCGCAACTACTACCGACGCGACCAGCAGCCCGAAACCGCCAGAGAATGGCAAAATCTCGGTCAGACCGCGGCCGACCGCTTCGGCAAGGCCGGTTTGGAACGACAGTACCCCGAGCGCAAAGCCGCCGCCGTAGAGAAAGACGACGCCCCAGTCGATCTTGACCGCGTCGTCCCAGCTGATCGCCTTTTCACCGGGCTCATCGCCGGGAAGAACAAACAGAAGCATCGCGCCGAGCAGTGCACCGACCGATTCGGGCAAGCGGCCGTTCAGCACTTTGTACTGCTGGCTCTGTTCGCCAAGAATGAGCGCGACAATTCCCGGAACGATCCAAAAGATGACGGTCACGGCAAAAGCGATCGCGACCGACCGCTGACCGCGTGTCCAAGGTCCCAGCTTTTTGCGTTCGGCCGCGATCATCTCACCGCTTCCCTCGATCACCTTGACACCTGCCGGAGCGAGAAAGTTGAGATAGAACCAAAGGAACAGGAAAAGGACAATAACTACAGGAGCCCCGATCAGCATCCATTTGAAGAAGGAAATGTCCGTCCCGGCGAGGCTTCGAATAAAACCGATCCCGATGACATTTGGCGGCGTACCGATAGGCGTCGCGACACCGCCGATCGACGCCGAGAACGACGTCATCAGCATCAGAGCGGTCGCGTAACTCGGATTGATCTTGATACCGGTCTCTTTCTCCTGCCTCTGCAAAAAGGCAATGATCGACAGGCCAATGGCAAACATCATCGCCGTAGTCGCGGTATTCGACATCCAGCCCGACATGAATGCTGTGACGGCACCGAATGCAAACAATATCCGCGACGGCCGACCGCCAATGATCTTGAGCGACAAAACCGCAAATGCCACGCGTTTATCCAGATTCCTGACAAACAACGCCCTCGCCAAAATAAAAGAGCCGATAAAAAGAAAGATCAGCGGATCGGCAAAGGGCGCAAAGACCGACTTCGCATCCGCGACTTGCAGAACGACCGCCGCCGCAGCACCAAGCAAAGCGGTCGCCGTCATCGGCAGAGTCTCGCACAACCACAGCACGATCACCGCCGCCATGATCGCCGCCAGACGCTGAGCCTCAGGCTTTAATCCCTCGAAAGGAAAAAAGAAAATGAACAAAAAGACCGCCGGAGCAAGAAAATACCCCAGTTTCTTCCGAAAGGCCTCAAACTTAGCCTCGCCTTCACTGATAGTCTCAGGCGGCTCGTATGATTCTTCTACACTTGGCATAGGTTAAATGCGGTAGTCAGTAGACAGTAGTCGGTAGTCAGTAGCGAGCAGGATCCTGGTTCAACTATCGGCTCAAAACTACAAGGCTTCCGACTTCTGACTACTGTCTTCTGACTACTGTCTTCTGACTACTGTCTTCTGACTACTGACTACTTCCCGAGCTCCATCTTCGCTACCGATTCCAAATGAACCTCATCCGGCCCATCGGCGAGACGGAGCGAACGGGCGTAGATCCAAAACTGCGTCAGCGGAAAGTCCTGCGAAACGCCGCCGCCTCCGTGAACCTGGATCGCACGGTCGATGATCTTTATAGCCATCTGCGGTACGACGGCCTTAATCATCGCTATCTCGCGACGGGCGGCTTTATTGCCGACCGTGTCCATGAGCCACGCGGTTTTGAGTACAAGCAAGCGGGCCTGATCTATCGCGCATCTCGCTTCGGCGATCCACTGACGCACAACGCCTTGTTCAGCCACGGGTTTGCCGAAAGCAACACGCGCCTTCGCCCGCGAGCACATCATTTCAAGCGAACGCTCTGCGATCCCGATCAACCGCATGCAATGATGAACGCGGCCCGGCCCGAGCCTTCCCTGGGCGATCTCAAAACCGCGGCCTTCGCCGAGCAGTATGTTCTCTTTTGGAACGCGCACATTTATAAACGATATCTGCGAATGCCCGTTCGGGGCGTCGTCGAAACCGAACACATCGAGCTGCCGCTGGACGATCACGCTGGGCGTGTCCATCGGAACGAGGATCATCGACTGCTGCAAATGCTTCGGGGCGGTCTCGTCGGTCTTGCCCATGAAGATCGACAGTTTGCACCGCGCGTCACCGCCGCCGGTCGACCACCACTTCTCGCCGTTCAAAACGTAGTCGTCGCCATCCGCGACGATCGACGATTGAATATTCGTCGCATCCGACGAAGCCACATCCGGCTCGGTCATGGAAAAACACGACCTTATCTCACCGTCAAGCAGCGGCCGGAGCCATTTCGCTTTCTGCTCATCAGTGCCGTAAAGATGCAGAACCTCCATGTTCCCCGTGTCCGGCGCTGAGCAGTTAAAAACCTCGCTCGCCCACGTTACGCGGCCCATTATCTCGGCCAGCGTTGCGTATTCCAGATTCGACAAACCCGATTCCGACGGCAAGAACAAATTCCAAAGCCCGGCTGCCTTTGCTTCAAGCTTCAACTTCTCGATCAACTCGAGCGGAGCCCAGCGATCACCCGCCGCGATCTCGGCCGCATACGCCGCTTCGTTCGGGTAAATAAACTTCTCCATAAAAGCTGAAAGCCGCCCCGCGACCTCAGCCGATCTGGCCGAATTTTCGAAATTCATGACCTACAAATTAACACGAGATAATTGATGTTTGAAACCGCAAGAACGTGTATAATGCAAGGCAATTCCACCGGAGGTACTATCCCAATGCCAGTTTTCCGACGCCTTGCTGTTTCCCTCGCAGTGATATCTTTATGTGCGCAACTACTGCTCGGCCAAACTCCGAACCGCCCGATCCTCGAAATGTATCAGGAGGTCGAGCAATTCGAGATCGCAAAGCGGAACGAAATGCTCAGCCGCGGCAAACGTTTCGACGCCGCCGCTCGCCAGGAAATACTGGATGACAAGCGATCGCTGGCAAAAAAATACGCAACTGAGATCGCCGCGCGTGAGGGCCTCGAAAAAACCGATTTCTATTATCTCGGCCGACTCTACGCGGTAGCGGATGAGGATAAGAAGTCGTACGAAGCAATGAAGCGTGTCCTTGCCGAATACCCCGCTGACGCAAGCGGTTCGCTGATCCAATCAGCGCTCAGTTATGTGATCGTCCAGTCGTCTAAGCTGAAGCAAATGGATGTCGCCGAAGCGGCTCTCGAACGCTGGACAAAAGGCCAGCCGATGATCCCATCTCAGGCACCGGTCTTGCAGGATTACGTCGCCACGGGCTACTTCAAAGACGGTAAATACGAAATGGCGATCAAGCACGCCCAGACTGCATTTGATCTGTTAAAAGCGTCTCCCGCCAAAACACCGCTAGAGCGCCGCGACAGGGAAACCATATATATGAACCTCGTCGAAGTACTCAGTCTCGGCTACAAAAAATTGAAGAAAAACGACGAGGCCTTGAGCGTGCTAGCCGAAGCCCGGGCGCAATCTTTCGCCATCCCGTCGGCGAACCTTTATCGAAAGGTGATGACCTTTGTCGACGGCTCAGGATTTTCCGAAAAGAAGATGATGGCAAAGGTCGACTCTTACGCCTCGGCCGACCCGGCGCCCGAGATCAAAGTAACGGAATGGATCGGCCATGAACCGCAGCCGCTGTCGGCGTTTCGCGGTAAGATCGTTCTGCTCGATTTCTGGGCTACGTGGTGCGGCCCATGCATCGCGACGTTCCCGCGGCTACGCGACTGGCACAAGCAATTTGCCAAGGATGACTTCATTATCGTCGGAGTTACGCAGTACTACGGCGAACAGGAAGGCAAGCGCGTCACGCAGCTGCAGGAGATCGATTACCTGAACAAGTTCAAGGAAAAGCACAAACTTCCCTACCCGTTCGCCGTCACACCGCCCGGCGAATCGAACATGAAATACGGCATTAACGTCTATCCGACCACCGTCCTCCTCGACCGCAACGGCGTAGTCCGCTACATCGGCATCGGCTCCGGCCAGGAAGAGAGCGAGAATCTCGAGGATACGATCAAGAAAGTGATCAAGGAAGAGACGCGGTTAGGGATCAACAAGCCCGAGGATTAAAAAATAACTAAAAACTCGAAAAAAGTGCATTTTGCGCTTGACATTTTGTTTTATTTATGAGACACTTTCTCGTAAGTGGAACTCTCGCCTTTAAAACAATGTGTTTTTGCGATGTGTCGATGGTTGGCAAACCGCTCGAATACCGTTTGCCGTAGCGGTATTTTTTCTGTCATCATCGGTCTGCTGTTGGCGGGTAACCTGATCGGACAAATGACGGAAACAAGACCTGTAAGACCGGGCGAAGAGATCGATGTCGAGCGGCTGCGTGCGTACCTTGAAGGCGAGCTTGGGACGCATCAGGCTATCGAGATCGAACAATTCCCCGGCGGCAGTTCCAATCTGACGTATCTGGTGCGCATCGAGGGTGTGCCGACGGCGGCCGAGGACACATCAGTACCACCTGCGGTAGCGGGTGGGGTTTTCGAAGCAGCAGATGAAGGTACCCCGACGAGTCTTGGGACGCGTGAGCATTACCGCCCGCTAACGCAGGCGGTTCCGACTGAGTTCGTGCTCCGCCGCCCGCCGTTTGGCAACACGGTCAAGACGGCCCACGACATGCGCCGCGAGTTCGACGTTCTCTCGAAACTCTCGGCCGTCTACCAACCCGCCCCGAAACCGATCCTGTTCTGCGATGACGACGCGGTCATCGGCTCCGAATTCTACCTAATGGAACGCCGCCACGGCTTGATCATCCGCGGCAGAATTCCTGGGACGCAGACCGAGTCGGTACCACCTGCGGTAGCGGGTGGGGCTTTCCAGCCGCGCGACCTCGAAACGTCTCAGCATGCGCGTCATCACGTCTGCAAAGCATTCATCCAAAACCTCGCCGATCTGCATCAACTGGATTACAAAGCGGCCGGCTTCGAAAACCTGGGACGCATCGAAGGCTACAATCGCCGACAGGTCGAGGGCTGGACAAAACGATACTTCGCTGCGAAGACCCACGGTTGGGACGCGCTCGAAAGATCGATCGAATGGCTGAACGCGAACATCCCCGCCGAATCAGGCGCGTCGCTCATCCATAACGATTACAAATTTGACAACGTCATGCTCGATCCCGAAAACCTGGGACGCATAACAGCCGTGCTCGATTGGGAGATGGTAACGGTCGGCGATCCGCTGATGGACCTTGGGACTACATTGGGCTACTGGATGTCTGCTGACGCGGGTGATGAGATGCTCAACATGCCCTTCAACCCGAGAGTTCTGATGGAGAATATCTCGCGCTCCGAACTGGTTGAAATGTATGAAGAAAGTCTGGGACGCAAAGTTCCGGATATGCTTTTTTACTACGTCTTCGGCACGTTCAAGATCGCGGTCATCGCCCAGCAGATCTATGCGAGGTATGCAAAGGGCTTCACCCAAGACGAACGGTTCGCGGGCTTCCACGTATTCGTCGCGGCTTTGGGACGCATTTCAGCAAGAGCTTTGGAAGCCGGAAAGATCTAGATGCTACTGCACGTCCGCAACTTCGATCATCGGCGCAGGGTTTCGGAATTCGAGTGCCGGATTTTGATCGAAAACGTTTGCTCCGGCTTCGAGCATTGCTTCGGCGGATTCACCATCGATCGGGCGTGAGAATAGAAATCCCTGGCCGCGGGTACAGCCGAGCGAGCGGAGTTTCTCGAGCTGCGATACGGTTTCGATACCTTCGGCGACCACCTCGATCCCGAGGTTTTCGCCAAGCATCAGAATGGTCTTGACGATCGCACCGCTTTTCGGATCGCTGTCCATCTGGTTGATGAATGAACGGTCGATCTTCAGCCGCTCAAACGGAAAACGCTGCAGGTAACTGAGACTGGAGTAGCCCGTTCCGAAATCGTCAGTAGAAAGATTGACGCCAAGCTTGTCGAGGTCGTTCAACACCTTCAGCGAGCGGTCGCTGTGTTCCATGACGGTGCTTTCCGTCACTTCGAGCTTTAGTTGACGCGGTTGGAGGCCGGTTTCGGAAAGTATCTCGCTGACCTGCGATGTGAGGTTCGGATGCATCAACTGCTTCGCCGAGAGGTTGACGCTGACCGAGAGATCGAGGCCAAACTTCCGGTCCCATTCGGCGATCTGACGGCATGATTCCTCAATGATCCATTTGCCGATCGGAATGATCAGCCCGGTTTCTTCCGCAACGTGGACGAACTCATTCGGCCCGACAAGCCCGTGAACCGGATGCCGCCAGCGGATGAGCGCCTCAAATTCGGTGACCGAGCCGGTTGTCATATCGACGATCGGTTGATAAAGAACTTCGAATTCGCCCCGATCGACAGCGTGGCGAAGATCGGTCTCGACGCGAAGCAGGTTCATGTTGCGGACATGCATTTCGCGGTCGAATACTTCGTGGCGAGCCTTGCCCGATTCCTTGGCACGGTACATCGCCGCATCGGCATCCCGAAGATATTCCTCGGCCTGCCGCTGGACGTTTCCGGAAACGATTATGCCGATACTCGCGCTGGTAAATACCTCGTAATTGTCGATCTTGAACGGTGCCGAGATCTTCGACTGAAGCCGCTCCGCAACGCCGATGACCTCGTCAACCTCGCCGCTGCGATTGAGCAGAATGGTAAATTCGTCGCCACCGAGCCGGGCAACAACGTCACCCGGTCGAACACAGCTCTTGAGCCGCGAGGCGATAGCGATCAGCAGCTTGTCGCCAACCGCGTGGCCGAGGCTGTCGTTGATCACCTTGAAGCGGTCCAGATCGAGGAAGAGCACCGCGAATTTGGAGTATTCACTGTGCTGCGCACGGTCAACTGCCTGCCGCAGATGCTCCATGAAGGATACGCGGTTCGGAAGTTCGGTCAGGGTATCGTGCAGAGCGTAATGGCGCAGCTTCTCTTCCGCTCGCTTGCGTTCGGTTATATCGCGGAAGCACGCAACCCGGCCTATCGGTTTCCCTTCGAGATATTGCGGCTGCGAATAGCGTTCGAATGTGCGTCCGTCTTTCAGCACCAGAACTTCCGTCGCGATCGCTTCGGGGTCCGAGTAAACCTCGGAAAGCTGCCGCCGGAAATCGTCCGCATCTTCGAGCTGCTCGACTATCAAGTCGATCAGCACATCACCATTTTTACCTTCGATGACCGAAGGCTCGATGCCCCACATTTCGACAAACTTCCGGTTGCAGGTCACGATTTCCCGATCAAGGCTCATTACCACAATGCCGTCAGCAGTGGACTCGAACGTGGACGAGAGGAGCGACAATGCGTTATGAAGAGAGGTTTCGGCGTTTCGCCGCTGAGTGATATCGCGGCCGATGCCCTGTACACCGATCGGGAGTCCATCAATTACGATCAGGCGGGTACTGATCTCGAGCACGACCCGTGCGCCGGATCTGGCAACGATCTCGATCTCGTAAGTCGCCGGGATCTCGCCTTTCATCTTCCGGTGCATCATCGTCCGGGCCATGTCGAGAAATTCCGGCGCGACGACCTGATCGATGTTCATCGTCATCGCCTCGTCGCGCGAGTAACCAGTGATGATCTCGCCAGCACGGTTAAGCGATGTGAAGTTGCCTTTCAGGTCATGTGTATAGATCAGGTCGTTAGCGTTTTCGAACAGATCGCGAAAGCGCGCTTCACTCTGTTTCAACGCCTGCTCGGCCTTACGGCGCTCAGTTATATCCTGAAGCGTTCCGATCATCTTGACAGGCGAGCCGTCAGCTTCGGAATAGACCGTTTCCGCCTTAGCGTTCACCAGCCGCTCTTCACCATTCGGCAAGATGATCCTGCTTTCAAGATCGAGAAAAGTCTTGTTCAGAACCGCCTCGGTAAATGCCTCGCTCACGCGGATCGTATCTTCCGGATGAATGGCCGCATAGATGAATTTCGCTGATATTTCGATCTCATGCGGCTCGTATCCAAAGATCCGGTAAACTTCGTCCGACCACGTTATAACGTTTTTGTTTGCATCGTTGACGTCGCGTATTTCAAGTTCCCAACTGCCCAAATGCGTGATCCGCTGCGCCGCGGCCAGGTTTTCTTCGCTTCGGCGAAGTGCCTGCTCCGTCAGTTTACGTTCCGTAATATCGCGTGCAATGCCTTGTACAGCTATCGCCTTGCCGTTCTGCGTTATGACGCTACTGTTAACCTCGAGCGTAGCGCGAGTTCCGTCCTTGCGAATGCAGTCGACCTCGTAAACGGTCTGGCCGATCTGTCCTTTGATCTTTCTGGCCAACTGCTCCTTGACCAGATCGGCGTGCTCGGGCGCAACGATGGAAGACATGTTCAACGACAGGGCTTCCTCACGTGTGTAGCCAAAAATGCTTTCGCCGGCGTGGTTTATCGAAAGATAGTTACCTTCGAGATCATGAACATAGATAATGTCATTCGCGTTTTCGAAGAGCTGGCGATAGCGTTCTTCGCTTTGCTTGATGATGTCGTTGGCTCGCTTGGCATCGGTCACATCGCGCCACATGACCATTCCGGCGAAGATCTGACCGTCGTCATCGCGAACCGGACGAACGTGGGTTTGGAATGCTCCCTGTTCGTTTTCGCTATCAATTACCACATCTTCGCCCGCAAGTGCCCGGCGATAGTATCCAGCCCATTCATCGGCGATCTCGGGCGGAAACACTTCGTTAAGCGTTTTGTCCTCGAACATATCTGCCGACCAGTCATGATTTTTCAGCTGCTCGCCGTCGGCAAGCGTATATCTAAAATCATGATCGAATATCAGGACAGATGTACGCGGAATAGTCCGGCACAAGGTTCGGTATAGCTTTTCTCGCAGTTCGATCTGTTCCTGCGCCCGAACTCGTTCGCTAACATCGAGTATGACGCCCTGCCAGCAGATCGGCTGCCCTGTTTCGTCATGAATGAAACAGCTGCGATCTCGTACCCACACGATCTCGCCGTTCTTGCAGAGCACCCGGTATTCGAAATCGATACCAACGCCCTGCTTCATTGCCTCGCGCGTTTTTACTAGCACATCATCGCGATCGGCCGGGTGCATCACGCGGTCCCAAATGTCTGGATCCGTAAGCCACTCCTCCAGCGGATAGCCGAAACGCTCGAATGCCTGACTGATGTACATCGGCCGATGCGGAGCGGTCGCGCTGACGGCGTAGAACATCACCGGCAGATTTTCGATGAATCTACGATAAGTAGCCTCGCCGTGGGTCGGGAGGTTCGCTGTGAGAGATTGTGTTTTCGATTTCTTTGGCATACCCGAGCGTGAGGGGTGACGCTCATGACAACCCGCCCCGGCGAAAGGGCGACATGCGTCTGCTTCCTATTATTCTATTTTTCGAGGAATCGTTGACAACGGGTGATGGATAACGCGGGACAAACTGGATGAGAAGACCGCCGCCCGAACTGGGCAACCAGAACAGTGTAGCATTTTTGTAAACCCGCAAATCAAGCTTTTTTTTCGGCGGAGCGGCCTGCGAGTTTTCGAAGTTCGCTCGGCGCGCGTTAATATCAATGTCACATGAACGCTAAGATCATCCTCGTCGCTTCGCTTCTCTTCCTGTTTGTTACCACCGCAGCCGCTCAACGAATGCCTGCGGGAGCCGATGCTGCTCTCTGGGCAAAGGCGATGAAGATCCATAAAAAAGCGATCGTTGTGGATGGGCACAACGATATAACATCACCGATGGTCGACGAGGATTTTGACCTTCGGTCCGATTCGACTGGTAGATATCATCTTGGTGGCGATCCATTTCATACCGATGTAAATCGCCTGAAAATGGGCGGCCTGACTGGAACGTTTTTCTCGATCTACGTTTCCGGTTCGAGCATGCGCACCGGCGGCGCGATGCGGCGTGCGATGGACATGATCGACGCGACCAACCGTGAGGTCGAGCGTAATCCCGGAGCCTTTGTTTCCTGCACCACCGCGGCAGATATCCGCCGCGCGAAAAAGCAAAATAAGATGTGCGTCCTGATGGGGATCGAAGGCGGCTACGTTATCGAAGATTCGCTTTACGCGCTTCGTAATTTCTATCGCCTCGGCATCCGTTACATGACGCTAACGCACAACGTCGCGACGAATTGGGCGGATGCTCACCGCGACGAGAAGCACGGCGGCCTGACCGAGTTCGGCAAAGAGGTCGTCCGCGAGATGAACCGTTTGGGCATGTTCATTGACATCTCGCATGTCTCGGTCAAGACGATGAATGATGCACTCGATATAACGACTGCGCCGGTAATCGCTTCGCATTCCTCTGCTCGCGGCGTGAACGACCACACCCGGAACGTGCCCGACGAAGTGCTGCTCCGAGTGGCAAAGAACGGCGGCGTTATCATGCTTAACTTTTACCCATCATTCCTAGACGCCCGTACGAACACCGAAGAAAATGCCCGCACTGCAAAGCTCCGCGATCAGGTCGCCGCGATCAATGAGAGATTTAAGGGCAACCAGAAAGCGATCGACGATGAAATAAGAAAACTCGAAGATGCGAATCCTATCTACGTGCCCAGTTATGGTCGAATCGTCGACCATATTGACCACATCAAAAAGGTGACTGGCACGGTCGATAATATCGGCATCGGATCGGATTTCGACGGTGTTCCTTTCCTTCCGACAGGCATGAACGGTGCCGAGGACCTGCCGCTCGTCACCTACGAAATGCTCCGCCGCGGCTATACCGAGACGGAGATCAGGAAAGTCCTGGGCGAAAATCTCCTGCGTGCCATGACACAAATGGAAAAAGCCGCCGGAACCAGGCAGATCAGTGCCGGTGGCAGCCTGAAAAAGCTGAAGTAGTGCGGTTTTCAACTAACTGAACAATCTGTTACGTAACATTCCTAAGCACCCGCAGCGGTTCGTTCACGCATCAAAATGTGGTAAAAATGAGGTTTGCGGCTTCATTTTCTTGTTTTATTTACCCGAATGAAAAGAGTTTATTTAATGCTCGGGATCTTCACGATGTTCGCCGCATGGGTGGCGATCGGCGTTTCCGCTTTCGCTCAGAGCGATGACGAAAAGATCATACAGAATGCTCCTCAGGTTTCGACAACTGTCGTTATCAGCCAAGTCGGGAGCGGCGGTGGTGGTAGTGGCACGTACATTTTTGACTACGTCGAACTGAAAAACGTCTCGGGCACGACTCAGTCGCTTAATGGCCTTTCGCTTTACTACGGCTCTGCTACGGGCAACTTTGCCAGCGCGACTTCAAATGCTTTCGCCCTGCCGAACGTCACATTGAATCCAGGACAATATTACCTGGTTCAGCTGGGCAATGCCGGAGGCTCCGGAAGCGCGTTTCCGGTTACTCCGGATGCCACAACAACAAATATCAACCTTTCCGGCACTAGCGGAAAGGTAGCCTTGGTTTCCACTCTTGCCCAAAATGTTTGCGGTGCGGCAGCAACACCTTGCAGTACTGCTCAGCTGGCGCAGATCGTCGATTGGGTAGCCTATGGAGCGGCGGGAAATGGAACCGCAGGCAATGGCGAGGGCGGTACGTCAGTAAATAATGGAGTCGCGATCAATTCAACCCAGGGATCGGTTCGAAAAACTCTGGGGTGTACTGACACCGATAACAACAACGCCGATTTCGACGTAGTAACCAATCCGGTTCCGCGGAATACGGGTTCCACCATAAACGTTTGCACCGGCGGCCCGACACCGACACCATCTCCGTCACCCTCAGGTTCACCGACGCCTTCGCCTACGCCAACTGCAACACCGACACCAAGCCCGACGCCAACACCCGGCGGTACCGGCTCGGTCGTTATCAGCCAATTCCAGACTGGCGGCGGTTCGCCGGAGGATGAGTTCATCGAACTACACAATACCGGCAGCACCGCGGTCGACCTGAATGGGTATCGACTTGTATATCGCTCAGCGGCCGGAACCAATGATGTTGGCCCTTTCGCCACATGGACCACGAGCACCATCCTGCTTCCCGGCCAGTACTACCTTGTTGCCTCGACTAGTTACGACGGGGCGGCGGCGGCAAATATCACGTACAATCCGTCGACCTGTTCCTGTTCAATGGGAAGCGGCGGCGGGGGCCTCGCGTTGCGCCCATCGCTGAACGGAACACCTGTCGATTCAGTTGGTTGGGGAACAGCGACCAATGCATTTATTGAAAGCGCCGTGACCACGGCCCCGCCGGTTAACGACAGCCGCTCACGAGCTAACAATGGTTGTCAGGATACGAATAATAATTCCAACGACTTTACCGCGACCAGCCCGTCGGCCCCGAGGAATTTAGCGTCACCGGCATTCGCTTGCAGCGGCGAAACCGGTGCCAATCTGTTTGCATCTATCGCGGCAAACCCGAGCACTGTTGGGCCGGGCGGAACCGTACTTTTCACCGTGACCGTGCTTCCTGCCACCACGCCGCCGAGCACTAACATTGGAGTCGAAGGCAATCTATCGTCGATCGGCGGACAGATCGTACAGCCATTTTTTGACAACGGAACAAATGGCGACGTGACGGCGAATGACAATGTTTTCTCTTTCGCCGCGACCATCCCGGCAGGCACTGCGGGCGGGAATTATGTGATCACGGCCGTCGCCCACGACGCTCAGAATCGTTCGGTTTCGCTCAATCAGTCGATAACGGTCAACGCCCCGTTCGCGAGCGACGATCCATTAATAATGGGCAATCCTTCGGGGGCGACACCTGATGTTGCGAACGAGAATAACTACCTGATGTTCAAGCCGCAGTATTCGCTGTCCTACAATCGAGCAGGCTCGATCCCTAACTGGGTTGCGTGGCGATTGGATACGAGCTGGATCGGGTCGGCCGACCGTCAGGACGATTTCCGCCCTGATCCCGCACTTCCAGCAGGTTGGTATCGTGTCACGGACAACGATTATTCAGGTTCCGGATTATCTCGCGGACACATGTGCCCGTCAGGCGACCGCACGCGGTCGATTCCCGACAATTCCGCGACATTCCTGATGACAAACATGATCCCGCAGGCGATCGAAAATAACTCGGGACCGTGGCAGAGCCTGGAGGATTATTCGCGAACCCTCGCTCAGAGCGGCAGCGAGCTGTACATTTTCTCTGGCGGCCATGGCACTCGAGGCACCATCGCGGGCGGCCGTATCGTAGTTCCGGAGTTGACCTGGAAGGTCATAATGGTGCTGCCGAACGGATCAGACGACCTGCGCCGCGTGGGCAGAACAACGCGCGTGTTCGGCGTTATCATGCCGAATGACGACGCCCTAATAACGCCAAGTACGCCGTGGCGAAACTTCCGCGTGACCGTTGACGAGATCGAAAAATTGACCGGCTACAATTTCTTCTCGAACGTGCCTCGCGCCATTCAGGAAATTATTGAAAGCCGCCGCGATACGCTCTAAATGAAAAGTATTACCAGAATAAGTTCGCTCCTCGTTGTTCTCCTGTTTACGGCGACCAGCTTCGCACAAAAGGAATTGTCTATCGCCCAGATACAAGGAGATCGGGGCGTATCGCCGGTGGCGAATGAGAACATCAGAACGACCGGTATCGTAACGGCGATATTACGCAATGGATTTTTTATTCAAACGCCGGACGACAAAGCTGACAAAGATCCAAAAACCTCGGAAGGAATTTTGGTTTATGGTCCGAACAGCGTAAGTCAGGTCGCTATCGGTAATCTTGTCCAGGTAGACGGGCAGGTCGTAGAATTTCGGCCGCAAAACGAGCGAATTTTTATAACCATCACAGAGATCACTCGGCCGACCGTGAAGGTGATCTCGAAGGATAATCCGCTCCCGGCCCCTATCGCCCTCACGCCAGCAGACACAGATCCGAAGGGCAAGCTCGACCAGCTTGAGCGTTTCGAAGGAATGCGTGTAAAGGCGGATCTTTCCGTCGTCGCCCCGACAGGCGGTTTTATAAATGATAAATCGAAGATAGCAACCTCCAACGGAGTGTTCTTCGCGACCTTACCTGGCATTCCTCGACCATTTCGCGAACCTGGACTCGGTGTCTTGCAGATCATAGTAGACAAGTATCCGCCGACGACTCCGGCTTTCGATATGAATCCCGAGACGATCCGCGTTGACTCCCTCGCTCAATCGGGCGGGAAGCCGATCGACGTCACGACGGGAGCAACTTTGAAAGAGGTTACGGGCGTAATCGACTATTCGCGTAAATATTACACACTTCTGGTCGACGCGAGTTACGAACGAAAGATTGAGAATCTTAGAAGCTTTACGCCGCTAAGTCCCGCGGCCGAACGTGAGGTTACGGTCGGCAGTTTCAACGTCGAGAACTTCTTCGACGATGAGGTCAACTCTTCGAACGTACAGAACGAAGACGTAACGCCGAAAGACATCTTTCAGAAACGGCTGGCGAAGGCATCAATGGCGATCCGAACAGTTCTGGGGTCGCCGGACGTTCTCGGTATAGTCGAGGTTGAAAATCTAAAATCGCTGCAGAAATTAGCCGATAAGGTTAATGCCGATGCAGTTGCCGGTGGAGCGAGCGATCCTAAATATACAGCGCATCTTATCGAGGGTAATGACGTTCGGGGTATCGACGTCGGTTTCCTCGTCAAATCTTCAAAGATCAAGGTCGTCGAGGTCAAGCAGATAGGCAAAGATGACAAGCTGACCGGCGTCTCAGGTGCGGAAGATCAGAATTTGCACGACCGCCCGCCGCTGATGATCCGCGTCGAGGTAATTGACCCGAAGGCTGCGAAACCGCTTGCCCTTACCGTCATCGTCAACCATTTCAAATCCTACAACGGCATCGACGACCCGAAAGATGGCAGCCGCGTTCAGAACAAACGCCGGCTTCAGGCCGAGGCTCTTGCAAAGTTCGTTTTGGACCGCCAAACGGCTGATCCGACCGAACGCATTATTCTTTGCGGCGATTTTAATGCGTTCCAGTTCAACGACGGGTTTAACGACCTGATCGGCATTCTGAAAGGAAAATCCGACCAGAATGTGATCACTCCGTCGAAAACGGCATTTGCGACCGGCCTGGTCACGCTGATAGATTACCTGCCGGATCCGCAGAAACGATACTCGTACACTTTCGACGGCTCGGCGCAGGCTCTAGACCATATTCTGGTCAATAAGCCGGCCCGGGAGCGTCTGCTGAAATTCGGCTACGGACGATCGAACGCGGATTTTCCGCTCATCATGAAAAATGACGCTTCGCGACCTGAAAGGGTTTCCGATCATGACGCTGCTGTGGTTTTCCTCAGTCTCGATGAACCACCGCCGCCGCCAAAACCGGCCGCATCGCCAACTCCTTCAAAGTAAACTAACTGTTTGCTGGAGATATTCACCTAGGACTTTTCGAGCAGAACCTGTGCGATCGCGTGATCGACCGTGTGCGATATTGAGATATGGATACGGTCAGCACCGCGCTGTTTTAGAATGTCAGCAGCTTCGCCCGTTATCACGAGATCGGGCACTCCGTCGACGTCGGAAACTACTTCGATATCATGCCAGGTTATTTTTCCTCGCCAGCCGGTTTTCAGAGCCTTTAGAAACGCCTCTTTCGCCGCGAACCGTGCAGCGTAGCTTTGCGCGGCCGCTACCCCTTTGCTTTCGCAATATTCCTGCTCAGCCGCAGTAAAAACCCGCTCACGAAACCGAGGCGTTCTGGCGAGGGTTTCGCGGATGCGATAAACTTCAACAATGTCGATGCCGATGGAAAGTATCATGGAACAGCCGTCAGCGGTCAGCGGTCAGTTGTCAGAACAACCTGCGGTAGCGAGCGGTTCTGACAAGACGGAACACCAAATATTAACCGAAACCGGGTTCCATTGGCGAGAACGTGATGGCGTCAAAGTCCTTGTATGCGAGCCGCTCGAAAATGCGGGTTTTGCAAACGGATTCTCGACCCGCAGCGGAGGCGTGTCCGACTTCCCCGAAAACAGCCTGAATCTCGCGGGTTTCAACGAGGATTCCGCTGAAAATATCTATGAGAATCGTCGAAGGTTTCTGAAGGCTTTCGACGGAAATTTCCGGCTCGCAATGGTCTGGCAGGTCCATGGCGACGAAATCAAGGTCGTAAACAACTTTGATGACATCGGAGATTCCGAAGAAAAGGCCGACGCGGTCATCTCAAACCTTCCAAACGTGCTTGCTGGAGCTAAAACAGCCGATTGTGT
This sequence comes from uncultured Chloracidobacterium sp., assembly GCA_964410495.1. Classification (GTDB taxonomy): domain Bacteria; phylum Acidobacteriota; class Blastocatellia; order Pyrinomonadales; family Pyrinomonadaceae; genus OLB17. The sequence goes on from CAYPGP010000003.1 coordinate 81,276, forward strand.
TCCAGTTTTGATCGGTGATCCGGTCACAGGATCTTACGCCGCAGTCCATGCCGGATGGCGCGGCACAGTACAGTCGATCGCGGCAAAAGCGATCAGGAAACTTGTTGAAAATTACCAAGCCGACCCTGCAAATATGGTCGCAGCTATCGGTCCCGCAGCGGGCTGCACCCACTACGAGATCGGTTCCGACGTTATTGAGGCCTTCAAAGAAAATTTCGCTGGAAGCAAAAAATACTTCACCGCGACACGCGAAGGCCATGCCCTCGTCGACCTTCATCAGGCTAACCGCGACCAACTTCTGACCGCCGGCCTTGCCGACGACAAGATCTACACAGCCCCATTCTGCACCATGGAGCGGCCAGATCTTTTCTTTTCGTATCGGCTGGAGAAGCAGAGGTACGGTAAAACAGGGCGTTTATTGTCAGTGATCGGCCGGAGATTCTGATAAAATCAAAGCTAAGTATGCAGTTCTCTTTCGACCGAAACCTTATAGATATAGCCTTCAAAGTTGAGGACGGTGAACGCCTGACATTTGACGAAGGCCTCGCACTCTACAACACGACCGACCTCAACGCTCTAGGCAAACTCGCCGACACCGTCCGCCGCCGCAAGCATGGGCTGACGACCTATTACAACGTCAACCGCCACTTCAACCATACAAATATCTGCGTTGCGGATTGCAAATTCTGCGGCTTTTACCGTCGTGCAAGGCAGGAAGATGCCTACACGCATTCGATCGAAGAAGGCATCGACATCGCTCGTGCCGCGGTCGCCGAAGGTGCGACCGAACTGCACATCGTCGGCGGACTGAACAGCAAACTTCCCTTCTCGTACTACACCGACTTGTTTTCGTCGCTCAAACGCGAGTTTCCAAAGCTACATCTGAAGGCTCTGACCATGGTCGAGCTCGATTTCTTCGCCCGGTTTTACAAGATGAGCGACGAAGAAGTGATCGAGAAACTCAGGGCCGCCGGCATGGATTCGTGTCCCGGCGGCGGAGCCGAGATATTTGCTGAACCTACACGCTCGCGGATCTGTGATCACAAATGCGATGGCGAACGCTGGCTCGAACTCGCCGGAAAGGTCCACAAGGCCGGCCTCAAGACTAATGCCACAATGCTCTACGGCCACATCGAGACGATCGAAGACCGCATCGACCATCTTGTTAAGCTCCGCGAACAGCAGGATAAGACCGGCGGCTTCCAGTGCTTCATCCCGCTCGCGTTCTACCCACCGGGTACCGCACTATCTTCGCTTCCCGGCCCCGACGCCATCGACAATCTCAAGACTATCGCCGTCTCGCGCCTGATGCTCGACAACTTCGACCACATCAAGGCCTACTGGGTCATGCTCGGCAAATCCACCGCCCAAACCGCCCTCCACTTCGGCGCCAACGACCTAGACGGCACCATCACCGACGGCGGCGAACTCACCCACGCCTATGCCGCCGAAGGCGAGGTAAAAATGACCAAAGCTGAGATAATCACGATGATCGAACGCGCCGGCTTCGACCCCGTCGAGCGCGACACCGTCTACAACCGCGTCGCCGCAGTTTAAGTTTGTTGTCCCGTTATTTCGCGAAACCGTTCGGTTGCATTTGACATATGCAACCGAATGGTTGCATACTGCTGTTCGTCAATATGAAACGAGACATTTTCCAGGCTATAGCTGATCCGACGAGGCGGGCTATCATAGCGTTGGTTGCGATCAATGCGATGACGCCGAATGCGTTGGCTGAGCATTTTGATACTTCGCGGCAGGCGGTTTCGAAGCATCTGCGGATACTGACCGAATGCGAGGTCGTGACAGCAGAGCAACGAGGCCGTGAGGTCTACTACAAACTTGAGATCGAGAAAATGAAAGAGATCGATAGATGGCTGGAGCAATATAGAAAGATCTGGGAAAGCCGTTTTGAACAGCTTGACGTGTTGCTTGCCGAGTTGAAACAACAGGACAAAAAGGAGCGAAGAAAATGAAACCAGCCGAAGCAAGCCTGCCGTCAGATACCGAGGTTCTAGTCACACGAAGCTTTGATGCCCCTGCCACTCTGGTGTGGCGGGCCTATATGGAACCGGATCTGCTGCGTCGTTGGTGTACAGGTCCGCCCAATTGGTCGATGCCTGTTTGCGATATGGATATGCGTGTAGGCGGCGAGTATCAATGGCGTTGGCGCAATGACGAAGACGGCATGGAGTTCGGATTTACCGGCGAGGTCTTGGAGGTCGAGCCATTCGCCAAGATCGTTCACACGCAAGCTTTCGATCCGGGCAACATGGGCATCACTATGGGCGGCGAACCGTCGATCATCACCGTAACGTTCGACGAGGTCGACGGCATCACGAACGTCTCGACCACGATAAAGTATGCGTCGAAGGCCGACCGCGACGCGGCCCTCGAAACCGGAATGACAGACGGCATGGAGACAAGCTATGCACGGCTTGACGAAATATTAAGTGCAGAAGCCCGCACGTAAGTAAGGCCGCTACGTTGAACGTTCGCTGGCTTTCTTTGCGGTTCCTTTGCGGGCTTTGCGTCTCTGCGTGAAATATTTAACGCAAAGTCGCAAAGAACGCAAAGGAAAGATAAGGAAGCCAAAACTTCGGAACGAATATGGACTTTATAGTCAACAAAGAGACGAAGATGGTCACGATAACCAAAGAGTTTGATGCTGGGCTGTCGCTCGTTTGGGACGCATATACAAAGGCCGAGTTGCTCGACCAGTGGTGGGCACCGAAACCTTTCGCTTCGCGGACAAAGGTCATGGACTTCACCGTTGGCGGCAAGAGATTTTACGCAATGGTCAGCCCCGAAGGCATCGAGCGTTGGGTTTTGCAGAAATATACTTCGATCACGCCGAAGACGAATTTCAAGCTCTTCAACACATTCGCCGACGCTGACGAGAATGTGGAACTCCCCGGCTCCGATTGGGACCTGAATTTCAGCGAGCAAGACGGGAAGACGACGGTTCACGTTTCCATCTACAACGAATCGCTCGAACGCCTCGAGCGAATGATCGAATTCGGCTTCGTCGAAGGTACAAAGGCACAGTTGAAGAATCTGGAAGAACTATTGGCGAAGTTATCGATCGTCGCGTAGGCAATATGACTTTAGACGTTAACGTTTGTCACGGATGGGTACGATAAAGCAGTTCACGTCGCGTAGCGTTTGAGATTATTGCCAGTTCTTCGTTGAGTGAAGTATGTTGCAAACGATTGGACAAACCGATTTGCGGATGGTGTTATTACGAGCGGTAGCGTGCCTGCTGACAACGGTATTGGTATCGACGTCGTGTTCGTTTCCGGACACGGCTCCCTCTGTACCGACTCCGGCGCCAACGTCATCCATACTCGCATCTCTCGAAACTAAAAAGGTGGAGGCTGATGGTTATTCCATTATTGTCCCATCTTCTTTTTTGACAGCACCTTGGCAAGGTGTCGATTCATCCGGATGGTCGTTCAAGAGCCAACAGATGACAATATATTCGGAGTCTGGGCCGTACGGGGCGGATGCTAAAAACAACGGATACATCAACTTTCGGGACACTCAGAAAACAATCGATGGTGAAGTCGCCAAAATTGTCATGTATGAAATACCAGAGCAAAAAGGACTCATCGATCCGTCGAGAAGAAACTGCGTGGATGCCCGATTCGATATGCCCGACGGCAAACTTACAGAGTTGTCTATTCAAGCCCGTTTTGAGAAGCGCGAGGACGAGCAATTGGCCTTACAAATCATTGAATCAATTAAGTTTGATAGAGATTCGAAATGAAAAAAAGTATGAATTGGCGACCAATCATAAGAACAACAACTTTATTGACAATGCTAATTACGATGCTCCTTTCGGGGGTCGTATCAGGACAGCAAAAGCCGGCTACGGGCTATGCTCCCGTCAACGGACTGAAAATGTATTACGAGATCCACGGCAGCGGCGAGCCGGTGGTGGTGGTGCATGGGGCGTTTATGGCGATCTCGGGTGACTGGAATGATTGGATCAAGGAACTCGCCAAAACGCGGAAAGTGATCGCCGTCGAAATGCAGGGTCACGGGCGGACGGCGGATGTTAAGCGTAATATGAGCTTTGAAAATCTTTCGGACGATGTGGTAGGGCTGCTCGATCATCTCAAGATCGGACGTGCGGATATCGTCGGTTACAGCCTGGGCGGCGGCGTGGCTATGCAGACTGCGATCCGTCATCCTGAAAAAGTGCGAAAGGTCGTAAGCATTTCGGCACCGTTCCGGCTCGACGGCTGGGTCAAAGAGGGACGCGAGGCTCTCCCCAACCTCACGGCAGAAGTTTTCAAAGGCACGCCCATGGAAGCTGAGTACAAGAGGCTGAGCCCGACACCCGACAAGTTCCCGGACTTCATCAAGCACGTCGTCGCGATGGTCGCGAAACCGTACGATTTCGGCGCGGACAAATTCAAGGCTACGAAAGCACCGATGTTCTTCATCCACGGCGACGCCGACGGCGTGCGGTTCGAACACATCGCTGAAATGTACCGCCTCAAAGGCGGCGGCAATATCCATGGCGACATGCAGCCGCGCTCCGAATCGAGATTGGCCATTTTGCCCGATACGACGCACGTTACGCTGATGAACCAAAGACAAATGCTCGTTCCGATGATCAACGCGTTTCTCGACGCCAAACTGCCGAAACAATAGTCAGTTACGATCTTGTCCACAGCATTGGAAAGCGAGAACAAATGATGAGTTGGGGTGAAACCGAATACATAAACCGTATTGAAATCTTAGATTCCGGGGAGCTTTTCCTCGGTCTCGAAGGACAAGGTAAAGCGGAGTACCAGTATGTTTACCGCGAAGCAGCGGGCGTGTATTGGGAAGCGACATTGAAAGGCTTTAGATCGACTGAGCTAAAAGAGTGGACACCTTCTCAGTGGTTCTTGCACATGATTGACATATTTCGAATGGGTGTCGGCGTTGAATTGGTTCTGCGTGATTCCATTCAGTGGAAAGGCATAACTGACCAAGATAAGGCGGCCATCGAGTCGCATGCAGATCGTAGCAACCTGTAATTTTCTATGAACGCACAGGAACAGATTAAAAACCACATCGCGAGCCACCCCGAACCAAAACGCAGTGAGATGCAGCAGTTGCATGAACTCATTTTGGGAGTAGATCCGAAATGCAAATTGTGGTTCTCCGACGGCAAAAACAGCGAAGGTAAGGTCGTTACTAATCCGGATATCGGCTACGGCTCTCGCCCTCACAAATACGCCGATGGGACGATCCGCGAGTTCTATCAGATCGGCCTGAGCGCAAACAAAACCGGGATCTCCATCTATATCCTCGGTATCGAAGACAAAAAATACCTGGCCGAAACATACGCCCCCACCCTCGGCAAAGCGACCGTGACCGGCTATTGCATAAGGTTCAAAACTCTAAAAGATATAAACACCGACGTTCTCGCAGCGGCAATTCGATTTGGGTTTGAGAATACGCAGGTTAATGAGCTGATAAAGTGAGTTTGTCGCCCAGTTTTCGTGGGTTAAAGTGTGAAGGTGACGTTTTTGTGTGCTCTATATATAAACGCGTAAGAATTCAGTTACAAATGCTTTCGCGCGATCTCTAAAGCAGCGAATATATCGGCCGCGAAGTTCTTTTTGCCGATCATTTCCACGAGGCCGCTCTGCCGCATCACGCGATAGACCGACCTTGAAACGCCGGAGAAGATCAGCTCATAACCTGCCGCCTTTGCATCCTCCGCCATCTCTTCGAGCACCCTTATTCCACTAGCGTCTATAGACGGCACCTGCCGCATTCTAAGGATCAACGCCTTAGGTTTTTTCGAAACTACTCGGATCGATTCCTTGAACTGGCGAACCGCCCCGAAAAACAACGAGCCGTACAGTTCAAATACTTCCACGCCCGCCGGGATCTCTACACTCGACATATTGCGCGCCCTCGTCTCGGCATCATCCGCGAGATCATCCGTGACCAATGAGACGCGCGTTTCCGTGGACATCTTTTGTAGAAAGAGAAACGCTGCGAGAAGTATCCCAACCTGAATGGCAGTCGTTAAATCGATAATAACCGTGAGGAAAAAGGTCGCCAACAGTACTGCAACATCACCGCGAGGACTCTTTAGCAGGTGTAGGAACTCACGCCATTCACTCATGTTGTAAGCAACGACCAACAGCACTGCCGCGAGCGTCGCCATTGGTATCAACGCCGCCCATTCACCTACAAAGAGCAGGACAAGCAGTAGAAAAGCACAATGGATCAGGGCAGATACCGGAGTCTTGCCGCCTGCCTTAATATTTGTCGCCGTTCGTGCAATGGCTCCCGTAGCCGGGATCCCGCCGAACAGCACCGAGGTTATATTTCCTGCGCCTTGAGCTATAAGCTCCATGTTCGAACGATGCCGCCTGCCAGTCATGCCGTCAGCGACAACCGCTGACAGCAGAGATTCGAGGCCCGCGAGGATCGCGATAGTCAGTGCGGGCATAAACATCTGCTGAACTAACTCATACGTAACGACCGGAAGCTGCGGCGACGGCAAGGTATTCGGCACACCGCCAAACCGCGTTGCGATCGTATCCACAGGGAGTTGAAACGCCTGAACTATCGCGGTCACGACCAATATCGCGATGAGCGGTCCCGGAACCCTCTGCGTAATACGCGGCCACAACAAAATGATGAGAAGCGACAATCCGCCGACACCGACGGTGTACAGGTTGGTGGTTGAGAAATGCTCAATGTAGACCGTCCACTTAGCGACAAAATCCGCTGGTACTTTATCGATCTGAAGCCCAAGAAAATCACTGATCTGAGACGACGCAATAATCAGTGCGATGCCGGACGTAAACCCGACAACAACGGGATACGGAATGAACTTCAAAAAAGCTCCCATCCGTGCGAGCCCCATTATTATCAGCATGATCCCGGCAAGAAGGGTCGCGACAACCAGGCCGTCATAGCCGTACTTTTGAACTATTCCATAGACAATAACGATAAACGCGCCCGTCGGGCCGCTAACCTGCACACGCGAACCGCCAAGAATAGCAATGACAGCTCCGGCAAAGATCGCCGTATAAAGCCCCTGTTCCGGCTTAACACCTGACGCGATAGCGAGCGCAATAGATAACGGCAGAGCGACCACACCGACCGTCAGCCCGCCCAATAGATCCCCGGCAAAGAGCTTCTTAGAATAGCCGTCACGTAAGACTGCGAGAAGTTTAGGTTCAAGTTTCCTGTACATTGCCCTATTTTAGAAGGATGTCTTAGTCTATGAATGTAAATGTTTTCAATCGTAATGCCTAAGACTCATTTGCCCTCATTGACCGTGATTGCCCCCACAAGACGTGGCCTTTATTGATTCCACGAATGCGAGATTTGCAATGAGACCACCAAAATTTGACTGGCGGGCTTGTATATGCAACCATTTGGTTGCATAATAATCGCAGAGGAGTCAAAACCATGAGAAAATTAATCGCAGCAGAATTCATTACGCTTGATGGTGTCATACAGTCGAGCCCGGAGGACGGGTTTAAGTATGAGGGGTGGTTTTTCGGATATACGGACGAGGAATCCGGGGAAGTGATACAGAGGCGGCTGGGAAGAGAGGTCGATCTTCTGTTGGGGCGGAAGACGTTTGATATTTGGGAGCCGTATTGGCCGACGCACTCGCATTTCTGGCCGAATGTGATGACCGCGACGAAGTATGTCGCCTCGAATACACGCACCTCGAGCGATTGGCAGCCGACGGTATTTTTGGGCGGCGACCTCGCGGAAAAGGTGCGCGAACTCAAACAAACCGACGGGCCCGACCTGTACGTTTTCGGAAGTGCGGACCTGATTCAGACGCTTTTCAAAAATGATCTCGTCGATGAGCTGGAACTGATGATAATGCCGATAACGCTCGGCGAAGGCAAACGCCTCTTCCAGGACGGCACGATCCCGGCGTCCTTCAAGGTGACCGACAGTCTGATCTCGCCAAACGGCAACGTCTGCATCACCTACACACGCGACGGCGACGTCAGAACCGGTGCTCCTCAGATCGCAACCGATGATTAGGAATGAAGGGGATGTATGACGCCAGCAGATAGAAATTGATTGATTTCGATACTGTCCATCAATATACTTGAGGAAATTTTCAATGCTGGGAGGACAGAGATGAGAGTCGCATTTGTTTGCATATCAATGGTGGTATTTCACGCCGCCTTAGCCACCGCGGTAGGGGCTCAATCGCTCGAGGACGACGCTAACTATCGCGAGTTCCGCAAATGGGTCGTTGCGAACCAGCAGCCGGGGCAGCCCGTGGCGATCGTTTACGACTGGTGTGCCGAGGCCTACAAGAAGATGATCGCGGGCGGGGTTTCGCCTTCAACCCGTGTGATCGAGGACAAGGACTGGGGTGATTTTTGGAAAGGTACGGTGCAAGAGATCAACGAGAAATATTGCGAAGGCGCCAAAAAGAAACTCACCAACGATCTCGAAGCAAAACACGCGCCCTATAGAACTCACCTGAAGGCAGATAAGTTGCGTCTCGTCATCAACGAAAAGAGCGGTCATGTATATGAGTACGCCCTGGCCGGAGGCAAGTATACGGGCGATGCCAAGGCCCTCGCGGCAGCACGCGTTTGGTTTCTCGATGTCGGAGCAGCCTCAAACGAGCGGCGGGTCTGTGTAAATGGCGGAAAACTCAGTTCCGTGCGTCGCCATACTTTCGACGCCAGTCACAAACTTCTGAGCACAACGGAAAAAGAGTACTGTGGAACGCCGCCCGCTTCTGCATACCGTTAACAATGAATAACACCGACGCATTGATCGTCGCTTTGGAAAAGGCACCTCTCGTTATCATTCCGATGGTCCGCGAGGTGCCTGAGCATATCGTGAAACGACGGCCAAGCCCCGCAAAATGGTCCGCTTACGAGCATGCCTGCCACCTTTCTCAGTCCGACAAGCTTTTTCGCGACCGGCTGGATATGATCTTATCGACGCCTGAGCCGTTCATACGGTCTGTCGAACCTACGCCGGACGAAGAAGCCGGCTCCTACTTCGACGTTGATCTGGACGAGAGTCTGGAACGCTACGTACGTGAACGAACAACGCTGGTCACTCGACTCCGTGAACTCTCGTCTGAAGAGTGGCAGAAAACCGCTGTACACGAAGCCTTCGATCATTACTCCGTTTTCATCATGTTCCGGCACGTTCTCAATCACGAGATGTTTCACGCGTACCGGATAGAAGAGCTGCTGCTCAAGAACGATTGGGTTCAGGACTGATGCGCACGCGAACGAATCTATGCACTTAAACTCAGTTGTTTATGCAACAACGCGGACGGTCGCGCGTGTTACGTTCAACATAGAGATCTCGTTGAAGTTAGATCCCAGGTAAATACTCATGCGTGCATTCCTCCGTCCGTTAGGTGGGTTCTTTTTCTTGGCAGGTTTGTATCTTGTCGTTTCACAATCCGTAACAGCCCAGAACGTTAAGTCCGATAAGCAGATCGCGATCGAGATCGAGCAATACATGAAACTCTCGGTTGAGCACGAGAGATTCACCGGCTCGATCCTCGTCGCACGCGACGGCAAACCGATCGTAAGTAGAGGCTATGGGCTCGCGAATGTAGAGCACGATATTCCCAACACGCCCAAAACCGTCTTCCGTCTTGCTTCGCTTACTAAGCAATTTACTGCGACGTCGATAATGATGCTGCAGGAGCAAGGTAAGCTGAACGTCAACGATCCATTCTGCAAATACCTAGCCGATTGTCCACCGGCGTGGCAGCCGATAACCATCAGGCAGTTGATGACGATGACTCACGGCATTCCCGGGGTTTCTTCCTTGGATCTCGGCGCTCTTCGCGGGCTTCCGGTTCCGTGGGACCAGTGGCTCGAAGCGACCGCAAAAAAGCCGTTGGAATACAAGCCAGGAGCGGAATTTCGATATCTAGGTTCGGGTTACACATTGCTCGGATTTCTGATCGAACGCATTTCAGGCAAATCCTATGGCGAGTTTTTGGAGGAAAATATCTTTGCACCGCTGGGAATGAAGAATTCCGGCCATGAAGATCCCATCCGCATCCTCAAGAACCGCGCGATCGGTTATCGACAATTGCCTGGGGAGCCGATAACAAATCTTCCCTACCGCGAGATCGTCCGCATGTATGCTTCGGGCGGGGTATATTCGACGACCGAGGATTTGCTGCTCTGGGATAAGGCACTTTACACGGATAAGCTGCTTTCAAGACTATCTATCGAAGAAATGTACGTTCCGGACAAAGAAATGCTGCCCGGAAAAGTATACGCGAGCGGCGTCTGGATCAGCACAAAACACGGGCGTCGCGAGATCGCTCATGGAGGAAATGCGACGGGTTTCATAACCTATATAGCGCGCTACCCTTCGGACAAAGTGACCGTCATTGTTTTAAGCAACAACGAAAAAGGCTCGTCCGGAAAGATCGCCGGCGTTCTTTCGTCAATAGTCTTCGGATCGCCTTACGAAAAACCTTACGAACGCAAAGCAGTCGCGCTCACTCCTTCGGTTCTCGAAAAATATATAGGCGAATATCAGTTTGATCAGCCCAAAACAACTATCCTCATAACGTACGAAAACGGAAAGCTATTTCAAAAGCGCAATACCGAGCCGAAGATCGAGATGTTTGCCGAGTCTGAAACGAAGTTCTTCCTGAAAGCCGAAGACATCCAACACCGCTTCATCAAAGATCCAAATGGACTCGTTACGGGAATGATCGTCGACCAAGGCGACGGCACAATATATGAGTCCATTACAGGACGGAAGATTAAATAATGAACGAATCAGATAAAGCCCCTATGGGCGCCGCCGCCCCGCTTTTTATTATCCGCGATGTTCCAGGGGCTCTCGCTTACTATCGCGATAAACTAGGGTTTACCGTAACGTTTGAGGGACCGGAGCCGGACGACATCTTTTTTGGCATGGTCGAGCGGGGGAACGCTATGTTCATGTTCAAGGATGTGGACGTAGATCCGATACCGAACCGCTCACGAGATATCGGTCACGGTATCGCAAGCTGGGATGCCTACGTTTATGTACCCGATCCGGACGCGCTTTTTGAGGAGTTCGTATCGCGTGGTGCGGATTTTTCGACGCAGTTGGGCAATAACAGCGATAACCTTCGGGGCTTTGAGATCCGCGACCCGAACGGATACATCATTTATTTTGGCCGTCCTAACTAAACAATCAGTTTTCCGCGAAAACCCCTCGCCGCATAATAAGACTCGGCTCCGTTGTGATAGATAAATACGCGTCCCCAACGCCAGTCGCCAAACAGAGCTCCGCCGAGTGAGCGTACATCATCAGGAGTCTCAACCCAGCTTGAGGTTTTCGTATCGAACTTTCCGCACGTTTGCAGATACTTGTACTGATCTTCGTCGAGAAGCGTGATGCCCATTTCCCTCGCCATTCCAACGGCGCTGTGGTTCGGTTTGTGCTCTTTCCGCGAATCCAGCGCCTGTTGGTCATAACAGGTGCTCCGCCGGCCCTTAGGACTTTCGGGTGAGCAATCGAAGAAAGTGTATTCGCCGCTTTTCTTGTCAAAAGCAACTAAATCCGGCTCGCCGCCCGTCCGCTCCATTTCTGCGAGCGACCACATCTTTTCTTGATTCGCTTCAAGCTTTGCCTGCACGCCGGCCCATGAAACTCCCTTGTGGCGGGACGCGTTTGCTTCGAAACGCTCCTTTAGTGTTTCGAGTAGTTCGATCTTCTGTGCCGGGGAGAGTTTCTGTTTTTTCTGAGCCATAACGTTTATTGGTTCTCTATCGATGAAAGAATGATCCTTTTTAGTATTGTAACGTCAATATCGGCGAGTTTGTTTATGTAGAGACACCCGGAGCCGGTCGCATGCTTCCCGAGCTTTTCCAATGCCGCCGAATGAGACTTTATGTCGATCAGGTGAAGCGAGATATTCGCCTTACGCGGTGAAAAACCAATAACAAACCACTCGACTTCCCTTCCAGTCTTCGGACTCCTGTATATGCGGTTGCCGAAGCCGATCATTGAAGTGCCCCACATCTTCGGTCTCTCACCAGTCGCATTTTGCATTAGATCAAGAACTACGAGACAGTCATCACGTTTTTGATCGTCGACGATATGCTCGATAAAGTCACTGACGCTCCCGTCGTTTTGTTTTGTTTTGATCTCGACGGTCTTGCTCATCGCGTTTTCAACCCAGCTTCCGGCTTTCCGGCCGAAATGCCCAGGAAACGATCGTCAAAGCAATAAGCAGGATCGCCGGAAATATCTCGCCGAACGGATCGCCCATCGTCACGTGCGAAATGAAAGCTCCAGAGGCAACAAAGAAAAACCCCGCATAAGCCCATTCCTTGAGCCGCTGCAGCCGAGGCGCAAGGATCGCGGCAACACCGAGGATCTTCCAAACGCCCAAAATAGACAGAAGATATGCGGGATAACCGAGCTTCGTGATCGTTTCCACCGCTTCGGCATCGCCCGCGAAAGTTGTATTATCCCGCTCGAGAGCATCCCCAGACTGAGCCAGATCGTCGTGATCCAGTAGACAATTTTCTTCGCTTTGCCCATTGCGTGATATCTTAAGCTGTTTGGCGAACGGAGACAAGAAATGAGTCCCGACTAAGAGATTATGGAGGTCAAGATAAGGCTCACGCGGGACTCGGTGGCTGCCGGGGATGACGCAGATCCTCCGCACGAACGATTCATCTTGTTCGATGTCATTGACCTCGACACAACCCGATTCGTTAATGAAATGGCTAGAGGTTATCTGGCTCACGTAAATGGAGTAGGGCATTCCTGGAGTGCTTTTTTCAATGGACAACTCATCGCAACAATTACTGTGACCGACGTTATGCCGCATGTCACCGTATTGCCTTTCGCCGAGGTAAACGACCTGTATTTCAAATATCATTCCGCGAGATTTTGAACTATCCGATGACATCCCTTCCCGAGAATCCTGCCGTCGAGATCGACGAACACAAGGCCCGGAATGGCTTGATCCGCATCCTTCAACACGCATATTCTGGCGAGATCGCGGCCGCCTACGCATATCGCGGACACTGGAAATCGCTAAAGGATTCGGCCGAGAAAGCCAGGATCAAAGAGATCGAGGCTGAGGAATGGGATCATCGCCAGCGTGTCGGCGAATGGCTGAACAAACTAGGCTCGGGCCCGAATCCGCGCCGCGAAAAGTTTTTTTGGGCCATCGGTCGGACACTTGGCTTGACTTGCTACATCTCGGGCTGGTTCATGCCGATGTACTTCGCCGGTCGGCTGGAAAGCAAGAACTCGGTGGAGTATGAGGATGCAGCCGAATTCGCGAGGGAACTCGGAATGAATGAATGCGTCGAAGACCTCCTCGACATGGCCCACGTAGAGGTCGAGCATGAGGAATTTTTTCACGCAGTAGTACAAGGTCATCGGCTTCTGCCTGCTATGAAACGCGTGTTCAGATGGGGTTGAGACCTCTTACCCATAGCTTGATGGGAGCATGCGCGAACCAAAGAATCAAAACACTAACATCCGATTTTAAAGGTTGACTTAACCGGCCCAAATGTACAAAATATAGTGCTCTTCTCATATCCAGGCACTATAGAATGTTTAAGCTTCAGCGTCTCGAAATTTCAGGTTTTAAATCTTTCGCGGATTACACGGAGATCGTTTTTACCGGCAGCGGCATAACGGCGGTCGTTGGGCCGAATGGGTGCGGGAAATCCAACGTCTCCGACGCGATCTCATGGGTGCTTGGGGAACAGCGTGCCAAATCACTCCGCGGCGGCGAGATGAAAGACGTCGTCTTTGCCGGAACGCGCAGCCGCAAACCCGGCGGCATGGCAGAGGTCGTTTTGCATCTGGTTCGCGACGACTCGGTGTTCGACACCGACGACAACGAACTTTCGGATATCGACGAAGCTCTCTCGGGTATCGACGAAGCCGCGGTCGATATGGACGAGATCGAGGGCGTCGATGCAGAGGCAGACGTGCTTTCGGACGAGATAATTCTCGACTGCACTAGTGCGGACGATAGCCAAGCTGGGGAATCGGAAGAGGTCGAGATCGTAAAGGCGATGACCGTTGGTTCGGCACAGGTTGTCGAAACCAAGGTCAAGACAAAACGCCACTGGCGGCCGCGTTCATTTGCGCTCGATTTTGCTCCGGGCGAGGCCGTTTCGGTCACACGGCGGCTGTATTTATCTGGCGAGAGTGAATACCAGCTGAATGGAAAGACGTGCCGCCTTCGCGACATCACGGATCTATTCGCCGGAACCGGCCTGTCAGGTGCTCATTATGCGATCATCGAACAGGGCCGTATCGGGCAGATCCTTTCCGCCAAACCCGCTGATCGACGAAACTTGATCGAGGAAGCAGCCGGAATATCGAAATTTCGTGCCCGCCAGCGGGCCGCCGAGTCGAGGCTCGAATCCGCAAAAACGAATCTTTCTCGTATTTTCGACATAATTTCGGAGATCGAAACACAGGTCAACTCGCTGCGACGACAAGCCGCCAAGACCCGACGATTCAAGATCCTGCAGGAAGAATTTCGAAGCCTGCTTCGCCAGCTTTACGCCGCCGAAGGAAAATATCTCTCGAACCTGTCGAATGAGCTGCAAATAGAACTCGGGCGTGCGGAAGAGATCGAGACCGAACTGCAGTCCAAAGTAAAGACTCAGGAAGACGCATCACGCGAAGCAACTCAGCACGCCCGCGATGCCGAGGAAAGCCTCGCCGAACTTCGCAAGATCCACGCGAACAACATCCTCGAAAGGGACCGGGCCGAACGCGAACACCTCTATAAATCGGACCAGATCGTTTCGCTGAACGGCCGCTGCGACGCCCTTCGCTCCGAGATCGCCTCGAGCCAGGAACGACTCGCTACGCTTGAGGGAGAGTTGAAAAAGCTGAGAGAGGACGAGGCACGCGAAACTGCGGCCCACGCTCTTGCCGAAGGCGAGCTCCGGTCATCAGAAGAAGCCTATCAAGGTGCGTCGGCGGGACTGCGAGTCATTGAATCCTCGATAGACACCTTGCGAGCAGAACTCATGCAGCATACAGCGGCCGCCGAGCGCTTTGACGAGATCGCTCGGCAGCTTGCGAACAACCTCGAACGCCTTGAGATGCGGGCAACAGGCCTCGAGCGTGAAGGAATCCGGGCCGAAGAGACATTCGAATCGAGCCAGAAGCACGCCGATGCCCTTGCCCGAGACCTCGACGCTGAGGAACAAAAACTCTCCGGATTGAACGCCGAAAAGGACGTTCTCATCGCGGCCACTTCCGAATCGCGAAACGCTCTAAGGAACGCCGAAGAAGCATTACGAAACCTTCACGATGAACACGCTGCCAAGCATCACCGCCTCGCAACGCTTCGTGAACTGGAAGAGAAAAAAGCGGTTTACGCTCCGCAAGTACAGAAGTTGTTCGCCGAACAGGCGAAGATCGGCGTCAAGTTCGGTGGTGTCCTGGCTGATAGGCTCAACGTTGCGACCGATGCGGAAACGGCAGTCGAAACGCTGTTCGGAACTTTCCTCGAAGCGGTTATTGTAAATTCGCGGTCGGACGCAATGAAAGTTGCCGAATGGATGCGAAATAACAACGTTGGCCGGACAGCCATGGTTGTTTTGCCCGCTGCCGATCGAGGAGAAGCTCTGACACCAAATGGTACGATCGCCAGCCATCTAGGAATATCAAAAGAAACCGCAGCCGTCCTCAGCGAGATCTTCCCGCGTGAAATGTCCGCTGTACTGGTGGACGACATCGACGCAGCCGGATGCAAGGCAGGCGAAATGCTGATAGACCGTCGTGGCGACATTGCCCTGGGCGGCCGAATGTTTGTGGCCGGCAGCAGGAAGCCGGACGGAAAGAACACATCGCTGCTCGCCTTTAAGCGCGAACTCAATCAGCTCGCTAAAGATTGTGCCAAGCTCGATAAGGCGATCGAATCATCGAAGGCCGAGGTTGAAAAGAAACGCACACTTCTCGTCGAAAACGAGAGTAAGACGGTCGATTTGCAGTCCCTGATCATCAAGGTAGATCGCGGGATACACGGGCTTCAGATCCAGGTGCATTCGGCACGTGAAGAGATATCGCGCTCCGAAAGACATCGCAAGGTCGTCGCCGACGAAGTAAGCCAGATCGCCTCTGAGATAGGTGACCTGAAACAACGACGAGCCGAGGCTCTTCTCAATCAAGAGGCCGCGAAGGAAGCTCGCTCAGCGACCGAGTCCGCGCTGGACAAAATCGGCTTAGATCTCGCGACCGCAAGGCAACACGCTGAGGCCGCTTCGGCTGTTTTGAATGAGAAGCGAATGATCGCAGCGACTTCGGACGAGCGCCGACGTTCTGCTGTTTCGGCCTTAAGACGCGTTGAGAATGAATCCCGCGAGATCGATTCCCGCGTAGCGGCATTAAGCCTCGAATTGACCGAAAATGACGCGAAGATAAAAGGTCTTCACGAAGCGATCAACGAGATAACCGACCGCATATCCTCGGCGGGCGACGAGATCACAAAAGAGGATGCGGAACTGGCATCGGCGATAACAGAGCTTGCGGCGGCCCGTGATCGTTCGGACTCGATGAGCGACGAGCTTGCCGAGTTAAATCGCAGAACCGTGGAGGCCCGCAGCCAAAAGGCAGAGATTGAGATCAAGCAGGCTGAAGCGGCGACCGAACTCAAAAATACAGCCGAAAACTGCCAACAGGAATTGAACGTATCGCTTATCGATCTCGTTGAGAATACGGTACTGGATGAAGGATTCGCGCTTGAATCCGCCCGTCACGATGCGGACGATCTACGGCAAAAACTCGATAATTTCGGTGCGATCAATATGCTCGCCTTGGAAGAACTCGCGGAAGCCGAGGAGCGGCATCTCTTCCTGACGTCTCAGCGAACCGATATAGTGGACAGCATAGCAGCGACCGAAGAAGCACTTCGTGAGATCAAGCAAAGATCTCGCGACCGTTTCAAGGACGCCTTCGAAGCGATCAACGAGAACTTCAAGCAGTTCTTTGTCGAACTTTTCGGCGGCGGCCGGGGCGAAATGACCTTGCTTGAGGCAGAAGACATTCTTGAGGCCGGCATCGAGGTCGTTGCTCAGCCGCCAGGCAAGCGCCTGCAAAACATCATGCTCCTCTCCGGCGGTGAAAAGGCAATGACGGCGATCGCCCTTGTGCTCGCCATATTCAAATACCGCCCTTCCCCCTTCTGCTTGCTAGACGAGGTTGACGCCCCGCTGGACGATGCCAACGTCGGCCGTTTCGCGGGTAAGATCGCGGAAATGTCTGAAAAAACGCAATTTATCGTTATCACCCACAATAAGCGGACGATGGAAGCCGCCCGCGCTCTTTACGGCGTCACAATGCAGGAAGCTGGCGTCTCTAAGATCGTATCTGTAAAATTCGAATAGCGCTTTACCAACTGGTACGCTTTTAACCGCATCCTATGCTGGTTCGCCTCTGGTGACTGGTGGGACTGGAGTCTGCTATGAAAATGATCTCAAATGCGGTTCTAACTGCTGCGCTTCTTGGTATTCTAAGTTTCTCTGGTGGAGCTCAAACCAAAAAGAATTCGAAACCGGCACCGACTCCGACGCCAGTTCAGGAAACTCCGTCAAAGCGCAATGAACGGCCCGCTGAACTTGCCGCCCCCCCATCGACAGGGATCACGGCGGCTTCGACACATTTCTATGAGTTCTCGAGACCCGGCTTCTCGTACAGCAAGATCGAGATCCGACATGATGACAATGGACGCGGCACAATAACTTTCCAAAAGGACGGCCACGACGAAAGCCTTACCGACCCGATCGAACTCTCCAAGGCAACACTCGGTAAGATCTCCGACACCTTAACTGCACTAAAATATCTTGATTCGGCCGAGGAGTATCAACATGCTCGCGATTATTCCCACATGGGAAACGTGACGTTCACACTGCGTCGGGACGGGCGAACGAGGACGGTTAAATTCAACTGGACCGACAATCCGTCGGCAAAAGCGTTGATGGACGAGTATCGTCGGATCAGCAATGAATACACCTGGAAGTTCGAGATAACTCTTGCCCGCGAGAATATGCCTCTTCAATCTCCGGGACTTATGGACGCCCTCGACGCCTATATAAAGCGCAACGAGATTTCCGACCCGCCCCATCTGCTGCCCTTTCTCGCCCAATTATCCGATGACGAGCGTCTGCCGTTGATGGCCAGAAATCGCGCGGCGAAGCTGATCAAGGAAATCGAAAAAGGGAAGAAATAAGCGATCGATCAGTTTCCTAACGGTATGCCGTCTGACGGAGCCCGCATGCTTGTGCTTATTCCAGCAGTCGGAGCGCTGCCGCCAGCCTTGTAGTAAACGCTGCCGACCTCATTCACATAATAGGAAAATGAACCCGTTTGCATCGCTCCAGTTGGTGTCATTGGGGTTGCGTACGCGTTCCAGATCGGCGGATGCGTTGCCAGCGATCCATCAAATCGTTCGACATCAAAATAATAGCCGGACTTAAGGCAAGGATCGGATGGACAGCCGAGTGATTTATCGACGATGCCGCTTGTGCTCAACTCGCCGAGACTATCGGCGTAAAACCCATTGCCCTCGGTCGCACGGTACGTCGCCTGGGCACCAAAGATGACCCGAATGGAACTGACTGCGCTGCCCTCATTGGCATTGCGGCGAGATGCAAGAAGGTTCGGGATAGCGATGGCCGCGATGATCCCGATGATCACAACTACGATCAACAGTTCGATCAGCGAGAATCCTTCTGTAAAATTCTTTCTGGAACTATTCATTGAACTTAGCCTCAAAACGAGGCCCCCGATGCATAGTAATCAAAAGCCATGCCACCGTTAAAGTTATGAATACACGAGGTTTGTGGAAGTAGATCTGCGGGACATGTACGCTGAATGACAAAAATTGCCACTTTTTAGGTGACATCCGCCGACATCAGAACGAACCGCTAATTTGCACGAATAGTACCGTCATCATCGATCTTTGGCGCGTTTGCCCCGAAGTCCATGTTCGAGAGATTTCGCACCAGGCGAATGGAAGCACCAGACGGGTCAAGCATTGGGATGCCGCGTCCTTCGAGCTTTACGCTGTTTATTTTACCTCCTAGGAACTTGCCATCGGCATCAAGCTTAGCCTCAAGGATCATCGACATTCCCGTTTCTCCGGCCAGCTGAAACCAACCATACGTCGCAAAGTTACCGAGCGAATACGCGATCAAACGATCTTTATATAGTTCGATACCTCGCATGACGTGAGGCCCATGGCCTAATACGATATCGGCACCGGCATCGATCACGGTCTTCGAAAAAGCAGGAAGGTTGCCGCGATTCTCGCCGAGGAATATCTCGGAAGAATTAGGAACCCGTTGCTTGTCAGTTCCCTCAGCTCCACCATGAAACGAGACGATAACAATATCCGCCTTTTTATCGGCTTCCTGAACGAGCTGTCGAGCCGCCGCGAGATCGGTAACACTCGGCATTCCTCGATTGTGGCCAAACGCTACGAGAGCCACCTGTTTACCGCGAACGGTCATGTATGCGATCGTAGCCGGCGGGTCGAAACTCCCGGCATACTTTATTCCCTGCTCCGTAAGAACCCGCTGCGTGCTCGCACGGCCCGGCTCACCGAAATCTCCGGCATGATTATTCGCGACGCTTAACATATCAAAACCCGCCGCCTTAAAGTATTTACCGTAGCGGGTCGGGGTCTTGAATGAAAAGCAACGCGTAGAACCCGGTCGACACTTTGCCGAAATTCCATCATCTACGATGGGCCCTTCCAGGTTGCCGAACGCTATATCGGCTGCAGAAAGGATAGGCGTTACATCTTTGAGAAGGTCGGCGCCGTCGTTGGGCGGCATACGCGTCTCATTTGGAAACGTAGATGCGAGCATGATGTCGCCAACGGCAGCGATCGTGATCGGTTCCTTATTTTGTGGTTCGTTTAAACGCTCTTCGGCAGCCACGACTTTCTGCTCATCGTTTGGAGACGTTGGCGTCTCACAAGCACTTACGCAGATCGAGAACAAAACAACGATCGATAATGTAGACGCAAGTCCCGTTTTTCGCATATACAACACTAATTCCTTACGCGGTCGCCGGGGCGATCTTTTCAGAAACTTCCGGCTCGCTTGCTGGCGAGATCTCGTCCGCCTCTGCGATTAGAGATTCGTCAACGAGCTTTCGTTGCTCCAGTTCGTGGATCGCGTATGAGCCGGTCGCCGGCGATGCCGAAGCGGCACGGCCGACATAACGGAGCGTTACGCTCTCGGGTTTAATAGCCCGCAATCTCGGCTCAACGAACGTCCAGCCGCCCATATTCTGAGGCTCTTCCTGTGTCCAAAAGATCTGTTTCGCATTTGGATAGGAGGCGATCAACTCCGTAAGTTTTGAAGCCGGGAAAGGATAGAACTGCTCGAGCCGGATGACAGCCACCTTGCCGCTTTCCGAACCCTCGCGTGCGGCTTCGAGGTCATAAAACACCTTGCCGCTGCAAATGACAACGCGGGTTACTTTCGACCTGTCCTCGATCCGTGCATCATCGATCACCGAGTGGAAACCGCCGGTTTCGAGTTCAGACATCGTCGAGCTCGCCGCCGGAAGTCGCAGCAGGCTCTTTGGCGTCATGACGATCAGCGGGCGAACGATCTCTTGCTTTACCTGTCGCCGAAGCAGATGGAAATACTGCGCCGGGGTCGTCGGATAACAGACCTGCATGTTGTTCTCGGCACACAGCTGCAGATAGCGTTCAAGACGCGCCGAGGAATGCTCCGGCCCCTGGCCCTCGTAACCGTGCGGCAAGAGCATTACGAGTCTCGACCTTTGCTGCCATTTATCCTCGGACGAAGATATATACTGGTCGATCATGATCTGCGCACCGTTCGAAAAATCTCCGAACTGTGCTTCCCACGCGACAAGCTGATCCTGGGAAACTACCGAATATCCGTACTCAAAGCCCAGAACACCGTACTCCGAAAGCGAACTGTCGAAAATGTAAGCCCTCGCGTGAGGATTGGCCTCATTACGCAATTCGTTCAGCGGTGCCCATCGGTCGCCGGTCATCGTGTCATACATCGAAGCATGTCGCTGCGAGAAGGTTCCGCGGCCCGAATCCTGACCCGAAAACCTTACGGGCGTGCCTTCAAGTACGAGCGAACCGATCGCCATTGCTTCGCCAAATCCCCAGTCCATCGGGACTTCGCCCGATCCCATCTTTGCTCGTCGAGCAAGCTGATTGACCATCTTGGGATTAATGTTGAAATCCTCGGGCACGAGCGAGATCTTCTCGGAAACCTGCTTTAGCAGATCCGCCGAAACGCCGGTTTCGAGTACCGCCGATCCGTCATCTTCCGTCGGCGGCGGGTTTAGAACCGCCCTCGCCGGTTTCTTAGCGGCGATATCCTTTGCACTCGCGAGAATTCTTTCGTACTTCTCCACAACCTTATCGGTCATCGCCGTGAGGTCAGCGTCGGAAATAACTCCTTCGCGGATTAGTTGCTGAGCATATAGGTGCCGCGTGCCCGGATGCGCCTTTACGCGTGCGTACATAACAGGCTGCGTGTAGCTCGGCTCGTCGCCCTCATTATGTCCAAGCCGACGAAAGCCGACTAGATCAAGCACGACGTCTTTATCGAACTCTCGCCGATAATCGAGAGCGATCTGTATCACGCGAAACGCCGCTTCCGGATCGTCGCCGTTAATGTGAAAGATCGGAGTCTGTGTGATATGAGCGGCATCGGTCGAATAGATAGAACTGCGGCTAAGGCCGGGCGAGGTCGTAAAGCCGATCTGATTGTTGATAACCAGGTGGATCGTGCCGCCGGTCCGATATCCCGGAAGACCCGCGAGCTGCAGCGTCTCCATAACAACGCCCTGGCCGGCAAAGGCGGCATCGCCGTGGAGCAATACCGGCATGATGTGCTTGTATGTCTCTTGCCGCTCTTTCCCCTCGCCATCGCGAAGGTAATCTTGACGAGCGCGGACCATTCCTTCGACAACCGGATTCACCGTTTCCAGGTGGCTGGGGTTACATGAAAGCTGTATCGTCAGCTCACGACCTGCCTTAGTTTGCTTTTTACCGACAGCTCCTTGGTGGTACTTTACGTCGCCTTCGTCCGCCGGGAAACTAGGGTGCGAGGTTCCTTCGAAAACGGTAAAAATACGCTCGGCCATATCGCCCGATTCCGGATCGCCGATGATGTTCGACAGAACATTCAGTCGTCCGCGATGGGCCATTCCCATGTAAATTTCATCTACGCCGCGTGCCGAAGCCCCCTCGACCAGTTGGTCAAGCATCGGGATAACCGTTTCGCAGCCTTCGAGTGAAAACCGCTTTTGTCCCAGGTATTTACGGTGCAGAAACTGTTCAAATTGCTCTGCCTCAATAAGTTTCTGGAGCAGTTCTTTCTTGATATCGACCGAAAGCGGTTGAGTATCGACAAACTGCTCGCGAACCTTCATGCGGATCCAGTCTTTTTGCTCTTTGCTCTGGATATGACGATATTCGATGCCAACTTTTCCGCAGTACGCCTTCCTCAGGATCTCAAGGATCCGTCTTAGGGAGGCAGTTTTTTCGCCGTGGAGTCCGCCAGTGATGAATTCGCGGTCGAGATCCCAGATCGTCAGGCCGAAGTTTTCGAGATCGAGCTCCGAGGCATGCTGCGAGGTCATTTTCAGCGGATCAATGTCGGCGAGCAGATGCCCGCGGGTCCTGTAGGCATTGATCATCTGCAGCACGTTTGCCTGTTTCTCAACCTGCTCGCTATCTTTGCCGAACAGATTGGGATTGAAATCCTCGGCCCAGCGCAGGGGCGGAAACATTATCTCGAGATCGGCAAATATATGATCGTAGAAAAGATGGTCGCCCTTAATAAACTCATGAATCTTCGCAAGAAACAGCCCGCTTTCGGCTCCCTGAATGACACGATGGTCGTAAGTGCTGGTGACGGTAACGGTTTTACTTATGCCGATCTGCGAGAGCGCCGCAGCGGTCATCGCCTGATATTCTGCCGGATACTCGATCGATCCGGTCGCGATGATCGCACTCTGGCCGGCCATAAGCCGCGGATTCGACGCGGCGGTGCCGATCGTACCCGGATTGGTCAGCGAAATCGTCGTTCCCTGGAAATCGGCTATCTCGAGTTTTCCATCACGTGCCTTTTTCACCTGATCATTGTATGCGGCAAAAAATTCGGCGAAGTTCATCTGGTTTGCCGCCTTGATATTCGGAACCAGCAAATTTCGCGAGCCGTCCTTTTTCTCGATATCAATCGCGATGCCGAGATTCACATTCTCATGCTCAAGCCGCGAGGGAGCACCGTTAACGACGCCGAAGCCGTAATTCAGATGTGGATAAGCCTTGACTGCCTGAACGATCGCCCATGCAATGATGTGAGTGAACGAAACTTTGCCCTTGCCCTGAGCGGCTAGATGTTCGTTGATGATCCTACGGTTTTCTTCGAGAACCTTGACAGGGATATTGCGGAAACTAGTCGCCGTCGGAACGGTCAGGCTCATTTCCATGTTCTCGACGATCTTTTTTCCGGCACCGGTGATCGTTTTCGGTTCGGTATCGGGCGTCAATTGAACCGGGACTGCTGCCGGCGTTGGCGTCGCTACCGTCTGTTGTGCCGGTTGTGGAGCAGCGGCGGCCTGGCCATTTACCGACGGTGTACCCCCGCCGAGAAGTTCAGCAAAATAAGCCTGCCATGATTCGTCAACCAGTTTCGGATCGTTCCGGTACCGCTCAAGAAGCCCCTCGACATAAGTCGCGTTAGAACCAAATGCGTCGCTAATGAATTCGGATAGTTTTGATGGATTATCGCTCACGTTTATTTACAAATACCTCGACTAAATCCTTGATTTTACCGCAAACGCAAGAAAAAACGTAGCGATTCCGGTAATCGGTAGCGATTCGCCCGCCAACATCCGAAGTGGCGCATTTATTGTGCTCTAAAATCCCGCTTAAGCTCTTCATTCACAACAGTTAGGTGGTACAGCTTTTGACTGCTCACAACATGCGTCGAGAATATGATACTTTATCAGCGTTAAAACATTTGTTCACAACACTTTAGCATAAGAAAATGCGCCACTTTTCGAAGATCATAAACAATAAGCGCTCACGTGCAATTTTGTTGCACAGCATGGACAGTTTGTCAAGTTTACGAAACGGTTGGCGTTGACCCTTTCAGCTAAGAACGAAGCGGGTTTTTGAACTTGAGATCGATCTTGACGGGGATCACGCGTTTGAAAGTGAAGCCAAATTTCTTGAATTTTCCAAACACAAACGCCGTTCCGGTCACCGCGAGCTCGTTTGGCGAATTTACGAGTTCATTCACTGCCGCTCGCGGAATCGACAGCGTCTTGACCGATACTTTAGCGGGCATCGGAATCGTGACGGGGTTTTCTTTCTTGAATTCGAACGAATGCCGGTAATCTTCGACATCCAGCGAGAGCCCGTTTACCCTCACGTCCTTAAACGTGACGAACTCGATCTTGCCGCTTTCCTTTCGAGAGACAAATTCGGCCATGATCTCGAACGAAATGCCGCCAAGCCCGATATCGACCACCTTCGGCAGGTCGACCGAGACACTCGCATCGCCGCGGTTATCGGCCGCCGTCAAAGACGAATTTGTTACGAGGACGTCCGCTTTATGGAGTTTGTAACCGTTGATCTTATCGGGCCAGTCTTGCCCAGCAGCGGACAATCCGAACGCGAGACAAAGGAAAATGAGAGCAATGAAACGCACCGCTATTTTGAAGAGGCTTTGGTCTTGCGGGCCGGACGCTCGGCGGACTCGGCCGTCAAGCGATCTTGCTTGATACCGTCGAGAACACCGTTGATAAATTGTGTGGCTTCGTAGGAGGAAAACCGCCTTGCAAGTTCCAGCGCTTCGTTGATGGCGACCGTGTTCGGCGTGTCTTGATAAATGAACTCAAAAACCGCTAGACGGAGAACGTTTCGGTCAACGACCGCCATTCGCTCGATACGCCAATGTTCGGCCCGCGTCTTTATGACCTCGTCGATGGCTGCGAGATTGTCCAGCGTTCCGCACGCAAGGTTGTTCGAGAATTCCCGCGTTTTCTCGTCGATCGCGACGTCACCAAGCTCGTGCCAATAGTCGCGGGTTAACGTCTCACCGGCTGAACCGGCCATGTCGGCCGCAAACAGCATCTGCAACGCGCATTCGCGCGCTTTGTGCCGGGTTCCCGAACTCTTCTCTGCTTTTTCAATCGCCATGTCCTAGAACGGAATACCTACGATCTCATCGCGGCGAATTTCCATCTCCCTAAAGAGGTTTGCCATTTCGATAGCCGAAATCGCGGCCTCGTATCCCTTATTATCGTTACCGTCGCCGCATCGGGCCTCGGTCTGCTCCACATTGTCTGCGGTTATTACACCGAACAGGATCGGAACATTCGTTTCAAGAGATGCCTGCATCAGCCCACGCGCTGTCTCACCGGCAACATAATCAAAATGCGGCGTATCACCGCGGATCACGACCCCGAGAGCAACTATCGCGTCAAACTCGTGATATTTGGCCGCCTTGCGGCACACCAGCGGAAGTTCGAATGCCCCCGGAACGTGGAAGGTGACAACCCGTTCATCCTCGGCACCTCGTTCGTTGAAAGCACGGCGAGCACCCGCTTCGAGTCGCGATGTGTAGATGTCATTCCAGCGGCTGACCACGATCGCGAACTTAAAACCCGCAGCCGAAGCAACGCTTTCCGAGAATCCTGTTTTCAAATCTCCGTCACCACCTCAAGCAAGTATAGTGAACGCGTTACGCAAATGACAAGCATCCGTCTCGATTGCATTACCAGTGCGAGGAACGAATAATAGCTTTTAGGGATGCCACGCGAGATCATTCAAACCGAAGAGACACTGATCATCGAAACGCCGGAACGCGTGCCGCTCGAGTTCGCGCTGGCGTCGATCGGTAATCGTTTTCTTGCGGTCGCGATCGATCATTTTATCCAGTATCTTTCCATATTCCTGATCTCCTGGTTCGCTTTGAGCCTGGCTGGCTCGGGCTTTAGCGAAGTTGTTGACGCTCCGGATCGACTTTTGACTGAGATGCCGAAGTGGACGATCGCAGTGTTGATCGTTGTCCTTTTTCTGATCTTTGCGGGCTACTTTATTGCGTTTGAATGGCTTTGGAATGGCCAGACACCCGGAAAACGATTGCTAAAGTTGCGCGTTATCCGCGACGACGGTCGGCCGTTGACGCTTTGGGAAGCCATCGCCAGAAACCTACTGCGTATCGGTGATGCTGTTCCGGGCTTTATCGTACCGATCTATTCCGTCGGTTTGATCGTGATCTTTCTCAGCGGCCGCGATCAGCGACTCGGCGATATTTTTGCGGGTACGGTCGTTATCCGCGAACGAACGGATGAGGCTCCGACATTTGCCGAAACATTTTCAAGCCGCGTGACCGACGTCGCATTTACGCGAGTTCAGAAAATATCAGGCATTAAGGCCAATGTAGATAAGCTTACCGAACGTGAGGTGGAGGTTGTCGAGACATTCCTTCGCCGCCGCTGGGACCTTACCGATCGGCAACGCTCGTGGATGGCCTGGCGCATCGCTCTGCCCATCATGTACAAACTAAAACCTGCTTATAACGCAGAGGATTTCACCTACGAAGGCTTTCTCGAAGAGATCCTTCATAAATTTCATGCACGGCAGCGATTTTTGAACTGATGCTTGCATGGGCTCACGCCGCAACTTTTCGGTATAATTAAGGCTCTATGAGGAACATTCTCGTTACCGGTGGTGCCGGATTTATCGGTTCGCATCTCGTCGACAAGCTTCTTTCGGAAAACGATTGGAGTATCACGGTGATCGACGACCTGAACGATTTTTATTCGCCGGATATAAAGCGTTCGAACATCGCCGGGCATCTGAAACATTCGAACTACCGCCTTGTCGAAGCGGATATTCGCGATGATGTGAAACTCGCCGAGATCTTTCAGGAAACTGATTTTTCGGTGATAGTCCATCTCGCCGCCCGGGCCGGAGTTCGCCCATCTCTAACGGAACCGAAGCTTTATACCGAAACCAACATAAACGGCACCGTAAACCTGCTCGAGCTCGCTCGCGAACACGGGATAAAGCAGTTCGTCTTCGGCTCTTCGTCAAGCGTTTACGGTGTTAATGAGAAAGTCCCATTCGCAGAAGATGACCCGATATTTCAGCCGATATCGCCCTACGCCGCGACCAAAGCCGCGGGCGAACTCATCTGCCACACATACTCGCACCTCTACGACATCCGAACCGTATGTCTAAGGTTCTTTACGGTTTACGGTGCGCGTCAGCGGCCCGACCTGGCGATTCACAAGTTCTCGAAACTCATCACGGACAGCAAGCCGATCCAGGTATTTGGCGACGGCTCGTCGCGACGCGATTACACCTACATCGACGACATTATTCAAGGTGTGCGTTCGGCGATCGATTATGATAAGTCGATCCATGAGACTTTCAACCTTGGCGAATCGCAAACCGTCACACTCACTGAATTGATCGAACTGATCGAAGAAAGCCTCGGTCAAAAGGCCGTCATTGACCGACAACCATGGCAGCCCGGCGACGTTCCCGCGACCTATGCTGACATATCAAAATCGCGGAAATTGCTCGGATACGATCCGAAGACAAAGATTCAGGATGGGATACCGAAGTTTGTCGAGTGGTTTAGATCGACAATGAACGCTTGAAGTATAGTGAGCGCGAATCCGTAGGCATTTTTTGCCGCGGATCAAGCAGATCAGCCGGATAAAACGGATAGACCTTAGCTCATACGATCGATCGAACATCCGCAAAAATTCGCCAGATCCGCCCGATCCGCGGCTAAATTTTGTTTGGTTAAAATAAACTTCAGCCCACCAGAAACACGCTAGATCATCTCATCGCCCACATTCCGCAAGCCCTGCTTTTCGGCACGTTCGTTGTCGAGCTCAGTTAGTACATCTAACAAGAAGTTTGTATTGCTTGTGACGGCGATAACGATAGGGAATTCCTTTTCGGATACGTTGAATTCGAACGTTCCGGAACTGATCTCAATAATGTCGCGAAACGCCGCGTGACCATTGGTGCCGTTACATTCGGAGTCGACGATCTTGCCTTCGTTGAATGACACGCTGCCGAGATGTAGGTCGGATTTGATGATCAGCAGCCCCGTCATCTTCGCGCTTTCTATCACCTGAACGGCGTCAAATATACTGACGTAAGCAAGACTTCCGGCGAAAGTCACATCCGTCCGGACTTCCTGGGGCGAACGATCGCGATCGACAGCAAAATCCGGCCGGCGGGCTCGACGTATCGCTTCAAGCCCGGGCGCCACCGAGATCCGCGGGTCGAGCAGTTTCGCCTCCTGCAAGCGGTCGTAAGCCAGGTCGAAATCTTCGCGTGCAATATAGAGACTGACCAGGGCCAAACACTGCTTCGCCGCCTCGTTCAGATTCTTCTGCCGCACGCAGATGTCACGCATTTTTTCCCGCAGGCCGATCGACCGCGGCGAACGCTCAAGCGATTGCCGCAATAATTCAAAAGCCTTTTCGGGAGAGCTGTATTTGACGAACAGATCGGCATCGAGCAACACCGATTCGATCGTGGATTCTGTTACGGGAACCTGCGGTTCAGCAATGGCGAGACTCATATTGGTGCGGGTGAACAAAAATGTTCAACAATGAGAATAGCACACCGAATTTATCGAAGTCATTAACTTTCTTTTCAGCGATCTGCCGAACATTCCGACAACTCAATACAAAGGAGCGGCCTCGCGAAAATCTCTCGCAAAGCCGCTCGCAACGTTACGTGCGATAACATTTAGAGTTTCGGAACCACAAGCTCGACCTCGGCGATTTCTGCCAACTCACGGAGTTTTCCGATCGGAATACGGCCGGAAACCACTTTTCCCTCCACAGTTACCTGTTCAAAACCGAGAGCTCGAAGGTTCTCGAAAACCGCCTTCGTTGTCGAAGCCAGCGTGATGCGGATCTCCGCCTTTCCGTCGCGAACAAAACGTTCCTCTTCCGCCCCCGGTTTAGCAGCGGCCCTATCTAAACGCTCGACCAAGGTGAAGAGCCAAACGTGAAGCTTAGAAGCTAGTCCCGCGATTCGTTTTTCGGTCGGTCCGAGAGGGGTCGCCTTCATCGCTCGAACGGCGACATCGACCTCTTTGCCCTGCGCAAAACGATAAACTATCTGCCCTTGAAGGCCGACAGGTGTGCCATTTGCGTACATCGGAACAAATTGAGACAGTAGGGCAGCTTTTTCGGCTGAACTTCTCAGTTTTGGAACCCCCCCGCGTGCTTTGGCTTCCACTACCTTTCCAGAAGCATCTACCAAAACGTCAACTACAACTTCCGCACGGCCTTTTTCGACCGGAATATCTTCGGGATAATCGGGACTTACGACAAGTAGAGTACGTCCTTCGAGTTCGGCCGGTTTGTTGCTTTGTTTCGACTTGTTACGCGACCCGGGATCCTGCACATCGACGCCGTCGACAACAAAGCTGCTGCTACTATCGGCGCTTACCCCGGGAGTTAGAGCGAGCAGGTTACTTACCCGACGCGCCTGCAGCGGGAGGGCTTCGATAGTCTTGGTCGTGATGTTAGTTTGGACCGACGACTCGGACGTGGATAAAGCTGTTCCCGTGACTTCGACAATCACCGACTGCGAAGCCATAGATGCGTTTACTGTCGATGAGCTCAAACCGCCTGCGCTCCCGTAACCCACTCCGTTGCCGTTGCCCGAACCGCTGCCCACGCCACTACCGCTACCCGTTCCGTTGGAATAGCTCGAGGTGCGTCCGTTAGGATCGCCCCACCGATCGGATTGTTTTTCAAACTTGCGGTTACCGGACGTTTGCGGCGGTGGGGACGAAATAATGTACGCTACGTCGTTCTCGGTCCACTTCTTGTAAACGTTTTGAAGCTCCGCCTTTGATCGTCCGGCCGTTTGCCCATCCGGCGTCACGCCTTCGGGAGTAACGGAAGGAACATCGACACGATTTGGCGACCCGTTGGGATTCTTGACCACTTCCTCAACCGCAACGAATGACGTGAAGTTCGACATCAGGCCGAACTCGAGAGCGAGGTCGGTTATTTGTTTGTCGATCTCAGTTCTCTTTTCGGGCGTCGTCGCGGCTCGGCTTGCCGACGAAAGGTCGTCGATCCGCGTCCGGGCCCAGAGCGTCGCTAACGAGTCGTTGGCAGCTTCGGCGACGGGAAGATTTACGCTGATCGTTCGTTCGTAGGGCTGTCCGGCAATTTTGCCTCGGAGTTTGATCGTGCCGTTTGCGGCCGATGTGTAGCGGCCATGGAGGACGACCGGTTTTGCGGAGAAGAGATCCGTCAACTTACCAGGATAGACGTCGGCGACGGGTAGGCCGTTCCAGTCGATGGAGAGATCGGTCAGCAGCGGCGTGCGGACGCGTTCGTAGAAGCGTTTCGCGGCCTTCGAACCGTCGTCCTGAAGGCCGACATACTCGACCTCGCCTTTGCCTTCGGCTGCCATTTTGTCGAGAAGAAACCGATTGACCGAGCTGCCGATGCCGAACGAAAAGACCCGTGCATTCGGGTGCCGCTGTATTTCCGCGATTATCTCATTGTCATTTCCGACAAAAGCGTCGGTCATAAAGCAGACGATGCGAAGATGGCTTTGCGAACCGCTGGGGTCAAGCGCCGTTTTGATCGCTTTCATCATCTCAGTCCCACCGCCGCCGGAACGCGATGCGAGAAACGCCTGAGCCGCATCGAGATTGGCACGGGTCGCGGGTACTGGCTTTTCGAACAGAACATGCGTGTCGCCGGCAAAAGTTATCAGGTTAAATGTGTCCTCAGGATACAGTCCGTCGAGCGAAAGCCGCATCGCTTCCTTAGCTTTCTCGATCGGAAAACCGCCCATCGAGCCGGACGTGTCGAGCACGAAGACGATCTCCTTCGGCGTGCGGTCTTCCGTCGCGATCTTATCCGGCGGCTGGAGGATCATCGTAAAAAATCCGCCCCGCGGGTCGCGATGAACAAGAACGGCGTCCTCGATCCGCTTTCCAGTCACGTCGTAACGTAGGATAAAGTCTTTGTTTGGAATGGTTTTCGCGTTTCGAAGGACGACCTGAGAAACCGCCGAAGACATCTTAGTCTCCGTCAGTTCGTGTGTCGACGAGCGGACCTCCTCAACCGGAACACCCGCATTCAGGCTTACTTCGATCGAGATATCGCTGCCATTTCGCGTCGCGGCCATCGGCGGAGCGATCTTCGCCGCGTCGACGACTCCGCCCGGAATGTAACGTGGACCGACCGTCATCGGAAATACGAATTCGTAGCTCCCGTCCTCATATTTCAAGGTTTCGACGTAGCTGATGTCGATCACGACCTTCTCGCCGGGCATTATGTTCGCGACCGACTGCGTAAAGATGTTCGGCCGTTCCTGATCGAGCAAACTCGCCGTCTTTCCCGCTGTTTTGGCGGCTTCGTAAGTTTGACGAGCCTCGTCGCGGCGCATGATCTTGCCGCGGATGACTCGCGTTCCGACGGTCATCGTCATCTCATCAACCGCGCCATTCTGCGAAAGCGGAAAAACATAAACCGCCTCGATGGGTTCCGAGAACGAATTCTCAAATTCCTGTTTCACGTGAACACGCGAAACAAACCCGCTGATCTCAGCCTTGACCGCTGTATTTTTCAACGGGCAAGCCCCAAGTTCGCTACCCGATTTGCCGACCGCGTAAAGCGAACCTTCCGTCGCCCGCTGCCCAAAGGCCGCGGACGCGCACACGAATACTACGAGCAAAAATACAACTCTCCACATACAACACTCCTCAATGTCTACAGATTATTTAATTCAAGGAAAGAACCGCGGTCTTTGCAGAATTGGATACACGAAAGTCCGAAAAGGTTTCTTTTCAGGCAATAAATTTTTGGACTGGTTTCCTTAAGGAACGTAATTGTATGTAATAACGCCGGAGACCTTAACTGGAGTGCCCTCAAGCAGAGTTGGCGCAAAAGATGACGAACACGCCGCTATCTCGCTTGAACGCCGAAGCAAAGGATGTCCTGAAACCGCGGATGCAGTGTAAACCGTCCCATCTTCAACAATCAAAACTTGTACGGAAACAGCTCCACCTGCACGAACGGCTTTTGCGGCAGCAGGATAGGACGGCTTAGCCAAGGAAGATGCCTTGCCGTTCAAAACACCACCGGCTACGGTTGCAGGCTTCTGGCCGTCAGGGTAAATGATTCGCGCGGTTCCTGGTTTTTCAGAGGGATCGACTCTAGCAACCATGGAACCGTCCGTCGTACCGAGCTTTGTAACTCGGTCAAGCCGCATTTCGCTTGACGAAAGGCCTGCGAGTCCGCCCGTTTTTTCGCCAGTTACGCCAAAACTGTAGTTGATCCTTCCGCTAACGGCTGTCGGCCGCGAATCAATGATCGCCGGCGAGAATTTCGCCAGCCTTGCGGCCGCTACCGCAGCGGAGCGAAGAGCGAGAACGCGCGGGTTAGTAACGTTCTTACATATGGGATACGGCCCTTCACCGTCATCGGTAACCGTTATTGCACCGGTTTCATCGACCTTAACCCCGACTGATATAACACCACCCATATCGCTTTTGGAGTCCCACGACGGAAGCGGAAGTTCGATCACCATAGGTGCAGCACTGAAAAATACGGGCTCGACCGTTACCTTTGCAGATTGTGCCAGAGCAGCCGACGAAAGCAGCGCGAAAATGGCGAGTGAGAGAAGTAGTTTGATCATGTTCAATTTATATCACGATTACTGACGGTTTGTACGATATAATCGGAGGACTAAATACGGAAATGTTTCTTCAAATTCAGCATAAGTCATTCGTGGTCGCATTGCTCGCTGTGAGTATGCTTTTTGGAACGCATTTTCAGCCCGCGTTCGGTTTCCTACAAAATACCAAGACGCCGTCCGAAGGCGCTGAGGCCACCATCCGAGTCAAAGCGCTTGGTCCGGTCATTCCTGGCCGCGAAGCGATATTTGCTGTCGAACTTGTATCGGCAGGCAATGTTGTGGCCGCGAGTTTCACCTTGAATTTCGATCCGGCCGCTTTTAAGTATGTGTCCTCATCACTCGGGGTCGATCGGCCGGAAACGGTCAATCTGGCTGTGAATGATCAGCAGACTTCAAAGGGCAAGTTCGGCATGCTAGTCGATTCGCGGGTCGCCTATGAAAAGGGGACGAGACAGATCGCGAAGGTTATTTTTGCTGTCTCGCCGGAAGCCCGGTCCGGTGACTATCAGTTCTTTTTTAACGACAATCCGGCAAAACAGGGCGTCGCAGCGGTCGATGGGCAGATGCTGAAGACCGATTATCAGACCGCGACCATCAAGATCGCCGAGAAAAAGAGTGCGATCGTCGGACGCGTATTAGACCAGGACCTTCGCGGCGTGCGCCATTCGACCGTTGTATTGAGACTGCCCGATGGGACCGAACGGAGCTACCGCACAGGTACGTTCGGCGCCTTTCTTTTCGAAGATCTTGCCGAGGGAACCTATACGATCGAGGTAAGGAACAAGCGGTATTCTTTCGGTGCCCATAGCCTCGAAGCAAAAGGAGCTTTCAGCGTCCGCGATTTTGTCGAGGCAACCTGAACCTCGCCCACAACTCTACAGTTTCTTAGCACCTTCGATCAGCTTTCTAACCTGACCTAGGTCATCTATCCAGGTAATGCGTTCGGGCGAAGCTGCGACCAGTGAGACGAGGATCCGTTCGGCTTCCTGCAGCCTTTGTCGTTCATGCGGAGAGTACTCCCCAAGTCGAGCGATGCAGATTGCCTTGTCATACCGAAATTCGGTATTTTCCGGGTCGCTTTGAACTAGATCTTCGCTCGCTCTCAAGGCCGACGTAAAAAGAGCGAGAGCTTCTCCGCGGTCACCTTTCTTGATCAATGCCTCACCTAAATTCCGTTTTGTGAAGGATATCTGCCGCCGGGCGGAGACGTTATTCGGGTCTTTTTTGGACACAGCCTCGTAGTGGGCGATAGCCTTTTCGAGGTAATCGACCGCCTTTTGATAATTCCCCGAGTCGCGTTCGGTCCACCCGATCTCAAGATAGACGTCTGCAAGCGAATTTAGATCGCCACTGTTCGACGGGTCGATCTGATGGAGTCTGATCTGTTCGTCGAGAGCCTTCCTAAGGTGCTCCCGGCTGTCGTCGAATCGGCGTCCGTGCCTAAGTGCCGTTCCCAACCATTGCTCGCTGCTGGCATAGTTGCGCACGAGTTCGAGATTACCGGATTCGGCTCGCAGAAGTTCACTATCGATGCGCAATGCCTCAGCAAAATCGGCGATCGCGTCATCAAGCCGGCCCATTTCGAGTTTCGCGTAACCTGAGTATGACCGGTACACGCTCACGCCGTGTCGTACTCGCGCGTTTGCCGGCTCAAAAGCGGCCGCCTCGTTCATCAGGTCGATCGACTTCTCGTAATTTTCAAGTGCTTTCGAGATCGATCCCGAGCGCAGGATGCCCTGCCCGCGCTTGCCGTAGGCACGGGCCAGTTCAAGCCGGATGCCTTGATCGGCGAGTGCCAGCTCGCGGGCGGATTCGATCGCGGACACAGCGAGGTCGTACTTCTCGAGAGCCGCCGCGGTCTTGCCCGAAGTTACGGAGAGGTCCGCGATCTTCAGATAGCTGGCGGCGAGATATCTCTTATATTGAAGTTCATTAGGAAAACTCGCCGCGAGGGACTCGCGTATCGCGAGGGACTTGCGGTGATTCTCGAGGGCTCCAGCAATGTCGCCTGTGCCGGAACCAAAATGGTAAGCCTGCACATCACCGATCTTTTCGTAAGACGCGGCCAATTCTGCTCGCAGTCCAGCGTCGTTTCCCGCTTCGGCAGCGAGTTTGTCAAGGTATTCGACTGAACGGGTGACCAATAATTCGCGAGCCTTGATCGGACTTTCGTCTATTTTTTCGTTTACCTCAAATATCAGCGAGTTTGCTATCGAACGAACATCGTTGAAACGGCGCTCAGCCCTGACGCGCTCGGCCTCAGCTCGCCTCGCGAGCACGGTGGTCGCGGCTATTCCGGCGATCAGGATCAGAAACGCTGTGGCTATGACACCGACCAAAATTGGATTGCGGCGGACAAACGTTTGCGATCGGTACAACCATGTATTTTCCCGCGCATGTACAGGAAGCCCTCGAAGATGCCGCCGAACATCCTCGGAAAACTGTTCGACGGAAGAATACCTTCGCTCAGGCTCTTTTCGAAGCGCTTTTAGGACGATGTTGTCGAGATCGCCTCGCAGACGAGTAGCAGAAAATGGAGGCGACGTCTCTTCACTCGACGCATTCGCGGGGCTCTTGTGTTTCTTCTCAGATGGCCGGATCGGGTTTGTCTGCGTCGCCGTCATCACGATCTGGCCAAAGTTCTTGCCGTCAAAAGCGAACGGCCGTACGCCAGTCAGCAGTTCGTAAAGGACGACGCCTAGTGAGTATATGTCAGTGGCAGTGGTGAGATTTTCGCCCCGAATTTGCTCCGGCGACGCGTATTCCGGCGTGAAAACGAACTGCTGCGTTGCAGTATCCGGCGAGTGTTCAGCTCTGAGGAGCTTCGCAATACCGAAATCCAAAAGTTTGGGAGCACCCGCCGTGTTAACAAGGATGTTTGACGGTTTTAGGTCGCGGTGTATTACGAGGTTCTGATGGGCGTAGGAAACTGCAGAACAGACCTCGCGAAACAGATCTAGGCGTTCGGAAAGGCCCAGCGAGTTTTTGCTAGCGTACTCGAATATGGACTCGCCCTGGACGAACTCCATAACGAAATACGGCTGGCCGTCATTAGTTGTGCCTCCGTCGATCAGGCGCGCTATGTTGGGATGATCAAGCGAAGCTAGTATTCGGCGTTCGTTCGAAAATCGCTTGTGGATCGCTTCGGAATCCATCCCGCGCTTTATTAGTTTCAGGGCCACCGTTTGTTCGAACGATCCATCGATCCGACGTGCGACATAAACGGAACCCATTCCCCCGCTTCCGAGGTCACCGGTTATCTCGTATTTCCCGATCCGTTCACCGACACGGTTCTTGGATCCATTATTTAGTTCAGCGACCGTAAACGGGATTTGTTCCAAAGCTTCGGAGTCGTCTTCCGCGGTCAGCAAGGCCTCGATCTCCGCGCGGAGATCCTCGTCGTTACCGCATTTCTCGGCAAGGAAGACGGCCCTGGCAGCGGGCGGTATCTCAACCGCGGGTTCAAGTATCTCCCTTATCTGTTTCCAACGTGCTGGGGTCATTCTCTAGTTCGGCGGGTTCAGCATGCGTGAAAGCAGGAGCTTGGCGGACGTCCATTCTCTCTTTACAGTAGCCGGTGATATATCAAGCACTTCCGCGATCTCTTCGATGGTCATTCCAGCGAAGAACTTCATTTCAACGATCTTTGCCTGGCGTTCATCAAGGCGTTCAAGCTCACGCAGGGCATCATCGACCGCAAGCACGTCAAGCTGAAGAGCCGCGTCAACGCTAATTGCCGGATCGATCTCAATAAAGGTCCTCAGTTCTCCACCCCGTTTCTTACGATTTTTCGTCCGTGCATGGTCGATCAGGATCTCGCGCATCAGCCGCGATGCGGCTCCGAAAAAGTGTGCGCGGTTTTGCCACTCTACAGGCTTGCCGCCGGCGAGCTTCAGGTAGACCTCGTGAACAAGCGCGGTCGGCTGCAGGGTGTGGCCCGCCCGTTCGCGGCTGAGGTAACCGCCCGCGAGGCGACGCATCTCCGCGTAGACTAGCGGCAGCAACTCATCGAGTGCCCCCTCGCCTCCATTTCGCGCATCGTTGAGAAATTGAGTGATCGTTACGGACATCTATCCCAAAGCTGTGGGCCCCATCGTCTGATATTTCTTTCTGCTTCGAGAAGATGAGACTTAGAATAGGCGGCTTTCTCCTATTTCGCAAGCGAGTATTTATTTCACGACCCCACGCTTCGAGGATTCGATAAACCCGACGAGTATATCGACCTCGGGGCAGTCGTGGATGTCGGCACGGATCTTCTCGACGGCCTGTGTTGTATTGAGCTTTGCTGATAGCAGCAGGTGAAAAGCGTGGTTTAGGTGATCGATCGTTTCCTTGGAGTAGCCTCGACGTTTTGCGCCAACGCGGTTTAGGCCGTAGCATTTGGCGTGGTTGCCCTGGATCGTTGCGTAGGGCATTGCGTCCTTAACGACCACCGAATATCCGCCGATAAAGGCTTCGACGCCAACCCGGCAAAACTGGTGAACGCCGGAATAGGCACCAACACTTGCGCGGTCAGCGATCTCAACATGGCCCGCAAGCGTGGCGGCATTTGCCATTATTATCTCGCTTCCCAGCTGGCAGTCGTGGGCAACATGGGCCTGAGCCATAAGCAAATTTCCATCACCAATTCGAGTCGTGCCGCCGCCGCCTTCGGTGCCGCGATGGATGGTCACGAATTCCCTAATGTGATTACGCTTTCCGATCACCGTCCCAGTCGGCTCGCCCGCGTACTTTAGATCCTGGGGCCCGAGGCCGATGGAAACAAAGGGGAAAACGTGGGTCTCGTCGCCAATGGTGGTTCGGCCGTCAACAACAACGTGGGAATCGAGCCGAACCCCGTGGCCAAGGGTTACGTCAGCTCCGATGGTGCAGAAAGGGCCGATATGACAGCCGTCACCGATGACAGCCCCTTCGGAAACGATAGCGGTTTCGTGTTTATAGAACGTCATTTAGGGCTATTCGGCAACGTCGTCCATCTCGGTACGAGCCCCCGACTTGAGAACGATAACAATCATCACTACCGCAATAATGGCGGCCAGAAGCGGCGAAAACGCACCGGTTACGGCGCACAACATTAAGCTGACCCAACCAAGGCCCTTTTTCTTTCGCTTTAAGGCGAGAACAAACGGGACCGCCCCAACGACAACACCTATCAGGACGCCCGCCGCAAGGATGTAGTAAAAATACTGGTGATATAGCTCCTGGATCTCGGCCTGATTCATGGGTACTATGACTGCTCCGCCTCCGAGCGGTCGGCGAATATCGAAAGAATATCAGCTTCGGCAGTTATCTGGCCGTCGACCGATGCGATGCCATGCATCTTTTGCACGCGGCTTCCGCTTCTGATAGTTGTCACCTCAAGCCTAAGCGTATCGCCGGGGAAAACCGGCCTTCGAAATCGGCAGTTGTCGAGCCCACCGAAAAAGGGGATCTTGTCTTCAAGGTTCTCAAATTCACGAAGTCCAAGGATGGCCCCAGCCTGAGCAAGTGCCTCGATCTGCAGAACACCCGGCATTACTGGCGCACCGGGGAAATGGCCTTGAAAAAAGTTCTCATTAGCGGTCACTTGTTTGATGCCAACGATACGAATTCGCGGCTCGATCTCAAGGATCCGATCAACAAGAAGGAACGGGTAGCGATGCGGAAGAATCTTCTGTATGGCTACCGAGTCGAGAGTGATCATAAACGAAATGAAAACAAAAAAGCCGACAAAACGCAATTTTGCCGGCCGATCAAGAGATTATGCTCGCCCTATTTTACGGGAACGGATGAGATCGATGTTACCGGTCGCGTATTAAAAAACGTAATAAAGTCTCGCGTTATATCAAATTTTTCCGATGCGTAGAGTAGCAGGCCGCCTTGGTCTTTAGACGCGTCGAATAGAATCCCGTAGTCTTTCGACCTGACATATTCGCCAAGTGCCTTTAGCACCTCCGAATATACCGGGCCCACCATCTCATTTTGACGCTTCTGGGCATGCGCATTGAATTCGTCTTCCTGATACTTCCCTTCACGTTTAGCGCGTTCGAGTTCGTCGACCTTATTTTGAAACGTCTTTTGATCGACCGGAATGCCGCGTCCCGCGTTTCCCCGCAGCGTCTCAACTTCCTTATTGAGAGCATCAACGCGTTGGGCGAGCCGCTGTACCTCGGCACGCCTTGTAGCAAGCTCTGCGGCCAACGCCTTTGAAGCCGTAACGATCTTTGTAATACCCGCTTTTTCATTGAAAAATGCGGCTGTATCAACTACGACTATCTTTGAAGCCGCTGCCTGAGTTTGAGCCCCGGCAACCCATGTGAGGACAAAGAAAGAGAATATTATCGCTAAAATTTTTCCGGTGAAACGCATAATAGATACCTGATTTCAAAGATTCTAAAGGCCAGAGAGACTCTATTGCAGGTCTCGTCTGGCCTTCGCCTAAAAGTTTGCCCTATTCGGTAAAAAACCGCTTATTTAGGCGCCGCCGCGGTCGCTGCAGTAGCCGGACGCGCGTTGTAAAAAGTGATGAATTCTTTAGTTATGTTCGCTGTCGGATCCAGAGCAAGGATCGCATTAGCGTTCGCAAGAGCTGCGATATCCAGGACAACAGCGTATCCCTTCGATTTAGCAAAATCCTGGATCGCTTTGCTGATGTCAGCCGAAACCGGGCCTAGCACCTCGGCACTTCGCTTTTCGACCTGAGCGTCGTACTCTTTCTTCTTGAATTCAAATTCGCGCTGGAGACGCTGTCCCTCATCCTGTTTTGCGATCAGGGCTTTTTGGTCAACGGGCACATTCGCAGGTACCGGCTTATTGAGATCGTCGGCGATCGTCTTAACTTTGGTCTGTATTGCGGTCAACTCATTGACCCGCGGCGTCATTTCCGTGTTGAGGGCCTTGAGGGCGTTGATATATTTGGTGACTCCCTCTTTTTCATCAGCAAATGCCTGCGTGTCGATCCAGCCGATCTTGGTAGCGGCCGGTTGAGCCCCGGCTTGAGCAAGGGCCGAGCCGGCGAAAACTACTCCAAAAACGAGCGCAAGGGCAAACATAGAAAATCTTTTCATTAGCGTGTGTAACTCCTTATCTGACAGAAAGACTTAATCGCCCCTCTAATCTTCATATTTCCTTTGAAACTAATTTTACGCAAATTGTTGCTTCCGGTTTCTCAAAGAAACGAAAATACTAATTAAAAGCCGGAATATTGTCAATCAGCGTCCTAGAACGTACGGCCTACCGTAAACCGGAAACCATTCCGCTTACCCGGCAGGAAAATACCCGGTAATTCCTCGGTAAAACCGATCTTAGCGTTCGGATTATAGTAATAGATCAACCGGAACGGGACGTTCACGATCGGCACCTGAACGCGGAACTCCACCCCGACGCTCGCCTTGAAATCTTTCAGCTTGTTGAACTTTGCATTATCAACGTCGAGCAGCGAATTCTGCTGTACATCACCGCGTAAAAACAACTGCTGCACCTGTGGCGACAGGCTGGTCGGACAACCGAAACGATTGCCGCGACAAAACTCGTTAATGTAGTCGGTCTTCGTCATCACGCGGCCGCGATAATAAAGAATGCTTCCGAAGCTACTTTCCAGCACCGGCGTGTTGATCAGACCAAGTGCAGTCAGGCGTCCCGCACCGAGAAAAGTCTCATCCGGCAAAAACTCACTGTTAATAACCTGATCGCCTGATTTGCGAAGGTTAAATACCGAACCTACGTCCGCAAAGATCGCCATCGTCGCCGGGCCGAAGATCGGCAAGCGGTATTCAACGTTGGCGAGCAGCTGCGTATCGCCGCCGATAAAGCGGAAGTTTCGCGAAAATAGTGCTGGATTCGCTCCGCCAATGCCAGTCACTTGCCCGAGCGTTGTAAGCTCAGCAACATCACGAGCGGGAAGCCCAGTATTGGTATCATTCGTGCCAGAGGCATTCGTCGTAAGCACCACGTTGCGGCTGGTTACGTAGGTATCGAACGGAGCAACAGGGCCGATCGCTCGTGAATTATAGCCACGAATATCGTTCTCACTGCCCAGGTAATACCGCTCATATGCTGGGACGCCGCCAACGAACGAGATCGAATTGGCGTTCCGGATCTTGTCCGTGATCGACCACGTACCAATAGTTCCTGCCTGTAGGCGGAATGCGAGAACATGCGGATTCTTGCTACGCCTGTTTCTGACAGGAATAAACTGAGAATAGGTAATGTTCGGCTGATAGGTACGAACATCACCGCCGAGTCCCGCAAACGCGACCGAGAATGAAAGCGATTTACCGCCGACCGTATCGATGCCGTTAGCCGCAGGCTGACGTGTGTCGTAAACAAATGTACCTGTAACACGACTCGTTATGATATTCGGCTGGCGATAGATCACCGGAATGCGAGCAGAAGGATCCGCACTAGAATTGATCTCAGGATCCTCGATGCTGGTCGCCGAGAATTGATAGGTCAACCCGACACGCGAGAACTGCGTAAACCGGCGTTTCTTGAAGAACAGCTCAGACAGCGGAGCAGTCGCGAAAACGTTAGCGCCATACGTTGTCTGTGTGAACAGATTACTTTCATCGGTGGTGACTGTTCCGAACGGGTCGTAAAGATCGCTGAGAATGTCCTGATTCTGCGTTAGGAAGGTGCCTTCGCCGAAGAACTTGTAACGGCTGGCGAATAGCGAAAACCCGACCGATACCGGCCGCTCGCGGAAATAAGGCTGCTGGTAAGTAAACTGCAGACTCTGTTGACGGTTACCCGCTCCGACGTTGAAAGATAGAATTTCACCCGTGCCGGCAAGGTTGTTGGTTGAATATTCGAGCCCGAAGAACGAACCGCCGATCCCCGACAAACCGCCATTAAAAGAGATCTGCTGACGCCCTTTTTCCTTGACCTTGACGATCAGGTCGACGTCGCCTTTCTCTTCGTCCGTACGGATCTCAACGTCCTGGTCCTTATCGATAGGGTCGAAATACTGAGTCTGATTGAGTCGTGCAACAGATATCTCTAGGTAACCGGAGTTATAAATATCACCCTCGTTGATCAGAAATTCGCGACGCATGACCTTGTCGCGGGTGAAGGTGTTGCCGGTAAATTCGAGCCGGCGAAGCGTGAACTGCTTTCCTTCGTCGATCGTGATCGTGATGTCGACAATTCCTTCGTTCGGATTAGTCGGATTGTCCTTGAACTGCGGGTCGAATTCCGCGCTGTACTGAACAAATCCCTGTTTGCCGTACTCTTTCTTCAAGTCCTCGTAGACCGCATCCTGAAGTCTTTTTCCATCAGCCACCTCGCCTTTTTTGAGGCCGACGTACGCGAGAATTAGCTGCTCGGAAAATATCGAGTTCCCCTCCACTTTCAGCTCGCCGACACGGAAAACCTTGCCTTCCGTAACAGGGATCTTGATGCGAAGCGTGTCGTCCTTCGACGTCAAAAGTGGGATCGGGAATGCCTTGATGATCGGAAAGCCGGTACGTTTGTAGCCGAGTCCTTCGACTTCCGGCTCACCAATGCGGGCCTGAAAATAGCCCTTCGACCACATGTACGCACGAACATTCTTTTGCAGGTCGTATTCCAGCTTTCTCAGGTCGAGGATATCCATTCCCTTGACGCGGGAAACAAGGCCGGTTTCCTTGACGAGCGTCAAAGCATCGCGAAGTTCGCCGTCCTTGAATTTCTGATTTCCCTCGAAGTCGATCTCGAGAATTCGCGAACGGTAACCCTGTTCAATATTAAAAATGACGGCTACCGATGTCGCGGAAACAACCTCGTCCTCGATCTCGACTTTCGCGTTTGGATAGCCCTTGCCGGCCAGCATTTCTCGAAGAACGCGGATGGCTCCACGAGCCTTTACCGGGTCGTAGATCGCTTCTTTCGAAACGCCCACGCGTTTTTCTCGGAATTCTTTGAGAATGTCGGCTTCAGTCAGAGCTTTCGCTCCCTTGAACTGCAGATCGCGAATGATCGGAAGCTCGGCGACCTCAAAAATGACGTTGACGCCACCGCGAATGCCATCTTCGGTCAAAACGCGGGTCTTCGCTTTGTCAAAGAAGTTGAGGGCAAGCAGTTCCTGCAGATCGCGTTCGAGCGCGGCAGGGTCGTAAACGTCACCCGCCCGCACCTTGGTGAAATAAAGCAGGTCCTCGTCGCGAAGACGACGGTTTCCCTGAATATCTACGCTCTCAACTATCTGCTGTGCTTTCGTTGTCGAGACGGAGCTCTTTTTCGCACTTTCGTTAGTGTCGGCGAAGGCGGCAACCACCAAAAAAACCGACACCAGGACCCACGATCCGAGTGCGCGAAGAATGTTCATAAATGCGAAACTTCCCTAAAAATGCAATATCAAAAGCCCGCTCGCGAGCCCGATCGTGCTATCTAATCCATTGCTAACAAACAGCTTAGCTGTCGTTTTACAGCACAACAAAGTCGGATTTTACTCACGTGTTTGGATTCACCACCCAATGCCCAGGTTGCCCTAAGCGCGCCTTCTCTGCAAACTTTCGAATTATACAGGGAAACAGGGCAAAATAGAAAAGCGGAGCCATCCATCGACTCCGCCCTTAAGAAAAATAGTAAATAGCTACGCCCTCTGAGTGAGCTCTTTCTGGAGTTTTTTCGCGCGTATCTCGCGAAAGGCGAGTTTTTCACCGCTGGGATAGACTTCCACCGTGCTTTCCTCGGAGACGCTGCCCTGGATCAGAGCCTCGGACAATTCGTCCTCGACGTATTTCTGTAGGGCTCGCTTCAACGGCCTCGCACCGTAGCTTCGATCCGAGCAGGTTTTCTCGACGAGCCACTTTCTTGCGTCGGGCGAGAGAACGATCCTTAGGCTGCGGTCTTCGACTATCTTGTTTAGCCGCGAAACCTGCAGATCGAGTATCTGGAAGAGATCCTCGTCGCCGAGTTCATCGAAAAGGATGATCTCGTCCAGGCGGTTGATAAACTCGGGCGCGAAGGTCTGTTTGACCTGCGACATCACCTGTTCCTCGATCTGCGCCCGTGTCGCCG
Source organism: uncultured Chloracidobacterium sp. (assembly GCA_964410495.1). GTDB lineage: Bacteria > Acidobacteriota > Blastocatellia > Pyrinomonadales > Pyrinomonadaceae > OLB17. The sequence goes on from CAYPGP010000003.1 coordinate 124,969, forward strand.
CGGAATTCGCCTGGAAACCGAGCGACGCGCGCTTTTGGATAGTTCGCGCTCCGAGGTTTGAGGTCATGATAAAGATAGCGTGTTTGCAGTCGACAGTCTGTCCGAGTGCATCGGTCAAGATCCCGTCCTCGAATACCTGAAGCAAAACGTTGAACAGATCGGGATGAGCCTTTTCCACCTCGTCGAATAGCACGACCGAATACGGCGAGCGGCGGAGCTTCTCCGTCAATTGGCCGCCTTCCTCATGGCCCACGTAGCCCGGAGGCGAGCCGATGAACTTCGAAACTGAGTGTTTCTCCATGAACTCGCTCATGTCAAAACGAATGAGAGCCCTTTCGGAACCAAACAGATACTCGGCGATCGAACGCGCGACCTCTGTCTTCCCAACGCCCGTAGGGCCGAGGAACAGGAACGAACCCACGGGCCGAGCGGGATTCTTCAAGCCAGCCCGCGAACGTCTGATCGCTCGCGCAAGGGCCGAGATCGCAGGACGCTGCGAAATGATGCGTTCGTGCAGAGCGGTTTCGATCGAGAGCAGCTTTTCCGCTTCCTTCTGCTTTACCGACATCACCGGAACGCCTGTCCAGCGGGCGATCACTTCATCGACATCGTCTTTTGTCACCTCGACCGCGAAGAACGAATCCTCTAAGGACCGTAGCTCGAGCGAGATCAACTGTTCTTCATTCGCCGCCGCTCGTTTCCAGTTCTCGACCGTCTCTTTCCACGAAGGTTCGCTTCGGTTCTCGTTTTGGTACCGTAGCTTTGCCCTCGCTCCCGCCTCGTCGAGCAGATCGATCGCTTTATCCGGCAAAAATCGGTCTGGAATGTAGCGGTTCGACTGCGTCACCGCCGCGACAAGCGCGTCTTTCGCATAGCGAAGCTGATGAAACGCCTCGTACCGTTCGACGACACCCTGAATTATCGTTATCGCGTCGGCCTCATTGGGCGGTTCGATCTTGACCGACTGAAAACGCCGCTCGAGAGCACGGTCTCGCTCGATCGTTTTTCGGTACTCGCCGGGCGTAGTCGCTCCTATGCACTGGATCTCGCCGCGGGAAAGGGCCGGTTTGAGTATGTTTGCCGCGTCGAGCGTTCCTTCGGCCGAGCCGGCACCAACGAGCGTGTGGAGTTCGTCGATAAAGACGATGTTCTCATCGCTTTCCCGCAGCTCGGCCATTACCTTTTTCAGCCGCTCCTCGAACTGGCCGCGGTATTTGGTGCCCGCAACGATCAGTGAGAGATCGAGCGAGAGAATACGTTTGTTTTCGAGGAATGTGGGAACGTTGCGGTCGACGATCCGCTGCGCAAGGCCTTCCACTATGGCTGTTTTACCTACGCCCGATTCGCCGATCAGGACCGGATTATTCTTCGTTCTGCGGCAAAGGATCTCAATTATTCGCTCAAGCTCGTCCTCGCGGCCGATGAGCGGGTCGAGACGCCCTTCGGCGGCGTCGATGGTTAGATCACGCGTGAATTCAGCGAGGCTTGGAGTTTTGCTGTTCTCCCTGGTCGGCGTCAGAACACCCGGAACGCCGCTCTGCCGCGACATCTCGTCGCGAACGTCATTTAGCCGCAGCCCATAACCAAAAAGTATCTCGGCCGCAATACTCTTTTCTTCGCGAACAATTCCGAGCAGCAGGTGCTCAGGGCCGATGTGGCGATTCTTCAGTTGGCGGCTTTCATCATTTGCGTAGAAGAGGATCTGCTTGGTCGCGGGAGAGAGATGAAGTTCGGAAGATTGCGGGATCCTGTCGCGAAGTACGATCCGCTCTTCGATATCACGCCGGATCGTATCGACCGTAAGTACATGCCTGAAGGGAAAGAAACGCGCCGAGAGCGTCTTGTCCTCGCGCATCAGCCCGAGCAATATGTGCTCAGGTGCAATGACCTGCGAACCGTATTGGAGGGCCTCGTATCGAGCGAAAAAGATCACTCTTCGCGACCTCTCCGTATAACGTTCAAACATAAAAATTCTGAGACCGGCCTTTCGTTCGCTAAATTGAAGTATAACGAAAAACCGGTTGATGGCGACAGATTATTTCAAGCAAATATATACTACGGGCTTTGGAAGAATATAGTTATAAACGAAGCTGAAATCCAAAGAAAAAGCGAAAATTTTTGAAATTTGCCGAGTCCTTAGTTAGGCATGCGTGAGCGGGTATCAACGCCCGGGATCTCACCGGGTGCGATCTCGCGGACGATCGCCTGATCTTTCTTAGAAATTCCCCGCAAAATTTTACCGGCTGGGGCAAGTTCCACACGCGACGTCAGCACCCTCGACACGCGTTTGGGCAGGATCTTCGGGGCGATATTTGCGATCGAATCTGCAAGCGAGACTATATCACCGCCTCCCGACCAATGCTGACGAACGACCGCTTCGTCAGTTCGGTTAACCAATCTAAGTAGCGTCAAAGCAACAACATAAAGATCGTCTACCTGGCCGATAAACGGAAAAACGTCGGGAATGAAATCGAGCGGCGAGACGACGTAAACTATCGCTGCAACGAACAAAGCCTTCTCTGCCGTCGGAACCCTAGCATCTTTCAGAAGACGGCCGAGCAGCATCACCATGTTAGGCAAAAACATCAAAAATCCGTGCATGCGGCTTTTTAGTTCCGACCGTTCACGGCGCAATTGTCTTTTCTCGACCTTTTCCATCTCTTTTGCCATTCTCGAAGTTTAGAGAATCGACGTTCTTTGAGCAAGTTTCACGTCGGATGGTTGTATGGTAAATTCGAGCATTGATCGTTGTTCAGATATCGTTGTTTGCAACTGCTCCTGTTTCGAGCTAAACCGGCAATCATCAGTGTCAACCATCCACGATTTATGATCCTCCAAAAGCTACGACAACGCGCCGCCGCCGATCCGCAGCATATAGTTCTGCCCGAGGGTGAAGACCCGCGTACCGTTAAAGCCGCGGCTGTATGTGCGGCCGAAGGGATCGCGAAGATCACCTTGCTCGGCAAGGAAGAAACGATCCGTACGCTGGCCGCCGAGGCCGGTGCGAATCTAAACGGTGTAACAATAATCGACCATCGCGGATCAGCCGATTTCGGCAAATTCGCCACGCTTTATCACCAGCTCCGAAGGTCGAAAGGCATCACGCTCGAAGAAGCCGAGCAAACGGTTAAGGATCCTCTCTACTTTGGAAACCTGATGGTTCGCGAAGGCAAAGCCGACGGCTCGGTTGCCGGAGCAACAAACACAACGGCTCACACCGTTGCTGCGGCCTTACGCTGTATCGGCGTTAAGCCCGGATTTCGCACTGTTTCCAGCTTTTTCCTAATGGTCGTTCCGGATAAGAATTTCGGTGCGAAAGGCGCGATGATCTACTCGGACTGCGGCGTAGTGATCGATCCGGACGTTAATGAACTCGCCGAGATCGCGATATCCTCGGCAGACTCCTGTCGTGCCTTGCTCGAGGTCGAGCCGCGTGTCGCAATGCTTTCCTTCTCAACAAAAGGAAGCGCCAGACACGCCCTGATAGATAAGGTTGTCGAAGCGACACGAACCGTAAAAGCAAGAATGCCTGACCTCGCCATCGACGGCGAACTCCAGGCCGATGCCGCCCTCGTTCCTTCCGTAGGCGAATCCAAATCGCCCGGCTCACCGGTCGCTGGCCGCGCTAACGTCCTGATATTCCCCGACCTGAACGCCGGGAATATCGCATACAAGCTTACCGAACGCCTGACCGGCGGAACCGCCATCGGCCCAATTCTCCAAGGCCTCGACCGGCCGTGTAATGACCTGTCACGAGGATGCAAAGTCGAAGACATCGTCGACGCCGTAGCGATAACTGCGGTGCAGTCGCAGGCAAGGAAATTGGCAGGCTAAATCGCCGGAACCATTGCGACTATCCTCAGCGGCCCTCCGCTGCCGCCCTTGATCTTCATAGGCAAAGCGAAGACATGAAAGCCTTTTGCGGGCAATTTGCTCATATCGGCAACGTTTTCGAACGCAGGAATATTGGCGGTCATTAACGCGACGTGTGCCGCGAAATCAGTTGACTGCCCATAGTCGATGCTTGCCGTATCGATGCCGACGGCCTTGATCTTGCGGTTATCGACCAGCCATTTTGCGGCGTCGGGATGAAGGCCTGGGAAGTGGAGGTCTTTGACCGCGTCGGGCCCTTTTTGATCGGTACCAAGATACGCTTTTTTGTCGGGCCAGCGCGAAGCAAAGCCGGTCTGAAACAGAACGATGCTCCATTCGGGCATCTTGCCGTTCGCAGTTTCCCAGGCTTTGATATCGTCGACGGTGATCAGATAGTCGCGGTCGGCCGCCGCTTTTGCGGAGACGACGATCTTCACGCCTTCGCCGATGAGATTTGCCACATCGATCTGATCTACCGTTTTCTTGCCCTCGGCAAAATGTATGGGCGCGTCGAGATGCGTTCCGCCATGCTCGGCTCCCGAAAAGTTGTACGCCGAGTAGTAAAACCCCTTATCGGTCTTGCCCTCGGCTACCGTCGTCCGCTTGAATGGTTCCGCCGTGACCCAGTAAATGGTGTCCTCAGAAAAATCGTGCGACAGGTCGACCCACGTTCCGTTTGGAAAAGACTCCGGTTGAGTACAGCCAAAACTTAAACAGCCCGCCAGGATGATCAATGTAGCAATCTTACGCATCTCGCTAACCTCGTTTCTATTTGAACTTGTTCGATTCGCCAAAGCGTATCACAAATCACCTCTCCGTTTGAGGATTCTGGTATCGTGGAGCGGTAGCTATGACGACACGAGTGAAAAGATCATTCTTAGGGCGCCTCGGTCCGGGCTTGATCACTGGGGCATCTGACGACGACCCGTCCGGTATCGGAACGTATTCGCAGGCCGGGGCGGCGCTTGGTTACGCAACGCTCTGGACGGCGATCGTAACGCTACCCTTAATGATCGTGGTCCAGCATATTTGTGCGAAGATCGGTATGTGCAGCGGGCGTGGGTTGGCTGGTGTACTGAAACGATACTATTCGAAGAAGCTGCTTTATCCGGCCGTCGCCGGACTTGTGATCGCAAACACGATCAACGCCGGAGCCGATATTGCAGCGATCGCAGCGGCGATCAACATGTTCGTGCCTATTCCGATAGCGGCGATGGTCGTCCCTATAGCGATAGCGATCGTAGCTCTTCAGGTCTGGGGTTCATATCGGCTGATCGTAAAGATCTTCAAATGGCTCACGCTTTCGCTGTTCGCGTATGTCGTCGCCGCTTTTTTGGCCAAACCAGATTGGTACGCCGTAGCCAAAGCGACATTCGTTCCGCAGATCTCGTTCACCAGCGAATACATCACAACCATCGTGGCGATCCTCGGCACAACCATCTCGCCCTACCTGTTCTTCTGGGAGGCGAGCGAAGAGGTGGAGGAGGAAAAGAGCGAAGGCCGTGTGAAACTCTCGGAACGAAAGGGCGCGACCGATCTTGAGTTAAAAAATGAAAAGATCGACACCATCGTCGGGATGCTCTTTTGCAATGTCGTATTTTATTTCGTAATAGTGTCGGCGGGTGCGACGCTGCACGTCACTGGACAGACGAACATTCAGTCCGCGACCGAGGCGGCGCAGGCCCTGCGTCCGCTTGCGGGTAACTTCGCCACGGTTCTATTTGGAATTGGACTCGTAGGGGCAGGTTTGCTGGCGATACCGGTTTTGACCGGTTCAGCGGCGTACGCTGTCGCGGAAACGTTCGGGTGGCCTTCAGGACTCGACGAAAAGCCGCGGCATGCTAGAAAGTTCTACGGCGTGATCGCTGTCTCGACGCTAATTGGTGTTGTTATCGATTTTGTCGGGATCAATCCGATCAGCGCATTATTCTGGACAGCCGTGATCAATGGTGTCGTGGCCCCGCCGCTGCTGGTCGTTGTCATGCTTGTCGCCAACAACAAAAAGGTGATGGGAAAGCGAACGAACAGCTTTTTTACCAACGTCTTCGGATGGCTCGCCGCTGTGGTGATGTTCGCAGCGGCGATCGCAATGTTCATTACCTGGGGAAGCTAATCCGCCGCGAACTTGGAATCGTATTTGCTTGCTGAGAGAAACGCGTTAAAGTCCTTGATCTCAAGAATGTCCCTGACCGCCTGCTTCTTGTCGGCGGCGTTTTTGTAATACGCTTCCGCTATTTTGTAGCCCATGTAATAGCCGAGGTCCGCCGGCCGGTCTTTGACCTTATTTCCGTTGTAAAGCCATAGAGATGTATCATTTGCAGCCATCGACTTCTTGAACTCCAACCAAAGCTCACGTTCCTTGGGATCGCCGAAGGTATGAAGATGTTTGTTAATGTGGCTTCCCGCGATCAACTCAGCGATAAAATCTGCGCTTCCTTCGCCGATCGAGGCTCCAAGGAGTGATCGTTCACCGGACGGATATTTTTGCTGATAATGGATCAGCTCGTGGGCTACGATGTACGGGATCTCGTCGATCGGCTTCAGTACTTGTTTGTGCCAGTCACTTAGTTCATCTTTCGGCGTCGTGGGCGTCATTCCGTACATATCTACGCCGATAAGCAGGGCATTGGGCGTAAATGTTCCGCCCGAGTTCATTCGTCCTATCAGTAGATATACGTCCGGAAAGACCGCGCCTGGATATATATCCTTCAGCTTTCGAAAGGCCGCCCTCATCGGCTCCTTAAAGGTGCCGGCTTTTTGAGAGACCTCACGTAATGAAGCGTAGTATTTCGGCCTGGCCTCGATCGTTGCAACCAGATTACATGCGGACTCTATCCTTGTCGCAGTAAAATCCTTCAGCCCAATGCTGCCCTTTCGAAGGTATTCGTCTCGAAAAACGTTGATATTATTTTCTGGCTTTGCCTTGTCATACGCCTTCCAAAAAAGGTCGATGTCCGACGACACGATCTGGGCAAGGTTGGGATCGCTGTTAGGTGTTTTTGTCGGTGCCGGCTGTTGAGCGATCACGGCGTAACAGGCAAGAAGCGACACTGTAACAAGTAGAGTAAGAGCTCTTTTCATTTTTAACCTCTGGTTCAGGATCAGGTATCCAAACAAGAAAGGCGAAAAAACGTCGTTCGCGGTAGCTATTTATTTATAGCTTTTCGCTTTTTGAGGTCAAATCGTTCGCCAGCCGCCAGAAAGCTGACCATCATCGCCCCTCTTCCATTTTTTCCATCTACAAACATTACTTGCGTAGGGCCGGCAACTTCGAGGCGGCGATTATCGGTTATCAGCACGGCATTATCTTCATCGATTCCGATGCCAAGGAACTTCGGATTCTCGATCACGAATCCAAACAGACGGTTGTGCCGCTGGCGAACCAGAAAATGCTGGTCGAACATAACATTATGGACAAGGCCCAAACCCTTTCTAACGCCGACCTTTTTTCCGTTGAGAATCTTTAGATCCGCTTCACCGGTCATCATAGGGTCCGATATGACCGCTGCCCCGGCACTTGTTCCGCCAAATGGCGCGCCTTTGGCATATTTCTCGCGAATAAGTTTCAGTAGCTCCTCATCAGCGAGAACGTCCATGATGCGGTTCTGGTCTCCTCCGGAAAAGAAAACTCCCGTCGCGGAGCTGAGCTGCTCAATGAACTGCGTTCGTTTTGCCGTATCGAGCGGGCGTACCGAGGCGTGTACAACAGTCCCGGCACCGGCTTCGGTAAAGTTCTTTCTAAGCGCTTCAAAACTCTCCTCCGGAACACCGCTCGCCCAGGTTATCGCGAGTATTCGAGCGCTTGCTCCGCCGGACCAATCGACGAATTTCTTAGTGGCTTCCGGCGGCCGAGTTCCGCCGCCGACAACCAGGAGCCGCTGCTGAGAAAAGGCAAGGGTCGAAAAAACGAGTATTAGGACGAGTGATCGAAATAGCGCAAGATTCATAAAGGTGTTACAGAACGAAGATCGATTTAATATAAGTCGGGCTCGCCGTGCGGTCGCGTCTTCCACCGCCGGTGGATCCAAACCCACTGATCGGGATATTTCCGGATGGTTCTTTCGAGAGCGGCCGTAAATTCCGCGGTCGTCGCGAGAATATCCACTTCCCGGTCGCCTGTGTTTGCGGGCTCAATGATCTTTTCGTTGACCATCGAATATCGCCCTTTTGCCTCGTCCCAAACAGCGAAAAGTGGAACGATCAAGGCATTTGCTCGCTGCGCAAGTAAAGCAACTCCAGCCGTCGTGCATGCTTCGACCCCAAAAAAAGGCACGAAAACCCCTTCCTTTGGGTGTGTGTTCACGTCGGCGAGTATCCCAACATTCCCGCCGCTTCTTAAAATCCTCAAGATCGGCCCCGCGGAATTGATCTTGTCGATCTGACGATTGCCGAAACTGGAGCGCATAGACTCGACCATCGCGTCGATCTTCGGATTGTCCATCTTGCGCGACAACAGATTCGACGGTTCAAAGAACACTGAATACGCCAAGGCAAACATTTCCCAATTACCCAGATGGCCCGTCAGCACGATGTAGCCGCGTTTTTCGGAGCGGATCTTCTCAAACTGCTCCTTGAAATCGTCGTCAAAGTCGATGTCGATCAACTCACGCACCTTCTTACGCGAGATAGTTTGAAAACCCGTGACAAAGCCCAGCGTACGGCCCAGACTTCGGAATGATCTCTTCAGCATGTCGGCACGCTTTCCGCTGTCCATTTCCGGATAAGCGATCTCCAGGCTTCTCAGCCCAACGCGTCGCAGCTTTCCAAAAATCCGATAGCCGACCGCGGCGATCACGAACCCGACTCGAACGGCCCATGAACGCGGAAGTACGCTCAATGTCGTCATTATCGACTTTGCGAACGCGTATTCAATCCAGATCTGAGCCTTACTTTTTGACGCCATCGATTAAATTTCGCTTAGCGTTACTTTAAGAGACAAATCGGATGTTATGCAAAACCAGGATGATCTCGAATAAAATCTACGACAGTAACCATTGCTCACCGGCTTTGGGATCGTTGAACAACTGATACATCGCTCCCCGATTATTGCCGATGGTCATAGCAAAGGCCATGGAGTCATCGATCGACGAATGCGGATTAATAAATGCGGCTTTCGTCCCCCGGATCATTTCTAAAAAATCCAGCGTGGTGTGAAAAAGGTCGGCATCGTTCAGCATTACCGGTATTTGACGCTCAAGCATCAAGTGCTTAAGTCCCGAAGCCTTTAGTTGGCTTGCCACTTCGGTCAAATATTCAAGTGCCGATGGGCGGTCGATGTACTCCGCGGTTATGCGCGCGTACAGATACTTGCCCCGATTCTCGAAGAATAGTGTGTAAGGTGTGGAGAAAGCCATATCGTCGGACCGGTTTTAGGCTCTGGAGAAACTATATTACAAAGGATGGATGGAGCGAAAGTTATATCAACCGCTTTTTGGAAAAAAAATGACGAGGCCGCAACCGCAGCTTCGTCATATAGGGAACGAAACCGTAGTTCCGTCCCGAGTGCTAAATATACAACAAATGCCTAATTGATCAGACCGCTCGGCGCCCGGTGATCAATTGCACCAAAAGCACCACAACGGCTATCACGAGAAGGACGTGGATCAGATTACCTACTGCAGCACCGGCAAACCCAAAACCAAGAGCCCACAACACCAGCAAGATCAAAATAATTGTCCAAAGCATAAAATTACCTCCAAAGGATGAATTTTCACCCGGACCGGGCAGGTAAATCACGAGGCCTGTCCAACCCTAAGTGTCCTTAGGTTACAGGCGGGCCGATCTGCTCTCTGTTCACTGGATTACAATTCCGCTCAAGTTGTTTCAGTCATCGGCCCGATCGCGAAAAAATGCAACTTACTGCCCCCTAAGAGCGTCGATAAACAGGCTCAGGTTTTTTGATTTCTTTCATGAGCCGAACGGAACGGCGGCGGAGCCCCCGAAAAAGCTTCGCCGCCACCCGCACCTCAAAAACGACTTTTACAAAACTCTTACAATCCATTCAAAACAAACCTGTTAACGTAAAATGTGTCGGCTCCCCGAGTAGCCGCATTTGAATCTAGGCAGGATTATTTTGAGATGATGGATAATGTAATTGAGTTTGAGCGACCGAAGGCGGCGGGGTACAACTGGAACACCGTTTTCTTCGTAACGGCATTTCACTTGGCGGCGCTGCCGGTGTTTTTTACTTTTAGCTGGCAGAACTTCGTCGCGGCTTTTGTTCTTTGGTGGATAGGATCCAGTTGGGGGATCGGGATCGGTTACCATCGGCTCCTGACACATCGAGGGTTTACCACCTCGAAGTGGATGACCCGTTTTCTGGCAACCTGCGGAACCTTCGCTTTACAATCCGGCCCGATCTCTTGGGTAACGACACATCGACTACATCACGCTTTTACTGAAACCGAAAAAGATCCACACAGCCCGCGTAAAGGCACGTGGTGGGCTCACATCGGCTGGATCTTCAGCGGCGTCGCACAGATCCAACCAGAATCAGTCCGTCAGCGCTACTCACCTGACCTATTGAGGGATCCATATCTTGTTTGGATCGACAAATATTATTATGTGCCGATGATTGTTGTTGGCATTCCGCTTTTCTTCATCGGCGGATGGCAGATGTTAGTTTGGGCGGTATTCGCACGCGTGGTCATGAGCTGGCATTTTACCTGGATGGTCAATTCAGTAACGCACATCTGGGGCAGCCGACGATTTGAGACCCGCGATGATTCCCGAAACAATGGCTTGATCGCTGCCGTCACTTTCGGCGAAGGCTGGCACAACAATCACCATGCCTATCCGCGATCTGCGAAACACGGTTTGACCTTGCGCGAGATCGACATCAACTGGATCCAACTCTGTGCGTTGAAGAAACTCGGATTGATCGATAACGTTTACGCGTATGACCTAAAAACCGAGTCAGAATCCCCAGTCGAGATCCGACAGGCAGCCTAGCGAAAGATAAAAAGGCGAAAGGCAAAAGGCAAAAACTCTCAATTTTGCCTTTTGCCTTTTGCCTTTCGCCTTTATCCTTTATCCTTTCCCCATGCGTCGTCGCGGTACAGCGATTTTCTTTCTTGTCCTTGGGATCAGCCTTTCGGCTCTTGCCATTGCATTGAATATCGGCTGGATATTGCTGAACCTTCGACAGGTCGCGCTGTTAGTTTTCGGGGTTGTCTTTTTCTCGTTGATCATCACCGGGCTGATCCTGAACACAATTTTTTTGGTGCGTGAGATCCGAAGGAACGAGCAGCACGATGCTTTCCTGAACGCGGTCACGCACGAGCTGAAAACGCCCATCGCGTCGATAAAGCTCTATCTCGAAACACTCAAGGCCCGCGAACTGACGCCAGAGAAAAGGCTAGAGTTTTACGACACGATGCTCGCCGATAACGAACGTCTCCTCTGCACCGTCGAGCAGGTTCTTCAGGCCAGTCGAACTCGTGAGAAAAAACGCGAGCTGAATATTTCGAATGTAGATGTTTCCGAGTTATTGGCAGAAACGATCGGACTGGTTCGTTCTCGCAAACACCTTGATGATGCGGCGATCCGTTTTTCAGGATCCAACAAAGCGGTTCACGTTCGCGGCGACCGTGCGGAATTGCAGATCGCCTTTGCAAATTTGCTCGACAACGCTGTGAAGTATTCGCCCGGTGCCCCCAAAGTTTCGGTTAGATTAAAGGCCTCGTCCGGCGACCTCGCCGAGATTTACATTCGCGATAATGGGATAGGAATGGCGAAGCACGAGCTAAAACGCATTTTTCGCCGCTTTTACCGTGTCCCCGGCCGCCCGGCTACCGCCGCCAAAGGGACCGGACTTGGACTGTCGATCGTAAAAGCCGTCATCGATAAACACGGAGGGCGCATCCGGGCGCAAAGCAAGGGCGAAGGCAAGGGAACGACCTTTTTGGTGCAGTTGCCGACCGTTAGTGTGTAAGACCAATGAAAATACTTATTGTCGAAGACGAAGAACATCTGGCGACCGGATTGCGCTTCAATATCGAGGCAGAAGGTCACGAAGCCGAGATCGTCGGTGACGGAGGCCTCGCTCTTGAGAGGCTTGAGAACGCCGAGTTTGACGCTATCGTTCTTGACGTTATGCTGCCGACGCTTGATGGATTCGAGGTTGCGAAGGCACTTCGAGAAAGACTCGACTACACGCCGATCCTGATGCTCACCGCCCGCGGCCGGCCTGAAGACGTGCTACTTGGATTTGAGGCCGGAGCCGACGACTATTTACCGAAACCGTTCGATCTAAACATCTTTCTAGCGCGGCTGAACGGCTTGCTTCGCCGACGCCGCTGGTCACGAAAAGAAACAAAAGCGGCTAAAACTGACAGGCAAATATCAGTCAATGGCCGCACGATCGACTTCGAAAATCTTGAGCTAAGAAACGGCACCGAACTCATCCCACTCACGCTGATGGAGACAAAACTGCTCCAGTACCTGATCGAAAACGAAGGCCGCCCCGTCTCGCGCAAAGAAATACTCGAAGACGTCTGGCAGCTCCAGGAAGACACCGACACACGCGCCATCGACAACTTCATCGTCCGGTTAAGAAAACACCTCGAAGACGAACCGAATAATCCAAAGATCGTGCAGACTGTGCGTGGGGTTGGTTACCGCTACGTATCCAAGTGAACTTCGATAGAAAAAGCGTGATACTATCTTGCTAGGAGGTTTGGCCATGATAAGTATTAGATTTCCCGATCGTGAAACGGAGAAAAAAGCTCTGGGATTTCTTCTCGGACGCTTTTCAGGAAGAGTCCTCAATTCGGGTGAACATCTTGTTCCCGCGGCGGCCCTTGAGGCTTTGGCCGACCAGAATATTCCCTTCATAGTTCAAGGAAGAGCCACCTATGAGCAGCAGATTGCGTCGCTTCGAGATATTGCTCCCGCTTCAGTTTAACGATGGACGCGATGTGCCGCAGGACTTCCTTGCCGAGGCCGTACTTGAGATAGTTGCTCGTTTTGATGCGGCCAGCTATGAAACCCAGAAAGTTGAGGGTCATTGGCGGCACGAAGGAGTTCTCTACCGCGACAATCTTGTAAAGATCGTTATAGACGTAGTTGATGACGAAGATAATCGTGGCTGGATGCGGGATTACAAGCGTCGCTGGAAAAATCGACTCGAACAACTCGATCTTTGGCTAGTGAGCTACATAATCGATGTTGAGTAAGGGATTTTCTCGTTAAAGTTTGTCCTCAACACTACCTTAACCTCTTCCCTCCAGTTCTCATGCAGATCGAATCTCCACACCTCGATCTCGGATGAGATAGCGCGGGCGAAATACTCAAAGTCACGGTGAAAGCTCCATGCGGGAGCCGCTAGATAGATGATCGCTGGCTTTTCGGATATCTCACGCCCTTCGAAGAGATTGGCGGCGGCGAGCAGGCCCCGGCGGCGCTGGAGTTCGATCTTTCGCCAGTAATCGACGGCTTGAAAAACCATTTCGCGGTCAGGCTGGGTTTTCAGCTCGATTATCACTATCCGTCCGTCGCGGCGGAGAGCGAGCAGGTCGATCTTGTCCGTAGAGGAGCGAAATTGGTTGTATATAGGCGAGAGGACCAGATTCGCGTCTAGCAGCGTGATGTCGCGCCGAAGAATGGATTCGAGCCAAGCCTCGGAGGCAGTACGGTAGTATTCGTGACGCTTATTGTCCGGTTCCGGCCGACGATTCTGTTCCAGATCGGCGACGAGATCCTCGAGTTCTGGCCAGTTTTCGTTGTTGACGGGCCGCCGCTCGCGGCCGACGCCGAACCAGGCTTTTTCGATCCCCATCATCGTCCTAACACGAGCAAACGGAAGACCGCAAAACCTGATCGTTTCGCCGTTTCGCGAGTTAATAATATCGGTATTCTCCGGCGACATTTGCAGGATCATTTCGGCAATAACACTCGGTTGGGGCTCACGCGGAAGGGTCAGCTTCGGCGCCTTTTCCCGCCAGAGGTCGCTGAGTTTCCATGGCTGATGGAGAACGAGTCGGGGCGGATCAGCTTTGCGATCTATCTCGACGATCGTCAGCTTTGCCTTCCAGCGGCTGTTTAGCAGTGCGAGCAGCTTACGGGCGTTCCGTGCCTGTCGCCTTTCGCAAATTATCCAGAGGTCGAGGATCGGCTTTTTTCGTGAGGCTAATTTTTCTGTCCAAAGCATCGATGCGGTGAACAATGATTCAACCGTCATCGCGTTCGTCACATCGGCGATCGCGGCGCATGGAGTCTTGTCCTCGCGATCAAAGGTTATCTGTGCCAGGCGGCCACCGGGCTCGTTCAAGGCGACACTATTCAGGCGAGAAAATGGGAAATTTTGCGTGATCAGTGCCGCTATCTCGTTCGCCCGTTTCAATCGCGCGATCTCGACCTCCGCAGAAAGTTCGACCGCCGAAATGCGCGGGATCAGCCGCAAGGTCTCCCGATTTTTCGCAAACGATCCGGCGACATCGATCTCGATCTCGTCGGCGTCCAACCGAAACCCATTAAGCCGCCACGAGTGAAAACCATTCTCGTCGAGAAATCCGAAAAGCACCTTCTCGCCATCCTCGACCACCTCTACTTCGTGCTTCAACAGCGGGAACGAACGGCCGCCGCCGCGAACGAGCAGCCATTCATGCTGGGCATCGACCGCTTCGCGTAACTCCAGTACATTCACCATTTATGATTTGCCGCGAAATATCGCATCATCGCTTCGGCCCAATCGCGATAGCCCTGTTCAGAAGGATGAAGGCCGTCGGCGAAGAATCCTTCAAGCGTAACGTCGGCCGGCTGCGGGTAATAAAAGACCCGGTCCATTTCGCGGGAAAATTCCTTGATATTCTCGTTATGCATCTGCGATAAAGCCCACAAGATCGACTTTATCGGCGGCGGCATGATCGGCGAATAGATGATCATCGGGCAGTTAGAAATGAAGATAACGGCGTTGGGATTTTTCTCTCGCAATATTCCGAGAAGTTCCGTCATGTCCCGCCGCCATTTCACTGGACTCGAAAGCTTCATGACATCATTTCCGCCGATGCCGAGCAAGATGTAATCGAACTGATCGTCCGGCATCTGCGGCACCAATTCATCGATCGTCCTACGTGCCGTGACGCCGTTTTTTCCGAGCACCTTCCACTCGACGGGCTTTCCGATCTTCTCACTTAAAACGCGCGCAAATTGCCCGGCAAGAGCGAGCTCATGATTTCGAGCACCCAGCCCCGCGACGGTCGATTCGCCGATCACGAAAAGCTTTGCCGGATCTTCGCCCTCACCCACCTTTCCATGTTTGTCGCCCGCCGCATCGGGCAGGATGCCAACTTTCCAGCGCACGATCTGCCCTTGCAAGAGCAGAAATGGCGAAATTGGAGCAACGGCTGCAGCACCAAGGATAAACCTTCGCTGCCATCGTCTTAAATTCTTCGAGTTATTGTCCACGGAGTTCAATATGTTAAAATTCAGCTACCCGAATGCGTTTGTCAAATGCCCGAAAATACATCTTGTTAACGTGTTTTTCGGCCCTCATCTCAATAGCCTGCGGAAGTTCGCCGGGCAATAGCAATCAAACCGCTATCAATAACGCCGAAACTCCAGGCGAGTTTCCATTCGCAATAAAAGAACCATTGACATATCAGGCTGAGGTCGTGGCAAGCGGTGACGGAATTGACAAAAAATGGCTAGTCGCACGTGATGGTGAAAGGTGGCGGATCGATTTTCTGGAAGCGGGCGAGCCATCGCGGACCCGCATGAGACTTGATGCCGTTTATTCCATCGATCATAAGCGAAAGATCTATACCGTGGCTGAAACCGGCGGCGAGACTGTTGCCGGCCTTACTGACCGATTCTTTAAGGGGAAAGATCACCGAAATATTGAAAAGCTCGAGAGTTCTAACGGCGTTACGAAGTTCCGCATTAAGAATAAAAACGATCAGGGCGAGATAATTATGTCGGTCGACGACAAATCCGGGTTCATGGTCCGCGAGGAATTCGTTCCACCCGCGGGTTCGCGATCGGCCCCTTTTGTTTATGAGATCAGGAACCTGAGACTAAGGGTGGATGAAGGAGTTTTTGCGATTCCGGTCGGCTATCGAAAAGTAACGCCCGTCGAATATCAGCGGACTCCGCAAAAAGAGAAATGAGCGACAAATCAACAGCCATCACCGACGAGCATCGAAATTACGCCGCCGATGTCCTACATAATCTGCCGTTTGCCAAAATGATCGGCATGCGGCTCGTCGATATGCAGTTTGACATGGCGGTGCTCGAGATCGAGATGCGCGACGATCTGCGGCATCCTGGCGGCATCCTGCACGGCGGCGTGACTGCTACGCTTATCGATACCGCAATGGCATATGCCGTCCGCACTCGTGTCGGCAAAAACGAACCGACCGCGACCATCGACCTGACCGTCCATTATCTTCGGCCGCATTTGAACGGAAAATTCGCCTGCACCGCAAAGGTCGTGCGTGCTGGAAAGCGAATTTTCACCGTCTCGGCCGAGGTTCATAACGAGTCGGGCGATCTGATCGCAACCGCGCTCTCGACTTACACCAGGATCTAACTTTGACCGGTGAACAGGAATGGAACAACTTCGCAAATTCGCCAAATATCTCGCCCCGTACAAGGGAACCGTCCTGCTCGGCATCCTTTGTATCCTGGTGTCGATGGCGTTCGGGCTGTTCATTCCGTACATGGTCGGCAAGGCCATCGACGACTTGGGTGTCGAGGTTACACGGGAAAAGATCATCTATTACCCGCTTGTTATTCTCGGTATCAGCTTTCTGAGCGGCATATTTCTTTTTCTGCAACGGCGATTGCTGATCAATGCTTCGCGGCATGTCGAGTTTGACATGCGTGAGGATTTTTATGCTTCGCTGGTCGATCAGCCGCTCGAGTATTTCCACGCAAACCGCGTCGGCGACCTGATGGCAAGGGCAACGAACGACCTCGGGGCGATACGCCAGATAGTCGGGCCAATGATCCTGTACAGCTTTCAGGCGATCTTTGCTTTGTGCATCTCGCTGCCGATCATGCTGAACATCTCGGTCAAGCTCACGCTGCTTCTGCTGATACCGATGCCGCTCGTATCGCTGACGGTAAAATTCCTCGGGGCCCAGATACATAAACGCTTTGAGAAGATACAGGAATATTTCTCCGATATCACGGCCCGTGCGCAGGAGAACCTGACCGGCGTCCGGGTCGTCCGCGCTTATGCTCAGGAAGATGCCGAGATCGAGCAATTCCAGGTGCTGAACCGCGAATACGCGGCCCAGAACCTCCGTCTCGTCAAATTCGCAGCCGCGATGCGTCCGCTCCTGTTCTTTTTCATCGGACTCGGATTTGTCATTATCGTTGCGGTCGGTGTGCCTATGGCGGTTCGCGGCGAAATAACCGCGGGCGATTTCACCGCGTTCATTCTCTATCTTCAGCGGATGATCTGGTACCTGATCGCACTCGGTTTCGTCGTCAACCTTTGGCAACGCGGTACTGCATCGCTTAAGCGGTTTATGGCGATCCTTGAAGCCGTGCCGTCGATCAAAGACGAGCAGCACGCAAAAGAACAACCGCCGATCGAAGGCAAGATCGAGTTCCGCGATCTGAATTTCGCTTACACAGCAGAGGGCACAGAGACAAATAGTAAAACTCCTCCAGCCTCGGAACTCTCTGTCGTGAATACTTTGGTTCTCAAGAACATCGACTTGACAATTCTTCCCGGCCAAACAGTGGCATTCGTCGGGAAAACCGGAAGCGGAAAGTCCACACTGGTTAGCCTCGTACCACGCCTTCTTGACGCTCCGGACGGCTCGGTGCTCATTGACGACAAACCGGTTCGCGAATTTCCTCTCTCGCAGCTGCGAAAGGCTATCGGTTTCGTGCCGCAGGAAACGTTTTTATTCTCGGACACGCTGGCAGAGAACATCGCCTTCGGGGTGGAGTTTTCACCGCAGAGAAGCTCAGAGGGAGAGACCAACGGAGATTTAAGCAAGATCGCCGACGAAGAAATAAGTACGCGGGAATCTTCCTCCGCGTCTCCGCGTCTCCGCGGTTCAAGAATATCCGTGAAAAAAGCGGCGCAAATCGCCGGCCTGGCTGACGATATCGAGGAATTCCCCAACAAATACGAACAACTTGTCGGCGAACGCGGGATCACGCTCTCCGGCGGGCAAAAGCAGCGAACGGCGATAGCACGTGCCGTTATGCGTGATCCGCGGATACTGATCCTCGACGACTCGCTCTCGGCGGTCGATACGTACACCGAAGAAACCATCCTCAGAAACCTCCGCGATGTCCGCGAAAACCGTACGACGCTGATCGTCTCGCACCGCATCTCGACGATCAAAGATGCGGACCTTATTTGCGTCCTGGCCGACGGGCAAATAATCGAACGCGGAACGCACGCCGAATTACTGCAGCTAGATGGCGAATACGCTGACCTGTATGAGCGGCAGCTTCTTGAAGAGGAGTTGGATGCCGCCGAATGATTTCCTAAAGCAACTGTAACAAAGAAAGGATGGCCGAAAGAGCACAAAGTCCTGACAGCACAAAAGCGAAAACGGTCCCAAATTTTGCGAAAAGCCGCACCAGATCGTTATTTGGATGGCCCTCGCGGAGATAGGAAAGAACTGTGTCGTTTTTCGATATGGCGCGACATCCGAATCCCAATAATGCAAACAAAACGGCGGCAATTATTGCTTCCATAATCACATTATAATTCAGTCATTCGCTGCTAATCAGTCCCCTATACAACATGTTAAACTAATTGCATGCACGACCACTCCGAGGAGGAAATTCTTCACGATTTCGGGAAACGCATCCAGCGGTGTTACGGATGCTTTATTGCCTACCATCTTAAGGACATGTATCTTGGCGAGGATGTGACCTTTTTCTGCGAACACTGCCGCGACGAGACGATGTTCCATTTTGACGAATTCTCGAAACTTCTTGACCCGACCAAACTCAACGGCGTCGAAGCCGACCATCATCATTAACCCTCATCATTGCAGTGTCCGAACCTGTCGATCATAAACAAACTTTCACCGGCCTGGCACGCAGTCTTAGCCAACTGCCGGCTGACAAAAAACGAGCGGCTCTCGAAACAAGTGCGGCACTCGCGGGCGTTTCGCTTCGCGTCTCGCGAGAGTTCGTCGAAGCAGTTCCGACCGCCGCTAATATTCTCTCGGCTGAGGATATTCGCCTTTGGGGCGAGCTTGGCCGTCGCCTCGCGATGGGGAACGCCGAAACCGGATCGAAATTTTTTGCCGCCGGCGTCGACGATCTGGCTGTTGTCCCCGACTCGGCCCGCCCGCTGGTGTTCGAGATCTGCACTCGCCAGCTTGTGCTTTCGAGTTCGATCGCTCTAGACACATTTCGTTCGATCCCTAAGATCGCCGCGAAGATCGCGGATGACGAATTGCTTTCGTCGGTACTGAAACTTGCGGCCGATATTTCACAGCGATCGGCGAGACATAGTTCGGAATTCCTGGAAAAAACACCGCCGCTCGCCGACGTCCTTGCGAAATTTGAGGGTGAAAAAACGCCCGTTGCGGAAAGCGTCCTTGCTCTCGCCGCCCAGTTTGCGACCCGCACCGGCGGAATGACAGCCGACCTGTGGGCAAACCTGCCCGAGGCACTAGTAAAGCTCGATGCCGAACAAGCGAAGCTCTTGATGCGCCGTTCGACGGAGTTTCTCGAATTCGGCGGCAGCGTAACACTGCATTTCGTATCTTCGGGCTCCGAAGTTCTGGCCGCATCCTCAGCGACGTTTGAGGATTGGGTTACGCTTGCCCGCGTGATCGCGAGGCATGGAAACGCGGTCCTGATCTCGTTCCTACGGGCGACGCCCAAGTTTTTCGCCGCATTCGCAAAGCGCCGCGGTTCGACCCAGACCGACGTCGCGCTCGTGCTAGATCTGATAAAGAGGATCGCCGAAACGGATGCCGAGAGCGCGTTGGCGGCATTCAAGTCTAGTTCTCCGGCGCTTGCGAAAGTGTCGATCAAGCAGTTTGAAGAGTGGGTTGGGCAAGGCCTGAAAAGCGGCGAGAATGAATCGTCAAAATCGCGACGCAGCTATTTCGCATTGGAAACGCGTGCCTCGAACGAAAGTCTGCAGCAAACCCGCCTAGGGTTGCCGCTTGAGCGGATCCAGACCATTTTGAGAATGTACGTCGAGGCCCTGACGGGTAAGGAGATCGAGATCGCTCCGCTTTCAGCAATGCCGCAGGAATCGCGGATCGGCGACGGCAAAACGGTCTATCTGCCGTCATCCGTCGCGGAGTTCGATAACGACGAGGCCGATTTTC
Source organism: uncultured Chloracidobacterium sp. (assembly GCA_964410495.1). Taxonomy (GTDB): domain Bacteria; phylum Acidobacteriota; class Blastocatellia; order Pyrinomonadales; family Pyrinomonadaceae; genus OLB17. The sequence goes on from CAYPGP010000003.1 coordinate 145,110, forward strand.
GGCTGTACAAAGTGCTCGCCGCTCACGGCGCGGGACAGATCGAATTTGGTACCTTCGACCGCGAGACGACCGGGCTAAAAGCCGCTTACCGCGAGCTGACCGACCTTTACTCGGCAACCGCCGATCAAATCGACGCATTCTCGCTCGCCGGCTACATCGAAGACGTCCAAAAAGGCGAGAAAGCAACGGGAAACGATAGCGAAGACCCTAGGCCGAAAGCCAAGAACCTGCCACGCGACTCCGACTATCGAGCCGTACTGGCCGCTTTCCCGGAACCACGCCTCGCCCGCAAGATCTTTACGACGATGGAGAACGCACGTATAGACACGTGCCTCAGACGAACCTATCGCGGACTCGTCAAAGATCTCGACCTGATGCAGGGCATTCTGCGAGCAAACCGCCCGTACATTTTCGATCTGCCGATGTATCAGGTTCCGTTCGAATTGCTCTTTCAAATAACTCTTTGCGGCGGTGCAACGGACGATGCGAGGCAGTTTTATGGGCAGGTCGTTTCGGAGATCGAGAGTGTTCTGGAGACGGTCGTTTACCGCCGAGACGCAGAGACGCAGAAAGAGCCGGCAGATCTCTCCGCGTATCAGCGTCTCCGCGGTGAAAATCTTCCTACGGTCGCGGACAGCCTTATGGCCACGAGCCGCGTTTACAACCTTTTTCAAAACATCACGCCCGAACAAAACCAGGAATCCGAATCCGAAAATACCGAGGAAAACAGCGATTTCGCCTACGATGATAAGAATTCCGCTGAATCTGTAACGGAAGACAAGATCAAACGAGAGCCACAGCAGGCACAGGACATCCGCGACCTGTTCAACGCCTGGAACAGCATGGATGACGAAGGCGAGCCGGACGATCTGCAAGGTTCGGAGTCGTGGTCGCAGAACGAGATGCCGGAACAGGCCCTCGAAGACGACGACGTGGCTTTCGCCTACGACGAATGGGACCGCGAGTTGAACGACTACCGCGTCGGCTGGAGCCGCGTGATAGAGAAGAAGGTGAAGCAAGGCGACCGCACCTTCGTCGAGCTGACACGGTCGCGATATCGCGGAGTCATCTCGTCGATCCGGCATCAGTTCCAGTTGATGAAGCCAGAAAATCTGACCCGCATCAATCGCGAGATCGACGGAGAGGATTATGACCTTAACGCTCTGGTCGATTTCGTCATCGATCGCAAAGCCGACGGTAAACAGGCTGAAAACATCTACACGAAACGCCTTCGCAAACAGCGTGACGTGGCAGTCTCACTATTATTGGATCAGTCATCCTCGACGGCGCGCACCATCACGCGAAACCCGCTGCAGCCCTACACGCACCCCGGCCGCCGCATCATCGAGATCGAAAAAGAAGGCCTCGTCCTGATGAGCGAAGCCCTCGAAGCAGTCGGCGATGTCTATTCCATCTACGGCTTCACAAGCGAGGGACGGCGTTACGTTAAGTTCTATGTAGTAAAGGATTTCGGCGAAAAATACTCCGACGAGACCGAACGCCGCATCGGCGGGATCACGTTCCAGAACAACACGCGTTTAGGAGCCGCGATCCGCCACGCCGCGCACAAACTGCTGCGTCAGGAATCCCGCACAAAACTCCTGATCATCCTAACCGACGGCCGCCCCTACGACCACGACTACGGCGACGCCCGCTACGCCCGCGAAGACGTCCGCGAGGCCCTGACCGAAACCAAAATGATGGGCATCACCCCATTCTGCATAACCATCGACCGCGAATCCGAAGCAGAATTGAAGGAACTGTATGGAAATGTGGGCTACACGATCATCGACGACGTCCTCTCGTTGCCCGAGCGAATGCCGAATATTTATCGGAGATTAACGAGTTGATATCTAGCTGAGGAAAGGCTTGACTCATTGCTTGACTTATACTTGACCTACGACGAGCGGAACCGACCAGCTTTATCAAATTTTATGAACATCGTCTCGCTCGAAAATGTCTCGAAAAACTACGGCTTTAAGCCGCTTTTTGAGAATGTAACGCTTGGTCTTGAGGACCGTGACAAGATCGGCATTATCGGGGCGAACGGCTCGGGGAAAAGCACGCTTTTGCGGATAATTGCAGGGGTCGAGGTTCCAGATACGGGCCGTGTTGTCACCGCAAAAGGCCAGACGCTCGCTTTCCTCTCCCAAAATCCGCCATACGACGAAAACCTGACCGTACTTGAAACGATATTTGCTTCGAGCAGCGGCGTGATGCAGACGATCAGGGATTACGAGGCGGTTTGTCACGATATCGCGGCAGGCAAGGATTCACCCGCGATGCTCCAGCGGATGTCCGATCTCCAGCACGAACTCGAGATGAACGGCGGCTGGGATATCGAAGCAAACGCGCGTGCGGTTCTCACAAAGCTCGACATAACCGACACGGACGCTAAGATGGGCACGCTTTCCGGCGGGCAGCGAAAACGCGTCGCTCTTGCCCACGAGCTTATTTTCAAACCCGACATCCTGATACTCGACGAGCCGACCAATCACCTCGACGCCGACACGATCGAATGGCTGGAGAATTACCTCGGCCGCTACACCGGGGCCCTTTTGCTCGTCACGCACGATCGCTATTTTCTCGATCGCGTGACTGACCGCATCTTCGAGGTAGATCGCGGGACGGTGCAGAGCTTTGCGGGGAATTACGCGTATTATCTTGAGAAAAAAGCCGAGCAGGACGCTCTTCGCGAGGTCGAGGGGCACAAACGAGAGCAGCTAATCAAAAAAGAACTCGCCTGGCTCCGCCGCGGTGCCAAAGCCCGCACGCGTAAATCCAAACACCGCATCGAAGCCGCTCATACGTTGATGGCCTTGCCAAAAGAACAGGCGAAGGGCGAGGTCGATATCGCGATCGGTTCAAAACGTCTGGGGTCGAAGGTTGTCGAGATCAACGACATCTCAAAATCGTACGGCGACAACCGCCTGATCGACCATTTCACCTACCTGCTGAAACGCGACGACCGCATCGGCATCATCGGTGCAAATGGTTCCGGCAAAACGACTTTGCTCGACATGCTTACCCGCCGCATCGCGCCCGACAGCGGCGAGATCGAGATCGGTCAGACGGTGCACATCGGCTATTACGACCAGGAGAGCCGCGAGCTGAACGACGAGCAACGCGTGATCGACTACATCCGCGACGTTGCCGAATACGTCACCACCAACGAGGGCGTCCAGATCACCGCCGGCAAAATGCTCGAGCGATTTCTCTTCACTCCCGCCGCCCAATACGCCGTCATCGGCAATCTCTCAGGCGGCGAACGGCGGCGTTTGTATCTCTTGCGGATCTTAATGGGCTCGCCCAACGTCCTGCTCCTCGACGAGCCGACAAACGATCTCGACATCCCGACGCTTATCGCTCTGGAACAATACCTTGACGAATTCGCGGGAGCCCTGATCGTCGTCAGCCACGACCGTTACTTCCTCGATCGCACGGTTGAAAACATCTTCAAGTTCGAACCCGGCGGCCACGTCCGCGAATACGCCGGCGACTACTCAGCCTATCTCGAAGCGCTCGAACGTCAGGGATCTGAGCGGAAAGCGGAAGCTGGAGCTCCTATCAGAAACGGGAGCGGTAGCGACCGGGTTCCCGCCATGGCAAAAGTCAACGCTTCAGGAACAACAAAACCACAGCCGAAGAAACTCACGTTCAACGAAAAACGTGAGTTTGAAGCCCTGGAAAAACGGATCGCCGAAACCGAAGCTCGCCTGCCTGAGATCGAACGCGAAATGGTCCTCGCGGCCACGGACGCGGGCCGTGTCAACGAGCTTTTTAACGAACAGCAGCGGTTAAATGAACGGCTCGAGATCGACTTGGAACGCTGGGCCGAATTAGCCGAACGTGCGGAGGTTTGAGTAATGAGCATCAGAGAACTCGGTTATCAGCAGACGCCGCTTGGGGATCTGACGTTGCGTCGCAGGCTCGAACCGCTGCTCGGCAATCGCGAGATTTATGAGGTTAAGCTTGGCGATGAATACCTAATGTCGAGCCTGTTTACCGAAGCCGAACAGCAGCTCGCAACCATCGGCCTCGCTCCGCTCACAGGAAAACTCGATGTCGTCATCGGCGGCCTCGGCCTCGGATACACGGCGGCCGAAGCATTGAAAAATGAGAACGTCGCGAGCCTGCTCGTCATCGACCTGTTCCAAACTGTGATCGACTGGCACCGTGAGGGCCTCGTCCCGCTCGGCCCCACACTCCGCGACGATTCCCGATGCGAACTCCGCCAAGGCGATTTCTTCGCCCTCGCCCACATTGGCTTCGATGTTGAGAAGCCCGCTCGTAAATTCGACGCCGTCCTACTCGACATCGACCACTCACCCAAACACTTCCTCGACGCGACAAACGAAAACTTCTACACTGCGCATGGCCTGACCGCTGTCCGCGACCAGCTCAAACCAAACGGCACCTTTGCCCTCTGGTCCGACGACCCCGTAAGCGGCGAATTCTCCGCCCATCTAAGTTCTATCTTTGGCCATGCAACCGCCACCGATATCGAGTTTCCAAACCCATACACCGGCTCAATATCGGTCAATTCCGTATACGTCGCTCAACGCTAAGGCCGAAACCCTGCGTTGAACGGCGAAACCTGGAACTTGGAACCTGGAACTTGGAACAAAAAAGGAATGTGGTGGCGGGGGGGAGACTTGAACTCCCGACCTCGGGGTTATGAATCCCGCGCTCTAACCAGCTGAGCTACCCAGCCACGAATTTACGATTATAGTTTTACGGGCGAAAAATGCAAGAACGCTGAGTTTTTTGACCAACGAATCGTTGACACTCGCCGTCGAATCAATACAGTTTAATTATGTTCAGGTATTCAAAAGCGATATTTGCGACGGCGGTGGCGTCGATCTTATTGGGTTCGGCGGCGGTTATGGCTCAGCCCTACAGGGCGATAACTATCGTCACTGAGCCGAAAGCGTCGGTCTGGATCGACGGCGTCGGCTGGGGCAAAACGGGTGCGGACGGACGGCTCGCGATCAAGACGATCTCGCCTGGCCCGCACAGCATTCGTGTTCGGGCGGACGGTTTCAAGGAGAAGATCCAGCCGCTGACCGCCGCGCAAAAAGGCGAGATAGCGATAACGCTCGTCAAAACGACAGATGAGGCTGAACTTGCTTTCCAGGAAGGTGAACGCCAGTCGTTTCAGGACCGCGAAAAGGCGGTTGCGGCTTACGAGAAAGCTATAGAGCTGCGCCCTAATTTCCCTGACGCTTACGTCTCACTCGCTCGAGCGTTGATAGAAATGCTCGATACTGACGGCGCTCTCGAAGCAATAAAAAGCGCCAGAAAATATCGCCCCATATTCCCAGAAGCAACGGCGGTTGAGGGCCGTCTCCATAAGGAAAACGGCGACTATGAGCTATCGATCGCGGCATTCAAGAAAGCTATCGCTGAAGGTAAGGGCTTCCAGCCCGAAGCATACGCCGGTCTCGGACTTTACTACAAGACAAAAGCTGAAGCAGCGGGCAGCAGCGGTGATTTCGCTGCCGAGGATGCAAATTTCGCCGAAGCTGCGAAAAACCTGAAGATGTCCATAAAGCAGCTCTCAGGTGCTCCCGATACTAGTGTTATATATCAGCTTCTCGGCCTGATCTACGAGCGTCAGAAACGGTATAAGGAAGCGATAGCACTCTACGAGGAGTTTCTGCGGATGTTCCCGGGCAGCAACGACGCAACCGCCATTCGCTCATTTATCGAGCAGCTAAAAAAGCAAATGGTCGAAAACCCGTGACTCAAGGCGACTGGAGCTCAGGCATCCTGCCTGCCAGCGGCGGTTGATTACCGCCGACCTTCTTCGTAAAGTTCCTTTCTCCGTTGCGCTTGCAGGCAGGATGCCTGCGCTCGAGTCAGAAGGCCTGCGAGAATCTGAAATGAAGATGGCCCTGCCGCAGTCGATATTCCGCGGGCGGGCCGACCGGTTGAGGAATGAGAAACCGCGGCGGATTGATCAGATGGCCGTAATCGATGCCGAATTCACCGCCGACCGGCGTTTTTAGCCTGATTCCTAACCCGACCGAATGCTTGAAGACAGCAAGCTGATTCTGGCCGACCACGTCGCCCGGAGCAACAGTTGGACGCCTGAAAATATCCTGCGCACGACGGAAGACATTTCCACCGTCGTAAAACGGAACCAGGCGGAACGAGTTTGAGAAAGGAATTCGTGCTTCCACATTTATTACCGCCAAAGCATTGCCGCCAAAAGGGATAGTGAATGGATCGATCCGCACGATCTCGCCGGAACTGTTTCGGAAAGTTCCCTGCGGTACGATCACGACTCGCGGCCCCGCCTCTTCGAAATCGAATCCGCGAAGATTATTCGCCCCGCCGGCGAAGAATCGCTCACTGATCGGCAGCAATCCGTTGAGCGATGGAAACTGGGCACTCGTAAATCGATTGTCGTCCGAAAAGACCGAACCGACACCGAGTATTGCCCGGGCCGCGATCGTCGTCGTCCTGCCAACCGACTGAAAACTGTAATAATAATTGAAAGTTCCCTGAAACTTATGAAACCCGATGCTCGCCCCGAGAGCCGGGAGCGAAACGTTGTAATCCGCGGTCAGATAATGTCCATGCGTCGGGTCGCTGGCGTTGTAGCGGCAAGGCTCTTCCGGGTCGCCCTTGGCAATGATCTCGAGCAGCGTGTACTTGATAGCGCAGTTTCTCCGCGAATCGCGGACGAAAGTTGTAGTAAATCCCGAGATACGGTTTCTGGCATCGGGCCGAAGCAGGTCCTTTACCAGCAAGCTTTCGATGTTGAAAAGCCGCACATCTTCGAACCGGTATCGAAGAAACAAGATGCTGCGGCTCTTACGGCTGATCGTTCGATTGGTCTCGGCCGACACGCTAAATCGGTTGATCGTCGGGCTTCCGACGTTCGCTCCGAATTCGTCGATCGGATTGCCGTCTTCGTCTATCCGCTGGACGATGCCGAACGTCCCCTTGTCAAACGTCGAGCGAAAGAACCGAGTCACCGTCGAGTCGCGCTGGTACTGTGCCGAAAATGTCAGCGGTGCAAATCTTTTGTTCTTATCGGGCAAGAATCTGGGGTGAATAAAATCGAGTTGAACGAGCTGCTGCCGCTGCGAAACCTTGACCCGAGCACCGCCCTGCCATAAGTTGCCGAAAAGATTGAGATGACGGATGTCAAAAAAGCCGCTCAAACCAAGGTCCGTCGAGAAACCGCCGCCGTACGAGATCAGCCGGGACGGTTGCTCCTCGAGATTGACCACCACATCAGCGAGGCGTGTGTCGGCCGATTTGTCGCCCGCAGGCTGCGGCTTGATCTCCACTCGCGAGAATGCGTCCGAGGCGTAAAGCGTTTGTTCGCTTTGATATACGTCGGCGGCCTTGAGCAGTTCACCGGGCCGAAGAGCGAGTGCTTTTCGTACCGCACCTTCCTTTGTCGACTCGTTTCCGCCGATCAGGACGCGGTTTATCTCGACCTTCTTGTTCTCGGTCTCAACCTTGAGCTCGATCTCGACACGGTCGCGGTCAGCATCTTCCGGATCCTGCGGATCGATCAGCTTGGACGTGACGCGGGCATCGTAATAGCCAAGATTAGAGTAATATTCCGACAGCTTCCTGACCGCGTTTCGGGTCCGCGCACGCGAGTAATTCCTGCCTGTTAACTCAGGCAGTTGAGCCGTCAGGTCCGCCGTCGGCACCGCCGAATTACCGACAATGCTGACCTTCTCGACCACCGTCGGCCGGCCTTCTTCGACTTCAAAGGTAATTATCAGGCTCTCGCCGTCGAGCGACACACCCTGATTCACCCGAACGGTGGCTTCGCGATAACCCAGCTCGGCCATTAAAGACGCGATGGTTATTCGGTCTTCTTCAAGCAGCGTTTCAGAGGTATAACCGCGGCCGTAGCCGAGAACTGGAATTATGCCGAGCAGGTTCGCCTCCTGCGACGCGAGCACTGTTCGGACATCCTCGATCGTTATCTTGTCGGTGCCCCGGATGCGAATATTCGTGAGCCGTAAACGCCGGTCAAGAGCGACCTTATAAACAACCTTAACCGTTCGCCCCGCGAGATCCTGCCCGCCAAGCGATCCGCACAAAAATATCGTATCGTTCGGCAGCGGATTGTTCTCAGCATCCAATATCTGCGGTTGGACCGAGCAGTAAGCCGTCGCCTTCGCAAAGAAATATCCTTCTTCCTGGTAATAATTGGCCAGCCGCCGCTCGCCCTCGACGATGGCAGAATAATCCAGAGTTCCTTCCCGCTTTATCGGCAATAGTCGGGTCTGTGTTCCGCTGCCCAAATTTCCTCGCTCGGTTTCGACCTCGACCTCGACCTTCGGCCCGACCTTGCCGGCAATTGTGACGGCGATCTGGTTCGTTTCACCGTTGTAAATTACACGGGGTTCTTCGAGTTCCGGCGCCAGGAAACCTTCATTGCGAAGATGCTCGCGGAGCTTTGCGACATCCGCAGTCAGCCGCTCGCGAGAATATAGCCCGCCCGCCTCGAGCCGCAGGGACTTTGCGGGAACGGGTTTCGCCAACCCGTCTACGCTGATCGTAAAGGACGACACCCGCGTTTGGTCCTTAGGCGTGACCTTGAAAACGACGCCGACCTCGTTCGCGTTCTGCAGCGGACGCTGTTCATAGCTAACGGCCGGGCGGTAGTAGCCGCGGTCGCGAAGGTATTCCAGTATCTCGTTCGCACTATTTTGAAGAGTTTGTTCGGTTATAGGTGTTCCGGGCGTAAGCAGATTCAGCTTAAATAGAAGGTCCTGCTCGCGGATCGTGTCGCCCACGCTTTCGCCGATGAGCTCGACCAAAACGCGCTGGGCCTGAGTCTTTCGCTTTATCTCAAACCGCAGCTGCACGCCGCCGGCAGGATCGGGAACGGCGGAAACCGTGACAGTCTCGATCGGATCCTTAGTATAAAGCGCCTCGATGGCGTCGCGGATCCGCGGCGCGGAGTACACCGGCCCGACCGCCTCGCTCGCTGTCATACGATAGCCCTCGACCAACGCCGGCGTAGACCCGCCCGTGATAACGATCTCGACGCGTGTGATCGGCAGTTTGTCGAACTGCGGAGCTTGAGAAAACGTGAACGAGCTGAATAAAAGGAGGATCGAACCCAGAATAGGAGCTATCAAAGAACTTGGCGTTCCTTTGCGGACTTTGCGTCTTTGCGTTAAAAATTGAACGCACAGCCTCACAGATCGCCGAAAAGCCGCAAAAACGGACGCCCGAAACCCACTCGGCGCGCGAAACGCCGAATGCCGAGATAAAATTTTTCTCCCGCCTTCACGCATCCGCCTTAAAATCTCTTCCTCAATCTGACTTCAAAACTAAAATTGTCCCGGTTCCGCGTCACGTTACTCAGCGAACGCTGCTCGTACTGGGCGACGAACGACAGCCGGTTCGACACACGATATTCGAACGCGAGCACCTGATTCTGATCCTGCGACAGGTTGGTGGAATAAGTCACGCGCAGATTGTTGTTGATCTGCCTTCCCACCGTCAGCCTCGCGCCGGGATTTGTGGTTTGCCCAGAAATAAGCGGGTCGATCTCAAAAACATTAAGCCCAAAAAGCCGGTCCGTTGCTTTGCGTATCGGGTTATTGATTATCGAATCGGTCAGGATCTCAGCCGCCGTATTGATTCCGGTCGAGGCCAAAGTCGGGATCCCGCCCGAGCTGTTCGTCAGGCTTCCCGTTGTGATAAGCGACACAACATCGGCCTGCGGCAATGCCGGGCTCGATCGCACCGTAGCGGTAAGCTGTTCGGAATCTTTGAGCGGCCCCTGCAGGTTGACGAAGATCTGATAACCGCCGATCTCCGATTCAGCCTGGATATTCACGATCGGTTCGATGGCAGTTTCCGGTGGAAATTCGACCACGCCGCGCTGGACCACGTAGCGATCTTTACGGAAAAAGATCGTTCCGCTGTTAGCCGTTATGCGGCCCGAGATGCGAGGTTCGTTCGTGTCGCCGGTCAGCACCAGCGAGACAGATGCGGTCAGGTCGGCGATGTTATTTTTGACGATCAACGCGTCGCGGCCCTCGATGATCAGGTCAAATCGCGTCGGGCTCACCGCACCGGAACTCGCACCGGCAAGCACCGTGTCACGCCGCCCGCTGACTATGCTGGCAAGGTCGATGTCCTTCGAATAGAGGCTGCGTCGCGCAAATACTCGGCCGCCGATGGTCAACTGAAGCGGATCGGCTTTTACGTCGCGAGCGGCCGTGATCTCAAGCTGTGCGTCGCCTGTCGTAATAAAATCCTTCGGAAGCGGCACCGTCACGTTGGTGCCGTTCAGAGCGAAACGGAAACGCTGGATCGACGTCCCGTCAAGCGTTCCGCCGCCGCTGCCCGTGAATCGCCCGCCGCCGAGATAGCCGCTCGCCTCTTCGATCTCGACTTGATTGGACGTAAAAATGATCCTCGCCTGAACGCGGTCGGCCGTAAACCGGTCGCTGCCGATAAAGGTCGCGACCGAGGCATTTACCATGTTCGCCGTCCCGGAAATTCGAGCCGTGTCGTTCGGCCCCGCATATCTCACCGCCATGTCGGCAAAGCCGGAAAAGAAAGTGTCCCGCACGAACGGATTGATCAGGTTAAGGTTTACGCGGCCGTCGATGGAGAGATTATTGGTTCCAGCCTCGGTTAGCGCTTTGGTCCCGGCGATGGTCATGTTCGAACCGCCGCCGGTAAACCGAGCTTTTTCGAAAACAACCTCACGCGGATTGAACCGCACCAAAACCGGCTCAGCCGCCGAAAGCGGCGTGTCCTGGATCAGCAGCGAAAGCCGCGAAAACTCGGCCTTTCCGGTCAGATTGGCTGCCGAAGTTACCCGATTTCCATCCTGCCCTATCTGACTCAGATTCCCGCCAAACTCGACACGACCCGTCGCCAAACCGCTGATGGCGATTCCCTTTAGCTGCGGAACGAAAGCAATGAACGGAGCGATCGGGCTTTCGTTAAAGTCGGTCGTCGCGGTAAACGGAAGGTTTTCATCGCCGAAGTTGACCGAAGCGTTGATGACCTGCGGACGGCCGTCGATGATGGCGGTCAGATCAGCGGTCAGCTGCTGATTAGCGGTCTGGCCTTTGAATGCAACCTGGCCGAGGGCGTTTTCGCCGATGACTACATTAGGAGCAGTTCCGGCGAAGTTGAAACTATAGGTTGAAGCACGGTCCGCAATCCCGGTCGCCTTCGCGGTAAAATCGACATCGCCCGTTATCGGCGGAATACTGTCATTTTTCGGAAATAACGCAACGATCAGCGGTACCGGGACAGCTTTGCCCCCGAGGTCGAGATCAAAACTCTTAGAACCACGGTCGTAATTTCCACGAGCCGTAAGCTGGCCCACCCCGACACGCATGTCGGCCCGTTCGATGCTAATGTTCGTCCCCGCAAATACGGCTTTCACTACCAGATCGTCAAATCTCTGGCCCGCGATCGTCCCGTTCGCCGCCGAAAGGTCGATCCCGCCTGTCGCTTTATCAGGAAGCCCGTTTATCTCGACCTTCCCGCTCGTTTTTCCGTTGAAATCACGGATCTGTTCAGGCAGATCGACAGGCAACGCGGCAAGCAGGTTCCCGGCATTTATATTGGTCAGATCGGCGTTGATCGAAATGTTATTCTCGCCGCCGCGAGGAATATTCGCCGTAAAGGTAGCAACACCGCCCGTCCGGTCCTCGAGCCTTCCATTCTTGAGCTCGACACCAGTCGGCGAAGCGGCGATGTCGGTCGCAACGCTTCCAACTTCCCTTCCGCGAAGGGCTAGCGAATCAAGCGTTGCTCGCCCCTCGACGACCGGATCGGTCAGGTTTCCGCGAAGTTTGCCGTCGAAATTCAAATTGCCAGCAACCTGAACCTGCAAGTCATCGAGCTGCGCTTCGATCGCGGGCGACAGGTTCAATACTCGGAAAACACGCTCTACTTCCGATGCGTCCGTGGACCTCAGAGCTACGTCAAGATCGGAATCTTCGTTCCTAAGATCGAACCGCCCCGTCGCGGTCACGTTGCTCTTCTCGGTCGCCAGATTCGCCGAATCGACGTTAAATAAGCCGTTCGTCGCCGAAAGATCCACCTGCCCATTGATCGGGATCAGCCCTCGGTCTGCCGTTCCCGCATTAGCACGGATCGCTGCGTTAAGCGTCCCGCTGGCACTTCGGATGTCGGTGCCCGGAAAATTCAAGTTCACGGTGCCGCTCGTCTTTCCCTCAACCGGGGGAAGGCTTCCGCCCTGAAGCGCGACCAGTTTTGAGATATCGAGGTCGGTAAAATCGCCCGTCAAAGTCGACCGTGCACGGTTGTTCAACCCGATCACCGCCTGGCCTTTGAGCGCTCCGTCCATCACCTGGGCCGTCAGGTCGTTCAGCGCGACACGATCGTTGTTTACGTCAACCTTCGCCTGCGCAGCTCCGAGCGGAATGCTGCCAATCAGCCCGCCGCCGAGCGTCATGTCCGCACTCGCTCGATACCGACCGGACGGCTCGAGGATAAAAACGGGCCGGGCGATCTTAACGTTTTCAAGCGTTCCACCATCCGGCAGCGTATTGGTCTTCTTTAGAGCTACTTTTCCGGCATCGACGTCGTTGGTTTTGACCTCGACGTAGCCTTGTCGGATCGATACACGGATACCGCCAATATTTAAAGTGCCAAGCGTCGCCGCACCGACATCGAGCTTGGCGACACGCGACTTATCGGCATAAATTACCAACCCGGCACGTGTATTTTCGATCTCAGCAAGCGGCGTCTCGACGCCATCAACAATGATGCCGTCCTTTATCACCCGATCCGCTCGCAAGCCCTCGAGCATTACCGCCGTCGAAGCCGGCAGATCAGTAAAGCGGAGCCGGTTCGCCGCCACATTCTGCAGTGTCGCGTCCTGCACATTGCCGCCGGAAGAACGCAGGTTATCCAGCCCGACATCGACCCGTCCCTTTCGTGCCTTGACGTTGGCGTTCGAGCCGGTAACGTTTTGCAGGGCGATGTCCTTTGTCCTGAAGGTGCGTGCCGTCGCCCCCGGAGCGGTCAGGTTAACGTCGTCCCCATTTAGCGAGAATCTCAGATTCCTCGCCGCAAGGTCGTCAAACTCCGTATCGCCGATCTCAAACCGCCTCGCCCTGCCGTTCCCGGCCTGCGCCATCAGCTTTTTGTCTTTGTATTCGGCTAAGGCGTCCGAAAGGAAGAGACCCGCGATCGACAGCGACTTCTGCTTCGCGGCCGCCGCCTGAAGTTCCCCGTACCAGCGAAAATCAGTTCCCGTGCCGCGAACGTTTCCCGCGAGTTTGAGCATATCGACGCGAAAATCATCAAACGTCAAAAGCTGCGCGATCGCGGTTCCGTCGGCCTCGTAATTCGAATTCGTCCCCGTCAAAGTCGCCGTAACCCTCGCTCCTTTTAGCGAAACGCCATCGGCACGGATCGACTCGGTAAAAACCTCGCCGTCGATCTTATAATTCTCACCCTCGCCCGTGACTTTGCCCTTAAAATTCCCCACTCCAACGATCGAAGTGCCAAGCGGAAATATCGTCGATGCCTGAGTCAGGTCAACCGATGACTGAATATCGAGCGCGTATTTCGGCGAGGCCCAATCCGTCAGCGTGCCGGTCATCGCGGTCTCGCCGATCGGCGTTTTCAGGTCAAAACGCGTGATCTCTGCACCTTTATCATCGGCTATCCCTTGGGCACGAAGGTCGATATCCTCGACCCGCCGGTCTTCATACGAGAAAAAAGAATCGGTCGATGTAATGTCAAATTTGTACCGATTCGGCTGTGCCTCACGGATCTCAGGCGAAAGCAGAAAAACGATATTTCGCGCGTCGCCCTCGATCCGCCGGGAAAGATCGCCGAAGTGGACAACGCTCTCACGCAGGCTCAGATCAACCGTGTCGTACTTAAAATTCACCGCGGAACCGCGCTCGTCCTCTACCAGCTTTAGGTTGGAAAAATTAGACTTCCCATTCTCGTCAAACTTCACCCAAACCTCGGCGCCGCTGACCTCGGTGCGTTCGATGCTGATGTCGCGTGTGAGCTGCCAGGCGTAGAGGTCGTTGACGGTGAGTTTCAGATTGGCGTCGCGGATAAAGAAGAGTTTTTCGCCCGAAACACGATCGTTAAAGGTCGCGTTATTCAGCTGAAGCTGCAGCGGATTGACCGTTACGCGAAAAACATCGGCATCAAAAACGATCCCGATGTCCGCCATCTTCGCGACGAATTGGGTTTTTATATAGGTATCGAAGACGCCGTACTTGTACGAAACCACCGAGACAAGGGCCAAGATCAAGCCCAGCCCACCGATCAACCCCGCGCCGATCAGCGCTCGACGCCGAGCAGACGATCGCTTCCGAACCGGCTTTTCGTCCTCCGCGTCCTCTGGTTGTAGTTTTTCCTCTTCCGACATCGATTCCGAACATCAGCGAATAGTATCCATCAGCAGCAAACACGACCTGTTCACTGTTCACTATTCCTATTCACTTTCCACCCTGTTTTCCTAAAAACCTACTACACCAACATAACTATCGGGGAAATCACGGCCGCACTCTGTTTTCCAGCTTACAAACGCACCGTTTCGACGATCTCCAGGTCGAATGCATCGAGGGCGTTGACGCGCGGCGGGTGATTCGAGATCAGCCTTATCTTCGCGATGCCGAGATCCTTCAATATCTGCGCCCCGATGCCGTAATCGTGCGTTCTTCCGTAACCGGTCTCACCTTTCGCGGTCTGAAAATCGAGCCCTCGTTCCTGCATCAGCGAATAGGTTTTTAACTGATTCACGAGATCCAGATTGTTCTCGCGCTGTCGCAAATAAACGAGTGCACCTTTGCCTTCGTCGGAAATTTTCTGGAGAGAGGTTTCGACCGCCGCCGCGGCCTCGCCGAGGTTTACGCCGAACATGGCGAACGTGACGTTCTCCGTTTGGACGCGAACCAGCACGGGCCCGGTTGTATCGGAAACATCGCCCATCACCAATGCCACATGCGTTTCGCCGTTTATAACGTTCTCGTAAACGATAGTCCGAAACGTGCCGAAACGCGTTGGCAGTTCGGTTTCCGCGACCCGCCGAATCAGCATTTCCTTTTGGATTCGATAACGAACGAGCTCAGCGACGGAGATGATCTTCAGATCGTGTTTCGCGGCAAAAACCTCGAGTTCCGGCAGACGCGCCATCGTGCCGTCGTCGTTCATGATCTCGCAGATAACCGCCGCCGGCTGCAATCCGGCGATGCGGGCGATATCGACGCTGGCCTCCGTTTGCCCGACGCGAACCAGCACGCCGCCGTTCTTCGCCCTCAATGGAAACACGTGACCGGGACGCGCCAGATCGCTCGGCTTCGACGCAGGATCGACCGCCGTTAGAATAGTTTTTGCTCTATCGGCGGCAGAAATTCCGGTGGTCACGCCTTCGCGCGCCTCGATCGATGTCGTGAAAGCCGTGCCCATACTCGAAGTGTTTTCAGAGGTTTGCGGATAAAGCTGCAGCTCGCTGCATCGCTCCTCGGTCAGCGGCAGGCATATCAAACCGCGGCCGTGGACGGCCATGAAATTGACGATCTCGGGCGTTACCTTCTCGGCCGCACAGACGAGATCGCCTTCGTTCTCGCGGTCCTCGTCATCGACGATGATGATCATTTTGCCGTCGCGAATATCCGCGGCGGCCGCTTCAACACTGGAAAGTGGCATGAAAAAAAGATCCCCTTTTGCGGGCACTCTATATCCTTTGATTCTAACGAATAGCGGGCATTTTCGCGAACAACCGACTGGACCGTGGGCATGCAAAAAGCCTGTACGAACTTCGCACAATACGTCATTTTCAGCATTGTGCGTCGATGTCGGCAAAATACGACGTTTTAAGCATAATTGCATTCCAATTTCGAGCGAGCTCGTGTAGCGTTTTATCTATGAATGTGCGTGTTGCCTGTGCTGGGATTGCAAACGTGAGCAAGATGATCGTTTTCAGCAGCGTTTCGCGGCTTGCCGCTCTATTTGCGGCGAAGCTGTGCTTCGCCGTCAGCGACTATCAACGAATCGCGGCTATGCCGCCGCCCTCGATCATCGACAGCCGGATACGACGGACAAGCAAAGCTTGCCCGCAAATAGTGCGGCAAGCTGCAACTCCCGGACTGACAACCGCCCCGCAACTTGCAACAATATCTAATTCGCTATGGACCTCCGCCAAATCATTCTTCACGTGATCTTCTTCCTCTCCGGGATCACGACCGTGCTGATCGGCCAGGTGCTGCCGATATTGGCACGGCGGTTTTCGTTGGGCGATCTGGAGGTCAGCTATTTCTTTCCGGCACAGTTTGCGGGTTCGCTTGTTGGGACGTTTTTTACGAGCCAGTTCGCGCGTCGCAACAATTATATTGCTGCCACGATAATCGGCTCGGTTTTGATGGCGGTCGGGATCGTGATGATGAATGCTGACGCGTTCACCATCTGCCTCGCGGGTTTCACGGTGAACGGCATCGGCATCGGGCTGACACTGCCGGCGATCAACATGCTGATCCTCGAAATGAATTTGGGACGCGCGGGTTCGGCTCTGAGCGTGCTGAATTTCTGCTGGGGCTTCGGGGCGATCGTCTGCAAACCGTTCGTTGACGCATTTGGGACGCGCGATTCGCTCGGCCTAACGACCTGGCTGCTCGCCGCCCCGCTCATCATCGCCCCGATCATTCTGATCATTTTGGGACGCAGCGAACACGAACTGCCCGCCGGCAACTCCGACGACGCGCCCGACCCGACGCCGATCTGGACCACGCCGCTCGCCTGGATGATCGCGCTTTTCAACCTCATCCACGTCGGCTTCGAAAGCGGAATGGGCGGCTGGCTCACCACCTACACCGAGCGCGTCAGCGGCCCGCCGATCGCCAGTTGGATCTCGCCTACGCTGCTCTATTTCAGCTTCTTCGTTTTGGGACGCGGATTTGCTCCGGTCCTTTATCGCTTTTTCAACGAGAGAAAAATGCTGATGCTGGGACTCGCGATCATCCTCGTCGGGATGATCGTCATCCTCGCCGCCCCGACCGTCTTGCTGCTAAGCCTCGGCGCGACCATCGCCGGATTTGGGACGTCATGGATATTCCCAACCAACGTCGCCCGCTTTTCGCAAACCTTCGGCCCGACCGCCTCTCGCCGAGCGACCCCGCTCTTCATCTGCGGCACTCTGGGCGCCGCGTCGTCAACCTGGCTGATCGGCTTAGTGTCGGATAGAACAGGGAGTTTGAATTCGGGAATGTACGTGCTGCTTATCAGCGTGGTCCTGCTGCTGGGCCTCCAGGCATATCTTGGGACGCAGAGCGCCGCGACCGCCTTGAGTCAGAACCGCGAGCGGTAGCGACCGGGTCCCAAGACGAGGATTCTATATGCCGCCTGTATGAATCTTCAGGAGCATTTGAACGCGGATGAGGCGAATCGAGCGGATCGTACGGATCTTTGACAATTTTTGGGACGCAAACATTTGATTTGGGACGCCAACATTTGACGGGTTCTAATGGTCGCCAACGGCGACTAACATTAAAGCCTAGGGTGTAGCCGCTTCGGCAAACCCTAGGTCAAGGGCAGCAGAAATTCCGCTCGCTGAAGGCGAGCAACACACAACAGGCGGGTTCGTCGCCTTCAGCGACCAAATCGCTTGCGGGGTTTTACCTAGGGTTCCATTCGCTGTCGCTCATTTCGCCCTAGGCTTTAATGTTCGTCGCCGTTGGCGACAAGAGCGCTCAACCTAGGTTCAATGACCGCAAATACTCCCTAAACTCGCCGCCTAGATCCTCACGCTTCAACGCGAGTTCGACCGTTGCGATCAGAAACCCGAGCTTATCACCCGCATCGTGGCGTTTGCCTTCTAGCCGGACTGCATAGAACGGGCGTTTCTGCAGCAAGATCCGCATGGCATCGGTTATCTGGATCTCGCCGCCGGAGCCGGGTTTGGTTTGTTCGATGGCTTCGAAAATATCCGGCGTAAAGATGTATCGCCCAATGATGGCAAGATTCGACGGGGCTTCGGCGAACGGTGGCTTTTCGACCATGTCACGGATCTTGAAAACGTTTGGCTCGACCTCTTCGGCATCGATCACGCCGAATCGCGAAATGTCTTCGCCGTCGACCTGCATCGTCGCGATCACAGGCGCGTCGTAGCGTTCGTAGACGTCGACCATCTGTTTGAGGGCGGGAATTTCGCTGTCGACGATATCGTCGGCGAGCAGAGCGGCAAACGGTTCGCTGCCGACAAAATCCTTCGCCTGATAGATCGCGTGGCCGAGCCCGAGGGCCTGTTTCTGCCGCGTATAGCTGATGCGAACGATGTCCGCAATTGCCCTGACCTGCTCGAAAGTTTCAGTTTTGCCGCGTTCCTGCAGGACCTCTTCAAGTTCGAAGGAGATATCGAAATGATTCTCGATAGCCGTTTTATCGCGACCCGTTATGATCAAAATGGACTCGACACCACTTTCCACCGCCTCTTCGACCACGTACTGGATCAGCGGCTTATCGACGAGCGGAAGCATCTCCTTGGGCGATGCTTTGGTCGCGGGAAGAAACCTCGTACCAAGCCCGGCGGCGGGGAAAACGGCCTTGCGAATTTTATTAACCATAGTAACTTTGTTAAATTCGTAAGGTTCCGACGATACCTAAACGAAACGTAGATTTTAGGTTAAATATGGCCGATAAACAAACATTTGAAACCGTGCTGTTCAAGCATGGATCGATGAACGCGACGGGCATCGAGATACCGTTCGATGTCGAAGCAGTTTTTGGCGCAAAACGCGTTGCCGTCAAGGCCGAGATAAACGGTGCCAAGTATCGCGGCTCGATCGCCCGCATGGGCGGCAAATACCTGCTCGGCGTACCAAAAGAGTTTCGCGAAAGGGCCAGCATCGAAGCCGGTGCGCACATTGTAGTTACGGTCGAAAAAGACGAGCAGCCGCGCGTGGTCACACCGCCGGAAGACCTCGTCGCCGCTCTAAAAGAAGCCGGCTTGACCGAAGCTTTCGCAAAGCTCAGCTACACGCACCAAAAGGAACACGTTCGTGCTATCGAGGAAGCTAAGGCCCCGGAAACCCGCTCGCGGAGGGTCGCTAAAGCGATCAGCATGATCACAATCAGATAACCTTTGCGTTTTCTTTGCGTCCTTTGCGACCTTTGCGTTAAAAAATCTTTTTTCGTAACGCCAAGGCCGCAGAGATCGCAAAGCAAACGCAAAGAAGAAAGAAGATGTTAGACCTAAACTTTGTACGCGAAAATCTCGATGCGGTTCGCACCGCTCTAAAGAATCGCAATTTTCCCGCAGAAACACTCGACCGCTTTGTCGAGCTCGATGCTGAACGCCGCCGTGTGATCGGTGAAGCCGACGCTATAAACGCTGCCAGAAACGCGGCCAGCAAAGAAATTGGCGGCCTGATGCAGTCGGGCAAGCATGACGAGGCAAACGCTAAGAAGGCGGAAGTCGCAGGTTTGAAAGAAAAGCAATCCGAACTCGAAGCCGCCCGCGATGCCGCCGAATCTGAAATGCGCGATCTGCTCGCCGGGCTTCCAAACCTGCCGCTCGCAGACGTTCCAGTCGGGGCGGACGAGTCGGCCAATGTCGAGGTCCGCCGCTGGGGAACCCCGCGTGAATTCGATTTTGAGGTAAAGGATCACGTCGATCTAGGAGAATCGCTCGGCATTCTCGACTTCGAACGCGCGACCAAGATCGCCGGTTCGCGCTTTGCGATCATGAACGGTGCCGGCTCACGCCTTAGTCGGGCTCTAGTCAACTTCATGCTCGATGTTCATACGACTGAGCACGGCTACACCGAAACCTCGCCGCCGTTTCTGGTAAATCGCACGGCGTTGTTCGGCACAAATCAGCTGCCGAAATTCGAGGAGGATCTCTTTCATATAAAAGACGATCGCGGTTTCGCCCTGATCCCGACGGCCGAAGTTCCGGTAACAAATTACCACTCCGGCGAAACGCTCGACGCGAGCGATCTGCCCAAGTACTTCACGGCATATACGCCATGCTTCCGCAGTGAGGCAGGCAGCTATGGCCGTGATACCCGCGGGCTGATCCGTCAGCATCAGTTCGAAAAGGTCGAGCTAGTTAAGCTTTGCCTGCCGGAAAATTCCGAAGAAGAGCACGAAAAGCTAACCGCGAATGCCGAGAAGATCCTGCAGCTATTAGGTTTACCGTATCGCACCGTTGTGTTGTCGACCGGCGACATGGGCTTCGGTGCAAGGAAAACCTACGACATCGAGGTCTGGCTGCCAAGTCAGCAAACGTATCGCGAGATCTCAAGCTGTTCAAACTGCGGCGATTTCCAGGCCCGCCGAATGAACACGCGCTTCAAACGCTCAGGCGGTACCAAACCCGAATTCGTCCACACCCTGAACGGCTCCGGCCTAGCCGTTGGCCGCACGTGGATCGCGATCATCGAAAATTACCAGCAAGCGGATGGATCGGTCTCGATCCCCGAGGTCTTGCTGCCATATATGAACGGCATATCTGCGATCGAAAACTCGACTGATTGATGCAAAATTGTAAGATTATTTTGTTATGACCACTGTTCAGGAAATAGAAAAGGCCATTCAGAGCTTACCGAAACACGAAGTTGCCGAGCTTTCTGCATGGTTTGACGAATTTGAATCGCAGCTATGGGATGATCAAATTCGGCAGGACGTTTTAGGTGGACGGTTTGACGAGCTGCGTGCCGAAGCGATCGCTGAATTCGAGGCCGGCGACACAAGGCCCCTGTGAAGCACCGAACGACAATGAAGTTTAAAGCGCGATCATGAACATCCATCTCTCAACCTAAAAAAGATCGAAGATATGTGGTCAGTTCGTGTAGGATCTCGATACCGTGCTTTGGGCTTTGATCACAAGGATCATGTTTTGTGGTTTTGGATCGGTCCACATGCTGAGTATGACAAGTTCATGCCGTGATCTTTGACCTAAGCATTCACTGTAATTACGATGTAATTATGAAAGCCCAGATAATACAGATCGGTAATTCACAAGGTATTCGAATACCGAAAATGATGCTCGAAGAAAGCAGGATCATAGGCGAGGTCGAGCTTGAGCTTCATTCTGACGGCATCCTGATCCGCAATGCTCAAAAGCCCCGGGCCGGTTGGGATGAGGCGTTCAGATCGGCCGCGGAAGACGACGACGAACTTCCCGGTGAATCGATAAAGACGGGCTTCGACAAAAAGGAGTGGCAATGGTAAAGCGTTTCGAAGTCTACCTGCTAAACCTCGACCCCGAGGTTTCGAAAAGCCCTAAAAACACGAGGCCCTGCGTGGTCATCTCGCCTGACGAAATGAACCGCAACCTCGCGAACGCCATCATCGCCCCGCTATCATCAGCGACCGCGAAATACCCAACACGCGTTTCTGTCGAGTTTCTGAATAACCAGAGGCTGGTCGTTCTGGACCAGCTTCGAACCGTAGATCAACAACGCCTGGTAAAGAAGATCGGAGAGATCGAAGGAACCGCCGCAACCCAGGTTTTAGGGCTTCTCAAGGAGATGTTTGAAGAATAGGCAGATTTACGCGACGGTCAGTTAGTTACGGCTTTACTGCCCTTGGAACGATTCCATAGTTCATCCATCTCCTGCAAACTGGCGTCTTCGAGGGGCTGGCCTTTGTTTTTCAACTCCTGCTCAATGAACTTAAATCTTTGTCGAAATTTTCTATTCGTCCGGTTCAAAGCAGTCTCCGGCTCGACGTCCAGGTGGCGGGCGAGGTTTACAACGGCAAAGAGCAGGTCACCGATCTCTTCGTCTATGTTTGCGTTGTCGCGTTGTTCGATCGCGGACTTTAGTTCCTCGGTCTCCTCGGATATCTTGTCGAATATTTGCGAGGCATTCTCCCAATCGAAGCCAACTTTCGCGGCTTTCTTGGTCACCTTTAGAGCTTCGAGCAGGGCCGGAAAATGGATCGGAACTTCGTCGAGGATCGATTCTTTCGGTTTCTCCGCCTTTCCGGAAGCGGCACGTTCGTCGGCTTTTAGCTTATCCCAATTGTCGAGCACATCCTGTGCTTTCGCTAGCTTTGCATCGCCAAAAACGTGCGGATGCCGCAGCACGAGCTTCTTCGCGACTCCATCGGCAACTTCCTCGATCGTGAAATCTCCGCGTTCCTTTCCAATTGTTGAATGGAAAACAACCTGCAGCAGCAGGTCGCCCAGTTCTTCTTTCAAGTTTGCGGTATCGCCTGTTTCGCTCGCTTCGTGGATCGCGTCGAAAGTTTCGTATGCTTCTTCAAGAAGGTATTGCGAAAGCGACTGGTACGTCTGCTCGGCATCCCAAGGGCATCCGCCCGGAGCACGCAGCCGTTCCATTACAGCGGTAAGTTCGTCGAAACTTTTGGACATGAAAATATTAGAAGCGAGAAATCGGGTACAGTGCAAATGCAGCCGCAAAGAGAACCCAGCGATTTGATCAAAAAAAGAGGCGTTAAAGCCTCATTTATCGCTCGCCTACTCAAGGTGATAAAATCAAACAATTATGATCGGTCACGAAGACGAAAACGAAGAAGTACTTTACAAGGTCGCGGATCGCCGCAAATTCAATCCCGACGGCTCTTTGCGCGAGGGCGTAACAATCGAACCCGCAAATGAGGCTCCGCAAACTGAAGCTGCGCGACCAGAGCAGCCTGACGCGGAAGTTTCGCATGCGGCCGACGAAGTGAGCGCCGATAATCAGGAACTCGCCACCGACACAGGTGAAGACAGCTATTTCGACGAAGCGGACGAAAATGATGGCGACGAGATCCCCGGCGCAAAAGACCCGGCGAGCTTTGTTAATTTCCTATCGACGATCGCGACAAACGCGGCCGCAGCCCTCGGCGCCGTTCCGCATCCGGCGACCGGCCAGCGTTCGCTCGATCTTGAGACGGGAAAGTATTGGCTCGACGTGATCGCTATGTTTCGCGAGAAAACTAAGGGAAATCTGCATCCTAAAGAAGCCAAACTTCTGGATGGCTTGCTCGGCGACCTGCGAATGCAATACGTTCACATGGTCAAGGCTGCTGAGGAAAAACTGAAGGCCCAAGCGGCTCAGAAGTTTTCGGCAAGCGATATTCTGGGCAAAAAATGATCAACCGCAGAGACCCTGCGACGCTGAGAAAACCGAAAAAAGCAAATGCTATCTCCGCGTCTCTGCGGTGAAGAAACCGGATGAAACTCACCTTCCTAGGCACAGGCACTTCTACAGGCGTTCCTTCGATCGGGTGCGATTGCGAGACGTGTCTGTCCGACGATCCGCGAGACAAGCGGCTGCGGGTATCGATCCTCATTGAACATCGGGATAAGAAGATACTTGTTGATACGTCAATCGATTTTCGTCAGCAGGCCTTGCGTGCGGGCATCAGCCACCTTGATGGGGTTTTGATAACACATTGCCATGTCGATCACGTTTTTGGTCTCGACGATATTCGCCCGCTCAATTTTCGTTATGGGGCAATGGGAGTTTACGCAAACGAGATTGCATGGACCGACCTGCGGCGGATCTTCCAGTACATTTTTAACCCGACGCATTTCGGAGGCGGATTGCCGCAGCTTATTCCGCACACGGTCACACCCGGTTCACCCTTCTGCATCGGCGAAGATCTTGAGATAACTCCGCTTGAGGTGATCCACGGCAAACTTCCCGTCATCGCTTATCGATTTAACGATTTCGCCTACGCGACCGACCTGAAAACGATCCCGCCCGCGTCGATGGACGGCCTTCGCGACCTCGATGTGCTCGTTTTGGACTGCGTTCGGATAAAACCGCATTCCACGCATCTCTGTTTGGAGGAAGCCCTCGCGATAATCGCCGATCTGCGGCCCCGGCGAGCGTTTCTTACGCACCTGAATCACGATATTCTGCACGAGCGCGATTCGAGGCTTCTGCCGGAAAATGTTCGGTTTGCTTACGATACATTGGTTGTCGATGAAAACTAACAGTAAATCCGCAGATTTTCCGCAGGATTTGCACCGCGTCGACCTAGACTATTCCGCTTAAACCCCTGCGCTTAAACACGTTACCGCAATGTTACAGGAAATGTCATGCGTTTCCTTACCGTCGGCGCCCTAAATGTTGATATATTTGGAGTTAGAGAAAAGATTAAAAACCACCATATTTTGTGTTGACAAAGCTTTTCCTACACCATATATTCTATACCCACGCGAGCGCAACACTATCCAATACGCCCCGCGTCGAAACAATCTTAAACCTTGTCGGGAAATGGCCGCCAAACTCAGTTTGTAGCCGCGGCCGGGGGTATTTCTCGCTGTTTTATTCTAATTTTGCCGTAATTTGGCACAAAGGATGATGCACCGAGAAGGGATAACTGACGACAGGAAACAGGAGACGAGCTAGACGAACATGGACAATTTTTTCGCACCTTCAGCAGCAGCAGCGACACGTCAAACGGAAACGGCACAGACGACAATGCAGGTCCGCAAGCGCAACGGATCGCTGGAGCCGGTTGATATTAATAAGATCGTGCGGGCGATCACGCGGTGCTGTACGAATCTGCCTTCGGTTGATTCGATGAGGATCGCGACGAAGACGATCAGCGGCCTGTATGACGGTGCGACAACCAAGGAACTCGACAAATTGTCGATCCAGACGGCCGCTAGTTTGATCTTCGAAGAACCGGAATATTCGCGGCTCGGAGCACGCCTGCTCAATCAATATATTGAAAAGGAAGTTCGCAATCAGGAGATCCATTCGTTCTCACAGTCGATCGCCTTTGGCGTAAAAGAAGGCCTGATCGGCGAGCGTGTTGCTCAATTTGTTGTCGATAATGCTCGTAAATTGAACGATGCGATCGACCCGACCAGGAATGACCTGTTCGAATTCTTCGGCCTGCGCACACTATATGATCGCTATTTGCTGAAAAACCCGGTAACCCGCGACGTGATCGAGACCCCGCAGTTTTTCTGGATGCGCGTTGCCTGCGGCCTGTCGACCAGTCCGCATGAGGCGATCAATCTTTACCATCTTTTCTCGTCGCTGGAATACGTTCCTTCGACACCAACGCTCTTCAACTCGGGCACGAAACACGAACAACTCTCTTCGTGCTTTCTGCTCGACAGCCCGCAGGACAGCCTCGATAGTATTTATCGCAAGTATTCCGATGTCGCCATGCTCTCAAAGTTTTCTGGCGGCATCGGAATCGCCTATCATCGAGTCCGTTCGCAGGGATCGCTGATCCGCGGGACGAACGGCCACTCGAACGGTATAGTTCCTTGGCTGAAAACGCTGGATTCAAGCGTTTCCGCAGTAAATCAGGGCGGAAAACGTAAAGGGGCTTGCTGCGTATACCTCGAAACATGGCATGCTGACATCGACGATTTTCTCGAGCTCCGCGATAACACAGGCGACGAAGCTCGCCGCACGCACAACCTGAATCTTGCGAACTGGATCCCCGATCTTTTCATGAAGCGCGTTCAGGCTGACGGCGTGTGGTCACTGTTCGATCCGAAGATCGTGCCGCATTTCCCGGACCTTTACGGCGAGGAATTCGAAGAAGCATATATAAAGGCGGAGAATGAAGGCTTATTCGTTCGTCAGGTCCAGGCCCGCGATCTGTACGCCAAGATGATGCGCACGATGGCACAGACCGGCAACGGCTGGATGACCTTCAAGGATTCGTCCAACCGCAAATCCAACCAGACGGCGCGACCGGAAAATGTCGTTCACCTATCAAATCTCTGCACCGAGATCATCGAAGTCACTAGCGACAGTGAAACGGCGGTCTGCAACCTCGGCTCGATAAACGTTGGCAGATATGTAAAAGACGGCGGCGTCGATTTTGAGAAACTTCATCGCAACGTCCGTCTTGCGGTTCGACAGCTCGACAAGGTCATAGACCTCAACTATTACGCGATCCCGTCCACGTCGCAGTCGAACAACCGCTGGCGCAATATCGGACTCGGCGTTATGGGTTTGCAGGATGTTTTCTTCCAGCTGCGGCTGCCATTCGACAGCGAGCCAGCCCGTAAGATATCCGCGCGTATTCAGGAAGAGATCTACTACGCAGCGCTCAACGCTTCGAGCGACCTCGCAGCCGAACTTGGCCCGCATCCGGCATTTTTAGAAACTCGTGCAGCGCAGGGCGACCTACAATTCGATTTCTGGGGCGTAACGCCCGACGATATGCAGCCTTGGGATGAGCTTCGCGAAAAGATCAAGCAAACAGGCCTCAGAAACAGCCTCATGATCGCGATCGCTCCGACCGCAACTATCGCCTCGATCGCCGGCTGCTACGAATGCATCGAACCGCAGGTCTCGAACCTCTTCAAACGGGAGACCCTGAGCGGTGATTTTGTCCAGATCAACAAGTATCTTGTCCAGGAACTTAAAGCGATCAACCTCTGGAACGAAGAGATCCGCACAAAGATCAAACTCAGCGAAGGCTCGGTTCAGGACATTCCGGAATTTTCGGATGAGCTAAAAGCGATCTATCGCACCGCCTGGGAGATCCCGATGCGTTCCTTGATTGATATGCAAGCCGACCGCGGCGCATTTATCGACCAATCGGCTTCGCTCAACCTCTTCATGGAAAGCCCGAACATCGGCAAGCTCTCGTCGATGTACATGTACGCGTGGCAAAAGGGATTGAAGACGACCTACTATCTGCGCTCACGACCAGCAACGCGGATTGCTCAAGTTTCGGCTGATTATAAGGTCAATGAACTCGTGCCGGAGCAGCCGAAGAAGGTTTACTCTGACGAAGAAGCATTGGTTTGTTCTTTAGAAAATCCTGAGGCGTGCGAAGCATGTCAATAAGGTAAGAATTACGCCTTCAGGCGTGAACTTAAAACGAAATTTACCATAGCGAATTCACGCCTGAAGGCGTAACCCATACGAAATGCTACTAGATCCAGGATTTAATCTAACCCTTCGCCCGATGAAGTATCCGGACTTTTACGAGATGTACCGGAACTCGATCAAAAACACTTGGACCGTCGAGGAGGTCGATTTTTCGACTGATGTGATGGATCTGAAAAACAAGATGACGCCGGCTGAGCGGCATATGATCCACCGCCTTGTGGCGTTTTTTGCAACCGGCGATTCGATCGTGTCAAACAATCTCGTTCTGAATCTCTACAAACACATCAATTCGCCTGAAGCGAGGATGTACCTGTCGCGGCAGCTTTTTGAGGAGGCTGTCCATGTGCAGTTTTACCTTACGCTGCTCGATACGTACATTCCCGATCACCACGAACGCGAACAGGCATTTGCGGCGGTCAACAACATTCCATCCATTCACCACAAGGCCGAGTTCTGCTTCAAGTGGATCGATTCGATCCAGAATCTGGATAGCCTGCAAACGCAGCAGGATCGGAAGCAATTCTTGCTGAATTTGATCTGCTTCGCGACATGCATCGAAGGGCTATTCTTTTTCGCAGCCTTTGCTTACGTTTATTTCCTGCGTTCAAAGGGCCTGCTTCATGGCCTTGCGGCTGGTACGAACTGGGTGTTCCGCGACGAATCGGCCCACATGGCATTCGCTCTTGAGGTTATCAAGGAGGTTCGCACAGAGGAGCCAGACCTCTTTGACGACGTACTCCACCGCCAGATCGTCACCATGATCGACGAAGCCGTCGCCTGTGAGATGCAGTTTGCCGAAGACATCCTCTCCGGCGGCGTTTCGGGCCTATCGGTCGCCGATATGCGGCAATATCTCGAATTTATAGCGGATCAACGTCTTGTCATGCTCGGCCTGCCGAAGGTTTACGGGGCGAAGAATCCATTCTCGTTCATGGATCTTCAGGACGTACAGGAACTCGCAAACTTCTTCGAACGCAGAGTTTCCGCTTATCAAGTCGCGGTCGCGGGCGAGGTAAGTTTTAGCGAGGCGTTCTAACGCTTCAAAATCAAGCGAACCAATTATGGAAGGGGCGCACTAGCGTCCCTTTAACGCGCCGAATATTGCCACAGGGATCACCGTGAAGTAATGCTGCTAGCCGGTTTTGCAATTTTGGGCTCCCAGCCGACTTAAGTTCTCAGCCACGTAGAATCGTCGTCAAACAATATGCGACTGATCACGATCAGTTCCGTAATTCCGTCGTGCTCATTTTTGCCAAGTGCATGAACGCTAACGCGATTTGTCGGCGGGGCTGAAACGGTTACTTTTAGTTCTTTGCGTTTACCGGCGGCCACTTTTTCGACGCTGGTAAATTCACGCCGGCCGAGTTCTTCGCCGGTAACCGAATCGATGAAAACGTAGTCCCAGTCCACCTCCTTGATCGTTTTCGGGCCTGTGTTTTGTATCGCGAGTCTGTATTCGAAGACATATCGCGGAGGCGGCGGGGGCTTTTGTTTTTCTTCCCTGGCGGCGCTTATGTTTCGCTCTTCCATCGCTGAGCGTTGGCGGCGCTCGGTACTCACGCGGGTTCGCATTTCATAAAAATTCTCGCCCGTCGGGCTTATCAGCGGGTCCTTCATCCAGTCGATCCGCACCTTATCCCAGCCGTGCTTCACGATCTCAACACCGGGCGAAGATCCTGCTTGTCCCCACGCGAAGGAATGACAACACACTATCGATACAAAAACCCATAAAACTGTCCGCATAACAGATCTCCCATCGCGGTTGGATTTGCTTTGTGATCAGCTCGATTTTGCTCCTGATCCGCCGATTTTTCAAGACAAATGCGAAATGGAACGACGGGGCAGTTGATCAATTTTGGTTAACCATATCGTTTTCTTATAATTACGGCTTATGGATGGACAAACAAGACGTTTGCTCGAAACGTGGCGATGGTTCGGCCCGGACGATCCGGTCTCGCTTTCCGACGTTAAACAGACAGGCACACAAGGCGTAGTTACGGCCCTGCATCACGTGCCGCACGGCGAGGTATGGACGGTCGATGAGATAGAAAAACGGAAGCGCGACTTGGCGAAGTTCGGCCTGCCCTGGAGCGTTGTTGAGAGCCTTTCAATACATGAGGATATAAAGACGCGGTCGGGCCGGGTGAATGAGTGGATCGAGAACTACAAGGTTTCGCTTCGTAATCTCGCGGCGTGCGGCCTTGAGGTCGTGACCTACAACTTCATGCCCGTCAACGACTGGACGCGCACGGATATCGCGTTCGAGGTCGAGGATGGTTCGCTTGCGCTGAATTTCGATCTGGTCGATTTTGCGATGTTCGACATTTATCTGCTCGAACGTGCCGATGCGAAGGAAGATTATTCGACCGAGATCGTCGATAAAGTTGTCCAAAGATTTCGTAACGCTACGCAAAAACAAAAGGATGACCTCATCGATACGGTATTATTTGGCATTCCGGGCGAAGAGAGACGAACCGTCGAAGGAATGCGCCGTGCGTTGGAACCGTACACAGAGATCGACCGAAATGCCTTGAAAGAAAACTACGCGCATTTCCTACGCGAGGTCGCTCCCGTCGCCGAGGAAGTCGGCATTCGTCTCGCGGTGCACCCTGACGACCCCGCGTTCGATATTCTGGGCCTGCCGCGGATCGTCTCGACGGTCGAGGATCTTCGGGACATCGCATCGTTCGCGACTTCGCCCGCGAATGGCTTCTGCATCTGCTGCGGTTCGCTGTGTTCGAACCCGAAGAACGACATCCCCGCAATCCTTGCCGAAATGGGCCCGCGGGTGCATTTCGTCCACTTTCGGAACATCAAAAAGGACGGCCACGGCAACTTCCACGAATCCGACCACCTCGACGGCGACGTCAATATGTACGCGGCGATGAAAACTGTCTTCGAAACCGCTCAAACCGTTGATCACTTCATCCCGTTCCGCCCCGATCACGGCCATCAGATGATGGACGACATTGGAAAGGTCACAAACCCGGGTTATTCCTGCATCGGCCGTATGCGCGGGCTTGCCGAGCTGCGAGGTCTGCATCTTGGGATCTCACGATGCGGTATTTAATGGTTGTTCGCCTCGGAGAATTAGAACGACCGTAACCGTGTGAAAAACCGCTATGAGGATATTGCTGATAACGACCGGATTCTCGAGTGTTCCAACGGCGATCGGGGTGATCAGCTTGTAAATTATCTGCACAATAAGCAGCGCCGCCACGTAGGCCGGATTTCGAATGAAAATCAGGCCGATCGACACCAAAAGGATAGAGAGATACACGGATAAAAGGATAGCTCGTCCGGCGGTATTTTCACCGTAACTTTCCAACGCCCACCCCGCATCGGTCGCAATGCCATAGCACACCGGGATAAGCACCACTACGTTCAGCAATAGCGATAACGGAACCATTACACGCATACATGCGGAGTTTCGCCTCGAATCCGAACGCGGATGCAGGGTGAGCTCAAAAATAGCGGCTTCGGGGCTGATACTAGAATGTCATGATCTGTGTTGGGATCTTAGCATCTCGTCCGTACGGCCCTCCCACACGTGAGGCTGCGACTCCCCACCACCAAAGCGTGCCGTCGGCTTTGACCGCGAACGTGCGGTTGCCGGCAACGAAAGCTCCGATCACATTCGTTATTGCGGGCCTCTTAGGGGCAGGGTGATAGCCGCCGCTTGTTCCAATACCGATCTGTCCCCAGCCGTCATGGCCCCAGAGTCGTAAAGTACTGTCAGCCAGCCGAACTACGACGTGTCCCGGACCCGCGGCGATGGTGCGAGCATTCGTGATACCGGCGACTTTTGTTGGTGTTGGAACTACCGAGTCGTCGGGGCCGCCATTTCCCCAGAAAAGAGCCTTGCCGAATGTCGCCGATTGATTGCTTCCCCAAATCCAGACCGTGCCGTCGGCTTTAACGGCTCCGGAAAAACCAAAATTCGTGGTGCCCTCGCATGCGATCGAGACAACACTGTCGAGTCCCGCGACCCGAGTTGGTTTTCTTACGACAAACGGATCGACGGGCGTTGATCCGACCTCTCCATTGTTGTTTCGGCCCCATGCGTATACCTCACCCGTTCGGGTCAGGGCCATCGCGTGCTCGCCGCCGGCGGAAATCATCGCGACCGGTGGAAGCCCGGACAACGTCATGACGGATACGTCATATGTGCCTTGCGGACGCCCGGGATGCGGGCCCCATGCGAGAACCGCCCCATTTGACCGGATCGCCATCGCATAATGCCCTCCCGCGGCGATCTGGACTATGTCTTTTGGCAAAGGCACCGATATCGGCGTTGCGGAGCGAAGCGGATTCTCCGGCGTTCGGCTCGAACCAGGCCCGCGGCCGAACTGCCCGCGGTCATTCATTCCCCAAGCCAGCACCGTTCCGTCTTCCAACAGGACGATGTGCATGTCGTAGCCGCTCTCGATCTGCTTTACTTTTCCCGGAAAAGTGAGCGGCTGCGGCGTGGCGATCCCGCGACCGCCCGTACGCATTCCGCCGTCTCGCTCTTCATTGCCGAACCCGCTTACCGACCCGTCCGACTTTACAATGTAGATAAAGTCCGAACCGCCAACGTAACGGATCGCGCCGGACTGAGCAAAACTCCGAACTGATCCTAAGATCAGAAGCGGGAGTGCGATAGAAATGATAGTTCTCAATTTTCGTTTGAGCATTTCCATCAATGATGGTACAAATTGCTCACAAGTTTCAAGCATGAGTTTCGGGCGAGATAACAATTTGAATAGCGCCCGTGCAACCGCATTCGCGGACACGATCTCAATTCACAATATCCTTGGAAGCCATAAACATGAACCGATACCGTTCTGCCATTTGTTCTCTACTAATTCTCTCTTTCATGATCGCCAGCGGCGACTTTGCTGCGTTCGGTCAGGCGATGCCGTTTCGTGATCCGAAACTATCGCTCGATCGCCGCGTGGATGATCTGGTTTCGCGAATGACGCTAGAAGAAAAGGTCTCGCAGATGATGAACGGTGCCGCCGCGATCGAGCGGCTTGGCGTTCCTGAATACGAGTGGTGGAATGAGGCACTGCATGGCGTTGCCCGGGCCGGCATCGCGACGGTGTTTCCGCAAGCGATCGGTCTCGCTGCGACTTTTGACGAAAAACTCGTTCGCAACATGGCCGATGTCACCGCGACCGAGGCTCGTGCGAAGCATCACGAATTTGTCCGACGCGGCGAACGTGGGCGTTATCAGGGCCTTACGTTCTGGAGCCCGAATATCAATATCTTCCGCGACCCGCGTTGGGGCCGTGGGCAGGAAACATGGGGCGAAGATCCGTACCTCGCGGGGTTACTCGGCTCTGCATTTGTCCGCGGGCTGCAGGGCGACGATCCGAAATACTTAAAGACCGTTTCGACGGTCAAGCACTACGCCGTTCACAGCGGCCCTGAGCCGGAGCGACATTATTTCGATGCTCTCGTCTCGGAACGCGACCTACAGGACACGTACTTACCCCAGTTTCGAACGACGATCATCGATGCCAAAGCGGCCGGTGTCATGTGTGCGTACAACCGCATAAACGGCGAGCCAGCCTGTGCGAGCAAGGAACTCTACGACACTCTTTTCAATAAGTGGAAATTCAAAGGGCATATCGTTTCGGATTGCGGGGCGATCGACAATATCTTCCTCAGGCATAAATTCGTCCCGACCGAAGAAGAAGCCTCGGCACTCGCCGTAAAAGGCGGGACAGACCTTACCTGCGGCCGTGAGTATCGTTCGCTGGTCAAAGCAGTGAAGGACGGGCTGATCAGCGAAAAAGAGATCGACGTGTCAGTCAAAAACTTGATGCGAATACGGTTCCGCCTCGGCATGTTCGACCCGCCGAGTATGGTCAAATATGCCGGAATCCCCTTCTCGAAAAATGATGCCCCGGAGCATCACGTCTTGTCGCTCGAAGCATCGCGCCGCTCGCTTGTGTTACTCAAAAACGCTTCAAACACGCTTCCGCTTAGCAAGAGCACTAAAACAATTGCCGTTATCGGCCCGAACGCTGACGACCGCGACGTGATGCTCGGAAATTACAATGGTGAGCCTTCCGTATGGGCGACACCGCTCCAGGGCGTGAGAAAGATCGTATCGCCATCGACCCGAGTGCTGTATTCACCTGGGCTTTGGCCGGTTGGTAATATTTTCGAGACCGTTTCGGCATTCGCTCTATCGACAGGAGAGGTCCGCGGACTTCGGGGCGAGTATTACAATAATCGCGACTTTGCGGGGGCTCCCGCACTCATTCGAAATGACGAGAATGTCGATTTCAATTGGGGTTCGCTCGGACCGGCGAACGGTATAAATGTCGATAACTTTTCGGTCCGTTGGACAGGGAGAATAACAGCACCCGACACGGGGAAATACACGATCGGGGGGCGAGGCAACGGGCCTTTGAGAGTCTGGCTCAACGGCAAGCTCGTTGTTGAGGAAGTTACCAACCGCCGTACGCGAAACGCTCTAAAGGAGATCGACCTGGAAGCGGGACGCTCCTATGAACTGAAGATCGAATACCAGGAACAGGCAAATCAGTACGCGCAGATGCGACTGGTGTGGAACACGCCGTCGTCGCAATCTTCCCTCCGTGCGGACGCCATCGAGAAAGCCCGCCAGGCCGAAGCTGTGATCATGGTGATGGGCATCTCGCCCCGCGTAGAGGGCGAAGAGATGGACGTTCATCTTGAAGGATTTCGCGGTGGCGACCGAACTGATATCGCACTACCAAAGACTCAGCAGAAGCTGATCAAGGACATTCACGCCCTTGGAAAACCGGTAATCCTAGTCACAATGGCGGGCAGTGCGCTGGCACTTAATTGGGAAAACGACAACCTTCCCGCGATCATACATGCCTGGTATCCTGGCCAGTTCGGTGGAACCGCCATCGCCGAAACCATCTTTGGCGACTACAATCCTGCCGGACGTCTGCCTGTAACGTTCTACAGGTCGGTCGATCAGCTTCCGCCGTTTGACGACTACAAAATGGCGGGGAGGACCTATCGTTACTTCCGGGGCGAGCCGCTGTATCCATTTGGCTATGGTTTGAGTTATTCGCGCTTTGAGTATTCCGGTTTGCTGATTCCGAGATCGGTAACATCAGGGCGAAACTTATCTCTCTCCGTCAATGTCAGGAATACCGCAAAGATCGCGGGCGATGAAGTCGTCCAGTTGTATCTAACGACCCGATCGTCGGCCGGCGATGTACCGATCCGTTCGCTTGTCGGGGTGAAACGCGTCAACCTGCGTCCGGGTGAGTCGAGGAACGTGAGCTTTTTGCTAACGCCTCGCGATATGTCGATCGTCCTTGCTGACGGCAAGCGAGTGGTCGAACCGGGCGATTTTGCGGTCAGTATCGGCGGCGAGCAACCGGGCTTTAGCGGATCTTCCAAAGCCGCTACCACAATGACCGTCGCCGGCACCTTCAAAGTCACTGGAAAACCGCTTGAGCTGCCGGAATAGCCTTATTCGTTCCGACTAGGCTTTCTACCCGTCAACATAGGGCCCAGAATAACGTACGCTATGCCGGCAACGGCCATCACGAATGCGAGGAAACGCGTCCCGATAAAGGGCATTGCGACGAGTAAGGCGACGACCGGAATGGTGAATGGCCGACAACTCGAAAGTTTCGGGTATCTAACCATCGTGACCATCAAGATCGAGAAAACAATAACGAGAAAGCTCAGCAATGCCATCAGATTCGCCTCGCCGATGGCGGCTTTCGCATCTAGAAACACAGCTGCCACCGGAAGGAAGGCGAAAAAGACGGTTGCCAATCCCGGGAGTTCACGAACCTCGTCAGCCTGCGAGGCAATGATCATGCTGTTGCGGGCATATCGGATCGCAGCGGTCAGTAAAGGAATCCCGATCAAAACTTCGAGCCAGGCATTTCCTTCCGCTCCCACGATAGCCCGCGTCAGGAACCAAGGGGCGACGACAAAGCAAAGATAATCTGTGAAGGTATCGAACAGGGCTCCGAAAACGCTCGATGTTCCGAGTTTTCTAGCGGCCAGCCCGTCAAAAATATCCGTTAAGGCTCCAAATGTGATAAGCGTCGCCGCCAGAGAAAATTCACCACGCGGAACGCAGATGATCGCGGCCGCGCCGAAAACGATACGACACGCGGTCAAGACCTGCGGTGCCGCTACCTTTAACCAATCAGCTTCGGCCATATTTTCCTGATCATCGATCGACTAGTTGTCAGCCTTCAGGATCTCCCGTCGATGCCATTCCACTAACGCAAGACCCCCAACGTAAATGCCCTCAACAAACAAGTTAGTGGCGGCAAAGATCGATACGTTCGCTAACCAGGTCGCTGTAAAAACAAAGCAGAAACACGCCCAACCCGCATTTGCGAAGATCAGCAAAAGCAGCATCCCCATGGGCCTGTGTTTTCGAATGGCCAGCGAAAACGAGTACGAACCATATAGCAGGTGCACCATGGCGTGGCCGGTGACGAGGCTTTCCGATATTCCGTACAGCTCACTTATCCAGCCGCGAAGAAGCAACATCGCGAGCCCTGTGAATATCGCCCCGATGCAATCTACCCAAAGGATACGTTCGATGAAAAATGAAAGCCTCACCCAGTTCTCCGTGAATACGCAAAAGATCGCCAATACTATATTATTTTCTTTCGCACTTTTTCGCGGGGGATTCTTTATGAACGGGCAAATTACGGATTTTATTAAGCATCATTATCGCCACTTTAATTCAGCCGCACTCATCGACGCGGCGAAAGGGTATGTTCACCATCTCGATAAGGGCGGAAAGATGATGATCACCCTCGCCGGGGCGATGTCAACGGCCGAATTGGGTTTGAGCCTGGCTGAGATGATCCGCCAGGATAAGGTGCAGATCATATCTTGCACAGGGGCAAACCTCGAGGAGGACCTTTTCAACCTCGTCGCCCACGATTTTTACGAGCGAGTACCGCATTACCGCGACCTGACGCCCGCCGACGAGCAAGATCTGCTTGATAGGCATATGAACCGCGTCACTGACACGTGTATTCCCGAAATGGAAGCGATGCGGCGGCTTGAGAAAGCGATGGTCGATGTTTGGACTGCAGCTGATGCGGCCGGTGAGCAGTATTTTCCACACGAGTTCATGTATCAGGTGCTCAAGAACGGATCCCTTGAAGAGCATTACCAGATCGATATCAAAGACTCGTGGATGTATGCCGCAATGGAAAAAAACCTGCCGATGGTCGTGCCGGGTTGGGAAGATTCGACCATGGGCAATATGTTCGCCGGCCACGTCATAACCGGCGACGTCAAAAACGTCCACACCGTCCGCACCGGCATCGAATACATGATGTCCCTCGCCGAATGGTACACCGCAAACGCAACTGACGATTCAACCGTCGGCTTCTTCCAAATAGGCGGCGGCATCGCGGGCGATTTCCCCATCTGCGTCGTGCCGATGCTCCACCAAGACCTCCAACGCGACGGCGTCCCCGTCTGGGGCTACTTCTGTCAGATCTCCGATTCGACCACATCGTACGGTTCATATTCAGGAGCCGTGCCGAATGAAAAGATCACTTGGGGCAAGCTCGAAGCGACAACGCCAAAATTCATCGTCGAAAGCGACGCTTCGATAGTCGCTCCGCTGATGTTTGCGTACATTTTAGGATGGTAAATTTGCACAGGCCCGAACGAAGTTAGGGCTCCCTTGGCGTGAATAAGTGCCAAAGGAGCCCTTACTACGTGCGGGCTTCCACCTCTAACCGACTACTACTTCAGCGTTGACATATCGATCGTGAATCGGTACTTGATATCGCTCTTCACTATCCGCTCGTAAGCCTCATTAATTCCATCGACGCCGACCACCTCTACATCAGCAGTGATGCCCTTTTCGCCGCAGAAATCGAGCATCTCCTGAGTTTCTGCAATGCCGCCGATCGGTGAGCCGGATAGGCTTCGGCGGCCCATTAGCAGTCCGAATGCGCCGACTTCGAGCGGTTCCGGCGGTGCTCCAACGAGGGTGATCTCGCCGTCGCGTTTTAACATGTTGATGTAGGCGTTAATGTCGTGCTTCGCGGCGACGCAGTCGAGGATGAAGTCGAACGAGCCGGCGTGTTTCGCCATGTCGTCGGCGTCTTTCGACAGGATGACGCCGGTCGCACCGAGCCGTAGAGCGTCTTCCTTCTTACTCTCCGAAGTCGTGAAAACCCAAACCTCAGCACCTAAAGCGACGGCAAATTTGACGCCCATATGTCCGAGGCCGCCGAGTCCGACGATGCCGACTTTCTGCCCCGGTCCCACGCCGTGACGTTTGATCGGCGAGTAAGTCGTGATGCCAGCACACAGAAGCGGTGCTGCAGCGGCGCGGTCAAGATTCTCGGGGATCGTCAGCACAAAATTCTCGTTAACGACGATCGATTCGGAATATCCGCCGAGCGTTCCGGGCGCTGTGCCGTGTACGTCAGGCGTTCCGTACGTCAGGTTAGCGTTCGGGCAAAATTGCTCTTCGCCGTCTTCGCAGGCGTCGCAGTTTCCGTCCGAATGGACGAGACATCCGACGCCGACGATCTCGCCACCTTTGAATTTAGTGACCTCAGAACCGACAGCAGCCACACGCCCGATGATCTCGTGACCCGGCACGCAGGGATAAACTGGTGCCATTGCATCCCACTCCGACCGAGCAAAATGCACATCCGAGTGGCAGATGCCGCAGTAGAGTATCTCGATCTTTACGTCATTCGCGAGCAGGTCGCGACGCGGAATGGTCAAGGGGACGATAGGTGATGTTGCCGATTCAGCTCCGTATGCTTTTACTTGTTCCATAATTGTTATTAGTGCTCCTTTGCAATTAGGAGATTAGCCTTCGGGACGGCTTCCGCGATAG
Source organism: uncultured Chloracidobacterium sp. (assembly GCA_964410495.1). Classification (GTDB taxonomy): domain Bacteria; phylum Acidobacteriota; class Blastocatellia; order Pyrinomonadales; family Pyrinomonadaceae; genus OLB17. Next base: position 182,745 of record CAYPGP010000003.1, read on the forward strand.
AACAAAATTTGAGAAGAATTGCACAAAATTCCAAACCGTCCAGATGCGTCTATCTTTTGATCACCGTTTAGATTTATCATTACCACATGACAGAAGGGTTACAGGAACTAGAAAACATTAGGGTCGCAACCGAACGAAACGAGATCGCCGCACGTATCGACGACCTCATACCGGGCGACGGAATATTGGACTTATTTCCAGATGTTACGGTTATTCGTGCGTCGCGGACTCTGCCGCCGTTTCATTCGGTAACGAAGCCGGCATTCTGCGTCATAGCCCGCGGCCGCAAGCGCGTCGAGCTGGGCGACGAGACCTTTTACTACGACGAGGGGCATTACCTTCTATCCACCGTCGACCTGCCGGTCACTAGCTGCATCATCGAAACCTCCGAAGAAAACCCGTATCTAAGCTTTCGACTCGATCTCGAGCCGACGCTCGTGGCTGAGGTGTTGATCGAATCGGGACTCGATATTTCGCGTTTTGAGCCAACCGCGAAGGCGATAAATGTCAGCCATATAAACGCCGATATTCTTAACGCTGTCGCCCGCATTCTGCGTCTCGTCGAGCGGCCGGACGAGGTTGAGACATTCCTGCCGATTATCAAACGCGAGATCATCTTTCGACTATTGAAGAGCGAAGAAGGCCCGCGACTGGCACACATGATCTCGGCCAACGAAGACCGCCGCATAACACGGGCGGTGCGCATCCTGCGCGATAATTACGATCGCCCTCTGAGTATGGATCGCCTGGCCCGCGACCTCGGGATGAGCGTCTCGGGATTTCACCAGCAATTCAAATCGGTCACCGCGATGAGCCCCCTTCAATTTCAGAAACAGATCCGGCTTCAAGAGGCTCGGCGACTTATGCTGGGCGAAGACCTCGACGCGGCAACCGCCGGTTTTCGAGTAGGCTATGAAGATCCGTCATATTTCAGCCGGGATTACAAAAAGGCGTTCGGCGCACCGCCGCAGCGGGATATCGCCCGTCTTCGTGTAGAATTGGCTGCGTAAATCGCTATGGAACACCTTGATGTTCTGATCGTCGGTGCGGGACTTTCCGGTATTGGGGCCGGTGCGCACATGCGCAAGGAGCTTCCCGAAAAATCATTCGCCATACTCGAAGGCCGCGAGGCTTGTGGCGGGACTTGGGATCTGTTTCGTTATCCGGGCGTTCGGTCGGATTCGGATATGTTTACGCTCGGATACCGTTTTCGACCGTGGAAAGAGCAGAAGGCGATCGCCGATGGGCCGTCGATCCTAGAGTACATTCGCGAAACAGCTGCGGAATACGATCTCGATAAAGAGATACGCTACGGCCATCGCGTTCGCCGGGCGGAGTGGAATTCGGAGGATGCAAAGTGGACGATCGAAGCAGAAACAAGTCCGGTAGGGAGTGTGTCCTCGCACGACGCAGGCTCATCGGGAGAAAGAGACTATCTCCCGCAAAGCAAACGCGTCGCATTCACCTGTAATTTCCTCTACCTCTGTACCGGCTACTACGAATACGAGAGCGGCTATACGCCGGAATGGCCAGGATTCTCAGATTACGCCGGAACCCTGATCCATCCGCAGAAATGGCCGGAAGGGCTTGATCACGCGGGCAAGAGGGTACTCATAATCGGAAGCGGGGCGACGGCGGTTACGCTGGTTCCGGCGATGGCCAAAGAAGCAGAGCATGTGACGATGCTGCAAAGGTCACCGACGTACGTAGTGTCGATGCCTTCGGAAGATAAGATCGCGAACTTTTTCCGCTCGCTGCTTCCGGCGAAAGCTGGTTACGCTCTTACTCGCTGGAAAAACGTGCTGCGGCAAACGTTCTTTTACGAGCTTTCAAAAAAGCGTCCATCGATAATGAAATTGCTCATCGCCAAAGGCGTCAGCAAAGAGATCGGTGAGGAATTGGCTGAGAAGCACTTTCGCCCGAGCTACAACCCGTGGGACCAGCGGCTTTGTCTCGTGCCGGATTCCGATCTGTTCGCATCCATCCGCGATGGTCGTGCTTCGGTTGTCACGGGCGAGATCGAAGCCTTTACAGAAACCGGCGTACGGCTCAAAAATGGCGATACGATCGACGCCGACATCATCGTCACCGCCACCGGCCTCAAGCTGAAGATAATGGACGGCCTGACGCTGGTTGTCGATGGCGAAATGGTCGACCTCTCGACAAAGCTCGCGTACAAAGGAATGATGTACAATGACGTGCCAAATCTTGCCCAGGCTTTCGGCTACACAAACGCCTCGTGGACGCTGAAATGCGACCTGACGAGCGAATACGTCTGCCGGCTGATAAAGCACATGGACAAATTCGGCTTTACGCAGTGCGTTCCGCGGCTGAATGATGCGAATGTAAAGCGAGAACCGGTGCTTGACTTTAATTCTGGCTACGTTTTGCGTGCCCTTGATACATTGCCAGGCCAGGGATCGAAACAACCGTGGCGGCTGCATCAGAATTATGTAAAGGACGTTGCTTTGATCCGCTTTGGACGCCTCGAGGACGAAGCGATGGAGTTTAGCGGGAAGAGATCATGAGTTTAACCAAGGATAGTGTTGTCGTCATCACGGGTGCTGCTTCGGGTATCGGGCGGGCTCTGGCTGCTCGACTGGTTCAAGAGCAAGTCGCGGGAATCGCCATCGCCGACGTAAACAAGGAACGCCTGGACGAAAGCCGCAAACTCCTGGGCGAAACTACAACACTTGTGACCTCGCACATAGTCGATGTGGCCGACGCCGCGGCTATGAAAAGCTTTGCCGATGAAGTCTTCCTCGAACACGGCCGCGTTACTCACGTAATCAACAACGCCGGAGTCGCCCTCGGCGGAACGGTCGCCGAGGTTTCGATCGACGAGATGGAATGGCTGATGGGTGTAAATTTCTGGGGCGTTGTTTACGGTACGAAGTTTTTCCTTCCCTATCTCGAAAAAGAGAAATCAGCCCACATCGTTAATATTTCCAGCATTTTCGGTGTCGTCGCACCTCCGGGTCAGGCCGCGTATTGTGCCAGCAAATTTGCCGTCCGCGGCTTTACCGAAGCCCTTCGCCACGAACTCGAGGGCACAAACATCGCCGTCTCATGCGTTCACCCCGGCGGCGTCGCTACGAATATCGCTACCGATGCGAAGATCTCAAAAGGCGTGACGGCCTCGCAGCAGGAGATCGACAAGAAAACCGCCCGTATGAACCGAAAGCTCGCAAACACGACTCCGAATCAGGCCGCCGACATCATCGTCCGCGGCATCCTCAAACGCGAACCGCGAATCCTAGTTGGTTCCGACGCAAAAATGCTGAGCGCCATCACCCGGCTTTTTCCACGTAAATATCTTGCTGTTGCAAATCGGATCAGTGGTGGTGGGTTGGAAGATCGATAGCGTATTATTTGCGTTATGAGAGTTATCGTCACTGGTGGAGCAGGTTTTATTGGAAGTGCTGTCATTTGGCGGCTGAATGCGCTTGGAATCGACGATATTCTGGTCGTCGACCGCCTCGATGAAAGCGAGAAGTGGAAGAATCTCGTTCCATTGCGCTTTGCCGATTATGTCGACGCCGATGATTTTATCGAAGACCTCGGCGACTTTACCCAGGCGGCGTCGATAATTCACCTCGGAGCGTGTTCGTCGACGACCGAACGCGACAGCAATTACCTCATCCGAAATAATTACCAATACACAAAAGACCTCGCGGAGTTTTCAGTCGCTAACGATATTCGTTTTATCTACGCGTCGTCTGCCGCTACGTACGGCGACGGTTCGGCCGGGATGGCGGATGGATTTGACGAACTGAACAAGCTCAGGCCGCTCAATATGTACGGCTATTCGAAGCATCTTTTCGACCAATACGCGGCTCGCAACGGTATGTTCGAAAAGATCGTCGGGCTGAAATATTTCAACGTCTTCGGCCCGAACGAGGATCACAAAGGCGATATGCGTTCACTCGTTAGTAAGGCCTTTGCCGAGATCAGCCAGAATGGCTCGCTCGCGCTTTTTCGCAGCCACGATCCGCGTTACCGCGACGGTGAATTTGGCCGAGATTTTGTTTATGTGAAAGATGCGGTCGATATGACGCTTTTCTTTCTCGATAACAAGAAAGGCGGTCTGTTTAACGTCGGTTCCGGAATGGCATCGACGTGGAATTCCCTTGCACATGCGATCTTCGCCGCGATGAGCCGAAACCCCGTGATCGAATATATCGACATGCCCGAGCCGCTGCAGGGCAAGTATCAATATCATACCGAGGCCGACCTGTCGCGAATCCGTAACGTCGGATTTGATAGCGCGATCACCCCGTTATCCGAGGCAGTGAATGATTACGTCCAAGATTATTTGATCCCCGATAAACGACTCGGCGATTAACTTTTCACCGTTCACCACTAACTTTTAACTTTCTCCCTAAATAGCCAGCTTTATTGGATAGTGGTAGTCCATTAGTGGATAGTAGTTGTATGAGCCAAATGATCGACGATTTTCACGCGAACCCGCACGATTGGCGCGGTGTCGTGATGGTCTGGGACGAACAGGCGATATTCCTCGGCGAAGCGGCGGACGCGAGCATTCACGAATCGCCTGCGATAAAGATCTGCGTCGCCCTGGAAGGCAGTTTTGGCCTTCGAAGCGATGAGGGTGACACGTTTACCAGCTACAAATCCGCGATCATCGCCCCGGGCCAGCCGCATGGCATCGACGGGAGGCATCATCGTATGGTGATGCTGCTTCTGGCCCCTGAGACCGAAATGGCGCAGCCGCTCGCCTCTATTTACCAGACAAAAGGCATCACGAGGCTCAGCGACGAAGCGGTCACGGCGATTCGAGAGCTTTGCGGCGAGTTTGACTCCGGTCAAGTCGACGGTTCGGCCATACGCCACGGCATTGTCCACGTGATCGCGGGCGAAACCTCTGTTCCGCTCGACGAACGTATCGCCCAGAGCATTGAATGGATAAGGTCGAGCCGTGACCACGGAATCTCCGTTGCCGAGATCGCCGCCGGCGTCGAGCTTTCAGAGAGCCGCTTTTCACACCTTTTTACCGAAAACGTCCGCGTGCCGGTCCGTCGATATTTGCTGTGGCTGCGACTTCGTGACGCGATGCATCTTTTGGCGCAGGGCACCTCATTGACCCAAGTAGCCCACGAAGCTGGCTTTGCCGACTCGGCACATCTAACCCGCACATTCCGCTCGCTACTCGGCATCGCCCCATCCGCCCTCACACGAGAAAGTCGAGTCATTTCATTCCTCAAATAGCAGAACCGTTCAAGCGCCCGTTTACGACTTTGTCCATACTCCTCAATACAAACCTCTGCGGCTTTCTTTGCGGCCTTTGTGTCTTTGCGTGAAAATTTTCTTCTGTCAGATTAAATCTCACGCAGAGACGCCGAGAACGCAAAGAAGAACGCAGAGTAAGAGCAAGGAATGAGCAAAGATACACTTATCTACCCCGAACCCATAAAGATCGGCCCCGACGAGGCTGAGAGTTGGGAGAACTGGGGTTTTCGCGATACAAGTTTCACGATAAACGAACGCGATGTCGTTCAGATAACAGGCAACCGCTATGAATTGAGCGGCCAGGAACTGCCGCGTCTGCTGCCTTGGATCCGCGAAACTCTCGCGATCGACCTCGACCCCCGCGATCAGCATCGGAATTCGTACCCGACGGAAATACCGGCTTCGGTTGAAAACGTTAGCTTTTCCAAATCGATCTCCGCATTTCTCAACGCTGACCAGATCGACGGCTCCGGTGAAAACCGCCTTCGCCACGGCCACGGCCACACGCAGGAAGAGATGTATGCGATCAAGCACAAACGACTTGGCCGCATTCCCGATCTCGTTATCTATCCGACATCGGAAGAGCAGGTCGCTCAGCTGATCGCCGCCGCAAAAGAGCACGACGTCGTTCTGATCCCGTTCGGGGGCGGCACGAATGTAACCGATGCTCTTCGTTGCCGCAATGACGAAAAGCGGCTCATCGCGTCGGTCGATATGCGGCGTATGAACCGCATCGAGTGGATCGACAAAGAAAACATGATGGCCCGCATCGAAGCCGGTGCCGTGGGCCGTCACATTATGCAGCAGCTTGCGAAATACGGCGTTTCGATGGGCCACGAGCCAGACAGCGTCGAGTTCTCTACGCTCGGTGGCTGGATCGCGACCAATGCGAGCGGCATGAAAAAGAACAAGTACGGCAATATCGAGGACATCGTCGTCGACATAACCGTGGCGACCGCCGATGGCGAACTGAAGCGAACGAAAACCGCTCCACGCGAATCGGTCGGCTCCGATCTTCGTCGGCTGATCTTCGGGTCTGAAGGTACGCTCGGCATCGTCACATCTGCGGTCGTAAAGCTCTTTCCACTTCCCGAATCACAGGCTTATGGTTCGGTGCTTTTCCCTTCGTACGAAGCCGGTTACGCCTTCATGCACGAACTTGCTCACACCTCGACGCCGCCCGCGAGCGTTCGGCTGGTCGATAATCTTCAGTTTCAGTTCGGTCTTGCTTTGAAGCCTGCGTCGACGGGCTTAAAGGTTTGGAAAAGCAATATCGAAAAGTTTGTCGTGACCAAGGTAAAAGGCTTTGCCCCCTACAAAATGGTTGCCTTGACGCTCGTTTTCGAGGGAACAAAGGCCGAAGTCGAGCAGCAGCAGCGGGACGTATATCGCATCGCGGCTAAACACGGCGGCATGAAAGCCGGTGCCGAGAATGGCCGCCGCGGCTATCAACTCACGTACAGCATCGCCTACATTCGTGACTTTTTGATGAATTACTACATCATTGCGGAGTCGTTTGAAACCTCGTGTGCTTGGAGCGATGCGCTGAAAATTTGCGACAACGTAAAACGTGTGCTCCGCGAAGAGTATGCAAAACGCGGCCTTCCCGGCAAGCCTTTTGTCACATCGCGAATAACGCAGGTCTATCGCACCGGCGTCGCGATCTACTTCTACTTCGGTTTCTATTACAAGGGCGTCGAGAATCCGTCGGAGGTTTATCTCGAACTCGAAAACATCGCCCGCGAAGAGATCCTTCGCTGCGGCGGCTCGCTCTCGCACCACCATGGCATCGGCAAGATCCGCGAGCAGTTTTTGCCTGAGATCATGTCCGAAACGGCATTGAAGTGGAAGAAAGAGATCAAGCATGGCCTCGATCCGCAGAACGTTTTCGGGGCGGGAAATCAGGGATTGAATTAACACGAAGTTATGATGCGAGCGGAACGGCTCATCGAGCTGATCAAAACCGTTAAGATCACGGGAAACGTTGACGATCCACCGACATGGCAGGTCGAGAAAACGCGTTTTCAGGCTAATCTGTGCCGCATCCTTCTCCTTCCGGCCGGCGGAGCGTCGGTGTTGTTAATGAAGCACTTTCGCGGCTACCGCATTGAAAACCTCGCTGCTATACGCAAGCAATTCAGAGAAATATGGGAAGCTAAGGAACGCGAAGGTTTTCCTTTGATGATCTGTGCCAATCATCTGACCTTTATCGACTCGGCCTTGATAATTTGGGCGCTTGCTTCGAACTGGTGGTACTTTTTCAATTACAAAGCGTTCACGTGGAACGTTCCGGCGGGCGATTTCTTTAAGAAAAAGCTGCATTATCACGCCATTCTGTACCTAACAAAATGCATTTTCATCGACCGCAAAGGCTCGCCCGCCCACAAGAATGCTGTACTCAATCTTTGCCGGTACCTGCTCGCAAAGGGTAACGTAGTACTGATCTTTCCCGAAGGCCAACGAAGCCGAGAGGGCCGCTTTATCGTCGATCGCCTGCGCTTCGGACCGGGCAAGATACTTACATCGCTCGAAAATGCCCGAGTGTTATGCATTTATATTCGCGGCGATAAACAGGAAACGTTTTCGAACTATCCGCCCAAAGGCTCGACTTTTCAGATGCGGATGAAGCTAATCGAACCCAATGTAGGCGAGGGATCGAAGAAACGTGCGAGCATAAGCGCCGTCCGCGAGATCGGAGCGATCATCGAGCAAATGGAATCCGACTATTTCGCCTCTAAAACTACCGTATGACGTACGTTCTTGGCCTTACTCTCTTTCTGGCTTGCCTCCCAGCGGAATTGCTCAATTTTGCAGTGCCCATATGGAAAAATACGCCCGAGATGCGTATCGAGGACGCCTATAAATGGACCTATCAGGCGACTCGCGGCGGAGAACATGCGGTGCCCGACCGCGAAATGGCCAGACGATGGCTCGACAGCGAATGGGCGTCGATGGGCGACGAACCGAAGCACGAGAATGAGTTTGAACCCCTTTGTCCGGGCAGCGAGATCGGCCGGTTCAACTTACGGCCGTTCAAGGCTCGCGGCGGCAAAGCTGACGATCTGCTCAACGCCTTTCTCGTCAGCGCGCGCGAATACCGCTCAGAGCCAAAAGCCTTTACCGACGCGTGGTACGAGCTCGGCAAGCGGTTGAAAAAAGGCAGTTTCGGTAAGGTAACCCACAAGGAATGGCTGCGTCTCGACAAAGAGATGAAGAAGAAAAATTACCCCGCCGTCCACCACAGCGACCATTACAACAAGACAAAACGCCCTGCATATCGCATAGTCACCCTCGACGAAGCCCAACGGCTGATTCCGTCGTAACGGTGTAGTATTCTTTTACGTGATGAAGATTTTTCATGGCACTGAGAACGCCAACATCGCCCGGCCGACGGTGTTGACGCTCGGCGTTTTCGACGGACTGCATCTCGGCCACCAGGAAATAATGCGAACAGTGGTCGACCGGGCAAAACACGCGGGAGCGGTTCCGACGGCGATCACGTTCGACCCGCATCCGCGAGCCGTTCTCCACGCCGAATCGGCGCCGCCGCTATTGCAAACGCTCGATCAGCGGCTCGCCAATCTCGAATTCCTCGGCATCGAACAGACGATAGTCGTCAAATTCGACCGCGATTTCGCCTCCCAACCGGCTGAGAACTTCCTCTCGGAGATAATTCGGGATCGCTTGCATGCTAAAGAAGTCTATCTCGGCAAAGGCTTTGCGTTCGGCAAGGATCGCGGCGGAGACATCGAACTGCTGCGAAAAAAGGCCGCAGAACTAGGCTTCATCGCAGACGAAGTTGATGAAGTTCAGCTTCGCGGCAGGCGCATAAGCTCCTCGTCGATCAGAAAGCTCCTAGCCGAAGGCCGCATCAATCTGGCACGCCGAATGCTCGGCCGTCCATACGGTGTCGAAGGCGTTATCATTCGCGGAAATCGCCGAGGCCATACGATAGGCTTCCCGACCGCAAACCTGAAACCCCACATCCGCGTCATTCCGAAATATGGCGTTTACGCAACGGCGACTCTAATTGACGGAATCTGGCGAAAGAGTATTACGAACATTGGCGTGCGGCCGACGTTCGAGAATGACGCCGAGCCTTCTATCGAGACCTTTGTCTTCGATTTTGACGGCGACCTTTACGGCGATGTACTTAGGGTCCGGTTTCTTCATCGCATCCGCGACGAGCGTAAGTTCAACGGGGTTGACGAGTTAAAGGCCCAGATCGAACTCGACACGCGGCGGTCGAGGAACTATTTCCACCATCAAGGCGTAAAGAACATGCTGGCGGTACTATGATCAATTCACTCAGACCGATGCTCTGGACAGAAGACCTGGAAGGAACAGTTGCGTTTTATCGCGATGTTCTGGGTTTCGCCGTCGACGAGTTCAATTCAGATTGGGGCTGGGCGTCACTCTCAAGAGATGACGGCGGAATCATGTTTACAAAACCGCTCGACTTCGACTCGCCGCATGGCTTTGAACCACCTTCGCGAATCGGCTGTACGGGGAGTTTTTACTTCAATACCGACAACGTCGATACACTGTGGGAAGAATTGAGGGACAAAGCAGTTGTCTGCTACGGCATCGAAGACTTCGACCACGGGATGCGAGAATTTGCCGTGTACGACAATAACGGCTACATCCTGCAATTTGGTCAGGAAATTGACGAATAGATGAGCGATATTGCATTAAAAGATCAACTCGCCGGCCATCGCGTAGAGGGCCCGCTCGTACCGACGGGCGAAATTGCCATCGCCAAGAAGCTGCCGGCTTTGCCGGACACGGCGAAGAGCGGCTTTTCGAGAGATAGCGACGGCAGCACCGGTTTTCGAGGATATCTGCGGCTTTTTCAAGTCTCGCGGGTGATCGCCATGTTGTCGATCTATCTCTATCTCGACCAACTTGATCTGCACCTGAAAATGCAGAACAAGCAGAAACGCGAACGGCTGAAACAAGCCTTGCGGCTTACCCGGGCGGCATATTTCGGCGAGAAGCTCTGGGGTATAAAGCTCTGGTTTTTCCAGCTTTTTCTCAAAGCCTCACGCCGTTTTCTGCTCGGAACCGAGACCGACCGCGAGAAGATACAGGAACGCCAAGCCCTTTGGCTCAAGGAGAAACTGATCGAACTCGGTCCGACGTTTATCAAGATCGGGCAGTCGATGGGCACGCGAGCCGACTTGCTGCCGCTGCCTTTTGTAAAGGAGCTTGGCACACTCGTCGATCAGGTTCCAGCTTTTCCAAACGAGGTCGCCTTCGCCATTATTGAACGCGAACTGGGCAAAAAGATCAGCGATATTTACAAGGAGTTCGAACTTGAACCTGTCGCCGCCGCCTCGCTCGGGCAGGTTTATCGCGCACGACTATTCACCGGCGAAGAGGTCGCGGTGAAAGTTCAGCGGCCGAACCTCGAAGGCACGATCAAAGGCGACATCATCATCCTGAAGAAGGTCGCGAGCTTTGCCGAGCGTTTTCCTCAACTTAATGAGAATGCCGACTGGGCAGGAATGCTCCGCGAATTTGACCAGACGATCCATGAGGAAATGGATTACGCGGCTGAGGGTCGGAATGCTGAACGATTTCGCGACAATTTCAAAAACTGGTCGAATGTCCACGTTCCGACCATCCATTGGCATGCGACCACTTCGAAGGTAATGACGATGGAGTTCATCCACGGCACCAAAGTCACCGACCTCGAAGAGCAAGCCCGGCGCGGCGTCGACCCGGCGAAGGTAAATCGCTTACTTATTAAGACTTACCTCAAGCAGCTCCTCGAAGACGGCTTTTTCCATGCAGATCCGCACCCGGGTAATCTGCTCGTGATGCCCGACGGACGCCTCGCGTTCTTCGATTTCGGCATGGTCGGCCGCATCACGCCCGAGCTTCAGGCAAAGATGATCGATGCTTTTTTCCACGTTGTAAGCAAAGACCCCGCGGGCATTGCCCAAGACCTGATCGATCTCGATTTCCTCAAGCCCGGAACGCCGCATTCGACCGTAAAACCTGTGGTCGAAAAGATGTTCGAGTTTCATTTCAATCTAAAACTTAAGGACGTCAATTTCAAAGAGCTAACTTACGATCTAGCCGACGTGATGTACGATTACCCGTTCCGCCTGCCATCGAATTTCACGTACATCATGCGTGCCTTGATGACTCTCGAAGGTATCGGCATCATCACCGACCCCGAGTTCAATTTCTTCGAAACGGCCAAGCCCTACGCCAAAGAGTTCATGCTTCGTCGTGAAGGAAAGGACTTCCGCAAGATCTTCGTAGACAAACTAATGGGCCGCGAAGACGGTGGTAAGATCGATTGGGACCGCACCTGGAAGCTAGCGAAAATGGCGGTGAAGACGGTTTTAAGTACCTAACCTCCTTCTCATCCGATCACAAGTGGGGCGATCGTTTTACAACGATCGCCCCTTCCGATATTTCGGCTTTTTCTCTGATCACTCCTGAGCAACCAGATCAACTTCGCCTGCGAGATCGGCCGGACTAAGAACCCGCGGGGCAAAGCGGAATCGCTTCGAGTTTACGGCAATTGTGTATCTAGCTTCCGGGTCGAGATCTTCGAAGGCATAGGCTCCGAATGAACTGGTTACGGCGGTCCGACGGTTGCCTTGCTCATCGGTAAGAACCACCGTCGCATTGCGAATCCCGCGACCATCGGGTGTCAGCACCTGACCGCGAACCATCAATGCAGCCGGTTCGATTGTCACGCTGCCTTCGCGAAACTCCGCCGAAATGAGATTGCCCGAAGTATCGGAAACACTCTTTGTGGTCGGTGCATCGCCAAGCGTCAACGAATAGATACCCGTTCTGGCCGCGGGTGAGACGTCAAATGTGACGTTCACCATCCGTGCTGGACCAGGAGCGAAGGCCGCAGGAGCATCGACCAAGATTCCGATCCTTCCGGAAGCGGCCTCGTTCATGTTCGAGTTTACTAGCGCTCCAGCCGGAGCATCAGCACCGAACGTTACCTCAGGATTCAGCAGAACGGTCGGGTCGAAGTTGAGCGTGTAGCTCGCCGCCGCCTCGTCACCACGGGCTTCAAGCTGGATCGCCACGACCACCTTCTGGCCACCGCGTCCTATAGATTCCGCGACAGGAGTTATCATCTGTGTCCCCGGTCTTTCACCTTCAGGCGGTCCTGGCGGTGTCGCGGTCGGAGTCGGGCTTGGCGTTCCCGATGGTGTCGGCGTTGCAGTCGGCGTGGGTGTCGGCGTGGCCGAGGCTGTCGGGCCACAAGCGGCCTGTGGTGTCAAAGTTCCAAGAATGAACTGCCGCGCAACTGTCACGTCTGCCGCATTTATCTGGCCATCGCCACACGCCCCGTTTACGTCGGCTCTCTGGAACTGACTTCCATTAACCGGAACGGCGAGTCCGAGAATGAACTGCCGGATCACCGTAATGTCATTTGCGGCAACTAAGCCGTCGCCGTTAGGCCCACCCGCAGCATCTACAACATCACCCTCAAGCGGTGTGCCCGGAGTCGGCGTCGGGGTCACGGTCGGCGTAGGTGTCGGCGTGACCGTTGGGGTCGGACTTGCCGCCGGTGTTGGAGTTACGGTCGGGGTCACCGTTGGCGTTGGCGTTGCCGTTGGCGTCACCGTTGGGGTTGCCGTTGGCGAAGGTGTTGGCGTCGGCGTCGGTGTTGCCGTCGGACCGTCATCGTTGAAAACGGTACCGATACCCGTCGACTTTGTGATAACGACATCGCTCGGCGACAGGTTGGTTATGATAACGCTAAACGCCTCGTTAAATTCATTAACGGTATCGCCCACAACATTGACCGTGATCGTCTGGGTCGTAGGCGAGGTCGACGAAAACGTCAGAGTGCCCGATGTGGCCTGATAATCGTTGTTCGCGACCGTCGCTGTACCGTCGACGGTCGTGTAGCCAAGGACTATCGGTGAACCCGCGGGAGGAGCCGTCGACATGATGACCTCGAAAACGAAAGGGTTCAGCCCCGCACTGCCCTCGGCCCGGCCGACGTCTGTTATAAACACCGTGCGGACCGGAGTCGGCGATGGCGTCGGAGTCGGCGTCGTGACCGGGGTCGGTGTTATTACCGGAGTTGGGGTGACAGTCGGTGTTACAGTTGGAGTCGGTATCGGCGTTGGAGTTGCCGTCGGCACCGGCGTCACGGTTGGCGTCGGTATCGGAGTCGGCGTTCCGGTCGGCGTTGGGGTTGGCGTTCCGGTCGGCGACGGCGTCGGAGTCGGAGTGGTTGCCCCGAAGGGCGAGATCACAGCCGTCAGCCCCGTACTGTCGGCGCTGAAGTTACCATTCGAACCAAACCCAACGCTGAACTCGATGATGTCACCCGCGTTGAGCGATAAATTCGTTATTGAAAACGGCTCGGTGTCGAGATAACCGTTTACGCTTCCAAAAAATAACAACGCAGAACCGATATTGTTTCGCCTGAATACCAGAACATCCGTCGTAGTTCCCCCAGTATCGATCCCGATGAACTGGCCGGTAATATTGTGCAGTCCGGCCGCTGGAGCGGTGAACCGAACAACTGAACGTTCTCCGAGCGGGCCGGGGTGAAGATTCAGTTCATTCGGCGCCTGAACTATCGTTCCGTAGTTGATCGGAACATTGCTTCGATTTCCAAAAACAGCCGGGACAAGATCCGTGTCCGGATTATCGCGATGCCACCTATCTATATTTGCCACTGGCTGATTTGCTGTCGAAAAGGGGCTCACCGTAAACAGCGACTCCGGATCCGAAGTCGCGGTGCTTCCATATGAATAAACACAGTTCGGATTCGAGGCAAGCGAAAAATCTTCAGCGACGTTATATGGCGCGACGACTGTCGAACAGTCGGCTCCGCCGAATACTCCCCCGGCAGTAAAAAACTGGTTTACTGCTGCCGAAGAATACGGAATGTAAAGCAGGCTTGCCGTCGCGGCAATTGCTGCCACTGCGACTATCCGCAGCGATAATGAAAGGCGTTTGACCTTTGACTTAGATCTTAAAAACATAATACTTCTCCTCGTTTTGAAATCTTTGCAAGGTCAGACAGGTATTGTTGACACACGGCTGTAGGTCGGGACTTCCTCATCTGCATGATGGCTCGCGCTATTAAGTAAAGCAGAACCTAGCCCAGAGGCTTTGTCGCCCGTCATACTTAACGGGAATTTTTACGCAGACCGTTTTTGAAATTTCCGTACGGATGGCAAAATGCCTATTCGGAACAGGATCAAAATGCAGCCATTCATCATCCGCCACATTCCAGCCGACTGCTCCGCCGCAGAAATATTGAAAAAGTCCGTCGCGTCCGCTAATCAGATATCTATCGAACGCTATTGGTCGGGCGACATGGCGCCTGAACAACGCCACGCGACAGTTAACGCATTTTGGTCGAGCGACGCGATGTTTATAGTATTTGCCGCTAACCAATTCGAACCTTTAATTGTCAAAGATCAACGAGATCTGCTCCGGAAGACCCCGGGGTTGTGGAACTACGATGTTTGCGAAGCATTTATTTCGCCCGGGACCACTGACCCGCATCGCTACTTCGAATTTGAGGTCGCTCCGACTGGCGAGTGGGTGGATCTTGCTATTGAGATAACGCCCGCCGGAAGGAGAAGCGATATCGCCTACGATTCGGGAATGACGGTCTCGGCCGAGATCCTCCCCGAAAAAACAAGGTCAGCGATAAAGATCCCATGGGATGCATTCGGCACGATTCCCGCAAACGGCGATATCTGGCTCGGCAATCTGTTTCGATGCATCGGCAGCGGCGAAACGCGCGGTTACCTTGCCTGGCGACCGACCAGAACCGCTGTACCCAATTTTCATGTGCCCGAAGCTTTTGGCGGATTCCATTTCGTGAAATGAAACCCCGCTAAACTGTCATTCCACCATCGACCGCGATGGTTTGGCCGGTTATGTAGCTCGACGCGTCCGACGCGAGAAACACTGTTATTCCCTTCAATTCCCCTTCCTCGCCGACCCGCGGGATGATGTTGTTCTCCTGTATCGATCGTTCGTAAATATCTATTACCGCATCGGCAAGCCGCGAATGGAAGAATCCGGGTGCGATAGCGTTGACTCGAATGCCCCGTCTTCCCCAGCTTGCCGCCAGTTCCCGCGTCAATCCGATCAGTCCGGCCTTGCTCGCAACGTATCCAGCGTAGAATGGCCCGTTAGCGGACGAGGTTATGCCGGAGATCGATGCGATGTTAATGATCGATCCTTTTCCCGCTTTCAGCATTTCCTTCCCGGCGGCCTGTGCCATTAGAAAACAGCCGGTCAGGTTTACATCGATCACTTTCTGCCATTGTTCCAGCGTCATTTCCTCAGGCATCGAACCCCACGAGACTCCGGCGTTGTTGATCAGAATATCTACACCACCGAAGTGTTTCAGGCTCGAATCTACGACGCCCTGCACCTCGTCGGGCTTGGAAACGTCGCACACCTTGCCGCGCACGCTAAATCCGCGGGCCGCGAAGCCGTTAACCGTTTCGTCGAGCCACTCACGCCGCCGGGCACACAGCATCAGATTCGCTCCGGCCTCGCCCAAAGCCTCGGCCATTTCCTTACCGATCCCACGCGAACCGCCCGTGACGATCGCCGTTCTGCCCGTCAGATCGAACAGCTTCATAACATCGTTTGCCATAATTTCCCGTTAGAATATCACGGCCTCGCCGGTTCTCGCCCAATGGCAAAAGGCCGTACGGTAAATTCCGTACAGCCTTTCAGAAATAGTGGTGGAGACGAGGGGGATCGAACCCCTGACCTCCGCAATGCCATTGCGGCGCTCTCCCAGCTGAGCTACGTCCCCGTTTCGTTTGGTTCCGGTCGCGGAATTCTGGGTTCCGAACCGGCGAACTTTTGAATTTAGCGAAGTTAACATCGAACGTCAAGTTTATAATCGCATCGAACATGCCGCTGCGCTTACTATTCGGGCCATGATCGGTTTGCGTCTTCTTTGCGGCCTTTGCGGCCTTTGCGTGTGATCGACCGTTTGCTCACAGAGAAGCTGAGATAGCCTGAAAGAAATCATCGTCATCTGACTTCTCAAAAACCCTGCTCCCAAACCGGCCTTTTCGTGCGCAAAGTCGGGGTTTTCTTGTCCGAAACGGCTCCTTTCTTGCGAAAAAGTCATCTTTTTCTTCAAATCACAGCGTTTTTTCGCGGACAGAACCGCCGTCCAAATATCGCTCGCCTGCATGATAACTGCTTACATACCAATGGTTTGCAATAATCTAAAACTCCAAATTCCGATCATCTTGTCCACACCTGTCCGCGGCTTGTCCGCTGCGTGTCCGCGGCTTGTCCGCGATCCTGTAAGACAGCGTAACCTGTTTATTCTCAAGCACATAGAGCCAAACCAGGCGTGATTTTTGCAAGTTTTTCGAAAAACATATCGCATCACAATCAACGCAGCCTCCACCGGCAAACTTCCAAATCTGCACGTTTCGGCCTTGCACATACTGCCACAAAATGCATCCGTGAAACAATGCCAAAATGCCGAGATCGCATACTTATGCTCACAATGACGTATTTTGCTTACTTTTTTCGGGCCTGGTAGGGCGAGGATATGTATCGAGCCACGGCTGGCAGCGAAAAGAGCCGCCGGACACGTGGCCCAGAAAGAAAGATTCAGGCTACGATCAAACAGACCCTTGCAGGATCGGGATGTCGCAAGCGGGGCCATCGACCGGCGGTTTCTGGCCGCCCGCGTCGGGTTTTTCGGCGTTGGAGAGGCGTATATTTTTCGCCCATCCGAGCTTTTCGAAAATGCGGATCGTTATCCAGTTTTGGTCGAACTGATACCATTCGGTGCCGTGACGAGCCGAGGTTGGAAATTTGTGGTGATTGTTGTGCCAGCCTTCGCCGAAGGTCAGGATCGCGACGAACCAGTTGTTTGTGGACATGTCGCCCGTTTGGTGCGGCCGGCTGCCGTACATGTGCGATAGCGAATTGACGAACCAGGTGGTATGCCAGCCAAAGACCACACGGGCAAAAACGCCCCAGATGACCATCGACCAGCCGCCGATCGCAAAAAAGACACCGACGGACAGTATTATCGGAACGAGATAGAATCTTGAGATCAGCACATGTCCGCGGTCTTTCATCAGGTCCGGCACGTACTTTTGCAGCGTAGCCTGATCGTGGTCCTGCGCCTTGCCCCACACGACCCAGCCGATCTGCGCCCACCAAAAACCCGGCCGGATCGAGTGCGGGTCCTTGTCCGTATCGGTAAAAGCGTGATGCATCCGGTGCGTCGCGATCCACTTATCCGGCGGGTCCTGCATCGACATACAGGCGAGAGCGGACAGCGTATATTCGAGCCATTTCGGCGCCTTAAAACTGCGGTGGGTCAGCAAACGATGCCACCCAAGCCCGACGCCGAGGCTTCCGACGATCCAATTTCCAATAATAAGAGCGGCAAGATTTTGCCAGCTAAAAGTAAAAAATACACCGATGGCAACGATATGAAAGGACGTGACCATCAGTGTATTTCGCCAGTTTATAGTTTGACCAACCCGCTTGAAGTCGAGAACATTTTGCATTCAGAAAATATGATAATGAAGCTAGAATGGAGCCACTTCCAGACTAACAGTTTTCGGCGAACATGTTTGTAATAGATTTGTCAGCCCTAAACGGAATGGACTCGGGAGTGATCACCGAAGATACGCGTCAGCAATTCGCTGGCTAAATTCGGGAAATCCAGCGGTTTTCATATGTGAAGCGTATTCAATCGCTTTATCCCGTCTGGCCTGAGGGCTCGGAAGCAGGGACGGATCTTCAAGAAGTTCAGTCGCCAAGGAATAGGCCTTTTCTGGGTTTTTCGCTTGGAAAAGTTGAAAGAAGATAAACTGGTCAAATATTGTCTCAAGACCTAAGCAAGAAATCCTGACGCACAAGATCTTTGCCTCGCTGAAGCTTTGGTCCGCGTCAACATATCGCTTTTGGATTACATAAATGTTCGACAGTCCCCTTTTTGCAGTAATTACACCTTCACTCCATTGGATTTTACGTGCGACATCAACAGCCAAGGCTAATTTTCTCTCAGCTTCAGTATAATCGCCCGCTTTTTCTGCGATTTGAGCTTCCGCCATCAACCGTTCATGATCTTGCAATCCTGTGTATGTATCGGGAAAGCAAGAACTAGACGTAATAACAATGATACACAAAATAATGAGCCGTAGTTCTTTCATTAGTCCTTCATTACTAGCCCACGAACGCCGCACATCGAGGATGTTATTTTTAGCACGGTTGACTCTGAGACCCAGTTCGCCGATTGACCGCCATCATCGCCTTTGGAGTCGCAAGACGATAGCCAAGTTCATCGACGATTGTATATAAAGCCATATTAAAATATCCACACCCGAACGTACTCGCGACCGTAGGTGTCGCGGTAGCGTATGAGGCGGACGTATTGGCCTTCCATTTCGTAGAGGTAGTAGTACGGGTTGAAGTTTTTGGGGAAGATGTAGTGCTGCGGCCGCAGGCCGATCGAGCGGACGGCGGCGGTGGAACCGTTTTCGGGGCTGCATTCGACGGTGGTGAACGTCTCCTTCTCGGTTTCCTGATCTTCGCTCATGACCGTCATACGGCAGCCGCGGTCGCCGCCCATCGAGAATTCCGTGACCTTGCCGTCGGTTGTGTCGATGAGCTTGTCGCCGGTTGCGGGCTCACGCATAAATCGCACGGTCGTCGGGTGTTTTAGCCACGTGTTCGGGTGGCGCTCGGGGAATGTCTCGTTGTTGCGTTCGTCGGCAAATGCGTTCAGGAACCGCCGGGCGAGCGTCGGTTTATCGAGCTGCGGGGCGAGGCGGCCCTTGTCATATTCGAACCATTTCCCTATCAGGTACATACCGGAACCGCGACGTTTGTCGAGCGAATCGTAGCTTTCCCAATAGGTTGCGAGGATGCGGGTCTTGCCGAGTTTGCGGTCATAGACAAGCGTATCTTCGTAGCCGAACTCCTCGATCGGCATCACGGCCGGCTTGGCATCGGGCTGGCGTTCGAGATCGGGAAATATATACATCGTTGCATAGGTAATGCCCATTCCGTTCGAAACGCCTTCGAGCGAAACGAGTATGAATTCGTTCGTCCCGTCGCCGTCGAGATCGCCGCGGTAAAAAGCAAAATCCTCGGGCAGCGCATTCGCCCGCGCCCAAAACGGGGCTTCGAAAGAGCTCAATTCCTTGCCGTCTTTGAAAAAAGCGAAACGGATGTCGGCGTCGCTTTTGCTGACGCGGCAAGCGGTGAATTTCCCGGGCACGTCAGAACAAAACGCGTCGGTGTAAGCCGCAACGGCTCGCTGCTCAGGCTTGCTGCCGAGCTTCAAAGGGCTGCCGGCGTAGGTGAGGCCGGAAAGAACTACGAGAGATACGAAACTTAAAATTATTCGTGACATAGCATTACGCGGCACAACGGCCGCTACCTATGTAATGCGTCGCGGGAGGTCGAAAACTATCATCGTCGTTACGATTTTCTAACGGCCTTTGAATTCTGGCTTTCTTTTCTCGAGGAACGCCGAGACGCCTTCTTTTTTGTCTTCGGTTGAGAAGCAGATGGCAAAAAGGTCGACTTCGCGGCGGAGGCCTTCGTCGAGGTTTGAGCGCGAGGCAAATTTTACGGCTTCTTTGCAGAGTTGAAGGGCGATAGGGGCTTTTTCAGCTATTTTTTCGGCGAGCTTCATCGTCTCGGCCTCGAGATCGGCGGCCGGGTAAACGTGGTTGACGAGGCCGATCTTTTCGGCGGTTGCAGCGTCGATCATGTCGCCGGTGAGGATCATTTCCATCGAGCGGCCTTCGCCGATGAGATTGGTCAAACGCTGGGTCCCGCCGCCGCCGGGAATGATGCCAAGGTTTATTTCGGGCTGAGAAAATCGCGCATTTTCACTGCAAATTCGCAGGTCACACGCTAAGGCGAGTTCATTTCCGCCGCCGAGGCAGAAGCCATTTACCATTGCGATAACAGGCTTGGGGAACTGGTCGATGCGGTTAAAAAGCGATGCCTCATAAAACGTATTCCGCTGCGTGACCGGCGTCTGCCCCTCAAATTCGCTGATATCGGCCCCGGCAATAAACGACTTCTCGCCCGAACCTGTGATCACCAGCACCCGAACGTTTTCATCCTTCTTGAGTTCCTCAAGCGCCGCGACGCCTTCAGTGTGGACGGCCGAATTTAATGCGTTTAGTTTATCCGGGCGGTTGATGGTGAGAATGGCAACTTTGCCTTTATGTTCGACGGTTATGGTTTCGTAGTTAGACATTACCTAAGATTTTTAACGCAAAGTCGCGAAGATGCAAAGACGCAAAGAAATTCTTCACGAACCCTTTGCGTCTCGGCGGACTTTGCGACTTTGTGTTGGAAAAAACTACTCGCCGACGCCTTCGACTATGTTGTCGTCGGCGATCCAGGCTACGAAGAGGCGGAGCCAGGCTTCTTTTGGTTCTTCGATGGCGACGCCGACGCGGGACGTTCCGTAACTGGCCGGCAGAATGCGGACGACCTGTGCTTTGACCTCGACCGGAACGCCGTTGGGGCGATGGGAACGGATGTACAGGCTGTCCCCTGCGGCGATCGGTTGGTTTAGCTGAAAGAGGGCGCCGAGCGTCGAAATATCGTCAGTTTCAGTCGGTTCGCTCCAGGCCGCGCCGTCTTCCGTACGGCCGGACACGACAATAGGCAGACGCAGAGCCATCCGCAGGGCAAACCGTTTTTCCTCGAACTGAGGTTGAATAGTGGCCATTTGCTATCTATTGATTAGATAATTCGTCAACCGATTGCGTTAAACAAAAAGAATTGTAACAGGAAAACCTTCATATTGGAATAGTTTAGCGGCGAGGTAGATTTTTGTTGATGTACGGAACACTTTTGTATGCGCGTTGCAAGTTTCGCCCTTGCTAACGCGCGGGCTTGTGCAAAAAATGCTTGCCTAGTTTGATAGAATATTAGTATGAGTCATCAAGAACTTCATAAGAAAGTTGTCATCCTTGGTTCCGGCCCCGCGGGGCTGACGGCGGCTATTTATGCGAGCCGAGCCCAGCTCGAGCCTTTGGTCATCGACGGCCCGCAGCCGGGCGGGCAGCTTACGATCACGACGGATGTTGAGAATTATCCGGGATTTTCAAAAGGGATCATGGGCCCGATACTGATGGACGAGTTTCGCGAACAGGCGCTTCGATTCGGAACCCAGATAATCAATGTGTGGATCGACCGCGTCGATCTGAGCCAGCGGCCATTTACGCTTTACGGCAAGGACAGCCAGGACAGCAGCGAGATAAACACGGTGATAAAAGCTGAAACGCTGATCATCTCGACCGGGGCTTCGGCAAAATGGCTCGGAATTCCGGGCGAAGAGCCGGTGCCGGAAGGGCTAGGCGGAAATGGTGTTTCCGCATGTGCGACGTGCGATGGATTTTTCTTCCGCGGGCGGCCGATAGTTGTTGTCGGTGGCGGCGACACGGCGATGGAAGAGGCTCTATTCCTGACAAAGTTTGCGTCTAAAGTAACGGTCATCCACCGCCGCGATGATTTTCGTGCCTCGAAGATCATGGCCGACCGCGTAAAGGCACACGAAAATATCGAGATCCTTTGGAATACTGAGGTCAAAGAGATACTCGGTTCGAAGGAAACGGGCGTCGAAAGCGTTAAGCTCTACAACAGCGAGCGGAACGAAGAGTACATCTTCCCGACCCAGGGCGTTTTTATCGCCATCGGGCACAAGCCGAATACGGACCTTTTTAAGGGAATGCTTGATATGGACGAGGTGGGCTACCTGATAACCGAAGGCAAGACGATGAAAACCAATATTCCGGGCGTCTTTGCCTGCGGCGACGCGCAGGACGCGTACTATCGTCAGGCGATCAGCGCCGCCGGAACAGGTTGTATGGCCGCGATCGATGCGGAAAGGTTCCTGGCTGAACACGAGGCAGGCGTCGAGCAAAAAACGGCGACAAATTGGTAGATCGGGAAACTAGGAAAAACACGAAGCCGCACGAACTGTTCCGGGCGGCTTCATGTTTTCTGCGACTACTTATCCCTTAGCTTTTGACAATGACCGAGCCTTTGAGAACCTCGGCGTTTTGTGGCGATCTTTCGACCTTTGCGGGGTTGAAGCCCATCTTTTCGGCACGCCGCAGAATGTCTTGATATGTGCGATCATCCATCGTCGGTTTTCGCGAAAGTATCCAGAAATAATCGCGCTTAGGCTCGCCGATAACGGCGTATTCGTAGTTCGGGTCGAGATCGATCACCCAGTAGTTTGCCCAAACAAACGGCAGCCACGAAAGGGCTCCGGGAGCAAACCGAACTTTCAGCTTCGAATTCGACTTTTTGTCGTCGATCTTCGCTTCGCCTATTGCCGTTTCGGTCTTACCGTCTTTTTCCAGGCATTCGTTCTTTACTTCGATGCGACCGTTTTTCTTCTCGGTGTAGGTGGCCGTGGTGTTAGCGACACACTTTTTCTGAAAGCGGTTGGGATATTTCGCGATCTCGTACCATTTTCCAGAATAACGTTTGAGATCGAGGCTCGGAACGGCCTCGAGCTTCGCCGGTGATTGTGCCGATACGCTCGCGGCGAATAACACTGCAAATGCGAGCGTGTTTAGACTTCTAGTTATTTTCATTTGTCCCCCCTTTTAACCTGTCGGGCGAGTTACTCTCAACCACCGCTTTGGATTTTGTTATACTAGCAATAGTTGCACAAAAGTGCTGTTTTTTATGCCTATTTACGAGTATAGATGCCAGCAATGCGGAATGCATTTGGAAGTTCGGCAGAGCGTTTCTGACGAACCGTTGTCGACTTGCGAAAAATGCCACGGGAAGCTCGAAAAACAGTGGTCGCTTTCAGGTTTTCAGTTCAAGGGTGCCGGTTGGTACGTGACCGATTACGCCGGAAATAAATCTGCGCCGAAAGAATCAACCACTAGCGAAGAAACGGCATCAAAGCCGAAAGAAGATACGAAACCCGCGGCCGTGGAAACTTCGAAATCGACTACCGAATGAACTTTCGTAAAGGCCAGATATTGATCGCGATCGCTTGCATTTCACTGCTTGCGGGCAGTTTCTCTGCCCAATCGCGGCGAAGCGCTAAAGGCGACGCAACGACCGAAGGCACAGTGCTATCGGTAACGCTGACGCGCGAAGATAAAAAAACAGAGCCGGTTAGGATCGAAAATCTTTTCCTTTACGAAAACGGCATCGAGCAGAAGATAAAGAACTTTGTCACCGACCCGAGCCCGTCGAAGATCGTCATCCTGGTCGATAATTCGCAAACGCTGCCAACCTCGGTCGAGAAGATGAAGGCGGCGGTGATGGAGTTTGCCTACGAAATATTCGATGGCGACCAGCTTTTCGTCATCGCTTATGATGAGAAGGCGGAGATCATCCAGGAATGGACGGACGATGCGAAAAAGATGGAAACCTCGCTCGGGACGTTTCGCAAGAAAGGAAATCCGCACCTATTCGATGCTCTCGATGTTTCGGTAAAAGAGATCATTCTGCCGCTGATGCCCGGGACTCGGAAGACGGCGGTTGTTGTCGTCGGTGACGGCCTCGACCGCGGCAGCAAGACGCCTTTTGACAAGGTCCTCGCCGAACTCCAGAACCAGAACGTAACCGTTTACGGCCTCCAGATCCCCGACCGCACCGGCGGGGCGTATCGCCGCGATCAGCCGAAAGCCGGGGCCGTGATGACCAAGCTGACCGAAGAGACCGGCGGCAAGGTATTTCCCTTCGACGAAGCCCAGACGGCCGCCAAGTTCATCTGCGACGAGCTGCGCAAGAACCGGTATCTCCTTTCATATCAGCCCTCAAACACATCCAGCTACGACGCAAAGAAGCTGTTCATCGTCGCTGACGAGGGCATCAGCGTTCGAATGAAAACTGCTCAGCCGCCCAATGTGAAGTAAAGCTGCAGGTTGACCTTGCTCGAGCTTTGCACCTAGAATTCTTGCGACACAGTCAATAAGGAGATCCGGTTATGCGTTCGCTGTTGCTTCTCTGCTGTCTATTGCTCACCGCATCGGTAAACCACTTTGCCCAGACAAAACCTGCACCTCCGCCGGCCGAACGCGGAACGGTTAGCGTTTGTAAAGAGATCGACGACGATTGGAAATGCGTCGGCGAATCGCCGGAATGGAAGGCAAACGAGCGTTTCAACGTGCTTTTTCTTAATCCGACCCCGATAAAATTCACCTTCATCGGGATAATCTTTCACAAACAGCTTCCGGACGGCACTGACGGCGATCACCTTTACGAGTTCCAGCAGAACATGGGCGAGGGCAACCGAAAATACGCTACGACCGAATCCCCTTTCTACCTACCTGCGGGAACCTACACGATCTACATTGTCCAGTGGGATAAACGAGACGCGCTGTATAAAAAGGGAAACTTTAAAGATCCTCTAGCGAAGATGACGCTGAAGGTGAAGTAGAAGTGCATTTTCTTGCTACTATTAGGGTATGAACACGAAGGAACTTGTTCTCGAAGCTGTCAAAGATCTCCCGGATGATGCCTCCGTTGAGGCGGCGATGGAGAGACTGTTGCTGCTCGCCAAGGTTGAACGCGGCATCGAACAAGCAGATGCCGGCAAGACGATTTCACAGGAAGAAATGCGTCAGCGAATGGCAAAATGGTTGAAATAAGGTGGACTGTGCAGGCGGCTGACGATCTCGAATATGCCACCCAGTATATTGCAGTTGATTCACCGCACTTTGCAAGCCTTTTTGCGATCAAGATAGTTTCATCGATCGATCGCCTGGCCTATTTCCCACGGCTAGGACGTGTCGTCCCAGAAATTGACCGGCCCGAAATTCGCGAGCTGCTTGTTGGATCTTACCGTGTGATCTATCGATGCAACACCAAGACGGTCGAGATCCTGACAATCTACCACGGAGCTCGACTACTCGATCCTGACGCCATCATCTAGTGACTAAACCGCGACGGGTGCCGCGATCTTGCCCCAGGATTGATAGTTTTCTAATTTCAAATGCTCATATTTGAAATTCATAAGTCCATCTAAACCTTTTAGATCGTCGCCTCCGAATATCTGCAGTTGCGGGAGCTCCATCGGCGTTCGGGAAAGCAGTTCGTTCACCTGCTCGAGATGGTTTGAGTAGATGTGCAGGTCACCGAATGTGTGAATGAAATCACCGACCTGCAGATCGCAAACATGTGCGATCAAATGTGTCAGCAGGGCGTAGCTCGAAATATTGAACGGCACGCCGAGGAAGGCATCGGCCGAGCGTTGGTATAGCTGGCAATGGAGGATCGGTCTTTGGTCTTCGGTCTCTGGGCCTTGGTAATTATCCACCTCAACCTGTTCGATTTTGAATTGAAATAAAGTATGACACGGCGGGAGGGCGACCTCGTCGCAAGTTTCGGGGTTCCAGCCGGTGACGATCAGCCGTCGCGAATTTGGATTCGTCTCGATCTCACGGATCAGTCTGGCGATCTGATCGACGCCATTCATCGCCGGATAATCGCCGCCGAACGAACGCCATAGGTAGCCGTAAACCGGGCCGAGATCGCCTTCGGAGCGGCCGAACTTCCCGGTTTGCTCTTCCGACGCCCACTCCTGCCAAATATCGACGCCACGGGCACGAAGGTCGGCTTCATCCGTCGAACCGCTTAGAAACCAGAAAAGCTCTTCCGCGACCCAGCGAAAGGGAACACGCTTAGTCGTCACTATCGGAAATCCCTCGCGAAGATCGTATCGAGTCTGATAGCCGAAAGCAGAAATCGTCCCGACGCCGGTGCGGTCTTCATGACGTGTTCCGGTTTCGAGAATGTGTTTAAGTAGGTCGTGGTACTGCTTCATTTAATTGGTTTTTTCTTCTTGGGAGCCGGAATCGGGAGAAGTTCTTCGAGTCTCAATTCCGGAGCTTCTTCCAGTTCATCTATCTGCAGCCCTATCCGATCGGCACCGGCGGATTCGAGAGCTTTCGCGATCGTCATCAAGTCGGCAGCCAAGGCTGTCGGCGGCATTTTTATGAAAATGGTCTTCTCGACATCATAGCTATTCTCCCTAAAAACGCCGTTTTTCTCACGCTCATCGTAAACTTCCTTGAGTCGCGCCACTAAACCTGACATGTTCGACAACGTGCCCATCGCTTCCCCGTTCAACTTCAGTTCTTTTTTGTCGTTCATCGCGACGACCAATGTCAAAGGATTGGGTTTTAACTCAAGCTTCTCCTGTTCGCTGGGTTTTTTAGCAACGATGAGACGAAGTCCACGCTCGAGCATCGGTTCTAGTTCGACGACTGCCTTGTCGGACACGCGCGCAAGGTGGGCGGCATCGCCGATAGTAGCGATGTCGTCGTCGGCCATAAATTTAATGACGATCTTCGGGCTCTGCCGCTTAACATTTATCGCCGCGCCCGATCTCACTCCGTAATGATCCTGCAGGAACGTCCGGAATGCGCTTTCGTTAGTTAGCGGATAGGTGGGCGTTGGGTTGATGCCGAGAATAAAAATGCCGGAGCCTTTCAGCACGGTCGCATTGATCTCATATTCCGCAGGCAGCACGACATCCTTGGCGGCAACCTTCTTGGGTGTCTTCTGGACTGATTTTTTCACCGCTTGCGAATAACCATTCAACGCGAAAAGAAATGCGATCGCAGCTGCCGCTGGCAAAAGTTTATTCATAGCTCCTCCAAAAGGAATGTGCGTTTGTTTTACGTTTTGCAAAAACGTTACCATAATTAGCTTATGTCTACGAAACTTGAGGTCAGCTTTAACTCGCCCCAATGCGGCTGGATGTCGATAGGGTTTGACGACGGTACAAGCTCGTTTCACACGACCACTGCCCATGCGCCCTATCACGGAGCTCTCGGCGACCTGATGACGATCCTGACCGAGATCCAGTCGGGCGAAGGCGATTACGAGCGAACGCTGAAGTGGAACCGCGACCCCGAGGAATTCGACTTTTATTTTTTACGTAACGGCGAAAAACTCACCTTCGAGATCTATCAGTATCCGGGTGATGATCGCGAAGCGGCTGAACGCCAGCTTGTGTTTTCTCACGTCGGAACCGTCGGCGGCACGATCATGGCGTTCGCTAAAACCTTTGAACAGCTTTTCGCCGACCGCGAGACCGACGAATTCGAATTCAACTGGCGCCAGCCGTTTCCATATCGTGAGTACGAGGAATTTAGAAAAGGGACGAACTAGCCACGAATCACACGAAAATCACGAATGAAGTCGAATCGCCATTCGTGATATTCGTCCGATTCGTGGCTAACTTCTTATGAAAGAAAGACTACTGGATCTGCTTGCCTGCCCGACCTGCGGTGGTGACATTCTGCTCGCCGTCGCGACCAAGTACGACGGCAAAGAGATCATTGACGCTGTTTTGAACTGTAAGAAGTGCGACCGCGAATATAAGGTCGTTCGCGGCGTGCCGCGGTTTGCTGACCTGGAGAAGATCGAAGAAGACAAGGCAGAGACGGCGGAGAATTTCGGCTGGCAGTGGACGCATTTTACGCAGGAAGATCCTAAGTACAACGAACAGTTCCTCGGCTGGCTGCAGCCCGTAAAACCTGAGTTTTTTGAAGGCAAGGTCGTTCTCGAAGGCGGCTGCGGCAAAGGGCGTCATACCAAGCTTGCCGCGGAATGGGGTGCTAAAGACGTGGTCGGCATCGATCTCGGTGACGGGGTCGAATCGGCTTTTGCGCTCACCCGCAAGATGCCGAACGCCCACATTATCCAGTGTGATATTTTCAAGCTTCCGCTCAAAAGAGAATTTGACTACGCGTTCAGCGTCGGCGTTCTGCACCACACGCCGGATCCGAAAAAGGCGTTCATTTCGCTCGCCGGAAAGGTAAAGAAAGGCGGGCATATTTCGGCCTGGGTCTATGGCGCCGAAAACAACGAATGGATCACGCGTTTTGTCGACCCCGTCCGAACGGGCTTCACGTCACAGATCTCGCAGCCGATGCTGTATCAGCTTTCAAAGCTTCCAACGCTCGGCGTTTTCCTCGGCACGAAACTCGTCTATCGCCCGCTAAACTCGATCGCGAAACCCGTCGCGAACAAGCTGTTTTATAACGAATACCTAAATCATCTCGGCACCTTCGGCTGGCGTGAACAGCATAATATCGTCTTCGACCACCTCGTCGCTCCAACGGCGTTCTATATTTCAAAGGATGATTTTGCGACTTGGTGGGATGACATAAAAGCTCAAGATGTCGAGATCAAGTGGCATAATGAGAATAGTTGGTGTGGGTTTGGACGGGTGAGTTGAGAATATGCATGCGTAATCCTCGTTTTTTACACGCGCTGCTTTTGGTGGTCACGGCGTTTTTGTTTTCGTGTTCGGACGCCCCAAAAACCGAACTGGAGTCCGCGGTTCCCTCTGTGCCGCTCAATGAGGATCGAAATTCACTCCAGCCCAACGATGATCGCGCAGAAGACGAATTAACGCCGACGGACGACGAGACGACTTCATCAAAAGTCTACATTCCGGAGTCCCTTGAGGATAGTTTTCTCGAACTCGACAAAATGTTGAGTAGAAAATTCATCGAGAGATTTAAAGCAGGCGGGCGAGACGTTGTAATAGATCAACATTTCGGACTCGGCCTTTGGATCAGAAATAACTGGGGTTTGTGGGGTGGTTCTCGGCTGGCCCAGCATTTTAGAGCGCTGGGAATATTCCATCCCGACGACATGTCGAGCATTATTCTCGAAAGCTATCATCGACGCCTGAATGGTCGACCTGTAGAGTTAGAGCAACAAATTCGTAAATATCAGGAGTATTGGAAGAAGCAAAAACAGTAATTCTGATGAAATTTGAGCCGCGCATCCAAAGTAAGTATCGAAAATCAGTCGAAGACGCCTTTGCCACAATATTGGCGAAGGGCAATGACGAGCATCGGCAAGTCATGAATGAGATCATGCATTCCGACCTGCTGATTCGTGTGCAGCCCGTGAGCGAGATCAATGCTTCGGGGATAACGGGCGTGATCAGTTCAATACAGACGAACTACAAGCTCGCGACCGAGCGTTTGAGTCTGCGAGAAGCATTGGGCGAGATCTATATCGCTATCGCCGAAGAAACTATCGATACGGGTGGCCAACGTGGCTGCGAAGGGACGTTTGTCCACGAAGGGCGTCACGCGTACGATTTTGCGCAGACGCTCGAGAGCCTTTCAAATCGCGACGTCAACCCGCTCGGCGTTTTCGACCCGACGCTTTACGAACTCGAACTGGCGGCGCACAAAACCTCGGGCGATTACATGCTCTGCGTAAACAAGGACGAGTACCTCGACGAAGGCCTCGGCTTGATGATCCTATGCCGCGAGGGCGATGACGACGGTCCGTGTGTGGTAAGCGATGTCGGTATAAACACTCGTCTCCGCGACAGCTACGGCCTCGCCGTTGACGCTAATCAGGGCGCTAGGGCGAGCGAGATGATGGGACTAGTAGTTTAGTCTTGAGTCCTGGGTCCAAAGTCCTACGTCCTTTACCGGCAAATTTTTGGACTTTGGACTTTAGACTTGGGACAATAGGATTTATGAGCACAGCACTTCCGCAGGAAATGCAGCAGCACACATACGCCATCATGGACGAGGTCGAGGGCTCGCATTGGTGGTTCGTCGGCCGCCGCGCGATCCTCGAGAGCTTTCTAAAGTCTATCCTCGAGAAAATCCACGATCCGCAATCCGCAATCCGCATTCTTGATGTTGGCTGCGGCACGGGTGCAAACATCGAAATGCTCTCGCAATTCGGCGATGCAGAAGGAGTAGACGTATCAGACGATGCGTTGGCGTTTTGTCGACAAAAAGGTTTGAAGGTCCAAAAGGGCCTTGCCGAGACTCTTCCTTACGCTGACGAATCGTTCGATCTAACGACCGCTCTCGATGTGATAGAGCATCTGGACGATGATGTCGCCGGCCTAAAGGAGATGTTTCGCGTGACAAAAAGCGGCGGCTATTCGCTCTTTTTCGTACCGGCGTTCATGTGGCTTTGGGGCGTGCAGGACGACATTTCGCATCACCGCATCCGTTACACCCGGAAACAGATAGTCGAACGCATCGAAAACGCGGGCTACAAAGTCGAACGCGCAACCTACGCAAACATCACTTTCTTCCCACCGATCCTGGCGGGTCGAACACTGATGAAACTCACCGGCATCAAACCCGAGTCCGAAAACAACATCACTATCTCGGGCCTCAATGGCGTCCTCGGGAAAATATTCTCGGCCGAAAGTCTCTGGCTCAAGAATTTCAATTTTCCCTTCGGCGTTTCTATCGTTGTGGTCGCCAAAAAGCCGGTGCAATAGGCCACGGATAAAACGGATCAGCCGGGTTTTCACGGATCAATCTTGATTGCTCTCTCATGGAGTAGCTTAAGTATTCTGAGACGACCGGGAGTATTATTAAAGGGTTTTACGCGGTTTATAATGATCTTGGGTTTGGCTTTATGGAAAAGGTCTATAAGAATGCGTTGGTTGTTGAACTCCGATCACTAGGGCTCGCTGTCGAACAACAAAAGCCGATCAACGTTTATTATCGCGATATTCTTGTTGGCGAATTTTACGCGACCTCGTTGTCAACGGTCAGGTTATCGTTGAACTTAAGTCGGCAGAATCTATAGCCCGAGCCCACGAAGCTCAGCTAATTAATTATTTGCGGGCGACTCAGTATGAGGTCCGCCTTTTACTTAACTTCGGCAAAACGGCAGAATACAAACGAAAAATATTTGATCGAAAAATCACTGGCCCATTTTCAGGTCTGTTAGATCGATGATGGACTAACAGAAAAGATCTGTGAAAATCCGTTAAATCTCTAAAATCCGTGGCCCATTCCAATATTACAGTCGAGATCTGTGTCGATTCGGTCGAGTCAGCCGTCGCCGCCCAGGAAGGCGGGGCGGATCGGGTTGAGCTGTGCGACAATTTGATGGAAGGAGGCACAACGCCGAGTTGCGGGGCCATCGAGGTTGCGAGACGGCTGTTGAGAATCAAGCTGCACGTAATTGTCCGGCCTCGCGGCGGGGATTTTCTTTATTCGGATATTGAATTCGAGGTGATGAAGCGCGATATCGAGGCAGCAGAACGGCTTGGTGTCGACGGCGTCGTCATCGGAATTCTGGACTCTGCCGGAAATATCGATCTTGCCCGAACGAGAGAACTTACCGACTTGGCACGGCCGATGTCCGTGACATTTCATCGCGCGTTCGACGTCTGTCGCGATCCTTTCGAGGCGGTGGATCAACTCGCGGCGATCGGCATCGACCGCATTCTGACATCGGGCCAGGAAGCGACCGCCGTCGAAGGCCTCGACTTACTTGCGGATCTTGTTCGCCATGCAGGCGATCGCATCACGATCATGGCCTGCGGCAATCTTAATGAGCGAAATCTGAGAAAGGTCGTTGAAGCAACTGGCGTAAAGGAAGTTCACTTTACCGCTTTTGGCGAGGTGGCGAGCGAGATGCATTACCGAAATGACCGCGTCTTCATGGGCGGCACGCTTCGTCCGCCGGAGTATTTGCGTTCGATTACCGACGCGGACAAAGTCTCGGCGGCTATCAAGTCCATCTGACAAACTGCGTTTTCAGCGCGAAAAGTGTAAATTAGTAAGTTCGTATTTTGTCCGATGGAACTTACTGAAAAGAAAACCCCCGAACTTTCGCTATTCCTGCCCGTTCTCGACGAAGAAGAGAACTTGCGGCCGATGCATGCCAAGATTCAGTCGGCCCTCAACGCGCTTGGTAAAACGGCCGAAGTGATCTATGTTGACGACGGCTCGACCGATAAGTCGCTGGAAATATTGAAAGAACTCGCCGAAGGCGACGACCGTGTACGAGTCATATCGCTCCGACGAAACTACGGCCAGACCGCGGCAATGTCGGCCGGCATCGATGCGGCGAGCGGCGATATTCTGATCCCCATGGATGCTGATCTACAGAACGACCCGGCGGATATTTCGCGGCTGCTCGACAAGCTGAACGAAGGATTCGATGTCGTTTCGGGCTGGCGAAAAAATCGGCAGGATAAGCTAATAAGCCGCAAAATTCCTTCGCAGATCGCCAATCACATCATTTCCTGGATCGGCGGCGTGCCGCTGCACGATTATGGCTGTTCGCTCAAGGCGTATCGCCGCGATGTGATCCAGGATGTTCGTCTGTACGGCGAAATGCATCGCTTCATCCCGATCTATGCAAGTTGGGCTGGTGCACGCGTCGCCGAGATCCCCGTCGATCACCACGCCCGTACGATGGGCAAATCGAAATACGGCATTTCCCGTACGATCAAGGTAGTTTTTGACCTGATGACGATCAAATTCATGGCGTCGTACGGCACGAAACCGATCTACGTCTTCGGAACCTTCGGAATGTTCGCCTTTTTCGCGTCGATATTGGCCGGACTTTACGCCGTCTTCATGAAAGCCGCCAACGTCCTCGGCCTGCCGCAGTTTCATGCTGATTTTGTAGAGACACCACTGCCCGTGCTGAGTATCGTGATGTTCGCGATCTCTATACAATTTTTCCTGATGGGTTTGCTGGCGGAACTGCTCGTCCGCACTTATCACGAGTCGCAGGATAAGGCGATCTACGCTGTGCGGGAAAAGGTTGGGTTTTAGCGGGCTAATATGGACGTCGAAGATCCGTTGGCGGGAATTTGGGATGACATGCCGACTAACGGCAGCGTCGAGGATGAACTCGCTTGGTTTCGTCGTCTTGACCACGCCAAACAGGTAATATATTCGACTCACTATCTTGCCGCTGAGGTTTATAACGGGGGCTTCCATCAGTATTTCCACAACACTACCGGAGTAAACGCGCCTGAAGCAGTTGAAAATTTTCGTAAGCTAGGACTCAATGACATAGCGGACCTCGTTGAAGAGTCTATGCTCGTATTTGGGCCTGAGTTTCCACGTGATGGAGAGACACGACAAGCTTTTCTCGACGCGATTCCTGGTGATGAGCCTGCGGAATGGAATCCGTTTTTCCTGCTCGACGAGAAGTTCTACGACATGATTCAGATTCCTGGAACTCCACCGCTTCACGACGAAGACCGTTTAACAGTGGCATTAACGAAATGGGTTAAAGAGGTGGCGAGTTAAAGATGTGCGGAATAGCAGGCTGGATAAACCTGAAACAATCTAACTCGACCGACCACACCGAGGCCGTGCTGCATTCGATGTGCGAGACTATCTTGCATCGCGGACCGAATTCTGAGGGTTTGTGGCTTGATGATACGGTTGCGTTGGGGATGCGGCGGTTGTCGATCATTGATCTGCACACGGGCGATCAACCGGTTTTTAATGAGAACAAGTCGGTCATCGTGATGATGAACGGCGAGCTTTATAATTACCGCGAAGTCCGCGAAGAACTCGAAAAGAAAGGACATAAGTTCGTCACGAAATCCGATACCGAGATCCTGCCGCACCTTTACGACGAGTACGGCGAAGCCCTGCTCGATCACGTCAATGGCATGTTTGCGTTCTCGCTCTGGGATACGCGAAAGAAAAAGCTGATCATTGCACGCGACCGTTTTGGCGAAAAACCGCTGTATTACGGCATTTTCGACGGCAAGTTGCTTTGGGCCTCCGAGCCGAAAGCTATCCTTGCCCACCCGGCCGTCAAGCCAGAGCTAAACCTCGACGCGCTTCGTCGGTATTTAAGTTACGACTACGTCCCGGCCCCGCATTCCATCTACAAAGGCATTTCAAAACTTCCGGCCGCTCACGTAATGGTGGTCGAAAACGGTGAAGTGCGAACACGACGGTACTGGGACATGTCCTGGTCAGAACCGGGAGCCGTAGCGACCGGGTCCAGCGGGCCCGGCGGACAGTCTTCGATAAAACAAAGATCTACAGAACTCCGCGACCTTCTCTCGGATGCCGTCCGAATGCGCCTCGTCGCCGACGTGCCGCTCGGTGTTTTGCTCTCCGGCGGAATCGATTCGTCGACCGTCGCCGCTTTTGCGAACCAGCACGCGACTGAGACCGTAAAGACCTTTTCGATCGGTTTTACCGAAGACTCCTTCGACGAATCAAAATACGCGCGCCAGGTCGCGAGACATCTCGGCACTGATCATCACGAAGAAATTCTCAGCGTCGCGAAGGCTGCGGAACTGATAGAAGAGATCGGCACATGGTTAGATGAACCGCTTTCGGACGGCTCGCTCATCCCGACATTTCTACTTTCGCGATTCGTCAGAAAGCACGTAACCGTGGCCCTCGGCGGCGACGGCGGAGATGAGCTTTTTGCGGGCTATCCGATGTATTACGGCCACAAGGTCGCGGAAATGTACAAAAAGGTGCCGGGCTTCGTACGCTCGGGGCTCATCGAGCCGGTCGTTCGTTCGCTGCCGGTTTCGACCAAGAATCTTTCCTTCGAATATCGGGCAAAAAGATTTGTGCGTTCCTCGAACTACGACACGATCACGCGGCACCATTCATGGTTTGGCTCTTTCACGCTCGACGAGCAACAGCAACTGCTTAGCCCCGAAGTTCTAAGCCATTCGAACGGTGACATTTACGCTGACGCCCGCGAACTACTGAAACTCTGTGACGCCAGGAACGAGATCGAGCAGATGCAGTTCCTCGACATCAACTTCTACATGGCCGAGGACATCCTGACCAAGGTCGACCGCGCCGCGATGTCGGTCAGTCTTGAAACACGCGCACCGTTCCTAGACCCGCGAGTCGGTGAATTTGCCGCTTCCCTGCCGCTCGAATACAAACTGCGAGGAAGCGAAGGCAAATTCATCCTCAAGCGTGCCGTCGAAGGCCTGCTGCCCGCCGACATCCTCTATCGCCCCAAAAAAGGCTTCGGCATCCCCATCGCCGAATGGCTAAAAGGCCAGCTAAACCCGCTGATGCACGACCTGCTCGACAAGAAACGCTTAGATGAACAGGGCCTTTTCAACAGCGGCTACGTCCAAACACTCATTACCGAACACGAGAATGGAACCGCCAGCCACCACAAGCAACTTTGGACGCTGCTGGTTTTCCAACTCTGGTATGACAACTTTGCGTGAAGCCAGTGTGTAAAAGACGGGCGATGGCTCCCCCGTTGAAGTATCCGCTCTTGCTAACGCGCGGACTTCTGTAAAGGCTTCCTTTTCGCGTATCATCGATCTATGGCAAATCTTTATCCCGAGATACAACCCT
The DNA here is from genome assembly GCA_964410495.1 of uncultured Chloracidobacterium sp. GTDB lineage: Bacteria > Acidobacteriota > Blastocatellia > Pyrinomonadales > Pyrinomonadaceae > OLB17. Next base: position 218,090 of record CAYPGP010000003.1, read on the forward strand.
TTGACAGCGGCATGTACGTCGTGTCGGACATTCACACCATTTATTACGAACGCGTCGGAAATCCGCATGGCATTCCCGTGGTTTTTCTTCACGGCGGGCCGGGCGGCGGGTTGATCCCGCTTTACCGGCAGTTCTTCGATCCTTCGGTTTATCAGGTGATCTTGTTCGATCAGCGTGGGGCGGGCCGATCGACGCCGCATGCGGAACTGCGTGAGAATACGACGTGGGATCTGATCAACGACATCGAATCACTGCGGAAGAAGTTCGATATTGACAAATGGTACGTCTTCGGCGGATCGTGGGGTTCGACTCTTAGTCTCGCATATGCTGTTAGTCACCCGGATCGCTGTCTCGGGCTGATCCTTCGCGGCATCTTTCTTACGCGACGCAAAGAGCTGCAGTGGTTTTATCAGTACGGAGCTTCGGAGATCTTCCCCGATTTCTGGGAACGCTACCGGGATGAGATCCCTGAAGAGGAACGCGGCGATTTCATGACCGCCTACTACAAACGCCTCACGAGCGATGACGAGCAGACTCGCCTCTCCGCCGCTAGGGCATGGAGTGTTTGGGAGGGTTCGACCTCGAAACTATACCCGGACAAAAACCTGATGGATCATTGGGAAGGCGAACACGAAGCGCTGAGCCTTGCTCGGATCGAGTGTCATTATTTTATGAATAACTCGTTCTTCCCGTCTGAAAATTATCTGATCGAGAATGTCGACAAGATACGCCATATCCCGACCGTTATCGTTCAGGGCCGCTACGACGTTGTCTGCCCGATCACTTCCGCCTGGGAGCTTCACCGTGCGTTTCCCGAGGCGGAATTCATTGTTATTCCCGATGCCGGACACTCGGTTTCCGAAAAAGGCATATCGTCCGCGCTGGTCGATGCGATGGAGCGTTTCAAATCGCGGCACTGAAACTCTTGCGTAAAATCGCGGCAAATGCGGTAAGATTGAGTCGGAATTTATATTTTGTTCGTTAGGTGATCGTTATGTTTGGACTCGGAACAACTGAAATTATCTTGATCGTCGTTGTGCTCTTCCTCCTCTTCGGTGCGACCCGTTTGCCCCAGCTCGCCAAATCTCTCGGCCAGTCGCGCAAAGCTTTCAAGGACGGCATGCGAGAGGCTGAGGAAGAAGAAAGGGCAGATGAGCAGAAACGTCTGGAAAATGCTCAAGCCCCGCAGGTGGGCCAGATGAGCGACGAAGCCCTAATGGAAGAAATGCGTCGCCGGGCCGAAGCGAAGACCAGCTAAAACGAGGTGGTTGAACGCCGGATCATATGGGATGAGACGAAAAATCGTTCGAATCGCGTAAAACACGGCTTTGATTTTAATGAAGCTTCGGAGATATTCTCGGATCCGCTGGCGCTGACCGTTGATGACCCCGACCATTCATGGAACGAGTTTAGATTTGTAACGATCGGCAAAACCCGGGATCAAAAATTGTTGATCGTATTTTACACCGAGACCGATACTGAGATCCGGATCATATCAGCACGAAAACCGACAAAAACCGAACGGGAGAGCTATGAAGAAAAGTATTGATTTCAGCAATGGCGTTCGCGGCAAACACGTCGGCACTAAGCTCCGCATCTTCGGAGCTGAGAAAACGGCGTGGGCAGTTTGTGTATCTTCCGCCGCTGCGGATCTGGTGGCGTTCAAACTCTATAGGATCGAAAGATTCGAGGGCTCCGATGAGGTTCGCGTTTCCAATGAAGATGGCATTGTCGCTTACTATCCAGCAGCATGGTTTGCGCCGATCGACATTCCGGTCAAGACTTTGGGCATTCTCGAAAAAGCGATCTAATCCCTCTCTCCCGACAACAAAGTTGCTTTCACCGAAAATCTAAACGACATCGTTCCGTCCTCGGCATCGATAAGGCGGGCAAGTCCGTTGCGGACTTGCTCTTTTTCTTCGTCTTCCAGAGATTCGAGCCAAGCCGGCAGCAGAAAATCCGCTATCAACGGCGATTCGACGAAGTCTCTTCCATTGTCGTACTCAAAATGCTCGGTGGCGACCTCCGTGTTGATATTCACAAGGCCCGCTCTTTCCGCGATGGATTCGATCCGTGAGGTGGTAGGGATCGCTGCGATCAGCTCCTGAACCGTTTCGTCGTGCCCGCTGATCTCTTCGTTGAAGATCGTCTCCCACAGCAGCGAAAATACCTCGCCAAAACTTCCGGCCGACGGCAAAAAGACCGCAACATCACCGCCGGTACGGGCGACGCGAACGGCGTTTTCGACAAATTCCTCGATCTCCGAAGGAGGCACGAAGCTCGCGTCGGCGAGCACGGCATCGAACGCGTCGTCCTCGAACCTGATCATCGAAAAATCGACTGGCGATTTCACGGCCGCGGCCTTGTCATTCGCGATGGCGAGCATCTCGACGCTTTCACACGTTGCGAATATGTCGGTTTTTTCGCCAAACCGTTCGCAAACGGCCATCGCATGATGTCCGGTTCCCGCATTGATATAAAGCAAATTTTCCGAATCGCTGAGATCGATGTGCTTGTCGACGAGGTCGGTAAATCGCTTCGTCCATTCGTCATTTATGTAAAGATCGCGAATAAACGCGAGTTCTTTCTCGGATTTTTCCATACTTTAATTAGAACGTACGCCGTCTGCCGAAAGCAAGCCGATCCAAAACACGAAAAAAGCCCGCCGACTAGCGACGGGCTTTTGAATCGAAGGCGTACTTGGACCTTATTTCGGGCCACCGGAAAGCTTTCCGATGAGTGTGAAGAGCGGCAAGTACATCGAGATAACGATCGAACCGATGGTCACGCCGAGGAAGGCAATGAGAACCGGCTCCATCAAGCCTAGAAGATCGGCGATGGCCGTATCTACTTCTTCTTCGTAGAAATCGGCGATCTTTCCAAGCATGGCGTCCATTGCACCGGTCTGTTCACCGACGCCGATCATCTGGCCGACCATGTGCGGGAAGACGTTTGTCGCCTTGAGCGGATCAACGAAGTTTTCACCGCGTTCGACGCCCTGACGGACCTTGATGATCGCGTCTTCGATCACCACGTTACCGGCTGTCTTGGCCGTGATGTCCAGAGACTGAAGGATAGGAACACCTGATGAAAGCAGTGTCGAAAGGATTCGCGAGAATCTAGCGACGGCGACCTTTCTCAGGATACTTCCGAAGATAGGTGTTTTCAGCAGAAGAGCGTCGATATTCCATCGGCCCTTCGGGGTCTTGTAGTAAAAGTTGATCCCGACACCAATACCGATCGCAATAACCGCGATCGTCAAACCGCCCCATCCCGCGATAAATCCGCTTATGCCCATGACGATACGCGTAGGCAGCGGAAGCTGTTCGCCGGGCCCGAGCAGGCCGAGGAAGATCTGTTCGAACTGCGGAATGACAACGATCATGATCAGCGCAATAGCACCGATAGCAACCGCAATAACGGCTGCGGGGTAGATCGATGCTGAGACGATCGAACGCTTCAACTTCACGACCTTTTCGATCAACGTCGCGAGACGCTGAAGGATCAGGTCGAGCACACCGCCCGTTTCACCGGCCTCGACCATGTGGGTGTAAAGGCTGTCGAAGACCTTTGGATGCCGTTCCATTGCCTGGTAAAGGGTCGCGCCTTCTTCGACGTTCTGTCGGACCTGCCGCAGCACATCCTTGAAGAATGCATTTTGCTGCTGCTCAGCGAGAATATCGATACACTGAACAAGCGGCAAACCGGCGTCGATCATGACCGAGAACTGTCGCGTGAAGACAGCAAGTTCCTTCGCCCCAACCTTCTTGCGACGGCCGAGCTTGGGGATCGAGATCTCACGGCCTTTTTCCGTGGCCTGGGTCAGAACGATCTGTTCGCGGCGGAGCAGGGCACGAAGTTCATCCTGCGTTGCCGCGTCACGCTCACCGGCGATCATTTCGTTGAGACGGTTTCTACCTTTGAAGACAAATGTTGGCATGGTATCTCCTTATAAGACTTATAGGGCGAATAGGACCTATAGGGCCTATAAAACTTCAGAACTAAATTTTTGGCCGTTCGCCGATCGTTCGGCCCTGTGCATATGGGCTTCCCCCGCCGGGCACGGGCCGTGTCATCGGGCGGCCGTTCCCGCCGCCGTAGGATTCGTTGATGCCCGACCCGCGTTCGATCAGTTCCTTGAGCTCATCGGCGTTCGACGAACGCTGCATCGCTACTTCGAGCGTGATCTGCCGCTTGTGATGAAGCGTTGCGAGGGCCTGGTTAAAGGTCTGCATTCCGAATTTATCCTGGCCGGTCTGCATCATCGAATAGATCTGATGGATCTTATCTTCGCGGATCAGGTTGCGGATAGCGGCGTTGGGGACGAGGATCTCGAGGGCCATACAGCGTCCATCGCCCGATGCTTTTGGCAGCAGCGATTGGCAAAGAATTCCCTCGAGCACCAGCGAAAGCTGCGTGCGGACCTGTGATTGCTGTTCGGCGGGAAAGACGTCGATGATACGGTTGATGGTCGAGTACGCCGAGTTCGTATGAAGCGTTGCGAACGTTAAGTGTCCCGTTTCAGCAATACGCAGGGCCATCTCGATCGTTTCGAGGTCTCGCATTTCGCCGACGAGCACGACGTCCGGGTCCTGACGAAGGGCAGTCCTCAGGGCGTTTCCGAACGAGTGCGTATCGGCGGCGACTTCACGTTGATTTACAACGCAGTTCTTGTGATTGTGGAGGAATTCGATCGGGTCTTCGATCGTCAAAATATGGTCGTGACGGTCGATGTTGATCTTGTCGATCATCGATGCGAGCGTCGTCGATTTGCCCGAACCCGTGGGGCCCGTCACGAGAACCAGGCCGCGGGGCTTCTTGCAGAGGTCCTGAACGACCGGCGGCAGTCCCAATGCTTCGAACGATTTGATCTCGTACGGAATAGCACGAAATACCGCTCCGACCGCGCCTTTCTGATTGAACAAATTGGCACGAAAACGCGACATTCCTTTCAAGCCGAACGAAAAGTCGAGCTCGAGATTTTCCTCGAACCGGTGCTTCTGGGCATCGGTAAGAACCGAATAAGCTAGCCGTTTGGTGTCGGAGGGCGACATGCTGGGAAAACCCGGCAGAGCCGCAAGATGGCCGTGAACACGGACCTGCGGTGGAGAGTTGGTGGATAAATGGAGGTCGGATCCACCCATCTCGGTCATTTTCCTGAGGAGGTCGGGCAGGGTTAATGTCGACTCGTTTGGTTGTTCGTAACTCATAGGAAGTTGTCAGTGGTCGGTTGTCAGTGGTCAGGCGGCAAGGCGGACGCTGGCCAACGCCCCTGCGGCGTCATTCGGCGGGGCCATCGATCAACGATGTGATCGGGGGCCGTTTTTTGCGGTGGATCATCGGAGAGTAGCCGGTGGCGTGGATTCTGACCACTGACCACCGGCCACTGACCACTTTTTAGTTAGAAGCTCTCAGTGAGGGGCGGACGCGGGATTTCAGTGAATTGATCACCTTCTCCGACTCTTCAGCGAGCCGTTCGGATTCGTTCGCCGGAGAGTTTGTCGCGACGCTGTAGATGCGGCCATCGACTTCGGTGAAGTAGAACATTCTGGACTGAACCGAGCCATTCTTGGCTTGCGACTGTGCTACGACGACATAGACCGGCTGGCCTGAGATCGTCTTCTGGTAATCGTTCACGACCCAGCCGTTCTCACGAATCATGCGGTCGATCACATCGCGGCGAAGCGTCGTGGTCGAGACACCGCCAACGGTGCGTGGCCCGGACGAAGCCGAAACCGCCGGCCCGACAACCGATATCGATGCGGAACCGACCTGGTCGCCTGACGAGTTATCAACACGGAACTGAAGTTCCGCCGGTGTCGATTCAGCAGCTTTCCAGCCCTTCGGGGCGGCATCGCCCGACGGAAGCACTTTGGCCTGCGGTTCAGTCTCGGCCGGCTTTACGCGTGCAACTGTCGGTGCGGCTGTTTCAGGATTCGAAGCGTTCGCGGCTTCGAGGCGGATCTGCTTCAGCCTCAACGAGCGTTTGCGTTTGGCGATCGCCTTTTTGCGGCGCTCCTGCGCGCGGTACAGCTGCCACCAGCGCTTCGAATACTTCTTCACGCCGCGCCAGCTGCGCTGTTTCTTCTTCTTGGCTTTCCTTGGTCCGGCTTCCGTCGTATCGGTCGCGAGCGGAATGATGGTGCCGATACCGACCAGGATCGCCAAAGATAATGCTATTGCCCTTAACATAGTTTCCTCCAAATGGGTCCTAGAGGACCGTTTCCTTGACCACTTCTTCGATCGTCGTGATGCCTTCGCGTATCTTGCAGAGGCCCGATTCACGCAGCGTGATCATTCCAAGATCTATCGCCTTTCTCCTTAATTCCATTGCGCTAGCGCCAATAATGATCAGTTCACGGAGCTCGTCCGTAATCTCCATAACTTCGTAGAGGCCGACGCGGCCCTTAAAGCCGGTGTTGTTGCACGTCGTACAGCCTTTACCCTTGTAGATCTTGAGGTCGGTGGCTTCTTCTTTAGTGAAGCCGATCTCGACCAGGCCTTCTACCGGCATGCTCGAATCTTCTTCTTTACAGTTCGAGCAAATTCGCCGGATCAGTCGCTGAGCCTGAATGATGTTGACCGAGGTCGCCACCAAAAACGGCTCGATACCCATGTTCACCAGACGCGAGATCGTCGACGGTGCGTCGTTCGTGTGCAGCGTCGAGAGCACAAGGTGGCCCGTCAATGCGGCTTTGATCGCGATCTCGGCCGTCTCAAAGTCTCGAATTTCGCCCACGAGGACGATGTTCGGATCCTGTCGCAGAAACGAACGCAGCGCAGCCGCGAAATTGAGCCCGATCTGTTCTTTCATTTGCACCTGATTGATGCCCTGAAGGTTGAACTCGACCGGGTCCTCGGCCGTCATGATATTTGTTTCCGGCGTATTCAACGATTGTAGCGCAGAATACAAGGTATTTGTCTTTCCGGAACCCGTCGGGCCGGTCACCAGAACCATTCCGTACGGATTCGCGATCGCTCGCTTGAATTTCTCAAGGCTTTCCTGTTCGAAACCGAGCTTCGTCATGTCGAGCATGAGCTTGTCTTTATCGAGAAGACGAAGCACGACTTTCTCGCCGAAAAGCGTCGGAAGTGTCGAAACGCGGAAATCGAGTTCGCGCGAGCGGTTGTCGATCTTTACCTTGATCTTGATGCGTCCGTCCTGCGGAAGCCGCTTCTCCGAGATGTCGAGCTTCGACATGATCTTGAGACGCGAGATCAGCGGATCGCGGATCTTCATCGGCGGATGCATCACGTCGTAGAGAACGCCGTCGATACGGAAGCGAATGCGAAAATCCTTCTCGTACGGTTCAACGTGGATGTCGGAAGCACCGCGGCGAAGCGAATCGACAAGCAGGACGTTGACCAGTCGAACGACGGGGGCGTCCTCGCTGGCACGCGCAAGAGCGGCGAGATCGATCTCATCCTGCTCTTCAACGACTTCAAATTCCTCATTGTCGGCCGCGTTAAATTCAAAACGGTCGAGCGAAACATCGAGGTCATCGGATGTGATCCGCTCCTCGGGAGCCGCAACCTTCGCACCGCCTTTCGTAGCGATCTGGTGGCCGTGTCCCCGGACTTTGCCGTTCCCGTTTCCGTTTCCGTTGCCCGTAACGCCGTTGCGTTCGACTTCGACGGCGAATGCGGCGTCGAAAATATCGATCTCGCTCGAACCGCTGTAGTATTTTGCTATCGCGAGTTGGATCGACGTTTCGGATGCGATCACGGGTTCGACATTAAGTCCGGTCATGAACTTAATATCATCCATCGCAAAAACGTTCGTCGGATCGGCCATCGCGAGGGTCAGCGTTGCACCGACCTTGGAAATAGGCAGGACCGAATACTTCATCGCTACATCTTCCGAGATGAGCTTGATCACATCGGCGTCGATCTGAAATAGGTCGAGATTGATCGAAGGAACTCCGTATTGGCGGGACAGAACGGCGGTAACAACGTCATCCGAAACGTATCCGAGCCGCACGAGGTTGGATCCCAATCTACCACCGTTAGCACGCTGGTACTCAAGGGTCTCGCGCAGTTGATCAGGGGTGATCAGGTTTTCGCGGACTAAAATTTCGCCAAGTTTTGCAGACATCTATATGCGGGCGGCTTCCGGCTGCGTAAGTGACCTTAAATGGAAACCGATCTACTTGATTTGTTCGGTCAAAATGAAAGAGAGACTGACAGACAAACGATGATAAACATCGTTCAAAAAAGATAATACATTGTTGCGCTCAGGCGTGTCAATGATTCTTTTCGAGCGGTCAAATTGACCACCACCTTACACAAAAATGACCGGAGGGTTAAAAATCGACATTACTACTATCAGACGCCGTTCTTAGATTGCATTCACCACCCGCATGTGATAACTTCGCCCCGTTATCCAGCAATAAAAGAAAATTTAACTGAATTTAAGGAGACACTGAGATGGCCCGAGGCATTAGGTTCTTTCTATTATCATTGTCTGTCGTGACCCTCGCGACAATAGCGGTTATTCGCTTAACTTCTCCAGGTGCGGAGTTGGTCGAAAACCATGTAGGCCTCGTTGACCAGATCAGTGAGACGCCTGATACAGCCCGAACCGGGCTGACCGCCGAAGCTCCGAACGTGGAATTTCGGCCCAATGCGAACGAGCCGGCTATTCAGCGGGCCGAGTTGAACTCTTCATCGGAAACCGGCGATCATTCGGTACCCGGCACCGCCTCGCCCATAAATATTTTCTCCGGCGATGGCCTGGCGGACCTGTTTACCGTAAGCGCTTCGGACGCTCCTATCAACCAAAACGAAAAACGAAAGACTCGTTCCAAGGCAAAGAAACAGGCTAAATACGAAGGTACGACGAGTGGCCCCGCAGATGATCTGGCCGGCTCGCTTGAATTCCTGTTCAACATGACCAAAGACCCCGCGACTGGGAAGATCCCGGAGGGCACCTTCGAAGCCGAGAAGGAGCAGGCCAAAGAGGTTCTCGAACGCCAGTCCCGCGATCAGGTCGAATCGATCGGCACGTATGCCTATCAAGGCCCCGAGAATTTGGGTGGCCGTACGCGGTCCGTTGTTTACGACAGCCGGTATAACGGCGGATCTAACCGCGTCATGATGGCATGCGGCGTAAGCGGCGGCGTTTTCAAATCCACCGACGATGGAGCCACATGGGCGCGAAAAAGTCCGCTGGGCGATCACTTTAGCTGTACCAGCATTGCCCAGGACACGCGGGCAGGACAGCAGGACACCTGGTACTACAGCGTTGGCGAAACGATCGGGAATTCAGCGTCGGGTTCGAGTGCCTTCTATCTTGGAAACGGCGTCTACAAATCCACCAACAATGGTGAGACCTGGGCCCGTTTGCCCAACTCGAACATTGGCCAGCTGGAAACCTTCGACAGCCGCATGGATCTGATACTAAAGCTCGTCGTCGACCCAACTAACGGTAACGTGTACGCAGCCGCCCTTGATCAGATCATCCGCTCAACGGATGGCGGTGCGACGTGGAATGGAGTGTTGGGCGGTGCCGGTGGATTTGGGACCGGATCGGTAACCGACATCGCGGTCACTTCAACCGGCCGTTTCTACGCAGCATTCGCCGGCGGAGCGTCCGCGGCATTTACCGGCGTTTGGACCTCGACCACTGGCGCTACCGGAAGCTGGAACCGCATAGCGGGCCCCGGCGGAACGCCAGCGGGATGGAATAATAACGGACAGTACGGACGCGTCGTTGTTGCGGTAGCTCCGAGCAACGAAAACATTGTATACGCGCTTTACTCGACCACCGGCAGCCCGGCGTGTCCGGGTGCACAAACGGAGGCGGAACTTTTCCGTTGGAACAACGCGACGACTTCATGGCAGGACCTATCGACGACGCTTCCAGACGAGGTCGGATGTTCGGCGGGTAACGATCCATTCGCAGTTCAGGGAGGTTACGACCTTGTGGTCGGTGTTCGACCTTCAGACGAAAATACGATATTTATCGGTGGTACCAACCTTTATCGCTCGACCAATACAGGTGCTACTTGGACTAGGATCGCAGGCTATGCAAGCGCGGCTAACTACGCTGCATATGATAATTCGCATCCCGACATTCATTCCGTGACATTCCGGCCGGGCAGTTCGACGGTGATGATTTGCGGTAACGACGGCGGCATCCAGCGTACGGACGATGTGTTAGCCGGAACGGTCAATTGGACCCAGACGAATGTCGGATTCCGAACTTACCAGTACTACTACGTCGTCAATGACCCGCGAAATGGCAACGGCAAGGTCATGGGCGGTTCACAAGACAACGGAACGACGCGAAACATCGGCGGAGTCGGCATCAATTTCGAGTCGGTCTTCGGCGGTGATGGCGTGTCGGTTGGATTGTCAGACCTGATAGGCGGAACCCAGTTCGAATATCTCGGATTCCAAAACGGAAACATCTACCGCAGGGCTTCGACCCTAGGCGATGGTTTCGGGACCGATATCACACCGAACGGCGAGGCGGAAACTGGGTTGTTCATCACCCTCTTCAAACTCGACCCGGATAACACGCAGCGGCTCTATTATGCCAATGACAACCTGATCTATCGGACAACATCCGCTTCTACCGTTACCTCGGCCACGTGGACGAACATGACGGGGATCGGCAATGCAGTCGGTGGAAACGTATTTATCACCGCATTAGGACTTAGCAGAGGACCGTACTCGGCCGCCACATCAAGCCTTTTCTTCGGAACCGAGGATGGTAGGGTCTTCAGGCTTGACGATCCGAGTGGAGCGGCTCCTGGAACGGCTCCGGTAAACATAACGCCGCCGGGCGGATTTCCGGGCGCGGCGGGAGCGTACGTGAGCAGCATCGCGACTAATCCGGCCGATGACAGCACGGTCATCGTGACATTCTCGAACTACAATGTGAACAGCATATTCTGGACGAACAATGCTAACGCCGCCGCTCCGACATGGAGTTCGGTAGAAGGCAATATCTCGCTGCCGTCTGTACGAAGCTCAGCGATCGTCTCGAATCCGCCTAATCTACAGTACTTTGTCGGCACCTCGTCAGGTGTTTACAGCACATCGAACATCGGCCCGGGTGTACCGCCGACATGGACGCAGGAAGGCCCAACAACGATGGGAAATTCGGTTGCGGCCAGCCTAGACCTTCGCCCGTCAGACAACAAGTTGTTGGTAGGAACACACGGCTACGGCATGTGGGCGGCAAATATCGGTGGCGGAGGCCCGGTTCCAACACCGACCCCTACTCCGACCCCCACACCGACGCCTACACCGACGCCGACACCGACGCCGACGCCGACGCCTACTCCGACCCCCACACCGGTTGCGACGCCGACGCCTACACCGACTCCTACACCAACGCCGACGCCGGGAGTTACGCCTACGCCAACACCGACGCCGACACCGACGCCGACACCAACTCCAACTCCAGGTGTGACGCCGACACCGACGCCGGTTGCGACACCCACACCGACGCCAACGCCTACGCCGAGCCCGACGGTAACGCCGTCGCCGACCCCAACGGTGGCCCCGAGTCCGACTCCGACGCCTACGGGAACTCGTAACATCAGAGTGTTGAATGCGAGCGGACTACCTGGCGGAACAGTGACGGTTTCGATCGTGATCGATTCGCAGGGTAATGAGGCTTCGACCAGCTTCACGATCAACCGGGCAAATGCTCCGGGAATCGCCGCTCCCGAAGTGTTGACGAATCCGGTCGTAACGATCGGCAGCGGTGTTCCGGCTGGTGCCAACCTCGGAACAAATCTGGCATTGGCTCCGGGAAGCGTCGGAATACTCGTAGACTCGGTCAATACCTACGCCGCGGGTACGCGTGAGATCGTTAAGATCACGTACAACATCCCCGCGAATGCGACGATCGGGTTATATCCGATAACCTTCTCATCGACGCCAACCGTTCAAAGCGTCTCGAGTGCGACCGGAGCTCTGCTTCCAACGACCTTTGTTGCGGGATTCGTTCAGGTCGGATCGACCGCTGCCGGCGTTTCCGTATCGGGCCGCGTTCTGACACCTGATGGACGCGGGCTGCGGAATGCCCAGGTAACGATAGTCGACTCCAACGGCGTTGTCAGAACGGCGATCACGAGTTCGTTCGGCTACTATCGCTTTGACGACGTACCATCCGGATCGACGGTTGTGGTCGGAGTGGTTTCCAAGCGTTTCCGCTTCGGCTCACGACTAGTCCAGGTTGTCGACACGCTTAACGACATTGACTTTGTCGCAATGGAATAAAACTAAGCTCCAAAAACGACAAACCTACGGCGGCCGCCCATAAAGCGGCCGCCTTTTTTTGGATTGGGCTGTCCGGAATCCTAATGCCGCCCCGCGTAAATAAAAAAACATGCGGGTCTCCCCGCCTAGGATCCTTCTCAGAATCCGCTTGTTTCCTGTCCGACCTTTTTCTCCGGAATTACCGGGATGTGAATTTTTCATTACATCTCGCTGTCACATGAATTCGCTGTTACAAGATCGGGTGTTTGGAGCGGCGAACCGTTGAAATTTTGCTACGTTGTCGGTTACCGAAAGAAATTACCAGGCGTTCGCTGCAGCTGAAATTGCAGCTTTGGATCAACAATTTTCAGTATCTGGAGAAGAAATTATGTTCAAAAAGCTAGCCGCTCTCGGCAGCCTTTTCTTTATTATTGCCGTCGGCATTTTGATCGCTACCGAGGTTGTTTCAGCAGATCGGATCTATAGCGCGCGTTCACCGCTAGCGACGGAAGTAGTCGCGTATGATGATCTATCCAAAACCGCCGATCCCGAACGAATCGAAGCCGCGGTCGTTAGCATTTCTGAGATCCATCCGTCCGGAAGCGGAAATTCGTCCTACGCGGCCGACTGGTTTGAGATATCAAATACCGGTACGACCGATCTGAACATTACTGGCTGGAAGATGGACGACAGTTCGAACGCTCTGGCGACCGCGGTCGCTCTTCGCGGTGTGACGGTGATACCGGCCGGAAGATCGGCAGTCTTCTTTGAAGGGACCGCAGCCGGAACGACCGATGCTGCGATCACGGCCGCGTTCTCGACCGCTTGGTTTGGCACTGCGACGCCGCCGGCCGGCGTACTGATCGGCTCCTACGGCGGCTCCGGTATTGGACTAAGTACGACCGGCGATGCCGTCAACCTCTTTGACGCCAATGGCAATCCGGTCACGGGCGTGGCATTCGGCAACGCTACCGCTACTGCGACTTTCGACAATACCGCAAGGCTCGCGACCGTGACGACAACGAGTGTCGCCGGTGTAAACGGCGCTTTCCTTTCGTCGAACGGCACAGAAACGGGCTCGCCCGGACGACGCTTGAACTCATCCCCGCTAACCTCGATCGACCTTTCGCTTTATACACGTGTCGGGCGATATGACCTTCCCGAACCGACCCGAACGACGGCCCCACCGAACAATCTTCTTGCGCAGGAAGTCTCGGGCGTTACCTACAACTGGGACACGGATACGCTCTTCGTCGTCGGCGACAGCGGCACCTCGGTAACGCAGGTTTCAAAAACAGGCCAACTGATCGACACGATGACGCTCGCCCAGGGCTCGAGCCCTCAAGGTACGGAATTTTACGATCCTGAAGGCATAACATACGTCGGAAACGGCAAGTTCGTCATGACCGAAGAACGTGACAGGCGGGTCGTTCAGTTTACGTACGTCCCCGGAACGACGCTGACCCGTGCGGCCGCTCAGACGGTCACGCTCGGAACGTTCGTCCAGAACATCGGCCTCGAAGGGATAACATACGACCCAACGACCAGCGGCTTCATCCTCGCAAAGGAGATCGACCCGCAAGGCATTTTTCAGACGACCGTCGATTTCGCTGCGGGCACCGCCTCGAACGGTTCCCCGACGACCGTCAATTCGATAAATCTATTTGACCCGGCACTAATGGGCCTTCTCGACGTAGCTGACGTTTACGCCATGTCCAATATCCCGACGCTAACCGGGCCGGATTCATCGCGGCTACTCGTTCTGAGCCACGAGTCGGGCAAGATCCTAAACATCAGCCGCACGGGCGTGATCGCTAACAGCTTGACGAGCCGGGGCGACGTTGGGAATCCCTTGACCGTTCCAGCCCAGCAGCACGAGGGCTTGACGATGGACTTCAACGGCACCCTCTACGTCGTCAGCGAGAATGGCGGCGGCGGGTTCGATTTTCCCCAGCTATGGGTGTATCAGCGATCGCTCGTACCAAACCAACCGCCCACAGCGATCGCGCTTAATAACCGCGTGAATTCCATACTCGAGAACACCAACACAACCGCCCCGATCAAGGTCGCCGATATCGCGATCACGGACGACGAACTTGGTGCAAACAACATCACGATCACCGGTCCGGACGCCGCGTTCTTCCAGGTCACGGGATTCGAGTTATTCATCAGGGCCGGCACTGTGCTCGATTTCGAAACGAAGTCGAGCTACGCAATAACGGTAAATGTTGACGATCCGGCCGTCGGGACGACACCCGACGCCAGCGTGAACTACACCCTGACGGTCATCGACCAGGTCAATGAGACGCCCGCTTTGAATTCGCTGATCATCTCTGAAGTCGCTCCATGGTCGAGCGGTAACAGCCCGGTCCAGGCCGATTGGTTCGAGGTCACAAACACGACGGCAAACCCGATCACGCTCACAGGCTGGAAGGTCGACGACAGTTCGAACTCGTTCGCCGCCGCGGTAAATCTGAATGGGATCACCACGATCGGCCCAGGCGAATCGGTTATCTTCCTCGAAAGCGGCGCTTCGAACCAGGCAGCCCTGATAGACAGCTTCAAACAGGTGTGGTTTGGCGCAAGCGCGCCCGCGGGACTACAGATCGGCACTTACAACGGCTCGGGGATCGGCCTCAGTACCGGCGGCGACGCTCTTAATCTTTACAATCCGGCAGGCGAAGTGCAGGCAAACGTGGTCTTCGGCGTCTCGCCAGCTGGCCCCTTTTTCCCGACCTTCAATAACGCCGTGGGCTTGAATAACACGACGATATCGACTCTGAGCGCGGTCGGCGTAAACGGCGCTTTTATCGCCGCCAACGATCCGAATGAGATCGGCTCCCCCGGAACGGTCGGACGGTTGATAATCTCCGAGGTAGCTCCCTGGGCGAGCGGAAACAGCCCGGTCCAGGCTGACTGGTTCGAGGTAACGAATACAAAAGCAACGGCTGTCGATATAACGGATTGGAAGTTCGACGACAGCTCAGGCTCACCCGCTGCGGCGGTACCATTGCTGGGAATAACCAGCATCGGACCGGGGGAATCAGTGATCTTCATAGAAACTGCGACACCGGCGACGACGGCCGCAACGTTCCGCACTAACTGGTTCGGTGCCAACCCGCCGGCGGGGCTGAGAATTGGCAGCTACACGGGCGGCGGAGTCGGCCTCAGTACGGGCGGAGACGCAGTCAATCTTTACAATGCTTCAGGAGTCCTCCAGGCAAGCGTTCTGTTCGGAGCCTCGCCCGCTGGCCCCTCATTTCCAACCTTTGATAACGCCGCGGGCCTCAATAATGTGACGATATCGCAGCTCAGCTCGGTCGGCGTGAACGGTGCGTTTGTGGCGGCAAATAGCTCGGTCGAGATCGGATCGCCGGGCCGCATCGCCGGCACAGGGCCGACACCATCACCGACGCCGACACCAACGCCAACACCAACACCAACGCCCGCGGCTGGAATTCGAGTAACTGAGGTCGCGGCGTGGGCGAGCGGGAATAGCCCTGTCCAGGCAGATTGGTTCGAATTGACCAACACCGGCTCAACCGCTGTGAACATCACCAACTGGCGTGTCGATGACAGTTCGGCCTCATTTGCATCGGCGCTCGTCCTGAACGGCATAACGAATATCGCACCGGGCGAATCGGTTATCTTCGTTGAATCCGCGAGTCCGGCAACCACCGCCGCGACGTTCCGCAACAACTGGTTCGGTGGTAACCCACCCGCAAACTTGCAGATCGGCACATATACAGGCTCGGGAATTGGACTTGGAACCGGAGGCGACGAGGTCAACATTTACAATGAGGCCGGAGTGCTTCAGGCCCGCGTTATCTTTGGATCTTCGCCGGCAGGACCCTCATTTGCCACGTTCGATAACGCCGCCGGGCTTAATAACGCGACGATCTCGCAGCTAAGCGTTGCCGGCGTGAACGGAGCATTTGTCGCCACCCACAGCCCGTCCGAAACCGGGTCGCCGGGCCGGATCACCGGTGTTACGCCGACGCCGACGCCGACACCCACGCCCAGCCCGACACCGACTGTTCGTGCTCTCCGGGTCGTCAACGGCGCGGTCCAGCCCGGGCAAAATGTAACGATCTCCGTCGTGCTGGATTCGCTGGGAAATGAGGCTTCGGCGAGCTTCTCGCTCAGCTACAATCCCGCGATATTTACTAACCCTGTCGTTAACATCGGCAACGGGGTTCCGACGGGCACCAATCTTGGGACTAATCTATCAGAAGCCGCGCAGGGCCGGATCGGCATTCTGGTCGACTCGACAAATACCTACGCGGCCGGAACCCGACAGGTCGTGATGGTGACATTCACCGTCCCGGCGGGTGCGACAATAGGTTTGTATCCGGTAGCGTTCGGAAACGCGCCGACCGGCCAAAGCGTATCCAGCCAGCAGGGGGCTTTGCTGTCAACCATTCACACCAACGGAAACGTCCAGGTCGGATCGACCGCCGCGGGCGTTTCCGTATCGGGCCGCGTTCTGACACCTGATGGACGCGGGCTGAGGAATGCCCAGGTAACGATAGTCGACTCGAAGGGCGTTGTCAGAACTGCGATCACAAGCTCGTTCGGCTACTATCGCTTCGACGATGTTCCATCCGGATCGACTGTTGTCGTCGGCGTAGTTTCCAAGCGTTTCCGCTTCGGCTCACGACCCGTCCAGGTTGTCGACACGCTCACCGATATAGACTTTGTCGCAATGGAATAAAACTAAGCTCCAAAAACGACAAACCTACGGCGGCCGCCCATAAAGCGGCCGCCTTTTTAAATTTTCTAGTCTAAATTTGGTCGCAAGCGGTGCTGTGTTGCTGTAGGTCGCACAAGTCGTATCAAATCGACACAATTCTTTGGGCGTTTTCTTGCGCTTTTCCGGCTAATTTATCGCCGATGACGGCGAGAGAACGTGCGATTCGTCGAGTTCGACGATCAGGTTCTCGCTCGACGGCGACGCGGTCGTGTGAATATCCGGGAAATCGGTGAGCAAAGTATCTTTCAGCCGATTGACGGCTTCGACGTTGTTGGCGAGCGCTCGACGCTTGCGGGTCATTTTTCTTTCGTACATGACCTTATCGGCGACCACGACCATCTGGTCGAAGGTCTCGCCTGCCTGCGGATAGCCCGAGGCTCCGAGGCTGACGCCGACCGAAGCGTACTGGCCGGGACCGACCGTGAGGCGGAAATCGCTGACCGCTTTTTCGATACGGCGGCAAAGATCTTCGACGTCGGCGGGTTCAGTTTCGGGGATGAGAGCGACGAACTCGTCGCCGCCGTAGCGGGCCAGGAAATCGTATTCGCGAAGCTGTTCCCGTATGACGTTGCTGATCTCGCGGAGCATAGCATCGCCTGCTTTGTGGCCGAAATTGTCGTTTACGGCCTTGAATCCGTCGAGGTCGAGCATCAGGACCTGGAAGCTCTTGCCGCCTCGGTTAGCACGGGCGACTTCCTTCTCGAACTGCCGCTGAAGGCTGCGTGCGTTGGGCAATCCGGTCATCGGATCGGTCATCGCGTGCGTGGTAACTTCATCGTGCTTCAGCGATTTTGCGATCGCATCCGCGGCGATGCGCGAGATCGTTTCCAGCAGCCGAATGTGCTCTTCGCCGTACTGTTCCAGCTCCTGAGAATAGATCGTCACGGCTCCGAGGAGTTCATCATCCGCGACCAGCGGCACAGAAGCCATCGTCAGGTAAAGCTGGGTTAGTTCGGCCTGTGAGTACTGAAAATCGAGGTCGGGCTCGACGTTGTGAACTATTTTTCGTTCTTTCAGTGCGAAACCCGTCGCTCCCTGACCAACCTTTATCTGCCGCAAACGTAGCATCTCGGAATTATCGCCGTCGACGTGCGCCGCCGTGGCCGAGCGCTTGGTGTTATCCAGAAGGTAAAGCGCGCAGGTCTCGAATGGAACGAATTCGCGTATCTTTCTTGAGAACAGCTCCATCGTCGTCTGTAGATCGACCGATGAACTGAATTCGCGAGCAAGTTCGTAAAGGCTGAATACCTCACGGTTCGCCAGCTTGATCTGTTCGACGTAGTTTTGTTTTCCGCCGGCCGGCGAACCCGCTGCAGCCTCCGCCTGCACAAGCCCTTGGGCCTGTATTTCAGCCTCAAGGGATTTGAGGTTTCGCAGGAGGGTATCGACTATCATCGGGTCGAACCTCACGCCGGCGTCTGCCTGGATTATCTGACGAGCCTTATCCCGCGACAGAGCGGGACGGTAGGGCCTGGCTCCGCGAATCGTATCGAACGCATCGGCTACCGCCAAAATGCGGGCCGTCAGCGGAATGTCTTCCTTGCTCAGGCCTTCTGGGTAACCTTTGCCGTTCCAGTATTCGTGATGGTATTTGATCGTCGGGATCACCGGCGAGTTGAAGCCGACCTTTTCCAAAATGAGGGCTCCGACTTCCGGATGGATCTTTGTTTTTTCAAGCTCAGCGGGAGTAAGACTGCCCGGTTTATTGAGAATGTGATCCGGGATCGCGAGTTTTCCGATGTCGTGAAGAAGCGCTCCCGTCCGGAGAGCGTCGATCTCGGGTTCGCTAAGATTGAGCATCCGACCAAGGCCGACGGCGTAGATCTGGGTCCGGCGAACATGGCCGACACCAACCTGATCTCGTGCGTCTATCGCAGTCGCCAATGCCTCGACCGTGGCGAGATGCACACGGCTCGCCTCTGTGATCTCACGGGTCTTCTCCGCCAACCGCTTGACGTGGAGCCGATACGCAATGAACGAAATGATCGCAAGTGGTGCCAACAGAAAGGCGACCTCTGCCCCGAATTGATCGATAGCTATCCACGTCGCGGCAACCAACGCGAGGCCCGAGGCGCACCAGATCAGCGGCCTCGAACTTTTTAATTTGCTTAATGATAACTGCTTCATTATTATCCCGGTTTCGGCCAAACTACATATCCGTTTTTACGGGCTGCGAGGCACGGGGCAGGTGCCTTCTGCTGAAGGACTGTAAGACAATCATCGTGCCACCCGCAGAACCGCGAGAATAACTCGCTTTCGGCAAAATGAACGGCGACTGTTCGGTCTTTTTGACGTGTCAACCTGACCGGAACCGGTCAGCGTGAATGCACTTTGGGCTGGTGTTGATCAGATCCGTGGAGATATTGCGCAGGGATAGCGATCAGTATCGATCGTCATCAAAATCGTAGCTTCCGAAATCATCGCGGTCTGAATGTTCGTCCGATTCTTCGTCGCGCAGATCGAGTTCGATGGGGTCGAGGCCTACTACAACGAGACTGGAACCGCATTCATCGCACGCGGTCGTATCGCCTTGTTCTACTTCGGCGTCAACGAAAACTTCTTCACTGCATTCGGGGCAAATCGATGTCGGCATTTGTAACGGATCTCCGGAAACCTAACTTGGGTAGTTTGTCTTTCACGCAAAAAGCGCGTGAAATAGGTCTGACTTTCAATCTAACTTGAACTTCGATAGTTTGGCAAGACTTAATTGTCATTTCGGTAAGCTGCTATACAAAAAGCTATTTCACTCACGATATGCAATTCCCTTTTTCGCTCCGGGAGCGCGCTGAGTTTGACGCCGTCGGCTTCGGCACGAACGCTGTCGATTATCTGATCCGCGTTCCGGTTTATCCTGAATTCAATTCAAAGGTCGAACTCGGTGATTACACGATCGCCGCGGGCGGTGAGATCGCTTCTTCCATGTCCGGCCTGGCTCGCCTCGGTATGCGATGCGCCTATGCGGGAAGATTTGGCGATGATGAAGCCGGTGAGATCGGTTTGCGATCGTTGAAGGACGAAGGAGTCGATATAGCTTACGCTGAAGTTGTTTCAAACGCTCGAACCCAGGTCGCGTTTATCATCGTAGATGAAAAGACCGGTGAGCGGACCGTGATCTGGAAGCGCGATGAACTCCTCCGCTACACGCCGGACGAAGCCCCAGCAGACCTCGCCGCGCTCGGCCGGGTGCTTCACATCACGCCCCACGACGGCGAAGCCGCAATTAGCATGGCCGCGACGGCAAAAGAAGCGGGTGCCGTGGTCTCAGCCGATGTTGATAATTTGTTTGATGGTCTAGATGAACTGCTGCGACTAGTCGATGTTGCCGTTATGTCGGCGGAACTGCCATCACGGCTTGTCGGGATCGACGATCCGCGTGAAGCTCTCCGAGAGATCTCGCGCAAATACGGCTGCGGTATCACGGGCGTGACACTCGGAAGGCAGGGATCTTTGATCTACAGCCAAAATGAATTTGTAGAAAGTTCTGGCTTCGAAGTTCCCGGCGGATGCGTCGATACGACCGGAGCCGGAGATGCATTTCGGGCAGGCTTTCTCTACGGAATGCTGAGCGGTTTTTCGGTAGAGAAAAGTGCGGCATGCGGCAATGCCGTTGCCTCGCTCAAGTGCCGTGGAATTGGGGCCCGGCAAACCCTGCCGAGCCGAGCCGAACTCGAAGCTCTGATCAACGGCGATTAAAGCTTGTCGTTAAAAAATCCTACAACCAATGCCCATGCATCGCTGGCCGCGGTCTTGTCGTAAACCTCAGGCCGCGTGTCGTTGAAGAACGCGTGGTCGGCTTCGTATTTCACCGAGTGGATGGGCAGCTCATAACGTTCGGCTGCATCCTCGAGCTGGGCTACCTTCTCCGGGTTGATCCAGCCGTCCTTGGTTCCGGAAATAAAGATCGTCGGCGTACGGAGTTTCTTCAAAACGTCCTCTTCCGGAATGTCGCCATAGAACGGAGCTGCTGCGCTGAGGCCTTCCAGTTCGCAAGCTGCCCGCAGAGCGAACGTTCCGCCCATGCAATAGCCAGTGATGCCAAAATGCGACAGATCGTAAGCAAGCGAGGCAGAATCGATCGCATTCTTGATCGTATCGAGCCCGTCGTCGAGCGCGAGGGCGTTCATCATCTCGCCAGCTTCCGTCGGATTTGTCGCCAGCTTGCCGCGATAGAGGTCCGGGGCGATCGCGACGAAACCTTCTGCAGCATATCGCCGGGCGATATCCTTGATGTGTTCGTTCAGGCCCCACCATTCCTGGATCAGAATAACGCCCTTGCCCGATGGATTTTCGGGCTGAGCAACATACGCGGTAGTAGCTCCGTTCGCGGTCTCGAAAGAGAGAGTTTCAGTGTTCATATCACAGCATTATATCGACCTCAGCTATCAGAGGACAACGCTGTGCGAAAGCCCGAGCGTTTTCAACGAGTGCCCCGCTCAACCAGCATCAAAAGAACCTCACCGTGTAACTAAACCTTGCCCCGCGTCCCGGTTCCGGTGCCAGGTCTTTGATAAAGGACAAGTGGTTACGATAGATCCGATCGCCGAGATTGGTCGAACCGAAGGCAAAAGTGTGAGCGACGTGCTCGCTTGCGATCGTGTAGGATGCGTTTAGATTGAAAAGCCCGTAGCCCGCTGTTGGCGTCTCGAGTGAAAATATGTCGCCCGCTTTTCTCGCTCCCGTAAAAACTGCTTCAGGCCTCACCGACAAGCCCTTGTAACGAAAATCCAGGCCGACACGCGCCCTCGCGGGCGTTATCCTTGGCAGCGGCTGGCCGCTGTCGCGAAGTTCGGCTTTAACGATGTCGGCGATCGCGAACATGCCGAGCCAGCTCTTCAGATCAGCATCGACCGAAACGTCGGCCCCAACGAACTTCGCACGATCCTGACGATACAGCCCGATCGGGAGGTTATCTTCGACATCGACGCGGCCGTCGTTATCCGCATCCTCGGGTGCAAGAAAAACGAAATTGTCGATGTTGTAGTAAAAAACGCTGCCGTTCAAACGAACGCGGTCCAGCCGCTGTCGAAGGCTGAATTCAATTCCTGTCGAACGCTCCCGTCTCAGATCCTGGTCGCCAACTTCGAAAGTCACGGTGCCAATGTGAGCTCCCTCGTTGTAGAGTTCTTCGAGGGCCGGTGCTCGATATGCGCTGGTGAAATTCGTTACGAACGACCCGCCTTCCCACAACCTGAAACGGGCACCTACTGCTCCTGAAAAACCAGTAAAATCCTTCGCCGAGTAAAGCGTTCGATTCGCTGGATCATATCGGTTCGTCTCAACGCGGCCGCCAAACTGCAGGGAAACGCGGTTGAATTCGAGTTCCTGCAGCCCGAACACGGCAAAGTTGTTCTGCCTTACCTTGCCGTCGATCAGCTGTTCGGCACCGACGGTTTGGTAATCGCGGCCATAACCCTCAAAACCAAAACGACCTGTCAGAGCTCCATATTTGGCCTGCTGAAACATGGCCCGATAGGAAAATGTGTCATTGAAAAAGTTGGTTCCAACCTCATCTTCGCCGTCAGCGGTCTCGATCTCCTCATGGCGATACTTAGTCCAATCGAGATAAAAATTCCCCTGCTGGATCGGACCCGATACGTTACGAAACCCACCGCGTAGCCGGTAATTATTACGCTTCATTCGCAGATCGATCTGCTCGTCGGGAACTTCGGGTAGCTCGTTGCTGAACCGGTCGCGGATAGCGTAGATGTCGTATTCGCAATTCGCCCCGCCGTCGCACGGGTTCCCATTTCCATCGGTCAACAACGCCCCTTCCTCAAACAGAGGTGCGTAAGGAACACCGTAACGTCGCCGGTCAAGGCTGAACGACCCAACCAGAAAGCCCTTGTCGCCATAATATCCAAGGCTCGAGCTGCCGCCGTATGCCCGCGAGGCTGAGTTCGGGATCAGGCCAAACGGCGTGCGATAGTCATTTTCGCGAAGGAAATTACCGTTTGCCTTAAAAACAAACTTTTTATAACCATACTCGACCCCGCCCGAGACGCCGCCCTGCTTGTTATGCGTCGCACCAAGCCCCGTGAAACTTCCGCGAAAGCCCGTGTGCGGATCGTCTTCATCCGACGTAACCGCATTGACCACGCCGCCGATAGCGTTCGACCCATAGAGAAGTGTCGCCGGGCCTTTTATCACTTCTAGTCGCTCCAGACTCATTGCTTCGATCGGCTCACCGTGATCGCCCGACTGTGAGGCGAGCGAACCGTTTCGTGCTCCGTCCTGAAGTACGAGGACACGGTCGCCGTCAAAACCGCGGATCACCGGCCGCGAAGTTCCGGGACCGAACGAGCGTTTTCCAACGCCCGATTCCCTTTCGAGAACTTCACCGATGCCTGTACTCGCCTGTTCGCGAATCTGCGTTCCGCCGACTGAATTCACAGATTGAAATGATTCGAAGACCGACTCCTCCGATCCAGTAGCGGTTACGGTAACTTCCTCACGAAGGGCGGTCAAACTCAACGCGAAATCGACCGATCCCGTTGAGCCGCTGGCGACGTTTATCGTCCTCGCCTGATCGGTAAACCCGTCACTATGCGTAACGAGCGTATAACGGCCTGGCGGAAGATCTTTGAACTCGTAAATTCCTGCGGCATCGGTTTCCACCGATCGCTTTGTTTGAGTTATCTGGACCGAAGCACCGGCGAGCGGCTGGCCATTTGCTTGACTCGTAACGGTTCCCCGAATCGAACCGGTTTGTGCCGCGGCCGCAACAGACAATGAAAAAACGACAATAAAAACAGAAAAAAGAGATCTCATAAGGTTCGCGTAGAGCAAAGTTGTTCACTCTAAGCCTCGCAGAAGGTGACGGTCGCTGCGATCTCTTTTCAATGAATGGTATTTTTGCGGAAATGAGCGGCTAGAGTTTGAGGAAACGCGAACGAAGAACCTTAGACTGCAGACGGCTGACAGGTATCTCGCTGCCGTTCGCCAAAGCGACTGAATACGTTCCGCCCGGCATGGGCGAAATGCTTCGGACAAAGTCGAGATTGACAATTGCACCGCGTGAGAGTCGGACGAATCGCTTTTCGTCGAGACGTGGTTCGAGGTCCTTTAGGCGATGATTGATCGTAAATTTCTGTCCGCGTGTAGTCGATATGTGCAGCAGCTCGCCGTCAGCCACGATACTCACAACGTCCTCGATCGGAACAAGATAGATCTCGTCACGCACCTTTACCGGTATTCGCGTCAAGGTTTCACCCCGATTTCCGTCGTACTCCGCCGCGGCATGGCGTACGTTCTCTGACTCCTTCTCACGCCAGTCCTCGCGTTCGAGGCGTTCGATGGCTCGATTGAGCGTTTCGGCAAGCCGTGCCCGTTCGACGGGCTTCAGTAAGTAATCGACGGCGTTCAGCTCAAAAGCCTCTACGGCATGATCGTCATGCGCGGTGACAAACGCTACCAGCGGCATCTGGGACTTCCGCAGCATCCGAACCGCTTCAAGGCCGGAGACCTCGGGCATTTTGAGATCGAGGATAGCCAGCTCGGGCTTTACGCTTTTTATCATTTCGACAGCATCAGCCCCGTTCTCGGCCTCGCCGACAAGGTCGACGAATTCGAATTCGCGCAGAAGCGATTTCAGGAATTCGCGAGCGGGCCGCTCATCGTCGGCGATCATTACTCGTAGTTTCGTCATCTTGTCGTGGCTCGTTCTGCCTTCATCTCCTCCCGCGAGGCCGTTTTGGTCGATATCGGAATGGTCACTTCGGCCATCGTGCCGCCGGTATCCCCGATAGATACATCAAGTTTTGCCGTGTCGCCGTAGTACGATCGAAGCCGCTCGCGGATATTACGAAGTCCGACCCCGTTTGGGTTTACTTCGCGAATTGCGGCTCGGCCAGCCCCCGAATCCCACACCGCGAGCCGCAGCTGATCACCCTTTCGCTCAGCAGTTATTCGTATCGAACCACCCTTCTTGTTTTCGGAGATGCCATGCTTGATCGCATTCTCGACCAAAGGCTGCAGGATAAGGGCCGGAACTGTTATCTGCCGAAGGTCCGACGCGACGTCGACCTCAACCTTTAGTCTTTCCTCAAACCTCGTCCGTTCGATGTCAAGGTAGTTCTCGATCAAGTCGATCTCAGCCGCCAGGGTTGAAAATTCGCCGGTATTCTTCAAAACTCCGCGTAAAAGCTGTGTCAGCCGCAGCAGCGTGTCGTAGGCTTTGTCGGGCGATGTTTTTATCAGATAGCCAAGTGTCGTTAGCGCGTTAAATAAAAAATGAGGGTTTACTTGCGAGCGAAGGGCGGTTAACTGGGCCTCTGTCGCGAGCTTTGCAAACTCCTGCTCCCTAAACCGCTGCTCAAACCGCTCATGGCTGACGCGGATCGCATCGATGCGTCGTGCGGCGAGCAGCGACGCCGATTCGAGCAGTGATATCTCATCCGACAACAACTTTCGCCCACCGGAGAAGCCAGCAAGTTCGATCTTGAAGCGCGGTGTCTCTGCCGTCGGGATCGTAAACCTTGCAGAACCCGGTGACGAATCGATCGCAGCAAATGCCGAGCTATCCTCGGCCGCGACTTCGCGTCTCGTCGAGGCACCGGCGATCAGGGCTCTTGATAGGCGGGTTTCGAGCGCGTCTAAAACTCCTTCAACCGAATCTGTAGCCTCAATGTCACCTGCTATTGAGCGTTGAAGTTCGGAATAGTCGGGACGCCTTAGAATAACTCGGTCAACAACCCACGCCGCGAACCTGTAGATCGCGGGATACGCAAGAGCCGTCGCGACCCAAAGGCCAATTATCAACGCCGCGGCCTGAACATCGTCGCGATCATGCGTTTCATGATACCGCAGCAGTGGAACTGCAACGGCCATATACAGGACGAGCGCTACACCGGCCAACAAGGTCAGCGAGAGAGCTCGTTTCAGAAACAGATCGGCGAATGCGAAGCGATAGTTCTGGTAAAGGATCACGAGTGCGAGCGGGATCGACGATTGATGGGCTATCAGTTCAATGTACCAGCTAGCCCCTTCACGCTCACCGCTCAAGTGAAGCGCTGAAACAGCAAATACGAGCAAAGCGGCCGCAAACACCGCCTTCTTTTCCAGCGTTTGCCGGAAACTAAAGATCAACAGCCCCGCAGCGATGGCAAGCGAACCGAACGTCAGCAATTGAAGTGCAGGGTCCGAAGGCACCGAAAGCCCGGTAACAGCAGCCCGAAAATGCAGAATGGTCGCACCAATGCTCAAACCATACGCAGCGATCGTCAGCCAAAAAGTCTGCGATCCGTCCGATCGAGCAGAATGAACAACGACCGATGGCAGAAATCCGAGGGCGGAAAAAGACAACGCCGTGATCATCGGCGGGATCGCGGCTGCTCCGAAATCCTTTTGGGCGAACGCAAAAAGTTCTCCGACATTCCACAGCAGGCCGAGAACGGCGGTCATCAGCAGCAGGAGATCCGCATTTTCGCGGCCGCGCGATTCGCGATGGCGCACAACCATAACCGCCAGCAGCGAATAAAGGGCGATGCCGACGGAGAATCCAAGCAGGTTGACGAGCAGGGCCGCGTTCAACTGTTCCATTCCTCCGTCAATCTTTGGTGCCAGAAGTGCATGGCACAATCTTATATCAACAGGTTGTCGTTTTTATCGTTTGAGCGGTAGAATTTGGGGAAGAAGTATTTTGGTCTGACCAATAGGCTGCAGTTTTTGCCTGCCGGCTTCTGATGAAAACTCTATACATTTTAAGGCACGCCAAATCGAGCTGGGCCGATCCGGACATGTCGGATTTTGACCGGCCGCTGAACGAACGCGGAGAAAAAGCTGCGCCGTTCATGGGCAAACTCATGGCCCGCTTCGGGCTTGAGCCCTACCTGATACTCTCATCGCCCGCAAAACGCGCGAAGCAAACGGCAGAGATCGTAAAGAAAGCAGGAAACTTCGACGCCGAACTTCGTTTTGAACACCGCATCTACGAGGCAAGCCCGCAAACCCTCCGTCAGGTTGTGACCGAGATCGATGATGCCTATCCTTCGGCGATGATCGTTGGGCACAATCCGGGGATCGAAGGCTTCGTCCGGTTCCTGACTGGCTCGCTGCAGCCTTTTCCCACTGCGGCCCTGGCGGTGATCGAGCTGGACACCAACAGTTGGCTGACCATAACCGAAGGCATCGGCAAGATCGAAAATCTATATCGCCCCCGCGAAGAAATGGCGAAGTTCGCATAAACAATTAACATTGCTGTAACATCCTGTTCATACCCTGTTAAATCGGGCTCAATAGACTGTCGATTACGCGTTAAATTTAGATGTCCGATATATCGATATGCAGCACACCATTCTGGTCATTGAAGATGATGCAGACATAGCTGAAGGGTTGCAGTACAACCTTAAACGCGAGGGGTTTCGTCCCGTGATCGCCGAGTCAGGCGAGAAAGGCCTTCGGCTCGCCCTCGATGAAAAGCACCGCCCGTCGCTCATCTTGCTCGACCTGATGCTGCCCGGGATGAGCGGCCTCGAATTGTGTCGGCGGCTTCGACGGGAATCACAAACCGAAAAGACGCCTGTCATCATGCTCACTGCGAAAGCGGCGGAAGGCGATAAGATACTTGGGCTCGACACGGGCGCAGATGACTACATAATCAAGCCCTTTTCCATCAAGGAAGTGATCGCCCGTGTTCGAGCGGTCCTTCGCCGCGTCGAGACTGAATCATCGCCTACATATGCTGACCCGATGATGACAGTGGATTTTGCCGACATGCGGGTAACATGCACGGACCGACAGGTAAAGTTGACCCGAAAGGAGTTCGCCCTGCTCGAACATCTCATCCAAAACTCCGGCCGCGTCGCCTCGCGCCAGCAGCTGCTTGATAATGTTTGGGGTTACAGCTATTTTGGCGACACCCGGACCCTTGACGTTCATATTCGCCGGCTCCGTCAGAAACTGGATGAATGCGGCACCTGTATTGAAACCGTGGTCGGTGTAGGATATCGTTTTATCGGATGCAAATAAGCGTTGCAAATGGCCCTTCTCGACGACCGTCGCCCGCCAAACCGGTGACAAATCAACTTCTCCAAAAGATCCTCGAAACAGCACGCGAAGGTGTACTTGTGATCGATTCGTCGATGCGGATCGTCCAGTACAACGTGCCGGCGGCCGTGGCGTTTGGGCGTGATTCGCTCGATCTGGATTCGCGGCGTTTGAGTGAGGTCATTCGCGACCTCGACCTTCACGAAACATTTCGAAAGGCCATCGTACATCAAACTTCCGGCGATGTGCGGCTCGAACTCTCAACGGCAGAAAAGCGAAAATTCGATGTTCACGTTGCTCCCATCGAGATCAGCGGCGGCAATTATGCAATAGGCTTTTTCTACGAAACGACTCAGATCGACCGGCTCGAAAAGGTACGGCAGGAATTTCTCTCAAACATTTCGCATGAACTTCGCACGCCGCTTACCTCGATCCTTGCGTTTGTGGAAACGCTCGAGGAAGGCGGAATAAATGACGCTGAAAACAACATGCATTTCCTCAGTGTCATCCGCCGCAACGCTGAACGGATGCACAGCCTGATCGCCGACATCCTTGAACTATCGTTAATTGAATCAGGCACGGTCGCGATCGACGTTCGCGAGGTCAAACTTGGTGCCGAGGTCCAGGGTGTGATGAATTCGCTTTCGACCAAGGCGAAGGAACGCGACATAGCCCTCAAAAACCTGGTACCCGACGGAGCAACGGTGCTCGCTGACAGCGTACGGCTCGAACAGATGCTCACTAACCTGATCGACAACGCCATCAAATTCAACCGCTGCGGCGGATCAGTAACCGTAGAGCTGGACCAGACGGTAGGCCGCGATATCATCTCAGTGATCGATACGGGTGAGGGTATTCTGCCTGAGCACGCAACGAGAATATTCGAGCGTTTTTATCGGGCAGATCGCGCCCGTTCACGCGAGGTAGGCGGAACCGGGCTTGGCCTCGCCATCGTCAAACATCTCGCCCGGCTCCACGGTGGCGAGGTCGGTGTCACATCTACTCTGGGCACGGGTACGACATTTCGTATCGAGCTCCCTTCCTGAGCAATCACTTAGTTCGCCCCCGCAAGCGCCTTAAAAGCCTCACCCGCAAACTTAAAGTGCGTTTCGTGCTCGTTAGTCGTCGCGCCCAGACGCTTGTAGAAATTGATCGCTCCCAGGTTCGTGTCGTGTACCTGAAAATCGATCCGTTCAAAGCCACGGGAAGCTGCGATATTTGCTATCCGAGAAATTACCGCCCGGCCCGTTCCGCCGCCGCGATACTCCGGCCTAATATAGATATCCTCAAGATACATTCCTCGCTCGCCCCGGAATGAGGAAAAATGCGGATAAAAGATGGCGTATCCGGCCACGGCTTCTTCGTTCTCAAAGATAAGTCCGTCGGCAAAACTTCCTTCGTCGAACAAGACGGCCGCAAAGCGTTCCTCGGTCGCGGTGCAGTACTCTGCCAGATCTTCAAATTCCGCAAACTCCCGCAATAATTGCAGCACAGCCGGCAGATCTTCGCGGCACATGGGCCGAATATTGAGACTCATAAAAATAAGATCGGGCCGTTACGGTCAACGGCCCGATAATAAAACAGCTTCAAAAAAACATGGCTAGTTTTTCTTTTTAGCCGGCGTAGTAACCTTCTGCGGTGTTACATTCTGCTCTTTCTTGAGCGTGTCGATAAGGGCAAGTGCGTCCGCTTTGAACTTGTTCGTGTCCGGAGCGATACCTGCAAATTTCTGAAGCAGATTAGCACCTTCCTGCAGCTTGGTCTTGTCGTTATTCATATAACCCAGATTTACGAGGCTCAAGCCTGCACCGACCAGAGCATCCGGATTATCGGGGGCGGTCTCAAGGATCGCCTTGTAAGCGGCAATTGCGTTCTCCGAATCGCCAACTACGCGATAAAGATCGGCCAGTGCAAGATTCGCCTGTGCTTTTTTCGTCGCATCCGGCTCGACTGCCAAATATTCAGGTATCAACATTTTGGCTGCGTCGATGACGGCGGGATCCACCTGCTCAGTCCGGACAGCCATTTGAAATGTGTCGATAGATCCGCGGAGCGTACCCATCTTATTGTTCTCATAGTTGGTCCGATTTTCGCCGATATCGGCTGCGGTGGCATTCTTTAGAACGTTCCAGGACAGAATGTAACCCGCAGAAGCATCCGCAAAATCCTTTTTCGCTTTGCCGAAATGAGCGATCTTTTCGCTTACATCAGCGGCTTTGATCCCGAGGTTGTAGCTATCGACACCACGCTGGCGGAGCACGATACCTCGGTTGTTATGAAAGATCGGTGCGCTTCCGACATACATCGGGTCAGCGGCGATGCCCTTATCGTATTCGACAACGGCAACGTCGTAGTTCTTGGCTGCAAATGCGTCATTGCCAGCCTTCAGTGCCGCCATGATTATCTGGTTGGTCGCCTCGGCCTTCTTGTTTCGCTCTTCTACCTCTTTTTTCTTTGCTTCGAACTCGGCAGCGGCTTTTTTCGCATCAGCTTCCGAGGCCGGCGGAGCTGCTACAGCGGCCCGCACTTCTTCTTCGGAAACACGATTACCGTCGCCGGGGCTCATTAGAATAAGCAGGCGTTCCTGGCCGGGTTTAACGTTCGGCAAGTAAGTCGGCCGCGCTCCCGGAGCGGAAACTGACAGAATGAACGTCTGACCCATCTGTAGACCGGCAAAGGTGAATTCACCTTTCTTCCCCGTCTTGGCAGGCGGCGAGGTGGCTTTAACATCCTGACGATAAACCTCGACCAAAGCGCCTTCAACCGGCACGCGGGTCCCGTCCTCTTTGGTCATTTCGACCGTTCCCGAGACCGGGGCACTCTGAGCGGCAGACGTCACCGCAGTTAAGGCCATTGCGAGGCCAGCAAAAACAAACGTCATTAACGACTTGCGAAACATAGGATTCCTCCGAATTAATTGAACAAACGACCGAAATCGGCGCCCTCTATGATGCATGGACGGCGTCAAGCGTTTGAAGTAATTTCTTTGATTCTAAATCAATTTCCGACAAACACGAAGCAAAAATCGGCGCTTTTCGCGAAACTTCGACCTCCGCGTGGAATTCGACAGCCGTGTTCCACATACGACGGTGAATCGGCTCGAATTGTCGTGTATAGTTTAACTTTTTGATGAACGATCTGCCGATTGGGATATTTGATAGTGGTGTGGGCGGGCTGACGGTCTATCGTGCGCTGCACGACCGCTTGCCGAATGAGCATTTTGTTTATCTCGGCGACACGGCACGGGTGCCTTACGGCACGAAGTCGCTGGCGACGGTCGAACGATACGCTATTGAGAATTCCGAATTCCTCGCCTCGCGCGGGATCAAGATGCTTGTCGTTGCCTGCAATACGGCATCGGCATTGGCTTTGCCAAAGATCAGGGAGCGAATAGGCCTCGATGTGGTCGGTGTCATCGGCCCAGGCGGGCGGAAAGCAGTTGTCAGTTGTCAGTCGTCAGTGAGCAGTTCTGATCTGACCACTGACCACCGACCACTGACCCCTCCAAAGATCGGCGTCATCGCCACCGAGGCGACCGTTGCAAGCAATGCATATGTCGAGGCGATACGGCGGGCTTCGCCCACAGCAGAAGTTATGCAGACGGGATGCCCGCTTTTCGTGCCGCTCGCCGAAGAAGGCTGGACCGAAGAGCCTGAGACGTATTCGATCGCCGAACGGTATCTGAAGCGGATAAAGGACTTCCAGCCTGACGCACTCGTCCTCGGGTGTACGCATTACCCCATCCTGCGGCATGTGATACAGCAGACGGTTGGCAAGGATGTTAGACTTATAGATTCAGGCGAAGCAACGGCGGATGAGGTGCGTGAACTGCTGGCTCAAAAAGGCCTCGCGAACCCGAATTCCTCGTCAGGCAAAAGAAGCCTGTGCGACGACCTCGACCATTTCTATGTGACGGATGCCGCCGACAGATTTGCAAGCGTCGCCGAGCGGTTCTTAGGAACGAAGCCGTCAAAGCTGGAGGCGATCGAGGTGTACGGCGGCGACAAGCTATAGCGGTTAGTGGTCGGTGGACCTTGGTCAGAGAAGAAATTCCGAACCCGCCACTGCCAACTGACCACTGACCACTGCCTTATGAGCTACACAAGACACGACAACCGCACTCACGACCAGATCCGCAACACTAAGATAACGCCGAATATCTCGCCGTATGCCGAAGGCTCGGCGTTGATCGAGGTCGGCGGTACGAAGGTGATATGCACGGCTTCCGTCGAGGATCGTGTGCCAATGTTCATGCGGAACAAGGGTTTAGGCTGGGTGACGGCCGAATATGCGATGCTGCCGCGTGCGACGAATACCCGCACACAGCGTGAGACAAAGAGTGGGCCGTCGGGCCGGACGCAGGAGATCCAACGCCTGATCGGGCGAAGCCTGCGGGCCGTTATCGACCAGAAACTGCTCGGCGAACGGCAGATCTACCTCGACTGTGACGTTATTCAGGCCGACGGCGGAACACGCTGTGCATCCATAACCGGAGCGTACGTAGCACTCGCACTCGCCTGTCGAAAGCTCGTCCGCACGGGCGTCATCAGCACCAATCCTATCCTAAGTGAAGTAGCCGCCGTCAGCGTCGGAATCATTGAAGGCACGTCCATTCTCGACCTTGCCTATATCGAGGATTCGAATGCTGAAGTTGACATGAATGTCGTTTGCACCGGGCAGGGCAAGTTCATCGAACTGCAAGGCACCGCCGAACGCGAACCCTTCACCCGCGATCAGATGAGCGAGATGATAGTTCTTGCCGAAAAAGGCATCAGTGAGCTCTTCGCGATCCAGAGAAACGCACTGGCAGGCTGAAACGCGTGGATTTCTTCGAGCTCACAACCGAACCAATTGACATCACCGCGGTCGCCCGGCGTGTAGTTCCACCCGAATGCGGGGCGACCGTAACGCTCGACGGATATGCACGGCGTTTCACTCGCGTGAAGGAGACCGGCGAGATCCGCGAAACCGAATATCTCGTTTACGAGGGCTATGAGCCGATGGCCGTCAAAGAAATGGCAAAGCTGGTCGAACGGGCGAAAGCGGAGTTCGAGATAGCGAATGTCGGCATCGTTCACCGTCTCGGAAGGCTCGAAATAGGCGAAACAAGCGTTGTCATCTCGGTAGCCGCACCGCATCGGAAAGCCGCCTTTGCCGCATGCGAATGGATAATTAAACAGCTAAAACGGACCGTGCCGATCTGGAAAAAAGAAGTCTACGCCGACGGCGAGAAATGGGTCGAAGGCGAAGACCCCGCGACCCAGTCAATTCCCCACCACGCGCCCAAAACTTCGTGATGATCTCACTTCGCCATCTCTTTTTACGAACAACGTACTGAAAAAGCGAGAGGCGGGCAAGCCCGCCTCTGAATCGTTTTAGTCGTTTGTTTTGATTACGTCATCGCCAGCATCGCGGCTGTGATGCGGTTCGCGGCGGTTTCTACTCGTTCGAACTGGAGTTTTAGCTCCGGAACGCTAGCTGAGCCGAGCATTTCTTCGGCGACGCCGAGGATCTCGTTGATCTCTTGCTGTTCGTGCAGTTCGAACGATTTGCCTATCTCCGACATCGCCCGACGCGAATTGCGGATGAGCGTGTCGAGGCGGTTGCGTTCGACGATCAGTTCTTTCTCGTCGCGGTCGCGTTCGATCGACGTTTCGGCTTCGATGATTAGGCGTTCGATCTCGTCCGGCGAAAGGCCGCTGGACGGCGTGATCTGAAGCGCCTGTTCTAGGCCGGTCATCTTGTCCTTCGCGGAAACGCTGACGATGCCGTTTGCATCGATCTCGAACGAGACATCGACCTGCGGAACGCCGCGTGGTGCCGGCGGAATGCCGACGAGCTCGAATTTTGCGAGCGAGCGGTTTGCCGATGCAATTTCGCGTTCGCCCTGCAGAATGTGGATCTCGACCGACTGCTGATTATCGACAACGGTCGTAAACGTCATCGTATTCTTGAGCGGAATGGTCGAGTTTCGCGAGATGAGCTTTACGTAGAGCCCGCCGCGGGTTTCGAGGCCGAGTGAGAGCGGCAGAACGTCGAGCAGTACGATGTCTTTGACATCGCCCGTTAAAACGCCCCCCTGGATCGCCGCTCCCATCGCGACCACTTCATCCGGATTGATCTCCGAAGAAGGCTCTTTTCCGAAAACTTCGGTCACGGTTCGCGAGATGATCGGCGAGCGAGTCTGGCCGCCGACCAGGATGACCTTATCGATGTCGCTGGGCTGCAATTTCGCATCCCACAAGGCTTTCTGGCACGGCTCGACCGATGATTCGACGAGGTCCTGGACCAGTTCTTCAAATTTTGTACGCGAAAGCGTCGTGTTGATGTGCTTCGGTCCCGAGGCGTCGGCTGCGATAAACGGCAGCGAAATATTCGTTTCCGAAACGCTCGACAGCTCGCATTTCGCACGCTCGGCCGCTTCTTTCAAACGCTGAAGTGCCAGCCGGTCGCCGCGAAGGTCGATGCCGTATTCGTCTTTAAATCCATCGACCATCCAGTCAATGATGCGATGGTCAAAATCTTCGCCGCCGAGGAACGTGTTGCCCGAGGTCGAAAGGACCTCGAAAACACCGTCGTTGATCTCGAGGATCGAAATATCGAACGTACCGCCGCCAAGGTCATATACGGCGACCTTTTCGGTCTTCGATTTGCCGAAACCGTAGGCAAGCGCCGCGGCTGTCGGCTCGTTGATGATGCGTTCGACCTCGAGGCCGGCGATCTTGCCCGCGTCGCGGGTCGCCTGACGCTGCATGTCGTCGAAATAGGCAGGAACCGTGATGATCGCCTCGGCGATCTTGTCGCCCAGAAACTCTTCGGCCGACAGTTTCAATCTTTGCAGCACGATCGCCGAAATTTCCGGCGGGCTGTAAACCCGGTCGAGAACGCGGATGTGCGCGTCGCCGTTCGGCGCTTTGACGATCTCGAAAGGCACGTTCGCACGCATCTTCTCGACTTCCGGCGCGTCGTATTTACGGCCGATCAGTCGTTTGACGGCGTACAGCGTGTTCGCGGCGTTGGTCACTGCCTGACGCTTGGCGATCTGGCCGACGAGGCGTTCGTCCTTGTCCGTAAAACCGACGACTGATGGTGTCGTGCGGCCGCCTTCCTTGTTTGAAATGATCTGGACAGTGCCGCCTTCCAAAACGGAGACGCAGCAGTTTGTCGTGCCTAGATCGATACCGATTACTTTACCCATAGCGGTGAGTTCCTTGAGGATTATTCTGAGTGGTTTTCTTGTGCAGGATTTAAGTCGGCCTCGGTGCCATCCGGCGGATCGAGGTCGGGCAGGTTGTTTTCGAGGAGATCTTCCCCGTTGTATTCGGGGTCGAGATCGGGGAGTTCGTCCGCCGGCGAAGGCTCAGCGGTCGAGGGGCGGGGAACGGTCTTTCCGACAGTGACCTTCACCATCGAGTGGCGAATTACGCGGTTGCCGATGCGATAGCCGCGAAGCATCTCTTCGGAAACGGTATTTCCGGGAATGTCCTCACGCTCTTCGGTGGCGACGGCTTCGTGAAAATTCGGGTCGAAAGGCTCGCCGACAGTTGCTATCGGCTGAACGCCCATCTCGGCAAAAACTTCGTTCACCTGCTGGTGAACAAGAGCGATGCCGTCGTAAAAATGCTGAAATTCCGCCGACCGGCTGACCTGTTCGCGATCGAGCGAACCCATCGCCCGGTCGAGGTTGTCGAGTACCGGCAGCATCTGCTTCGCAAGATTGCTGATCTGGTCGATGAATGCCCCGCGGCGCTCGCGGTCCATTCGATACTTGAAATTCTCAAAATCCTTGAGCCGCCGGTCGCTCTTTTCCTGAACCTCGTTCCGCTCGTTTCGCAGCTCGGCGACGCGCCGATGCAGCTGCTCGATCTCGTTTTCCAGCTCGTAAACACGGGTCTTCATGCCCTGGTTGACCTGAGCGGTCGGCGGCGAGTTCAGGTGCACAGGCTCGGGCGCGATATCTTCCGGCAGGAATTCCGGCATGTTTCGCGGATCGTACTCCGAGTCGGAGATCTCGATCGTCAGGTCGGACGTGATGTGCAGGTCCTTTTCCTTCGCTTCGAGCTCTTTGATGAAGTCATCGACCGACGAGATCGTATCCAGATCAAGCTCGCCGAGCGATTCTTCGGGCATTGGAATGGGTTCTTTCGGGTTCATTTTCGGTCAGTGGGATGGCCAGAATTCGGACTTAAAAAAAGCCTAGTTTTTTGCGATGTCGGCTGACATCATCCTCTCAAGCGTGCGGGCTACGTAGCTGACTATCGAGATCATTCGTGCATACTCGATCCTCGTTGGCCCCAGAACGCTGAGCGTTCCGACGGCCGTTCCGCCTGCGATCCGGTACGGGGCCGAGATCAGCGTGCAGTTCTGAAGCGACGGTGTGCGGTTTTCGCGACCGATCACGACCTGAACATCGCCTTTTGCCGCGGAATCTCGCTGAGTACACTCATTGAGAATTTCCAGCAAACGCGACCGCTCGCCGATCGTGCTCAGCAGCTCGCGAAGACGTTCGAGGTCGGCAAAATCGCGTTTCGTCAGGATATTCGACGTGCCGTCCACAAAGACTTCGCCCCGCGTGTCCTCTTCGTCCTCGATACTGCCGGAGCAGAGGATCACCGCCGTCTGAAGCAGTTTGTCAAAAAGCGCCTTTTCCTCGTGCATGAGATGCATGATCTCGGCACGGATCTGGGCGAGGCTCTTGCCGACAAACTCCTTGTTCAGGTAATTTGCGGTGCGTTCCAGTTCATCCTTCGTAAACGTAACGTTCAGCCGAATTATCTTGTTATGCACAATATTCGGTGCCGAAACGAGTACGACGAGGATCCGGTTGTCGCTAAGCCCGACAAACTCGATATGCTGCAGGCGATCATTCGCCAAACTCGGCGATACCACGATGCCCACATTATTTGAAAGAGCAGACAGTAGCTGGGAAGTACGTTCCATCAACCGGTCGGGTGTGTCCGCGTCGTTCGAATTCAGGCCGTACTGCTGATCTATCCGCAGCAGGTCGTCGTTCGAAATACTCAAAACTCCCAACAGATTGTCAACGTAAAACCTGTACCCCTTGTCGGTGGGAACCCGGCCGGCTGAGGTGTGGGGCTGTTCGAGCATCCCCAGTTCCTCGAGTTCACCCATCACATTCCGTATCGTCGCACTGCTCATGCCTGAGAGATTGGCGAAACGTTCGGCGAGCACCTTGGAACCGACAGGCTCTCCCGTGACGAAGTGTTCGTTTATGATGGCCGTTAGGATGACCTGACCGCGGGAGTCGGGAATGCCGGAACTCATTTCCCTGTTTCGATCATGTCCGTGGTTTACTTGAAGCATACCGCTAACGAGGCGTATGCTGTTCCCATATATAGGGATAGCACCTGCGCCGCCTTAGTGTCAATAAAAATTGTTTAAACCGATTGTTATTTTATAATCGGGTAGGTCATATACGACCTATAAGTCCTATAGGACCTATTTCAAATTGCTAGATCAGATAACCGACCTCTACAAAGAAGCCTTTTCGTGGTACGACCCCAAACGGGCCGTGCCGCAGATCTATGTCACATTTTACCCATATATCGGCATAAATCATACGATAAGGATCCGCGACTCCAAAATTTACGTGCGGATCGGCCAGATCTGCGACGAAATGCCACTCGCTTCGCATAAAGGGCTCGCGTATATTCTCGTCGGCAAACTGCTCCGCAAAAAGATCCCGAACGGTGCCCGCGAGGTCTATTCGGCATACGTAAAGTCCGAAGCCGTCCGCCTGAAAGCCACCGAGAGCAAACGTACCCGAGGCCGCAAGGTCGTGACCAGCGCTCAAGGTGCGATCTACGACCTCGACCAGATATTTGATGCGCTGAACACGAAATATTTTGCCGGGGCTATCCCGAAACCGGTGCTGACCTGGTCGGCCAAGAAAACATATCGCATCCTCGGCCATCACGATTCGACCCACGGCCACATCACGATCAGCCGCTCGCTCGATACGGCGACTACACCGCGATACGTCGTAGAATACGTCGTTTTCCACGAAATGCTCCACATCGCCCACCCGACCAAACACGTAAACGGCCGCCGCTACAACCACACCGCCGCCTTCCGCCGCGACGAGCAAAAATTCCAATATTACGACGAAGCCGAACGCTGGATAGAACGCAACGTCCGCAAACTAAAACGCGAAGCCAAACGCTCCTAGTAGACCTGTCCGCGGGCGGCAGCGACCGGGTCCACGACTTGTCAGAACCGCGAGCGGTAGCGACCGGGTCCACGTCTTGTCAGAACCGAGAGCGGTAGCGACCGGGTAAACGCCGAGCCTTTACAACTTTTTTTGAACGCGGATCAGGCGGATCAGGCGGATTCATACGGATCAGAACATCCGCTTTCATCGCCCTATCCGCCCTAGCCGCGTTCAAAAAGCCGTCAATACCAAAACATCTCGGCAAAATCAGCATTTTATGCGCATGTCGGCATAAGCATACGATCTCGGCAGAATTGCCTATCAATTTTCTCCGTTTTCGAGTAGCGTGTTATCCATGAACACGTGTACCGCATCTGACAGCCGCCTGAAACCTCTCATCAACAGCACCGCCGCCGAGGTCGATAGACAGCTAGCGTTTATCGACAACGTCTGCTCGCTGCTGATCGAAAGCCGCTTCGAGTACGGACATTCTTACTCGCCGTTCAGCGAATTCACGCCGGCCGCTGAAGACGAAAGATGCTCCGAACAAACTTGGATGCCGCTGCACGAGTTCATGCGTCCGAGCCAGCTCGACCTCGATCCGATCCTCGGCCAACGCTTCACACCACCCGAAACCGCCCGGCCCGCTGCCCACGCCAAACGTTGCAGTTCACCGGCCACAAGCTATTCCAGCACGGGCATTCGGATGGCGCTTGAACGATTCCGAGCGATCTTTGGGACGCATTTCGCAAAACTGCTCTCCGCGATAATCCAACCCCGCGGCTCACCCGCAAAGTAAAGATCGCCTTTTCACCGTTCACCATTAACTTTTGACTGGATCTTTGAAAACCTAGGAATGCAAGGTCATGTAAAAGCCCGCGCGTCAGCAAGGGCGATTCGCGAACGTTCGCCGTAAAACGACCTTGCCCAGCAAAGCCTACTAGCTTCACGGGCATCTTGGAGGAGCCGCCCTTGCTCACGCGCGGGCTTTGGCAAGAACCGGCTACTCCGCGCTGATCTTCTCGACCAGCCAGCCGATCATTCCGAGGTCGGATGTGGTGCGGCGTTCGATGGCGGTTCGGGTGAAGCGGGTTTCGGTGATGGATATCGTGTTTGCCTTGGGGTCTGTGTTCTTTTCCGAAAGCAGATCGGCAACCGCGGCAGCCTGGTCGCTTTCCGTCGAGAGCGTGATCGCCGGGGCGCCGGAGCGAAATTGGGACACAAGGCTGGGCGAAGCAGCGAGACTGGTTCCGGCGGCTTTTGATCTGATACAGGCTTCGACCGCGTCCGGATCACCCGTGATGATGATGTTTCCGGCAAAAACTGCCATCGCATCCTCGTCCATGAGCACCTCGAAACCGAACGCGTCGCTCGCGGCTTTGTCGGCCTTTAGCTCTTTTAACAGCGACCGGCGGACCGCGTCAGCATTCGTAACGACCGCGATCAAAGCGGCCTTTTCGCCCTCGGCATCGGTGCGGACTGTCAAGACATTCGGCCCTACGCCGAAAAGAAAGAGCTCCGCGTCAGAAACGCCATATGGTTCGGCAAAGGCATTCGAAAACTCGCCGATGACGCGCGAGCCGAACGCATCGACCTTCGACTGGGACGTCAGCAAAAGCCCTCGCCAGGCGACGTTCGGCTTTGCGAGATCGTAGAGCGTTATCGACGGAGCCTTGCCCCACGCATATTGGAAAAGCGCGTCGTCAACTTTCTGGGACGCAGCGAAAACCTCGGCAAGGACCGGCCCGGTTTCGGCATTCGCACCAAAGACAAGCTTGTCCTCATAGCCCTGCTGACTCTGGGACGCATTCCACGCGATGTCGGTAACCGTTCCGCGAATAAGCTGCGGCAGGATGCCCGCGACAGCCGACTGGACTTCCTCGTCATCGCTGCTCTGGGACGCAAAGCTCATCCCGGCCAAAGCCGCGATCTGGGCCACGCCATCGGGCGTGATATAACCCGAGGCAAGCGAACCTGGGACGCGCAGCGGAAGCTTGCCGGATCTCGCCATCGAGTCCGATTCGCCGCGACGAACGGCGACGCATTTGTCTATCGCGGATTCGTCATTGCTGAAATAGATCACGCTCTCGATGACAAGTGCAAAGGCTTTTCGGCCGTCTTTCGCCGACCATTTGAGGTAGGTTCCGCCATGTTTCGGCAGCTTTTCAAGCGTAGGTTCGGTGCGATAAACGTCGGCAACAAAGCTGCCAAGGCCCTTCTCGGCAAACGCTACTGCGGTCGAATTCCAGGCTTTGGTATCGGCAACGGCGACAAACTTCGGCTGTATCCGCCCAACCGAATCTTCGTCGGTCAGCTTCTGCTCCGAAGTCTCAAACCCGGTTACAGCGATCGCAACCGCGACGCCCTTGACCGAGGAAAGATCCGGCTGGGACGCAGCCGCCTTCTTAAACGCTTCGCTATTTGCCATCGGCTGAAGCGCCGCGGCAAGGTCGTTGGTTTCAAGGTAAACGAGCGTTTCAGACGGAACGAGCGTGCGCAGATCAACCGATTGGGAGGTACAAGAAGTTAGGAATGAAACTGCTAGAAAAAGAAGCCCAAACCAGACGTTGTTTAGCCTATGAGAATTCATTTTCTTGTTTGGAATTCGCCCCACATTGGAGGAGATCTCAACGCGACGGCCCAAGTTTGGCCAAAGTCTGATGTAAGAAACGTAGCGTACCGAGGACCGTTGGAATCATCGAATTTCTGTTCATAGAGTTCACCAGATCCATCCGAGCGAATTTCAACCCTCGGCCAGCCGCCGGTTCGAAACTGTCCAAACCATTCTGCTCGGGCTTTCTGGTAGTCGAATCCTTGCCAAGTATGCCCGCCGTCAACGGTCACCGCAAAATCTTGGACATTAAAATAGTAGCCTACGCGCTCATTGAGAACCTTGACGTCTATCTTTGACAGTCGCCACGGATCATCTTGGTTCCATCGTTTGATCGTCTTATAGAAGCCGTTGGAAGTTTTTACTTGGACCGAGTAAGCATATGGAGCAAAGGGCAGCGGGTCGTCAGGGCCGAGCGAATTAAGCTTTAGCTCGAATGCTCCGTTCGCAATAACTTTGGACTCTTCCGGCTTGTCACAAGAAAAGGTGAGCGCGCAGATCAACAACGATACAAAGATTGTAATGTTTCGTATTTCGGTGCCACGATTTTTCATTACCAATATAGCGTCGTGTTACGATTCTCACACCATGGAAAAAATATTCGCTGAAAACATTTTACAGGGCAAAGTTGCGTTCGTCACCGGTGGCGGTACTGGGATCACGGGCGGCGTGGCCAGGGCGTTTGCGGAGCACGGGGCAAAGATCGCGATCACGAGCCGCAAAGAGGAGAATCTGGCGGCGATGAAAGCAACGGTCGAGGGCTTCGGCGGCGAGTGTTTTACGGTCGCGGCAGATGTTCGCGATTTCGAAGCGGTCGAGAATGCGATTGCTAAAACCGTCGAGCATTACGGCAAGATCGACATCGTCGTAAACGGAGCCGCAGGGAATTTCCTTTGCGCGGCCGATCAGCTTTCGCCGAATGGCTTCGGCACCGTCGTCGATATCGACACGAAAGGCACGTTCAACGTCTGCCGGGCTTCGTTCGAAGAGTTGAAAAAGTCGAAAGGCCAGATCCTGAATATATCGGCAACGCTCCATTATCTCGCAACCCCGATGCAGATCCACGTCTCGGCCGCCAAGGCCGGAGTCGACGCCATCACGCGAAATCTCTCGGTCGAATGGGGCCGCCACGGCATCCGCGTCAACGGCATCGCTCCGGGGCCGATCGAAGACACCGAAGGCATGAAACGCCTGCTGATGCCGGAATTGAAAGACAAACTGACGAAGAAAATTCCGTTACAGCGTTTCGGCCGCATCGCCGACATCGAAAACGCCGCGTTGTTTTTAACGTCGGACGCCGCCAACTATATCAACGGCGTAACGCTAGTAGTCGACGGCGGCCAATGGCTGCTGGGCACGAGCTTGATGTAAATGTTTTTACCGGATCTCGCTAAACATTTCGAAAATGTCCACATCTTTCTGCCCCTCCTTTTCGCTGAGGACGGTGCGGATGATGAGCATTTTGGCGAGGATGCGGGCTTCGGTGCGGTCGAAGGCGTTAGCGGCCGCTTTGGTCTTTGAAAAATCAGCTTTTACGAGATTTCGGAGCGTCGGCTCGGCGATCTTAAGCTCTTTTGTCAGGCCGCGGAGCATCGATCCGCCGAATTGGCCGACCTGGACCTCGCCGTCGTCGATCATCTCGCCTCGGGCATCAATAAACTCGGCAGCTTTGACGAAGGCCTCGATCGTTCCGTTCAGTCGCAGGATCGTGTCATTGAGCTTCGGAAACGCCTTTTCGGCATCGACCTGAGCGTAGCCGGTGATGAGCATCCAATTCAGGATGTAATCCTGGTAATTCTTAGGGTTAGGATTGGTCAGCGACTCGGCGTCTTTCATTATCTCGACGGCGAGTTCCTTGTCGCCCGCTTTCGACACCTGCGAGGCAAGCATGCTCAGAGCGACGATCTTTTTGTCAGCGCCGACCGACT
Source organism: uncultured Chloracidobacterium sp. (assembly GCA_964410495.1). Classification (GTDB taxonomy): domain Bacteria; phylum Acidobacteriota; class Blastocatellia; order Pyrinomonadales; family Pyrinomonadaceae; genus OLB17. Next base: position 260,752 of record CAYPGP010000003.1, read on the forward strand.
TCGCAATAAGTTTGCGGGCCTGCTCGACGATCTTGTTGCGTTCCTCGGTCGGCAGCTTTTTCTCGACCATCGTTCCGACCTGCTCCATCAGCTTTCGCTCGGCTGCGAGGCGTTCTTCCGCAGCCTTTGCACGGCGTTCGAGGGCCGGATCAGGAGCGGCGGTGACTGCCATAGCGTTAGCCGCAGTAGCAACAGTATTTGCGGACACGGCTGCGGCATTTGAAGCTGAACCGATATTGACGTTCTTTGCCCGGAATTTCGCCTTCACCTGCGTTGCCCTGGTCGGCGTGTATTTCTCGAGGGTGTCCATTAGGCCGGTCACCATGCCTTCGTTGTCGCCTTCGCCCGCCAATATCTGGCGGGCCATTATCTCGGTCAGATCGCGGAGTTCCTGTGTGGTGAGCAGCGGCTTTTTGTCGGGCTTCGCAGCGGTTTTCGAAGCGGTGCTTTCGCCGAATTCGATCAGCTGGTTGAGCCCCCAAAGATCCTCATCCTTGTCCTTGTCCGCTTTGCCCGACTTGAAGTGGCTCACCACGGCTTGGGCGAACTCGATCCCTTTTTCCGGATCTTTCGCGTAAATCTTTTTCAGGAGCTCGAAATGTTGATAATTGAATCCCTTGTCCAGCGATTTGGCACCGAACTGGGCTGCCTTTGCGGCATTTGTCTCGGCAACCTGCGACATGAGCCTTAGATCAAAACCCTCGTCGCGGTCTTTGGCCCGGGCAACCATTTCTTTGCTGGTGAGGCCCGCGATGCTGTCGTAGTAAAACGAAAGCGCCATATCAGGCTCGTGTTCGGCAAGGCTCAACGCGATCTGCTGCCGCATTTCGAGGGCCTTTTGCATCTTTCGCTCGATATTGAATTTTGCCGAATTTGGACCAAAAAGCCCCATCGAAGAGCTGCCTTCATCCGCATCGGGATCCTCGGATGCTTCAGCCGCAGCGATCTTATTCAGTTCCGTATCGAATTCGAACAGAAGATGGCGAAAATCGGACGTGACGCCCATGTATATCGCACGGGCTTCTTTCTCGTCATGAAACCACATGAGCGAGCCGAGTTCGGCACTGAAGCTGAGGCGATTTTCGAGCGACCGCATCGAATTGACCTCGGTCATCGTTTCACGCAGGAACTCGACGGCGGCCTTTCGAAGTTTTTCTTTCTCCTCGGATTTGTTGTCACCCGGCGGCGTTTGAGCGCTGGCAAGGCCTACACAAAAAAGGAAAAGCAGGGAGATGGTGATTTTTCGCAGCATGTTGGTTCGGCCTCCGGTGGTCCGTGTCATAATGATAGAGAGGTAGCCCGCCATAAGTAAACAAAAGAACGTCATGGCGGCGAGGTTGTTGCAAACTATTTTATAGATGCTGGCAGTTATCGATAATTACGATTCGTTCACGTACAATCTCGTTCAATATCTGGGCGAGATGGGCGCGGAGATGCATGTTGTTCGAAATGATGAGATCACCGTCGACGAGCTGGAAACGCGGGTTAAACCAACTCGCGTTCTGATCTCACCCGGACCCGGAACGCCCGACACAGCGGGAATATCGCTCGGCGTGATCGAGCGGTTTGAAGGCAAGATCCCGATCCTCGGCGTGTGTCTCGGCCACCAGGCGATCGGGCAGTACTTCGGCGGAAAGGTCGGACGTGCTCCCGAACCCGTGCACGGAAAACCGGTCGAGATCCGGCACGACGGCCGGACGATATTTTCGGATATTCCGAACGGATTTGCCGCCGGGCGATATCATTCGCTGATCGTCGATCGCGAGGGCTTCCCCGAAGAGCTCGAAATATCGGCCGAATCACCGGACGGGCTTGTGATGGCTCTGCGGCATAAGACAAAGCCGATCGAGGGAGTGCAGTTTCATCCAGAATCGATCCTGACCGAACACGGAAAAAAGCTGCTGGCGAATTTTTTGGAGTTATAGGAATTTTTTAACGCAGAGGTGCAAAGACGCAAAGTTCAAGAATAGTAGGTTTAATATACTTACCGGCATGTCGCGTAGAATCTCTAAAATGCCTTTGCGGCTTTGCTTCTTGGCGTCTTTGCGTTAATTAAACTCATATGTCCTCAACCCGTACCGACTGGTTAAGATCAGCCCCGACAAACGCAACGAGTGCGAAGGCCGAAACGCCGCTTTTTCCCTTTCTCGTAAAACTCATGCGGGGCGAAGATCTGTCATTTGCCGAAAGCAAAGAATTCATGCGGGCGATGATCAGCGGCGAGAGCGGATCGAACCAGATATCGGCCGCGTTGACCGCTTTGACTGCAAAAGGCGAAGCTCCGGCGGAGCTGGCCGGAATGGCGGCCGTTATCCGCGAACTTGCAGTAAAAGTTCGAGCACCGAAAGCCGCGATGGACATTGTCGGAACCGGTTCGTCAGCCGCTAAGACCTTTAACATTTCAACCGCCGCTGCCATCGTCGCTGCCGGAGCCGGGCTGACGATCGCAAAGCAATGCAATCGCGGCCATTCCAGCACCTCGGGTAGTTCGGATGTGCTCACGGAACTTGGCGTAAAGATCTCTACGGAGGCCGCCGCTGCACAAACCAGCCTGAACACCGGAATGTGTTTTCTTTCCGCACCAAAATTTCATCCCGAGCTTCGCCGCCTCGCCGATGTTCGAAGCCGGCTCGGCATCCGCACGTGCCTTAATTTACTGGGTCTGATAGCGAGCCCGGCGACCGTTTCGCGACAACTGACGGGTGTTTGGCACAAATCGCTGGTCGTTCCTGTCGCAAACGCTCTGGCTCAGCTTAAGACCGAAACCGCGTGGGTGGTCCACGGCGAAGACGGCCTCGATGAGATAACCTTGGCCGGCAAGACCCATGTCGCAACCGTGAAGGCCGATCAGGTCAAATCGTATGTTGTTACGCCCAAGGATTTCGGGCTCAAGGCGGCATCGATCACGCACTTAAAAGCCGGCACTGCCAAAGAAAGTGCCGCGATCATTAAAGAAGTGCTCGCCAGCCGCCGCCGTGACGAGGCTCGTTCGCTCATCATCCTGAACGCCGCCGCGGCTCTCGTGATCGCCGGAGTAGCAAAGGACCCGCTCCAGGCCGCCCGCCTCGCCGAACAATCGATCGACAGCGGTCAGGCACAAAATAAGCTCGAACGACTGATGCAGGTAACGAACAAGAAATAGCTGTTCACTTTCACTTTTACCTGTTACTAAAAATCTAGAGTAAGAAAAGAATAGTAAAGGGTATGCTCTCGCTGCTAAGCAAAATCTACGGCCAGATCATGAACACTCGAAATCGTCTCTATGACAATGGCGTTTTCGATACGTTCGATCTTGGTGCGAAAACGATCAGCGTTGGCAACATCACGACCGGCGGCACCGGCAAGACGCCGCTCGTTGCATACATCGCAAACTTGCTTGCGGAGCAAGGCGAAACAGTCTGCATATTGACCCGGGGTTACGGGCGGAGGGAACCGAAAAAACGGGTTTTGGTTTCGGACGGAAAAGAGATTCTTGTATCGGCTGAAGATTCCGGAGACGAGCCTTTCGAACTCGCGACCAAGCTGCTCGGCAAGGCGATCGTTATCGCCGATGCTGATCGCGTTTCGGCGGGTGAATTTGCAAAGCGATCTTTCGGTGTTACGAGATTCTTGCTCGACGACGGCTTTCAACATCGCAGAGTAAGACGCGACGTCGATATCGTCTGTGTTGACGCCGCAGGTACGTTCGGAAATAGGGCGGTATTACCTAAGGGTAATCTTCGTGAACCACTTTCGAACATCCGGCGAGCCGATATCTTGGTTATCTTAAAGAGCCATCCGACCACCGACACGGTTAGACTTTCATCAGAGCTTCGGGTGCTTGCTCCGGGCACACTAATTTTTATCGCAGAAAAAACTTACGCGTCGATCTCGCAGATTAATGGCAACCTCTCTGAACACGATTTCGACGTTGGCGCCCCTATTTTTGGTTTTTGCGGTATCGGCGACCCCTCAAGTTTCATGTCTACTCTCAAAGCGAAGAATTTCAACATGGTTGGGTTCAGGTCATTTGGGGATCATTTTCCATATTCTCAAAGAGAGCTAGCAAAAATTGAGGAGCTTGCAATCAAGACGGGGGCTTCGGCTTTAGTAACAACCAAGAAAGATGCAGTTAAGATTGAAAAATTAGCACTAAATGTTCCTTGCTATTTTATTGAGATATCGGTGGTTTTTGACGAGCCGGAGCAATTCCATCAGATACTCTAGCGCTTTTTGGTTGGCGGTTCTCTCTTATCTCCCCAATAGAAGAACTTCACGACCAACACGTAGACGAGAATGCTGATAAACAACAGGACAAAGAAAAACGTGATGAGCCAGGCGAGAGGTGACATTTACGCTTGTTCCTCCGTAGTCGTAGTTTGCTCGATCCAGCCGGAAACAAAGCCACGGCGGCCTTGATGTTCGAGAATGTGTCGGTAGAAAACCGTTGCGACGGCGACAATGGGGATCGACAGGAAAACGCCCGGAATTCCGGCGACTTGCTCACCCGCGAGAACCGATAGAATGATAGCCAGCGGATGCATATGAATGCCGCCGCGAACTATCCGCGGATATGTGTAATAGTCGTGGATGATCCGAAGTATGATCAGAAAGATCGCCACGTAAAGAGCCTTCCACGGATTATCTCCCGCGGCCGCCGTCGTAGTTACTATCAGGGCAATAGCCAGCGGGCCTAAAAGCGGTACGAACTCGAAAATCCCCGCCAGGATGCCGAGCAGCAATGCGTATTTAAGCCCTATCAAATAAAACCCGGCAGTGCAGATAATGCCGATAATTATGCACGAGATCAGCTGAGCCCGAACGTACGCAGCCAGCGTCGAGTTCACATCGGCCATCACCACCTCAGCCCGGTAACGCCAGCGGCCGGCCGGAAACATTCGAAGGATCGCAAGCCGGAAAAGATTCACATCTTTCAAAAAGAAAAATGCGAGGATCGGCACGAGCAGCAGCCAGGGAATATACGTTACGGAGGCAAGAAGAAATCCACCGAGCGATGTCGTAATGGACGACCCCATGTCGGCAGCCTTTTTGCTTATTTCAGCCTGTACTTCTTCGGGTATACGAAGCCGGTCGATACCACGGTCGATCTCGTTGAACCGCGTTCGCAATGCTTGGGCGTAACCCGGAACATTGGTACCGAATTCCTTAGCCTGTTCGACAACCCTCGGTGCGATATTCGCGATCGCCACCCCAACGATTGAAAACACAAACAGATACGCTATAACGATCGCCAGCGACCGAGGCATTATCTTTTCCAGGTTCCGGACTTTGAACGGCCTTCTTATCAGCTTTACAAGCGGATCTATCAGGTAGGCAAAAAAGACGGACAGCACGATCAAAAAAACCAGCGAGGCGATGGAACTTATGATCGTCTGTAAATAACCCGCGATGAACAAGATGATCAACGCGATCACGACCACGCGAACTACCGAACGGACCGAAGGGGAACCGGATTCTATCTGGACCCGGATCGGCGGATCGCCCCGCAGTACGGCGCCGGGAGCGTCCTCGATGGTCGGTTTTGTCTGATCGTCAATATTCATGGCTATTCCGGCCTGTTGGCGTCCGGCGGTTGGGCGTTCGCGGGAAGCGGTACGACCGGCTGTCCGGGCGTTGGCGAGTAATTCTCGACAACGAAGCGTTGATAGATCGCCGCCATACTGTGCGCGGCGAGCTGAAAATTCGACCCAACGATCACCGCTTTTCCATCATCGGCAGAAACGCGTCGGTTGGCCTGTGTGGTCTGTACACGTATCACGCTTTTGTCTTCCGGATCTATGACACCCCCATCCTTGCGGCGGAGCACATAAATAAAGCTGAAACCCGCCGTCCGCATCGATTCGAGGTCCTGCTCGAAACTGGTTTTCGGCGATTCGAGCTTCGACCCACCCGAGTTATCGCCCTTACCCGAACGCAGGATATTGTCGTTGGCTCCGCAGGCCGCACAGAAAACCGCAATAAAACTGAGTAGCAGCTTTTTAGCCATCGTTGTCGTTGAGGTCGACGTTCAAGTTTACTCCAGGATCTTTCTTTTCGAGTTCATCGAGGATCTTCTTTTCCTCGGGCGTTTCGGGTTCGTCCTTCGTGTCGTCCGGCGGATCGCCTTTTACAGCCCTGATCTTGAACAGCCGCGCCTCGTCGTCTTCGTAGATCGTCTCTACCCAGCCGCTTTCGAGAGCTTTCGCGATCATGTCCGTGTTTTCTTTCGCATCGGCAAAAATATAGTTCGCTCCGAATTTATCACGGATCACGGGCGCCGGATCATCAACTTTGCCCTCGGTCAGGTCTTTGAGCGTAGTGTACAGTTCAGGATTCTCCGAGTAGAGGTAATTCGGGTCGAGACCATACACATACCTATGCTTGGTGTTATAAAAGAACAACTTCGGAAAGTCATCCCAAGTGCAATTGAAAATGATCTCGCCCTTTGGAATATTGTCGGCTCCGGTCGAATCGAGGCCAGTGGCAAACTCCATCGCTCGGCGGTATTTGTCGCCGGGTTCATTGGTCCTGATATTGTCGATCATTCCGGCTTCGTCAAAGCCAAATCGATGCAGGCCCACGAGATTATAGAACCAGAAAATACAGAGCCCGATACCGATAACCCAAACCGAGGCTGTCCTTGCCGAACTAAGCCATTGCTCGCGTTCTGTCGGCACCGGAGCATCCAGATAAGGATCGATCTCTCGCTGAAAATCTTCGGGCAGCTCGGGCGACTTCGGCGCCGTGAATGCCTGCACCGCGAACGCCGCGAAGAGGATCGCGAACGGCGGAAAATACTCAGCGAAGCGTTTCGAACGAAACTGTGCGGCAAGCAGGATCGTCACGAACATCAGGAAGAATGTCGCCTTTTCAGGCAGCTTTCCGGCACGTGGTGCGAATAGAATGTACCCGATCAGCATCGCTCCGAGCGCGATCGGAAAATTCATTAGCAGCTCCATTCCCGAGTACGGATACCACTCGCCGCCGACGGCCACGGCAAAGTCCTGCCCGACCTTGAATTTGGTACCGAAATGTTCGAAGAAGAGCCCGAGATTCTGCGGGAAATACGGATTGATGATATTTCCCGCGACCATGCCGCCGAAGGTGTACGCGAGCGGCCTCCATTCGAATCGTCGCTCATTCGAAGCGATGATCAGCGTCCAGATGATCGCTGCAAAAAGCAGCAGCGGAAACAGACTGTACGTCCACACAAACGCAAACATCAGCGGTGCCAGCCAGACGTAATTTCGCTGGAACAGCAGATGAATGCCGAGGATGGTTATGATGATCGTCAGCGGCGGAGCCTTTGCCATGTTCATGCGGTAGAAGAACGCGTTCGAACAAACCATCAGGGCGGCGAGCCAGATCAGCTGGTGTTTGACCTCGTACCGAAACAGCAGCCAATAGCACGAAAATATCGCAAGCGTCGCAAAAACCACCGTCGCAACTTTAGCCGCCGTTACGGGCTCAAATAACCAGAGAAAAGGTATCTGTAAAAGGTGAAACAGAAAGTGATGATCGGCGTAGTCGGCCGGATTTAGCACCGTCAGCGGAAGCCATTCAAAGGTCGGCAGCCATTTGAACTGGCTGAAACTCTCCCACAACAAATAAGACCATTTGATGTGGTAATAGCCATCCCAATCTCCGCAGCAGATAGCATCGGTACGTGACTGCAAAAAGCCCATTACCATCGCGATCGCGATGAAACCGAATATCAAATAGACAATGCGAATCCCCTTTTCACCTTCGAGATACTCGCTCCATGTCTGGCTTTTTTCGGCAGGCTTATCGGCCGGCGTTTCGTGGATCTGCTGGTTGATTTCTTCCATTAAAATGACGAGAAAATGCGGTAATAAAAAGATTTATCAAATTGAAAAAATAGCATAATGAGAAAGGGTTGTGAATTGAAGCCGAAGTCTTACTCCGCGTCTTCTTTGCGGCCTTTGCGGCCTTTGCGTTAAAACGCCACTCACTGAGTCGGGCTACGCGATCTTACCGAAGATATTCAACGCTAAGGCCGCAGAGGTCGCAAAGCAAAATAGAAAGGTATCGGAAATCTACCCGCCACTTTTGTTAATCGCCGCCCGGACTTTAGAATCTAGACTCGATATGTACCCAAAAGGCAATCTGTTCATACCGGCCTCGCATGGCCAGCTTGAGGCGATCATAAAAGAGCCCGCAGGCGAACCACGTGGCGTCGGCCTCGTTTGTCACCCGCATCCGCTCGGCGGTGGAACGATGCATAATAAAGTGGTTTTCCGTGCGGCGGCGGGCCTGAATGACGCCGGGCTGACGACATTTCGCTTCAATTTTCGAGGTGTCGGGGCCTCGACCGGCGAGCATAACGAGATCGCCGGTGGCCGCGAGGATGTACGCGATGTGCTCGACTACATTACCGAAAATTATCCTGATCAGGACTTGACCCTCGCGGGATTTTCGTTCGGATCACGCACGGGGCTTGAGGTGGGCTACAACGACGACCGAGTCGCCCGCCTGATCAGTATCGGCACGCCGGTCGATAAATACGGCGACTACGAATTCCTTCACCAAACCAGCAAACCCATCCTTTTCATCCACGGCGACCAAGACGAATTCGGTGCGATCGACAGCCTGAAACGTCTGGTCGACGACGTCTCAAAACATACCGAAACCGACCTCGTTGTTTTCAAAAACTGTGGCCATTTCTTCGACGATCATCTAAATGAGCTCCGAAAAACCATCGCCGATTGGGTCGAGCGGCGGATGTTGGGGTATTAACCAAAAAACTCCCCTCCTGGACAGGAGGGGTGCCCGCTTCGGGCGGGGTGGTTGATTGGTTTAGGTTGAAATCAACTTTATCGTGTAGCTCAACCCGCCGCGCTTCAACCACCCCGTCGGTCTCGGCACAAGGCCTCGCCTGCCACCCCTCCTGTCCAGGAGGGGAGCTTATTAGTACTTCGCCCTGATCTTAACCGCCCGCTCGATGATATCGGCGTTTTCGAGGATCTTGAGCCGCAGATCGCGGTCAAGGTCGGGATTATCGGCGAGGAATTTATTGATTATGGCGAGAGCCTGTTCGCTGTTCTGGCCGCCGATAAAGGCACCGAGCCAGCCGTTGACGAAGAAGATCTTGCGATTGCGTTTATGGTTCGGGAGTTCTTTCAAAGCGCGTTCGAGATACGGCAGCGTCAGCTCACTGTGGCGAATGTTGTTGAACGGCCCGAACGCAGCTTCGATCCAGCTCTCTGATATTTCCCTGTTGTTGACGAAATCGTTCCAGAACTTCGCCTTGCTCTCGGCAGTTTGGATGCCGGCCTTTGCTGCGTACGCGTAACGCTTTGCATCGTCGCTTGTTTCGGTGCGTTCCAGATCAGCCAGTAATTTCGGCGCGTCCGGATCGCCGAGGATGATCAGGCGCTGGACGATGTCGAAGCGGTCTTTGGTCGAGACCTTCATGTCAGAGCCGGGAGCGGTAGCGACCGGGTTCGAGGTTGTGACTGAGGAGCGTTTAGCTCGCGTTGGCCCGGTCGCTACCGCTCGCGGTTCTGACTTCTTGAGTATCTCCTTCATTATCCGACGGGCGTTTGGACTTGATCCGATGCTGAGAAACGCCCGGTAGTACGTGATCTTCTGCCCCGGCGTCGGGGCGTTTTGCATGCGGTCGATAAGCAATCTCTCGAGGCGGGTCTGCAAGTCAGTACCATCTGCGGTTGCGGGTGGGGTTTTCGCACCTCGCGCCGTAGACTTCCGGCCCGGCTTCAAGGCCCCACCCGCTACCGCAGGTGGTACTGACACTGACGCACCGTCCGTGTCGATGTAGTACCGCATCGCCGTCGAGACTCGGCTTAGCAGAGTTTGGATGGTGCTTTCGTCGGTCTCGGCAGGAGTTACGCCTTCAGGCGTGATCTTGCTCGATCGCGCGGCCTCACGCGTAAACGCGTTACTCTTACCAAGTTCTTTGACGACCAGATCGACATACTCACGCGGATCCATCTCGGCCTCGCGGACGCTGTCCCACAGCGTTCCCCACATCATCGTGCGGAGAAAATCGTCCTTTTCCTTGCCGATGTTCTTTAGAACATAATCGCGGCTTTTGGGGTCGAGAAGGAAAATGCCGTAGCCGTAGTCTTGGTAGTTCGGGAAAACAAATAGAAATTCTGACGATCTTGGTTCTTCTAAGTATGTTGTTCCCGCTTTGGTTGATTCAACAATAGACACATTCGCCTTTTCGTCGCCGATGGACACCGAGTAGACCTTCGTCTTAAACTGCCATCCGGCAGATGGGCTCGAATACTGCTCAAGTCGTATCTGTTCAGGAGCGTTAGTGTAGTGTTGAATCGTTGATTTGACCTTCGGGCCACCCCGAACCACCACCCAACCTTGAGCGAACTGCTTCAAATCGCGTGCGCTGGCGGCTTCAAACTCCCGAACCAGATCCGCCCAACCGGCATTCCCAAACTCATGCTTCTTCAAAAACGCGCGGACGGCGGTTTGGAATTTGTCTTCGCCGAGGTAGAACTCGGCTTGGCGCAGGAACGCGGGGGCTTTGTTGTAGACGATGGCTCCGTAGGCGGATTTGGCGGCGGAGAGGTTTTTTATTTCCTGATAGATCGGCGTGGTGCCTTTGGTGGAATCGGTCTGATAGGCGGCCTGTTTGACGCGTTCGTAGAAGACCTTCCAGGCGTTGTACTCCGGCATGATCTCTTCCATCGCCTTGTAGGCTGTGAATGTCGCAAAGCCCTCTTTCAGCCACAGGTCGTCAAACCAACGCATCGTCACCGTGTCCCCAAACCACTGATGCGCCGCCTCGTGAAAGATCAGCGTGGCCCGCGAAATGTAGTCGTTCTTCGTCGGCTCCTGCGGGAAGATGATGCTGGCTTCCCTAAGAAAAGTCGCCCCCGCATGCTCCATTCCGCCGAACGGAAACTCCGGGATCAGGACAAGATCGTATTTTGGAAACGGGAATTTGTAGTCGAAATAGGTCTCAAAATACTTGATCGCCTCGCGATTAAGCCGAAACACCTCGGCAGCGTGGGGCTTGAACTTGGCAGCCTGGGATTTGCGGACGTAGATGGATGTCGCCGGATCGGCGGTCGAGTCAGTACCACCTGCGGTAGCGGGTGGGGTCTTGGTGCCGGGACTGACGGCCTGACGCGTTGTACTCTTTTCAAGTTCCCCACTTTCAACCATGTCGCGAAGAACATTCGCGACATCAATTTGTTTTGTTCCTATGCCCGAAAATTCTGTGAACGGCCCGGCCGCGAAGGCGAAGACGTAGGTGCTGATGGGTTTGGTTTCAGCAAAGTTACGTGTAACGATTACGCTCTGCGAAAACCCGGCGGGAGGATTTGGTTCTAATTGGCTAGAAGCGCTATCTTGTCCTGCATTCGCAAGAACTTTCCAGTCAAGCGGCGTGTTGATCGCGAGACTGAATCTCGCTTTCAGATCCGGCTGGTCAAACACCGGAAACGCCGTACTGGCGTCGCTGGGGACGAAGAGCGAATAGATGTATTCCGCCCCGTCCTCTTTATCCACATACCGCGTGATCGCCGACCCGCTGGTCAGGATCGGTGAGGTGAAATCGAGCTTGATGACGTTCTCGCCGAGGACCACGCCTTCGCGGAAGATGAGGTGTTCGTTGATCTCTTCGTATGTGGCGGCCGGGTCGGTACCACCTGCGGTAGCGGGTGGGGTTTTCAGAGCCACGCCATTGAGGCTAACGTTAGAGACAGCCGACAACGTTTCGCTTCCGCGTATTCGCCGCCAGTCCAGGATGATCGGCGTTGTTGACCGCGGAGACTGCAGATCCCCACCCGCTACCGCAGGTGGTACTGACCCAGATGCCGCCGTCGCCCCTTCTCCTCCACTCCTCTTCTCCTCCACTCGCACCCGTATCTCGATCGTCCCCTTGAGCACGGGCGACATCTTTTCGAGGGTCAGGTTCAGCTTGTACCGGACGTCGCTGTACCGTGCGGCCCGCCATTTGGCGAGTTCTAGCGGTACGCCGGGTTCGATGGCGGGCATCTGGGCAAAACTCACCATGGCGAAAACGCAAAAAAGTACCGCGAGCTTCAAGATCATAAAACACATCTTAAACGTTAAGTTGCTCTTTCCCGCCGAATAAGTTGCAGCGGGCTTCCGGTTACTGCCGCTTGAGCACCGCACCGGGCATCGCTCCGGTTACCTTGTCGCCATCCCAGACCCTTGTGCCGTTTACCATCACGGCCTTGATGCCGGTCGAGAATTTTTGCGGGTCGGCGAAGGTTGCGTTGTCGATGACCGTATTCGCATCGAACAGGACGAGGTCGGCTTTCATTCCTTTCTTGATGATGCCGCGATCTTTCAAGCCCAAGCGTGCGGCAGGCATCGCCGACATTTTGTTGATCGCCGATTCGAGCGTCAGCCATTTGTTCTCACGTACAAAGCGGCCGAGCACACGGGTGAACGTGCCGGTCCCTCGCGGATGGCGGCTGCCGATGCCGCCGTCGCTTGACGCCATGACCCAGGGCCGCTGGTAGAATGCCCGCACATCGTCCTCGCTCATCGAATTGCAGACGACGCCCGCTCCGCCGTTCTTTACAATTTCAATGTACAGATCGACCGGCGAGACGCCCTTTTCCGCCGAGATCTGTGCCATGTTCTTCATCTCGTACGAACGGTTCGCGGCGTGGCTGGTTATTAAAACCTTGTCCGCACCGCCGACGTTGTTGAGGCCCTTTTCTACTTCGGCACGGTCTTCGTGCCTGCGGGTCGGAACGAGAACGGTGATGGTCGAAGCCCAAGCGGTGTAAGGATACGCGTCTGCCGTCACGTCTTGGCCGGCCTTTTTTGCTGCTTCAATAAGCTGGATCGCTTCGGCGGATTTGCCCCAGACGTTGCGGTTGCCCATCTTGATGTGCGAGAGCTGGACGGGCAGTTTCGCATCCTTTCCGATACGGATCGCCTCTTCCATCGCCGCACGAAAGCCCTCTTCCTCGTCCCGTATGTGGCTCATATAGATGCCTTTGAACTTGGCAGCGGCCTTTGCCAGATCGATCATTTCTTCGATCGAGGCCATAAAGCCCGTGTCGTATTCAAGCCCCGACGAAAGTCCGAAAGCACCTTCCTGCATCGCCTGTTCGACGAGTTTTGCCATCGCCGCTACTTCCTCCGGAGTGGCGGTGCGTTTTGTGTCCTGCTTCATCACCTGAGTCCGAACCTCGGCATGGCCTATAAAAGCACCGACGTTCGTTGCTATCTTGCCTTCCAGCTTTCCGAGATATTCGGCTATCGGCCACGGCGAACCGCCGTCAGGCCCAACAAGTATCGTCGTTATCCCCTGCGAAACCTGATTTCCCGCGGCACCTTCTCTAAGCAGGCCGCTTTCCGAATGGTTGTGAATATCAATAAATCCAGGTGCAAGAGTCAGTCCGGACGCATCTATCACCTCGTCCGACTTTGTCGGCTTGATCTTACCGATCTTCTCTATCTTTCCGTCTTTTATCCGCACATCGCCACGGTATGCGGCCTTTCCGGTGCCGTCGATGATCGAGGCGTTTCGGATCACGACGGCGGCCGTCTGTCCAAAGGAGATAGAAGTTAGCAAGAGAGCCGCCGCAACGGCTTTGATCAGGATCGAAGGTTTGTTCATAGGTTTGAAAATAATAGACGAAACCGTGCCGATTTTCATCTTCGGCGAATCCCGGTACAACGTTAGACGAGGCTCGTCGATACTAATGCTATAATCGGAAAACGTTTTCGGAGGTAAGTATTATGAGAACCGTCGTCAGGATATTCGTTTTGCTCGGGGTTATTGCGTGCGGTTTCGGATCCCTTCAGGCGGCCGAGCGAAAGCGGGCCGTTGCGTTTGATTTCGACGGCGACGGGCGTTCGGACCTTTCGGTCTTCAGGCCTAATGATGCCGTGTGGCACCTCTACCGCTCGACCGAAGGCGTCGTTCAGGCGAAATTCGGCGTATCGACCGACGCTATTGTGCCGGCTGATTACGACGGAGACGGTACTGTCGATATGGCAGTTTATCGAGCGTCTGAAGGCACTTGGCATGTGATGCAGAGCTCGACCGGCACGCACTTTCAACTGAAATACGGATTACCGACCGATATTCCCGTACCGGCTGATTATGACGGTGACGGCAAGGCCGACATGGCGATCTATCGTCCATCCGAAGGCAAATGGTGGATCAATCTTTCATTGACCGGCTCGCTCACGGTTCCGTACGGCTTGAAAGGCGACCGGCCCGTGCCCGCTGACTATGACGGCGACGGGATGGCCGATATCGCTCTCTTCCGTGCGGCTGAGGGCAAGTGGTATGTCTGGCGTTCGAAAGAAGGTCAAACGGTGGTCAAATGGGGCGTCGTCGAGGATACGCCCGTTCCCGCGGATTATGACGGCGACGGCAAGGCCGACATCGCTGTCTATCGTCCGCACGAGGGCGTCTGGTTCCAATGGCGAAGCACGACCTCAGAGCCGCACTATGTCCGATACGGAACTGCGACGGACCTTCCTTCTCCCGCCGATTACGACGGCGACGGACGTGCGGATGTAGCGATGTTCCGCCCCGCAGACGGCAAATGGCTCCTCGACCTGTCGACCGAAGGCCGCAAAGTGGTCCCGTTTGGAGTAACCGGAGATAAACCGGCCTCGAGTACTTTCTTGAAATAGAGGTGTGTTCCTTAGCTCCACGAGCGGAGCTCCTCAGGCGATTTTTGGTTGAGAAAAAATACGACCTGTTGCAAAATATAGCTACGCCAGTTCATTTGCGGATGAGCTGGCGTTTTTGAAATTTGAGATATCAAATTTGACGTAAACGAGATGGCGAAGAGAGATTATTACGAAGTTTTGGGCGTTACGAAGACGTCGACCGAGGCTGAGATAAAGCGGGCTTACAGATCACTGGCGGTGCAGTATCATCCAGACAAGAATCCTGGCGATGCGGCGGCTGAGGAGAAGTTCAAGGAGTGTGCCGAGGCATACGCGGTGCTGAGCGACGCTCAGAAGAAGGCGGCGTACGACAGGTTTGGACACGCGGGCGTCGGTGCGGGTGCGGCCGGCGGCGGCTTCGATCCGGGATTCTCGAATATCGAGGACATCTTCGACATGTTCGGCTTCGGCGACATGTTCGGCCAGCGTGGTTCGCGGCGGACGAGCGTTCAGCGTGGCTCGGACCTCCGATACGATCTTGAAATTACGCTGGAGGATGCAGCAACCGGAAAAGACGAGAAACTACGGATTCCTCGTCTGGAAACCTGCGGCGATTGCACTGGAACCGGGGCCGAGAAAGGCACGTCGCCTGAGAACTGTATCGCCTGTGCCGGCAGCGGGCAAACGCGTTATCAGCAGGGCTTTTTCAGCGTCATGCGTCCGTGCGGCAACTGCGGCGGCAAGGGCCAGATAATCAAATCGCCGTGCAAAACCTGTCGCGGACAGGGTCGTATCGAGAAGGAGAAAACGATCGAGATCAAGATCCCGGCCGGCGTTGATACCGGCTCAAGATTGCGCGTAACCGGCGAAGGCGAAGCAGGCGTGAACGGCGGACCGGCGGGTGATCTTTACATCGTACTGCACGTCAAGGAGCACAAAGATTTCGAGCGTCAGGGAGCCGATCTTTATTCCGCTGTGCCGATCACGTTCGCGCAGGCGGCGCTTGGTGCCGAACTCACGGTCAAAACGCTGGACGGCGAAGAACAACTGAAGGTCCCCGCCGGAACGCAGACGGGAACGGTCTTCCGCGTAAAAAATCACGGTATGCCAAACCTCGGCGGCCGCGGCAAAGGCGACCTCTTCGTCGCCGTCACGCTCGTTACACCAAAGACGCTTACCAAAGAACAGCGCAAGATCCTCGAACAGCTAGCCGAGATCGAAACCACCGATTTTGCGGATGAGTCGTTCATGGACAAGGTGCGGAATATTTTCGGCTAGGTTCGGCTATTTCGTTCGATTGTCAAAAGCTAGCGTACCTTCTATAGCATCAAGCTTCTTGCCGGTATCGCCCAAGTGTTCATTTAGGAGCACGAAATAATGTATCCTTGCGTCGGCAAGCCGTTCGGCGACGATCTCCACTATCGCCTCCGGTGAGGCGTCTCCTTTTCTACGCCCGCGAAGTTCGATAAAAATCACTCGGAAAGGATATTCGGGCAGGTACCGGACTTGCTTGTTTGCGATATACACTGCGTCGATCTCTTCGAGACCCGCCAGTTTCTTGGGGATCTGGTCCGTAAAATCCGATGGCAGATCATGCGGACTCCAGTTATCTGCCTTTGTCGGTTCCCGGCGCTCCTTGTTTGCTTTTTCGATAACGTCACTTTGTTCATCCAGCAACGCAGCATGTTTCTTGGCCTCTTCGATCCGGCCTTTTCCCCGCAGGTAGTCAAACGCCAGCTGGGCTGCGTCATACTTCATGTTTGAGTCGATCGAGACAGCTTTTTCAAGGTATTCGAGCCCGCTGTCATCGTGCTTGAATAAACGGGCGAATGCCAGGTTGTACCACGAAGACGCCTCTTCAGGAAATCGCTCAGCGATCTCCTCAATAACCGGTATCGACGCTTCCATACCATCGCGATTGCTGATTAACTGGGCAAGATCGACCAACTCCTCACGCGTTGCCTCGCCAGACCCTCGCTTCTTTTGCAGCTCGTCGGCAACCTTGTCCGATTCGCGGAAGTGCTCGTATTTGTCTTTCCAGGTCTTGGCGACATCCTCGTCCCATTTTTTATCAAAATCGGCTGCGTAGCGATCGACCACATCTCTACCCAGAAAGGCCGTCGCGGCATCGGTTTCGACAGGCGGTGGAAGATCGGGCAGATTCTCGCCTACCCAGTAACCTATCATCCGCAATCGATCGCCGAGGGCCGGATGCGAATCATTGAAGTCGGTCGGTACTTCTACAGCTTCCTTTAGCGAAACCGATACTCGCTCCGCATTAAAAAAAGAAAGCGATGCAAGCATGCGCGTGAACATTTTCTCAGGGGGAGCATCCTGTTTGAGATTTTCTTTATGTATGTTTGCCCAGAATTCATCGTTAAGAACTCGCGATTTTGTTTCCAAGACGATAAGAGCCTCCCCGAGCGGCCGGGCACCAACAAGTGAGGCCGCGTCAAGATCGGCCGACTTCTCGTGTTCGCGCATCAGCACGAATGAGTAAGCGGTAAAATACGGAAAAAACCATTCGACAAACTTTTTGTAAAGAGCATCGAATTTGTGTCCGGTCTCTTCTTGCGAGTCAATCAGCCTACCCCACGCCTCACGCATCTGGTACGCCCACTTCGAAAATGCACCGTGTTTGCCCGAGATGTGTCCCATCTCGTGTGCAAGGATCGCTTTCAGCTGATCCGGCGAAACGGCTTTCATCAGCGGAAGTCCGAGCACAAGCAGCACTTTGCGGCCAAAGATGCCGAACCGAGGCATCGTTAAAACGCCGGCATTAAAGCTATCGTCGATAAGGATCTTGGCTGGTTTACGTGATTTCAGCTCGCGAGCCGTATGAGAGACAAAAGCGAACAGCTCCGGTGCTTGCTTCTTTTTAAGCTCAGTTCCTGCGGGATCGGACACTTTCGCCGTTATGGCCCGAACTGCGGAGCCAAGGAATCCGAGGTAGAATGCGGCGCCAGGAACGATCACCCACCAGAGTTTCGCCAGCATCAGCATCTGGGCCGGTGCAAACCAGATGCCGACAGCTAGGACCGGCAGCGGTGCCAATAACAAAATGATAAGCCCGACAAAATAAGCGTAGCCAAGGACCGTGAGAAGCAGCACCTTGAATTCATATATTCGCGGGTTTGTGCGGGCTGTTACCTCGAGCGACTGAATGAGGGAGATATACTGATCGTACTTCACAAGTACTATTTTGTATGAAATGGAGGAAAAAATGAACAACTTTGTAATTCGAAGCGACTATCGCGCATCTTATATACTTTAGCTATGAGAATTCAGGTACTCGCATTTCTGCTGTTTCTGTCAGCCATAACTTTCGCCCAGTCGCCTTCGAAAGTCATCAGCCAGGCGAATAAGGCCCTTGGCGGTGAGAAGGCTTTGAAGGCAGTTTCGAGTTGGCAGCAGACGGGGAAGATCACGCGTGTTTCGGATGGAGCGGCCGGGAATTATTCGGCTTATGCGGCGTCGGGTGGGTTGTTTGGCGGGCTGTTCGATGTGAGCGGGTTTGAGGTCGGGTTTGGATATAACGGCAAATCGGGCTGGGTTCGCGATTCGAAAAACGGTTTGCGGACCGTGACGGGCGAGGCGAGCCGGGATTTTCAGGCCGAGGCGGTTTACCGGGCGACGCGATGGCTGCGTGCGAAGGATGAGAAAACGAAGATCTCGTCCGGCGGCACTGCTTTGATTTCGGGCAAGCCGGCGAATGTCATTTTGCTTACGACAGTAAAAGGGGCCCGGATAAAACTGTATTTTGACGCGGCGAGCGGCCTTCTACTCCGCGACGAGACCGAGATCGGCGATGTCGTAAAAGCTTATGAGTATGGTGATTATCGTCGTGTAGGCTCCGTTCTGACGCCGTTCGAGATCAAATATTCTGAGGGCGACGAAAAGTACGATATCCGGCTCGAAGACGTAAAATTCAATCAGCAGATCGCCCGCACTTCGTTCGATTTCCCCGTGATCTCGAACGAACCGCTGCCCGATATTCCCGCACTTCTTGACGAGGTTCGTGCAAACGCCGACAAGGTCGAGGCGATACTCGAAAATTACAGTTTCACCGAAGAACGCATCGAACGCGACCTGAAAGACAACGGCCAGCTGGTCGTCAAGGAGTCGGAAAAGACGCTTCTGACCTTCTATAAAGGGTATCGAATAAAGCGAACGCTCGAGAAGAACGGCAAGCCGCTGTCGGCATCGGACCAGGCTAAGGAAGACAAAGATGTTGAAAAACAGGTAGCCGAGATAGAAAAAAAGATCGCCGATAAGGAAAAAAAGGCCGAGAAGATGGCGTCGGGATCGGTCGGCCAGCCGAAAGACGAAGGAAACCGCCGTATCACCATCGCCGAAGCCCTGAAAGGCTCGCTGCTCGTTAATCCCCGAAGGGAACGCTTTCGCGGACGCGACGTGATCGTCTTCGATTACGAGCCGAATCCCAAATTCAAGCCAAAATCACGCATGGAGCAGCTTTTTGCCCTGTGCAACGGTGCGGTCTGGGTCGATACCACGTCGAAACAGATCGTCCGGCTGGAGGCCCAGCTAACCAAGAGTGCCGGGAATTTTCTGGCAAAGGCCAGTCGAGGTGCGTCATTCACGCTTGAGAATGACATTGTCAACAACGAGATATGGCTCCCTTCGCAGGCCGACATCAACCTGCAGATCAAGCTGTTCCTGATCGCCGGAATAAATATAAATAATCTGGTGAAGTACGGAGATTACCGACGCTTTTCGACCGAGGTGAAAGACGCCAGCGTCGATGGCGATAAGAAGCCCTAGAAGGCTCGGGCCTCGGCTATCTCCGCGAGGTCATCGTCGGCAGTTTTCCAATCGGCCAGGAACCTTTGGTAACTCGCCCGGGCTTCGACTTCGAATCCTTTTCCACGCTGGGCACGGGCGATGTGAAACCTGGCCAGCGGATAATTCGGTGCGAGTTCGAGAATGCGCTCGAACTCCGCGATAGCCTCGTCATAGCGTCCGAGCTTTAGCAGTGCCCTTCCAAGGCAGTCTTCAAAATCCTCAAAATGCCAGATCGGAGCCCGATGAGTTAGGGTCTCGCGAAAGTGAGCCAGAGCTTCCTCGTCTCGCCCTTCGGCGAGTGCAAACGTTCCCTTGTAGTAATTGACAAATCGCGGACTTCCACGAGAGCCGCGTTCCGAGAGCGTGAATGCGGCCAGGATCTCGGCGGATAGGTTTTTCGCCCGCTCTTTCTGCCCATTCTCGACAGCCGTTAGGTAACCCGGCCACGAACGGTTTGGGGCGAGTGAATTCTGCCTTTCGGCGTATTTCTCGGCGCTATTTAGGTTGCCCGAACGTAGACTGATGTAGCTCAACAGATCAAAGCCCCGTGCCTTTTCGACAGGCTTTTCTACCATTGCAAGGTATCGCTCGGCTGTCTCGGCCGCAGCACGCAGCTCGCCACGCCGGACCTGACAGTGGGCAAGGTGGATCAAAGCAATGTCGAACTTCGGATTGATCTCGAGCGCTCGATCAAAGTTTTCGATGGCACGGTCGAGGTCGCCCGCCCACTGATAGGTCAGTCCGAGACTGTCGTACGCATTCGGCTCATTCGGCGCCAAGGCGACGTAGCGTTGGTGCGCGGCGATCGCTTCCTGATGCTTGCCGAGCGAGGACAGCAGGCCGCCGAGATTGTTATAGAGATTTTTCGATTCGGGATCGACGGCGATACCCTGTCGCGCGACCTCGATCGCTTCGTCGGTTCGCGTCTCGCCGCCGAGCAGCCGGGCAAGCCGCCAATAGCCTTCCCATTCCAGCGGATAGCGACGAACGATCTCGCGATAGGCGTCGATGGCGGCGGCGTAGTCGCGATTTGCGATGGCGTACCAGGCGGCGATATTCTGCCGGTCGCGTTCCGTCGTCCGCGACGACAGGCTAAAAGCTTTTTCGAGATGCGGTTTGCCTTCGTCCGGCAGCGACCATGTGATCGCATACGCGTAGCCGATGCGGGCGTGGGCCATTGCAAACTCGGGATCAAGCTTGGTTGCCGACTTCAGTAACTCGACAGCTACCCTGCTTTCTAATGCGTGGGCCTTTGCGACGCCTAGCGAATATAGGCGGTACGCCTCGAGGTTATTGGTCATCGACGCCGCAAGGCTTTGATCGATGGGCGGCGGTGTCGCACCGAGGTGGCGTGCGAGCTTTAGCGAAACGATATCGATCTGCCCGAGGATGTCGTCGATACGTTCGGCGGTCAGGCTCTCCGACACACGGAGCGAAGAGTCGGCCGTGTTATGCACGCGCATTTCGACGCGGATCTTCTCGCCCGCCCTCAGAAAACTTCCCGAAACAAAGGCATCGGCGCCGCTTCGAACCGCGAGGTCGTGTGCCATATCGAAGCCGATAGATCTCGCCGGGGCCAACTTCCCTTTTCGATCTATCAAGGCGGCAAGCTGCTGACGGCTTAGCACGGTCAGCCGTTCCGATCGCGACAAGTTTGTGATCAGCATGTCGGCGAGACCTTCGCGGAGCCAGTCAAGTTCCGCATCGCCCGAAGTGTTCTCGAAAAACATTACGGCCACGGGTGTGCGACCTTCGATCTTCGGCAGCCGAATGTCGGCTTTTGATGCGGTCGGCGGCAAGCCGAAATAAGCGAATACAAGCGCGGTAGAGGCGATGACCAACGCGGCGACTGCGACGACTGTTCGCCGATTAACAGCGCGTCCCGGCAAGGCTCCCGCGAAGGCTGATGTCCTGACAGGGCGTTCATCGATCTCTTCTTCGATCTCAAACTCGACCCTTGTTATTTCCTCAGTAAAGTCCGACAGCCGGCGGATCTCCTCAACCGGGCCGATAAAACGGTAACCGGAACGCGGAACCGTTCTGATAAATCGCGGTTGGTGCGGATCATCGCCAAGGACCCGCCGGACATCCTTGATGCACTGAACGAGAACGTCATCGGTGACGGCCGTTTCGGGCCAAAGTTGGTTGAAGAGTTCTTCTTTGGCGACTAGCCGGTCACGGTTTTCGATAAGATAGGTGAGGACCTGAAACGATTTACGCCTCAGGTGTATCTCATTCCCCTCGCGATTTACACAAGCCCGCTGAATGTCGATCTCAATGTCGCCCAAACGATACATTCGCTTTCAACAGAATTTCGCCGATATTTCGCTCTTTTTTCGTTACGAAATGAAGTCTGTGCCGATAACGTACAGCATATTCCGATTCGAGGGCAAGTCAAAAACGATCGATGCGAAGAAGGCTGAAGATAACGGTAACCACGAGCAGACGAAAGGGATCCGAGATCCGCTCCGGTGAGCCTGATGAAGTTCGCGATCCGAAGACAACCTCTCAGCTCCCCACCGGGATCAGATCGGCTGTCGAATCGATGATCGCGATGGCTGAAAAATACAAAACCAGGGAGCGTGATGATGATTAACAACAATATTCTTTCTCGGACAATTACGATCGCGGCGATGCTATTCGTGATAGGTATCGGGCAAACCTCCGTCCGTGCCCAAATGGCTGGCTGGATCGTCTGGGTAAAAGTTTCACCCTGCGCGGGACGAATCGATTGGGTCAGTGTCGCGACGCAGAATCCGACCGGGCAGGGCGGCTCGACTTACTGGGAAGCGGCCGACCGAGTTGTAGGCGGCACGAACTGCGGCCGTTTGAATAGCCGCTGCACAAAAGCCGAGGCCGAGGCGGAAGCAATTACGGTTCGGGCAAGTCCGAGATTTTCGGATTACTGCTGTAAGGAGTATTCGATCTGGCGCAATTCGCAGACGAACAGGCAGAGCATCGTCGTTGGCAAATTTGGAACTGCCGGACTCGGCTGGATGTTTGAGGACGGGCCGATGTGCTGCGACCAGGCCGAGAGGATAACCGGGCTCACCGGAGCTTGCTCGGGCACGATCGGCGGGCAGAAACCCCGTCATCAAGCGGACACCGCCTATACAGGAAAGAATCTGACCTTCTTCCAACGCCAAACTGCCGATCAGTGCGAAGCCGATTGTAACGGCAACCCACGATGTTCGGGGTTTACGTGGATCAAGGCTGGAACATATAGCCCCAGCGATCCGGCAATGTGTTACTTGATGGACCAGATCACCGGTACCACCGCCTCAAAAGGACACTTCTCGGGTTTGAGAAGCAACGCGGGCGGCGGACGACCGACGGGCAGCGGAGTTTCGGCGGGTGTGCCGGATATGTCTGGCATATGGACGGCCGATTGGGCCGGCAGCGGCTGCAAATGGAGCTTCTCGCTTTCGAAAACCGGTGCAAATACCTATACCGGGTACATGGATATGTGCTCCTCGACGAGGCGAAAGGATCCGGTGACCTTTGTATTCGGCGGCAACGGCACGGCGGAAATGACGCTCTCGCTGCCAAACGACGGTGTTCGGAAATTTGCGGTCTCCTACTCGTCGACCAGCATTATTTATTCGAATGTCACATTTAAGAGATAGGAGGGAAAAGACCAAAATGGCCCGGAACACATTTCGTATACGCGTGATAACGATCACCGCGGTTTCGCTGGCATTGGCTGTTCAAACGGCAGTTTTCGGGCAGATGGCGGGGTGGAAGGTCTATGTGAAGACTTCGCCGTGCTCGGAGCGATCCGATTGGGTGACGGTCGCTCAGGAGAATCCGACCGGAAAGGGCGGCTCGAACTATTGGGAAACGGCCGACCTGGTTACGGGTAATACTAACTGCGGCCGCCTAAACAGCCGCTGTACAAAGGCCGAGGCCGATGCGGAAGCGGTGACGGTGAGGGCCAGCCCGCGGTTCTCGGATTACTGCTGCAAAGATTATTCGATCTGGCGAAATTCGCAGACAAACAGGCTCAGCATCGTGCTCGGGAAATTCGGAACCGCCGGACTTGGATGGATG
This sequence comes from uncultured Chloracidobacterium sp., assembly GCA_964410495.1. Taxonomy (GTDB): domain Bacteria; phylum Acidobacteriota; class Blastocatellia; order Pyrinomonadales; family Pyrinomonadaceae; genus OLB17. The sequence goes on from CAYPGP010000003.1 coordinate 284,203, forward strand.
TTCGAGGATGGCCCGATGTGCTGCGACCAGGCCGAGAGATTGACAGGGCTGACCGGAACTTGCACGGGTGTGATCGGCGGCAAGAAGCCGCGTTATCAAGCAGACCATGCTCACACGGGCAAGAATCTAACCTACTACCAACGGCAAACAGTTGAACAATGCGAAGCCGACTGCAATAACAACGCACGGTGCAAAGGCTACACGTGGATACAGCCCGGAACGTATAGCCAAGGCGACCCGGCGATGTGCTATCTGATGGAGTTGGTTACCGGTACCAATCCGTCACGCGGTCATCATTCAGGTATGAAAAGCAACGCCGCAACCGAACAGCCGCCGAACGCAGGTGGAGCCAATGCGGGTATAGAACTTTCGGGAGCTTGGACTTCTACGAAAAAGGACTCGTCAGGCTACACAGTTAGGTATGAGATGACTCTAAAGCGATCCGCAGCTAACGAGTTCTCGGGCAATCTGATAACGATTCAAGTAGATGCTCCCATTTTGTACGACGGGAAAAAAGTGTCAAGCCCGCAGCCAATAAAGATCGCACTGCGAGAAAATGGAGCAGCGGATCTCTGGGCGTATGGCTATAAATACGAAGCCGCATACACCAAAGCGAGCTTAACCTGGCAGAACATTACCTTCTCTCGAAAGTAGTTTCGGAAGACAAAGGAGTTAAAAAATATGAAAACAAGAATGATTGCCTTAACGGTTGCACTACTTGTGCTGTCGGCGGTAAGTGAGATCTACGGACAGACGCGGATCCGGTTTGTACGGGGGCGAACATCGGCTACGGTCAGCGGTTCGATCGGGAGCATCGGCGAACGCGACTTTGTTCTGCGGGCCTACGCGGGACAGTACTTGTCAGCCAACGTCAGTTCGTCGGGTGGATGCATTTGGTTCTCAACGACCGAAACGTCCGCCGGTTATACGACCGAGAACGGTGACAACTGGCTGAAGCTGATGAATAGATGCCGCCGAACGGCAACGTTCACCATGACCGTTTCGGTTAGATAGGACCTTCGAACCACGTGTTTTAAATGAGCGACCATTACACAAGTTCTTCGCCTTTGGCTCGCAGCGTGCGACGCCAAAGTTCCCGATACGATGTGAATCGCGAGACTAGCGTGTTCAGGTAATATCGCTGTGCGAATGTCATATTGCGGTTGTCCGACATTCGCTTGATGCTCGCTTCGAGACGGGCCCGTGCTTCGAGCGGAGCACGCTTTGTCGCTCCGTTGAAATAGATGTCAAAATCGATCTTCAACTTCCGTATGTCGTCTTCCAGCCGCCCTAGCTTCTGGTCGGTCTCGATCTCCTGCTGCTTGCGGGTAAGATTGCTGTTGTAAAACTGTTTTCCGATAGCCATGGTTTTAAATGATCCTTTTCTTGGCGGCGGGAATGAGCAGTGCTTTCGCACCTAGTGTTAAAATATATTAAACAGCAGAAAATTTCCAGAGAAATTGTTACAATAGCCCGCAATGCCGACACCGGAAACAAACAGTACTTTTCGCGATCTGCCTTCCGTCGATGAGCTTCTTCGGTCGGAGGCCGGGATTGCGATCGCGGAGGCGGCAGGCAGCCGCTTTGCCAGCGAGCTTGCGAGAGAGGCGGCTGCACGGCTGCGGGGCGAGATAGCTGACGGCTCTTCGTTGAGAGGAGGGAAGGCAGAGCTTTCGTCGCGTGCGGTGTCTTTGATGAGCGAACGGTTGAATGCCGACCGTGCTTCGGGTACTCGCCGCGTTATCAATGCGACTGGCGTCGTTCTGCACACAAACTTAGGGCGTGCTCCGCTGTCTGCTGCGGCTACAAAAGCGATCGCCGATGCCGCCCATAATTGCACGCTCGAATACGACGTACTGACCGGTAAACGCGGCAAACGCGGACGTCGGGCCGAGGAACTGCTCGCGTCCATTACGGGTGCCGAGGATGTTTTAATCGTCAACAACTGTGCCTCAGCGGCCTTTTTCGTGCTGACGGCGTTTGCGGCGGGAGGCGAGGTAGTGATCTCGCGTGGCGAACTGGTCGAGATAGGCGGTGATTTTCGGGTTCCGGATGTACTGACTCAATCCGGTGCGACGCTCCGCGAGGTCGGGACGACGAACCGCACCAAACTCGCCGATTACGAAAAGGCGATCTCGCCCGAAACGACGCTCATCCTGCGGGTCCATCCGTCCAATTACCGCATCGTCGGTTTTACGGCAGTGCCAACGCTCGCCGAGCTCGCCGGCCTTGCTAAGCAAAGCGATCTGATGCTTTACGAGGACATTGGTTCGGGTGCCTTGATCGATCTTGGACGCTTTGGCGTCACCGGCGAGCCGACCGTCGGCGATTCGATCGCGGCGGGAGTAGATATAGTTACATTCAGCGGCGACAAACTGCTTGGTGGCCCGCAGGCGGGGATCATCGCCGGAAAGGCGGAATATATCGGTCGCTTGCGAAAACATCCGCTCTATCGGGCACTGCGGGTCGATAAGCTTGCCTACGCCGCTCTCGAAGCGACGCTCGACGCCTATCGGCGTGAGGCTTTTGATGAGATACCGGTTCTGCGGATGCTTGCGGCGACGGTCGATGATCTCGGACAGCGAGCCGAAGCGTTCGTTGCGAACTTCGGGAAAAGCTCTCCCGAATCTCAAATCTCGAATTTCAAATTTGAGATCATCGACGGCTTTTCGGCCATCGGCGGCGGTGCGGCACCGCATGTTTCGCTGCCGACGAAGTTGATCGCTGTGAGCCACGAAAGCCTGTCCGCGTCACGGCTGGAGTATCAGTTAAGGATGTCCGAAACGCCGATAATCGCTCGTATAGCCGAGGATCGAGTGGTGATCGACCTGCGAACTGTCGCCGAGGCCGATGAAGCAGCGATATCTACTTCCCTGCTCGCCATCACGAGTTGACCGGCTACCCGTTCCGCTGGGCAAAATCCTGCATAAAATCGACCAGAGCCGTCACGCCTTCGCGTGGAAAGGCATTGTAGATCGACGCTCTTACGCCGCCGAGCGACCGGTGGCCGCGGAGGCCGTCGAGGCCGTTCGACTCGGCTTCGGCACAGAACTTCTCGTCCAGATCTGCGGTCGGCAGGTGAAAGCTGACATTCATGTTCGAGCGAACGTGACGCTCGGCATGCCCGCTGAAATAGCCATCGCTCGTGTCCAGAGCGTTATACAAGACCGCCGCCTTTTCCTTATTCCGCGTATGCATAGCGGTCACGCCGCCTTGTTCTTTTAGCCAATCGCAGACGAGGCCGACCATATAGATCGCCCAAGTGTTCGGTGTGTTCGCCATCGAGCCGTTTTCGGCGATGTTTCGATAGTCGAGCAGCGAATGAAGCCCTTTCGGGATGCGTTCGAGCATCTCGTCACGAATAAAAACGACGGCGATGCCGCTCGGGCCGATATTCTTCTGAGCACCGTTATAGACCAATGCGTAGTGGTCCCAATCGATGGGCTTCGACAGGATATTCGACGACATGTCGCAGACGATGGGAATGCCGCCGGCGTCAATGTCGTATTGAAACTCTACGCCCTCGATCGTCTCGTTCGCCACATAGTGAACGTACCGAGCGTCCTTGCTGAAGTTCAGTTCGCCCTGTTCCGGAGTGCTTTTGTAGCCGCCATCGGCTGACGAATAGATCACGTTGATGTTGCCGCAACGCTTTGCCTCGGCCAGAGCTTTTCTACCCCAGAAGCCGGTGATCACATAGTCCGCCGTCTCACCCTGGGCGAGAAAGTTCATCGGGATCATCGAAAACTGCAGCGATGCCCCGCCCTGCAGAAAAAGGATGCGAAAATTGTCAGGAACCGCCAGAACATCCCGCAATCCCTGCTCGGCCCCGGCAAGTATCTTTTCAAAATGAGCAGAGCGATGGCTTATCTCCATCACGCTCATACCGATGCCGTTCACCGACAGGATTTCCGCCTGTGCTCGTTCCAAAACCGGAAGCGGAATCGCCGCCGGCCCAGCACTGAAATTGTAAACTCTGTGTGTCATGAAGACTTCTCGTCGCTCCGCTAAACCTTTAACAGTACCAGCTAACGGCACGGGTTACAAAGACGCCTGGAAACCTCGTCTCAACCGTTCCGATCGTTCCAAGGCGAGACGCCTGAAACGATTGGAACGACTAAGACGTATGGGCGAGGGTTTTTGGCGGTTAGGCTTTATAGTAGAATGTCGGTGATGACACAGCTTGCCGAAAACCTTATTTCTACATTCGACCGACTGCCTCTTCTTGAGCAGAAAGAGGTTACGCGGCTGATACTCAAACGCAATATTGAGGTCGAGATTCCGCCTGTTTCTGACGAGGAACTCGTATTGGCCGCCGAGGATATTTTCCTCGAGCTCGATCGGAGAGAATCGCTGGATGCCGGAACCTAGGCGAGCGGAAGTCTGGTTGGTTGATCTCGGGTATGCCGCAAAGGTTCGTCCGTGTCTCGTTGTGAGCATCGGTGCCGGGGACGAGGATCGAGCCTTGGCCACACTCGTGCCTCATACAACGAGCCTTAGAAACTCCCGATTTGAGGTCAACTCGAAGGTCCGTTTTCTCCGCGAAGGCGGCTTCGACGTCCAGAACCTCGTCACCGTACCACACGCTAAGCTGATCAGAAAATTAGGAACTTTGCAGGACAAACAAATAGCTGAGATAGATGACCGACTGCGATTCTGGCTCGGGCTTTGATTGGAGAGAAAAGAATTGAGCGATAAACAATTTAAAGGAAAGTCGGCGATCGTGACCGGCGGGACGCGTGGGATCGGGAAGGCTATCGTGCTTGAGTTGGCTCGGGGCGGGGCGAACGTGGCTTTTAACTACTCGAAGAGTGCCGATGAGGCTGAGAAGCTGAAAGCTGAGGTCGAATCGATGGGCGTGAAGGCGTATGCGGCTCAGTGCGATGTTGCCAGTACCGAGGCTTCGGCGGAGTTTGTAAAAGCGGTCGTGGCTGAGTTTGGCACGGTCGATTATCTCGTCAACAACGCTGGGATCACGCGGGACCAGCTTATCCTCCGCATGAAAGAGGAAGATTGGGATGCAGTGATCGACACCAATCTGAAAGGTGCCTGGAATTTCTCAAAAGCCGCTATCCGTCCGATGATGAAGAACGAGAACGGCGGTTCGATCCTGAATATCTCGTCCATCTCAGGCGTCACGGGCATGCTCGGACAGTCTAATTATTCGGCATCAAAAGCCGGCATGATCGGCCTCACAAAATCACTTGCCAAAGAGGTCGCCAGCCGCAAGATAACCGTCAACGCCCTCGCCCTCGGCCTCATCGAAACCGAAATGGCCGCTGAAATGAACGCCGACTACCGCGAAAAGATCCTCGCCTCGATCCCGCTCGGCAGGCTTGGAAACGTGCAGGAAGTAGCCCAGATAGCCGCCTTCATGCTTTCACCATCCGCCGCCTACATAACGGGACAGGTCATTCAGCCGGACGGCGGGGTAGCGATCTAGTGCGTTTCATTCGTTTCAGTATTTCAGCGTGAGACGGCTGAAACGGATGAAATGGGTTTTAGCTTAGCCACGTCCTTTAGGGCGTGGTTTCGAATTAGATTTATGATCGGCAGCCCATTTTAATGGGCTTAAATGGAAACCGGCTTTAGCCAAACGTCGGGAAAGGGTGTAAACACCCTCCGAACTCGCTCACTACGGCTGACCACGCCCTAAAGGACGTGGCTAAGCTAAAACCCTAAGAAATGTCGTTAGAATACCGCACCGGCGAAGAACAGGAACAACAAGAACCGACGGAAGAATACGTCACGGTCCGTCCGCCCGTGCCTATTTACACGATCCTGATGGTCGGGCTGACCGCTATCGTATTTTTGGTGCAGATCGGGACTGGGTTTGAGGTTTCGACGGCGGCGGTTAGCTTTGACAAGCTGATGTTTGTGAACCACCACGAATACTGGCGGATACTGACTGGGGCGACGGTGCACGGCGGGCTGCTGCACGTTTTGATGAACGGTTATGCGTTCTACATGTTCGGCCAGATCATCGAAACCATCTCGAATCGTGCCCATCTGGCGATCGTTTTTCTGCTGGCGGCGATCATCGGCGGTTTGCTGAGCCTCGTCTTTTTGCCGGACGGAAGCTCGGTTGGAGCCTCGGGCGGGATACTTGGGATCGTGGGCTACCTGACCGTCTATGCGTTTCGGCGGAGGCAGTTCATCTCGAAGGAGTTCCGCAAATCGCTGCTCATCAACATCGGTTTCATCCTTATCTTCGGCCTGTTCCTCTTCGACCGCATCGACAACTACGCCCACATCGGCGGCCTTCTCGCCGGGGCGATCTATGGCCTTATCCAGATACCTTCAAACGAATACACCGACCCACGTGAAGCCGGCAAACTGACCGAAATAGCCGGCCTAGCCAGCCTCGGCATTTATATTGCGGCTGGCGTGCTATCCATTATATTAATGCTGCGTATCGCGTAGTTGGGCCGTTACACGGAGCCAAAGAAATCGGCGGCCTTCTTGATCTTAAGCCCTTTGCAGTAGTACTGGATCGCCTTAAAGTCGCTCCAGTTATCGACGATCACCGTAGCATCCCAACGTTTTGCACTAACGGCTAGTAAAGTGTCCAGAGCCATTCGCTGCGACTCGCCGGGGGCTAGTTTCGAGAGTTTTCCGCCCAACAGCTTCCTACGCTTAGCCGTCAGGTGGAACAGTATCTTTCCCGCGAGCCGCCACTCCTCGACGCCCGGATAGATCAGTGAGTTATCCTTTGCGTATTCGTCGCCAAGACGATCGAGCTGCTTCCGACGGGATTCGTCTTTTGCATTGGCTGAGAGTTCAAGTAGAACAATGGAAGAAAGAAGAAAGCTGTCTGTTCCAGGATAATCAGACAGCCCTCTTGAGATGATCACCGATGTGTCGAAAGTGTAATAGCCCTTCATCCGGCCTTGGGAGCATTGTTTTCAAAAGCCCATTTGAAAACCTTCAGCGTTAATTCCTTACGCTTTGCAAGCCTTTTTTCTCTCTGTTCCGGGGTCTCCGGATTAATAAGGTACGGACGCTCGACGCGGTTCCCATTCGAACCATTGGTCACAACCAGATCATCGGAAGCTGAAAGCATTAAAGCCATATTCGGCTTTGTTCGTTTTGGTTTTTGCGATGCTCTCGACATAGATTTACGATTACATATAACACAAATCCGTTGCCGCTCACAATGCAATTTCTTTCGAAGCTATGTCGTTTCAGTTCATTTCATGTGCTTCAGACTGAAACGCTGAAACGCACTGAAACGCTTTTTCCTTTATCCTTCAGCCTTTACCCTTTATCCTTTGCCCTATGCCTAGAGTCCGCGTTCACCAGCACGTCAATCCGCTTTCGCCTTATTTTCGGCAGGCCCCGAAGCCAATCGATCTGGGGGCGGTGTTTTCGGATGCGGAAAGGCCTTTGCATCTGGACATTGGGTGTGCGAGGGGGCGGTTCATTTTGCGGATGGCTTCGGTTCAGCCGGAATGGAACTACCTTGGCGTCGAGATACGCGAACCGCTGGTGATCGAGGCGAATGAGATCGCGGATGAGGCGGGCTTGACCAATCTGCATTACTATTTCTGCAACGCAATGCTCTGGCTCGACCGCCTGCTGGCCGATGTGACTTCGGAAAGGCTGCAAATGGTCACTATCCAGTTCCCCGACCCGTGGTTCAAGAAACGGCATGCGAAGCGAAGGATGGTGAACGATGAACTGGTTGAAGCGGTGGTCGGCAAGCTGGCGACTGGCGGCAAGATATTCGTCCAGACCGACATCGAGTTCCTCGCCGAGGAAATGTTCGCCCTTTTCCGCGTAAGGCCCGAGTTGACCGAAGAACCGCTGACCGCAAACCCTTTCCCCATAAAGACCGAACGCGAAAAGGCGGTCGAGGACAAGGGCTTGCCGGTCTATCGCACGATGTTCCACCGGAGTTCGCCATGAACCGCGACGAGAACCTTCGAAGGGTACGCGAAAGGCAGCAGCCGTGTGACTTGGTCGTCATCGGCGGCGGTGCGACAGGCGTTGGCTGTGCTCTGGACGCGGCTTCGCGGGGGCTCGACGTGCTGCTGCTCGAACAGCATGATCTGGGCAAAGGGACTTCGAGCCGCTCGACAAAGCTCGTCCACGGCGGCGTCCGCTACCTCGCCCAGGGCGACATCCCGCTCGTCCGCGAAGCCCTAAAGGAACGCGGCATCCTGCTCCGCAACGCCCCGCATGTCGTTCATAAACAGCCATTTATCGTCCCGTGCTACAGCCTCTGGCAAAAGCTCTATTACGGCCTCGGCCTGAAGGTCTATGACCTGCTGTCGGGCAAATACAGCTTTGGAAAGTCACGAATGCTCTCGAAAGCGGGGACGCTGGATCAACTTCCAACCGCACGATCCGAGGGCCTGACGGGCGGAGTTCTCTATTTCGACGGGCAGTTCGACGATGCACGCCTGCTTATCGACATGGCCGTAACGGCAAGCCGTCACGGTGCGGCGGTCTTGAACTATGCGAAAGTCGACTCACTGGTAAAGGGCGACGACGGACGCATTTCGGGCGTCGAGTTTGTAGATCAGTTCAGCGGCGAGCGTTTTGTAATTCAGGCGAAGGCGGTCATCAACGCGACCGGAGCGTTTTGCGACGGGGTACGGACCTTGGCAGCAACAGACGCCAAGCCGCTGGTAACGCTGAGCCAGGGCATTCATCTCGTTTTCGACCGTAAGTTCCTGCCCGGCGATGCCGCCATCATGATCCCGAAGACAAGCGACGGACGAGTGCTGTTCTGCATTCCCTGGCACGGATACACACTTGTGGGCACGACCGACACGCCCATTAACGACGCCAAACTTGAGCCAAGGGCACTCGAAAGCGAGGTGGAATTCGTACTCGAAACCGCAGCGGCATACATGACCAAACGACCCACGCGAAGCGATGTGCTGAGCGTCTTCGTCGGCATCCGCCCGCTCGTTCGAAGTGCCGCCGCCCGGAAGACTTCGTCGCTCTCACGCGGACACCTGATCGACGTGGACGAAGCCGGAATGATAACCATCACCGGCGGCAAATGGACAACCTACCGCCAAATGGCCGAAGATGCGGTCAACGAAGCGGTCGGGAAAAGCAGATCTGTAACCTCGACGCTCGCCATCGCTCCGCCAACCGCTTCGAAAGGCGAACCGCTACATCCCGATCTGCCGTACAACCGTGAGGACGTCCTCCGGGCAGTACACGATGAAATGGCACTGACCGTCGAAGACGTCCTCGCCCGCCGAACACGGGCCCTTTTCCTGAATGCCGAAGCCGCGATCGGCATTGCTCCGATCGTCGCAAAGGTCATGGCCGCAGAACTCGGAAGGGACAATGAGTGGGTTAAAAACCAGCTAATAGAGTTTAATGAGACAGCCGCAAAGTACCTGATATCAGAAACTGGAAGCTGATAACTCGAAACTGGCAGCTGTATTTTTACCAGTTCTCAGTTATCAGTTGGTTAGAACCGCAAGTTCATGACGAACTTCTCCCACCGTCGCTGAAACGCAAGCATATCTCGCTCGCCGAGCACCTTTTGCAGGCTCTTGTAGCCAGTCGGGTCGGTTTTAACGTTGGCGGTGAACTCCTTGTAGTACCGCACGAGCAGCTTTTTCTCTTGCAGGTAATACATCAGGTAGCGGGACTGAGCGTAGTTGGTGCCGGTCGCTTCCTTGTAAAACTCGCGGTCGGTCATCGACGTCAGGGCTTTGAACGTCGGCACGATCTTCTTTTGCAGGCCATTCTGGAGCCCTCGCAGCCGCCAGTTCGTGTAGCCGTAGATGTGCCCGTCAACCGTTCCGGACTGCTCGTAAAGCGAGCCCAAACCTTCGTTGAACCAGGCTGGGCAATCGGGGAAATTGGCTTCGATAAACGGATGGACGATCTCATGCACCAGCGTCCCGCCGCCGGTAGCGATGTTCATGATCAGTGCTCTGTCTGAAGGTGAGTAATAGCCGTAGGGCGTGGAAGGCTCGTCGTTGAAGAACTCTTTGGCATGCTTCCGGTAGGAAGTCTCGTCTTTCAGGAGCCAGATCTCGAGAATGTTCGTCGGGTCTTTTGAAAAGTAGTCTTTCTTCAGCCTTTCCACGGTTCCCCGCACAACGCCCTCGGCCCAATGCTTCACGGTCTCAGGATCGTCGTCGCCGATCACCACGAACGGCCGTTCGACAATGACCGTAAGGTCGCGGTCTTTCAGCTTTGTTCGGAGGCCGGAAGCGTGTTTCTCGAAGGCCTGATCGGGTGTACTAGCGGACGCTGAAATAACAGCGATTGCCGTCAGGATAAGGCTGGTAATGATGCGTCTGGCACTTGGCATATGGTCGCTGTTCATATTCGATGAACGAAAGTGCCGAAACGATTTGCAGGAAAATTACTCGGTCGAAACCACATCCTCGCCATGCAGGGCGGCGTTCAGCGTGTGCCAGCTAAGGCTTGCACATTTAACGCGGGCTGGGAATTCGAGCACGCCGGAGAAGATCTTCAACTTCCCGAGGTGATTCTCATCCGCCTCGGCATCGAGTTCGCCGGTGACCATTTTGTGAAACTCATCGAACAGCAGCTGGGCTTCTTCCTTCGTCTTGCCCTTTACCGACTGGGTCATCATCGAAGCCGAAGCCTTCGATATCGCACACCCCGAACCCTTAAAAGCGACATCGCTCACCGTATCGCCGTCCATCTTCACATACACCCGCAAAGCGTCCCCGCACAACGGATTCTTCCCATCCGCCGTCCGGTCCGCATCCTCAATATCCCGAAAATTCCGCGGGTTCTTGTTATGTTCCAGGATCACTTCCTGGTATAGGTCGTTTAGTTCTGACATTTTGCTCCAATTAATTTGATTCGCCGGCTTTTGACGTGGCGTTTCCATTCTCTTCAAAGCCTGGGCGAAAAGGATCGCAAAAGGTTCTTTACGGTGCGTCCAGCCATTAGAAATCCGTTCTTCCCGCTTGGATAACTGCGGATCTCGTAACCAATCTTTGATGATCGACCTCGCCTTACTGCCGCCGATTCCGGACAAGGCAAAAGCCCCGCTGACGGCGAGTTCAGGCCTACTTGATACCACATCCTTAATCAGTCGAGCTGTCTCTTCATCACCGAAGTTTGCCGCCAGGTCGAACAATATCGATTCTCCGAGGCGTCCGTAAGCCGGAAAATCCCGAACATTCTCGAGCAGCAGTTTCCAGTATTCCGGTTTTCTCTCTCGGGCTAAAGTGAACGCCGCAATACCATACAAGTCGATGTCGAATCGACCTTTCTCTTTCTCTGAGACAACCATCTTCAAAACTCCCGCACCATGGAAGGGATATGTAGCGGCAGCCATGTGAACTGCTGAGTAAGTGCTTTTTCTTAAATATTCTTCAGTCAAGCGTCGCTCTAGGAAAGGCTTGTCCGCAGCGGTAGCAAGAACATTTATCACGTCAAGACCAACGTCCTCCGAACAGTCGACAGCCCCGAACAGACGCATGTGATTGTCATATCCCTGTCCTCGCGGGAAAATATAGGAGGTCTTAAGGACCTCGAAACCTTCTGAGTTTCGCTTAAGAAAAAAGATATGCTTCGGGTTGCCTTCAATCCCGGTTGTAAAAGCCCGGAACTTGAGATTCAAAACCGCATCCTCTAACTTGCCCTTATAGACTTTAAGTACCTTTACAGTGGAATTGTAGATAGTTGTCCGATCATCGCTTTCTGGTGCTATAACGAGATCGGTCGATTCCGCGACAAGAATCAGTTCAGACTTTCGGATGATCGCGGCTAAATTGTTGTCAGCATTCTTTTTCCGCGCCGAAACGCTAAATCGATCCCGAAAAGAGACCGGAAACTCGCCTAGATAGGGCTGGTCGTACGCGGTCTCAGACAAACTCCTAACCGGACTACAGAGCAGAAAAAGATAGGCTGCTAATACGAAGGCGATCTTCATTTGTTACGCAAATACCTCAATAACCTTCTGCACCGCATCAGCCAGCTTATCCACTTCCTCACGAGTATTATAAAACGCGAAGCTAGCCCTCGCCGTCGCTGGAACGTCAAAAAATTCCATCACGGGCTGGGCACAATGGTGGCCGGCACGGACGGCGATTCCCTGTTGGTCGAGGATAGTACCGATGTCGTGCGGGTGGATGTCTTCGATGGTGAACGACAGCACGGAAGCCTTGTTGGCGGCGGTGCCGATGATCTTGACCTCGGGAATGTCGCCGAGACGCTGCGTGGCGTATTCGAGCAGGTCATGCTCGTGCTTGGCGGCGGCTTCGAAGTCGATGGAATTTATATAATCGATCGCCGCACCGAGCCCGATGCCCGCAGCGATCGCCGGCGTTCCGGCCTCAAACTTTGCCGGCAGCGGTGCGTAGGTCGTTTTTTCAAAGCTCACGGTGCGGATCTGGCTGCCGCCGGTCTGATACGGAGGCATTTTGTCGAGCCATTCGCGTTTGCCGTACATCACGCCGCTGCCCGTCGGGGCGAACATCTTGTGCCCCGAAAACACAAAGAAATCCGCATCGAGGTCCTGAACATCGACCGGAAAATGCGGCACGCTCTGGGCGGCATCAACACAAACCGGCACGCCGAATTTATGTGCCGTCGCGATCATTTCCTTTATGGGATTGATAGTGCCGAGGCTGTTCGAAACGTGCGTGACGGCAACGATCTTTGTCTTTTCATTAAGCAGTTTCTCATATTCCTCAATGATCAGCTCGCCGCGTTCATTCATCGGAATGACCCGCAAAACCGCCCCGCGTTCTTCGGCAACGACCTGCCACGGAATGATGTTCGAATGGTGCTCCATGTGCGACACAAGGATCTCGTCGCCCGCATTAATAAAGCCCTTGCCATACGAATGGGCGACCAGATTGATGCCCTCGGTCGTGCCGCGAACGAAGATGCAGCAGTTCACATCGGGAGCGTTGATAAACCGCTTCACCTTCTCCCGAGCCGCCTCATAAGCCGTCGTCGCGTGCTGCGAAAGATAATGCACCCCGCGATGGATATTCGAATGCTCCTCCGCCAGATACTTCGAAGTCCGGTCAATGACCGACTGCGGCACCTGCGACGATGCACCGTTATCCAAATAGACGAGCGGCTTCCCGTTCACCTCGGTGTGGAGTATCGGAAAATCCGCTCTGATCTTTTCGACATCAAAACTTGTCATCTCTTTCACTGCTGTCATACCGCCTAAACCTCTAGAATATGCTCTTCGGAACTTCGAGCCGTTTATACGAGATAACCACCTTCTCGCCACGCTTCAATTCATCCACGCGAATTACGACAAACTGATCGATCTTGTCGTCTTTAAGCCGGGCCACATACATATGCCCTTCTTTAACTTCAATGACCGGGGTGTACCGATCAGCCCTGCGTTTCCCATCCTTACCTACGACCTGCGAACTCACCTGGCCCGAGAGCTGTGCATTGCTCTTGTCCGCCGTGGGGATGGTAGGAAACGAGGTCGATTCGCCCTCGAGAACCGCAACCGTCGAGCCATCGGCGTTCGTCCCGTTGATTCCGTTCGGCCCATTCGATCCGGGAAGGCCGCTGCCGCCTGAAGTATCAAACGTGACCGTCCGACGTTCACCCGGTGCGAGAGCCGCCCAAGGCTCAACATACGGGATCATGATCTGATCCGACCAATTCCGCTTGCCGATGGAGACCATTCGAGTTCGGTTTACCTGGCCGCTGCCTATTGTAAAGATGTCCCAGTTTTTCCCCAGTCGAGCTCCATATGAAATGCAGTGAAAGCTCGTGCATCCATTCTTGAAAGTCAACAGATCAAACCGGAACTTCGCATAATTTTCCGCTGTGATATAGGCGGGCTTGCCTTTCTGGGGCCGAGGAAATAGAACTACATGCGAAATGAGATCGGCCGCCCCGTCGAAAAGCTTAGGCCCTGGCGACGACTGCGAAAACCCACTCGCAGAAAATGTGAGAGTTGCTATTAATGCTGCAAGAATAGATCTCATTGGGTTACTCCTTTTTGTTTAAATCTCCGCGTTCAACCTGTTCAATACCATTGTATCCAGCTCCGCCTTGATCGATTCGATCCCGATCTTGTTGATCACCTCTTCCGCGAAACCGTAAGTCAATAAATTTCGAGCAAGCGATTCATTCAGTCCACGCGTAAGCAGGTAGAAAAGTTCCTCTTCCTCAAGCTGCCCAACAGTTGCTCCATGCGAGCATTTCACGTCGTCGTTGAATATCTCAAGCTGCGGTTTAGTATCGACTCGGGCGGTTTCTGAGAGCAGCAGGTTCTTGTTCGACTGCTGTGCATCCGTGCCGTGGGCATTTTCGCGGACGAAGACGATTCCGTTGAAAACACCACGCGATTTGTCGTTCAGCACGCCTTTGTATGTCTGATGCGAAGTGCAGTTCGGCACCGTGTGATCGATGATCGAATGCGTATCGTGGTGCTGGCTGCCGTTCAGCATATAAAGGCCGTCGACAAAGGCCTCGCCGCCTTCTGCTGTGAATTTAACTTCGATGTCGTGCCGCGATAAACCGCCGCCCAGGTTTATGCTCGTCAGGTCGTAGCGGCTCCCGCGCCCGAGTTCCGCCTCGGTCACCCCGTAATTAAAAGCCTCGGGAGCGTCCTTCTGCACTCGGTAATGAGTTAAGTTCGCGTTGTCCTCTACCACAACCTGCACTGCGGCCGCCGCAAAGCTCTTCGCCGGCGACGCGTAGCTTTCAACAATAGTCGCCTTGCTTCCCGCTTCCGCAATAACAATTACATGCGGAAATATCGCGGCATCATCTTCGCCGGCAAACGACAGCTCGATCGGCTGGTCCAGCACTGTCTCTTTCGGAATGCGGACAACGTGAAAGTCACCAAAGGCCAGATTCAGAGCCGAAAATCCGTTCCGCGCAAATCTAAATTTCCGCGCAACGGCCAACTCATCTTCCGAAAGCTGGCCCAGCCCGCTACTAGTCACTCGCCACTCGCCACTCGCTACTGCCGAAACGTTCGTATACTTCCAATCTTCCAGCTTCGGCGTCGGAAAACCGACTTCCGAAAAATGCGCAAAAGCGCGTCGCCCAAACTCGGCCAACGGCCCTTTGGCATCGCCGTACATGTCGCGAAACTGCTGCGAAAATATCGTCTCTTTACTTACTTCCAAACCCATCTATTTCTTTCCTTCTTCCAATATCTCTTTCAGGTCATCGGCGATCGGCATCGGGCGAAACGGGCTGACGTTCGCCCCGCCGGTGTTGCCCGCCGGATAAATACCAAACGGCGTCTTTGTCGACGCTCCGACTATCCGCATCGCCTGCCCTGCGATTTCCTTCGCATCACGCCGCTTCAACCCGTTCTGCAGCATCAGCATGTGCACTCGAGTGTGCTGATATGTGCTGCTCTGGCCGAGGACGTGTGCCCGCTCCAGATGCGCGAATGCCGCTTCGTGATCGCCGGCCGCCGACAGGCGTTCAGCCTCAGCGATCTCCTTTTCAATGCTCTCTCTCAGCTTCTCGTTCATTGATAGATCCTTACGAGGCTAAACCTGTTGTCGGCCTTGATCGTGTTCGTCTGGTCGAGAATCAGCTCCCGTGCCATCTTTAATTTCGCCTCATTCTCAGCCCGCGGCTTTTTGTCGTCAACCAATGCCGACTTGTCGTAATCGAACAAAAAATCGTGCCGGGTCAAAATATATTTCACGCCTAGAGCCGCCGCCTTCGCCTTTAATTCCGGCGTACTCCGCGATTCCCAAACCATCTGCCGCAGCGTCCAGTCCTCGAACAAATAGTCCGAAAAAACCGGCCGGTCGATGTGATAGGTATCACGCCGCATGTTGATCAGCCACGTCTTAGCATTCGCGTCGGGGTCCGAATTTACCGCCTGATAGTACGGATAATAGTCGAGATTCCGCGCCAGATACTGATCGCGGCTCTCGCCGCCGAGCACGACCCGCAAAGGTGCTTTCTGACAAAACCACGCAACCGACGTCAGCATCGCAACAAATGAAGCTGCTACGAGGGAATACTTCCCCGCATTTTTCAGCCCTTTGTCCTCAACCGAAAGCGCTTCGACCGCCCCGACGATCGCTATCGCAATCAGCGGAGCGATCGGCAGCAAATACCTAAGCTGCGGGCTCGAAAAGAGCCAGAAAAAGTAAACTATCACCGCCACGCCGGCCGCTATCGCAAAATCGTCCGCCAGCTTTTTCCGCCAGAATGCCCAGATAATCAGCGGCAGCCCGATCAAAAACGCGGCGCCGAGAACTCCGTCATAAAGCTCATGATTCTCAGGCTGGGCCACCAGAGACACGCGAAACGGCGACATCAAATAGTTCGTCTTATTGACATCCGCGCCGCCATAGGCCGAGTTCATCACCTGAAAAAGGTTCGACCGCTCGACATCCCAGCCGTTTGCGGTGCCCTTCCAGATACTCATGTAAAACGGAAACACCGGCGAACCCGTCGCCGCCCAATTCCGCAAATACCACGGCGAAGCGATCAAACCCGCGAGAAGCAGTGCTCCGAAACCCGCCAGAACAATGTTGCTCGGCTGTCTCAAAGCTGTCGCAACCGCATTCGGTTCGCGATTCTCCGATCGGGCTCGCAGCAAGACGATCAAAGCAACCGCCGCGACCACAAAAACCGCCGTCAGCTTTACCATCAACGCGCCGCCGAGAAATATAGCCATCGGCACGAGCGACGTCGCGCCGTACGAATTCCACCAGCGAGCCAGCGTATACACCCCGAGCGTTACGTAAAGTGCGAGCCACAAGTCGACATAACCGCTCGAAGCGACATGAAATGCCGTCGGGATGGCCGCCACCATCGCAACGGCGACGAGCGAAAACGCACGCGATATGCCCGACTGCCTCGCCCATCCGAATACCGCCGCCAGCAGCAGCGGGAAACTCAGAAATACGGTCGCACCGGCAGCAGCTTCACCCGCACGCGTTGAGACGATGTTGCCTAACAGCATCGCCCACACGCTATGCATCTCAGTGCCAAGAGCGAGGTAGCTGGCAATGTTTCCGTCAATAAATGCATTACTTCCCTGTGCGACAAATGCCTTAGGAAGTGCGAAATGATAAAGCAGCGTGTCCTTTGCGATCGGGGGTGCAAGCGAGGCGACGAATGCGAGAACGACGGGTATGCCGATCAACGCGATCAACACCTTGTCGAAAGTAGATCGAGGATTCTCCGTCGCTGAAATGAGAGTCGCTCCGCCGACGAGCATTCGGATCTTGACCGCCGCAGCCGCCCAACCGAGCACCACGGCAGCGATAGCGACAACCTGAGAATACGCACCTGAAAGCCCAAGGAAAAACCAAACTAACGACCAAGCGATCGCCCCTGCCGCTGTCGATCGAACGAAGACAAGCAGCCGATTCTCATCCGTCTCTTTCCCGATGAAACCAAGGATCAATGCCCCAAGCCCGAACCACGAAACACAGATCGCCGCCGCCACCAAAGACCCAAAGACCGTGTAACCACGATCAGCCCCCACCCATGAACCGCCGCCCAAATTACCGGCCAGACCCGGCAGCTTCAACAGGTCCGCACTTCGAAACGCAACAAAAACGGTCACAAGCACCGCCGCCCATATCGCGATCACGAACGCGGCGTTGCTGCTGTTTTTTTTCGTTTCGTCTGCCATTCGGTCTTATCAATTGCCACTAGCTTTAGCTAGTGGATAGGGCATGCAAAGAGTACGGGCTTTAGCCCAACTTGCTTTCGCGCGACATTTCGGGCTAAAGCCAGGTTCTTCTGGTTGCTCGATGTCCACTAGCTAAAGCTAGTGGCAATTCATCGGAACTCTTAACGCGCCGCTCCTTTCACCCAATCGTAACCCTTCTCTTCCAGCTCAAGAGCCAACTCTTTGCCGCCTTCTTTCACGATCTTTCCATCGGCCAGAACGTGAACAAAATCGGGCTGGATGTAATTCAAGAGGCGTTGATAATGCGTGACCAGAATGATCGCATTCTCGGACGAGCGTAGCTTGTTCACGCCTTCGGCAACGATACGTAACGCGTCGATGTCGAGGCCCGAATCGGTCTCGTCGAGCACCGCGAGCTTCGGCTCGAGCACTGCCATCTGCAGTATCTCGTTCCGCTTTTTCTCACCGCCCGAAAAGCCCTCGTTGACCGAACGCTTAAAAAACTGCGGGTCCATCTCGACGATCTTGGCCTTTTCTTTCAGGTAATCGTTGAATTCGAGCGGGTCGAGTTCTTCCAGCCCGTGATGCAGCATCTTTTGGTTGTAAGCTAGCCGCAAAAACTGCGAATTCGACACACCCGGAACCTCGACCGGATACTGAAACGCCATAAAAACGCCCTCGCGGGCCCGTTCATCCGGCTCAAGCTCGAGCAGGTCCTTGCCCTCGAACAAAACCTCGCCCGAGATCACCTCATACGTCGGATGCCCGGCCAGAACCTTCGACAACGTCGATTTCCCGGACCCATTCGGCCCCATGATCGCGTGAACCTCGCCTTTCTCGACCTGCAGATTCAGGCCCTTCAAAATCTCTTTGCCTTCGATACCGGCATGTAAATTCTTTACTTCCAATAACATGAGTCTCTATTTCCTCAAATCCCTCTTCATTACGAACATTCCTCTTAGCTCATCCTTCATGAATGGCAGGTCAAGCCTTTCTGTTCCCACTATTTCAAACCCGCACCTTTCATAAAACCGGATCGTTCGCTCGTTGCTGTCCATTACCTTGAGCCAGACAATATCTTTGTTGAGCTCTCTCGCTTGCTCGACGGCAAAGTCCATTACTTTCCGCCCGACGCCGCTTCCGATAACCACGGAGTCAAGATAGATCCGCTCGATCTCAAACGCGTCCGCGTCAACAAAAAGCACGTGTGCACTTCGCGGCCGAAGCTTCAAAAACCCGACTGGTTTTCCGTTTACCCGAATCAAAAAGAATCGATTTTCTTTGTCCTCAAGCTGACCGGCAAGCGCTTCCCTGCTAAACGAATGCTCAACATATGCGGCACCGTCGTCATGCCACAAATGCGTAAAATGCTGAACATAGATCCGCTTCATAAGAGCCGAAAGCTCTTCGACCTGGCTCGCTTCAGCGGGATCGATCGAAACTAACGGCTCGATCAATTTCTCCATCTCGAGCCCCGGCGTTCCGTACCATTCGTCAGCAGTTGTATCGCGAACCCATTTGAAACCGTGACCTTCGTACAACTGCCTCGCACCGGTCGTGAAATACGTAGTGTACAAAAAGATGCGGTCGCGGCCAGTCGTTTTCCAAAATTCATCGATCGCTTCCATCAACCCGTGAGCGACGCCGCGGCTTTGAGCGTCAGGGCGAACGGCCATGCTTCGGATGTAGACGCCTTCGGGCTCGAAGATCACCGAAACGGTGCCAACTATTCGGCCATCGATCTCCGCGACCCACATTGGGCCTTCCTCAAATCTCGCCCGAACCATCTCAGCCGACGGCGTCACGACCTCAAACGCTTCATCGGTATAGTGCTCGCGAACGGTCGAGAACGCCTCGAACAAAACCTCGGCGATCGCAGCTTCGTCGCCCGGTACCGCGAGCCTGATCTCAGGCACCGGCAGCTTTTTCGTTTCCGGCCTCGACATAAATTTCGCCCTTCAAGAATAAAACGGCATTACCGCCGATCTTCACGCGGTCGTCCGCGAGTTCGCAATAGATCTCGCCCCCACGAGCACTGAGCTGACGCGCGAACATCTCCGTTTTCCCAAGCTTTTCAGCCCAATAAGGGATCAGATTACAATGAGCCGAACCCGTCACTGGATCCTCGTTGATTCCCGCTTCCGGAGCAAAGAACCGCGATACAAAATCGCAATCCGTTCCCGGTGCTGTCACGATCACGGCGTGTGTTTTTATCTCGCCCAAGCTTGAGAAATTCGGAGCGATGTCCAGAATATCCTGCTCATTTTCATAGACCAGGAAATAATCCCTCGATCGCAAAACCTCTTTCGGCGTCTTTCCGATCGCCTCAAATAAGCCTTCCGGTGCCTCTGCGGCTGCCGGCGGTCGCGACGGAAAATCCAGCGTCAGCACATCGCCATTTTTCTCGACACCAAGTTCACCGCTCTTGTGCGAGCGAAATCGGATGTGCGTGTCTTCGCGTTTCAAGATCTCAAAGATCACATACGCACTTGCCAGCGTCGCGTGCCCGCACAGGTCGATCTCAAATGTCGGCGTAAACCAACGAAGCTGATAACCATCGTCGCCCGGAACAAAAAACGCCGTCTCGCTCAGATTGTTCTCGAGAGCGATGGCCTGCATCACGTCATCCGGCAGCCACGTGTCAAGCGGCACGATCGCCGCCGGATTTCCGCCGAAAGGTTTGTTTGTGAACGCGTCTACCTGGTAAATATCGAGTTTCATATCAAATGCTGCCTTCCTTTTCGACCACTAAGATCCGAGCCTCGCCGACGGGGTTTGCAACGTGCTCACACCCAATGCCCGCAAAGAAAACATCTCCCGTACCGAGCAAAACCATCTTTTCTTCGCCATTCTCGCGAAATCTCATTTCCACTTCGCCGTCGAGCACCGCAAAAACTTCCTCGCCATCGTTCGTGTGCCAAATATACGGCTCGTTGGTCCAATGAATTCGGGTTGTGATGCCGTTCATCGAAGCAACATTCTTAGCTTCCCAGGCACGCTTTCCAGTGAAGTCTTTCGCTTTGAACACGCTAACGGCCATACTCACATCCCAACCGCCTCGTTCTCCCTTCGCCACTTGAACCATCCGCGAACGTGGAGGAAAAAGAAAATCACGCTCCCAAGCATCAGCGGCAAACTTCCGATCAGCACTCCAACCAAGAACCAACTCGTACTCGCCGCCATCATCACGAGAAAACCATACCGCTTCCGGCTGCCAAGCAAATAAACGCCCGTCAGTCCGCATATAGTCGCCAGCCAATCTATCCCGTAAAGCTGCATAATCCTTAGTACGACAGACCGCCTGGTCTGTCGGTCGCTACGTCAGTTTCAAGTTGAGCGATGACTCGCGTATGAACAGACCACGCGGTCTGTTCTACTTACGGACAACCGCGACCCCTTCGATCTCGATCTTCGCATCCCGCGGAATTCTCGAGACCTGAACCGTCGAACGTGCCGGGAACGGCGTTTTGAACCGCTTCGCGTAAACCTCGTTCATCTTCGCAAAATCATTGAGGTCCGCGAGAAAGACCGTTGTCTTCACCACATCATCCAAACTGCTGCCCGAGGCTTTCAGAACGGCTTCGATATTCTTCAAAACCTGCTCCGTCTGCGCCTCGATCCCGCCTTCGACGAGCTGCCCGGTCTTAGGATCGGCACCAACCTGTCCAGCAACAAAGATGAACCCATTAGCAATGATCGCCTGCGAATACGGCCCGATAGCCTTTGGTGCGTCTGGCGATTCAACCGCTTTTTTGGTGTTCGTTTGGGCACTGACACAAATAGCCGAGACAACGGCAAAAACCAGAATCAAAACTATCCTCATAACGGTTTCCTCTCTGCGTCTCCGCGTCTCTGCGGTTAACCTTCCTTCACAGCCGCTATCGCCTGTATCTCGATCTTCGTATCAAAATGCAGGTCCTTCACCGGCACGATCGCCCTCGCCGGACGATGATCGCCCATTACCTCGGCGTACTTCGCATTGACAGCGCCCCACAATTCCATATCGGAAACATAGATCGTCATCTGCAAAACATGCCGCAGATCGCTCCCCGCCGCATTCAAAACTGCCTCAACATTCCTCAAAGCAAGTTCCGTCTGCTCACCGATATCGCCCGTAAACGGCTCACGCGTATCAAGCGACATGGGCAATTGGCCGGAAACATAAACAACACCATCATGTTCGATGGCCGGCGAATAATGTCCCGCCGGCCTTGGTTGTGATTCAACAAAAATTGCTTTCATAGTGAGCCTTAGGCTGCCGACTGCTGAGCCAGCAGCTTCCTGAATCCCTCGTCCACATCCATCTTTCGATGGACGAATTTCCATCCCGAATCGGTCTTGACCGCCTTACTTCTTCTATAGATCGCAGTCGCAACGATATGAGGTATATCAGCAACCTCCATCACGACGAGATAGCTGGTTACAAAAGCGGTACGATCGTCATCACCGTCTTCGATTATCACATTACCTAGCAAGTGCCGCTTTCCGACCGCCATGCCTCGATTTACATGATTATCCTCAAAATCTCTTATTTCCTTTCGGCCCTTGAAGTCCCCAAATTCGCTCTCGAAAACGATCTCATCGCTATCGATCCAGCAATCCATGAATCCATCGACATCTTTTTCGTCGGTGCTAACATAATATTTCGCACACAATTGCTGTATATCAAACTTATCTTCCAGTGTTAAACCCATGTCGTTGCCTCCTTGTATCTTGAACTCTGATCTGAACCTTTCAAATAAGTAAGGGCTTTACGAAAAACGCCGTCCTTGAAGATCGTCATTTATCAAAAGCCCTTGGCTAACATCCGTATCGCTGCGCTTGGTGCTTACTTTGCCGGCTTATACGGCAGCGAGGAATGGTGCAGAAATATCTTCAGCTTTCCGTACTCATCCATTTTGAAGCCCCACGTTTTGTCAACGACGGTCTCATTTCCGGCCTTATCGTAAAGATAAATATTGCCCGTCGTGACCGCTACGGTACCGTTGACGATGATGCCCGCATTTTTAGTCTTGTAGCCGACCCAACCTTTCAGGGCAAAACCCGTGTCGTTCTTGTACTTCGAGTTTCCCCCTACGAAATATGCGAGTGCCCCTTCTTTATCGAGTCGAAACGTCTGGTCGCCGGTCGTCAGCGTAGGCTTGAACAGGACGATCCCATTCGCATAGTTATAGCCCTTATCGATCTCCTCAGATGCCACCTTGCGATAATCGCCGCCTTCCATATGCGTTTTGCTTATCTTCAGCAACGACTCAGCCCATTTCTTCTGAGCATCGACCACCATTTCTTCCGTGATGTTGTAGTTTGTGAGCTTGTGACCGGGGATGACCTCTTGAGCTACTGCCGAGCTAACCGCCGCTACAGCGATCACCAAACTGAACGCGACAAACCTAATAGTTTTTGTTAACGATATTGCTTTCATTTTAATTTGTTCCTACCTTTTTTTGGATTACTTTCCTGCATTCGGCAGTGAACGCCAGGCACACAAAAAGACCTTTCGCGCGAATTTGCCGAATCCAACAAAAACCGCGAAAGGTCTCGATACTTTGCCAGTAAAACCGGAATGCCTTCGGACATTCGTAATGACGGCTTTACCAACCCAATCGGGTGATCTACTCCCCTCTCACAGCTTCCAAAATAAGTGAAAGCTTACTTTTTTGTCAAGAAACAAATTATTAAATTTTCAAAGAGCTAAGGCCATGGTTGGCCGCCTAAAACCTAACCAACACTTCCTTCCAACTTCAACCCCAACAGCTTCTGCGCTTCCACTGCGTATTCCATCGGCAGTTCGCGAAAAACTTCCTTGCAAAATCCGTTTATGATCAGCGAGACCGCGTCTTCCTGTGAGATACCTCGCTGTTGGAGGTAGAACAATTGCTCTTCGCTGATCTTAGAGGTGGTCGCTTCGTGCTCGACGCGTGCGGTGTTGTTCATTACCTCGATGTAGGGGAAGGTGTTCGCTTCGGACGAACCGCCGATCAGCATCGAGTCGCACTGTGTGTAGTTGCGGGCACCGGCGGCTTTGGGCATCACTTTTACCAAACCGCGATAGCTGTTGTTCGACTTTCCGGCGGAAATACCTTTTGAGACGATCGTCGATTTCGTGTTCTTGCCGAGGTGGATCATCTTCGTACCGGTGTCGGCGATCTGGGCGTTGTTCGTTAGCGCGACGCTGTAAAATTCGCCGATCGAATTATCGCCTTGGAGGATCACCGAAGGATATTTCCACGTGATCGCCGAGCCCGTCTCGACCTGCGTCCACGAGATCTTCGAGTTCACACCGCGACACGCACCGCGTTTGGTGACGAAATTATAAATGCCGCCCTTGCCCGTCTCGTCGCCGGCGTACCAGTTTTGAACGGTCGAATATTTGATCTCGGCGTCGTCCAGTGCGACTAGCTCAACGACCGCCGCATGAAGCTGATTGGTATCGAACTGAGGTGCCGTGCAGCCTTCGTTATATGCGACGTAACCGCCTTCTTCGGCAACAATTAACGTCCGCTCGAACTGCCCCGATTCCTGCGTATTGATGCGGAAATAAGTTGAAAGCTCCATCGGGCATCGAACGCCTTTCGGAATAAAAACGAACGAACCATCCGAAAAGACCGCCGAGTTCAAAGCCGCGTAATAATTGTCATTTACGGGAACGACCGAGCCGAGATATTTCTGGATCAGCTCCGGATAATCCTCGACCGCCTCGGTAAACGAGCAGAAGATCACGCCCGCTTCCTTGAGTTTCGCCTTATAGGTCGTCGCGACCGAAACCGAGTCGAAAACCGCATCGACCGCCACATTCGCAAGCATTTTCTGCTCCGACAGCGGAATTCCCAGCTTCTCGAATGTTTTGATCAGTTCAGGATCGACTTCGTCCATCGAAGCCTTCTTCGGCTTCTGCCGCGGGGCCGCGTAGTACGAAATGTTCTGAAAATCTATCGGCGGATACTCAAAATTCGCCCAATGATCGGGCTGTTCCATCTTCAGCCAGTTCCGAAAGGCCTTCAGCCGAAACTCGAGCAGCCACTCCGGCTCGTTCTTTTTCGAAGAAATAAGCCGCACCGTGTCTTCGGACAAGCCCTTCGGGATAATGTCCGATTCGATATCGGTGACAAAACCGTATTTGTATTCCCGATTTGTAAGTAATTCCGCTGCTGTCGACATATCTATTTCGCCTCAACGATCTCAAAGAAGCCCGGCTGCACTTCCAGATGCAGCACTCCGTTCTTCATCTTAAATCCGGTGCAAGGAAGTATTTTTCCGTCCACTGTGATCAGGGTCTGGTACGCAAGTTCACGCGTCTTCGAATCCAATGCGTTCACGCTTAATGCGTCACGTTTGCAGCCTTTTGGCATCGTGATCGCGACCTTGGTCATCTCCAGATCGCTGTTCTCTATCGCCGTCTTCATCCTCAAATTCGCTGCGCATCCAGCGTCCGATGGATCCCTTGTATCGAATGAAACATCTCGCCAACCGTCAGCTCGTTGCCGACGAGTTGGGCGAGCGTTATCTTTGACAACGCATTCTCGACTATCTCATGCAGCCCGACGATCACCGGCCTTATGCCGCAATCGCCCTTGTGGACGCACTTGTCGAGCACGCCGGTGTAACTCTCGCAATGCTTATCGACAACGTCTGCGTCGAGAACCTTGATTATCTCGCTAAGCCTGATCTCGCTCGCCGGACGCGCCAAACAATAGCCGCCCTTTGTCCCGCGCGTCGAATGAACAAAATCCGCCTTGTTGAGCAGCCACATCAGCTTGCCCGCGTTCGCCGTCGAGATGCCTTCACGCTCCGCTATCTGCGGCAGCGTAAGGCATTCGCCCTCCGGCAAATTTGCCAGCTGCACCAGGCATCGCAGCCCATATTCC
Source organism: uncultured Chloracidobacterium sp. (assembly GCA_964410495.1). Classification (GTDB taxonomy): domain Bacteria; phylum Acidobacteriota; class Blastocatellia; order Pyrinomonadales; family Pyrinomonadaceae; genus OLB17. Next base: position 309,637 of record CAYPGP010000003.1, read on the forward strand.
TCTTGTGCCGAAATCTTCATAAACCACTCTCAAACAAAGATTTGATGGTCGCCGTTATGTACACATAATCGCAAAACATTATTTTTTTGTCAAGATTAAAAACGGGGGATCGCTCCTTTAGAACCTCCGAAAACTAAGTTGTTTTGCTGATCTTCTTACTTTTCGGTACTTTGCGGTCTTCGCGTCTTTGCGTGAGACAAAAGTTGGAAAAGGAACTTGCACGCAAAACCGCAAAGAACGTAAAGAAAAACGCAGTCGACACGGGCCCGGGCGCAAAAAACGCCGACGAACCGGCATTTTGCGTCAATTTAAGCAAAATACAGCAATGTCGGCATTCTGTGTCGATGCCCGCATAATTGCATTCACTTTTCTAGACGCTCGTGGTAGCGTCTCATATGTGAGTATACGTGCAATTAATGATCGTGTGTTCGGGCGGCTATTTCGGGTTGATGTCCATCAGTTCCACGACAAAGATCATCGAGGCGTTGGGCGGCACGGGGCCGTTTCCGGCCGCGCCGTAGCCGAGTTTTGCGGGAATTATGAAGATCGCCTGATCGCCCGTTCGCATTTTGGCTATGCCTTCGTCCCAGCCCTTTATGACGCGGCCGCGGCCCAGCGGGAAGGATATCGCTCGACCTGCATCGTACGAGCTGTCGAACTTCTTGCCGCTGAGCAGCGTGCCGGTGTAGTTTACGACGACCGTATCGCCCACCTTCGGCATTCGACCTCGGCCGCGTTTGGTGATGATGTAGGAAAGGCCGCTCGGGGTTTTGACGAGCGTCCCAACCGCCGCGGGCTTCGGCGTGGGCGCGGGTGCCGTCTTTCTGGGACGCGTCTGCGCCTGGGACGCAAATGCAAAGGCCACAACAATAGCTGCGATCAGAAATATTCGTCGGCTCATAGCTTTTCTTTGGGGGTGTCTATCGACGAGAGAAGGTTAGCACAAAACCGTTCGGACCGGGAACGGCAGCGACTGGGGACGCAGGGGCAGTACCACCTGCGGTAGCCGGTGGGGCCTTGAAGACACGCGAGGTACCAGCCTATTGGGACGCGCGTGTTCGAATCCCCACCCGCTACCGCAGGTGGTACTGACATAAAGTCGTTGGGACGCATGAACTTTTATTGACTAGCGGGCGTAAAGAAGAGCAAGATTAGAGTTGAGATATTTTTATGGGTTTTAGCAAGGAATCGGCGGCCGAACGTGCAAAAAACGACCTCGCAGAACGTTTAAATATCGAGGCGAGCGAGATCACGGAAAAAAGCATCTCAGACAGAGAGTTTCCTGACATGTCGCTCGGTGCCCCGGCCGACGGCGAGTTCGCCGCACAGATGATCGCCTACGGCTGGTCGATCGATCTCGAAGCGGGAGGAAGATCGTACGAATACCGAGCGGATAAATACCAGATCCGGCTGAAGGATTTTGAGGGCAAGAATTTTGTGATCGTTTGATATTTTGGGACGCAAACGGAATTTGCCGCTGATGACGCAGAAAAAGCGGATAGGAAAACGGTCTGTTATCCGCGTCATCTGCGGTTAAATAAGCGTTAGTAGAAGAGTTTTTAGGAGCAGTACCATGAATCGCAATAATATCTGGATACACGTTGGAATAGCGGTAGTTTTGATCACGTTTGCCGGAATACTCGGGCAGATCGAACGTTGGAAAACTGGCCTGCGGCAAACGCCGCCGACCGTTGCCCATCGGCCTGAAACTCCGCCAAAAGTTGTCTCCGACAGCATCCAGGTCCGCGGCGATATGCCCGAGGTCCTCGTGCGATTCAAACCGGGCGTGAAACTTTCGGACGTCCGGTCGCTTGCTTCAAAAAATAATGACTCGCTTTGGGACGAGATCGAGTCGGTCAAGGGATTGACCGTCATCGACGATCTCGATAATGCTGACGCGGAAGAGGTCGCTCGCCAGTACGCGGCGATGACCGACCTGGTCGAATACGCCGAGGTCAATCCGCAGATCAAACTCGACGAGCCTACTGCAGAATTTGTTAGTCGCAATGCTTACGCTCGGCCGACAGCTGCTGACGCACCGAACGATCCGCTTTTTGGCGATCAGTGGGCACTCAATAACACCGGACAGGACGGCGGTACAAAACGCGCCGATCTCGACGCACTGAATGCTTGGGCAAATACGAAAGGCAGCGACGAGGTTGTGGTTGCGGTGCTCGATACCGGCGTCGATTATAAGCACGAAGATCTGGTCAGCAATATGTGGGAACGCCCCGCGAAGCTTGCGCCTTATCGTGATGATGATCTCGGCCCTTTCAACGATAAGCACGGTTTTGACATCGATAATGAATCTGCGCGAGTCGATGAGGTGCTTGGCTACGCCGGGCGCGACAATATCGGCGACCCGATGGACGACAACGGCCATGGGACGCATTGTGCGGGCATCATCGGGGCCGAGGGTGATAACGGCATCGGCGTTTCGGGCATCAATCAGAAGATCAAGATCATGCCGCTCAAGTTTTTGGGACGCGGCGGATTTGGCTCGACCGACGACGCGATCGCGGCGATCAACTACGCTATCGACCGCAAAAAGAACGGCGTAAATCTCCGCATCATCTCGGCCAGCTGGGGCTCGACCGCAAAGTCGAAAGCTCTCGAAGACGTGATCAAAGCCGCCGGGGACGCAGGCATTCTCTTCATAGCGGCAGCCGGAAATGACGGCTCGAACAACGATTCGCGTCCGCACTACCCATCGAACTACGATCTGCCAAACGTGATCAGCGTCGCGGCACTTGACCGTAACGACAAGCTCGCGAGCTTCTCGAACTACGGCGAAAAGACCGTCCACATCGCCGCCCCGGGCAAAGAGATCGTCTCGACCTGGCTCGGCGGCAATTACCGCGAAGCCTCTGGAACGTCAATGGCCACGCCCTACGTCTCCGGCGTAGCCGCCCTGATCATCGCCAGCGACCCGCAGATCTCAATGAAAAACCTGCGTACTAGGCTGCTCGGTTCCGTCGACGAACTCGATTCGCTCAAAGGCAAAGTCGCAACCGGCGGCAGGCTCTGCGCGGCAAATTCGCTTGGAAATATCGTTAAAGAGCATTCTCACTAAGCCTTTGCGTCACTTTGCGATCTTTGCGTCTTTGCGTTAAAAATTTTTTCACGCAAAGACGCCAAGATCGCAAAGAAGACGCAAAGTTTCTACGTTATGGAACATCGGTAACCCACTTCGTCGACGAAAACTGTATAAAAGCGATCCCGATTCTCACGCTGATCCCATAAACACTACACTTCCCTGCTTTGGCACACGCTTTGCCATTAGGTAGATCGAGCAATGTCGCAACCATTGCCTTTGGAATTACTAAAAAGGGAGAAAGCAGTGATGAGAAGTATTAAGAATTGGTTAGCGTTAGGAGCATTTGCACTTTTGGTGATGGGCATACCGACGGTTGCATCGGCACAGTGGGGCGGCAACGGACAGTATGATCCGTACGGCCGCAATGGTCAGTACGATCCGTACGGACGGAACAACGATCCGTATGGCCGCGGCACTTACGGCAACACGAACAACGTGGTTCGCAGCCTTAAATCGAGGACCCGCGAATTTACACGTCAGTTAGATCGCGATCTAGACCGTGGCCGCCTGAACGGCAGCCGACGCGAAGATCAGATCAATCAGCTTGCTGATCGTTTCAAGGACGCGGTAAACGACCTCGATAACAACTACTACAACAACAATCGCGGTTATGGCCGTAACGACAATGAAATGCGACGCGTATTTGACTACGCCGGACAGATCGAAAGAGCGATCGGCCGTGCACAGGTCAGCTACCAGACGCGAAATCTTTGGAGTGCGATACGCAACGATCTGCAGTCGATCAGCCGCGGTTACAACACCTACAACAACGGCAATGGCCGCGGAAACAACGGCGGCGTATGGGGCAACAGCCGAGGCAATCGCAACGGCCTGCCTAGCTGGTGGCCTTTCTAAAGGCGAAAGGATAAAGGGAAAAGGATAAATTTAGGGGCAAAGGCTCGGATTTCCGATCCTTTGCCCCTCTTTCTTTTGTCCGACTTTATCCCTTATCCTTTATCCCTTATCCTTTAATCCCAATGCCCGGAACCTTGTATCTAGTCGCTACGCCGATCGGCAACCTTCAGGACATCACCCTGCGGGCTCTCGAAACGCTCCGCAACGTCGATCTGATCGCCTGCGAAGATACGCGGCATACCCGAAAACTGCTGAACCATTTCCGTATCGATAACCGCACCATAAGCTTCCACGAACACAACGAGAACGAACGGACCGAGCAATTTATCGACCGCCTCGTCGCCGGCGAGTCGATCGCGGTTGTCTCCGATGCCGGAACGCCCGGAATATGCGACCCGGGCTTCAAGCTCGTCCGCCGCGCCGCCGATGCCGGCATAGCGGTCGTTCCGATCCCCGGGCCGGTGGCCTTTGTTAGTGCTCTGATAGCTTCGGGAATTCCTACGGATTCCATTTTCTTCGGTGGATTTCTTCCGTCCAAGAAAGGCGAGCGAAGGAAGCGGCTCGGCGAGGTCCGCGACATCCCGGCATCACTCGTTTTTTACGAGGCTCCGCACCGGCTGGCAAAGTCCCTGTCCGACTGCCTCGAAGTTCTCGGCGATCGAATGGCTGCGGTTGCTCGTGAGATCACCAAACTTCACGAAGAGATCGCCCGCGGAACGCTCAGCGAACTCGCCGCATTGTATTCGTCAACGACCGTTCGCGGCGAGATCGTTATCGTGATCGAACAGGCATCGACGCAGGGATTCAAAAAAGAAGATGCCTCAGAAAGCGTGCTGAAAGATCGTATTCAAACGCTCATCGCACAAGGACTCGACCACAAAACGGCCCTTAAACAGGCGGCAAAGGAATACGGTTTGAGCAAGTCCGAAGCGTACAAATTAACCCAGATTCGGGCAAAGACCGGCGGAAACGGCGGGCGAAAATGATCCATACGTGCTCCGCCTTCTAACTCCCGAAATGTAGTTGTCCATACGCCGAAGATCAAACGTAAAAATATGTAGATTTTTTCTGCAAGTTAGTTCCGCAGTTCCGTTCTCAGTTCGCGGATGTTCGTTTTGAAATTTATTCGTAAACTTCTGGAACCTTTTGACGGTTTTAGAGTCTAAGCAGTAGATCGAGCGTTCGAATATTTTATTGATCTGAGGTTATTTTCCATGAAAAGGGTCATTCTTTCGGTTTTCGCTATATCTTCACTTGTTCTTCCCACGCTTTTACTCGCGACTCAAGCCGTCCGTGCCTGCCCTGACGAAGAGCCCGAGACTTTACTTTCGCTTTACAAAAAAAGCGATGCGATCCACCGGGCACGCTTTACCGGCGAGGAGGAAGCAGATCCAAAGCCTGAAGGCGAAGGTTATTCGGTCGCGGAAATATCGCGGCATTTCGATGTCTTCGCCACGCACAAAGGCAAAAGCGTCGATAAGGTCACTGTATACGACCAGCGTTATATATACGATGATCAGCCCGTGGAACCGGCAGTTCTCGAAACAAACGAAACCGTGATCCCCGAATCGCAGAATGTTCAGGTCGAGGAACAAGCTGAACCGGAACACGAAGAAGGGGAAATCGGCGAAGAAGGGCTGGCGGATCTGAAGCCGGGCGATGAGGTGCTGCTGTTTCTCCGCAAAAGTGAGGAAGGTGACCGCCTCGAACTGACCGATTTCCTCGGCGGCGCCAAGAAGCTCGAACGCGAAGACATGGCAGTCTATGAGGCCCGCGTAAAAGACCTGAACACGATCTTCGCCTCAAAAAAGCCCAATGCCGAGAAGATCGTCGACTGGCTGATCAAATGTGCCGAGGAAAAAGCGACCCGGTGGGAAGGCACATACGAACTCCAAAGAAGTTTTGACGCCCTCGAGTATAAAAAAGCCCGCGAAGCAGAGGAAAAAGATTCGAAAAAGGATGTACCAGACGAGACAGAAGATCCGGAAGTAGTCGAGGAGGACGAGAACCTTCACGAATACGCCGAAGCCATGACTGAATCGCATCAAAACGCCCTGACCGACTTGTTCATCGCTCTCAGCCTGAGCGAGAAGCCGGCGAAAAAAGGTGAGGTCATGCTTGGGAATCTGGAATTGATGAACCTCGTCACGCGTTGGGCCGACGATCGGATCGCCCTGATCCTCGCCGAAAAGATCCGCAGCGGCGCCTACGATAACTGGGAGACCCTGCAGATGATGAATTCGATCAACAAGGTCCTTGGCGATAAGAAACTCGAGAAGCTCGCCGCCGAATTCGAGGAGAATGCGTATCAGGATGACAACGAAAAGTTAGCGACGACCACCGCGGCTACGCCTGATTCGAAGTCATCCGAAAAGGCGACGACGGAGGTCGCAAAAGCGGATAATGTCGAGATCGTAGGGCAAAATCAAAAGACGCGGCCGGAAACCAAGCCCGAGACATCTACAGTGCAAGATCAGAAGGCCGAAAGTAAACCAACCACTTACGGCGAGCTGCGAATGGATATCACCGCCCGGTTCCTTACACGAACCGATAATGTGATCCTCAAAAAACGATCCGCCGAGAAGAAATTATCGGCGAAGGCAGCAAGCCCGAAATAGTCCGGCCGTAGGCGATCGTCGGTGTTTGAACGCCTTTTGACAGTCACGACGCGAGTCGCAGTTTCCGGAGTATCTCCTGAAACTCCGGCTCGCTGCGTATATTGTCGAATCGCGATTCGACAGCAAGGAATGGAGCGTTGAAGTTCATTTGTTCGAACGGCATCTTTAACGTCAACGAGCGGTTCAGGGCGTTTAGGGCCTCGGCCTTCTGGCCCAGCTCGGCGTGATTTAATGCGATCCCGTACCAGATATGGGCCACGCCTTCCGCAGCAATGTCTTTGGTTGATAAACCGCTGTAATAACGCTTCAACTCTGCCGCCATAGTGGCGCGGAGGCCTTCTTTTTCAAAGCTTCGGGTCACGCTTTCGCGGCACTTGGTGCCTTCTGTTGTTGGTGGACAAACCAATTGAAGTTGTAGACGAAAGGCATCGCTGTCGCGGCCTTGTTTTGCATAGAGGTCTCGCAGCCGAGAGGTGGCAAATCGTTCCTCGATCGTTCGAGCCTGGAGAAACGCTATTTCCGCCTTTTCGAACTGCCCTGAATGAAAGTAAACGAGGCCAAGATCGGCAATGAGATTTGCTGATGTCGGGTATAGTTCCACGGCCCGCGTTAACACCTTTTCGGCCTCATCAAAACGGCGTCGGGTCGTCAAATATGTACCGAGCCAATGATGGGCCTCGACGGAGTTGCGGTCGAGTTCGACAGCCCTCGTTAGGCTTTTTTCGGCTTCGGGCCAGTCCCAATATAGGAACATTCTGATAAACCCGCGAACGGCGTGAGCTTCAGCGAGCGTCGGCTTGATGGAAACTGCGCGATCGGCCGTCTCGGCAGCTCGGGGCATGTCGTCCCCCATAGCGTAAACCGCAGCGAGGCCGGCCCACGCCTCGGCAAAATTTGGATCGAGCTCGATCGCCTTCCGGTAGAATTGCCCGCTGCTGCTGGTTTCCCGCCGGCGAAATAGATATTGGGCTTGCAGATACGCCCGATACGCATCCAAATTCTCGGTAATGAGTTTGGGGGCGGCCGAGAGCTTTAAGGCGAGAGCATTAGCGGTGCTCGAAGCCATTGAATCCTGAAGGGCGAAAATACTTGCTTCCGGCCTGTCGAAATTGTCAGCCCACAGCTGCTTTCCGTCAGACGAACGGATCAGGCGAAGCGTCACCCGAAGATTGCCGTTCGCTCGTTGAACTGTCCCGTCGATGATCGCATCTACGCCGAGCTTTTTTGCTATCTCCAAAGGTTCAGCAGGCTTTTCCGCATAACCGCTGACGGAATTGACCGAGCGGACTTCCAGCTCGTTTATCCCACCGAGGCTGGTAATTAGAGCATCCGCAAAACCGAGCCCTGTGGAGTGGTCGTCGTTCGCACTCAACGGCCTCAGCGGGAGCACCGCGATCGACCTTATAGGTTGGCTCGCATTAACGACCGTCAAGCTGTATAGATAAACGCCGGCCGCGAGTACCGCTGCAACGCAAATACATGCGGCGACCGGAAGCAGGGCCGATCGTCTTCCCATGTTTGCCGCGAAAACACGCGTTTCCGGACGGTTCGGTTCCTCGGAAATATCCATTTCCTCAATGATCGTTTTTGAGATCGAATGGCGTTCGATCACAAGAGCCGGCTCCTCGCTGCGGATCTCGCCGACAAATCGATAACCGCGGCGCGGTACCGTTTGGATCAGTTCGCCGGTCTCCCCAAACTGTTTGAACGTTTTTCGCAAACGGTAGATGTGCTGAGGCAGGTTGCTCTCTTCGACATAGGCTCCAGGCCAGATCTGGTCGAGGATCTCGTCTTTGGTAAGAAGTTCGCCGCGGCGTTCGGTGAGCAGACAGAGCAGCTCGATCTCTTTCAACTGCTGATCGACGAGGCGGTCGTCAGCGTACAAGACCTTCTTCTCAGGATCTAGCCGAAACCTGCCGAATTCGCGAAAATGCCCGTTATTACTACCCATAACTCAATTCAGATGTAATTGAAAAATAATTGAGAAACAATTCAAGACCTGCTTTCGTGATGGTCGTAAATTGCCATCACAACGAAAATCGTTGCTCGGCTCACTGGGCGGAAGCTCGGGGTTACCAATCTGATGTTTCCGTCTTTTGAGCCGATTCTAAACCAGGTGTCCAAAAAAAGAAAGAAATATTTGATCGTCACCGAGACACACGAGGTCATCGTCGTTCGCGGCGGAAGCGAGGCGGTACGGGCAGCAGCCGCAGCAGCCGTTATGGCACCGGCAGACGTCGACTTCGCGAGCGAGCCGGAACGCGTACCCGCATCCGCAAGCCAAGAGGAGATAGAAAAATGTCGTATCGAAGAATCAACCTCATCTGTTTAGTTTTCGCGGTCCTTGCCTTGCCGTCGCTGGCTTTGGGTCAGGGCACTGAGTTTACGTATCAAGGCCAGATGCAGAGTGGCGGTTCTGCTGCGAATGGAAATTTTGATCTTGAATTCGCACTGTTCGACGCTGCAGCCGGCGGTTCACAGGTCGGTTCCACGCTGGCTCGGAGCGGCGTCGCTGTTACGAACGGCATTTTTGCTGTCAATCTCGATTTTGGACAGTCTTTCACGGGGGCTAGTCGCTTCCTTGAAGTACGAGTGAGGCCGGCCGGTGGCGGGGCGTTTACGACGCTCAGCCCGAGGCAGCCGGTCGGTTCCTCGCCGTATTCGATCCGAAGTCTTGCAGCAGTCAATGCAGACAATGCCACGACCGCCGCAAACGTTTCGAACCCGCTGGCCGGTGATGTCACGGGTTCGTTCTCCAATAGCACCGTCGCAAGACTTCGTGGGCGTAACGTTGCAGCAAACCAGCCCAATAACGGACAAGTCCTGAAGTTCAACTCGGCAACAAGTCAGTGGGAACCTGCGACAGATGAGACGGGGGCTGGCGGCGGAAACGCGATCCTAAATCAGACAACGCCGCAGGTCAACGCGAACTTTAATATTAGCGGCACCGGCACCGCCGGTATTTTAGCTGCCACTTCGCAATTTAATCTCGGAGTCAACAGGGTCTTGTTTTCCGATCCAAATGTCTTGGCCGTTGGTGTGGGTGCAGGTTCAGCAAACACCACCGGAAACAGAAACACTTTTGTTGGAAGCGAAGCAGGACAGTCGACTTCCTCCGGGGGCCACAATACGTTTTTCGGCGCACGATCCGGGCGGTTAAATACGATCGGAGGGGAGAACTCATTCTATGGCTCAAGTGCTGGTGGAAGCAACACAACGGGCGCTGGAAACTCATTTTTTGGTAGCCAAACCGGCAGCGGTCATACAACCGGATTCTCAAATTCGTTTTTTGGCTTGTCAGCCGGGGGATTGACGACCACGGGTGACAGCAATTCTTTCTTCGGCGGGGAAGCAGGAATTGCAAACGAAACGGGCAGTCGCAACACAGCATTGGGGCGAAGTTCAAATCTAGGTGCGGGTAATCTGACGAACGCGACCGCGATCGGAGCCTTTTCGCTCGTAACACAGAGTGATTCGCTTGTTCTGGGCTCCATAAACGGCGTTAACGGAGCCTTTGCAAGTACGAACGTTGGCATTGGTACAACTGCACCTACACAACGCCTGCATGTTGTCGGCAATGGATTGTTTACGGGTAATCTGAACGTGAACGGTACGCTGACGGCTCCAGGTTTTGTTCTGCCTGGGGGAAGCTCCAATTACATACAGAACACGACGACTCCCCAAGCCTCCAGCAACTTCAGCATCAGCGGCAACGGGACCGCCGCCGGTTTCTTGGCGGCAGGTTCGCAGTTCAACATAGGCACCAGACGCGTACTGCACCAGCCGAGTGCCAATAGTATAGGGATCTTGGGCGGGCCGGCGACGAGTAGCGGCGACTTCAACGTGATCGTAGGCAGCGCCGCTGGTGCGAGTATTACATCAGGCCAGTCGAACACTTTTGTGGGTAATCTTTCCGGCCCGGACACGACGACGGGCGGAGAGAATGTGTTTGTTGGTTCTAATGCCGGCGTTAACAATGCTGTCGGAGCCAGAAATGTTCTCTTGGGCAGTTCCGCTGAACTGGGAGGCCTGAATCTGACCAACGCGACCGCTATTGGGAATCGAGCATTCGTCTCCCAGTCAAACTCGCTGGTTTTAGGTAGCATCAACGGCATCAACGGATCCGGAGCCAATACAAACGTCGGGATCGGCACGCCAGCCCCTACTCAGCGTTTGCACGTGGTAGGCAACAGCTTGTTCGCGGGCGATCTGACCGTTACCGGAAACTTGTCGGCGACGCTACCCGGCGGCAGTGCAAACTACATACAAAATACGACCACTCAACAGACCTTGAGCAATTTCAACATCAGTGGGGGTGGTACGGCGGCGGCATTTAATGCAACATCCGATTTTCGCATTGGGGGTACTCGAATGCTTCACACGCCGGGAACTCAGAATACATTCCTGGGGGCCAATGCGGGCGTTACTGCTCCTGCCGGTACGGGAAATTCATATTTCGGAAGTGATGCAGGCCGGTCGACGACCAGCGGCAGTTCAAATTCATTCTTTGGAGCGAGGGCGGGCGAACTAAACACGACCGGTTCAAGCAATTCTTTCTTCGGTGTTAATAGCGGCGATGCAAACACCGGCGGCAGCGAAAATTCATTCTTCGGCCACGCGTCCGGTGGCGGAAACACAACCGGCAATCAAAACTCGGCGTTCGGACGAAATGCAGGTCAGCTAAACACAACAGGAAGTGAAAACTCTTATTTCGGCTTCGGAGCCGGCCAGTCCACTTCCAGCAGTTTCAACGCATTCTATGGTAGCCGGGCAGGGCAGTTCACTTCTACGGGAAGCGCGAATTCATTCTTTGGAGCAAGTTCAGGACTCGCAAACAATGGAGGAGGTGATAACTCATTCTACGGAGTGAATTCAGGCCTGGGAAACGTTAGTGGAAACGGAAACTCTTTTTTTGGCAGGCGGGCCGGACAATCGAATACTTCCGGCAGCAACAACACAATTATCGGCAACGGCGCCGATGTGAGTAGCGGCAATCTAAGCTTTGCTACGGCGATCGGAGCTGGCGCCATAGTTAGCGGAAGCAACCGAGTCGTGATCGGGCGCGAAAACGATCTAGTTTCAATCCCTGGTAATTTGGGGACCCTTCAAATAAGCGGGTTCGTAGATATTGAGAGTCAATTAGAGGTTCAACAAGTTGGCTTTAAGAACAATCTCGACTCCGCCGGTGCAGTCGCGGTTTGCTGGACCCTTTATAATTCGGTAGATATCCCTCCACAGTGGGATGGCAGCACATATTTTCTGACACGTTGCGGTTCCAGTATAAAACTGAAAACTGACGTGAGATCGATAGAAAGTGGAATGGGCACCCTAGCGAAGCTTCGGCCAGTATTCTACAGATGGAAACGGGATGGAACAGCCACTCTGGGATTGATCGCGGAAGAGGTGAACGAGGTCGATCCGAATTTGGCCCAACGCGAACCGGATGGAACGGTATTCGGAGTCAATTTCGATGCGGTAACGGCCATTCTCATAAAAAGTGTTCAAGAACAACAACAGCAGATCGAGACGCAACGTTCTCTTACGGACGAGCAACAGCACCTTATCAGAAAACAGCGGGCTGAAATTGACGAATTAAAATTAGTTGTATGCACGCTAAAACCGGATGCCGCACTCTGTAGCAAAAAATATAAATAAACGACCTTAACCGACCTAAAAGCAACCGCAAATAGCGAAGGCCCGAACGGTCGGGCCTTGCTGGTACAAAGTTGGATGGGGCGGCTAGTGGGATTCGAACCCACGACATCCTGAACCACAATCAGGCGCTCTAACCGCTGAACTATAGCCGCCAGGATCTATTTTGGATTGTCGATCTTGGATCTTTGATTGTCAAGGAACTTCTAAAGTTCCGAGACCCAAGATACCCGATTGACGATCATTTGGTACCCCCGCCAGGGCTCGAACCTGGGACCTACGGCTTAGAAGGCCGTCGCTCTATCCAGCTGAGCTACGGGAGCATGAAAAGAGCAAAGTAAGATGTTATAGATTAGCCCCTGCGTAGTCAACCTATTTTCACAAAGTTCAAATCGATCCGGCAGCCGGTCTTAGCCTCTGCAGTACGGCCACCATCTGCTCGAAAACCTCGTGTAGGTCGAGTTCACTGGTATCGATGACGATAGCGTCATCCGCTATGGTTAGCGGCGAATCCTCGCGTGAAACGTCGCGTTCGTCGCGTTCGTTTATCTCAGCTAGTGTTTGTTCGTACGTAGAGATGCGGCCCTTGGCCTTGTCTTCCGAAAACCTTCGCCGGGCCCGCGCTTCAGGCTTTGCGGTGAGGAAAAACTTCACATCAGCCTTCGGGAATACCACACTGCCGATATCGCGGCCCTCTAGAACGCAGCCATTCGGTGCAGATTCGCCGATCGCACGTTGATGATCGACCATTATCCGCCGAACCTCCGAGATCGTAGATACGATCGATGCCGCCTGAGCGATCTCGAGCGTCCGTATTTCAGCCGTTACATCTTCGCCATCCAGGATCACGCGAAGGTCATCCGGATCGCCCACGAGCTCGATCTTGGCTGTTTCCGCTATGTATTCAATGCGGTCAATGTCGCGATGCGGCACCGCGGCACGATCAACAGCCAGCGCGACCGCCCGGTACATCGCTCCTGTATCGAGATAAAGAAGGTTGAGTTTTTTTGCGAGCATTTTGCCGAGCGTCGACTTTCCTGCCCCGCTCGGCCCGTCGATAGCGATTATCATTGGTCAAGATTTTCCGAAAAGATTCTTGTTACCCCAATGATACATTGCTTCGATGACCTTTCCCAATTCGAGACCTTTGTTCGTCAGCACATATTCGTAACGCGGAGGATGTTCGCTGTACTGCTGCTTATTTACGATCGCGGCCGCTTCGAGCCGTTTTAGGCGGTCCGCCAGAATATTGGTAGGAAACTGCTCGGCCGATGCGAGAAAATCGTTGTACCTTTTCTTGCCCTTAAAAATGTCGCGGACGATCAGCAAACTCCATCGGTCGCCGATGATATCGAGTGCGCAGGCAATTGGACAATCGGACCTTAGTGCTACCGAATCATTGTTTTTTTTCACTTTCATCCCGACCACCTCAAAAAACAAGCATAGCGACTTGCATTATAAAAGTCACCTGCGTATAGTCACTTGCAGAAAGCAAGTTACCTCACGGCAACGCAGTACTTTTAGGAGAAAAACGATGAGATCTATTACGAACTTAGGCAAATGGATATTTCTGGCCGGATTCTTGATATACGTGTCCTTGCATTTTTTGCTCGCCGATGTCGGCGCCCGAATGGTGCCCTCGTTCCTGCCTTTTCCGTACTTTTGGAATTACTTTACGGGCATTTTGATAGCCGCGTTCATCGTCAGCGGCGTTGTAGGGAAGTTCGACAAGCTCGCTGCTCTTCTGATGGCACTGTACATCTTGCTGACAGCATTATTGATCCACCTTCCCGGAGCTATCTGGGGAAGCAAGATGGAACTGGACTCGTCTCAGGAGGTGGTAAACATTTTTCGAAACATGATCGCAATGGGCGGAGCTCTGATGTATGCAGGGGCCTACGCGAAGGATGATCGAGTGGTCGGTTAGGCAGGGAAAAAAGTGCCCGCGAAGCAGTTCGGGAAACTCCGCGGGCGATGTGGATGTTGGGGCGGGTATTTAATTCTTAAAGACCTTCACAGCTCGGTCGGGGTAGTCGGTAATGATGCCGTCCAGGTCGAAGGTTTTCATGCGTTCCAGATCGGCGATTTCGTTGACCGTCCATGGGACGATCTTCAGGTTTCTCGCACGGCAGTATTTGATAAGATCGGCGTCAACCAGAGAGTAATGCGGGCTGTACGTATCGGGCTGGAAGCCCAGTTTCTCCAGATTCTTTTCGATCCGGTCTTTGTTTCCGACGAGCAGAGCGAGCGGAAGTTTCGGATCGATCTTGCGTAGCTCCTGCAGCGGGCGAACGTCAAAGGACTGGACAATCACGTGTTTTAACATCTTTCCGGCCTTTATTTCCGCGTACACGAGTTTGGCGTATTCGCCGGGAGTAGGATGAAATACGCCGTCCCCCTTCTCGCCTTCGGTTTTTATTTCAATGTTGTAACGCGGCTTGGATAACTTTCGATCTTTTACAAATTTCCCGATGTCGGCGAACACATCCTTCAATAAGGGTTTGTACACCTTCATCTTCTCCTGAAGCGGAAAATCCTTATTCCCGATGCTCCCGACGTCGAAGAGTTTTACCTCCTCGTAAGTCATTTTGAAGATATTGTTCTCGCGCTGTTTTTCGGGCGGGATCCGATTGCCGTCTTTGTCGAGCGAGATGTTTGACGAGAACCACGGCTCGTGCGAGACGACGAGCTTTCCGTCCTTCGAAACGACCAAATCAAGTTCCAGCGTATCGGCTCCCTGTTCCAGAGCCTTCTTGAAGGACGGAATTGTGTTTTCGGGCACATAGCCGCGGGCTCCCCGATGACCTTCGATGCTGAATGGCCGGCGGGCTTGAGCCGATGCGTTAGCGACAAGAACAAATAAAAGTAGGAATACGAATATAGATCTCATAGTTTTTATAAAGAACCGCCGGACGTATGCTGTCAAGTCAAGCCATACATCCGACGGCTGTTGTTTAGAACGACAGCTTCAGAGCGAGCTGTATCTGTCTCGCAGGAAAGGCACTGCTGATAGTACCAAAGGCAGCGCTCGTTATATCAGAGTTTGCGGCGCCGAAGTTCGTTTTGTTGAAAACGTTGAAAAACTCGGCGCGAAAATCGAGCCTTGTCAGTTCGGTGATCGGCAGTTTGAACTGCTTATGAACGCCGAGGTCGAGGTTGAAGTAGCTGTCGCTACGGGCGATGTTCCTTGCCGCCGAACCGAACGGAGCCCAGACAGGCGGCCGTGTCAGACATTGGCCGACCGGCAGGAAATAGTTCGTCGTCGGGTTCGGCCGATCGCCCCGGTTGACCGGATCGCACGAAACATTAGGTCTCAAAGCAACGCCGCCGAGGAACGAAGGCAGGTTGTTCGTCACCGGCGAAGGCCCGTAGCGGAAGTTTATCGGCTGTCCGCTGAGCATCGTGTTTATGCCGTTGAGTGTCCAGCCACCGAGAAACGCGTCCAAAACCGGATGCATATCGGTACCCACACTGCGGCCACGGCCGATAGGCAGTTCATAAACGAAACTCGTCGTATTGTTAAACGGCTGATCGTACGCTCCGATGCCCTTGTCCGCCTTGAAATTGTTCACGTCCTGCGGCGTTCCCGTGTTGCCGTTCGGCTCTTCGAGAACCTGCGATCCGTTATCAAGAGCCTTCGACCATGTAAACGAGTTGAGAAGATAAAGCCCCTTGCTGAATCGACGTTCGAATTTCACCTGAAGGGCGTTGTATGTCGAAAACCCTTCCGGCAAAACAGCCGAGATCGAACCGAAGCCCGCGATCGGTCGGCGAGCCTGAAGCGATGGCTGCTGTGCAGCCGGAAGAGCAGCCTCAGCTTGTGTCAGCGGCCGGGCCTGATTGAGGTCGGCGAGCAGAACCGAATCATTTACGCGATTACCGACATATGCGACGTCTAGCACCGTGTTGCCCCAAAGTTCACGCTGGATCGAGACCTGCCAGTTTTGAATGCTCGTCGTCGGCTGGTCGCGCGGAACGTATAGCGTTACGTTGTTCGGCAAGCCGCTCGTCGGATAGCCGAGCTGCGTCGTGCGAAAGCAGTTTGCGGCAAAGACGTTGCCTGAACAGAGCGGATTTAAAACCGGATCGGGAGCCGTCTGTGCAAATGCACTGCGTGTAACGATCGGAAAATTTGTACCCAGGATATCGGCACTTCCAAGCCGGTTTAGGAAAACAAATCCGCGGCCATAGCCGGCTCGGAGAACCGTCTTGTCCGTAATGCTGTAAGCCATACCAAGCCGGGGGCCGAAATTTCCAAAGTTTGGTTCAACCAACGCTCGATCAGCGAGCGATCCGTCGCGAGCCAAAACGATAGAGTTTGAGACCGGGTCTTAATTCGAAAGCCGGTTGTTTTTCTCCCAGTAGGGCGAGCCGAACTCATAACGCACGCCAAGATTGAGCGTCAACCGACGATTTACCTTGATATCGTCCTGGATAAAACCGTAATGGAATCGCTGCTGCATTTCAGCAACCGTGAGCGTTGCGAGCTCATACTGGCTGCGAAGCCCGAACATGAAGTCCGACAAATTATAAATATTATTCGCCGTCGCTCCGACCGGACGGCTGTATTGCCCGGTGTAGGTATCGAGCCCCATCAGCGGATTGGTATCCTGAACGTCGGTGCCGACACGCAGGTATTCATAGCCCGTCTTTATGCTGTGGCGGCCGATGTTGAATGCGTAGCTTGCCCGAAGGTTCTGATTAAGCGGGTTCTGATACTGCGGATTTGTCGCCTGACGTCCGAGCTGCGAGAGTCCGCCGATCGTCTGCGTGGTCAATCCGCCAGTGATCTCCTTGTCGGTCGGCAAGCCCGTGATGCCGTAGAGTTCGAACATACTAGGCCCGCCTGTCAAAGGAGGCCGCTTGCCCGCATCGATCTTCGAGACCGAGAATCTGAGGTCGAGAACCGAAGCGTTCTGAAACGCATAAGCTCCGCCGACAACGAATTGTTGATTAAGAATATCGACAAATCCGTTCTGATTGCTCCCCGACGGGCCTGGGATGTTGGGCCCTTCGAACGCTTCCGATTTGCGATAGCTCCAACGGCCGAAGATCGAAGTCGAATCGTTGAATTTGTGATCGACGCGGATGTTGTATTTGTCGTTGAACTGCTTGTTCTGAACGAGTTCCGAATAATTGTTTGACGTGCCTGAATTAATCGGAGCGGGCAGGTCATTGAGGACCTGGCGCGCAAAATTTGTCATTGGGACCGGCGTACCCGCGGCGTAGACGGTTCCCGTAAATGGATCGCGAACGGCGACCGAGAGTATGCCTTGCCGCTGAGCGAGCGTCGGAATGGTGGAGAAAACGAGATTCTTCTGTATCTGGCGAAATCCTTCGTAATCTCCGAAGAAAAACGTTCGATCCTTGACGATCGGCCCGCCGAAGGTAAATCCGAACTGATTTCTGATGAGCGGCGGTTTGACGCCGCCAGCGGGCTTGAAAAACCCGACCGCGTTCAGCGCGGTATTGCGGTGAAACTCCCAAAGCGATCCCGTAAAGCGGTTGCCGCCCGTGCGGTAGCTCGCGTTGATGACCGCACCGCCGGCACGACCGAATTCGGCACTGTACGAGTTGGTCTGGACCTTGAATTCTGCGATGGCGTCAGGCGAAACCTGAACGACCTGGCTCGAAAAGCTCTGGTTGCTTGTTCCGTACGCGTTGTTATCGACGCCATCGAGCAGGAAGTTGTTTACCGTCGCACGCAGACCGTTAACGTTGAAAGCTGCCTCACGTCCGCCGCCGCCGATCGAACTGTTCGTGTTCGATTCGCGAACGCCCGGTGCGAGCAGGGCGAGATTGGCATATGAACGCCCGTTGAGCGGCAGTGCGACGATCTGCTGTCGCTGAACTACCTGGCCGCGATCGGAGGAAACCGATTCCAGCAGATCAGCCGCACCAGTGACCGTTACGGTCTCAGTTGCGGCCGCGACCGAGAGCGTAAGATCGACACGCTGACGGGCGTTTACCGTTAGATTGACGTCGGTCGTCGTCCGGCTGAATCCCTGTGCTTCGACGGTGATCCGGTAATTTCCGATCCTTACGTTCACGAACTGAGAATCGCCGTTCGCGTCAGTGGTCGCTGTGGCTTCTATGCCAGTCGCAATGTTCAAAATCGTGACTTTTGCACCCTGAAGCACGGCGGAGTTGGAGTCACGCACACTGCCGAGCACGGCAGCCGACTCGGACTGCGCAAGTGTCTGAAGACTAAGGCCGAGGACGATCGCCATCGTCAGAGCGGCCAGAAAAGTTAATTTTACTGTGTTTAGTAACTTCATTTTATACCTCGAAATTAAACGGTCTTCCGCGGTCCCTTCGCCCGAAATGGCATAAGGTGATGTGAGGAAAACACGGAGATTACCTTGAGCAATGCCCAAGGATATTTCGCGGTGTTGAAGTTAATGTTGCCGACAGGTTTCGTTTAGGTTAATTCATCGCGATGGAGGGTTTTCGAAGATCGACAAAGCAAAACAGTAGCCCAATTTTCGTTTTGATCTTAGGGGGTTCAACCTCTCGGAGAACTCCGCGTAGGCCTCAGCGTTCTCTGCGTTAAGCGGAATTCCACGCAGAGAAAGCGGAGGAACGCAGAGATCGCCGAATTGTGAAATTCACTTTCGAGCTAATTTTCGATGGCGTTGAATAGCAGCGGAAATGTTGCCCAGCTTTGGCCGCGGTGTTGGGGGCGAAAGGCGAAAAGGATGATCTTTCCTTTGCCGAAGTCGGCTTCCGCAAGGGCGGTTTTGCTGGCGATGTATTTTTCGCCAAGCATCCAGCCCGACAACAGAACGTCCTTTTCGGCGTAGCGGGCGATTGTTCGGACCTTGGAAGTATCGGTCACTTCGAATGCGGAACTGTTTGTAAAGTAACCCGCAACCTGGTCGCGCATCCCTTTCCCGAGCGGAGAGGTACTGTCCACCCCTAATTGGACGATCGAGCCCGGGTTGTAAAATTCATTTCGCCGCAGCCCGGTCACTACATTCTTGATCGGCAGGTTAAACCGTTTGATCGCGAGTTCGCACGAATCGTCGAGGCAGATCAGCTTGCCGCCGTTCTCGACAAATTTCTTCAAATTCTCGACGCCCACTTCGCCGATACCACCCGAAATCTCAGCCGGATAGCGCTCGGCACTGAGTCCGCGAACGATCGTATTCTCGCTGTCGGCGGGAAGGATCAGGACGTCGGCGGGGATGTTGCCCGATTTGATCTCGGCATCGGTGATCGAGCGATATGGGATCTGAAATGTATCGAAAACCAGCCGTGTCCAGCCCTCGTCCATCGAACTTCCATGCATCTTATAAAGTCCGATCCGCGGATTCGTTTTTAGCGGATTTGGCTGCTTCGCGAAAGGCGTAGACTGCGGGCCGAGGTTAACGACCGACCGGACTTGGTTGATATTCTCAACACGCTTGAGAGTAGCCCGGTCTTTCTCAAGGTCGCGTATCTCCCACACGATCTCGGCCTCGACGCCCATCTGCAGGGGCAGCGTCCAGCCGGCGACGTCGTAGGGCGGTTCGGCTTCGCCGTTCGCGTTCCGGCGGTCTGGGTAAACTTGCTTTTCGAACAGGCTCAGCACGTTGTTCTTCTGCGGCTGATTGACAAAGATCAGAAAACTCCCCAGTGGCATTTCGTGCCAGTCGCGAACGCCCTTGACATGCTTCGTGTAAAGCTCCTGCTTCATCTCAAAGATCTCCATGCCCTGAGCAAGCAGGATCTCGAGAAATCTTGAAACAGTTCCCGCATTCGGTTGGCCTGCGGGCACTATGTAAGCGATCGGCTCGTCTTTTGACGGCTGAAGATTAGCCTTCCCCAGGTTGTAGAAATTTCGCAACGATCTCTCGCGGTACTTCGCCGCAAACTGAAGCAGGCTTCGCGACGCCGTCATTTCGATCTGGGCGATGTCCGCTGGACGCCAAACGCCGCCTTCCCAAGGGTCCGGCAGGTTTGTTGCTGGTTCCAGAACAGAATTCAGCCCGCGACCGCGTGCTCGCTTCAGCTCATCCAGCGTAACCGTCGTCGGAGACATCAGGTCCGCACTTGCTGCTTCTGAGAGGATGCCGATCGAGTTGTGAAAATACGGAGCCGAACGGAAGCCGCCGTGCCACCATGTGTCATAGCTCGCATTCGTCGCAACACCCGCAATATTCTTCGCCTGAAGGTCCGCGGCCATCTTGTAGCCGACAAGGCCGACATCGCGAAGCAGAGCCGGCGGAATTCGCGGATTTGGCGGGTCGAAGAACGGCGGAATGATGAACCGCGCGCCGCCCCGGCCCATTTGGTGAACGTCATAAACGAACTGCGGAAACCACTGCTGCCAATAGAATTTCGTGATCGCCTGCGTCTCGGCGAGATTCAACATGAACCAGTCGCGGTTGTTATCGTGTCCGGCGTAGTGGTGATAAAGTTCGGGCGGGGCCGTTCCCTCGCTTTTTGTGCCCAGGGTTCTACGATACCAATTCGCGACGATGTCGATTCCATCCGGATTCGAAGACGGTATCAAAAGCAGGATCGTATTCTCGAGAATCTCCTTTGTATCTTCGTCCTTAGCTGTCGCAAGTTCATAGGCCAGATTCATCGACATCTGCGTGGCGACGATCTCGGTCGAGTGAATTGAGCAGGAGATCGAAACTATCGTCTTGCCTTTCTTAATAAGGTCCTGAAGTTCTGCATCGTTTCTGATAGTCCGCGGATCAGCCAGTCGAGCGGAGATCTGACGATATCTATCGAGATTTTTGATATTCGACGGAGTCGAGATGAAGGCGACGATCAGCGGCTTGCCATTCGTGCTTTTTCCTATTTCCGTTACCGCGACACGGTCGCTGCCGCGGTCGAGTTTGGCGAAATAGCCAGTTATCTGGCCCCAATCCGCGATCGTTTTGTCAGTAGTCGGATAAAAACCGAGGACCGACTGCGGCGAAGGCTGAGCGACAATAGCGACCGAAAAAAGTAAAATGGTCAGGCAAACCAAATGCAGACGACCAGTAAAGAACAATCTCATAAAGTTGCAGTATCGGATGCGCCTACCGTGGACGGCGATGCGATCTCCGACAATAAATTGTTGCGATTTCCTGTTCACGAGTCTAGCAAATCGCGACTTTTCGGAAAACTACGCTACTGGTGGTGCTGGTTCGTCGCGGCCGTTTTATTGCTTTTTATTGCCGCTCCGTCGCTGATCTTTCTCTGGATCATAAACCGGCGGATCTGGCTTTATCCGCTTGCCCTTTGGGGAGCGAAAACCTGGCTGGCGGCGTGCGGCGCAAGGATAAAGGTAACGGGGACCGAGCATCTCGATCCTGCCGTTTCATACGTCTTTGCGTCGAATCACCGCTCGTACCTCGATACGGCCACGCTTTTTCGCTATACCGGAAAACGCATGGGCATCGTCGCCAAAAAAGAACTTCTAAAAATACCGGTGATGGGCCAGGGTATGAGTTTTGTAAATGTCATCGCCATAGACCGTTCAAACCCAGAGCGTGCACTCGAATCGATGCGCAAAGCTCGTGAGGTGATGGAAAACGGTTACTCGTTCGGAGTCTTTGTCGAAGGAACACGAGCTATGCCCGGCGAACTGCTGCCGTTCAAAAAAGGTGCATTTCATCTGGCGATCCAAACTGGTGCTCCAGTGGTGCCGGTGGCGATCAAGAATTCCGACTGGATGATGGGAAAAAGAACGGGGGTCGCCTTCCCCGGCGAGATCGAAATGGTACTGCTGCCGCCGATCCCAACCGAGGGCCGTACCAGCGAGGAAGTCATGGACATTCTTCTCGAGGCACGCAAGGCTATTGCTCAAGAACTTGCAAAAACTAGGTAAGCTTCGTTAGCTGCCCTTTCGGTAAGGTATTCCAAGTGCCTTGGGAGCTCGGGATAAACCAATAAATCCGGCGAGTACAATGATCGTCAGCAGGTACGGGATCATCTCGATAAACTGCACCGGGATATCCTCGCCGTTTATCTTGGCCCACGAAGCACCCTGGATCTGCACGACCGCCGCCTCCGTAAAGCCGAAGAACAGGCACGCGAACAGAACGGGAACAGGCTTCCATTTCGCCAGGATCAATGCCGCAAGGGCGATGAATCCGCGGCCAGCGGTCATTTGTTTTGTAAATAGCGAGGACTGTCCGGTCGAGAGGTACGCTCCGCCGGCGGCGGCCAAAACGCCAGAGATCATCACCGCGACATATCGAAGCCCGATCACGTTAACACCTGCCGAGTCCGCCGCCGAAGGGTTCTCGCCGACAGCACGAAGCCGGAGGCCGAAAGGCGTTTTATAGATGACGTACCAGCAGATCGGGACAAGCAGGATCGCAAGGATCGTTCCCCATGACAAGCTGTTCGTCAGCATCGGCATCTTCTGCTCGATGGGGATCTGAGGCGTCGAACCGGTCGAATCGTATAAAACGCCGCTTATGAGTGCCGGCAGGCCGATCATCAGGAAGTTGATCGCCATGCCGACGACGACCTGATCAGCCTCGAACTTTATGCAGGCGATCGCATAGACCGCCGCCAGCGTCGCTCCCGCAGCCAGGCCCGCGAGAAAGCCCAAATACGGACTGCCCGTCTGCAACGTAATAACTGCGGCGGTGAAAGCTCCGCACAGCATTAGCCCTTCAAGAGCGATATTAATAACACCCGATCGCTCAGAGAAAAGCCCGCCGAGAGCGGCGAAGATCAGCGGAGTAGCCGAACGCAGCGTCGCGAAGAACAATGAAACTGCAACGATGGTAAACGCTTCCATTATCTTCCCGCTCCTTTCGAGTATTTCTGAAAACTGGCAACAAGCAGGATGATTATCGCCTGCAGGACCCACCCGAGGTCCTTCGAAACGTAGCGGGTAAAGGCGTCAACGAATATCTCGCCGCGAAGCAATACACCGAAAAAGATCGCCGCTATCAGAACGCCGAGCGGATGATTTCGCCCCAGCAGAGCGACGGCGATACCTAAAAATCCCCAATCCGCCGAAAAGCCGCTCTCAAAATGGTATCGCGTACCCTGCACCTCGCCGATCCCGACCATTCCGGCGAGCATGCCCGACAGGGTCATGGCAATGATGATCTGCTTCTTCGGCGAGATGCCGCCATACTCTGCCGCCGAAGGATTCTCACCGACCGCGCGCAGTTCGTAGCCCCATTTCGTTTTCCAGAGAAATACAAAAACCAGTCCGCACATCAGAAGTGCGAGCAGAAACGCAATATTTAGAGGCACATCATGCGGAATTGCACCTATAAATTGGTTCAACCGTGGAATATGAGCGGCCTCGCCGATCTCGGCCGTTCGCTGGATCGGGTCGCCGGGCACCTTGAACCAGTATTGCGTCAGGTATCCGACAAGAGCGATGCCGATGAAGTTCAGCATGATGGTGTTAATTACCTCATGTGAACCGAACCTCGCTCGTAGCACTCCGGGTATAGCTCCCCAGATTCCACCCGCCGCGATCGCCGCAAGCATGCACAGCGGAACCAGCAGAACCGCGGGCAGATCAGCGAACGCCGTTCCCTCGCCCACAACCTTTGTAGTAACCCCGCCGAACTTAAGGCCAACCCACGCCGCGGCGAAAGCAGCGACGTAAAGCTGCCCTTCGGCACCGATGTTGAGCAAACCGCAGCGAAAAGCTACCGCGACCGCCAGGCCGGTAAAGATCAGCGGTGTTGCGTAATGGAGCGTCCAGCCTATGTCGCGCAGCGAACCGAACGAGTTCGAGAGCAGCAGCGAGTATGCCGTGATCGGGTTATCGCCGATGGCCAGGATGATGATCCCGCCCACGATAAACGCGGCCAGAACGGCAATAAGCGGCCAGAGGACTTCGCGAAGTATGTTCATCCGGTGCGGAACGATCGACAATCGTCAACCGAAAGCTAAGTTCTAGAAAATGCTGCGAAAACCACTATAGCCGACATCGGCAGGTGTGTCACCTCAGCGCGTGCCTGACGGGTGGCAAAAAATATCTGATATTTTTGACGAAATATACTTGACAACATAACACTCATATTTTATTATCCTCGTAGACTAATTGATTTAGTCATTTACACCAGAAATTTTTGGAGGAAATGAATAATGAACATAGTTAAATACGATCCATTCCGCGAACTTCGTTCGCTGCAGGATGAAATGACCCGTCTTTTTACCGGCGTCGTGCCGGCTGGTTATAACCGCGAAGAAGCCGTAAATGCCGGCTGGTTCCCGCGTGTAGACATATTCGAAAATAAGGACAATCTCGTCCTCGAAGCCGAACTTCCGGGCATGAATCGCGATGATTTCGAACTTTCGTTCGAAAACAACGTTCTAACCCTCAAGGGCGAGCGTAAATTTGAAAAGAAGACCGATGGTGAGAATTATCACCGTGTCGAGCGTTCGTACGGCAGCTTCACGCGTTCGTTCACGCTGCCTCAGACGGTAACGGCTGACGGCGCGACCGCCGAATTCGAGGGCGGCATCCTGAGTGTCAGCCTGCCGAAGCGTGAAGAGACCAAGGCACGCAAGATCGAGATCACCGGAAGCGGTGCAAAAACGATCGAAGCCGCAAAGACGGCTAACGCCTAGTCAATTCATTTATTCAAACAGGATGAACAGGATCGACAGGGTTTGGCAAAATCCTATGAATCCTGTTCATCCTGTTCGATTTTCCGGTCGTTTCAGGTTGAGGCGATTGAGGTAAGATAGAGCTATGAGATTCGACAGATTCACGATCCGCGGCCAGGAGGCCGTGCAGGAAGCGATTACTTTGGCCGAAAAAGGCCAAAACCAGCAGGTCGAGCCGGAACACATTCTGGCGGCTATGCTTGAGCAGAAAGAGGGCGTTGTAAAACCCATCTTGGGCAAGATCGGCGCCAATTCCGGCGCAATTGTTTCCGAACTTGAAGCCGCGATCGCGAAGTTTCCGAAGGTCAGCGGCGGTCAGCAGTATTTCAGCTCGCGGACCAACACGCTCTTCCAGGAAGCCCAGAAAGAGGCGGAAAAGATGCAGGACGAATACCTTTCGACCGAGCATCTTCTGCTGACGATCTCAGCCGAAAAGACCGGCGATGCCGGCCGCATTCTGCGCTCGAATGGAATCACCCGCGAGGACCTCGAAAAGGTCATCACAGACATGCGCGGCGGTTCGCGGATCACGGACCAGAATGCCGAGGAAAACTTCCAGGCGCTCGATAAATACGCACAAGACCTGACGGAACGGGCTCGCAAGGGCAAGCTCGATCCGGTGATCGGACGCGACGATGAAATTCGCCGGGCGATCCAGATCCTGTCGCGTAGAACAAAGAATAACCCGGTCCTGATCGGCGAACCGGGCGTCGGTAAGACCGCAATTGTCGAAGGTTTGGCCCAGCGAATTGTTTCTGGTGACGTGCCGGAAGGATTAAAGAATAAACGTCTCGTCTCGCTCGATCTCGGAGCGATGCTCGCCGGTGCTAAATACCGCGGGGAATTCGAAGACCGTTTGAAAGCCGTTCTCAACGAGATCGAAAAGGCCGAAGGGCAGATAATCCTTTTTATCGACGAGCTTCACACGCTCGTCGGTGCCGGAGCCAGCGAAGGAGCGATTGACGCTTCGAACATGCTCAAACCGGCCCTCGCTCGCGGAACTCTGCGAAGCGTTGGTGCTACGACGCTGGCCGAATACCAGAAATACATCGAAAAAGACAAAGCTCTGGAACGTCGCTTCCAGCAAGTTTACGTCGGCGAACCGAATGTCGAGGATACGATCGCGATCCTCCGTGGACTGAAGGAACGGTATGAGGTGCATCACGGCGTTCGGATCAAAGATGCCGCGATCGTCGCGGCCGCAACGCTGTCCAATAGATATATAACCGACCGGTTTCTGCCCGATAAAGCTATCGACCTTATCGACGAGGCCGCTTCGCGTATCCGCATCGAGATCGATTCCCTGCCGCAGGAGATCGACGTTCTGGAACGCGAAATTCTCCAGCTTGAGATCGAACGTCAGGCACTTGGCCGGGAAACGGATGAAAAATCAAAATCGCGGCTAGATGATATCGAAAAACGCATCGCCGATCTGAACGAGAAATCTTCCGCAATGAAAGCCCAGTGGCAGTCGGAGAAAGAAGAGATCGAGAAGATGCGGACCGCCAAGGAGCAGCTCGAGCAGGCAAAGCTTGAACTCGAACAGGCCCGACAGGCTGGCGATCTGACAAAAGCGGCAGAGATCCAGTACGGCCGCATCCCGCAACTTGAAAAGCTGCTCGAAGCCGAACAATCGCGACTAGCGGAACTGCAAAAAGATGGCGTTTTCCTCAAGGAGGAGGTCGACGAAGAAGACGTCGCTGAGATCGTCGCCCGTTGGACCGGCGTTCCTGTCTCGAAAATGCTCGAAGGCGAGATGCAGAAGCTCGTCAACATGGAATCGAACCTGCGAAAACGCGTCATCGGCCAGGACGAAGCTCTCGAAGCCGTTGCGAACGCCGTACGACGAGCAAGGGCGGGCCTGCAAGACCCGAATCGACCGGTAGGATCGTTCATTTTCCTCGGCCCAACCGGCGTCGGTAAGACCGAAACGGCGCGTGCACTTGCCGAATTCATGTTCGACGACGAGCGTGCGATGGTGCGGCTCGACATGTCGGAATACATGGAAAAACACGCCGTCGCCCGCATGATCGGAGCACCTCCGGGCTATGTCGGCTATGACGAAGGCGGCCAACTGACCGAGGCCGTTCGGCGTCGTCCATATTCGGTTATTCTTTTCGACGAGATCGAAAAAGCTCATCCGGACGTCTTCAACGTGCTGCTCCAGATCCTCGACGATGGTCGCTTGACCGACAGCAAAGGCCGCGTGGTCGATTTTAAGAACACGGTCCTGATCATGACGTCGAACCTCGGTTCACGTGAGATACAGGCGGCGGCCGAGAATCCGCTGGCGGATCGTGATATTCGCAATGACGTGCTGAAGGTGCTCCGAGATCACTTTAAGCCCGAATTCCTGAACCGCATTGACGACATCGTCGTATTCGGCCAGCTCGGACGCGACCAGATCGCGACGATCATCGACGTGCAGCTTGAGAAACTTCGTAAGAACCTGGCGGAACGCGATATCACGATCGAGCTTGACAATTCGGCACGCGAACTGATCATCGAAGAAGGCTACGACCCGGTTTACGGCGCACGTCCGTTGAAACGGGCGATCCAGTCGCTGATCCAAAACCCGCTCGCGGTCAGCCTGCTAAAAGGCGACATCCACGGTGGCAGCACGATCCGCGTGTCGGCCGAGGATGGTGCGATGAAGTTCACGCCGGTCGAAACTACGGCGGAAGCCAAGGCATAACGAGTCAGTACCACCTGCGGTAGCGGGTGGGGTTTTCCGCCGCCCTCAGGTGGTACTGACCAGCACAACGGCTTACAATCAAAGATAATGTTTGGAAAGAAGAAAATGAACGAGAAGGAAATTGAAGAGTTTGACGACCTCGGCGAAGGCAAGATCCCGGTTTTCGACAAGCGACGATTCAACGAAAATGGCGAGCGTATCGCCGATGACGAACCCGCGAAAGAACCGGTCAGATCGGCCAAAGAAATCGCCCTCGAAGCGCAGCTGAAGGCCGAAATCGAGCGCCGCGAGGCGGCCGAGTCGAAGCTTGTTGGTGTTCAGGCAAAGTTCGAGGAAGCGAAAGCAAATCTCGAACGCGAGACCTCGGAAATGCGTGAGCGCCTAAAGAAAACGCTCGAAGCCAAGGCGAGCCAGGACCAATTTAACTTCCTCACAACGCTGCTTCCTGTGCTCGACAACCTGAATCTCGCGGTTTCGGCTAGCGAGACCGACGCGTCGATCGACAACCTTCGCAGCGGCGTTGTCGGCACCGCTCGTTCGTTCGAACAGGCCCTGATCAGCGTCGGAGTCGAGCCTGTGCAGTCCGTCGGGGCAAATTTTGACCCGGAGATACATGAAGCTGTCGATATGGCACCCGCCGAAACCGATGGCCAGATATTGAAAGAATACGCCCGCGGCTACAAATTCCGCGACCGCCTGCTCCGCCCCGCCCGCGTTCAGGTGGGCAGGGCGATGACGGATAACGCAGCCGAATAACCTGGGAACATGTCCAGTTTTCCGAACCGTTTTGGGAATTTCCGAACCAAAAGTAATAATTGGGAACGCAAAAAATCGCCGTATCCGGCTTGGCAGGAAGATCAGTGCCAATGCCGGGTGCGGATATCCATCCCGGCCGATCGGCCATGATAACCCGACCGATCCTTGATCCATATTCGGACAAATACCAAAGGGAAAATACTGTTGCATTTTTGCCCAGTTTGTTGCATACTTAATACATCAACTGAAGAGGCAAAGATTGATATGGAATACAACTGGGAGGAATTTGAAGAAGGCCAGCCGTACGGAACGGCAAACCGGATTCAGGTAACGTTAAATGCCGAGGGCAAGCTGTTCTTTAATCGCCGTGCGATCGAGGCCCTCGGCGAGCCCGACGGTGTGGCGCTAATGTACGACCGCCGCCGCAGCGTGATCGGTGTAAAGCCCTCGACCCTCGAGCGGCAGGGCTCTTACAAGCTTCGGCGAAAGGACACGGCCCTCCGCTCGGGCGGCCGCATGATCTCGGCAAAGAACTTCTGCCGCCGCTTCGCCATCCGCCCCACCGAAACCCTCGCCTTCACCACCGCCAACATCCGCGACGACATCCTCATCCTGGACCTCAACAACGTCCGCTCAGTAAAGAAAAAGCGCTAAAGAATCAAAAAAAGGCCCGGGGAATTCAACCTCCCCCGGGCCTGTCTATTATGCCAAAGCGTCTCCCAACGCCCTGGGTGATGTTAGTTCACGGAAACGGCACCGTTCACAACGTTCCTTTGGACCGTCCTCGGTGTAGTTGAGTTATGCGGCGCTCCCCACGAGCTGGAGTACCAAACACCACCGGCGGAGCGGAAAATCACGATCGAAGCACAGCCATTGGCGTTACTACAAGTGTTGGTCGGCGATGAAGCCGTTCCGTAACCAGTAGCATAGGTGCCTGCCGGCATTTTTACTCCAAATGGCGTAAATACCAACTGCATCGTGTTACCGCTGTCGAAGTTGACCTTCGTTCCATTCGGAAGCAGTTCGTATCCATTGACCTTCGATCCAAAAGTAGCAGCCCCGCTGATCCTCGACAACTCAGATATCGAGTTGCTCTTGATCCAGTAGATGTGATGCGTGGCCGGATCGCTGATAGAGCAATTCGGATCGACGGTTCCATCGATGCGGTTGCAGCTTCGAATAGTCACGGTCACCTGTCCCTTTGGATTCGTTCCACTGTTGTTATAGGTTACCTGACTACCAAACTCGGAACTCGCCGATGCCGTGCCCAGATAACCGCTCGGCAGGTATGGGCCGCCAAGTCGTGACAAGGCTCCACCGCCCATCAGCGAATTTACGGTTCCGGGTTTTCCGATAGTGATCTGCGAATCGTAAATGTTGGTGTTTAGAGCGTAGTAGCCACTGACAACAACCCTGACGATTAGCGTGACCGATTGATTGTTGCCGATGTTGTACTGCGAGATATGGCTCGCCGCACCGGTAGTCGGGTCAAGCGGGTCAACCAGTCCAACCGGCAGGTTCTGCGCGTTCGAAACAGCACTGAACGAGGTCCCACCGTTCGTGCTGATCAGGAACGATACCTTTGCCTTTGTTATGTCGCCGACGATCTCGGGACTACTCGGGCAGCTGTAACTATCTTTGATCGTAGCACTTAGCGTGAGCGTCGCCGTACTGCTGGTGGAGCTCGTCGTCCAGAAGAAGTTCGAGCCGGTGTAAAGCTTATCAGCATTGATTCCCGGTCCGATCGTCGGGTCAGGTACGATGTCGAACGATCTAGGAGTAGTCGCCGGAGGCGGAATGCGATTGCCGTCGGCCCATGTAAAGCTCGGATCAAGCTCGAACTTCTGCGTCACAGGAACGTTTGGATCCTGATTCAGCGTCAGGATAAACGTAGCCACACCGCTGGCATTCGTCGTCGCCGTCGCGCTCTGCGTACCGATGGTCATCTTAAGGCTGATCCCACCGAGCCCACCGCCAGTCACCGTATCCGTCAATGTTGCTGAATAAGTGTTGTCCGTGCAGTCGTAAAGAATGCCGCTGACATCACTATCGGGCGTGATGATCGTTGGATCCGGATTGATCGTAAACGTATTACCCGCGTTGGTGATCGTGTAGTTAGCGAGTGCAGACATTGGCGTCGAGCTCAATGTCGCGGTGATCGCATACGTACCAACATTGCTGCCCGCGGCACGGCTATAACTAGCCGTAACGCCATCAGCTGGCATGAAGTTCGTGCCGAAGCCCGTCGTCAACGGACTCGGATCCGGGTTGCCGTACAGCTTACTGTTCGCATTGGTCGTCCAGGTTGCCGGACGCTTGTTGATAGTGAACTCATTACCGTCGTTAGTAATGATGTAGTTATCCAGAGCCGACATAGGCGTCGCGCTCAACGTAGCCGTAATGTGGTACGTCGGCGGGCTCGCGTTCTCCCCGGCAACACGAGTGTAAGTCGCAGTCACATTGTCGCTCGCCACGAAGTTCGATCCGAAACCGGTCGTAAGGCCAACCGGATCACTATTTCCGTACGTCTTGCTATTCGGATTAGTGGTCCAAGTTGCCGAACGTTTCGTAATGTTGAACTCCGCTGTATTGTAGGTGATGTTGTAGTTGCCAAGCACGCCAGCCGGTGAAAGCACCGCACTGATCGTATATGGCGAGCTAGCGACAGTCTCACCTGCCGTTCGGCTGTACACTGCCGTCACACCGTCACCTGCGACGAAGCCCGAAAGGGTTCCCGTAAGTGTTGGATCCGCATCGCCGTAAACCTTGCCTAAAGCGTCCGGTGTTACCGACGCATCTTTCTGGCTGATCGTGTATGATCCGTTGGCCGGAGTGATGGTGAAGTTCGCTATATCCGCACCACTCGTCACGGGAAGGATCGTCGTTGTTCCAACTCCCGGTCCGACCGTTGCCGGATCGTTAACGCAGCTCAGGCCACCAATGTATGTTCCGCTAACCACACATGCCGATGGCGAGTGTGTTGCTCCGTCATACACACTTGATCCGCTGCCTGCCGTTGCTGTTACCAGCGCAGGGCTGATCGTGTACGAGCCGTCAACATTCGTGACAGTAAAGTTCGCCAGATCAGGGCCGCTCGTGACCGGATTGATCGTCGTCGTGCCGACTCCCGGACCAACGGACGCCGGACTGTTCGCACAACTCAAATTGCCGATATAAGCACCCGATACTATACATGCCGACGGAGACTGCGTGGAACCGTTGTAGCTTCCCGAACCGCTGCCTGCTGTAGCTGTCACCTCTGCAGGGCTAATGGTATAGGAACCGTTGACCGGTGTTACCGTGAAGTTCGCAAGATCAGCACCTGCAGGGACCGGAACGATCGCTGTCGTCCCGACACCAGGGCCGACCGACGCCGGATTGTTGGTACACGTCACCGAACCTGTGTAGGCACCCGATACAGTACATGCCGATGGCGAATGGGTCACACCATCATAGACGTTCGAACCACTGCCACCTGTGATGGTGATCGGTGCCGGACTGATGGTGTATGAACCATCTACCGACGTGACAATGAAGTTCGCCAGATCAGGACCGCTCGTGACCGGACTGATCGTAGTCGTACCAACGCCTGGCCCTACCGACGCAGGATTGTTTGCACAACTCAAATTGCCGATATAAGCACCCGATACGACACATGGCGACGGCGAATGCGTTGCTCCATCATAGACATTTGAACCACTTCCTGCCGTTGCCGTGACTGATGCTTGGCCGATCGTGAAGTTCTTGCTATCGGCGGATGGGTTGTAGTTGGCGTCGCCGTCGTAGTTGTAGGTGGCTGAGGCGGTGCCGGCGTTGGTGTTGTTGTTGTATGTCGGAGTCAGGCCTGTTAGGTTGAGGCCGCCGGGGCCGGTTACGGTTGCGGAGCATGGGGTTTGGGCTGAGCCGTTATAGGTGAACGGGGCTCCTAAACATGTCACCGTTGTTGTACTGTCGGCCTTGTTGATCGTGAATGTCT
Source organism: uncultured Chloracidobacterium sp. (assembly GCA_964410495.1). Taxonomy (GTDB): domain Bacteria; phylum Acidobacteriota; class Blastocatellia; order Pyrinomonadales; family Pyrinomonadaceae; genus OLB17. The sequence continues at coordinate 341,859 of CAYPGP010000003.1, forward strand.
GCTGGACCGGTGGGGCGGCGTTGTAGTTGGTGTTGCCGGCCTGGTTGGCGGTTACTGTGCAGGAACCGGCGCCGGTAATGGTTATGGTCTCGCCGTTCGTGCCTCCCGCGAGGCAGTTGCCTGAGGCGGTGAACACGACCGGATTGCCGGATGCTCCGCCCGTGGCGCTGACCGTGAATGGGGCATCACCGTAGGTTTTCGTCGCCAGCGGGCCGAAGTTTATGGTCTGATCGGCTTTGACGACCGCAAATGTTTGTACGGGACTGCTGCTCGCGGTATATACCACTGAGCTGATCGTCGCTCCGGCAAATGACGCGGCTGAGCTGTAGGAGCCGACGGCCGATGGGGTATATGAAACGGTCGCGACGCCGCTTCCATTTGTCGTGCCTACAAGTACGGTAGATCCACCGCCTGGTGCAGTTACTGTAAATGAAACGCTTGCTCCGTCAACAGCTGCTCCGCCCGAAGTCCGCGTTAGCGTCGCGCTAAGTGTTACGGGAGTACCGGCTCCGAATGCCTGCGACGCAGGCGTTGGAGCTGCCTGAACTAGCGTAATGGCGACCGTGGAAGCGAGTACATTTAGTTCATCCGCATTATCCGCATAATCGCTCGGGGGGGCGGCAAAGGTAGAAGGCAATGTTCCCGCTCGTAATGTAAACGTTGATATCCCCGCGGGGGTCAGTGATGTGGTGGCGATGGTCAACGTACCGCTTCTAGAATTAACTGTAGGCGTAAAGTCAAGTGCCGGCCCGTTCGAACAGTTTGGTTCGGAGGCAATAAAGCCAGTGGAACCGGACGAGAAAGTTCCCGTCGCGCCAGCAGGTAGATTGAAAACTTGCAGGCAAGCCGTAAATGCGCCCGATGATCCCCCCCCAGAGCCTCTGTTAATCGTAAACGAATAAGTCGCGCTACTCCCCTGTGTAACTGGATCAGGACTTTGGACGAGGTTTACCGGAGTAATGCTCAAGATCCTCGGACTATCGGTAAATGTTGTCTGTGCGGTTCGGCCTGAAGTTTGGCCAACCGCAGTCAGGACGAACGAAGCGCCCAAATCTTCTTGTTGAACGAGATACTCGCTGTTCGCAATATTGCCGTTCTCATCGGCGACCGCAGACAGGACGATAATCTCGGGATCGCCGCCGATCGGCACTCGATCACGTTCGATTGTCAGTTCGACAGTCTCGCCGGGCTCCCAACCAGTACCAGTGATATGGACAGTCTCGCCGGGATAATAGTCAACTTGATCGGTTGTTACCGTTGCTTCAGATTCTGGGGTTTCGAGGGTTGTGTTTAGGGCTGTGCCGTTTGCATTGATGCCGCCGAAGACTATCGTTTTGTTGCCGACTTTAGCGGATGCGTAGTCGGTGCGGTTTAGGAGCGAGTCGGGGGCTTCGCCGTGGCTGATGAGGGCCGTTCGCGATGCCGAGCCGAGGACCTTTGCCTCTTCGGACGTTTTTTCGGCGAGGACCGCTGCACCATTTGCCGACCTGAACGCGGCCGCTTTGCTCTGGTCGCGGTTCGGGATGACGTGGCCGTATCCGCTGAAGCGTTTGGTGGCCGGGGAATAGACTTCCATCGTGCCTTCGTCGTTACCGCCGATGACCTGGACCTTGCCGTCCGGGAGTTCGTTCAGCGTGGGGCGAACGCGTGCGGCGTTGAGACTGCCGATCGCTTCGATCTCCATCGTACGCGGGTCGATGCGTTCCGCGGCGAGGGCCGCTTCGCCGCCGGCGTTGCGGCCGCCCACCACGATGATGGTGCCATCTTTAAGAAGCTGTGCGGAGTGGCCCGAACGGTTTGCCGCGAGCACTCCTTTTGCTATGCGTGAGCGCGTCGCTCCGGCGTCGATCATTTCGATGTCGCCCGCTCCGTTCCCGCCGATCAGCATCATCTGCCCGTCAGCCAGTACCGTTACCGTGTGGCCCGAACGCGCTTTGCGCATTTCAGGGCCCGCGACGAATGCTCCGGCCGAGAAGATCTCGGTCGAGCTAAGCGCATTTCCCGAACGGTCTTTACCGCCCGCTACAAAAACGCGTCCGTCAGCCAGCAGAGTCGCCGTGTGCCCCGAACTCCCTGCGCTCAGGAAGCCCGCCGCGCTGTATTCGCCCGTCGTAGGGTCGAATATCTGCGCAGAGCCGAGTTCGTCGCCGCCGACGATCAGCACGCGGCCGTCACGCATAAGCGTCGCCGTGTGCCCGCTGCGGGCGGTCAAGCCTGGATCTTTTGTATTCGTAACGCCAGCTTCAACGGCCGGCCCGGTGGAACCCGGTGAGAAAAATCCCGCAACAAATTGCGAGATCGAATCCGCGGACACGCCTGTCGCAAACGATGTGGACAGGCCGATGGTAGCTAATACGCTACAGATGGTAAGGCCGATAATAAGCCGTCGGAGGGCAGATTTCGAACCACCATACGAAGAAAGGGGGGAACGTCGCATAGTATTTGATACTCCAAACCTAAATTCACGCACGAGAGCACGGAGTCGTCTTCGATGGTAAAGACCGTACCTCCGCCAGCGTTAATTTCCAGGGGCAACTGAGGAAACTTCACGCACCTAAAAAAGCCTTAGGCTGATCGCGTTAGCGGGAGTCTAGCAAACGGTTCAACAAACACCAAGTGACTAATGTCCTCATTTAGTCAGGACATTTGTCCTGAGTTGGTGAGACCGTTGTCCGGGCTCAACCAAGGTGTGTGCCGCACCCGGAAATATTTTTCCGCATCCGCCCGACGTGCTATCATATACAGGGGCCGGTAGGGCCGATCTTCGTGGCAGTTGTGAGAAGGTATGGCAGATATTGACGCATATAAGGATAAGTTCAGTGAAAGCGGGCAGCGGATACTTGAAACCGCACTTAGCGAATCAAGAAAACGCGACCAGAATTACGTTTCGGTCGAGCACATTTTGCACGCGATCGCGTTCGAAGAGGACGACCTCTTCTCGGCCACAATGCGCGACCTTTCGGTCGATCCGCGATCGGTGAAGAGGCTGATCGAAAAGCGTATGGAAGACGGCCGCCAACACAGCGGCAAAGGCTTCCGGATAGCTCCCGAAACGACCGAATTATTCAAGCGAGCGATGGACCGCGCACGCTCTCAAGGACGTCGCGTGATAGACGGCAGCGATATCTTCTACGTGTTGTCGAACGACGAACGCAGCGTTTTGAATGATGTCCTGCAGAATCTCGGCGTGCCATCGGACGAGGTCGCTACGACGGCTCGCACACGCATCCGCAAGCGCGAAAAAGAGGAAGAAAGAACGCGGGCGAAATATGAACTGCCTTCGTTCCTGCGCCATTTCGGCGTCTCGATGAACAAGCTCGCTCGGCAGGACAAGATCCCGCCGACGATCGGCCGCGAACGCGAGATCTTGCAGATGATCGAGATCCTTTCGCACCGCGAGCGTTCGAATTCTCCGATGCTTGTGGGTGAACCGGGCGTGGGCAAAACGGCCGTTGTCGAAGGGCTCGCCAGACTGATCGAACTCGAACCGGAGAAGGTCCCCGCTCGGCTTCGCGACGCTCATATCGTTCAGCTTCAGATGGGCGGCCTAGTCGCGGGCACTATGCTCCGAGGCATGTTCGAAGAGAGAATTAAAGGGATCATCGACGAGGTAAAGGAGAAGGACAACATCATCCTTTTCATCGACGAAGCCCACACGATTATCGGTGCTGGGGCCGCGATGGGCACGACATCGGACGCGGCGAACATGTTCAAATCCGCCCTCGCCCGCGGCGAACTGCGGATCATCGGTGCGACCACGATAACGGAATTTAAGGAGTACATCAGCGACGACGAAGCTCTTGCGCGAAGGTTCCGATTGGTAAAGGTCGACGAACCTTCGATCGACGAGACAAAACAGATCCTGCTCGGCGTCAGGCCGCGGCTGGAGAAGAATTATTCGGTAACGATTTCGGACGAAGCTATCAATATGGCGCTCGAGATGTCGCCGAAGTACATCCGCAATCTGCACCTGCCCGACAAAGCGATCGGCTGGCTCGACACGGCTTCGGTCAAGGTCGAGATCAACGAGCCGAAGGAGATGATCGTTCGGCCCGAGCACATAATCGATGTCATCAGCCAGGAATCGCGTATTCCCAAGGACATGATCTATCGCGACACGTCGGATAGGTTCTCGACGATGGAAACTGACCTCGGAAACCGTGTGATCGGCCAGAAGGACGCCGTCAGAGCCGTTGCCGAAAGGCTGCGGCTGAACAAAGGCCCGCTAAAGGAAAACCATTACGCTCCCGATGGCGTGCTGCTCTTCTTAGGCCCGACGGGCGTCGGGAAAACGGAGCTCGCGAAGGCAGTTGCGGAGTTCATGTTCGGTGACGAATCGAAGATGATCCGCATCGATATGAGCGAATACGGCGACGGAACGGTCGGCATCGAAAAGCTGATCGGTATGCCCCGCGGCATCGTCGGTTCGGAACGCGGCGGAATCCTGACCGAACAGCTTCGTGATAATCCCTACACCGTTCTGCTGCTCGACGAGGTCGAAAAAGCGAATCCGTACCTGATGAATATCTTCCTTCAGGCTTTTGACGAAGGCTGGATCACAGACGGACGCGGCAAGAAGGTGTATCTGTCGGATGCGATCGTCATCATGACTTCGAATCTCGGCTCGGAGAACTTCAAGAAATACGAAAAGCCTCTTGGCTTTGGGATGAAATCGCTTGGCGAGATGAAGAACATCCGTCAGGACGTGATGAAGGCCGCGGAGAATCGCTTTACGCCGGAATTTCGCAACCGCATTGACGAGATCGTTATATTCTCGCCCTTGACGATGGATGAGGTCCGCGAGATCGCAAAGCTTTACATCGGCAAGATCCGCCGCAACATGGAACGCCAGGGCAAGATCGTCGAGGTCACCGAAAGCGCACTCGACACCTTGACCGAAAAAGGCTACAGCCCCGCGTACGGTGCCCGTTTTCTGAAGCGTCACATCGATCAGAAGGTAAAGCTTCCGATCACCAACGAATGGAAAGCCGCGATGAAATTCGTCGTCGACGCCAAGGACGGCGAGATATCGGTCACGCCGGGGGATGTTTTTAGTTTGAATTAGCATGAGCGTCTATTCTGAAAGAATAACGATCGACCCTGCGATCTGTAACGGTCGCCCCACGATCAGGGGTAAACGGATCGCGGTTCAGACGGTGCTTGAGTTTTTGGGGGCGGGCGACAGCTCGACCGAGATCTTGGCGCAATTTCCATCACTTGAGCCGGCAGATATTAACGCGTGTCTGGAATTTGCCGCTGGATTGATGGATCGTAATTACGTGATCCGAACCGTCGTGTAGATGCCGAAATATCTTATCGACGTCAATCTTCCTTATCGATTCTCACTATGGAGAGGCGAGGACTTCCTCCATCAACGGGACATCGACGATGAATGGACCGACCAACAGATCTGGGATCATGCTAGAGAGCACTCTCTGACGATCGTCTCAAAGGATGCGGATTTTTCGAACTATATTATTAACCGTGACCCGCCTCCCAGAGTCATTCACATTAGGATCGGTAACATTTCAATGCGCGACTTTTTCACGCTAATGACTGCCGTCTGGAGCGATGTTTGCGAGTTGAGTGACAGTCACAAGCTCGTCAACGTATTTCGCGACCGAATCGAAGGGATCGAATGAACATTATTGTCCATTTGGCACATCGAACTCTTCGGCAAGAACGCTCATCGAAGCTTTTTTGTATTCGCCCATGAAGAAATTCCCTCTCTTTTTCGCATTGGTCATGCTTAGCGCAGTGGCTGTGTTTGCTCAGGATGTGCGGCTGAAGATCGTCGAGCAGCCGCGGCCCGAGCTGCCGTTGAAGCATGGGACTCTTGATGTTCAGGGTACTGTGATCTTGCGGGTTCAGTTTCTCGAATTCGGCGAAGTGGGCGAGATCACGCCCTTAAAAGAATTGCCGTCGGGCCTGACCCAGCTTGCCGTATCGGCGGCGAAAAAGATCAAATTCGAACCTGAACAGAAGGATGGAAAGCCCGTAACCGTAGCGAAGGAGCTACAATACAACTATAGCTGGAATGGCGGCTGGACGATCCCTACAAGCGGAAGCGAGAACGTAAAAGCAGGCGACCCGGCGAAGGCGGAAGCCATAATTGCGAAAGCCGTCGAACTGATGGGCGGCAGCCGCTATCTGTCAGTACGATCTCAATTTAGCAAGGGCAAGTTCAGCGGTATCGTTGGCGGAATGGTCGCGTCTTTTCAGGCATTTACGGACGCAATCGTCTTCCCCGACCGTGAACGGACCGAATTCAAAGGGAACGGATCGCGGTTCATTCAAGTCAATACCGGCGAAACGGGATGGGTCTTTGATGGCGATCAGGAACTCGTTAAGGTTCAGGACGCGACCCAGATCGCTAACTTTAAGAAGTCGATCCGGACAAGCCTCGACAATATTCTTCGCGGCTACTGGAAAGGCGAAGCGGAGCTTTCCTACATCGGCAAACGTCCGGCCTCGCTCGGAAAGCGGAACGACGTCGTCCGGCTTACCTACAAGGACGGATTCGTTGTTGACTACGAGTTCGCGGCCGACGACGGCATGCCGCAAAAAGCAGTCCACACCCGTATCAACGCCGAGGGTGAAGATGTAAAGGAAGAAGACCGCTACGCCCAGTTCATAGATGTTGGAGGTATAAAGGCTCCCTTTATCATCGACCGGCTAACGAATGGGAAGTCCGCTTCGCGCATCAATTTTGAGACGATCGAGTTCAATCGGAACATTCCCGAAGCGGTATTTGCGAAACCTTCCTCGCCCAAAGAAGCAAAAAAAGAGGTTAAATACTAGCGGCTCACAAAAGGCCTTGCCTATGTCCGCTATCGTTTTTTGTATGCGCCAATACTGACGCTACCGGCACGAGGTTATAAGATTCGTTTGCCTGGATAAACCCATGCGGATCTTTAAAAACGGAGCGATTTGCGGCCATGTTTGAGCAGAATACCTACGAGTTAATTGGTGATCCTGAGGCTTTGGATATGCCCGCATCCACCGTTCGAAGCGAATGGATGACGAAGCAGGAGCTCGCAAAATACCTTCGCTGCAGCGTTTCCCTGATAAATGGAATGATGCTCGACGGGCTTCCTTATCGCGGGATCTATCACAATCCGCTCTACAGCCGTCGTGAGATCGAAGCTTGGCTGCGTGCCAGCCAGTAGAGTCGATCGATTTCCGATCGATCCGCACCCAAATCCAACCGTTGACCATTTCCCTGCGTCTAATCCGTTAATAGGCTTCCGGTTCGTTGTGCCTTGGGCAAACGCCTGTTTTGCGGTAGTTGGCCAAAATGGTATATTCAGGTTTTGCCCCGAAAGCTTCGCGAGCAATTTATTTACGATGAAAGTTTTTCCGGCTCTTGCAGTCAGAGCATTTTTTCTCTTCCTCGCGGTCGTCGCGATCACGACCTCGTCATTTGCGCAGCTTAGCCTGCGAAAGGCGATGGACGTCAATGGAGACGGCAGGGCGGATTACACAATCTATCGCCAGACTAACAACATCTGGTACACGCTTCAGTCCAACAATGCGTCGCGATTCACAAATTTCGGTATAGCCGGGATCGACGTGATGACGCCTGGCGATTTTGATGGCGACGGCCGCGGCGATGTCGCGGTTTTTCGTGAACTCGACGGCATTTGGTTCTGGCTGAACAGCTCAAACGGAACGTTCAACTCATTCCAATTCGGCTCGCCTGGCGATGTTCCGGTCAGCCGCGATTACGACGGTGATGGTAAGAGCGATATTGCCGTCGCACGCCGTTCCGGAAGCGTGATGATCTGGTTTATAACCCAGAGCAGTAATGGGGCGATCGTACAAAGAGAATTTGGTGCGGCTGGCGATTTTACTGCTCCGGGCGACTATGACGGCGACGGAAAGTTCGACATAGCGATCCAACGGCCTGGGGCAACCGCGACTAGCCCGGCGGTATTTCACATATTGTCCAGCCAAACCGGAACAGTTTCCGCGATCCAGTGGGGCCAGAGCACGGATCTCGTGATCCCTGGCGACTATGACGGTGACGGCAAGACAGATATCGCCGTCCTCCGCGAAGGCGAAAAGACCACCGACAATTTGACCTGGCTGATCCGCAAGAGCTCAGGCGGCACTCAGACCGAAGTTTTCGGCATAACTGGTATCGACTATAACGTCCAGAACGATTACGACGGTGACGGCAAGACCGACATTGGCGTTTTCCGTAATGAGACGCCGGGTAACTTTTACATTCTTCGCAGTACGGACCGCGGCGTAACCGCCATCCGCTGGGGCGGGGCGAACGACTTCCCAGTTGCCAGCTACGATACTCACTAGTTTGTTCTCACTTTTGCTCGTGGTGGCCGTACCTCTTGAAGGTTGCGGCCATTTGAGTATTTTGCGACGATATTCTCGCTTGTGAAAGATATCTCAAAAACCGTAAACGAACTGTTCTGCAAAAAAACCGTCGTTATCGTTGGCGACCTGGTTGCCGATCAGTTTCTGAGTGGGACGATCTCGCGGGTTTCCCGCGAGGCTCCAGTTTTTATCCTGCGGCACGATGAGACGAAAACCGTTCCGGGAGCGGCGGCAAACGCTGCTGCAAACGTAGCTTCGCTTGGCGGTTCGGCCCGTTTGATCGGCGCGATCGGCGACGACGCTAACGGCGAGACTTTACTTAATAGTCTTGACGAAGCCGGTGTCGACACATCGGGCATCGTTCGGGTTAAAGAACGGCAAACTACGACCAAAGTCCGCGTTCTGGCTGCTCAGCATTACGCGGCAAGACAGCAGGTTATCCGTATCGACTACGAAAACGCCGAGCCGCTTCCCGAAGAAATTCTCGCCGAGATGTTTTTGAAGATCGACTCGGCGGCTCATTTTGCCGATGCGATCATCGTCTCGGACTACAATTACGGCGCCGTGACGGACCATGTGTTCAGCACGGCCAGACGAATAGCCGAATCGCGTAACATTCCGCTGATCCTGGACTCACGTTTTCGCTTGGCCGATTTTCGCGGAGCGACGACCGCAACGCCAAATCGCGAGGAAGTGGAGCAGCTACTCGGCTCGGGGTTTAAAGACGCGGACTGCGAAAACCTCCGCGAACAGCTCGACCTTAAGTCGCTCCTTGTCACAAACGGAAATCAGGGAATGAAGCTTTTTGAAAAAGGCCAGGAACCTGTTCAGATCGACGTTGTAGGGTCGAAAGAGCCGGTTGACGTGACGGGCGCAGGCGACACCGTGATCGCAGCATATGCCCTGGCTCTCGCCTCGGGCTCTGATTTCGAAGAGGCCGCGAACATCGCCAACCACGCCGGCGGGCTCGTTGTAATGAAAAAAGGAACGGCCTGCGTCACGGCAGCGGAGCTCGCCGCATCATTGAGTGCCGCTGGGCCGCTGACATCCTCAAAACCCGCGTAATGAACGAATCCCCGGCCCCAATTCTGACTCTCGACGAGGTCGCGAAGGTAACTTCGGCCCGCCGCGAAGCTGGTTCAAAGATAGTCCTCGCCAATGGCTGTTTCGATCTTTTCCATGTCGGCCATTTGCGATATCTGAACGGCGCGAAGGAGCTGGGCGATGTGCTTGTCGTCGGAATAAATTCCGATCGGCAAGCGCGCGAGATGAAGGGCGAAGGCAGGCCTTTCGTACCGGAGGACGAGCGGGCTGAGATCGTCGCGGGTCTGAAATGCGTAGATATCGTTACCATCTTTGACGATGCGACGGTCGAAAATCTCATTCGGACGCTACGGCCCGATTTTCACGCAAAAGGAACCGATTACACGACCGAAAGTGTTCCGGAACGCGAGATAGTTCGCGAATACGGCGGACAGGTCGCGATCGTGGGCGACCCGAAGGATCATTCGACGACGGAAATGAGTAAGAAGTTGAAAAGGTAAAAAGGTGGAAGGGCGAAAAGGTTGATCCCTTGTTCTCACTATCACTTTTCCGCTTTTTCACTTTTTCACTCTTCGCTTCCCTATGTGGCAAGCTCGAAACAAGACCGATCTGATCATCGAGGTTTGGGAAAAGCTCGATTGCGAGAGCATCGGCCGCGCCGAACTCGAGGCTATCGAGGCAGTCGTAGAGGACGTATTTGGAAAGGCCGCCGCCGACACGCCAATGATAGTCGCGAGATTGCTGGCCGACGAGGGTGCCCAACTCAGACATGCCGAGATCATGAATTTGCATGTTGAGCGGGCCTCGGACCGACCGTACGATGCCGCTTTTCGTAACCTGATCGACATCACCGATCTCGCGAAAGCTGAACGTTCGATACGTGATCTCGAGAATCTAAGGCAGAATTACAAGGCCGGCGGCGACTCGGACGGCCTGCGACGAATACGCGAATCCGCCATTGACGCTCGAAAGAGTGCCCTTGACACCGCGGAAGACGTCAGGACGAACGAGCAGCGACGAAAGCAACTTAAAGAGACCGCCGACTGGCTCCGCGTCTGGCTCGAAACTCCCGATGTTTTTGTCGACTGGCTTTCGGTTAGAAAAACCTCGGCCGGTTTCCGCGAATTGTTTGGGTAGCTTTGGGAAACACTGCGGTCTGTGGTTGATCTCCAAGATCAGGTGCATCACAAATGAGAAGATTTTTTGCTCCGATAGATCATTTTTTCAAGGCCCAGGTGATGCTTGACGCGGACGAGACGAGGCATCTGCGAGACGTTTTGCGGCTGAGCGCTGGCGACGAGGTCTCCGTCTTCGACGGCGAAGGTAACGAGTACGCCTGTGTTGTCGAGGACATCGGAAAAAAAGAGACGAGACTGTCGGTCACCGGAAAGATAGAACCCGCATCGCCGGAGTCACCCTTTGAGATAACTCTAGCCGCGACCGTTCTGAACGGCGAGAAATATGATCTGGTGATCCAGAAATCTGTCGAATTGGGCGTAACGAAGCTGATCCCGCTTCAAACGATCCGCGGTGACGTAAAGGCCAGGGACGCGGCAAAGCGATTAGCCCGGTGGCGCCGGATCGCGATGGAGGCGACCAAGCAGTGCGGCCGGGCCCGCCTGATGGAAGTTGCCGAACCTTTGCCGTTCGAAGAACTTATTGCATCAATCCATGGAGAAAAAGTCGTGATGTTTTCCGAGCGCGACGGCGTCGGTTTCGATCGACTAAAGCCGGGGGGAAGAATAACCGCAATGATCGGGCCGAAAGGCGGCTGGGACGATTCCGAATTGAAGCTTGCGAGGAAAAAAGGAGTTAACGTCATAACGCTCGGAGGCCGGATCCTTCGAGCGGAAACGGCCTCCATTGCATTGATCGCGATTTTGCAGCATCGCTTCGGCGATCTGAACTAAAACGTCGCTCCGTTCCGCGGCTTGTAGAACGCATCACCACGCTGTTTCATTTTCGCCTTGGCCCCGAGCGAGTTAATAAAAAGAATCAGCTTGTCTTTATCCTTGAACCGAAAGCTTGCGGTCCCGTTCGCCTGAATATCAGGGTCCTCGAACGTCATGTTCGCGTACTTCGTGCTCTTGTTCCAAAGGTTCGCGAGGCCCGCTCCGGGCAACGGAATATGGCTGATCACCTTCCCTGCCTGGGGGACGCTGTCCTTCGAATCGGGATAGAGCATGATGAGCGCTGAGTACGGAATGGAGAACATTTCTTTCCCTTCGCGATTAAATACAACACGTTCGTTCGCATCGTCGAAAGTCAGCGTGCCGCTTTCCTTTTTGCTGGCACCAAACAAGCCGCCTTCGTAACGGGCTTCGTACGAAGTCGGGGCGTTCGCCGGAACCGTCGGAACTTTGTCCGCCGGACGCGGCTGGGCGACCGCGATCGTTCCGGTCAAAAAAACTATCAGAGCTAAAAGTGGGCTTTTCATAATCAAGTTACTCCGGGTCTAGAGCATCTTTTAACACCGATTCCGCTTCAATTCAAAGCACGGAATCGGCTTTCCAAGTACGCCGGCCGGATCGACTAGTCTAATTTTTACTCGATCTCAGAAGAAATAGATGAAAAAAATTGGCTTTGAGATGTCAAAAGACCAAACTCCGAGTCTCTCCTCAAACGTGTTGCAAAAAGTGCTTTGATCGATACCCTTATCGCCGATCGGCGAGTTCGATGAGTGATGAGCGCACAATGGTAACAATTGACGATGGCACGGGATTTTACAGCGTCAGATTCAGTTACATTATCGAGCTCTCACACCAACTATGAAGAAGTCGGTCAAACCGGATCTCCGATAATGATGCCATCGATGATCGCTCTAAGCGGCCATCTGCACGCGCTCCGCCGGTCGTGACACATATGGGTCGATGCGTTGATTGGCTATATCGACATATTCGGAGGACATCTCCGAACCGATCCAGCGCCGCCCGAGGAGGTGGGCGATCTTCGCAGTGGTGCCGCTGCCCATGAAACAGTCGTACACGACATCGCCTTTATTCGTCCACGTTGAGATCTGGTCCTCAACAAGTTTCTCGGGAAAGATCGCCGGGTGCGAAAACGCTATCTTGTCCCGCGAACTCGACGTGCCGACGTTGTAGTAGAAGATCTCGCTGTCCGAATAGTCCAATATTTTGTTGCAGTTACACTCGTCGTAGAGAAAAATATTGTCGAGCTTTCGTTCTTTTGGAGCTACGTGGTCATGGGCCAGGTCGTTGCGGCCGACCTTTGTTATGCGGAAGGATTTGAAGGCTTTTTCCTGCTTTATCAACTGCGTGATGGGGTTAAAGGTCTTCGGCTGGCCTTTGGAAAAACAGAACATGTACTCAAAACACTGCCGGTAACGCTTTCCGCAATCGCTCGGGATCGGATTGTTCTTGGCGTATATCATCGTGTCATGCACGTTGAAGCCGCTTTCTTGAAAAGTGATAGCCTGCCGAAAACTCGATAAAGACTCGTTTCCGTTCAACGTTCGGTCGCCCACCACCCAGATCACGACGCCCCCGGGCTTAGTCTTCTCAAACAAAAGCCGAGCGATCTCATTCACGGGAAGAACAAAGCCGTTATATTCACGAAGATCGTCGTACGGCGGGCTCGTGATCGTCATATCGAGCAGATCATCGTCCATGCGCTGAAGAGTTTCGATGCAGTTTTCTGGATAGATCGTTCCGAATTTCATAGGTTCTTAAGCGGGCCATTTATTCAAAAACTCATTTATGAAAGCCTTCTCTGGCTTCTGCGATTCGTCTTCGAGAAACTCTCGAAACGTCTCCTGTTCGATGTGATAGTCTTCCTCCTCGATCTTGCCCGCAAAGTAAACGAGACGAAGCCAAACGAGGTAGGTGTTCAGGGTATCGATCTGGTTGTATTCGACAATCTTCGTTATGTCGCGATCCAGCCAAAGATCGGTCACCTGGTCGCCTTTTACGTCGATCTTTCCGGGGTATCCGCACATTTTGGCAAGTTCGTCGAGCCGAGGCGCCATGCCGAATTTCTGAGAAAACTTTGTCAAGATATCGAAATGAGCATCACTATTCCGTGCGTCGAAATAGTCGTTTCCCTCCCAAGGCTTATTCGGCCGTTTGCAGAATGCCGGAGCACTGACCTCGTTGATAATTCCCCGCTGGATCAGCACCTGCATATCCGATTCGGACGAGTTGTAGCCGACGAGCTGCGGGCAGCGTTCGCCGACGATGTAAAGAAACCGGTCGATTATCGCGGCCTCGTCGACCTCGTCGCTCTCGACGGGCAGTTTGGGGAGCGAGTTAAGCGAAAACTCGACAGATTTTTCGCCATCGCGAAATACGGGCTTACGCGAGAGGAAGGCAATGGAAACGACCCTCGAGAACATGTATTTAAGGAACGGCCGAGGGTTGCTATCCGCATCATACTGTGGCGCCCGCTCCCATAATGCCTGCATCGCGTCGAGTTCGGTGGTTTCGGGCGGCAGGTCATAGAGCCTCACGGCTCCCGCGGCGTCCGGAACCCATTCGAGGTCATAAAAGACCGTCAATTCGCTGAGCGGAGACTTAAGCATTAATAAATAACTCGAAGTTAACGATGCTAAATCATTGCGTAAAGAAGCGCTTAGCAATCGGCAGAAAAAGTCTACCATAAACGCGCGCGCCGATGTTAAACATTTTTCGTAAATTTGCTGCCGCCACAAGGTTAAATGCACGATTCGGTATCAGCCGTTCCGATTTCGTATGTCGGCCGGCTAAACCGAGGCCAGTCCCCAAGCTGTAAATATATGAAACTAATAGATTTGAGAGTGCGTGGCACGGTGATTGCCAAATCGAGGGCGAACCGTTTTCGAACGAACAAAAACTTTTTCAGGGGGAGATTTTCCATGTTTATTAAGAAGTACATAACGACATTTGTGATGGCGATCGTCGTCGCGGCGGCTGTTCCAGCCCTCGCCACTTCGGTATCGGGTCAGACACGTTATTACACGAGCAGCCGAACCAGCCGAACCGTCTATAAGAGGCCGAATGTTTATCGGCGTCACCGAAAAGCATTTAATATCGGTATCGGTACCGGAATAGGAATGCTCGTCGGCGGATTACTTGGCGGCAAGAAGGGCGTCGTGATCGGCGGCCTGGCCGGAGCGGGCGGCGGTGCTTTGTTCACTCACAAGCAGAAGCCGAAAAACTACGTCAGAGCATATCGTCGATACTAAACATCTAGTCGTGATTCGAAATAGGCCGTCCGCGAGGGCGGCTTTTTTGTTTGCCTTCCACTACACGAAAAGCGTAAGACTTTCGACCTTCTCCGTGTAGCGGAAAGTGGTTGTTTGCCACAAACCCCAGTAGAATCCGCATGCCTCCGGCTTTGGCACATCTGTTGCAACATCAAGGGCAGAGCCGGAAACGGCAAGTTTTTGGAGGGTGAAGAGGACATGATCAAGAAATTCTACACAGCACTAATGATGGCAGTTATGCTAGCCGTGGCGATCCCGGCTTTTGCGTCGACCGCTTCGGCACAGCGACGCGACCGGAATGATCGGTACGACAGCCGCTACGATAACGAATACTACGACGACTATTACGAAGGCGAATACAAACGCCCGAACGTCTATGACCGTCATCGCAAGGCCGTTAACATCGGCGTAGCAACCGCAGCCGGTGCGATAATCGGCGGGCTGCTCGGCGGGAAAAAGGGAGCTCTGATCGGAGCCGGAGCCGGCGTGGTCACGGGTGCGATCATTACCAAGAAGCAAAGCCCGCGAAATACGGAACGTTACCCCTATCGCTACTAAAGGCTTCTAAACCAGGGAGATAAAGGGCTTCGGCTGAATGGCTGAAGCCTTTTTTTGCGGGCTCATATCAATCGGTGACCGCTCCGAACGCACTTGACGACACAAGTTTGGCATACTTGGCCGCTACGCCGACGACCTTTGGTCCTGCGGGGGGGCCATTCCATTTTGATCGTCGTTCAGCAACCAGTTCATCACTTAAATTGACTTGCAAGAGCCGCCGCTCCGCATCGATGGTGATGCTGTCGCCCTCCTCTAATAGCGCGATATTTCCGCCAACCGCCGCCTCGGGAGCGACATGGCCAACGACCATGCCGTAAGTTCCTCCCGAAAATCGCCCGTCCGTGATAAGCCCGACCGAATCTCCGAGGCCCAGTCCGATGATCGCCGAGGTCGGAGCAAGCATTTCACGCATTCCCGGCCCGCCTTTCGGCCCTTCGTAGCGGATAACGATCACGTCGCCTTCGGTTATCTTTCGAGCCATAATTGCGGCCATGCAGTCCTCTTCGGAATCAAACACGCGGGCCGGGCCGGTAATGGACGTCGTTTTGATGCCGGTTATCTTCGCCACCGCTCCTTCTTCGGCGAGGTTTCCGCGGAGGATCGCCAGATGGCCCTGAGCGTAGATCGGATCGTCGAACGGCCTGATGATCGTCTGTCCTGCGGGAACTTCGCCCGAAACATCCGCCAGATTCTCCGCGACGGTCTTGCCCGTTATCGTCATACAATCGCCGTGGAGCAGACCGTTATCGAGCAACATCCGCATCACAAGAGGGATGCCACCCGCTTTGTGCAGATCAGTCGCGACGTACTGACCTGAAGGCTTCAGATCACACAGGACTGGCACTTTTCGCCGAATCTCTTCGAAATCATCGATCTTCAGATCGACCTCGGCTGAATGTGCGATAGCGAGCAGGTGCAGGACTGCGTTCGTCGAACCGCCCGTTGCCATGATGACGGCCATTGCGTTCTCAAATGCCTTTCGCGTCAAGATTTGGCGTGGCAAAAGCTGATTCTCGACCGCTGCCGCGAGGGCCGAGACCGAATCGAGCGTGCTTTGCACCTTTTCATCGTCCTCCGCAGCCATCGTCGAAGAATACGGCAACCCCATTCCCATCGCTTCGATCGCCGAAGACATCGTGTTCGCCGTGTACATACCGCCGCACGAACCCGCTCCTGGACACGCATGCTTTTCGACCGCGGTTAATGCTGCATCGTCGATCTTCCCCGCGAGATACTCGCCGACCGCTTCGAATGCCGAGACGACGGTCAGATCCTTCCCGTTCAAATGCCCGGCTTTGATCGTGCCGCCGTAAACGTAAACGGCCGGTATATTCAGCCTCGCGATCGCGATCATGCCGCCGGGCATATTCTTGTCACACCCACCGATGACCAGAACGCCGTCCATCTGCTGGCCGTTGCAAACCGTTTCGATCGAATCGGCGATGACCTCACGCGAGATCAGCGAATATTTCATCCCCGGCGTGCCCATTGAAATGCCGTCCGAGATCGTTATCGTCCCAAAAACCTGCGGCATCATCCCGGCCCTTCTCGCCTCGCCCATCGCCGCATCAGCCAACGTCTGCAGCCCGGCGTTGCACGGCGTGATATTGCTGTAGCCGTTCGCGATCCCGACGATCGGCTTGTCAAAATCGCCATCCCCAAACCCGACCGCACGCAGCATTGAGCGATTAGGCGAACGTTCGACACCGGAGGTAATAATTTTGCTTCTCGAATTGTTTGCCATCTCAAAGATGTACTTATCTCTGCCAAAGCCCGCGCGTGAGCAAGGGCGAATCGCGCAGGTTTAATGTTTCGCCCTCGCTAACGCGCGGTCTTTTGCAAACTTTCTAACCCCCAACCGCCGTAGATTCCCCGCGATGAAGCTGAACACGCTTTTCAAACGCCTCGCGAACCATTCGCACGTCTTCTAAAAACGTCGGCAATTCTTCCGTCCTCAGGGCCTGCGGGCCGTCGACGACGGCTTTGTTCGGGTATGGGTGAAAATCGACAAGGATCATGTTCGCACCCGCGATGACGCCTTGGGCGGTGACGTGCAGAATATCCAGGATCCCGTCCGAGCTTCGCGAACGCGTGCCGACCGAGTGCGAGGGATCGATGCAGACGGGCATTCGGGTTATACGTTTGACGACTGGAATGTGGGCAAAATCCACCATGTTCCGATGCGGATCGCCGATGTTTGTCTTCATCCCGCGGAGGCCGAAGACGACCTTCTGATTGCCTTCGCTCGCCAGGTATTCGGCCGCGTGCAGCGATTCGTCGAGCGTGATGCCGAAGCCACGTTTGAGCAAAACGGGAAACTCCTGCTGACGGCCGACACTTTTCAGCAATTCGAAATTCTGCGTATTGCGTGTCCCGATTTGAAGCATGACTCCGGTCGACCGTCCGGTCGCATCGAGGGCTTCGTTTATTTCATCCACATGCGACTCGTGCGTAACCTCCATCGCGATGACCTTGATGCCGTATTTCCCCGCCAGCTCGAAAACATAAGGCAGGCAATTCTTGCCGTGCCCCTGGAACGAATACGGCGAAGTCCGCGGTTTGTAAGCTCCCATGCGGGTGCAAACCTGCCCGTTTTCCTGCAGGCCTTTCATCATCGCTTCAACGCTCTCCATTGAATCGACCGCGCAGAGGCCGGCGAAGACGTTCAAATTATCCTGCCCGAATCGCACACCGTTGTATTCAAATCCGCTCGGCCGTTTGTCGTCCTTGTGGCGGCCCAGCACACGATATTCTTCGGAAACACGCACCGCGTGATCGACGCCCGGAAACGAACGCATCTCCTCAAGCGAAAGAGCCGCCGTGTTGCCGATCAGATATATCTCCGTCAGCAACTGCTCCCTTCCCTGCACGTGATGAACGCGAAACTCTATATTCGTCAGGTGATTCAAATGACTCTCAAGCCGCTGAAACTCGCGGGTCGATTCGTCGATGTTTGGTTTTAGTACTAAGATCATGATTCGATAAAACAGTGAACAGGAAACGGTGAACGGTAAACAGTCATCTGTTCACCTTTTACTTATCACCATTCACTAAAAAACTATAAACCCATTTCTGCGGGGCCTCCCAACCTAGTGGTGGAATAACGCCCCAAAAACCTTACTCCCTCAGTCTCCTCACCGATTTCCGCTAAAGCCCCAGTCAGATCGCCCTCGATACTCGGGGCGTTTATGTCCAGATAGATATTAAACTCGCCCGGCGAATTACGTATCGGCAAGCTCTCGATCTTTGCGAGGTCGATATTCCGGCGAACCAGCGGGCGGAGAGCTCCGTGCAAACTTCCCGGTTTGTTCTTTAGCCGGATGACGACCGAAACTTTCGATCCGGTGTTATCGCCGTTCGGTTTTGCCGAGAGCAGAGCGAAACGGGTGAAGTTCTCGCTGTTATCCTCAAGATGTTCGCGAAGTATCTTTCCGCCGTAGATCTCAGCTGTTCGGCGTCCGCCGATCCCGGCACGCGTCACATCACCGCTTTCAACCGCTCGGCGAACGCTGCCCGCCGTATCATCGGCCGGAACGGCTTTGAGATGCGGATAGGCGGCGAAGAAACGACGGCATTGAGCCAGAGCGGCCGGATGTGATTCGACCGTCTGGATAGTTTCCATCGTTGCTTCCGGACACGCTACGAGGTAGTGCGAAACCGGCAAGACGACGTCGCCGATGATGTGCAACGAACTCTCGAGCAGCAGATCGACACAGCGATGGACAGAGCCGATCAGGCTGTTTTCCAGCGGCGCAAGGATCAGGTCAGCCCTGCCCGTTTCGATAGCGGCAAACAGGTCCTCGAATGTCGGAAACGACACGCTTTCGCTCTTATCACCAAACATGCCGATCACGGCCTCTTCGCTAAACGTCCCGCGATCACCAAGAAAAGCAACGCGTGCATCGCCATCGACCTTCACTGTACCGGCATCGGCGGCGCTTTCATCAAATGGCTTCGCGTAGGTCCGCTGCTGCAGCAAAAGCGATTCGTCTATTATCCGCTGGAAAATGTTGTCGATGCTGTGGCCGTCGAGCGGGCCTTCGTTTTCGCTGCGAAGACGCTCCAGCACCTCGCGTTCACGGTTCGGATCGCACAGCGATCGCTCCGCAACCGATTTCGCCGCTCCAACGCGCAAGGCGATCTCGGCACGCCGGTTTAGCAGCCGCAGGAGCTCGCCGTCGATCTCGTCGATCTCAGCACGCGGACTATTTATCGTCGGAGCGGTCATACCGCCCAGAGGTACTGCCCGGGATTGCTATGCAGGCTCTTGTCCTTTCCGCTGTGCCAGTCGGGACGCGATTTTGAGCAGATGTCGATGGCGATCGTGTCTTCGAGCACTTCGGACGAATGTTCGACGCCCGCCGGGATGAAAAGCATTTGATTTGCCCGGACGGTCACGTCGCCGTCGGGGAGACGAAACAGCCATGCACCTTTTAGGACAAATATCGCCTCTTCCGACTCGTGCGAGTGCGGCTGCGTCACTTCGCCCTGATAAACCTCGACCTTGCCGACGGTCAGCGAATCGCCGGACGCGGTCTTCCTGAAATACGACGAGCTGACCTCGTCACTTTGGAGCATGTTCAGATCTATAAGTTTCATGATTTGATCATCCAGTTTTCAAAGGGTGAACCCGGGTAACGTTGACGTGACGTCTTCGGGTCGTAAAACCGCTTTTGCCGAGAACTTTGTCCCACCGCGGGACAAAACGGGACAGCGTGGGCCGCCCGTATCTAACAGAATACAAACAAGTTATACCATAATCATCGCTTTGTCCCGTTGTCCCGCACAAATTTGATATCGTTCCCATTTCGTTCATATTGCAGGCAAGGTCACATTTCAAGCGTTGCAACGATAGCACATTTTTGCATACTTGTCAAGTTTTTTTAATTCTTCGCCGTATTCACAAGCTTGTCCTGAGCGAGCCACGGCATCATTGCACGAAGCCGGGCACCTGTCGCTTCGATGCTGTGAGCCTCGCCTTCGGCTTCCAGACGCTTGAAATTTTCTTTGCCGTTGTCGCATTCGCTCATCCATTCGTCGGCGAATTGCCCCGACTGGATCTCAGCAAGTATGCGTTTCATTTCCGCCTTGGTTTCGTCGGTGACGATGCGGCTACCACGTGTGAGGTCGCCGTATTCGGCGGTGTTCGAGATCGAATATCGCATATTGCCGATACCGCCTTCATAAAGTAGGTCAACGATCAGCTTCATTTCATGCAGGCATTCGAAATACGCCATTTCGGGTGAGTATCCAGCTTCGGTCAGCGTTTCGTAACCCGCCTTGATCAGAGCGGTAAGACCGCCGCAAAGCACAGCTTGCTCGCCGAACAGATCGGTCTCGGTCTCTTCGCGGAAGTTAGTTTCGATAATACCGGCCCGTCCGCCGCCGATCGCCGAAGCATACGCGAGAGCGACTTTCGCGGTGTCGCCGGAAACATCCTGATGCACCGCCATCAAGCATGGAACGCCGCGGCCGCGAGCATATTCGCTGCGGACGAGATGGCCCGGCCCTTTCGGGGCGACCATGAAAACATTGACGCCCGCGGGCGGTTCGATCTTTTTGAAATGGATACCGAAACCGTGGGCAAACGCAAGATATTTGCCGTCTGTCAGCACCGGCTCGATATCGCTGCGATAGATCGTCGGGGCGAGTTCGTCGGGGACGACCATCATGATCATGTCGGCTTTTTCGGCGGCTTCGCGTACGAAGGTCACCTCAAGCCCCGCTTCTTCGGCCTTTTTCCACGACTTGCTATCGGCATAAAGCCCGACGATGACGTCGCAGCCGGAATCTTTAAGGTTATTCGCATGAGCATGGCCCTGCGATCCGTATCCGATCACCGCTATCCGTTTGGATTTCAGCAAGTTAGTGTCGGCGTCTTTGTCGTAAAAAACTTTCATATTTGTTTAGAAGTACGACAGACTGCAAAGTCTGTCGGTTAACCCGCCATTCCACGGTGTTGAATACATCACTCAACCAAACATCTATTGGCCCGCCCATGAACGGGCTTGGCAGCCCGTTCTACGCTGCTGCGGCCTCCGCATGTTCATCCGTCATCAGCCGCGACAGTCTGTTTATCGCGACGCAGCCGCTTCGCGTGACTTCCCTAACGGCGAGCGGCTGGAGCATGTCGATGAACGTGTCGACCTTGTCCATCGTCCCCGACAGCTCGAGGATCATCCGCTCGTGCGAGATATCGACGACTTTCGCCCGGAATATCTGGACGAGATTCATCACTTCCTGCCGTTCGGTCCCCGCCTTTACCTCGACGTCGATCAACGCCATTTCCCGCTCGATATGCGGCAAACTCGTGACCGCCTTCACCTCGCGAACGCGTGCGAGACGCGAGCATTGCTTGATGATCTGCTCGATCGTGCGGTCATCACCGAGCGTCACGACTGTCGCTTTCGACCATTCCGGCTCAAGCGTTTTTCCGACCGTGATCGTCTCTATATTGAAACCGCGAGCCGAAAACAGGCCGACGATCCGCGAAAGCTCTCCTGGTTGATTGGCAACGATGATCGATATCGTATGACGCATAAGTCAGTAGTCGGTAGTCGGTAGTCGGTAGTCGGTAGTCAGAATGAGCAATCAGGATTTCCTAGTGACTACTGACTACCGACTACCAACTACTTCAAGATCATATTTCTAGAGGCTCCGCCGACCGGTACGATCGGGAAGACGTTCTCTTCCTTCGTGACCACGATGTCCCAGATCGTTACGCCTTTGTAAGCAAGGCCTTCTTCTAAAACTGCTTTCAGTTCGCCCGGCGTTCTGGCTCGTAAACCTTGCGCTCCGTAGGCTTCGGCGAGCTTTACAAAATCGGGCGAGATCGACAGATCGACTTCGGAATAAGCACGGTCGTAGAACATTTCCTGCCATTGGCGGACCATGCCGAGATAGCCGTTGTTCATGATCAGAACCTTGAGCGGCACGCCGTATTGGATCGCGGTGATGATCTCCTGATTGGTCATTTGAAAACCGCCGTCGCCGACGATCGCGACGACCTGCGTGTCCGGGACCGCGATCTGCGCACCCATCGCCGCCGGCAAACCGAAGCCCATCGTGCCGAGCCCGCCGCTGTTTATCCACTGACGGCTCCGCTTGAACGGATAAAACTGCGCCGCCCACATCTGGTGCTGGCCGACGTCGGAGACAATGACCGCGTCACCATTTGTCACTTCATGAAGCGTCTCGATCACCTGCTGCGGCTTGATCTCGGTCGGCGAATATTCGCACGAGAGCGGCACCGCTTTTTGCCATTCGCGGATCGACGCCCACCAATCTGTGAGGCGTGTGCGAGCGTTCGTTTCGCGGGAGCCCAGCAAACGTTCGATGGCTTCGAGCGCGGTGCGGGCGTCCGAGACGACCGGGATCTGCGGTTTTCTGATCTTTCCGATGTTTGAGGCGTCGATGTCGATGTGGATCACCTCGGCATTTGGGGCAAATTCGGCGAGTTTTCCGGTAACTCGGTCGTCAAACCGAACACCTATCGCCACCAGCAGATCGCTTTCGGCGACGGCCATATTTGCCGTATAAGTGCCGTGCATTCCGAGCATTCCCAGACACTGTGGATGTGCGGTGGGAAATCCGCCAAGCCCCATAAGCGTCGGCGTCACCGGAACGCCAAGCTTTTCCACTACACGGGCAAGTGCTTCCGCTGCATTGCTCGCGACCACTCCGCCGCCGACGTAAAACACGGGCCGGTGGGCCGACAAAATTCGATCGATGACCTTTGCCAGCGTAGCTTCGGCAGCGTTTTCAGTCCGTAGCTGAGGGTGTGTAATAACCCCATCGCCTCGAAACTCAGTTAGTGCGGCGGTCACGTCCTTAGGAACATCGATAACCACAGGGCCCGGCTTGCCCGTCGCGGCAAGATAAAATGCCTCGTTTACGACGGCTTCGAGATCCTCTACATTTCGAACCAGATAGCTGTGCTTCACTATGGGAAGCGTCACCCCGAAGGTGTCCACCTCCTGAAACGCGTCAGTCCCGATCACGGCTGTCGGCACCTGGCCGGTGATAACCACAAGCGGGATCGAGTCCATGTATGCATCGGCAATGCCTGTAACGGCGTTGGTTGCTCCTGGTCCGGAAGTCACAAGCGCGACGCCAACTTTTCCAGTTGCCCGGGCGTAGCCTTCTGCCGCATGAACGGCACCTTGTTCGTGGCGAACGAGATAATGCGTGACCTGATCACGATATCGCCACATCTCGTCGTAGATGTGCAGGACCGCGCCGCCGGGCAGGCCGAAGATCGTGTCGACCCCATTGCCGATCAACGCGCGGATCAATATCTCGGCTCCGCGAACGGGAGCCTCGCGTTCGTGCACAGCCATGGACGACTCAGATTGAACTTGTGCGGTCGAAACTGCTTCCAACATATAAGGATCTAGCCTCGAAAAAACCGAAAGGCCATCATCTTTTTCCTCGATGATGACCTTGATAAACCCACTTGCAGGATCACTCTGTCATCATTTTCCGTGCGGAAAAATAATGTCGTAAATCACCACAGATACTGGAAAGCCAGGCGAAGACGCACCTATGACCTCGTGATCAGCCGTTCGAATGATCGAGGAAAAAAGGTTGTCGTTCGCAGGATAGTGCATTACTAAAAGTTTTAATACTGTGGGAATTATAACTCTTCTTTATTTAATGTCAACCCCTTTTTTTGCAAAAAACCGCGTGAAAAGAAGTTATCGAAACGCTTCGCCGACATTGTAGACTATCTAAAGTGATCGACACGCCAACAATCCTCCTCGCGGGCGCATGTTTAGCAGGCTCTGCGGTTTATGTTCTGGCTCGCGTACGTCAGAATGACGCTCTCGCGGCCGCAGTCAAGGTTTTCTCCAGCACAGCGTTCGTTGCTCTCGCGCTGTTCAATGGAGCCGCAGGCAGCGTTTACGGACGCTTGATACTTGTCGCTCTCGCCCTCAGCTGGGCTGGCGATGTGCTGTTGCTTTCGCTGAAAAGATCGTGTCTTCTCGCAGGGATCGCTGCGTTTCTGCTCGCTCACCTGGCCTTCGCAGGGGCATTTGTTTCCAAGCCTCTGGCCCCGCATCCGTCGTTGATCGCCGCTGGCATAGTCCTGATCCTTGCGGCGATCGTCGGGCGATGGCTGTGGAAGTACCTCGACGGATTCTATAAGATCGCGGTGCCGATATATCTGGCAGCGATCGGAATGATGATAGTATTGGCGGTCGGAGCAAGTTCGACCGAGCTTCCGGCTACAGTCGCTGTCGGGGCGGCGGCCTTTGCGGTCTCAGATGTTTCGGTTGCTCGCGACCGGTTTGTTGAGCGGAGCATCGTAAACAAGGTATGGGGCATTCCGTTGTATTATTTTGCCCAGGTGCTGCTTGCGGTATCTGTGGCCCACGGTTGAACAGATCAAGGAGAATTCTTATGCCGGAAACGAACAAACTGATGGAACGCGTCGCGGACGGCCGCACCGATCTGGTGTTCGAGCTGATCGCCTCGGGCATCCCCGCAACAGCGACTGACGGCGGCGGAACGAGGCTGATAAACTGGTGCTCCTACTACGGCGATGTAAGCGCGATCCGGTTTTTGCTTGCTAACGGCGAGGAGATCGGCTCGCTCGGCGATAATCTGGGACTCGACGGGGCCGCGTTTCACGGGCATTGGCGGCTGTGCCAATTCCTGATCGAAAACGGTGCGGATGTTAACAAAGGTCTCGACGACAGCGGCGAAACGGCTCTTCACGCCGCGATATCCAAGACTGACCGCGTGACCTACGACCCGGTCGTCAAAGTGCTCCTCGCCGCGGGAGCCGATCCTAACCGTGCGACCAAACCGAACGTCGAAACCGGAGCCTTCATGCGTGATTGCCGCACGAAAGGCGAAACCCCGCTGCACCGCGCCGCCGCTTTTGGCTCAGAAGACACTATAAAGATGCTTCTCGATGCGGGAGCGAAGATCGACGCAAAAGACGCGAACGGCGATTCGCCGCTCGGCTGGGGAAGCTGGTACGGCCGCCCGGACCATATTCTACGAATGCTCTGCTACGGCGATTTCTACATTCGCGAAGGCCGCAAATCGATGGCCGGCTTCCTGCAGGGTGAGCCTCACTAGCCGTAGCTGCCAGCACGAGGATTTTGTTAAAAATGTAAAATGTTCGACCGTTCCTCAGTTTTTTAAAAACCGTTCCCAAATATCTGTCGTATCCATTCCCGATGCCAGCAAGATCGGCACGCTTTTATTTATATTTCGGAGAGTTTTTATATGTTCGCATTCATTTCCATCGGAGCCATTATAGCTACTGTGATCGTCCGCTTTTTGCCGGCGGTCCAGTAGTGGTTCTTTTTGTTTAGATACAAGAAAAGCGGGTCGCTAACACGACCCGCTTTTTTATTCTTGGAACTGGGGACGGGATAGTATCGACCACAAACGCGTTGAACGATCGATGCTCGCATGCAAAACTTGCGCAGATAATGACCAGTTCTGATATCTTCCGCTTGAGAGACTGGTTGATCAATGCTATAAAGTGTCCGAAATAAGAATGGCCCAAGCCTCGAACGACAACGAACAATTAAAGATGCTGCTCGAGGTCACGAATGCCGTCGTAGCGAATCTGGATCTACGCGAGGTGGTTCGATCGGTCGCGGCCAGTCTGCGGGAAATTGTCAGTTACGATTCGGCGGTGTTGTTCATTTATGAACCGGAGAGTCAGCGGTTAAAGGCATACGCTCTTGAAACGACAAAGCTGCAGGAGAAGCCGGACGAGGGCTACTATCTCGACCTTGACGGAACAGCCTCGGGAAAGGCGTTCACCGAACGGAAGACGCAGATATACGACCGTTCGGACCTGATCGCATTTCCGAAGTCGATGATATTGCGGTTTCCGCACACTCTCAACGCGCAGGCGGCCTGCTGTGTGCCGTTGATCGCGGGAGATCGGACATTGGGAGTGCTGACACTGGTCAGTGACGTGAAAGACTGCTTCGATGACGAAAAGGTCCGAATGATCGAAGCGATCTCATCGCAGGTCGCCTTAGCGGTCAATAATGCCATCAACTATGGCCGGGCGTCGGCGGAGAAGGACCGGTTCGGAATGCTGCTTGATATCAGCAACGCTCTTTCAGCGGTGCTGGATCTAAGGGATGTACTCACTATCACCTCTTCCATTCTTCGCCGGAACATCAGCCACAAATACGCGGGGATCGGACTTTTCGATGCCGAACTTAACCGATTCCGCATCCTCGCCCTAGATGATCCGAACAAGACGTTTCAGGAAGAGGGACAGTTCTTTCCCGCGAAGGATACGCCTGACGAACTCGCCATCAAGACACGAAAGCCGGTGCTGCGCCAACGGCTGGACTTAGCCGAGTTTCCTTCGCCTTTCGTTAAACTCGCGTACGAGGCCGGGTTGAGGTCCGTGTGTGTTGTTCCGCTGGTCTCGCGCGATAAGCCCATCGGAATACTGTCCGTGGCCAACACCATCGAAGACGCTTTCCCGCCGGGGAGCGATGAGACACTCCAACTCATTGCTAATCAGATCGCGGGAGCCGTCGACAGTGCGATCAAATTCGACGAGATCCAAAACCTCAAGGATCGGCTCGCCAGCGAAAAACTCTATCTCGAAGAAGAGATCCAGAGCGAGTACAACTTTGAGGAGATCGTAGGCAACAGCCCGGCGCTCAAGAATGTCCTCCGGCAGATCGAGACTGTTGCTCCAACCGATTCATGCGTGCTCCTTTATGGCGAAACAGGTACCGGAAAGGAGCTGATCTCGCGTGCGATCCACAACTTAAGTAATCGTCGGGAGAGGACGCTGGTAAAGCTTAACTGTGCGGCGATACCGACGGGGCTACTCGAGAGCGAGTTATTCGGTCATGAGAAAGGTGCGTTCACAGGTGCGATCGCTCTGCGCGTGGGACGGTTTGAACTCGCGCACAAAGGCACGCTGCTGCTCGATGAGATCGGCGATATCCCGCTGGAACTACAGCCGAAGCTTCTTCGTGTTTTGCAGGAGAGCGAGTTCGAGCGACTTGGAAGTTCAAGAACCGTTCGTTCCGATGTTCGCCTGATCGCCGCGACGAACCGCGACCTTCAGGCGATGGTTGAAGAACGTACATTTCGTAGCGATCTTTACTACCGTCTGAACGTCTTCCCGATCCGCATCCCTCCGCTGCGCGAACGTCCCGAAGATATTCCTTTGCTCGCTGGGTACTTTACTAGGAAACACGCTGGCCGAATGAGCAAACGCATTACGTCAATTCCGCGTGAGTCCATCGACGCACTTTGCACTTACGATTTTCCCGGCAACGTCCGCGAACTTGAGAATTTCATCGAACGCGCCGTTATCCTGACCCGCGGCGACGAACTGGAGGTTCCGATAACCGAACTTCGCCCTATTCAACCGCCCATTACCGCCGCCGCAGTTCCGGTAGAGCGATCGCTCGAAGCCGTCGAGCGCAACCACATCATTGACGTCCTCAAATCCACCGGTGGCCGCATCGCGGGAACTGGCGGCGCAGCTCAACTCCTCGATCTTCCGGTTTCAACCCTTCGAAACCGGATGAAGAAACTCGGCATCCCATCGAAGTGATCAAGAAACCGTATTTGGTTTTCTCTGACCACATACGGTGACCAAGATCAGCTTTCCTCGACATCTCGACCATTTCCATAACCACCTAACCCATAATCTTTTCAACATTTAGCTATCGCTACGTGCTTTGGCACCCGCCTTGCCAAAAGCATAGGCGATGACGGTGAAGATCACACAGATCGATGCAGCGAAGGACTTGACAGTCCTCAAAGTTGAAGGAAAGCTTGCGGCGCCCGATGCCGTGCTGCTGACCGAAATAGTCGAAAAACTCGCGGCGGGCGAACTATTCTCGATCGATGTGTCGGGTGTTACCTATATCGACCGAAAGGGCGCGGCGATCATCCGACGGCTCGAAGAATTCGGTGCCGAACTTATCGGAGTCGATTTCTTTGTTCGTTCGGTCATCGACGCCTATTCCGACAGCAATAAATAACTTTACTAAGGAGAACAGCATGGCAGACATAAAAGGAAAATACGACGACAAATTTCAGAAGGTGCGAGAGATATTTGAATACAGCCTTGATCACGGTGACGACATCGGGGCTTCGTTCGCGGTGTTTATCGAGGGCGAACCTGTAATGGATATCTGGGGCGGATATTTTGACGGCACATTCACACGCGAATGGGACCGCGACACGATCACGACCACGCATTCGACGACAAAAACGATGACGGCAATGGCCGCGCTGGTTGCAGCGGACCGCGGACTGATCGACCTGAACGAGAGGGTAGCTAAATACTGGCCCGAATTTGCACAGAACGGCAAGGAGAACATTCTCGTTCGCCATTTGCTCGGCCATACATCGGGGCTCGCCGGTTGGACCGAAGACGTTACGTGGGAACACGTCTATGATCTCGAGAGATCGTGCGATCTGCTTGCAAAACAAGCACCGTGGTGGGAACCGGGAACCGCAAGCGGCTATCACGGCAATACCCAAGGGCACCTTGTCAGCGGCGTCATCCAGCGAGTAACGGGCAAGACGCTCGGACAGTTTTTCGCCGACGAGATCGCCGGGCCGTTAGGTGCCGACTATCATATCGGGCTCAAAGAAAAAGATCTGCAGAGGGCCGCTCCATTTGTGCAGGCAGCTCCCGAGGCCGGACTTACCGGCAATAAGTTTATGGATCGCGTCGCGACGAATCCGAACCTAAGCCCTGTTAATTCATCAACTGACGCATGGCGCATGGCTGAGGTCGGGGCGGCAAATGGACAAGGAAATGCTCGATCGGTCGCGACGATCCACTCTGCTCTCGTTACGGATAAGGTCAACGGCGTCACGCTGCTATCGCCGGAAGGCCGAAAACGCGTGCTCGAAGAACAATCTGACGGCATCGACTTGGTGATCGAGATACCGATCCGCTGGGGAATGGGCTTCGCACTCGAGTCGCCGCTCTTCCCGGAAAACTACGGCCATAGGATCGCCTACTGGGGCGGCAACGGCGGTTCACTCGGCTACGCGGACCTCGACGAGAGAATGACCATCAGTTTTGTCATGAATCGCTGGATCGAGGGCATGCACGAATACGGCCGATATCAACGGCTGGTAAAAGCCGTTTACGAGTGCCTCGGCTATTCGACGAACAAGAATGTGTTCGTCGTTGCGGCACCGCAATAGTTGGAAGTAGCAGGTTTCATTTAAGGAGAAAAAATATGAGTTGGAACGAGTTTATAGATTCTATGTACACGGCCCGCGGTCAAGTGATCAATCAAGTAATAGCGGTAGTGCTTATGGTCTTTTTCGTAACGGCACTTACGATCAGTGTCGGTACACCCGTAATGGTGATCGTTGCCACGTCGGCTTTTATTGGGCTGTTCTGTTGGCGAGCGACCAACCTTCGGCAGCCGATCACGCCGGTCACGACGGCTGTGCTTTTTCTTTGTACGACTGCGATGCTCCATACGCATATGTACGAAGAGCACGTCAGCCTGTTCGGTCCGGCGATGACGCGGGTATTCAACGTCGCTCTTCCCGACGAGCGCTTTCTAACGGTCTTCGTCTTTATTCTTCCGGTGATCTATTTCCTGACCGCAGCCGGTTTGCTGCTTCGCATCCCGCTGGCCGGGTTCGTTGCATGGTTCATCTTTATCGGCCCCGGAACTGCGGAATTCACGCACTTTATATTCCCGCTCATCGAACCGTCGATCGGTCCGGCTGACACGACGACGATATCTGCGATCGTCAATGGCGTTCAGGTCGACGGCATGCGGAATCACTACTACTGGACGACGGGCGAATACTATTTCCCGGGGATGTACACGGCAGTTCTTCCAATGATCCCGGGCATTTGCAGCATCTGGTGGCTTTTCCGAAATCGAAAGGCAAAGCTGTCGTAAGTCCCGGACCGTACGATCAAACTAGGGTGAAGAGAACTATGAACAGAAGGAGTTTTATCGGCATTGTCGGCGGAGCGGCATTAGCAGTCGGGACCGCGGCATACTCATGCAGCGACCGCCACAGTCTTGTGCGGGATGACATCGACGCGGCGGGGAAAAATGTTGGCATGCTATCGCCCGACGAGAAAGAGGTCCTTTATCTCGCCTCGCTCGCACCGAGCGGCCACAATACGCAACCGTGGTTCGTGGAGTACATAGAGCCATATCACTGGATCATCGCTAACGACGGAACAAGATGGCTGCCTGAGGTTGACCCGACGCAGCGAGAGACGATTCTTTCGATCGGTGCTTTCCTCCAGAATCTGGAATACGCTGCGGGCTCCTTCGGTTATACCTGCGCTTGGAATCTGCTAGCCGCGACCAATCAAGACGAACGTGTTATGGAAGTAAGACTTACCAAAAGTGGAACGACGGGTGATTTTGATACAGAAAAGATCAAGACCCGGCGAACCGTTCGTTCGAACTATCGTCGTGAGTTGATCAGTAAAGAGGACCTCGATCACATTGTTGGTTCAGAGACCGACGGGTTTCATTATCTGCCCGCCGGTGGAAAGGAGAGTCAGTTCATTAACGAACAAACCATCGAGGCAAATCGCATTCAGGCGTATCGCGACCCGGCGCAAGAAGAATTGGCAGATTGGATTCGATTCTCGAATAAGGCTGCCGAGAAATATCGTGATGGACTGACAACCGCAAGCATGGAGATCGACGGTATTTCTGGTTTCCTCGTGAGAAATTTTTACAACAAAGAAAGTGCGATGAGCAGTGATTTCAGGGACCAAGGGATCGATAAAGTTAGATCGCAAGTTTCTCAATCGGCCGGTTGGATTCTTCTTACAAGCAAGGATAGTTCCGTCGCCACCTTGCTTGAGTCCGGCCGTCGGTTGCAGCGGCTCCTTCTAAGGATCAGAGAACGTAATATTGCCATCCATCCAATGACTCAGATATTGGAGGAACGATCGACCCAACAGGTTTTGAATGATTCGATCAAACTAAATGAAGCCGTGCAGTTTATTTTGCGGACAGGATACCTGGACCAATATCCACAGCCCGTTTCCCTGCGTCGCCCTGTTGATTGGTTTTTACGGAGATGACATCAGATAGGCTCGCTTGGCCGTAAGGCATCGGAACGGTCACATTTAACGCTTATGAGAAAGGTGATGACACGCAACCCGTTCATTAGTTTTGTTGTTATTGCATACGTATGGACGTGGATCTTTGCAACCCTTATTGATCAAAACATTCTTTTCCCTTTGCTCGCACTCTTTGGGCCCGCTGTTGCGGCGATCGTTGTTCAAAAAGCAATGGGTCAAACGTCGGGACTGGTGGAGCTTAAGAATAGGTTTCGACTGTCGCGTACCGTTTTGGCCTGGATCATTTTTGCTGTCCTATTGCCGTTAGCATTACTTTTCCCGGTGTGGCTCCTACACAACTGGTTACTGGGGCCGATCGACTTTAAGCTGAACCACATTTCTATGCTGAGTATTGTGGTGGCGGTACTCATTATTGGTGAAGAATTGGGCTGGCGAGGATTTCTACTTCCGTATTTTCTTCAGCGATACTCGCCAGTGACCAGCGGCCTGATCGTCGGTGTTATCTGGGCAGTTTGGCACCTCCCGAATTTCTTGATGCCAAGTTACCCGCACTATGGTTTGCCCTTCTCAGCCTTTGCGTTGATGACGATAGCTTTCTCGATGCTATTTACATGGTTTCACGTGAAGAGCGGCGGCAGTCTGATCGTAGCGATCATCTTTCACGTCGCACTCAATCTTTTTTCGCTTGGCGGAGTAGAGCCATCGAGAGAGTACTGGCTAAGGGCATTCGTCTACAGTGTGACCGCTCTCCTCGTTTACGTCGTCACGAGTTCGAGTGCCATCTCTCGCAGCACATTGATGAAGGAGGTAAAGTTATGACGATCGAACAACTGGCCCTCACGGCAAGCGTTGTATGCGCGGGGCTATGGTCGGGACTTCTCGGGATGCTGACCCTGGTCATGCACCCAATGCTGGCGGCTATGAACGGAGCGGAGTTTGCGCGGTTCCTGAGGGCGTTCCTTCCGGTCGCGAGGAAAGCCTGGTTCAACTACGCTTGCGCGACCGGAATGGCCGTCGCTCCGATTGTCGCACTCATCAGCCTTTGGAACGAACCGAGTTCCATTTCATTCGTTCTCACCGCTACCGGCTTAACAATTGTGATCTTCGGCGTGTACATCGTTTCAAATGTGTGGAAAGAACCACTATACGACGTGATGTTAGCCTGGGAACCCGAAGCCATGCCGGCGGATTGGGAAAACGGACGGCGACGCTACTTCGTGATCAACTGGATCCAGGCGGCGGCGACCTGGACGGTATTCGCGTTATTTCTCGCGGCTCTGATCGCAGCTTGAGTCTTGACCAAAGCCAGAGACCAAAAAGGCAGCCGATAAGTTATTCGAAATAGATTTGTCAGATGGTACTGGGGACGGGAATCGAACCCGTACGTCCCTAAGGACACAGGATTTTAAG
>CAYPGP010000004.1:0-150819 GCA_964410495.1 uncultured Chloracidobacterium sp.
CTCAGAAGCCTGTTCTGGTTACAGAGTGGAAGTTCGATTCTTCTCGTCCGCACCATATACGTGAATAAGGAGGAGGCCGAAACTTCCTCCTTTTTCTATTGCCTTCAGAAGGTGCTGGCAAACGAGATGTCTATAGAAAAGTTTCTAACTGAACATCAGTCCACGTTCGGTATAAGCCTCACAGATGAGCAGATGCTAAAGCTCGCCCGATTTCATAGCGAGATCGAAACCGCGAACGAGTACCTCCATCTAGTAGCACCTTGCTCGGCGGAGGAATTCGCGACCCGTCATATCCTCGAATCGCTCACAATGCTCAAACACCTTCCGCACGGCGCACGCTTCGCCGACATCGGCAGCGGCGGCGGCCTGCCGGCGATTCCTTGTCTTATCGTCCGCGAAGATCTGTCAGCTGTATTGATCGAATCGAAAGAGAAGAAGGTTCGCTTTTTGCAAACGGTTTTGGCGAAATGCGAAGCTGACGATCGAGCGACCGTGATCGCAAAACAATTCTCGGAAACAAAAGGGCCCGATGTTTCCTACGTTACGGCCCGAGCTCTAGATGGATTTGTTGATAAGTTGCCAAAGCTGCTTAAGTGGTCCGGCGATTGCAAACTTCTGTTCTTCGGAGGCGGATCGCTTGGCGAAGCACTTACCACACGCGGCATCGAGTTTGGAAAGGAATTGATGCCTTTATCTGAGCGGCGGTACTTGTTTTTCACCCCATAAGGAGCTTTCCGGTTGATATGTCCTATCAGGATGGATATTTGAGAGGGGTTTTATCGGCGGTTGCTCCCGTCATCATTGGCCTCGCCTTTGTTTATTTCTCGGCGAGCATTGTGGGCGAATATGGGTGGGCGATGTTTGTCTTGGCTCCGTTTGTAATGGGTTTCGCGGCGACCATTATCTTCGCTCCCCGAGGTGGAGTAGGATTTGGTCGCTGCGCCGCTGTTAGCGTCGCGTATCTAGGCGTGATCGCGGTGCTCACTATGGCGCTCGCGATCGAAGGACTGATATGCATACTAATGAGCCTTCCGCTCGCGGTTCCACTGAGCATTCTTGGCGCGTTGATCGCGTGGGCGGTCACAAACCATCTAAAAAAGCCGCAAGCAGGGGCCGGCGTAGCCATCGCACTGTTTATTTCGATACCGCTTACAATGGGGTTTGAGATATCCCGACAGAGCGAGCCCACCATGCATCGAGTCGTCACGACTGTGTCGATCGACGCCCCGATCGATAAAGTCTGGCAAAACGTCGTCGCCTTTCCCGAAATAACGGCAGCACCTGACGGAATTCTCAACCTCGGCTTCGCATATCCGGTTAGCGCCACGATCGACGGTTCCGGCGTCGGAGCAATCCGTTATTGTAATTTCGACACCGGTCCATTTGTTGAGCCGATCACAGCGTGGCAGGAGCCAAATTTCTTAGCCTTCGACGTTCTCGAACAGCCTGCACCAATGACGGAATTGACGCCGTACAACAATCTGCACACTGTCCATTTGAACTATATCAGATCGCAGAAGGGTCAGTTCCGGCTTTACGAGAGCGGTGGACACACGATACTCGAAGGAACCACATTCTACACCCACGATATCGCGCCGGACGTCTATTGG
Source organism: uncultured Chloracidobacterium sp. (assembly GCA_964410495.1). Lineage (GTDB taxonomy): Bacteria > Acidobacteriota > Blastocatellia > Pyrinomonadales > Pyrinomonadaceae > OLB17. Next base: position 1,611 of record CAYPGP010000004.1, read on the forward strand.
CGGCTCTTTTCAGACCGCATCATTCAGAAAATACATCTTCGCGTACTAGAGCATATAAAGAACGTCTCCGAATCTGGCTTACGAGATCAGAAAAACTAAAGCGCGTCTGGAACGGCTGTCGCGTTGATGCCTAGGATGTGATTTATATTCGTCTCGGATCAGTAATAACCTACCGAACATCAAGATCGTATTCACGCAGTCGCCGGTAAAGCGTAGATGGCGAAATGCCGAGCAGTTCGGCGGTTTTGCCTCGGTGCCAGCCGGTTTTCTCCAGGGCTCCGATTATCTGCTGGCGTTCTACGTCGCGAAGATTTGTGGCCGCAGGCGCATTTTGGAATGATCCTACCGTATTGTTTTGCGGGGCGTTGTAGCTGACGGAAACGCTTGGGGTTTCTGTACGGTAGGCGATCTCAGGCGGGAGTTCTCGGGGCGTGATCATGTTGTTGTCGGCGAGCAGTATCGCCCGCTCGAGACAATTGCGAAGCTGTCGAACATTTCCGGACCAATCAAAATTTGAGAGAGCTTCGATCGCTGCCGGCGACATTTCAGGAGCGTTCGCACCGGCCATCTTGTGGAGTAGATGTCGGGCAAGCGGTTCGATATCCTCGCGACGTTCGCGAAGCGGCGGGATCACGATCTCAAAGCTGTTGATGCGGTACATCAGGTCGGCCCGGAACACGCCGTCGGCGATCGATTGCTCTTTGTTTCGATTTGTCGCGGCTACAAGCCGTACGTCGACCTCGACCTTCTTTACACCGCCAACCCGGAAGAATGAACGGGTTTCGAGTGCGCGGAGCAGCTTCGACTGAAGCGGCATCGGCATTTCCATTACTTCGTCCAGAAAGATCGTTCCGCCGTCGGCGATCTCGAATAGCCCTAGCTTTCGCACGCGGGCTCCCGAAAAAGCTCCCGCCTCATGCCCGAAGAGTTCGCTTTCCAGCAAAGTATCCTGCAACGCGGCGCAGTTCAGATCAATAAAGGGCTTGTCAGCCCGGCGGCTGAGTCGGTGGATCGCCTGCGCGATAAGTTCTTTGCCGACACCGGACTCGCCCGTGATCATGACCGAGGTGTCCGACGGAGCAACCCGCTGTACCAATCGCAAGGCTTCCTTCATCTGTCGCGATTCCGCAACGATTTCGGGCAGCGATTGGCTGGTTCGAGCGATCTGGGCCCGCAAGCGTTGATTATCGACCTTTAGCTGCTGTTTCTCGGCCGCTGCCGTGACCAGCGCGGAAAGCTCGCCGATGCGGTACGGTTTGGTCAGGTAGTCGTATGCACCGAGCTTCATTGCCTGAATGGCGGATTCGACTGTCGCCTGTCCAGTCAGCATGATGACTTCTGGCGGGTTTTGGCTACGCTCGCGGGTTCGACGCAAAAGGCCCATGCCATCCAATCGCGGCATGTTGATGTCACACAGCACGACATCGAAATCCTGTGCTTCCAGCAGCTCCCACGCCGCCTCGCCGTTGTCAGCTGTCTCGACGTCATGCCCTTGGCGCGCCATTTCTTTCTGCACGACGAGCCGCAGGTTCTTTTCGTCATCTACTACAAGTAGTTTTGCCATAATCTTTTGCGAAATGGGAGAAGGAGCAACGGAGCGAGTCAGGCTCGCGCAACTGGGAGGAAGATGCTGAATGTCGTTCCTTTTGCGGGGGTCGACTTAACACTTATCCGGCCGCCGTGTTCGGAAACTATTCCATAGCAAACGGCGAGGCCGAGGCCCGTACCTTTGCCGACCTCTTTTGTTGTGAAAAACGGCTCGAAGATCTTCGACATATTCTCCGGCGGAATGCCGGAGCCGTTATCTTCGATCTCGATGACGACCCGGTTTCCTTTGGCGAATGTACGGAAGATCAGGTTGCCGCCGTCGGGCATGGCATCGATCGCATTGGTTGCAAGCGCAATGATCGCCTGCTGTATCTGCCCGCCGTCAACGGAAACCGACGGGAGGTCCGGCTCTATCTCGATCCGGTGCGTTATCCCTTCGCCGCGCTTTTGGTGGGAAACCAGATTAGCGGACGAGCGAACAATGTCGCCCGCATCCATCGGCGTCCGGTCGCCGGCCCGAATACGGCTGAAATCGAGCAGGTCGGTCGTGATTGTTTTGCAGCGGAAGGCTTCGCTTTTTATAAGCCCGAGATATTCGCTAAGGTCATCCGCCGAATCGGACATTTCAAAAGCACCCTCGTCGATCCGCTGTTCGAGAGCCTCAGCACAGGCCGCAATGGTCGCGAGGGGGTTGTTTATCTCATGAACAACGCCCGCAGCGAGCCGTCCGACAGCGGCGAGTTTCTCAGCACGATTCACCGCCTGGACAGCCTCGACACGCATCGTCACGTCTTCGCCGACGGTTATCACGTGCGTGACATCGCCGCTTTCCGAATGCCTCATCGGGACCTTGCTGACCATCCAATGGCGGGTCGAACCGTCGTCGCCGATCGTCTGCTGCTCTATTCGTTCGATCCTTCCGGTTCGAAATGCCCTTTCGAATTCCTCTCGGACACGGCCTTGCGGATATTTTTCGAGCACTTCGAAGACGTTTCGCCCGATCGCGATATCACGCGGAATTCCCTGTGAACCCACTTCGCGGTGCCGATTCCAGGTAACGATCCGATAATCGCGATCGACAACGTAGAGCGAAACGGGCAAGGCGTCGAGCACGGCTTCGGTAAATTTTCGATGCTCTTCACGCGCTTCGTTTATCGAATCGTGCATTGCCAGCTCGTAATGAGCAGAAAGGTTCACGCTCATTGCGGACATCTGGGTAGCGGCTTCGATCAAGCGAGTGGTTCGCTCCGATATCCGGTCTTCTCTATCGAATCCTACTATCAAAGCCCCGCGGATCTCTCCGTTGATGTGGAGCGGCGAAACGTACTCATACGAGTGTTCGCCGTTGCCGATCATGAACTCGGTTGCGTCCCGCTCCGTGTAGCCGACCTGCGGCGGCATGAAACTAAGCCACCTTTCAAACCGGTCCCGGCGAAGGATCGCTTCCTCGCCCTCAGACGTGATCAAACCGATGCTGTCGAGTTCGGCAACAAACAGGCAGACAGAAGCATCCACTCCGCGAAGTATGGTTTCCGCTACGCGGCTTGCTACCTTCTTCGGGTGAACGGTGAAAAGTAAACTTCGCCCCAGCTCGGAGATGAACTTCAGATCACTGAAGGTATCGTCCGAGGCAGCGGCAAAGCTTTGGCTGCTCGCGCCTTTTTTTGACAGCGATGGTGTCTGCATTTTTATTTGGTCGCAGCCGGATGAATCGGTGTAAGATATGCGGCCGATAGGAGATCTTGGTCGATATGGGAAGCAAATCAGAAAACTTCCTTCTTAATTAGAAACAATTTTTAACATGGTGTCAATGTTTTTAACGTCTAAGCCGAATGGTGACGAACGGCCAAAAATCGATTGCAACTTATCTACGCTCACGTTCAACTTTCCTTACGAAAGATTTGACTTAAGCTGCGGGTAGCTGAAAAATCAAAGAAGTTGTGAAGGTACTGAAATTATCGATATTGCTTTCGATCGCGGTCGTGACCGCTTCCTTTGTCGCAGGCGCTAAGTCGCAGACTATCGTCGATAAAACGGTCGCTGTTGTAAGCGATGGGACCCGCAAGCCACAGTTGATCACCTACTCAGACCTTCTCTGGCAGCTCGCTCTCCAGCCCGGCATTCCGGTCGATAAACCGCGGTCCGAAGATCTGAACCAGGCGCTGCAAACGCTCATCAACCAGCGGATCTTTGCGATCGAGGCTGAACGACTTCCGCGCACGACGCCGTCGGACAAAGAGATCGCCGATAAGATCAGCGAAACGTTGAGCTTTTTCCCGACGAGTTCGGTGTTTGAAGCCCGTTTGAAACAGGTAGGTTTCGATTCGGTCAAGGATCCCGCCTTCGAACGACTGATCGCCCAACGCGTGGCAATCGAAAAGTATGTGGATTTCCGCTTTATTTCGTTCGTCGTAGTTACGGCGGATGAAGAAGCCCGATACTATCGCGATGTTTTCACTCCGGAGTTTCGTCGTCGCACTCCGGGCCTTTTGCTTCCTGCGCTTGAAGAGAAACGCGGCGAGATCCGCGAGATACTGACAAATCAGAAAGTTGCCGCCGCGATCGAACGCTTCCTCGACGAAGCAAAACGCCGTGTCCAGGTGGAGATCCTGATCGAGGTTTAAGTTCACGGAGTTCTCGCCAGTCTTGACCTATTTTTCGCGTAGCCGTATCATCTAAAGTTCCACCGCCGGGGTGGCGAAATTGGTATACGCACCAGACTCAAAATCTGGCGGGGGCAACCCCTTCTAAAACTTCCAACTCATTGCAACGATTAGACTTACGGCGTGCATTCTCGTAGTGCATTGCGGACGTTCCCACGTTGGCGTCACACGTTGCGATTCCGTATGCCCTCGAAAGGAGGGAAAATGAACGAAAGACGCGGATATGTTTCGAAAGATAGCAAGGGCAGGTGGTTTTGCCGGATCACGATAACTGATTCAACAGGTAAGCGGCGCGACCTAAAGCGAACTGCCGGATCAAAAGCAGAAGCCCGGTTAACTCTGAGATCGATTGTTAGAAGGCTTGAGGATGAAGGATCGAGCGTAGTTGATAGCCTCAAGAAGACATTCAACGATCTTGCGGACTACTACGAATCAACCTACGCCATTCCTGCTCGTTTCTCGGACGGCCAGAAGATCGCGGGGCTAAGGGGATATGAGATAGTTCGTCAATATCTCGCGGTTCATCGAAGGCATTTTGGAAACAAGCCGCTCCGTGAAATCTCTTACGCAGATATGGTTGCGTTCAAAGAAGCGCGTCTGAAAGTTGAAACCTACAAAAAGAAACCCCGCTCGATTGCCACCGTAAATCGTGAACTCGCGTATCTTCGACGGATCTTCAATATTGGAGTGCAAAATGGGTGGATACTGCGGAATCCTTTCAGTTGCGGAGATAGTTTGATCCAGACTGCGGCCGAACGTCGAAGGGAGCGAATCTTAACACCGGACGAAGAAACGAGGCTGCTTGAGGCTTGCAACGACCCGAGACGCTCACATTTGAAGGCGTTGATAGTAGCTCTACTCGATACCGGCGCTAGAAAAGGCGAAATGCTGAAACTCGTTTGGCGCGATGTGGATCTTGAGAAGCGGTTGATAACTATTCGAGCCGGAAACACGAAGACTCTCCGAGAACGACAAGTTGCTATTACGGAACGGTTTTGCACGTTGCTCCACTCGATGCTTGCAGAATCTGAAGGCAGTCTGGAGTCCAATGTTTTTCACGGATGTAGTGATGTTCGGAATTCTTTCGCGACAGCTTGCGAGATTGCCGGAATCACATCTGGTGGGATCGACGGGCTTACTCTTCATTGTCTTCGGCATACCGCGGCTACTAGACTTGTTAAAGGGCAACTCCCGATTCAGCTTGTCGGCCGGATTCTTGGACACACTCAGATCAACACTACATATCGATATCTTTCGGCCGATAACGAGACGGTAAAGCAGGCCGCGAACATACTGGAATCGTACCACCGCACCGAGCCTTAGAAAGATCGAGCCTTAGAAAGATCGAGCTGCAAAGGGCGTTTATAGCCTTGGTTGCCTTGACCCTTGACCCTTGACCCTTGAGCCTTGACCCTTGAGCCTTGGTTGCCTTGGTTGCCTTGAGCCTTGATCCTTGAGCCTTGAGCCTTGAGCCTTGAGCCTTGAGCCTTGAGTTGTGCTGTCGACCTTGAACTTTGCGCCTCGGTATCTATAGCCCCGGAGATTACCTACCGGTAGACAGTCGAATTGTGTACAGCGCCTTACGACGCGCATTACGCTTGGCGCAGGAGAGCTACTCACCAACCGCTTTCTCGAAGTCTCCGCATTATCGGCGCAATGATCTTCGGGATCGACTTCCCGCCCGAAGAGCTAAACACGCGCCCGAGCTTTATGCTTCTCTAGTTCCTGCCTGAACAGGTCTACAAGATGCTGCTTCCGGCGCAATTTTTCCTCGCTTGTCTCGATCGAGTCCTTTGATATTTCGCTCCTATATTTTGTTAAGATGCGTTCGTCCGCAGAGCAGTCAAGACATCGGTACCCCGGACGGCCGACATTGAATCCCGGAAATTGATCCGCCGGCTTTTCCAGCTTACACCGGGAACATTTGAGGTTGGGAACGTTCTTTGTTTTAGCTTGGGCCATACTGTTCCTTTTTCTAGGTTAAATTCTGGCGAGTTTGTCGGGTGCTACACTAGTCAATCTTCGAACTAGGATCAGATCTATGCGGGCACGGGCCGCAGACTCAAGTTGTCGGATCCCCTATACCCTGCACTTTCGCTTCGTCGGTTTGCTTCCTTGTTAGGTCGCTGGAAGGTCTCTCGCTAGCTACACTGAAATTTCGGGCCGCATTTTCACGATTCCGCTTTCGGACCGAGGCTCACTATCGCGGGCTTTGTAAACGCCAGCTGGTTGCAACGGTTTGCTATTGAACTGCGCCACGTTCTCGGTCTATCGAGTGAAAAGGGGGAGATTAGGCGTCCCAAACTGCTCTAATCTCCAGCATCAATATTCATTTTACGACTGTAATCTTTTCAGCTGGAGCCCTATGCGAGCGAATCAAGTAATGCGATTCGATCCTGAATTGAACTCTGCAATTCTCTTAATAGAGACTTTGCATTTGATAAGGTCAATCCGTCCATCTCGTCGAAGAGCTTCGTAACGGAGTTTTGAGTTGCGAAATATGCCTTTTCTGCTTCCACCGTTACGCGACTAATTACGTTCTCTTTCGGCATGCGATCATGTGCCATATTCGTATGCGCGGATTTTAAGTTCTCGGATCCGCTTACCGGCCTAATTTCAAAGAGCGAAAAACCTAACTACAATGCGATAATACACGAAGCAAATGGCTCTGTCAACTATATTCGTATAAGAATTAATGTAACTATGGACAAATTTAGATTCAAGCTGTCGTTTTGTACTCCACATCACAGATTTGTCGCGGATCCCGGGTTTACCGATCTTTGCGCGGATTCGTGCGGCGCGAAAGTAGTGGTGCTGGTACCAGGCAGGAAGTCCCTTCAAAAAGATGAACGACGCCAGGTTCCCGACAATCAAACTACGTATGCCATTTCGGGGGAACCGTATTCGTCGGCAATAGAGTGCTTTCAGGCCGCCATCAGGGCTAAGCAAGCAATTTTAACCTATGCAGTTCGTTGTTCGATCGCAGGGATCGAATTCTGGGATACTGGGAACCCGATAGCAGATGATGTTAAGAATGACACGAAGATCGATAAAGCGCAGATACTTTTAGCAGCAGGTGTAAGCATTGAAAGAGTGCGAGGCTATTCAGTCGACTTTAGGCTGGATGTGCTGCCGGATCGTGACATTCCGATTGAGAATCTTGTCACCGAGTTCGGAGAAGAATTTAGGTCAACAAAGGATGCTGATCCAAAGCTCATAGCGGCTCTGGAGTTGTTTCTTTTGTCACTCTTGAATACTGACTCCCGTACTAGGTTTGTTACTCAAGTCACAGCAATTGAGGCGCTGATGAAACCAGCGAGTGAAAGCAAAAAAGTCATTGAACTCGTGGGACAATTACAAAATTTTGTCAGTAATATGAATTCCCTCGACGATACCGCGGCTCGGATTGTTCTCGACGCATTAAATAGAACGAAAACGGAATCAAAGACGAAAGCCGGTAAAAAACTTGTTTCTTCGTTACTAAGAGACAAAGTGTATGGTGGTGGCGAGCGGGCAGAAGTTGTTTTCGGCAGAATGTACACGGTACGATCGCAGATTGTGCACGACGGCTTACCTAAGAACCTCTCACCTAAGGAATTCCAAGCGCTCTGTAAACTCAGTACAACGCTCGTACGCGATCTTCTTCAGGAAGCAACTAAGTTGTCTGGAGTTTCCAGCGACTAATTCTGGGTCCTTCCGGGGCTTTTGCAACGGGGGTGTCGCACGACCGCACTTTAACGTTAGTGGAGAATTTTTCTGCGGTTATCAGCATAGATTTCCGTTGGGGTGACAGCCGATGACGGGAAGGTGACAGCATAATCGTATAACGTGTCACCCCTCAACAAACCAATAAGTCCCGCAGATGCAATAATTAGCGACTTGTCTTATCCGAAAGGTGACAGGATGACGGCAAAATGTAGAAGTATCTCCTTAAGAGGATTTGTTTAGCGAGAGGGGTGACTGAGATAAGAGTGTAGAAATTAGAAGGGTGCATATAGCTTTTGCTGTCATCCTGTCACCACCAGAAGAGTTCGCACCCGCAAGCCTAGTGTTTGCTATAGTTTGCGGGTACGGTAATCATTCGGCGGGGTGTCACCTTGCTGCTGCTGCAATGGGCGGCAGGCCCGACAGAAATCTACCTTCTTTGCTGCTGATTTTGAACCCCCGCCAAAAGCGGCTCGACTTGCTCCGGCTCTGTTCGAACCCGAGACGACGTAATTCCGTGTTTAGGTGTTTCACCGGCCACGGGGGAATGCCGATGCTCTCACAGAACCATTTGAATTCGGTATACATATCCATCGGTGAAACTACGAATGACTCATCCCGATCGCAGCACTCATAAATAAAGTTTGCCGCGATGTCCTGTTCCATCAGATATGCAGCCGTCGCACTCGCAACAGTATCGCATGTTCCTAAGCCGCGTTTGTACCACTCTATCGCGCCTGCGACGGCCCATGCGAGTATAGCCGGCTGTGCCATTGTCGATTGTAGATAAGGCTTAAGCGTGTCGTCCCGATCTTCTTTAGTGATAGTGCGCGTGAACGGTATAACTACCGTCCTTCTCTGGACTCCCTCGTCGGATTCGTCCATTTCGGGCTTATCGTTGGCCTGCATCCATAGCTTACCTTGAACTTTGAAGTCGAAACTTGCTTTATGTTTCTGGCTCGCCCTGATTCGATCCCCGCCGGTAATCTGCTTGAGGATCTCAACGTCTAAGCGTCGCCCTCGGCCAGCTTCTGACATCGATATCAGTCGCTTCCCGTCAAGACTCGCGATGTCGTCGCTATGTCCCGAGTGAGATGACAGTTTGTGACGCATCAACGCACTTGTTCGTATAGGTGTTGAAAGCGGTCCTAGCAACTGCATGATCGACTCAATGAGCGTACCTTTTCCGTTTCCGCCAGTACCGAGACACAGAAAGAATTTTTCTTCTGATGTATTACCCGTCAACGTGTAGCCGATAGCTCGTTGAAGGTAGCTGATTAACGCGCGGTCCCCCTTGGTAACATCGATCAGAAACCTTTCCCACCTCGCATCTTTCGCGCCAGGATCGTATTCCACGTCTAGGCAGTAAGTGAACAAATCGCTTGAACGATCCGATTCGAGTTTTCCGGTCCGAAGATTGAGGACTCCATTATTTACGTTGAGTAGATTCGGGTTGCTGTTGAAGTCCTCAGACGAAACGCTGATTGATGGGGTACTCGATGCTACTCTAACCATTCCCTCCAGCCTAGGTAGCATGTCAAACCGATTAACAGCCTTGATTGCATCCTCGCGTTTTTTCTGGGCATCGTCGCCGGTCCAATTCGTCTGGACAACCTCAGAACGCATCGCCTCAATCGTTCGCTTCGCTAGCTCCTGTACATCGGCCCAAGCGTCTTTGATCCAGAACTTACCATTGTTTACGAACCATAGCTTGCGGTCCCGATCGAATCTGATGTTATCTCCGTTCGCATCGACCAGTCGTCTTGCGTTTCCGGCGTCTGTCAGTTGATACCGCTTTTCTATTCGCTCTGCTTGTTGACGAGACAATAGCTGTGCATATTGGCTTTCGAAATCTTCGCCGCCGTCCTCTCGCGCCCAAGTAATCAAGCTGCCGAGTGTTTTGCGGTCCCCCTCCGAACGCTCGGAAACCGTTTCCCATCGTCGCTCACATTCGCCGATTTTGTATCTGTTCGATTTTCTTGACCAATCGTCCCAGATCCTCAAACCTTCGCCGTCGCCTTTGAACGTGTTCCATAGAATGAACCCGACCCCCATCCATGTATCATGGTCATCGCAACGATCGAGACGCAATGCCTGTAGACATAACTCGACTAGTTTCCTAGAGCGCTCGGGGTTTGGCGGATAGGACTCTAAGCCGGCAAGGAATCGATCATTCTGCCCGCATTGTTCGGCTGTGAAGGTAACAGGCGTGTTCCTGTCGAGGCTCATAGAGAATTCGGCAAAGTCGCACGGTTCGGCCATTTTGAGAACTTTGCACGGTTGCGGGCGTTCGGGATCGTTCTTGTTTTTGTTGGTACTTCCAGGGACACGCATTACTCTGGCTTTGTCGGCCGTAACATTTGCATCCGCTTTGAGCCCGAGGTCCTTGCATAACGCCTTCAAACGCCCTGCTGTCCGATCCCATTCTAGCGGATCCATCATTTGTCTAAACAACCAGTAAAAGTGCAGTCCCGTTCCGGAATCGATAGCTCCAGGTTCCGGCAAGCACGTCTCTTTAGTAAAGTCGATCAACGATTGCAACGCTTGCCTTTTAGACGTATAGCCACCTTTACCCTTGCAGTCTACGTCGAGGTACAACGCTGAGCATCCGATGGAATTTTCGGCTTTTCGACTAACATCCGATTTAAACAAATGTGGTGCGTAGTAGACCTCCAACCCTTCCTCGCTTGAGGTGATAGCAAATGCCACGGCATCCTCATTTGTTTTAAAGGTTTTTCCTTTGAAATTATTCCCTGTGCAGACGAATCTCGTTCCGGCACTGTCGCCCCAGATCGCCTCTAAAAATATCTTTGTTTCGTTAGTTTCCATATAAGCCATTTATCTCCTTGAAGTCGCGAATAGTGTAGGTCCGGATAGGTGTTAGTAATGTGCCGCACAACTCGAACGCCGCACGGTACGACATCGACTTGGGGGCGATTGTCACCCCGATCGATCGAAGATATTTACGTAACTTCGACATAACCTTCCGCCAATCGCTCGGATTCAGTGGATGGCTAAGTATCCAGAACAACTGGTAACCGAATTCAGTGCGCCGAATCGTTGGCGTGGGCAGTTTCGATGTAAATAGGACGGTCATAAACTGGTCTTCCGCGTTTTCGACTCCTCCGCACTCTCCGAAATCGATCTTTGCGTGCAGAACCGTAGTACGGGCCAAATCCGCAAAGGACATCCCGCCCGATTTCCACCTGTGCGGGTTAAATGTGCTGCAGTCGGTTAATCCCGGGAGCTTTTGGCGATTTTGGGGCCGAAATGAGAATTTCTTCCGACCGGTAGTGTAATGAACGTGAGCGTGATAGACACCAACTATCGATTCGAGGAATCGTTCAGTGTCCGCCGAATTCTTTTGCATATTCTTCCCCTCAAAACTAGAAGAACGAAATATGCGGGTATTGACTTACATCAGGAAATGGGATAGGATATACACTGTAAGATATCACGACCTGTTAGCAGACCCGCCCGGATTGAGGATTCAGCCCCTCAATCCGGCTTTTCGTCTCGAAATTCGATCCGTGGATCACATCCCGGCGTGTTTTCCCAGATCGGTCTCTTGAAATAACGCCGGTGAAACTTCCTTCATTGCCAATTCCATGCCGCGTCGGATAATCCGACTACGTGGAATGCCCCAGATAGATTTCAATGCAGTTAGCCGAGTATACTGGCTTAGAGGGATTTTAACTGTAGTGACGACTAGCGGTTCGTGGTTTGTTTGAGTTTTTGTATTCATAGATGGCTGGCGTCAGAAATACCAGTAATTCTATTTTAGCACTTACGCTGTAAGATACACAAGAGGTTTGAGTGATGATTGAATTTGAGAGACAGCAATTCTTCTTTTCCCGAACCAAAAAGGAAGATGATCACCTAATTTGGACCGGATCCTTTGGCCCACGTGGCTACGGCTTTATGTATTTTTCACGCAAACAAAAGGAGTATGCGCACCGGATAGCGTATTGCATTGCTAACAATTTGAATCCCGAGGATATTGGGGATTCGATTATCCTACATCTTTGCGATCGAACGGAATGCGTTAATCCTGATCACCTGTTCAAAAAGCGTCGCGTCGCGAGAAAGGGGTCGAAAATCGAGTAATTTAGCTTGGTACCGTGTAAGGGTGCGACTCAATGTAGTGCAACTTTGGCATGTCTCAGCCTAGACATTTCATCATTTTCGTGACACGTCGACCCGAGTTAGACTACCTTATTATGCTAGAACGTTCCGATCCTTTTTATAGTCCGAAGAAATTGATCTCAGATGCCGAAAATACACTTCAGAAATTTCTTGAGATTACTACCGGATTTTTAGAGAAGAATCCTTTTGACACAACAGTCGAGCCAAGTGAAGACGGTCTGTGGATCGAACAAAAGATTGTAGCCAGGGAACCAGTGCCAGATGAGATTGAAAAGTATGCGAGACAAACTATTAACGATGCCCGGCACGCTCTAGATCAGGCAATGTACGTAGTTTGCGGTAACAATCACACTTATTTTCCGATAGGTAAGACGGAGCAGGACTTCGAAAATGCTGTAAAGGGACGCGTTTCCCGATGTCCTGAACGGGTCGTGGACGTAATTCGAGAGTACAAACCGTACTATGATTACGACGGCACCCGAGAGGGTAACTATCTAATCTGGGCTCTCAACCGGTTAAGTAATGAGAGTAAGCACGGGATGATTGTGCCCGTACCGCTGAACATCGGCAAGAGGTTTTGGGATCGACTATACATTCCCCCAAATAGCCCGCCAATTCAGTTGGGCATGTCAGATTGGAACGCGGCAAAAGGAGAGATGGTGGTTAATCGTTTCCATCCGAATGCAGAAGTGAATTTCAGTATGAGAATTAACGTCGGATTTAACATTCGCTCGGAGGCTGCGCGAATGGATCATATTGCCACAGAAATTTTGCCGTGCATGTTCTACGTCGCTAATGGCGTTCTTAGATCGATTGAGGCGGCCGCTCTCGCCGATTAACTTCTACCCTTCAGCCTCCCCAGTCCCGCCTCGACTGGGCCTATCCATATCTAACACTTGTGTTGATAGTCACATGAAACGAGTACCCTTTCGACAATTCGTCGTTAACGAAACCCCATGGTGCTTATGGGATCCCGATATACCCGCTCGAAATCTTGAGCTTATAAAGAAAATCGATCCAGACTATTTTCGTTATATCGCTGATGGTAACGCAGAGATACTTGAGAAATCCGACGATAAGGCCACTCGCCAGCATGCTTCAGTCTCAGTGCGAATCACTTATTCGCACGCTTTAGAAACGCTTTTCGCTCTCTTAGCTGCTACCGTTCAAGCGCCCGACTGTGTTGTTGGCTGGCTGCTTAAATACCGGCCCGGCGACATTCCCGCAATCGTCGCCAAGATAAATAGCGGAACTCCGTTACTTTCAAACTTTGATCCGGTGCCACGTTCCTGGCGCGACATTGCCGATATCGTTTTCTCCCCCGTGAGAAACACAGATGCTCAAAAATGCGACTACCTGATACAAAAATTTGGCGGTCTCTGGGAGCGATTATCGTGGCATTATCAAAATCCCGACTTTCACGACGAGTACAACAGTGCAAAGCACGGGTTCCGAGCCAAAGCGGGCGGTTTCTATTTCGCTATCGATCCGACGAATTCTGCCGGTCGAGGGAATAGAGATGCGTGGCTGGTTCAGGCAAGTAGCGAGTTCGGAATGAGCTATTTCAAGGAGCAGATGCTGGAGAAGAGTAATCCTAAAAGGAACTTCACGATCGCTCACCACATGAACAACTGGCACCCGCTAAATTACTGCTACGCCCTCGACCTAATTGCGTCGTCTATTGCCAATATCATCCTTTACCTTAAGGTTTCGAATGGCGAGAATTTCGAGGGGCTGTTTGCGATTTGTCCAGACCCAGAAATGTTCGATAAGCCGTGGGGAATTGAACAAACAGACGCTTTCAAAGTTACCGTTAACGCAGGTGAAATTTCCGATAGCGTCAGATTGTTGTCGAAAGACGAGATTCTGCAGCGGTACAAGCGTCCCTCTCGCTCACCAGATTCATAAATAATCGGCCTGGGGCCCCGATTATCGAGGCTGTTTAGATGCCTTCCCATTGCTGTTTTTTGGTCCTTGGCGTTGCTGTGTCTTAGTTACAGGTGCAGTCGGCTTCTCCGGCTCGCCGGGTACTTCAGCGGGTCCGGCGGGCAACGCTACTCCGAGGTCCTTCTTAACCTGGGTGTCGGCAAGTGTTTCTAAGGCTTTGAGCTTGTCGTCGATCTTATCAAAAATCGGCTTGACCAGCTTATTGTAGGCGCTCAGCGTTCCGAAGACCTTAGGAAGATTTACGAGACACGGAGATATTGCGATGACAACTGATGAGACGGTTAATAAATAGTCAGAGAAATCTGATCGTAAGAATGTCGGATCGATCGCAATCATCAACAGTCCGAGTATGAAACCAGCGCCAATGAAGACAGCCGGGACCATCATCCGGCGAGTATTATTATGACTAATAGCTGGGAAGCACCACGATTCCGGAACCCAAGCATTCAACAACACGTAAAAAGCCGTTACGTTGATGCCAAAAAGCAACTCTCCGGTCTGGTAAGGCTTCCATTCCCAGAATTGTTCCGCTCCCCCAATAAGTAGAATCGCAATACAATAAACGGCTCCGTATATGAACGAAGGTTTTGTAGTCTGAGAAAGAGTTTCGAGGGTCTTATCCGATTTCTGTAATTCATCCTCGAGATCCTTCCGCTGATCCTTAAGCCCACTAAGGATTTCATTGCTAGGCTGCTCCAGCAAGGAAGTCTCGAGTCGCTGAACTAATTCAGGATCGTTTAACCGACCCCTTAGCATTTTGAGGCTGTATACGGTGAAGCTTTCAAAGCCGGCGTAGCCGGCATTCAAGACCGCAATTAATTCGAAGTAGGAGCTAAATTCGGATATTTGCATTCAAAGGCGTGTTAGCCTTGCGTCACAAAAAGGGGTGGGCAGGTCTTAAGTTGGGCGTCAAACTGAGTTTCTAGAAGACGCGAATAGTCGTGGTGGTTAAAGCTACAGAAAGCTCGTCGCTCGCCTTTAACGGTTTCGTAGCGAAACATCTTGTTATCGGCTACGGCAAACCTGAGATCCCCAAATTCTTTAGCGATATTTGCGATGAATTGCTTCGATGCAATCTGGACATGTACATTAGGCAGATGCGCAAGTTCTTTCAGTTTCCGATAGATTCCCGATGAGCAGTCGGGATTCGGTCTCGTAAGCACAACTAACTGGAACCTTCGCCCGAGTAGAATAAACTGTTCGAGCGCGGGAAGAAACTCTCCAAAAATATCGTACTGCTCGGAAAGATCCCCATCAAGGGTATCGTCGAACATACAGAACCGGTGCTTCGCATGCTGCAGCATCGTAGTCAAAACAATTGAGGCATGATACTCGTTTTTATTCGGAAATACATCGTCACTATCAAAGACAGCCCGTTCTTCAAGCACTTCTTTGTACCGACAAAGCTTTACGAAGTCAGCGGGCGAGATGGAAATTTTCGGGTCGTACTGCAGTTTCATATACTTTATTTCACGAAAAAACGATCATATAGTGGCATTTTCCACCGGAACCGTATCCGTGCGAACATTACGCATGCCTTTCCCAATAAGTTCGAAATAGAACCCACGGGCTTGATAAGTTTTTAGAAATCTGCTTTAAACTTTTGCGTACGTGGAGCAAGGCCGATTATTACGATTTCTTTTCATGAAAGTCAAGTTGTACGAGTAAATTTAATCCACATAAGAACCAGCAATGAAAGAACTTCCATATTAAATTTCCTCAATCGTTATCGCCCGATGTACCTTATCGTATATTTCTGGCCATAAGGTACGACCTCGAACGAATCCGAATCCGTCTCAAACACGCCGTAGGAAAGCACTTTATCGAAACGAATAAATGCAGCTCGCGGCCCGGCAAGTTGTCGCTGAAATACCGACTTAAAACCCTGATGGTCTCCGTTGAAGATCACAAGCATTAGCGGATAGTTCGGGTTGTGCGGGTTGTCGTCCTTGGTCGGTGTTAGTGACTGTCGGCTTACCTTCCAGGCTAAGTAACACGGCGAAATCTTCACGACGATCTTTGTTGAAATCACCGACGGCGTAGTTGATCTTAAAAGCACCTTCGAACCAAGTCCCCAACTCGCGCCTATAATCGGCCGGCAAACCATTCTCCGAACGAAACGACAGCCGCGGGCTCGCGTCCAGATAGTTTTGCAGAGCCGCTTTGTGTTCCGGTTTGAGATCGTCGATCAAGACTTGTGCGGCTGTCGCGACCGTGAGGACCAAGAGCAATAGGATCGCTTTCATAGTGGCAGAATTGTAGTTTAGGACGTGCGGAAGGAACAAGCTCGTTGAGGTATTCCGCGTCCAAAATATCGTTGTTTAGGCTCAGAAGCCAATCGAATCGGCGTGCGTCAATATTGTACTTTCTGGCCCAGGCAGTGATCGCAAACCTTTCCTTCATAGATGCCGGTGCCGTAGCAACTCTCGCAGAGATACTCGCCCTCGACGCGACGTTCCTCGATATCTCGCAGAAAATCGTTCAACCTATATACCACCTTTCCTTAGTGCAGGCGGAAATCATCGTTATTCTGCCAGGGGGATAGCGAAGGAGTGCAATTCTCTGCGGGTGTACAGTGTGTAAGCCGCGACCGTGATTACTATTGTTGATTTTTCCCTAATGGCTAGCTTTTGGATTATCGAGGATTTGCTACGATACTCGGATCATGGATGCAACTGAAATTATTCGAGAAAGCATTGATGGGGTGGAATACGAATACCGCCTGAGAATCTACAGCATCGACAACGATCGTTATCTGACAGGGCACGTGTACTACAAAACATTGTCTGCGCCAGTGGAACAGGCCCGACCCGCTAATCGCAACGAATCCGTTCTCCAAATTAAGATGCACGCCGAAATGGTTTTTAACCGTTTGCGCAAGGAAGCTGACGAAATTGGATTACCATGATTCGCAACGCCGTTATAGCGCTACCTAAAATTGGGTACTGGTACAGTTTCATTTTCCGTCATCAAATAGAAGCCGGTACGCGATACTAATAATGATGATGCAGATAGGCGCTGCGAATATCAATAGTGGCTCGCTCAGGTATTCTACAAAAAGCACGACCACAACCGCTTGCGTGGTCATGGCGATTACGCAAAGAGCGATCCCCTTTAGTACGTCCTTATCCATATAGTCATGCTAAGCATATCTTCAATGCCCCAGAGCTTGGTAGTGACATATGCTTCCATCGCAGGCGTACACCTAATCGTCTGTGAGTCGACTTAGGGTTCTATGGATTTTAAAAGAAAACTGAACCAGTCCCAAGTGAGGTTTTGTCCTCAGCAAAGACCGCAAAGTGGTACTTCTTCCCCTCCGTTGCTGAAGTAGCGCGTTTAGGGCCACACTGGATATTTAGCCCATCAAAAATCTACTTGACGGAGCAAAACGAATCAGGCTACTATTCGGCATCGTTTCAGAAAATGGCTGTATCCAGGCAACGCTTATATCAAATTAGGCGACGGAGTGCAGGGCTTTGTGTGACATGCGGCAAAACTGCTGCACCGTCAACGAGGAGGGGCACCGGCGGGGTTAGCTCGTACTGTGAGCCGTGTATGGAAAAAGTCAGAAGTCGAAGAAACACACCTAAATCCGAAAGTGCCACGTCCGGCCATTAAAGATGTCAGAACAAAATACCGTTCGCGCCGTTCAAATTCACGATCGATTGCTTGCCCTCTATCCCGAGGTTCGCGTCGAGCTGGACTATGGAACGCCGTTCGAACTTTTGATCGCAACCGTCCTGGCCGCACAGAGCAACGACAAGACGATCAATGAGATCACACCTACGCTTTTTCGCAAGTACCGGACGCCTCAAGATTATCTCGACGTAGATCCTTCAGAACTCGAAACGGACATTCATCGATCGGGCTTCTTTAGACAGAAAACAAAGGCTCTCCGCGGGCTCTGTGAGAAGCTAATTTCGGACTTTGGCAGCGTAGTACCCGGGACGATGAAAGAGCTACTCACGCTACCTGGGATCGGCCGAAAAACGGCTACCGTGGTTCTGGGTGAAGCGATGGGAGTGGCCGAAGGGATAACGGTTGACCTTCACCATCTCAGACTTGAGCCGCGGCTCGGATTCTCAAACGAAACAAAGGCAGACAAGATCGAAAAGGATCTCCTGGCGATAGTGCCGAAAGAACACTGGATCAAATGGGGACAGCTGGTAACGTGGCATGGTCGAAGAATCTGCCGGCCGAAGTCTCCGAAGTGCGGCGAATGTGTGATTAACGATCTATGCCCGTCAGCTCAGCTTGAGAATGTTGTCCTCTAACTCCCCATATCGATCGTCCGGGATCGCGTAGATCGTCTCAACGTCCTCCCAGTGAAAATCTTCAATATCGATCTGCCCGCTGCTGTCGAAGTGTAGGACTCGTTTATAACGGCCATTTACCAGGACTAATGAGCCCTCGCGCATCTCGTTTCCGTCGTCGTCATAGATTATGCGGTGTTGAATCTTAGGCATTGTTAGTCCGCTAATGTTCGGTACTTGGCTCAATGTAATCGAGCCCGTCGAGCAAATTCTCAATGGCGTCTTCGGTAAACGCTAAGGGGGCTAAGGACTTTCCAGACTCTATAAAGCTGAGCGTTTTTCGATACTCTTCGGCCTCACTCAGCAAAGTGAACTGAACTTCGCCATGGAATTCGTGAACCGCTGCCGCTATCTCGCCAAGGGTTACGTTGAAGAACTCTTTGCGGAAGTTTATTCGATTGAGCCGTCGATCATGGAATCGCTGGTGCAACTTGGTTTCCAGGGCGGGGGCGTCGTCAGAGTAGATGATCGCGTGAATATCAAAGCGGAAGGGGACCGAAGCATCTCCAAGCTCTAACACCCGATCCATAGGATCCAGGCGCCGTGTCATTCCGATTTTGTAGATACTATCACCGAACGAACCTAAGTTGGATATGACGTATACGTGACCCGATCGGGTGAGCTGGGCTCGGGACAACGCACGTTCCTTAAGAGTAAGTGCCTCTGCGAGCTTGCGTTCTAAATTCCCTATATGGTTAAGCAATTTGTCGTGGCGGGCTCCGACTGCCGCTTCAACTTCCAGTCTTGCGGCGGCTAATGCGGTAGAATACCGATCTTCATCACGCGTCGCATTTTCGAGAGCTTTTGCTATCTCACGCCGGGCAATCTCTTCTTCGCGCATCTGAGCTCGAATTTCGCGCTGTTGATCTTTAACAGCTTGCTGCTTCTCACGATATTCGTGTACGAGGAAAAGCTCTTGGAGTTTATAAGTAAGGTAGTCGTGAGAGATGCTGCACATTTGAACCGTTCCTAGCTTGTTTACCGCTTCATATGACTTGCGGATCCGCTCCTCCATGACCCTGGCATTGTTGTAGCGGACCTTTGCGATCGCAGCGTCCGATTCCCCATTGAACGCCCGGAGCATGAGCTTCAATACCTGGTTTATTTGCTTCCGTCCCTCGGCGGCACTGCCATTGACCGTCCAGCTTCCTTGAGTTTGCGCAGCAATTTTCCCTGAGAGCATCTGTTTCTGAGCAAACCTTACCCCCTCGAGATGCTCTTGATATTCCTCCGGCGTATTGAAGTCATATTTTGCCTGGTAGAAACCAAATGACTGTAAGTCATGGGCTTCATTGAGCAAGTCGAGTTCCCGTTGTAGCTGTCCGATAATCGTACCGATCTCAACCTTTCGTAGCGCTAACTTCTCTAATTCGCCTTTAATAGACGCAACTCCCTCAACCAATCCTAGTTGCCTCTGCTTCTCGTCAATGATCAACTCGATCTCGGCTTTTCGTTGAGCGAGGCCCTCCACTTCGCCTTTCATCAATTTGAGTTCTTCAAGCATCTTCTCCTGCTGACGTTCCACGTTTTCGATACCCCAGTATCGAGCGACCCGAGAAGCGTTTTCCTGCAACTGCCGGGTTAGGGATCGGACTTCCGTTTCAAGTTTCGCGGAAGCGATCCTATGGCTCATCAGTTTTCGGGTGGATACAACGTTCAGAGTCAAAAGCGAGATGACTCCGACAACGAGGATCGCTACAATTGCAGAGAGAACGGAGATTTCATTCATATTTCGCGAATTGAGAGATTCGCGGTACCGACCCTTTTACGGGCACAAGAATCGGGTGCGGGATCGCGCATTCCTTTAGGTTTTACAGAATGCACGGAGTATAAGCTCGGGGCGGGGTTTTTGCAAGAATGAATAGAAAGGCACACTTAGGGCCGGATCATCGGCAGCAGTATTTTGCGTTTACGGGGCCGGTGATGGCGCGGCGCGGGCCAACCCATCGGATGGGGAAGCCGATCGAGACTTCTATCTCCTTGCACTGTCATCGTTGTAAGTGGTCAACCTTTGACTGGGACGAGGTAAAGGGGCGACAGATGCTACTGAAGCACTTGTGGGAGCACGATGACCCGCCGCTTCCGCGATCGAACGACGTGATGCCGTCGCCCGGCAGGTCTTGAATATGCGGTCCGGAGGCAGCAAACTGGCCGTTGCAAGGATTCCGCGCTACTCTCCGGTTGCAGCTACATCCGCGCGGAAATCGTTACCCCCTTCCTATGACACGCAGATTTTAGTCCCCGCCTCGACAGAGTGGTTCTCTCCGAAGGAATAGTCTTGCTCGCCAGATACGTGCTTTTATTTCCCTTCCACGACGAGTCCTACGCTGGCCCGATTAGTTGGCAGTTTTAGCGAAAGCTCTTACTTAATCTTTATGCGGACATCCAACGATCCCGCAAAGATAGCATTAAGCATTGCGAAGCAAAAAAAATTGTTCAACACGTTGACAACCTTTATCTCTTTGTCCAACATCATAGACGCTAACTAATTTTGAGTTGAAACAACTTCCATCAAGTTTGTTTTAGATAAAAGTTTCACTAAGACAGCTTTGAAATTCCGCTCTTGGCTTTCTACCCCTTTTTGAAAGCATCTCCCGGAATTCCCAAGCTCGCCCATAAGCATCAACTCGGAGGATTACTATGTCCCGCTTCGGTTGCCCCTCGACACGCTTTTTTGCGTTGGCATGCGCTCTCACCACCCGGTCCCGATTCGTGAGTTCACTGTTTTCAGCTATGCTTCTCGCGGTTGTTCTACTCTCGGGGATTCAATCCGCGCTATCGCAAACAAGCAACAACCGAACCGAGTTCACCCCCGATAAAACCCTAAAATCAAATGCTCGGATCAACCCGACCTCCTTAGCGATGGAGTTTTCGATCCCGCTTCCGAGCTATCCCGGCCGCGCCGGTTCGGGTTTGCCTCATGCGATCAATTATTCATCAAAGGTCTGGGGCTCATCAGTTCCGTCCATGTATACGAGCACGTCCGGGACTCATCAGCAGATAACGGCTCAGTACGGAAAAGGTTCCTGGTCAGGCTGGACATCGACCCTCGGCGTTCCCCAGATCGATTTGATAGTAGAGGCTTATACCGAGACCGGATATTCGTGGACGTATGACACAACGTGGGACCCAGATCCGAGCGAGGACTTTAATCTCACATATGTAAAGAAAATGCGGGTGATAATGCCTGACGGCTCGGTTCACGAACTGCGTGCCGACGACGGCTACCATCCATATGGAACCGCACTGAATCCCGGAAACGGCGTATCCGATTCGGACTTCTACTCGGGTACGTTTCTATCTGTTGATGGTTCCCGTTTGCGGCTTGAATTTCCAAGCCAGAACTTCGCGAGTAATGTCCTCTACATGCCGGATGGAAGTCGATATGTCGGTCTACCCGGCTGGAGCACAACCGTAGTGGCAGGAACAACGACGTACTACGATGTTCACGGAAACAAGATGACGTATGTCGTTTCGACTTCCGGTTCAATTACAGCCACTTGGACTGATACGATGGGACGGAGTTTGTCCGATCCACTTCCGAGGGCAGGCTTATCGGTACAACCTACCGCAGCCGCCACACCGACATTCAATTACCCCACCAGAACAAGTGGAGGCAGTTCACCGGCAGCCCAGAATA
Source organism: uncultured Chloracidobacterium sp. (assembly GCA_964410495.1). Classification (GTDB taxonomy): domain Bacteria; phylum Acidobacteriota; class Blastocatellia; order Pyrinomonadales; family Pyrinomonadaceae; genus OLB17. The sequence continues at coordinate 23,573 of CAYPGP010000004.1, forward strand.
TTCAATACAAATGGGAAACGCTCAGTACGCAGCAGGGGACGCTGAGCCATGTAACCAATGTTACTTGCAGCGGCGGCACGACTACACCTATTCCGAGCGGAACTCCGTATCTCTTTAGCTCGGCAGGCACAAACCCGCGTGTTTGTCCTGGACAATCGGGTAGCTTCAACCCCGTTGTGCTAACGGAACTTACATTGCCAAACGGCGCCAAATACACGTTTCAATACAATATTTACGGCGAAATCACTCGAATAAATTATCCGACCGGTGGGTATGAACGGTTCGTTTACGCACAAGCAACGCCGGTGGCGGCTGTTGGAACCCTTGACTACGATCAGTTCAATCGTATTGTAACCGATAGGTACATCAGTGAGGACGGGAGCACCGAAGTTCACTGGCAATATGCGGTTAATACTTCAGGAGCTTACAGTGTGCGAACGTATGCCCCGGATGGCTCATGGAGCGAGCAATTTCTACAGTATTCGCAGACTCTCACTTCATTGGGAACATGGGGCTATAACACCATGACGCCGGCGCGCGTCTATGAGACCCGGGTTTACAAAGATACGACCTACAATACGCTACTGCGTCGCACACTTTCTTCAACTACGCAGACTGGTCCTTTAAGCGGCGGAGTGACGTGGGCCTATCGAGATATCCGACCCGAACGCGAGATCGAAATGATCTTCGAGCCGGATAGCGGGAGTTCAAGTGCGCTCATTACGATGACCGAGCATTTCTACGACACGACGGGAAGCTCCGACCCTCAATATTTCTCGTCTCTCAATGAAAAGCAGACTAAGAGCTATAAATACGTTGTCCAGTCGGCTTCAACTGCGGCGAGCGCGAATATCTCAACGGCGGCGGCGTGGTTTTCGAGTTCGGATATTTCCGTGATCACCGAAACCGACTTTCTATATGATTCAAATTACAAAGCCCGAAACCTAAATAGCCTGCCGACGGAAACGCGGGTTAAAGACCCGAGCGGCAACGTCAAGGCAAAGACTCAGTTCACATATGACGAGTCCTCGTATATTACGAGTACAAGCGGCACAATGCCGTCTGCGGCGTCGGGAAGTTGGGTTGACCCCACAGGTTCTGGAACAGGAGGACTCGGATCGACAATTGGATCCAAACGAGGGCTGCCAACTAGCATCCGGCGATTCCACGATATCGCGAACAGCTATTACATCGATACACGCAACTTCTTTGACCAGTATGGGAATCCAACAAAGGTGAGAGACGGGCGCGGGAATGATACATCAACGGCGTTTGCGGATACTTACGCTTTTGCATACCCGACAGAGGTTACGACTCCCATTCCCGATTCCACCGGCGTTCAAGGCTGGAATCAATCTCTAAAGACGATCACCGAATACGATTACAACACCGGATTGACGATAAAGGTTAAAGACCCGAATGAATCCACTACCGATCCGCTAGTGACTGAGTATGAGTATGTTGATGATCTTTTGCGAGTCACCAAGATTACTCCCAAGAAAAACAGCGGGGCGGTTGGTGCTCGGACGGAGATGGAATACGGGGCGCCGTCGTCCGGGGTTTATTCTTCGAGCCAACGGTTTGTAAAAACAAAGACGCAGATCGATTCGACTTATTGGAAGGAATCTATAGCCTGGGCGGACGGACTCGGAAGGGCGTTTCGTTCGCAGGAGGTTAAATCGGGCGATGATGTTTATGCGGTGACTTGTTTTGACAATATGGGCCGGGTGCAGAAGACTTCGAACCCGATCGCGGCTTCTACGGCTCCGACTTGTTCTTCCAGTTTGGATTGGACGACTCCCGCTTACGACAAACTGGGCCGGACCGTTTCTACTACGACCCCCGATTCAGCAGTCGCCTACATAGCCTACGGTCTTTCGACCTCAGCGCCGATCGGAACGACGGTAACCGCGACCGACCAGGCCAGCAAGAAAAGAAAATCGATCACAGACACCAGAGGAAATCTAGTTCGCATAGTCGAAGACCCGGATACTCTTGCCTATAATACGGATTACACGTACGACCCTCTAAAGAACCTGACAACCGTTTCCCAAGGCTCACAAACTCGAACATTCGACTACGACGCTCTTTCGCGTCTCAAATCGGCCATAAATCCCGAATCGGGAACTACGACGTACACCTACGACGCAAACTCGAACCTCGCGACAAAAGTCGACGCTCGTAGCATTACAACAACCTACAGCTATGATCTTTTGAATCGAGTAAAACAGCGAAGCTACAGCGACAGCACTCCGACGGCTACCTATTACTACGACCTGGTATCAAATGCAAAAGGCAAACTGGTGAAGGTTTCAAATTCAAATTCGATTACGGAGTATACTAGCTTTGATCCGCTTGGTCGGATAACCGGACATAAACAAACGACAGGCGGAAATAATTATGCGACCGCCTATAGCTACTATTTGAATGGCGCAATTTACGAAGAAACTTACCCGAGCGGTCGCGTCGTTCGCAGCTCGCTCAATACTGACGGGCAGCTGTCTCAGGTCGAGACAAAACCATCCGGAGGCAGTTTTACAAACCGGGCAAGCAATTTCACTTACACGGCGGCTGGGGCGGCTTCGTCGCTTCAGCTTGGCAACGGTCTGTACGAAACGACGACATTCAATAGCCGGTTGCAGCCGACCGAGATTAGGCTGGGCACGACTAACGGCGGAACAGATCGGTTAAGTTTGGCTCTCACCTACGGCAGCGGGAACAACGGAAATGTTCTGACCCAAACCATTACAGTCCCTTCACAATTCACGGCAACGCAGACATATACCTACGATGCTTTGAACCGAATTGGAACAGCAAGCGAAACTATCGGCTCGCCGACTTGGTCGCAGACTTATGGCTACGATCAATACGGCAACAAAAACATTACAGCGGGGACGGGAACAACGAGCCTGACGTTCGGCGGTTCAACAAACCGCATCACGACAAGCGGCTACTCGTACGACAATGCAGGGAACACGACCGCTGATCCTTCGGGCAAATCGTTCACCTACGACGCCGAAAACAAACAAACCGCTGTCACCAACGGCGGAACGCTTGGGAACTATGCCTATGACGGCGACGGGAGACGGATCAAGAAGTACAACACATCAACGAGCGACGACGTTTTCTTTGTCTATGACGCCACCGGAAAACTTATCGAGGAACGCGACCTCTCAAGTAACCTTCAAACAAGCTATATTCACGCCGGATCGCGCCTCCTTTCGACCGAAACATCCGGCCCAACAACAAACTACCTAACCACTGACCATCTTGGCAGTCCACGAGTCACTACAAACGGAAGCGGCAGCGTTAGTGCGAGACACGACTACACGCCGTTCGGCGTGGATATTCTTACGCCCCCGCGCTCGACTTCCCCTGATTATGTGGGAGATATGGTACGACAGAAGTTCACCGCCTATGAACGCGATCAGGAAAGCAGTCTTGATTTCGCGCGGGCTCGAATGTTTGAGAGTTCGGTCGGAAGGTTTACAGTACCGGACCCGCTTGGCGGCGCAGCAGATACAAAGAACCCGCAAACCTTCAATAAGTATACGTATGTTGGAAATAATCCTATGCGCTTCTCCGATCCGAGCGGGTTGATCTGGTATTACCGCCGTGAAAGCGATGGAAGTACGACCTACAGGTGGTATAACGAAAATGAGCGGGTTGAGGCTGGCTTCCATCAATATCTCGGCCCGTTGTCTATTGACCTTGGAAATGGAACCGCATTGCACCTGAATCCTCTCGGCTGGTCTCGGAACGGTAAATCGGACTGGGAGAGGAGGGGATGGATTATTGGTGATTCGCAGCCAAACTTCGTGGATGCGGGAGATCCCATCTATAATCCGGCTTCACCTCGATACGTTTCCGGTAAAGGTGTTGAAGACGTCAGTCTTGAGTTATACCTAACGATCCAAGCAGGCGCGTCACTTGTGAAACAAGGAATTGCCCGGTTGGCAGCTCCAGGGCTCGGCGATTTAACCGCAGCAGAGGTGCGACAGATTCAAGCGGTTGTTAATAAGGCTGAACGCCCGTTAGAAGTTGTTGGTTCAGCCGCGCGAGGCATCAGACGTAATCCCGGAACAAATAACCCCATCGGCAAAGGCCCGGGAACCCGTAGTGATATCGATTACGTCGTTCCCCATGGAAGTATCCAACATTATGAGGCGGGAAATCTTCACCGTCAGCTTCCTTCAATCGATAGCGGGGGGATTGTCGGGGGAACTCATAATCCATTTATGGGGCCAGCGATACGGTTTGAGCCGAGGACGAATCCCGTTTTTATTCCTCAGATCAATTGGTAATAACGGAAAGTTATGATTAATCTAACAAGGTTTTGGTTCGAATTTGATGTCGCATCATCAAATGTCTCGACGTACCCGTCACATGCGGGGATGGGTAGGGGGTGCGGCGTGACGGCTTATAGTTACGATGATGCGATAAAACTACTTCAAGATTTAATTTTCAGGAATGATCCGATGCCACCGATTGGAAAAGTCATCGAGAACATTGACGTGTCGACGCTTGACCCGAACCATATTCTGCCCAATATTGGTATTTCTTCTTATCGCGGGATTTGGTACCCGAATTTATGCGTCTAATACCATTCGAAAAGAGTGCAAAACTAACGACTGCTATGAAAAATATTAGAATCATCGGTTTAATACTAGGAGCTTTCGCAAGCGTTTTTGCGAACAGTCCGTTTGATCGTCGTATTCAAATACTCAATGCTACGGAGAAGAAAATCGCGAAGGTCTCGGTGTCGTCGGATGGTGAGAACTACACAGCGGTGAATTTGGCACACGGTATCAAGCCTCGTCAGACGGTTCAGATCAACTGGCAGCGCCGAGATTCCGATTGCTATTGGACCCTAAAAGCTCAATACGCCGACCGTTCCGAATCCGGCCCCCAACGCATTAACGTCTGCGAGCAGGATGTAACGGTGGAATTTCGATAGATTTTCAGAAATCTCCTGGCGGGATGTGTTGGTGACAGGTAGGAATTGCAAAGTCAGCCGTTCCTTCTCGCAAAATTGGCGTTGTGATCGGTGTGTTGATGATAGTCGCGGCCGGTATTGTCGGGGCGGGAGCTAGTTTTCTAACTGAGTCAACGGCAGCCAATATTGGTGACCGGATGAACAACATGCCGAAGTTCTAAGACGCCGACGCCAACTCCAGAACATTAATTACGATTCGACGAGCCTCTGGTCAGGTTAGGGGAGTATAGCCGGGTTTCGCTCTTTTAGTAGCTCCCAAAGTCCGCAGTTGATCATAATAATCCAGTAAGGTCTTCCTTCGAAACGTCCGTAGCACGAAGCAGATACATGCGGTCACTGTTATCATCAGCCAGCACGTCCCGAGAAAGTTTATCGGTCCGTCTAACGCTAATTGTAGTATCTCCAACATTTAAGTATCTCCTTGAAAGTGATTCGACGACCTCGGCCCAACGTTCCGGGGTGACGGGTTTTCGGGTGAATTTGACTATCATTCCTTCACCTCTATTGCGTAACACCAGATCGGACGAATTGAGATTCACCTCTCTTGTTAACCCTAAATTCTTCTTTAACGATTATTTTGTAACCTAGGTAAGTTCGCTGATGCTTTCTCATAAAAACACTTCGAGCCGGCAAAGGCTTACGACCCAAAGACTTTGTTTTCAGCGTCTAGGCAGATTATCACATAATGAGTGGGAACTAAACCGATCCGATAGGAGCCTTGACACACGCCGCGAACGGCCGCAATATACTCCTGCAAAGCATTTCAGATATTTCAAAATTAGATCGATTCGGCATGCGGACGGAGATCGAGGTTCCCACGTTCGATCCCACGTTGAGTTTTAGATTGCTACCGATTTGACCGCGAAACCCGCGAAAAGCTACTATCTTTTCCTAGGCCGGGGTGGCGAAATTGGTATACGCACCAGACTCAAAATCTGGCGGGGGCAACCCCATGTCGGTTCGACTCCGACCCTCGGCACCATCTTTCAAAAAACTGTTGGATTTACATTTCTGGTATGTCATACTGTTGCCACTGGGGGTGATATTATGATGAATAATTTTACAGAGGTAGTTTCGATCTAGACGTTTTGGTTCGGTGAACACCGTTCCAAACCGCGTTATAATAGAAGACGGCACGCTTGCGATCGCGGGTGTGCCGTCTTCTTTTTAGAATATGCGTATCGACCAGTTCGATTTTGACCTTCCTTCGGAGCTGATCGCTCAAACTCCGCTTGCCGAGCGCGCGGCTTCGCGTATGCTGGCGGTCGACCGCAAGGAGAGCAGTTTCTCCGACAAGCATTTCACCGATCTTCCGGGATATCTTCGCAGCGGCGACGTCGTGGTTCTGAATAATACAAAGGTGTTCCCGGCCAGGCTCTTCGGCCGGAGCGAGACTGGTGCGAATGTGGAGATCTTCCTGGTCCGTGAACAAAGCGACGGAACATGGGAGGTACTTGCGAGGCCGGCTCGCAGGTTAAGTGTGGGCAAACGGATCGATCTTTCACCCGACCTGTGCTGCTACGTTACCGGTAAAAACGACGAAGGCCGTGTTTTTGTGCGATTTGAAGCAGCCGGTGACCTTTACGAGATCTTCGATAAGGTCGGCAAAACGCCTCTGCCGCCGTACATTAAGCGGGAAGCGACATCGGTCGATACCGATCGCGAACGATATCAAACGGTTTTTGCTAAGGAACGCGGTGCAATAGCGGCCCCGACCGCGGGCCTTCATTTTACCCCGGAGATGCTGCAACTGCTTCGTGATATGGGAGTCGAGATCGCCGAGATCACGCTGCATGTCGGATACGGCACTTTTGAGCCGGTCAGGGCAGATGATCTGGCCCAACACCGGGTTTCACCCGAACGATACTCGATATCGGCGGACGCAGCCGAAACGCTGAATCGTGCTAGGGCCCAGGGCCGTCGGCTCGTTGCGATTGGTACAACTTCGACGCGCACACTGGAGGATGCTCTTGCAAAGCATCCGGTTTTTGAGCCGGGTGATTTCTCTGCCGACCTTACTATAACGCCGGGCTATCGATTCCGGGCGATCGATGCACTGCTTACAAATTTTCATCTGCCGCAGAGTTCGCTGCTGGTGCTGACTTCAACTTTCGGCGGTCACGAACTTATAATGAACGCTTACCGGCATGCCGTCGCTTCGCGATACCGCTTTTATAGCTACGGCGATTGCATGTTCATACACTAGATGGCCGTTCTCGAAACACTTCGAAATCTGTTCGCTCCCGCGGCCTTTTACCGCGAGCCGGAGGTAATCGTCCCGGCTCCGCCGATGACTTACGCAATACGGCCGCTGACGACCGAACACAAATCCCAGGTCTTGAAGCTTAATCTTCGCTGCTTTAGAAACGGTGATAATTACACCAAATACACGTTCGACTACCTGCTGAATGAACCTCGAACACTCGGTTACCGAGTCGTAACGCCGTCGGACGAGATGGTGGGATTCGCGTTCGTTATGGTCACCGTCCAAAACGCGGCACACCTCACTACGATCGGCATCGCGCCCGAACATCGTCGCCGCGGATTGGCTGTCGATCTGATGAGCCACATGGAATCAGCCTTGGTGAAACGCAATATCGGCACCGTCATGCTGGAGGTTCGTGTCAGCAACGCCTCAGCACAGCAACTCTACAAACGCTGCGGATTCACCATCGTTCAGCGTGTAAATAAGTACTACGCGAACGGCGAGGATTGCTTTCTGATGATGAAATCGCTTTACCAATGATCTTCGAACTGCCCCGGATCTATCCGATCACCGACACCTCAATTTCGGGCCTCAGCCATTTAGAACAGGTCAAACGATTTGCAGCCGGCGGTGCACGGCTCGTCCAGCTTCGCGACAAGCACGCCCCGGCAAGGAGTTTTCATGAGGCGGCGAAGGAAGTGATATCTTTTGCTCATTCGGTGGGAATCAAGATCCTCATCAATGACCGAGTCGATATCGCAGCGGCAGTAGGAGCCGACGGCGTACATCTCGGGCAGGATGATCTGCCTTCGGAATTAGCTCGAAAACTGCTTGGCGAACACGCGATCATCGGTTTTTCTACGCATTCACTGGAACAGGCAATATCCGCCGCGGCCCTGCCGGTCGACTACATCGCGATCGGGCCGGTTTTCGCGACCGCAACCAAAGAAAACCCCGATCCGGTGATCGGAACCGAAACGGTTCGAACAGTTCGCGAGGCGATCGGCTGCATTCCTCTCGTAGCCATCGGCGGCATCAATCGTGATAATTACTCCACGGTGCTTGAAGCAGGTGCTTCGTCGGTCGCTATTGTCGGTGATCTGCTCAAGGATCCGGACAGCATCACAGAAACGCTCCGCATGCTTAACACTGTTTAATTCTTTTGAAATTTGTCTTGCATTTCATCGATCGCATGGTGAATAATGAAGTGTGGCCGTATTGTGCGTGACGGCTGCAAGCGGCTTCCCACACGAACCCCGCCCTTTTTGTTAGAACACCAAGCTTCGGAGTAATTCCATACCATGAGTTTGCTTGATATAGCACCCATCATTGAGCAGATGCTGCTCGTTTCGGAGAACGTCAGTGATCTTAACTTCTCTTGCGGGCAAAAGCCGCAGGTCGAGATCAACGGCGTGCTTTACCCCGCATCGCCGATCGGTCTCGGCAGGCTTTCGGCATTTCAAACCGAAATGATCGCGATGTCGCTCGTTCGCGACAATCCGGACGCCGCCGCGCAGCTCGTTAAGTATCGTACCGCCGACTTGAGCTACGCCCTGCCGGGCAAATGCCGGTTCCGCGTAAATATCTTCCAGCAGCGCAATTCGTTCTCGATTGTCATGCGTGTCATTCCGCACGAGATACCGACATTCGACGACCTGCGTCTGCCGCCGCAGTTAGCCGATATTGCCGACATTAGAAATGGCGTTGTGCTCCTCACGGGGCCAACCGGATCGGGTAAGAGTTCCACGCTCGCGGCAATCATCGACCGTATAAACGAAACGAAGGCATACCATATCGTTACGATCGAAGACCCGATCGAGTTTCTACACACGCACAAAAAATCTACGATCAATCAACGCGAAGTCGGCGCCGATACCAAAGACTTCGCGTCGGCCTTGCGCGCCGCACTTAGACAGGCACCGAAAGTAATTCTGGTCGGCGAGATGCGCGACCTCGAAACCGCCGAGATCGCACTTGAAGCAGCGGAGACCGGCCACCTTGTACTTTCGACGCTGCACACGATCGACGCTTCCAAAACGATCGACCGCATCGTCGGGCTTTATCCGAAGAACGAGGAAAGGATCATCCGCACTCGTCTCGCACAGACATTTCGCTATATCGTCTCGCAGCGACTCATCCCAACCGCCGATGGACGCGGACGCGTCGCGGCCGTTGAGATCCTCAAATCGAATCCGCGCACACGCGAGTACATCGAAAAGGGCGAGACCGAAGGAAAGTCGCTTCTCGACGCCATACGCGATGGTGAAATTGACGGAATGCAGGATTTCGATACGGTTATCCGCAAACTGATCGAGCAGAAGGTCGTGACCATGGACGACGGCTTGTCGTTCGCAACAAATCAGAACAACCTGCTGCTTCACCTCAAAGGGCTATCGTCAACCGAAGATTATGTTAAGAAACATAATAGTTCCGTCAGTACGGGCAACATGCCCGCACCGATGGCTCCTCCGCCGCCAGTCGACAATCCCGATTCCGTTCTAAGCATGATCGAATAAAAGTGAGTCTTGAGTCTGAAGTCTGGAGTCTTAAGATAACTCTTCGACCTAAATCTCAAGACTTTAGACTCAGGACTCAAGACTCCCGACCACATCTATGATTATCCGTTGCGACAATTGCTCCGTCTCATTACAGCTCGACGAATCCAAGATCCCGAGCGGGAATTTCTCGGTCCGCTGTCCGCGTTGCCAAAATCTGCTTCGCGTGCAGAAAGACGCGTCAGGAAAAGGCCTGTCGACCGTCGATCAGCTCGCGGCAAATCAACCGGCCGCCGCAACCGCTGACGGTGCCAGCGACTTTGCGGCCAAAGAGAACGATTTTCAGATCAATGCAGCCCTTCGATCGCTAATGGGTGCTTTGCAATCCGACAAGGCGGCCGTTGAAGACGATTCCATGTCGGAAAAGCCGCGCCGCATCCTGCTTTGCCTCGGTCAGCAGAAAGCTGATGAAACCGCGAAGATCATGGCCAAAGCGGGCTACAAGGTGTACGTTGCGCAGACTCCGGCACAGGCAAACGAGCGGCTTCGCGAAGGTAAGACGGAAATTCTGGTTTTTTCGCCCGATTTCGCGGCAGATATGGGCGGAGCGGCGGTTATTCAGCAAAAGGCGAATGCGATGTATTCATCCGAGCGGCGACGCTTGTTCCTGATCTCCCTTGAAGACACAGGGACGACGATGAACGCGCACGACGCATTCCTTAGAAACCTCAACCTGATCGTCAACACCAAAGACCTTCCGCAGATGCCGCTGATCCTTAATCGAGCGATCGGCGATTACAACGATCTGTATAACTATTTCAACAGAGCCGCGGGCGAACAGCCCATCTAACAACCAGTTCGGGTTCAAGGTTTTATATTGCCAACTCGCAGACGAGGATCTCGATCTGGGTTCTCGCCCCTGATGGGCCGCTCCCGCCGATAGAAGTCTTGATCGCCAGGTCGGTCTTGGCGATGCTTTGAAGTGCCTTGAGCAAGCGATTTCGATCCGATCGTCGTGCTGCCGCCAGAAACTCATCTTGTCCTTTACCGTAGAGCTTGACCGCCGATGCGATCTCCTGCCGCGGAGCGGAATGGTCCATCAGATCTTTCGCTATTAACAGCCGACGAAAGTTATACGAGATCAGGCCGAGAAGAGCTAACGGTTCGGCTCCGTCGTCGAGTATCTTTTTGAGTGTCCCCAAAGCCTGCCGCTTGCGGCCGGCGACGAGATGATCCGTAAGGTCGAAGTTGCTCGTTTCACGCGAAGACGGCACGAGCTGCTCGATCAACTCGCGTGATACGACTCCGGACGGCATCGCCGCCGCAGCCAGTTTATTCACCTCATTTGCCGAGCGGCGCACGTCGGGGCCGATGCGGGAAATGAAATACCGCAGCGTCACCGCGTCGATCGAAACTCCTGCATCCGCAAAACCCTTTGCGACCCAATCGGATAGCTGGCGGTCATCGAGCGGTGCGAAATCGACCGCGGTCGTATTCTCCCGCAAAAACTTGCCCATCTTCCGCACACCGTTTAGTTCATCGGCCACAAAGATAAGCACCGTCTGCGGAGCGGGGTTCGACAAGTAGGCTGAGAGAAGCGGTTCGTGTTCCTCGTTGATAGTGTCGCGAAAGCCTGTCTGAGAAATGCGAACATTCTCGACACGGATCACTCGTCGCGAAGACATCATCGGCAATTGTTCAGCTGCCGCCAGGGCTCGCGGAAGATCTTCCGTTGAATCGAGACTCAAAACAGCTTCGTTAAAATCCCTAAAATCCCCTTCCGCAAACGCCCGATCGGTGATCGTCTTTACCGCGCGATCACGCAGGTACGTCTCCGCCCCAAAAAGCGTGTAGACCGGAGCGATCTCTCGCCGGCGAAGCTGATCGCGTAAATTTTCTCTGGAGATAACCATCTATATTTGCCGCAAAAAGACACAAAAACCGCAAAAATCAGTCTTTGGACGACAATACGAACTTCTTGATCTGGAATCTTTGAGACCCAAAGTTGACTAAAAGACCATGCTCGATCTTCGAAGAACGAAGGTAGCCAAGTAACTGCGCAACGTGCTCGTCATGTAATCCTGAACATGCCTTTACTTCGACAATGAGACAGTTTTTAACTAACAGATCTGCATAATAGTCGCCCAGAACCGTTCCATCTTCATCATAGACGGGCAAAGGAAATTGCTGTTTGACGTCGAGCCCCAATTTCCCTAGGCGGTGTGCAAGAGCATTCTCATAGACTTTTTCTAAATGGCCGTGTTTAAGAAACTTATGAATTTCGAAACTCGTTTCCCGAATTAAATCGCAAAGTTCGAAGATCTGCTCTCTTTCGTTATCATTAGACATCAGGGCTTCGAACATGTCTTGTGTGTAAGTATGGCGGGCAAAAAGATCTCTTCTCTTCAATCTTTTTGCGTTTTCTGCGCCTTCTCGCGGCGGCTATTTCTTTTCCTCTCTAACGCCCATGCCGTTGACGAACGCCGACACGGCGGATTCTGCGAATGCACGCGCCATTCGCTCAACAGCCGGGTCTTCTTCGTTGAAAAACGATCGCGGATCGGAAGTGAACTCGAAAGAATCGCGGAAGGTAAAATTCTGGTTGTCGTAAAGGATCTTATTCGCATCGAGATCGCGGATCGTAACTGCGACAACGATCGTCACCTCATAAACACGGGCTCGGCCGCTGCTGTCGAGCAGCACGCCGGTGAAGCTGAAATCGCGGATCGTACCCTCGAGCACAGCATCCGCTCCTGTTCGCGATGACTGCACTTTCAGGCCATTGCCCCGACGAATGATCTCGCGGCTGACGGCTTCGGTAAACCTAGATTCAACGCGATACCGAAGCCCTTTCGCCTCGAACTGAAACGCGGGCACCGCAACGACCTTGATATTCTTAGGCAGGCCGGAATTGGTCACGGGTTTGTAGCACTCGGTAAATCCCGAGACCGAGAACACCAGCAACCCCAGAAATATGTAACGCAAATAATGCATCTAGATAACCAATTCACGTGCGATCGTTACCGCATCGACCGTGGCCTTTACATCATGGACCCGCAGGATCTTGGCTCCTCTGATAATTGCCGCAGCCGCCACCGCAACACTGCCGTAGACTCGTTCATCAGGCGGCACGCCGCCGAGTACTTTACCGATAAAGGATTTCCTCGACGCCCCCACAAGAACGGGAAGCCCCTCAAACGTTTTTCTGATTCTATCAAGTTTGGCGATCAGTTCTAAATTCTGTTCCACCGTCTTGCCAAATCCAATACCGATATCGAGTACGATCTGCTCATCATTAACGCCCCGTTCCCGCGCAACTGCCAGCGACTCCCGAAGGCCGCGTTCTACTTCGGCGACCGCATCGACTACCGGCGGCTCCGAATGCATGGTCTCAAAAGTCCCTCGCGAATGCATGAGGACGAGCCCGGCATTTTGCTGCGCGGCGATATCGGCAATCGAGGCGTCCCATCGCAATCCTGAAATATCATTGATTATCTCCGCTCCGCGGTCGATAAGCCGCTTTGCAACTTCGGATTTTGAGGTGTCTATCGATATCGGAATGTCGAAGTGCCGGACGATCGCCTCCACGACCGGAGAGGTTCGCTGTATTTCGGTCTCAGCGTCGACACGCGAACTTCCGGGCCGTGTAGACTCGCCGCCGATGTCGATAATGTCCACGCCCTCGGCGATCATCTTTTCAGCACGCCTTACCGCGAGATCAACGTTCGAGTATCGTCCGCCATCGGAAAAGCTGTCAGGCGTGACATTGAGAATACCCATCACCAGCGGCCGATCGATAGCTATTTGCCGCCGCGATGTCTGCCAGAACTGCATAAGGCAACGGTAAAAAGGAAAAAGGCAAAAGTAAAGACCTCGTCTTCACTTTCGCCTTTAGCCTTTTGCTTTTGTCATCCCTACGCCGTCGCCGGGTTGTTTCCGGTTATCGGCGGAAGGATCGGCTTCGGAAATGCGGTCGTCGAGGTTTCCTCTGCCCGCTTATCGTCGTCGTCAACCCGTGACCGATTATCATCGTCGAGCGGCAAGCCAGCAACAACGCGGCGGATCTGAACCCCGTCAAGCGTTTCGTACTCAAGGAGAGCCTCAGCGAGGCGAACCATCGCATCGTGGTTTTCCTTTATGATGTTCTCCGCGAGTTTGTACTGCTCATCGATTATCCTTCGAACTTCCGTATCGATCTTGATGGCGGTGTCCTCCGAATAATCACGATGCTGCGATATCTCACGGCCAAGGAAGATCTGCTCTTCCTTTTTACCGAAGGTCAGCGGCCCGAGATCGGACATACCGTATTCGCAAACCATCGCACGAGCTATCTCAGTAGCTTTTTCGATGTCATTGGAAGCACCGGTGGTGATTGAGCCGATGAAGATATCCTCGGCAATTCGTCCGCCCATTGACATCGCGATATTGCCCAGCAAATACTCCTTGGTCGCCGAAACGCGGTCTTTCTCCGGCAGGTACATCGTCAGCCCGAGAGCCATTCCACGGGGGATGATCGTCACCTTGTGAACTGGGTCGACGTGCCCGACTTTAAGGCCGACGAGAGTATGGCCGGCTTCGTGGTAGGCAGTTACGCGCTTCTCGTCGTCCGAAATGACCATCGAACGGCGTTCGGCACCCATCATTACCTTGTCTTTCGCCACTTCAAAGTCGTTCATGGTCACGACCTTTTTGTTGAAGCGAGCAGCATTCAAGGCGGCTTCGTTTACGATATTTGCGAGATCGGCACCAGTGAATCCAGGCGTTCCGCGAGCGATCACGTTCACATCGACATTTTCGTCGAGCGGGATCTTTCGCGTGTGAACTTTGAGAATTCCCTCGCGACCGCGAACGTCCGGCCGGCCGACAACAACGCGGCGGTCAAAACGTCCGGGGCGAAGCAATGCCGGATCGAGAACGTCAGGCCGGTTGGTCGAAGCGACAAGGATCACACCATCGTTCGATTCAAAGCCGTCCATTTCGACGAGAAGCTGGTTCAAAGTCTGTTCACGTTCATCATGCCCGCCGCCTAAACCAGCACCGCGATGACGGCCGACCGCGTCGATCTCGTCGATAAAGATAATGCACGGAGCGTTCTTCTTACCCTGCTCAAACAGGTCGCGGACACGCGATGCGCCGACGCCGACAAACATCTCGACAAAGTCGGAACCCGAGATCGAAAAGAACGGCACGTTTGCCTCTCCTGCAACTGCCTTCGCAAGCAAAGTCTTGCCCGTTCCCGGAGGGCCCACCATAAGAACGCCCTTCGGGATCTTGCCGCCGAGCTTCTGAAACTTCTGCGGATCCTTGAGAAATTCGATGATCTCCTGCAATTCTTCCTTCGCTTCATCGACACCGGCAACGTCCTTGAACGTCACGCGTTTCTGCTGATTATTTAGCAGTTTCGCCTTTGATTTGCCGAAACTCAGAGCCTTGTTCCCGCCCGCCTGCATTTGCCGCAGCGTAAAGGCGAGGAAACCCATCAGCAGGATGAACGGCAGCAGAGTGATAAGTACTTGCCAGCCTAGTCCGCTCGACGGCGGCTCCGTCGTATAAGCTGTTTCCGGACTTTCCTTAAGTGCCGCAAAGATCTCAGTGCGAGTGGCATCGCTGAGGTCGAGTTTGGTTGAGAATTTCTGGTCGCTCTTATTTACCAACTCAAGCGAATCCTGCTTTATCGTCGCCTTTTTAATATCCTTGTTGCGGATCTGCGTAAGGGCCGCGTCGAGCGACAGCTCCGTTGGAGGCGTCTGCTGCTTGGTCTGGAGATACCAGACGAAGACGAGCGCACTCGAAATGATCATCAACCACAATAAAACCTGTTTAGCCTTAGAACTCAATTTTTACAGCCTCCGATCTAAGCCCTCAATAGGGCGTTTGCATGCGATTTGGATGAGTCCGGACACAAACGCGTTGTGTCAAAACGATTTATGCGCCCATGCACGCGGCGCCAACCTTCGATTCTAGTTGTCGGGCACCTTTTTTTCAACCTTATTATCGTCATAACGCAGCCGTCCGCCTCCCTTGCTGACGCGCCCGCCGGGCACCTCGACGACGCGCCCGCTCTTCGTACTTAAAGCCAAACGTGCAACTGCCTTTATATGTTTCAGTCCTAATTGACGGGTATTTCCCCTCATATTCTTCAGCCAGTCCCGAATCTCATCATACTGTTCGGCCTCCGGGAGGCCTTGCAGGCGGCTGAGCTTTAGTTCGTCGGATTTGGGCGCCTGGTTTCCGCTATCGGATAAAGAACGTACACTTCCCAGCAAAAAAGACGTATTTGCAAGGACATCGATGATGTTGGGATTAAAATCGGCTAGAAGCGGGAGCAGTATGCGGCGGATCCGGACGCGTTTGAATGCCGTATCCTCATTCATCGTGTCGTGACAGTACTCGACGCCCCGATCGCGGCAAAACCCTTCGGTCTCAACACGTTTCGCCCAGGTTAAGAGAGGCCGGACGAGAAGAACGGCTGCATCCTGAGAGACGGCATTCTCCATTGAATCCGCGGTTAAACTCCTGATCGCCTTCATCCCGCCCAATCCATCAAGGCCGCTCCCGCGAAGAAGGTTCATGAGGAAAGTCTCCGCCTGATCGTTGATCGTGTGGGCGGTCAGGACCATTGAGGCATGAATGTTTGCAGCGGTCTTCGCGAGAAAAGCGTAACGTTCATCGCGTGCCGATTGCTCGAGGTTGCCGGCCGGCTTTCCAGCGGAGCGTCCGATCGCCAACTCGATCTTAAGTTTGGATGTGAGTTCGGCAACGAAACGCTCGTCAGCGTCGCTCGCGTCGCCGCGAAGGCGGTGGTTGAAGTGGGCTGCAACTATCCGAAGTTCAAGCTTCTTGCGCTTTCTGAGATCGTCGATCGCCAGCAGAAGGCTGAGAGAATCGGCTCCACCCGAAACGGCCACGACTATCGTCTGCTCTTCGACTGCGAGATCAAGACGCCGCCATTCGGTCGCAAGTTTTCGAACAAAATCGTGCACCGCTCGATTCTAACCTAAGAAAGAAGATAGGTAACGGCACGTGAGAGACTACTTTTTACACAAACACCGAAAAGACATTATTCGAGAACAACTTCCCTTTGCGAGTAAGCCGCATCCTTTCCGGCGTCAGTTCAATCAAGCTGGATTCAGCTAGTTCTAGTAGTTCCGACTTGTAGGTTTCGAGCAGGTCCACACCGAACTTTGCCGAATAAGCATCGGTATCAATCCCTTGTTCGAGCCGCAGTCCTAAAAACAAAAACTCCGAAGCCAGGTCGACCCGTTCTCGATACGTCTCGGCAGAGGCGCCGGCTTCTATCAACGAGACATACTTCGCGGTATCACGCTCATTCGCATAGCGTTCGCGGCCATCGAACGAATGGGCTGAAACGCCGAAGCCAAATACGGTATCGAGCGTCCAATATTTAGAATTGTGCCGTGACTCAAATCCAGGCCGCGCAAAGTTGGATATTTCGTATTGCTCGTAACCGGCTTCGGCCAGGCGGTCGAGCATCACCTCGTACATCTCGGCGGCCAGATCTTCGTCTATCATTTTCCGCCGTCCGCTGCGAACCTGTTCCGCTAACGGCGTTCCGCTGTGGATCTCAAGCAGATAAAGTGAAATGTGCTCCGGCGACAGATCGATCGCCTCGTCAAGATTAGCTTTCCAATCTTCCATCGTCTGATCCGGCAGTCCTGCGATCAGATCAAAGCTAACATTCTCAAAGCCCGCTTCGCGAAGCATCCGAAAGGTCTGCCGGGCATCGTTGGCGTCATGTCCGCGAGCAAGCAGCTTCAGATCGCGGTCATTAAAGGTCTGCACACCGAAGCTGGCACGGTTTATCCCCAGACCGCGATACGCATCGAGAGTTTCCGGTGAAACGGTCGCCGGATTCATCTCCATCGTCACCTCGCGGGCGCTCTGAAGTAGAAACACCTCATCGATCGCACGCATGATGCGGGCTACTTGCTGAGGTGAAAGGAGTGACGGAGTGCCGCCACCGAAGTAAAGGGTATCTATCTGACGCCCGAACTCACCGTGATCGCGAAAAGCTAAGATCTCGGCACTCAATGCTGAAACATAGCGGTCCACCGCACCGCTGTCGCGATAAATATCGGTCGCGAAATCACAGTACGAACATCGCGACCGGCAAAAAGGGATGTGCAGATAAACGCCCGCTGACATATACGAAAAGCTCCCCGCCGACAACACCTACTGTGCCGGAGCCGGTGTGACCTGATAGTAAATGTTCGAGCCCGGCCCGAGAGGCAGTTCCAGCGTGAACCAGATGATCAGGAAAAGCGTCCAGCCGATAAAGAATGCGAGCGAATAGGGCATCATCATCGACATTATCGTCCCGATACCCGCCTTCGGGTCGTACTTCTGTGCAAAAGCAACTATCAGCGGGAAATACGACATTAGAGGAGTGATGATATTACAAACGCTGTCGCCGATGCGGTACGCTGCCTGCGTTAGCTCGGGCGAGTAGCCGAGCAGCATAAGCATAGGCACGAAAACCGGTGCCATCACCGCCCATTTGGCTGATGCAGAGCCGATGACGAGATCGAGCAGGATCGAAAGAACGACAAATGCGATGATCAGCGTCACACCGCTGAGGTTCAAACTCTTTAGAAACTCAGCTCCCTCGACGGCGAGGATCACACCAAGGTTCGTCCAATTGAAAAACGCAACAAACTGAGCCGCAAAGAAGGCGAGTACGAGGTAAACGGACATCGTCTTCATTGCACCTTCCATCGCATGGATAACATCGTCCGCTTTCTTAAACGTCCGCGAACCGATGCCATACGCGAGGCCGAGCAAAACGCCGCCGAAGAAAATGATCGCGATGATGCCGGAAAGAAAAGGTGAGCGCAGCAGACTGCCCGTTTTCGGGTCACGAAGGTAACCCGCCTCAGGGATCGTGCCGGCAAGAATGAACGTGACAAACAGCAGCGCAACTACCAGCGTGAACCACATTCCACGTTTTTCGTCCGGCGACAGCTTTTCAAGGCTCTCGGCCGTGGCGTCGCCTTTATATTCACCAAGGCGAGGGGCGACGATCGATTCGGTGATCCACGTTCCCAGAATGGTGATCAGCACCGCCGACGCGGCCATGAAATAATAATTCGCGGCCGGCGTTACAACGTAGGCGGTGTCCACAATGCGCGCGGCTTCCTGCGTTAGCCCGGCAAGAAGGGCATCGGTCGGGCCGAGGAGCAAATTGGCACTAAAACCACCCGAAACCCCAGCAAAAGCGGCAGCCAGCCCGACAAAAGGATGACGCCCGACCGCCAGAAACATCATTGCGGCAAGCGGTATCAGCAATACATACCCGACATCGCTCGCCATATGTGAGACGATTCCCGCGAAAACAACAACGAGCGTAAGCAGCTTTTTAGGAGCAGACAAAACGAGCAGCCGCATCAACGCCGAGATCAATCCGCTCGCTTCTGCAACCGAAATTCCGAGTATCGCCACGAGCACAACTCCGAGCGGTGCGAAACCCGTAAAGTTGGTTACGAGGCCAGTTAGGATCTTGTGCAGCCCTTCGACTGAGATCAGATTGACCGCTCGAATCGCTTCGCCCGTTCCTGGATGCGTGACGCTCACGCCCGCCCACGAAACGATCGCCGATAAGATAAGCGTCAAGATCGCAAGTCCGACGAAAAGCAGTGCCGGATTTGGTATTGCGTTTCCTATCCGCTCGATGCGATCGAGAGCTCGAAAAAAGAAGTTATTTGGCTTGCCGGATTCCGGCGAAGGTACATTTTCAGTTTCCATGGTCGAATACTATGCCGGTAAATGGTAACCCGGCGGTCCAAATATTTCGCGGCAAGGGGATCTTGCCGCATTGAGACTGAATCGGCCTAGGGAGAGTACGATGTGATGCGGCCAGGGACTGAGATGCTTAAAACATCTTCGCGCACTGCCCGATGAATGAAAAGCGCCGCGACTACTCGAAAAAAAGCCGTCGAAAAGGACTAATTTTCCAGGGTTGAGGCCAACGCACCGGACCACAGCTTTTGAAGTTCGTCGATCCCGGATGAAACGACAGTTTCGCCGTTCACCGAGATTTTCAGCGTATCGCCTGTAACGCGGCCAAGCTCGAACATGGGTCGATCGCCTACAAGTTCTTTGATCCGTGCCTCATTCTCCGGTGCAAAACTGACCACGATCCGCGATGGGGTTTCGCCGAAAAGCAAAGTAAGCTTGGATAGTTCTGGATCTTTTAAGGTGATCTCCGCACCGATCGCGGCACGCCCGAGCGACGAGAAACAGCTTTCTGCGATCGCCACGGCAAGGCCGCCGTCAGAGCAATCGTGGGCCGACCGCAAAAGGTTCTCCTCGGTCAGGCGCGACATTGTGTTGTGCAGATCGGCTTCCGTTTCGAGATCGATCTGCGGCGAGACGCCCGCCTCGATCAATTCGGCAGTAGTTCGGCCTAATACGGTTTGAGCAAATTCGCTGGCGGCAAGGTCGTCCTTCGTCTCGCCCAGAACCACAATGATATCGCCCTCGGCCTTGAACCCGTGAGTAATGATCTTTCGCGTGTCGCAGATAAGGCCGACCATTCCGATCGTCGGAGTCGGCAGAATTCCCTTTCCGTCCGTTTCGTTGTAAAACGAAACGTTGCCGGAAACCACCGGCGTTTCGAAAGCCGTACAAGCTTCCGCCATTCCGTCGATCACCTCGCTGAACGACCACATGATCTCAGGGCGTTCGGGCGATGCGAAATTGAGGCAATTCGTGACGGCGATCGGCTTCGCGCCGACGCAAACAACATTGCGAGCGGCCTCCGCAACCGCGAGTTTTGCGCCATTCCTCGGATCGATAGCGGTAAATTTACCGTTCCCGTCCAGACACATCGCCAAAGCCCGACGCGTTTCTTTGATCCGTATCACCGCCGCGTCCGCTCCCGGCGTGACGACCGTGTTTGTACGAACCATCGTATCGTACTGCTCGTAAACCCAGCGTTTTGAGCAGATGTTCGGGGAAGCGAGCAGCTTTTTCAGAGCTAGTTCCAAGTTCCAGGTTCCAGGTTCCAGGTTTGTTCCGGCAGACATGGAACTTGTAACTTGGAACTTGAACCTCGGCTTCTCCATAGGCCGCTGATATTTCGGAGCTTCATCCGTCAACGCAAGAACCGGCAGATCGCCCATTAGATCGCCGTTATGAAATATCTTGAGGCGGTCGCCCTCGACCACCTTGCCGATCACGACGCAATCGAGATCCCATTTGTTGAAGATCTCGACTACTTCCTTCTCGCGGCCGCGTCTGGCGACGATCAGCATTCGCTCCTGCGATTCCGACAGCATCATTTCGTAGGCGGTCATGCCGGTTTCGCGTTGCGGGACCAGTGTCAGATCGATCTCAAGCCCGTTCCCGGCACGAGCCGCCATTTCCACTGATGAACTGGTCAGCCCAGCCGCGCCCATGTCCTGAATGCCCTCGATCGCACCGCTCCGCATCGCCTCGAGACAGGCCTCAAGAAGCAGTTTCTCTAGAAAAGGATCGCCAACCTGAACCGTGGGGCGTTTTTCGAGCGCTTCGTCGTCAAACTCGGCCGATGCCATCGTTGCCCCGTGAATTCCGTCGCGCCCGGTTTTCGCACCGGCGTAAAGTACGGGATTTCCGATCCCTTCAGCTTTTCCGAAAAAGATCTGATCCTTCCTAACTATTCCCAGGGCAAACGCGTTTACCAGCGGATTGAGACTATAAGATTCATCGAAGACGACCTCACCGCCGATCGTGGGCACGCCGAAGCAGTTGCCGTAATGGCCAATGCCCTCGACGCAGCCTTTAAGTATCGAGCGATTGCGGGCGCCGTTCTTGGCATCATCGAGAGGGCCGAAACGCAGGCTGTTCATGGCCGCGACCGGCCGTGCACCCATTGTAAAAACATCGCGAAGTATTCCGCCGACTCCGGTCGCGGCTCCCTGAAATGGTTCGATGAATGAAGGATGATTGTGAGATTCGACCTTGAAGGCGACACACCACTCATCGCCGATATCGACGACACCGGCGTTCTCGCCCGGCGGCACGATCACTCGCGGGCCGCTCGTCGGCAGGCGTTTGAGATGCACCCGCGACGATTTGTAGGAGCAGTGTTCCGACCACATTACGCTGAAAACGCCGAGTTCCGTGATATTCGGCTCGCGTCCCATCAACTCGATAATTTTCTGGTATTCGTCCGGCTTGAGTCCGTGCTGCTCGACGATCTCGGATGTGATGCTGCTCATTGTCTATTACAGGGCAAAAATCGCCGCCTAAAATAAACAAAGAAGTTTATTCTGTTCGAAAAGGATTATCAAATCAGGTAATGGCCCGCGGCAACAGGTACGTAACGCGTCCTAGATCGTTCCGGTAAGCTTTTCGATCACGAGGATCACGCCATAGGTCAAAGCTGCGATGAATGCGGCCATAGGAATGGTCAGCACCCATGCCCAAACGATCCGCCCGGCTACACCCCATTTTACGGCGGAGAAGCGCTTGGCAGATCCGACCCCGACGATAGATCCGGTGATCGTATGTGTTGTCGAAACAGGAATTCCGGCGGCCGTTGCTCCGAAAAGCGTGATCGCACCCGCCGTCTCTGCGCAGAATCCGCCGACAGGCTGGAGTTTGACGATCTTCGTCCCCATCGTCTTAACAATTCTCCAGCCGCCTGAGAGCGTTCCTAACCCGATGGCCGCATGAGCCGCTAGGACAACCCAAAGGGGAACCTCGGGCAATTTTCCATCCGGCAGCATTTGTAGATAGCCGCCGGCGACGAGTGCGATAGTAATTACGCCCATCGTCTTCTGAGCATCATTGCCCCCGTGCCCAAGCGAGTACGCTCCTGCCGAAAATAGCTGGCCGACGCGAAATGCCTTATCAACCTTGTGCACCGACACCCGATGAAAGACCCAGTAAACTATCACCATCAACGTGAAGCCCAGGATCATTCCAAGCAGCGGAGATAGCACGATGAACGTAAGTGTCTTGATCCATCCTTCGGCTTTAAGGACCAGCAGCGGATTGTCGAAGCCGGTTTGGTAGGCGAACGCTGTCATTGCCGCCCCGGCGTATGCTCCAACCAGGGCGTGGGAACTCGACGTAGGAAGCCCGAGATACCACGTGATCAGATTCCAAATGGTCGCCCCGACGACGCCTGCGAGAAGCACAAAAAGCTGATCGCCGCCTTCGATA
This sequence comes from uncultured Chloracidobacterium sp., assembly GCA_964410495.1. Classification (GTDB taxonomy): domain Bacteria; phylum Acidobacteriota; class Blastocatellia; order Pyrinomonadales; family Pyrinomonadaceae; genus OLB17. The sequence continues at coordinate 46,440 of CAYPGP010000004.1, forward strand.
CGGGCGATGTTGACCATATCGCCGCCGATCGTTTTCGCTACAGCGGTACCAAAGACGAGAAACGCAATGAAATTGAAAAAGGCAGCCCAAGCCACCGCCACGCCGGGCGAAAGCACACGTGTCGCTACAACAGTCGCGATCGAGTTCGCCGCGTCGTGAAAACCGTTTACGTAATCGAAGACCAACGCAACGAATATTATCAGCACGACAAGGCTGAATGCCGCGGTTTGTCCGTCCATAAAGGCAGTGGTCAGGGGTCGGCGGTCAGTTGTCAGCTTGGAAAACTAACACTGATCACCGCCATTTATTAGTTGTGTTTTAAGACGATGCTCTCGATGATGTTGGCCACGCTTTCGCAGCGGTCCGTGGCCGATTCGAGTATCTCGTACAATTCCTTTAGCTTGATGACTTCAAACGGATCTTTCGCATTCTTGAACAGCTCACCGATCGCCCTGAAGTAAAGCTCGTCTGCTTCGTTCTCCAGCCGGTGGATCTCGACAAAATATGCCTTGATATCCGTCGGTTTGCTGAGCATCGAAACCGCTCCGTGCACCTGCCATGAAAGCTGATGGATGATGTCCGCGAACTTCACGACATATTCGTTGATCTCGCGAATGTCATACATCACCATCGCTCGCGCACCGGCGTCGATGTAATCGCAAACGTCGTCGAGGGCGACTGCCAAAGTGTAAATATCCTCACGGTCGAACGGGGTAATGAACGACTTGTTCAGCTTGGTCGTGATCTGGTGCATCAGGGTGTCGCAGGCGTGTTCGACATCCTTGATACGCCGGGAATACGCCCCGCGGTCGCCGCCCGCGTCTCCCGTCATCTCGACGAGGATTTTAGCCGCCTCCTCTAATTTGGCGCTTATCTGAGAGAAGTATTGAAAATATTCGTCCTCACGAGGAAGCAAACTGAACCCCATTTTTTCGTCTCCGCAATGTTACAAGAATGTTACCGAAATATTACGTGAAGGCGGTCGATTAGTCTAACTTGCAGGCATAAAAATGCCGCCGCAAAACTGTGCGGCGGCGGGCTCGATATTTGATCGGATCCTTTATGGCTCCTTGCGGCTGTGCTTGATGATCGATGCTTCGGCAAGATACACCGTTAGCTCGCAGATGTCCTTTACGTAATCGCCGATGCGCTCGAGGTGTTTTGCGACGAAAAGAAGCTGTGCGGCACTGGTGGTGGTCGCAGGATCGTTGATTATCATGCCGATCAGGTCGCCGAAGACCTTTTTGTAGCTGGCGTCGATCACCTTGTCCTCGCGGATAATGCTCCGGGCAGCCTCGCCGTCCTCGGCAATAAATGCGTCGAGTGCCTTGCGCAGCATTTCGGCCGCTGCGTCCGACATTATCTTCAGCTCGGGAAACTGACGCAATTCGGGCTCGTTATTTATTATCAGTACCGCTTCGGCAATGTTGCCTGCATGGTCGGCAAGGCGTTCGATAACGGGCGTGATCTTCGCGACCGAGATAACCAACCTTAGATCGTGAGCGGCCGGCTGGTATAAAGCGATGATCTCGACGCTCATGCGGTCGATCTCGAGCTCCATCTGGTTGATGATCTTGTCGTCTTCAAGCACCGCCTGGGCGAGTGCCGAGTCGCGGGTCATCAGCGATTTCATCGCACGCTCGACAGCCGATTCAGCCTTCCCGCCGAGCAGGAGAACTTTGTCGCGAAGCACGTCGAGCTGTTGGTCAATAATTCTATGGTCCATTTCTCTAAATCAAATTCTAGCAACAATCCACGCCACGGAGAAAAAATTCGGCAAATTAGCCAAAACGTCCGGTGATGTAGTCCTCGGTCAGCTTCTCGTTCGGGTTTGTGAACATTTTCTGGGTCGGGTTGAATTCGACCAGCTTTCCGAGCATAAAGAATGCGGTCTTGTCCGAAACACGGGCCGCCTGCTGCATGTTGTGCGTGACGATGATGATCGTGTAATCGCGTTTTAACTCAACGACGAGTTCTTCGATCTTCTGCGTGGCCATCGGGTCGAGTGCGGATGCCGGTTCGTCCATCAGCACGACCTCCGGCTGAACCGCTAGAGCCCGAGCGATGCAAAGCCGTTGCTGCTGGCCGCCCGAAAGGCCGAACGCGGACGTGTTCAAACGATCTTTCACCTCTTTCCAAAGCGCCGCGTCGGTCAAAGCCTTCTCGACACGCTCGGCAAGATCCGCCTTGCTCGAGTGGATCCGGTTGATCTGAATTCCGTACGCCACGTTATCAAAGATCGATTTCGGAAACGGGTTCGACTTCTGAAACACCATTCCAACTTTCCGACGCAGAGCAACAACATCCGTTTTCGAGTCATTGATATCGACGCCATCGATGAGTATTTGGCCCTCAGCCCGCGTGTTCGGGATCGTGTCGTTCATTCGGTTCAGCGTGCGAAGAAACGTCGATTTGCCACAGCCCGACGGACCGATAAAAGCAACCACCTCGTTCTGCGGGATCTCGATCGAGATGCCGTGAAGGGCTTGCACTTTTCCGTAGAAAAAATCCAGGTTTGAGACGCTGATCTTACTCATTATTTGAACAAAATATCCTAGTACTGTTTACGCGTTGTGTAGCGAACGAAGATGTTGATCACAAGAATAAGCGTGATCAAAACCAGCGTCGCGGCCCATGCCTTCGCATGCCATTCCTCGAACGGCGAGATCGCGTAGTTGTAGATCTGAACCGGCATCGACGCCATTGGCTCGTCGAGGTAAATGTTATAAAACCGGCTGCCGAATGACGTAAAAAGCAGCGGAGCGGTCTCGCCCAGCACTCGGGCGACGGCGAGCATTGCCCCGGTCGCGATACCAGCACGAGCCGCCGGCAAAACGATATCCCACGTAACCCGCCACTGCGGAGCGCCGAGGGCCAAAGCTCCCTCGCGCATAGACTTCGGAACCAACCGGACGATCTCTTCGGTTGTACGCGTCACGATCGGGATCATGATAAGCGCCAAGGCCAGCGAGCCTGCAAGCGTCGAAAAATATCCCTGTTTCAGCACGACCAAGGCATATACAAATACGCCGAACACGATCGACGGTATCCCGATCATCGAATCGGCAACAAAACGGACGATCGTCCCAAACCATCCGTCGCCCAGTTCTGACAGATAAGTTCCAATTGCGATCCCAAGCGGAATGCCGACGAGTGACGCCAAACTCAGAAGTATCAGAGATCCCACGATCGCGTTGCCGATACCGCCGCCCTCGCCAACTGGTTTCGGTGTTTCGATCAGAAATGACGGGCTCAGCGACGATATTCCCTGAATCCCGATGTAACCAATTATCAGCACGAGTATGCCGACCACACTAAATGCGCAGATCGCCGTCAGCGAGGTCATTACTGCATTGGTCAGTCGTCTGCGGTCCATCGTCTATGCCGTACGGCGTGTTTTTCGTCCCACGCTCAGGATCAAAAGCTTTGCTAGCCCAGTAACTATGAAGGTCACAACGAACAGGATCAGCCCCATTTCAACCAGCGCGCTCAAGTAAAGCTCGCCCGTAGCTTCGGTAAATTCATTTGCGATCACCGACGCAATTGTATACGCCGGATCAAAGAATGATGCACTGATCTGCGGCCGGTTGCCGATGATCATTGTTACTGCCATCGTCTCGCCGATCGCCCGGCCGAGACCGAGAATAACGGCACCTGCGATACCGGACGCGGCGTTGGCAAGAACGATCTTCGTCGTTTCCCATTTTGTTGCACCGAGAGCAAGAGCGGCTTCACGCTGCGTGACCGGAACGGCCTCAAGTATGTCGCGAACAACCGCCGTGATGATCGGCGTGATCATGATCGCGAGGATAAGTCCGCCGGTAAACATGCCTATTCCTGTCGCGGTTCCCTTAAAGAACGGCGTCCAGCCCAACGCGGTTTGAAGCGGCGGCTGAACATAAACACGAAGGAACGGAGCCAGGACAAATATCGCCCACAAGCCATAAACGACCGATGGAATTGCGGCAAGCAATTCGACGAGGAAAGCGATCGGGCGAGCAAGCGATCTCGGTGCCTGCTCAACAAGAAAGACCGCAACGCCTATCGAAAGCGGCGTCGCGATCAGCACACCGATAACGGAAGACACAATGGTTCCGTAGATGAACGGCAATGCCCCGAATTCACCCTTTATCGGGTCCCAAACGCTGCCGATCAAAAAGTGAAACCCGAATTCCCGGATCGAAAGCAGCGAACCCTGGCCAATGACGACCAGCATTGCCAGTACGATCACAAGAATGAGCGACGCACAGCCGATAAGGATCGCGCGGTAGATCGTATCTGGCGAAAGCGAGCCTTTTTGTGTGTTTGTTTCCTGCGACATTCGCTAATTGGCCGAGATCGGCTGCCCGTTAGTAGTAACCAAAGAGATCTTGGCCGACGCCCGTTTCACCATTCCGGCCGGAAGCGGCGAGTAATACAATGGCTGTGCAAAACGCTGTCCGTCGTTAATGCTCCACTTCATAAAATCCACAAGCGTTTTGCCAATTCGCTCGTCCGGCTGTTCCCGATAGAGAAGAAGGTAAACATAGCTCGATATCGGATAGGCGTTCTGACCCGCTGCGTCGGTGATCGAAGCACGAAGGTCGTCCGGAGTTTCTTCGATAGTTTCGGCGGCGGCGTTGGTAACGGTTTCGAAGTTTGGCGTTACGTAATTTCCGGCCTTGTTTTTGATCAACGCGACCGGCATTTTGTTCTTGACGGCATACGCCAGCTCGACATAGCCGATCGTATTCGGCGTTTGTTTCACCTGTCCCGTCACGCCTTCGTTACCTTTCCCGCCGAGCCCGACAGGCCAGGCCGGCGAAGTTCCCTCACCAACCTTTTCCTTCCACTCGGGACTTACCTTCGATAAATAATTTGTGAAGATCGCTGAAGTTCCGCTTCCATCCGAGCGGTGAACTACAGTTAGCGGCACTGAAGGAAGATTCACGCCCGGGTTGTCGGCTTTTATCCGCTCGTCATCCCAGGTCGTGACCTTGCCCAGGAAAATATCGCTGATCACTAATGGCGAGAACCGCAGCGGCTGATCTATTCCTTCGAGGTTATAAGTAAGCACAACAGCACCGAGAATTACAGGCACGTGAATTATCTCGCCGTTCGCCGACTTCAGGTCCGCGTCGCTCATGACAAGGTCCGATGCCCCGAACTGGATCGTTCGCTCCTTCGTCTGCTTTATCCCGCCGCCCGAGCCTATGGACTGATAGTCGATACGCACGGTCGAATTCAGGTTTCCGTATTCACTCACCCATTTCTGCATCAACGGATTGATCAGCGATGAACCGGCACCCTGTATCTTGACCGCACCCTTGCCCTGACGCCCGCTAAAGCACGAGGTCGTCACGAGCATCGCGACAAGTAAGATGGCTATGAACTTATTCGGTCTCATACTTCCGGCGAAGCGCGCTGCGGTGCTTTTATCGATTTCGCCTCAAAGGTCTTCATTATACTTATCCGCACCCGCTCAAAAAGCGGCGCGAATGCGTCTTGTAACATTCTTGTAACATGCGTTCGCGAGCTTTCCCTCGATTTGGGCGAACTCAAATTGCAGCGTCTTACATCGAAATGATCGACCCCGGCCCGGTGTTGTTATTAAACACGCCGGGCATTAGAATCTTGGAAACGAGACTAATGGAGGATCATATGAAGAGGAATTCAATAACCAGACAACTCTCCGTCGCCGGGTTGGCAGCTGCTTTGTGGCTTGTGCCGATAGCGGCCATAGCTCAGCAGACGCAGGTAGTCGCGCCAAAAAATAAATACAAGGTTCAGGATGACGTAAAGCTCGGCCAACAGGCCGCGAATGAGGTCGAAAAGCAATTCCCGATCATCAACGACTCCGATGCGGAAGCTTATCTTCAGCGGATCGGCAGCCGTTTGGTACGTTCGATCCCGAGACAGCTTGACCAGCCAGCCTTCAACTACCGTTTCAAATGGGTCAATGCCAGCGATCTGAACGCATTCGCCCTGCCCGGTGGGCCGATGTATGTCAATCGCGGAATGCTTCAGGCGGCGAAAAACGAAGGAGAACTCGCGGGCGTTATGGCTCACGAGATCAGCCACGTCGCGCTTCGCCACGCCACCGCACAGGCTACGAAACAGAGCAGTGCGAAGAACACGCTCGGCACGATCGGCTTGATCCTCGGCGGAGCGATCCTCGGCGGCAACACCGGTGCGCAGCTCGGTGCCGCAGCCGCAGCCGCTTGGCAGACGAAATACAGCCGCGAATACGAAACGCAGTCGGACACGCTCGGAGCACAGATAATGGCCGATGCCGGCTACGATCCGCGGGACCTGGCTAATGTTTTCCAAACCATCGCCGGCGAAGGTAGCCGCGGCGCTCCGGAATGGCTCAGCAGTCACCCCGATCCGGGCAATCGTTATCAGAAGATAAATCGTGAAGCCCAATATCTTCGCGTCTCGCAGAACCCGATCAAGATCACGCGCGATTTTGAGCGTATCCAGGCAAAATTCCGCGCGATGGCTCCCGCCCGCACGATGGCCGAGATCCAAAAACAGGGTGGCGGACAAGGAACGGAAAATCCGACCGCTGGCGGACGCTATTCGCGAAACGTCCCGTATCCGTCATCGCAGCCGAAGGAGTATAACGGGTCGAGCTTCGTTCGGGTTTGGATCCCCGATAACTGGCGCGAGTTCGGCGGTCAGAACGGTGCGCAGTTCGCTCCTGAAGGAGCCTATGGCGACCAAGGCATTACGCACGGAATGATGATCGGGATATATCCGGGATCGAATGGCACTTTGCGGGCTGACACTGAGAATTACGTCAAGGAAACGCTCCAGGGCAATCAGTATCTGCGACAGCAAACTCGTTTGACGAGCCGCAACCTGGCGGGAAGGCAGGGCATGACGATCCAGCTAGCGGGCCAATCGCCCGTGACCGGAAACACCGAGATCGTCAACATCTACACCACCCGAATGCGCGACGGTTCGCTCTTCTACGCGGTCACCGTCGTGCCGTCGAACGAGGCGAGCGGCTACTCGCGTACATTTAATAATGTGCTAAGTTCGATAGAGTTGAACTAAGTCAAAACCGCCTGCGTAAGCGGGCGGCAAAACCGGCAAGTTACAGCGTCTTTATATACCGAGCCACCGAGGCGATCTGTGCGGATGATAGCTTACCCTTCATTCCGGGCATATCGCCTTTTCCATTTGTGATGATGCGAATGTTCTTATCATTCGCGTTCCCCTTCACACCCGGATCGGTCAGATCGCTGGCCTCGGTCTCCCGCCCTTTCTTAGTATTGCTCTTGCCGTCATTCCCATGACAACTGGCACAATGCTGCCGATACAAAGCCCGTGAGGCCGTCGCGGATTCAACTGACTCCGCTGCCAGGCTTTGTCCTCCAGAAACAAGAAAGGAAACGCCAGCCGCCAAGAAGGAAAAAATAAACAAAACCTTAATACTGCTTTTCACCCGATCAAAACCGCTCCATGTGAAGAAATCCGAACGGTGAAGTTTAGTTCGAAAAAGCGGGAAAACGCAACCAGAAGTTTTTCGAACGTTCGACTTTCAATGATCCGGCGAGAAGGATTAAAGTACAACTTATGCCGAGGCCCGAGATCGAACTTCTTCAGTTCAATATGCTGTACGACAGCCCGATGATCGCCGTTCGTGATTATGTTTGCCGGCATCCGGCGTGCGGGCAGACGGCTGAAGAGAGGTCGAACGAGAACAGCGTAACGCTCATGCGCTACGGGGCTTTCGCGAAGCACTTCGGCAAGCGGCGCGTGACGGCTGACGTTAATCAGGCGGTGTTTTTCACCAAAGATTCGGTCTATCGCATCAGCCATCCGGCTGACTGCGGCGATCGTGGAACGTCATTCGTGGTCGCTCCGTCGATACTTAACGACATTATTCGCGAACTCGACCCGACGGTCGATGACCGGCCCGATCAGCCGTTTCGATTTATCACGTCGGCTTGCGAAAGCTCCGTTTTCTGGCGGCACCGCGAATACGTTCGGCGACTCGAAGCCAAAGACACTGAGCCGCTCGAACCGCTTTGGGCCGATATTACGGGGCTGCAGCTTGTTGCGGATGTACTCGAAAGTGCATTTGCGGGTCTTGGCTCAAAGCCCCAAAAGCGCCAGTCGACTCTCGCGGATCACGCCGATCGTGTAGAAGCGGCGAAGAATTATCTTGCCGCGAACATGAGCGAAGCGATCACGCTCGAGGCGGTCGCTGCCGAGGTGAATTCGTCGCCGTTCAACTTCGCTCGGATCTTTCATGCTCAGTCCGGACAGCCGCTTCACCGTTATTTGACGCTTCTTCGCTTGCGAGCGGCCCTTGAGCGCATCGCCGATCCGCGGTCCGATCTAACCGAGATCGCGATGGATCTTGGCTTTTCGAGCCATAGTCATTTTACCGACGTTTTCCGCCGCGAATTCGGCGAAACGCCTTCGGCGATTCGCAAAAGATTAACACTGCGTTCGCTCCGCGAAATGAGCAAGAATCTGATAGTCCCGTGAGCCGCCGTTTTAATAACCTCTAGATCGAGGACGAAAAACGTCCCCAAAAAACGATAAGGAGGAAAAAAGGAAATGGCTGATTCAAAATGTCCGGTATGCGATTGGGAGATCAAAGACGGCGGCGTCAAGGTCACCGTCGGCGGCAAAGAGATAACCGTATGCTGCGACGATTGCGCGACCGAAGCTATCGCTAAACACAACGCCGCCACGGCGGCATGATTACGAGGCTGACAAAGATCAGCGATCGATGATTTTTGCAGTTATTAACCGCAGATGAAACAGATCAGAAGCCGACAAAAGCCCGAGAAAACAAAAGCATCGGGTCTTTTATCTGCTTCATCTGCGTAATCTGCGGCAAAATTCTGTCGGAATAAAGAACTATTCATATCCAATGAACAACGCACAAATTTTTCACGATCTTCACAAGAAAGGCGAGCCTGTCGTTCTCTTTAACATCTGGGACGCGGGGAGTGCGAAAACGGTGGCGGAAGCCGGAGCGAAAGCGATCGCGACGGGCAGCTGGTCGGTGGCGGCGGCTCATGGGTACACGGACGCCGAGGAAATACCGCTTGATTTTGTGATCGACAATATCGCTCGCATCGTTGCGGCGGTCGAGCTGCCGGTAACGCTAGACTTCGAAAGCGGTTACGCTGTCGATGCGGCCGGACTGAAGCTGAACATCGCAAGAGTGATAGCGGCCGGTGCGGTCGGGATAAACTTCGAAGACCAGATCGTCGGCGGCGATGGGCTTTATCCCGTCGAACAGCAGGCAGAGCGAATAAAGGCGATCCGCGAGACCGCGGACGAAAGCGATGTGCAGCTTTTCATCAACGCCCGCTGTGACCTGTTCCTAAAGAATGGCCCCGATACGCACGCGGATCATCTCGCCGCGGCTATCGAACGATCAAAAGCCTATGCCGAAGCCGGTGCAAGCGGCTTTTTCGCTCCTGGACTGAAGGACCCCGAACTCATCGAGCAGTTGTGCTCCGCCTCGCCGCTACCCGTCAACATCATGGTCATGCCGGACACGCCTTCAAACCAGGAAATGGCAAAACTCGGCGTGGCACGCATCAGCTACGGCCCTGGCCCGTATCGTCGGATGATCGAGGATCTAAAAACAGCGGCATCAGCAGCTTTTGCTTAACAACCTGCAGCTCGAAATGACCGGACCAATAACAGATCTGAACACCCTTCTCCGCTCGCTTGATCCGTTTCTTCATGACGGGGTATACGTCTATACGAGCGTTCCTTTCGACACCGATCTGAGTTCGGCAGGAGTGATCGGGACGTTTTGCGAAAATGAAGGCATGACCGTTATCCTTGCCGAATCCGATGCCGAAAAAGCGGGCTTTCCGATCCTTTTCCGCGCCGCTTGGATCACACTTACGGTCCATTCCTCGTTCGAAGCCATCGGCCTCACCGCCGCATTTTCAAGCGCTCTCGCAGATGCCGCAATAAGCTGCAACGTTATGGCCGGAGCCTTCCACGACCACGTTTTCGTACCGATCGACCGAGCGGCCGAAGTGATGGAAATCCTTTCCGAACTAGGCAACGGGCTAAGCTCTTGACCTTCGCAGCCTCGTTGCGGGTTTACACTGTGTGGAATAGTTTGTTGCATTCATGCAATTTCTATTGACAAACGCAACAGTTTTGTGCTAAGCTTTTTGCTTACGCGAAAGAGGTGATCTTGAGCGGCTATGAACGAAAAATGAACGATTTCTTTATTTTAGGTCGGACAACGGGACACAGCATAAATATGGAGCTAACTCTAATAAACGGAATTAGTTACGCTGTCCCACTCTTGTCCCGAAGTTGTCCCGTCGCGGGACAAGATCGGTGGAAAAGTGAAATTAGGCTCTTGAACGACGATGGCAAGTTACGTAATTAAGCGAGATAAAGGGTCGCTGCCCGAGAAACTTACCCGCTATCGCAGCGAGTTGAACGAGGAGCAGTTTGCGGTCGTCACGGCTCAGCCCAAGGCGGCGCTAGTCGTCGCGGGGGCTGGGACGGGCAAAACTAGGGCTATCACCTATCGCGTTGCGTACCTGATCGAGCATGGCGTTTCGGCTCAGCGGATACTGCTCGCGACATTTACGAACCGCGCGGCGAGAGAGATGCTTCGCCGTGTGGAGTCGCTCACAGGTTCGCAGAATGTTCATCGCGTCTGGGGCGGGACGTTTCACCGGATCGCGAATCAGATATTGCGACGGCATGCGGTGAGCATCGGGTTTGATTCCAACTACTCGATCCTTGATAGCGAGGACGCTAATGACTTTGTAAACGTTTGCATCACCGAGTCGTCGATAGACACAAAGAAGACACGTTTTCCCAAGGCGGACGTTATCCAGAACATACTCTCCTACGCAACGAACACCGATCTGCCGATGGAAAACGTGATCGCCGGTAAGTATCCGTACTTCGAGCCGCTGACCGAGCAGATAAAACGTATCGACGCGATCTACCAACTCGGCAAGCAGGAGCGAAACGTCATGGACTACGACGATCTGCTGCTGAATCTCAAGCGGTTGCTGCTCGAAAAGCCGGAGATCCATGATATCTACTCAGAGCAGTTCCAACATATATTGGTAGACGAATATCAGGATACAAACCGCCTGCAAGCCGAGATAATCGATCTTTTAGGCGTAAAGCACCGTAACGTGATGGTCGTGGGCGACGACGCTCAGTCGATATTTGCCTGGCGTGGAGCGGAGTTCACCAACATATATGAGTTTCCAAAGCGATATCCGGAGTGTCAGCTATTCAAGCTGGAAACGAACTATCGCTCGACGCCAGACATATTGGCTTTAGCGAATACGTCGATCTCGCACAACCGAAAGCAGTTCCCTAAAATGCTTACGGCGGTTAAGAGTTCGCGTGAAGTAAAGCCCGCAATGGTCCCATGCAGCGATGTCGATCAGCAATCGGCCTTCGTCGCATCACGTATACTGGAACTCCGCGACGAGGGCACATCGCTCGAAGACATAGCGGTCATCTATCGTTCGCATTATCACTCGGTTGAGTTGCAACTCGAACTCACGCGCAGGAACATTCCTTACCGCGTACAATCCGGCGTACGTTTCTTCGAACAGGCCCACATAAAGGACGTCATCTCGTACCTGCGCGTGATCGTAAATCCCCGCGATGAACTCGCGTGGAAACGCATTCTAAAAATGATCCCGGGTGTGGGTAACGCCACCGCAAATCGCGTGTATGAAGCGATCGCATTATCGAGCGAGGATGCACGGCGGCAGGATGCCGCAAAAGGCTCCCCTCCTTACGAAGGAGGGGTGGCACCCGCTTCGGGTGACGGGGTGGTTCTCCCGTCGCGGATTGCATCAACGTCAGAAGGAATAGACGAGCTTACGAATGAGCAGCCAGAGAACCACCCCGACGCCGAAGCGGCGACACCCCTCCTTCGTAAGGAGGGGAGCTTGCTGGCCCTTCGATCCGAGGCCGTCGGCCGCATCCGCACGACACAGCCATGGAAATCCTTCGTCGTCCTGCTCGAACTTCTAACGCAGCAGGATAACCGCGATAACCCGTCGAAGCAGATCGAGTTGATCCTGATGCACGGCTACGAGCAGTATCTGCAGGAAAATTACGAGAACGCCGAGGTGCGGATCGAGGACATTAAGGGCCTCGCGGCCTACGCGAACCGGTACAACACGACAGACGAATTCCTCTCCGAACTCGCGCTGCTCTCGACCGAAAGTTTCAAAGAGCCGCAGCCGCTCGTCGGCGAAGAGATCGTCTCTGGCGGTGACGAAGACGAGCTGCTAACGCTCACCAGCGTTCATCAAGCGAAGGGCCTCGAGTGGAAATCCGTCTTCCTGATCTGGGCCGCCGAAGGCAAATTCCCTTCGCCACGATCCTTGCGCGAGATCGACAGCGAAGAAGAAGAACGCCGCCTCTGGTACGTCGCCATCACCCGTGCGAAAGACGAACTTTACCTAACATATCCGTTGTTAATAACCGACTACAACCGCCAAACCGTACTCCAAAAGCCGTCAAGATTCATAACCGAATGCCCGGCGGCTTTGTATGAGATATGGAATTTGGAGGAGGAAGCGGCGGCGTTCGATGCACCGGTCGAGATCGGGGAGAAAAGGCAGGAGTATTTGAATTGACTATTTATCTATCAAGGCCAAAATCCTGATGTCTGGCGTCATGACGGACCACGAGGATGAAAATGTGATCTAGTTCGAATCGAAATAAAGCGTGGAAAGGAAATCTATCAAATCGACATTTTCTATGTTTCTCGTCAATCGTGGCAAACGAAAGGGGCCGGTCGAGAATGGTGTCTTTGAGGGTTTCAAATTCGCGGAAAAAATCTGCGGCCAATTTTGTCCCGCCCTTCCGTTCGTAATATCTCATCGCTTCGAGTACGTCGATCTGTACAAGCGGATGAACGACAAGTTTCATATTTCGAATCGTTCCGAAATCCGCCGTCGGAGTTCTTCGAAAGAAATACCGATTTCGGGATTCGCTATCAGTTCGTCATACCGACGGGTCGCCTCCGCAACGCCGTCGTCATCATCTCGCATAAATTCTGGGAGCGAGCGGAGGAGCTTCGAGGCAAGAGTTGCACGTTCCGAGGTTGAAAGTCCGAGTGCTAATTCTTCAACTGTCGATATGTTTGCCATGACGACGATTATATCCCAGGTTGTTTCCAGTTTTTCAAAAAAACTAAACCCTTTTGGAATCTTGAAAAAAGAGCACCTTCAACTAGGTTGCTGCTGCGACAAGCAATGCAGCGTTCCGAGGCCCCAGACCAGGTCGACGCCGTGGATGCCAATGACTTTTCGTTTTGGGAAAAGCTCGGCGAGTTTGTTTAGGGCAATGCGGTCGTTGGGGCCGTTGAATGTCGGGACTAGAACCGATGAATTGGTTATCAGAAAGTTTGCGTAGCTCGCGGGAAGGCGCTGACCGCGATATACCAATGGTTCGGGCATCGGGAGGAATTCGAGATTTATCTTCTTGCCGTTTTCGAGCCGAAAGCCTTCCAGACGTTCACGGTTTTCTTCGAGGATGGCGTAGTTGGCATCTTTCGGATTCGATTCGCGGCAGAGAACGACGGTCTTTGCATCGACAAAGCGGCATAGGTCGTCGATATGGCCGTGAGTGTCATCGCCGACGATGCCTTTGTTAAGCCACAGGACGTTTGTGGCACCGAGGCTTTCAGCCAGTACCGCCTCGGTTTCGATCTTTGACAATCCAGGGTTACGGACCTGAGTTTCCAGATCGAGCAGGCACTCCTCAGTAGTCAGCAGCGTACCTTTGCCGTTGACATCGATCGCTCCGCCTTCGAGGACGAATGGTTTCCCGTTATGTTTGATCGGGAAATAACGTTTCTTGAGCTTTTTGGCGAGTTTTTCGGCGATCTTGGTATCGAGTTCGTGGTTCGGGTATTTCGCCCAGCCGTTGAATTTGAAGCCGGCGACGGCTATCTCCGAGGCCGAATTTCCCCGGTCGCTACCGCTCGCGGTACTGACAAAAATGGGTCCTGTGTCTCGCGTCCAGCCGCGGTTTGACGGGATGCGGAAGAATTCGACCATTTCGGACATCACACCGGCTTTGGTCAGGATTCCGCGGGCCTTGGCTTCGTGGGCTTCGTCATTAACGATGATCCGGGCCTTTTCGCTGTCGATCACTCGTTTGACGATCTCGGCATACACGAAATGAATAGCCGCGATCTTGCCGGGCCAGTCGGCTGCGTTATGCGGCCAGCCGAGCCAGATGGCCTCATGCGGCTCCCATTCGGCGGGCATTATGAATCCTTGCGAAGCGGGCGTTTCCATAAATGTTAAGTCTAGCGACTTTTCGATCAAGCGGGAAACAGAAATGATCTGGCTGGCCGTAACCTTTTTCAGACAACTTACGTCTAAGCTAATGTGTCACGATTTTTGTGCCCACCCGCGAGAAATCCCTCTCGAGCGGCTTCCGTGTCTTTCGCGGGACCGCGAGCCATCAGTCCGAACCAAGATCAGGAGGAGATGAACATGCCCAGGCTTGTTAGTATTGCCGTAATCATCGCTGTAGTTTTTGCTTTTTCCGCAGTCGCCCAGGACGCACCGCCGGTGCTTAAGAATGATCCGAAGTCGGATAAACCTCCTGTTCTAAAGAACGGCGATGTTCAGCCCACGCCTGTTAAAAGTCCTTCGCCGGCTCCCGACGACGAGGTCATTACGGTTGAGACGAATCTCGTAACCACGCCCGTATCGGTTCTCGACCGCAACGGCCGGTTTATTCCGGGATTGAAGAAGAAGGATTTTAAGATCTATGACAATGGCGTGCTTCAGGACATAACGTATTTTCAGTCGGAGGAGCAGCCATTTACGGTGATATTGCTTATCGATATCAGTCCTTCTACCAAATATAAGATCGACGATATTCACTACGCAGCCGTCACGTTTGTTAATCAATTGCGGCCTGCGGACAAGGTAATGGTCGTTGCGTTTGATTCGCGTGTGAGAGCCTTGACGGAAACGCCGACATCCGAGAAGCAAAAGATCTACGCCGCGATCTACAAAGCGACATTCGGCAGCGGTACGAGCCTTTATGATGCGGTAGCGGTTGTGAGCGATCTGGACATAATCAAGGTAACAGGCCGCAAGGCGATCGTGATCTTTACCGACGGGGTCGATACGACATCGCGAATGGCGAATTATCAAAGCACCATCGACGGTGTTCAGGAGGTTGATGCCCTGATCTACCCGATCCGCTACGATACGCAGACGAATACTGGCGTGATCAACACCGCAACGGGTGCTCCCGCACAGATCCCTGCGGATATTGCCAAGTTGATGGCGGAACGCGGAATAGCGATCGACCCACGCGCCTCCTCCGGCGGTGCTCGCGGAACCAGTGCCCGCGAATACATCAAGGGCAAGGAATATCTGACAAAACTTGCTGAAGCAAGCGGCGGCCGAATTTTTGATGCGGGCGACATCACCAACCTTGAGGCAGCGTTCTCCGGCGTCGCCGAGGAGCTGCGGCGACAATATTCGATCGGCTACTATCCGGAGAATCCCGGCCAGCCGGGTGAGCGACGGTCGGTCAAGATCAAAGTCGGCCGCCCAAACGCGGTTGTACGGGCGAAGAACGGCTATATCATCCGCCAGGCAAGAAGCCATCTCGAAGGTGCGGCAAAAAGCGGCTTTTTAGCGGGGAAATAACGATAGAGTTCCTTGGTATTTTTTGTCTGCTCACCGCCTTTCTGCTAGTCTCGGCTTATGCAGAATCGAATTGAGATCTTCGAGCAAATGCTGGAAGCAGACCCGTCGAACACGATGGTGATGTTTGGACTAGCAAAGGAGTATGAGAAGTTAGGCGAACACTCCAAGGTCATCGCAATGCTTGAGAATTACCTGGCTTCGTCGGACGATGAGGGAAATGCCTATGGAGTCCTGGCAAATGCGTATCTCAAAACGGGAGATCGAGATAAAGCCATCGAGACCTATCGCAAAGGATTTGAGGTCTCCATGGCACATGGCCATCCGTCGATGGCAAACGAATATCGGATGACCCTCGATCTGGATCTGAGTGACGATGCCCGCTAGAAGCGAAGCCGCACTGCATCTCTAAATTGCTGGGTGATATTATCGAGTGTCAGATGAAAATCTGAGTCCTTTGGCAGAAGTGCCGTGCAAACTCCGTACGTCGTGATCAATATAAACAAAAGCGGCACGACGGCGACTAAGATCCAACCCATATACGGAGCAAAGTGTCCATAACCGCTCGCAAACCTTATCAGCCCAAAGATGAACCCGGATATGACCAGAAGTGAGGAAACGCGGACGAAAAGAGCAACCCATTGTCGTTGTGCGAAGGCTCGCTTCAGCTCCGAATAATTGAACGGAACAAAGAACGCGGTCACCAGCAATGAATACAGTGGTGTCTGAATGAACGAAGCGACGGCGAGAACCATCGAGATGCCGAGTACCATGCTGCCGATCGCCCCGAACACGAATGCGAACGAGATCTCCTTAAGTAGGTTGAATATCCGTTTCATTCAGTGGCCCTGTTGATCGCGTTCAGAATGTCCCTTAGTATCTTCTCGCCCAGCCAGTCGGCGACCAGGCGGCGGGCCTCGAGGTCCGTAGTGAATGCCGCAAAACTCAAGCCGGTGTCCTGCAGGATGCAGAAGTCATCGCCTGGGCCATACCTGACGAGCGTTCGCTCGAGAAATACCATTTCTTGGTCAAAGTCGACCGTCAGGCGAAACTCCTCGGACTGGTAATAGTCGCCTTCGGCAGGTCGGCTGGATGAAAAATGCATCTTGCGATCAAGTGGCCGGTACGGCGGAACAGGGCTGGATAGATGCCCTCTTTAGTCGAACGGGTTTCTCCGGCTTTTCATCCGTTACGGCAGCCTTGTTCATTGTGTCGGCGACGTCCATGCCTTTCGTGACACGGCCAAACGCGGCAAACTTTCCATCAAGGTGTGAGCCGTTGCCGACGAGGATAAAGAAGTTGGTCGTGGCGGAATTTGGTTCGTCGGAACGAGCCATCGAGAGGACGCCGCGTTCGTGCAGGATCTTGTTTGGTTCATCGGGGACCGCACGGCGGGCACGGGCCCCGAGGTCGCGGCTGACTCCGCCGGTCCGTGTCCAGATATTGCCGCCCTGAACGACAAATCCAGGAACAACGCGGCTGAAAGTCGTGGTATCGAAGGCTCCCGTAGCAACGAGATTCAGGAAATTACGAACCGTTTCCGGCGCACTTTCAGGGTACATTTCCGCTTCGATATCGCCCGCTTCTGTTTCGAACTTGACGCACTTCAACGCCATCGTTTGGACGTCCGCCTTGTCGAAGGGCTCCGCAGCGGCCGCGACCGCAGGGCGGGTATTCGTCTTTGCGGGCTCGGTCGGAGTCGCGGTCGGCGTAGGACTAGGCGATTGAGCATGAGCTCCGCAAACCAACGCGGCAACCATTGTCATCAAAAGAATATTGGCGCGTCTTATCATCGCTCCATTTTCGGCAAAAGCCAGTCGGGTGTAAAGTGAAGTACTGGAACAATCCTATGAGAAAAGTAAGTGTATTGGTCGTTGTACTCGTTTTCGCGGTTGCAGTGTTTTCTCAACGTCAGCTTGGCGTTCGTCCGACAGATACCGGCGGACCGTTGATGTTTGAGCAGGCGGTTTTTGACGTTCAGGATTATGACGTCGCCGTAAAGGCCGATCCTGCAACACAGTCGATCAGCGGCACGACGATCATGACCGCGCGCATCGTCATACCAACGAACGTCATTGTCCTCGATCTTGACGAACCGCTGGTCATTGCTTCAGTAACTGAGGGTGGAAAGGATGTTCGTTATGAACGCAAGGCGGGCAAGATCTGGATATGGTTTGCGATGACGAAGCAGGTCGGCGAAACGATCAAGACCTCGATCTCATATTCCGGAAAGCCCCGACTCGCGCCAAATCCGCCGTGGATTGGCGGCTTTATGTGGAAGAAGACGCCGAATGGGGCTGACTGGATCTCAGTCGCTCTGCAGAACGACGGAGCAGACTTGCTTTTCCCCTGCAAGGATCATCCTTCCGATAAAGCGGCAACATCGTCGATGCATATCACGGTTCCTGAACCGTTGATAGGAGTCGGTCCCGGCAAGGCCGCTGGAACGAAAAAGAATGCGGACGGTACGACGACATTTAGCTGGCGAATGACCAATCCGATCTCGAACTATTCGCTGGTCTTCAACGCCGCTCCATATCGACTTATCAAAGATTCGGTCAAAAGCATCACGGGCGAGGAAATTCCGATCGAGTTTTACATCCTGCCCGAAAACGTTGAGAAAGGTCCGAAGTTGATAGAAGAAACCAAGAAGTACAATGCATTTTTCGAGAAATATCTCGGCCCTTTTCCTTTCCGGTCGCAGAAACTCGGCATCGTCGAAACGCCGCACCTCGGCATGGAACACTCGACGGCGATCGCTTATGGAAATCAGTATAAGTTTGCCGAGGACGGCTTCGACTGGCTGATGTTCCACGAATACGGGCACGAATGGTGGGCAAACCTTGTTACGGCAAGCGATTGGCGCGACTTCTGGATCCACGAGGGATTTCAGTCGTTTCTCGATACACTCTGGGTCGAGGAGACGAAAGGAAAAGAAGCCTATTTCACCGCGATGAAAAACCGTGCGAAAGGCTTCAAGAACAAACAGCCTGTCGCACCACGCGAACCCAAGATCGCCTATCAGGTTTACATGGCTCAGCCTGATTATTTGAACTCCGACGGCGACATCTACGGCAAAGGAGCATACGTCCTCCATACACTCCGCTACCTTCTGGGAGACGACGCCTTCTTCCGAGCGCTCCGCCGCATGTCGTACCCGACCAAAGAAATGGAGGCCATCACCGACGGCCGCCAGACAAGGCTCGTCAATACCGACGACTTCCTAGCCATTGCCGAGCAGGAGTCAAAGATGGAGTTGGATTGGTTCTTTGAGATGTATCTGCGCCAGCCACAGTTACCTCGCCTCGGAAGCTCGGGAAGTGGAGCCGGATCCGGTGGCACCATGAACCTATTTTGGGAAACACCGAACAACATGCCGTTCCCGATGCCAATCGACATAGTCGTTGATGGCAAGACTCAACGTATAGAAATGAAGAATGGCAAAGCGACTATAAATTTCTCCGGCCCGCCGCCGGTAATTGATCCGAATGGTTGGGTTCTGAAAGTGCAGTGATTTTGGGGTAGCTTTTCGTAAACTAATTACGACGGTTCGACTGGGTCGCTGAAACATTCATTTCTGGGCGGAGTGCATTTGCACAGCTCGATGCGGACGCTACTTTTTATGATTGCATTCGAGTGGGAATCGAATTAATCTGATGCCATGAATAGAATCCTTGCCAGTGCTCGCGAGCTTCCGATCGCTGAAAGAATAAAGCTCGTCGAAGAAATCTGGGACACGATTGCGACGGAGCCGACAACTGTAACCCTCACTTCGGAGCAGATGGCGGAGCTCGATCGTCGAATAGAATATCATCGCCTTCATCCTGAGGACGCGATTCCGTGGGAAACGGTTCGCGACAAAATGCTTGCATCGTTAGAACGGCGATGAAGTTACCTATCGAGCTGGGTCCGGGTGCTCAGGAAGATTTCGACGACGCAGTCTGGTGGTACGAAGCCCAGCGCTCCGGGCTGGGCATTAGACTGACCGAGCAAGTAAACCGAACGTTGATGAGGGTGAAGGATTCGCCTCGTTCTTTCCCCGTAATTGAAGGTTCGGCGATACGGCAGGCTGTTGTCGAGAAGTTTCCCTTCACCATCATATTTGTTATTGAAACTGAGCGAATCTACGTCTACTCAATTTTTCACACCAGCCGCAATCCGGTTATTTGGCGCGGTCGGATCGACTAGCCCGTGAAATTGCCCGCTTTTCCCGCATCTGTTATCTTTGAAAGTTACCCTTGTATTAATACTTGTTATAAAAAGGTTTTATCAATGGCAACGGCAACAAAGAAAGTCAACACAACAAAAGCGGCGAAGAATGGGAAGATCGTGATCGCGGAGAAGGCGAAGACGACCGAGGCGGA
The DNA here is from genome assembly GCA_964410495.1 of uncultured Chloracidobacterium sp. Lineage (GTDB taxonomy): Bacteria > Acidobacteriota > Blastocatellia > Pyrinomonadales > Pyrinomonadaceae > OLB17. Next base: position 66,460 of record CAYPGP010000004.1, read on the forward strand.
CGGTTACGTATCGAACGAAAAGGTACAAAAAACCGCAAAAGCGGTCGTGGGCAAAACCGTGAAAACGGCGGCGAAGAAAGCCTTGAATTATCACGGGCTCGATGCCGAGACGATGATCGGGCTTTACCGCACGATGTATATGTCCCGCCGGATCGATGACAAAGAGATCCAGCTGAAAGGTCAGAATAAGATATTTTTTCAGATCTCCGGTGCCGGGCACGAAGGCGTTTTGGCCGCCGCTGCGTTGACGCTTAAGCCGTCGTACGATTGGTTCTTCCCATATTATCGCGACCGCGCTTTGATGATCGGCCTTGGCATGACCGCGCAGGAAATGCTGTGGTCCTCCGTTGGTGCCGAGCCTGATCCGAATTCGCACGGACGGCAAATGCCGTCGCACTGGGGCTGTACCCGTTTGAACGTCCCTTCGCAGTCATCGTGCACCGGTTCACAGGCTTTGCATGCAGTCGGTGCGGCTGAAGCGACGATCAAGGCGACGACTATCGAGACCCTTCGTGACAAGATCAACGATTTTCACGAAGATCAGGTCGTCTATATGTCGGTCGGCGACGGCACAACGAGCGAGGGCGAATGGTGGGAATCGCTCAACACGGCTTCGAACCTGAAGCTTCCCGTCATCTTCCTCGTCGAAGACAACGGTTATGCGATCTCGACGCCCGTTGAGGTCGGCGTCGCGGGCGGCGATATTTCAAAACTCGTTTCTGGCTTTCCAAATCTTTTCATACAAAAATGTGACGGTACTGACGTGCTCGAGAGCTATGCGACCTTCAAAAAGGCCGTGGCATATTGCCGGGAACGCAAAGGGCCGGCGTTCATACACGCCAAGGTCGTGCGGCCGTATTCCCATTCACTTTCAGACGACGAGAAACTCTATCGCCCGACCGAAGAGATAGAATCCGACGCCGCGACCGACCCGATCAAGCGTTTCGGCGAATTGCTGATGACCGACGGGATCGCTTCGTCCGAGCAGCTTGAAGCTTTGAGAAAAGAGGTCGATGCCGAGGTTAACAAAGCCGCAGACATCGCCGTCGATACGCCGCAGCCGGCGCCCGAAACCGCTCTTCGGAATGTCTTCTCGCCCGATGTAGATCCTACCGATCGCCAGCTATTCGATACCGAAGACGGTGCGGAACTTTCCGGCAATCCCGGCACGATGGTCGACCTGATCAACCGCTGCATGCACGAGGAAATGGAGCGCGACGAACGCATAGTGGTCTTTGGCGAGGACGTTGCCGACTGCTCTCGCGAAGAATACCTCGACCGCGTCAAAGGCAAAGGCGGCGTGTTTAAGGTCACCGCAAATCTTCAGCGAAAATTTGGCTCGGCCCGCGTTTTCAATTCGCCCCTCGCCGAGGCAAACATTGTCGGCCGCGGCATCGGCATGGCTCTGAGAAATCTCAAGCCGGTCGTCGAGATCCAGTTTTTCGACTACATCTTCCCGGCCATGCACCAGATCCGAAACGAACTGGCGACAATGCGTTGGCGTTCAGACGGCGAATCAAAAGCCCCGATGGTGCTCCGCGTTCCGGTCGGCGGCTACCTGAAAGGCGGCGCGGTCTATCACTCGCAATCCGGCACAACGCTGTTCGCCCACACGCCGGGCTTGATGATCGTCTATCCCTCGACCGCTCTCGATGCGAACGGCCTGCTCAGAACCGCGATCCGCTGTGACGACCCGGTGATGTTCCTTGAACACAAGCACCTTTATCGTCAGGTCTATAACAAATCGGCATATCCATCGAGCGAATTCATGATCCCATTCGGCAAGGCGAAAAAGGTCCGCGAAGGATCCGATGTGACCATCGTAACCTACGGCGCACTCGTAGAACGCTCCAACCAGGCCTGCAAACGCCTTGAACAGCAAGGCATCACGGTCGACCTCATCGACCTCCGCACGCTCGTTCCTTACGACTGGGAAGCGGTTTCCGAATCCGTCAAAAAGACCAGCCGCGTAATCGTCGCCCACGAAGACCCAATGTCCTACGGCTACGGCGCCGAACTCGCCGCCCGCATCTCGGACGAACTCTTCGAGTACCTCGACGCCCCCGTAAAACGCGTCGCCGCCACCGACACATTCGTCGGTTACGCCCCGCAACTCGAAGATTTCATCCTACCGCAAAGCGATGATGTAGAGAGGGCTGTGCAGGAATTGATGAAGTATTAGGAGCCACCGTAAACCACAGTTGACAATTCGACAATGTAAACCGTAGTATACATATGATCGAAGTTCTTAAGAGTGATACTTTCGATCGATGGTTGAGGAAGCTACGAGACCCGCAAGCTAAGGCTCGCATCGAAATGCGAATACGCAGGCTTGGATTGGGAAACGCGGGCGACGTTCGACCAGTCGGCGAAGGCCTGAGTGAGATGCGAATTGATTACGGGCCGGGTTATCGAGTGTATTTTATGCAGAAAGGCAACAGGCTCGTCGTGCTGCTGTGCGGAGGCGATAAGCGTACACAGACCAAAGATATAGTTGCCGCGCAAAGAATCGCGGCAGACTGGAAAGACTAAGTATATGCCTGAGACTTTTAGCAGATACGATACGGCCGAATATCTTGAAACCGAAGAGGATATTCGCCTTTATCTTGAAGCGTGTCAGGAAGACGGAGATCCCGCACTCATTGCAGCTGCTCTAGGAGATATCGCTCGTGCTCGAAACATGACCGAGCTTGCCAGATCGGCGGGTATCACACGTGCCGGACTATACAAAGCGCTATCACCCGATGGCAATCCTAGCTTCGCCACGATAGCTAAGGTGGCCCAGGCGTTGGGACTGAAAATCAAAATCGAACTCGCGTCCTAGTAACGAAGATCGAAAAGGCGCCTTCGGTCGGAATGAGTAGGACACGATGGATCACTTAATCCGGACGATATTTGGAAAGCTAGAAATTACGACGCTGTCGACTAGTGATTATGTTGATTGGGCTGGCGAGATGTTGGTCCTCGGAGAAGATTCCCGCTCCCTACGAATTCTCGCGTCGTTGGAAAATCAAGCTCCTACCTACGAAGCGGAAGGCTATTTTTTTCGATCACTCACCGAACTTGGAATTGAACGACCGAGCAGAGAGCAGGCGATCCTTGGATATGCTGTCGAGCTTGCACGATCAATTATTGAAGAGCAAATTAACTCGGAACTTGGAGTACGTATGCTCTATCGAGTATGTGTAGCGGCCGAGTATCCCCGAGAGATGATCATCTGGTACGAGCTTGACGACGCCCTCGACAGTCTCGCTTACGGACATTATCCCTACACATATCCTTCGCTGGCCAGTGAGAATATCGATTCCGTGGTGAAGCATGAGGCCGAAAATTTCATCGCAGCAATATGCGAAACCGTATGTCAAGAGTAGTAGTTCAATCAATCGGCCTCTCCCTCGACGGTTTCGCCGCCGGGACGGACCAGAGTCTTGAAAACCCTCTCGGCGTTCGCGGGCCGGAGTTGATGGATTGGTTTTTTCCGACGAAGACATTTCGCGAGCAGCACGGCGGCGAGGGCGGTGAGACGGGGATCGACGACGGATTTGCGGCGGAGAGCATGGCCAGGAAAGGCGCATGGATACTTGGGCGAAACATGTTCGGGCCAGTCCGTGGGCCTTGGCCGGATGACGAATGGAAAGGATGGTGGGGCGACGAACCGCCTTATCACGTCCCCACATTTGTTCTGACCAATCACGTCCGTGAGCCGGTCCTGATGAAAGGCGGCACGACATTTCATTTTGTGACCGACGGCATCCATTCGGCGCTCGAACAGGCCAAAGCAGCGGCGGGCAATAAGGACGTCCGAATCGGCGGCGGCCCGGCCACGATTCGGCAGTATCTCCAGGCCGGACTGATCGACGAGGTGCACCTCGCCGTCCGCCCGGTTTTACTCGGCCGTGGTGAACCCCTGCTCACGGGCCTCGATCTTCGAGAGCTTGGTTACCACGTCAAAAAAATGGTGCCGGGCGAGCGTGCGGTGCATATGTTCATTACGCGGATTTCTTAAGGCCATCATTCGCCCGTTCGCGCTCCTCCCGGACTGTTGTATCCTTACCATTCAGAGTAGATCGGAGATGCATATGAAACGTTTTGGTTCGGCGTTTGTCGCGGTCCTATTGTTTTTCAACTTGGCGCTCGCCCAGACAGGAGCGGTTGGCCCGACCCGGGATTTCCGTACGGAAAACCAGCATCGTCTTCTAACCGATTATCTTCGTCTCCTCTCTATTCCCAACGTCGCGTCCGACACGGTGAATATTCGGAAGAATGCAGATCATCTTGTTACCGAGATGCAAAAGCGTGGTCTGAAACCGCAACTGCTGGAAGCCGAGGACAATAAAGTACCGCCTGTCGTTTACGGCGAATGGATGACGCCGGGAGCGACGAAAACCGTCATTTTCTACGCTCATTACGACGGGCAGCCGACCGAGGCTGCAGATTGGACGGGAAGCAAGCCGTGGGAACCGGTTTTGAGGACCGCGTCGTTGGAGAAGGGCGGGAAGATCATTCCGTTTCCAAAGGCGGGTGAAAAGATCGACCCGGAATGGCGGATCTATGCGCGTTCGGCGAGCGATGATAAGGCGGGTGTGTTCGCAATATTGACGGCGTTTGACGCTTTGATCGCGAAGGGCATGAAGCCGACGGTCAATATCAAATTCTTTTTCGAAGGTGAGGAAGAGGCGGGTTCGCCGAACCTGAAAGAGATCCTCTCTAAGCACAAAGACCTTCTGAAAGCCGACGCGTTTATCGTCTGCGACGGGCCGGTGCATCAATCGGGGCGAAAACAGGTCGTTTTTGGTGTCCGTGGAGACGTGAATGTCGAGGTGACTGTTTACGGCGCGAAGCGTCCGCTGCACAGCGGTCATTATGGCAATTGGTCGCCAAATCCGGCTTTGCTGCTCGCAAAACTGCTCGGCTCGATGAAGGACGACCGCGGGAACATAACGATAAAGGGCTGGGAAGACGACGTCGAACCGCTCGGTCCGGCAGAACTCAAAGCCATCGCCGATGCCCCGCAAGCGGACGAGCAGCTAAAACGCGAACTCGGCATCGCCTACACTGAAGGCGGCGGCAAGAGTCTGCTCGAGCGGATCAATCAACCTTCGCTTAACATCAACGGCATCAAAAGCGGCGACGTCGGTGAGAAAGCTAGAAACGTGATCCCGATCATCGCGACTACGGTGCTCGACCTTCGCCTCGTAAAAGGCAACGACCACATCCGACAGGTCGCAAAGCTCCGCAAGCACATCGAATCGCAGGGCTATCACGTCCTCGATCGCGATCCGACTGATGAGGAACGGGCGAAACATCCGTTGATCGCCAAATTTACCCACGTCCCTGGCAGCTACAACGCACAACGGACTCGCATGGACCTGCCCATCTCTGTCGCCGTTATCGACGCCGTCAAACGCACGTCCGATCAGCCGATAGTTATCATGCCATCGCTCGGCGGCAGCCTTCCGCTCTCGATCATCAGCGATACGCTCGGACAACCGACCATTTCAGTCCCGATCGCCAATCATGACAACAATCAACACGCCGAAAACGAGAACATCCGCATCCAAAACCTCTGGGACGGGATCGAGACCTTCACGGGCCTGATGACGATGGATTTCAAATAAACAAATCCGCGCGATCCGTGATTGAGATTCTCGGAACTCAACCTCGGAACGCGCGGATTATACGGAACAGAAACTACCTACTCGCCGTCTGCGTGACGATGCCTCTCTACCGCGTAAACGCTCGGGAAGCCGACCGGCAGTTCTTTATGATCGATCGCGTGACCGCAAACCGAGAAATCGAGGCCTGATTCGCGGAAAGCCACCTCGTCACGAAAATCACGGAAATTAAAGCCCGGCAGAGCAGCGATCGCCGTGTCTTTTCGCGGCAGCTTTTGGTCGGTCATCGCCGAATTGTAGGCAAAAGTTGCCATAATGACGGCCGATCGTTTGAGGTCTTCTTCCAGCACGCGGTCGGCGACGTCCTGCGTCGTATGCCACGAACGGGTGAAGTACTCGATCGGGTCCTGAATGAACTGGAATCCCGGAACGCCGACCGCGTCAAACGCCTGATGGTCTGTTCCGCCGGTATCGTTGATCGTGACGGTCGTTGCTTTCCAGTCGGCGAACGGGGCGAGCCAGCCTTTGAATGTATCGCGAAGCTGTCCGTTACCCTGCAAATAGATTCCGCGGATCTGGCCGGTTCCATTATCAAGATTGTAATAGGCCGCGAATTTGTCATGTCCGGGCTTCTTGTTCACCGAAACCTTCTGCCCGCCGAGCACTTTGAACGCATCGTTTATCGAACCATCGCCGACCGTTCCAAGATTCTTGGCGACGTAGCCGAACGACCCCAGCAGCCCCTGCTCTTCGCCCGTCCACAAACCGATGCGGATCGTACGACGCGGCTTGAGGCCCGAAGCCTGGATAAGGCGCAGAGCTTCCATCGCTACTGTTACGCCCGCACCGTTGTCCGTCGCACCTGTCCCGGCGTGCCACGAATCAAGGTGGGCCCCGACCATCACGACCTCGTCCTTAAGGTCGGTGCCCGGAATTTCGGCGATGGTGTTGTATCCCTGCAGATCGTCGTCGAAGAACTGCGTTTGCAGATCAACCGTCATCTTTACCGATTGTCCTTGCTTAATTAGACGAACCAGGCGGTTGTATTGCTCGACCTCAGCAACCAGCTGCGGGATCGTCGTCGGAGCGTTCTTCGAAGCGACTCGGAGAGCAAAATTCGGAGGAGTTCCCGGAGCGACCGGCGGCAGGTTTGCTCCCATCACGCGGATCGCTCCGCCATCTACGCCAAATCCTGAATCGATCAGCACAGCGGCGCCTTCGTCAAAAAGCATCTTCGCCTTGCGATATCCGAACTCCTGAGCTGCCTTCTGAGCATCGGTCGGGGCTGGCGGAGCTGGAGCAGGGCCTGCCGGTTTCGCATTTTCGAGAGCGGCAAGGGCCTCGTCGGTCTGTCGCGTCGCGGTCGGCTTGAAAATATCCGCGACTGGCCGCTCATTGGCCATCAGGACGATTGCTCCTTTGAGACGTCCCTTGAATTTTTCGAGATCGGCATCGTTTGCCGCGTCGTAATAAATGACGTCGGCCGTCACAGGCCCGTTGGTCGAAGGAGACCATGCTTTCGGATAGGCTCGAAATGCAGTCGACTGCTCGCCAGCCGTCACCATAGCCGAAAACTTCTTCAATTCCCAGCCGCGGCCAAACTCGCCCCACGGGTCGATCTTGGCGTTCTGCAAACCCCATTTTTCAAGCGTTTCTTTGGTCCACCTGTTGGCTCGCTTCTGCCCGGGCGAGTTTGTCAGGCGAGGCCCGATCACGTCGGTCAGGTAACGGATAGTCGCCATTGCCTGCGAACGGTTCATGCCCTCGTCCTTGATCTTGGCGAGTGCGTCGGGCGCCGCGGCGGGCTGCTGTGCGAGAGCAAAACTCGGCGTGATAAGCGCCGTCAAAAATAAAACTGCGGTACTTCTTCGTCGAAACATATTTATTGAATTAACTCCTGAATGCGAAATGTCCTGCGTGGTTTCTGAGGAGTATTACGGGGAAAGAGTCGGTCAAGTTTCAAATCGAAAAGAGCATGGCAGTCATTAGAGACTCGCGAGTTTGTAAACGCCCGTCGCAAGTCGTTCTGCGTAGCCTTCTTCTACTAGCTGATGATTCGCCCGCCCCGATTCCCAGCGGTAGAATCCAAATTTCCTGGAAAGATCGCCGAGGGGCGTCAGCCCATGTATCAGCAAAAACGCTCGGGCAAGTTCACGGACCGCCTCGTCACGTGGAATCTTTACCGCCATTTCGTCGGGGAAACGGGCCTCGGCCAGCGTCCAGATGTATGTGAATTTCGGAACGTAAAGCACTTCCTGCGGCACGACCTTCATTCGTTTCTGCAGTTCGTCTATCGCCTTCGTCAGGTCGGCCTTGTTTGCAAATCCGCATTCTTCCCGCAGATCGGCCGTCGCCATTTCCCACTCTTTTCGCAGCACCTTCAAAACCTTCTGAGCATTCGCCGAAAGCTCTTCCTTCTCCGCCTTTCGCGAAACGCCCCAGATCGAGTTAAAAACCGGGATCATCCGCCGAGCCAAAAACCACGCATGCCCCTTCACCAGCTTCCCGTAATAAACATTCCCACGAGCAATGACCTCATCCTTCAGAACCCAAGCCCGGCTCGCCTCAAAGTCCTTCTGCACATTCCGCGGCATATGCGCATCCCGCCGCCCACAAACCGCCACATAAACCGAAGGCAGATCCTTCCGCACGTCCGTGAGTCCCAAACAAAACCCCAACTCCTCCACCATCCCCTCAACCCCGTCAGCCGAATCAACCTTCAACGATTCCTCCCGCCGCCAAAGCCGGTCACGGTAAAGTTCGATTTCTTCTGGAAGTTCGGGCATACGAGAACTGTAAATACAGTGGTCTAGGGGGGCACTTTTCCCGGTCTTTATACCGTTATGGTCCGACCCGGTGTTGGCACCTTCTTACTTTCGAGTCTATTCCGAAACCATTCCCCATGTCATCTGCATAAGAAACAACCTTCACCTGAGAAGGTGACATAAGGCAACGGGAAAAGCCCGACGCACTTTGAGTTCGTCGGGCTTTGTCGAAGTGGAGCAAACGCTCGAATTATAACTATCTCATTGGCGATGACGAAACGACCGTTATCGTCGACCCTTGCTGGAGCTGGATATCGGTTTTGCCTTGGACGGCGACGGTTCCGGCTCCGCCGCCGGCACCTATCACGGCTCCGATCGCGGCGCCTTTTGCTCCGCCGGCGATGGCTCCGATGACTGCACCGATCCCGGCACCGATGCCGCCCCGTTTGGCGGTTTGTTTGGTCTGGCTTTCGCCTTTCAGGGTGCCCTCGTTATCGACTGAGACCTTCTTGCCGTTGATCGCCTGGACCGACTGTAGATTGCCCGCGAAGTCGAAAACGTCACCGTTTCTCAGCGTTATCTTCTCAAAATTGAGCACCATTTTCGGATCGCCGGTGACCGTGCCGGAGCGGTTCAGGCCCGTGACGTAACCTTCGACGATCGCACCGCGAAATTCATCGGGCGACTGGACTGTCATACGAAAACGGTCGTTGTTCTGCGAGACCTTTGTGTTGAGTTCATTTTCCAGAATACCGACGATCGTCACACCGTTCGGAACAGTGTAATTGCCCGGGCGAGAGGTAACCGCAGTAGGGACATTGCTGCGGCCGGTCGTCGTCGTCCCCGTGCCGCCGTTCGAGACACCCGTCGAGGTATCATTGTCGGAATATCCGCCGCTGTCAGGATCGAAAACGCTGCCGCCGGTCTTTATGCCCAGGCCCGCGACCGAATCGGTCTTGTTGTAAACGCTTTCGGAAAAAACGGTCTGGCTGAGGTAATCGGTTGTGATCCGACGCGAGACCTTCAGGCCCTTTCCGCTGTTTTCGGACTCAAATGTGATCGTGTAATCCGTCTCGCCGCCGAGGCTCGTGACGACCAATTTATCGGCCGTCAAGGTCGCTCGAACGCGGATATTTTGCCCGTTTTGCAGCTCCGTCTTCTCACGTCCATCGGCCGTGAACGTGATCGGGGCGGCATCGGTCGTCGCTAGCGTAACCTGATTGCCGCGGACGTCGATGGCGATCTGCTGCGGAGGCGTGAGTTTGGAACGAAGGTCAGCTGCCCGGTCCGCATTGTTAACGCGAGCATCTTCTACGATCTCATCGACGTTCTCGCTGCGAGCGCTATCCAGGTCGTAGGTACCCGATAAACCGACGGTGAATGCCGGCTGCTTCGGCTGACGAACAGGGGTCGGTTTGGTTGGCGACCCGGTCGAGGAATTGTCCCACCTCGTGGTAATGCCGTAATTGTTGGCGAGCCGGTCTATCTGGCGTTTAACGCCATTCCAGTCGTCCTCAACCTGGCGATTTTGCGGATCCGATCGCATGAACGCGTCGATACGCTTCGCCGCTGCAATGATCGCGTTCACGTCATCGCGATTCTCACGCTTTCGATCGTAGAAATCCTGAAATTGCTGCACAGTGCCGCGAAGCTCGCGTACTTCACGCGAAATTTCGGAAAGATCCGACGAACTCGCCGACGAACTCTGCATCTGGTAACGCAGATTCGTCTCGAAATCCTCGATCTTCGAGAAAAGACTTCGCACTGCATCGCGAATGTCACGGTCATTCCGCGTCTGAGCTGACGCCTCAACAACCAGTCCGAGTATTCCCGAAAACGCGATCATACCCGCTATGAAAACTCTCATTAACTTGTTCATCTCTTTGAAATAGCGCCGTTAAATGCGAGCGCGAACCACCCTATCAGGCTAGGAAGCATTTTTTATGCCGCAGGTTGTTCGCTCGTTCCCAAGTGTCGGTAATGCGTGTGCTAGAATCATCAAAATAGCTTAGGAGATACGAATGTCAAACGGAAATTATAAAGCCACCGTCGTCTATGGCGGGAACGGATACTTTATCGGCACCCCGCCGAGCGGACACGCACAAGTTATGGATTCTAAAGGAGATAGAAAGGCCGCACCGACCCCTCTAGAGATGCTTTTAGTGAGCGTAGCTGCCTGTACGGCAATGGACGTTCAGTCGATCCTGGAGAAGAAAAGGCAGGATGTGACTGACTACCGAGTCGAGATCCAAGGAACCCGCGTCGATGACCATCCGCGGAAATTCGTCGCCTTCCATATCAACCATATCGTGCATGGGCGCAACGTTTCCGAAAAAGCCGTCGCAGACGCGGTCGAGCTTTCGGACACAAAATACTGCTCCGTCGCCGCTACCGTTCGACCCACGGCAAGCATTACCACCAGCTACGAAATAGTCGAAACTCAAGACTCTTAGTCCTGCTTTAATATCATTCGCATGAAAAGAAATCTGCTGATCATCATTACGTTCGCTCTATTCTCCGGCTTCGCTTTCGGACAAAGGCTGACGTCGCCTAAGGTCGGTGCGTACGTGGTTCCTGACAACCTTCACCTGCAGATAGTCAAGGCCGAGGACGCTCGCGATGCACGCCCTGTGATCGAGATGCTGACGAATGTGAATTCGGCGACTAGGTATCGGGCAGCGTTAGCCGCGGGACGTATCGGTGATGACAAGGCCATCGACGGACTGATCAAGATGCTTTCGGACCCCGAACCCGTCAACCGTGCAATGGCGATGTTCGCTATCGGCGAAATAGAGTCCTCGAAAGGTGCGGACGCGGTCATTGGCGTACTCGACGATGGAACGGCGGATCCAGCCGTTAGATCTCGTGCGGTCGAGGCGGCGGGGAAGATAGTTGCCGTGTTGCCACGCAGCTCCAAAGCAAAACCACTCGGCGACGCGATCGTCCGAGCTCTTCGTTACGAAGAAGCGAAAGGCCAGTCGGCAAATCGTGAAGTGATCTTGCTCGGTATTACCGCCGTGCTTCGCTCGCGGCCGGCTGAGGGCGAGATCGTGGTTGCCAAATTTCTATCACATCCGGACGGCCGGATCAGGGCAGATGCCGGAAATACGCTATCGCGGCTGCGTGCAAAGAACGCCAGTGCAGAACTTCGCTCTATGCTCCGCCGGGACCCGGATGTGAACGCGAGAGCCAACGCCGCTCGGGCTCTCGGTGCCGCCGAGGACAAAGAAGCATACGATCTTTTGCTTGACGCCGCCGTCAACGGCGACGATCAGCGAGTTCGGATCTCGGCGATACGTTCACTCGGCCAGCTTCGGGAGATAAAGGCACTCGAACCGCTCGTGGATCACGGCAACAAGCTTATCGCTCAGGCAAAAAAGTCGAGAGCCGCAAGTCCTTCCGAGAAAACCGAACTCCTCGAGATCGCGACCGTTCTTGCGCGATTGGCACCGAATTCGTTCAACGACAAGGCCGTGGATCTTCTTCAGGACCTGCGAAAGTTGGACCGCTTCCGCTCCGGGGAAACGGAGGCCGCACTCGCAACGATCGCACCGTCAGGTTACGTTGCTGAGTTCAACATTTCGAACGACGGTTACAGCGACTGGCGCGTCGCCGATGCTTACGCCCAAGGCCTGAACGTGATCGCGGCTTCGAACGACCAGAAGCTGAAAACGAGAGCCGCTGAGACTTTGACCAAATTCATCAATGGGATGAAAACGGGTGTTAAGCCTCGATATCAGAGCGAGATGCTGAAAGCCATTCCGGGACTGCAACGGACGAACGCGGCTTTTAAACCAGCCAATCTCGACGAGATCTTGCGAGGGCTTCTGACAAATGAGGACGAGAACGTGCGAACGACCGCCGCCGGGCTCATCGCAGCGCAGCCGCCTTCGAAAGAGAACATTCAGGCGCTGAAGAGTGCATTCGCTAAGTCTGTGATCATCGACCGCCGCTCCGACGATGCCCAACTCGGAATAATGTCGGCGCTATATCGTCTGAACAAGAAGGAATCGGTCGGGGTTTTGTTGTCGGCCCTCGACCTGCCGAATTACCTTGTTCGCCGGCGTGCCTTCGAACTGCTTGGTGATGCCGAATTGCAAAAAGACTTTCCGGGCATCACAACCTCTTTAGAAACGGCACGATCAGAAGGAAAACAACGTGTTATGCCATATTCGGCGATCGCCCAAACGCGGCTCGGCCAGGTTTTGAACATCGACGCCGATTATCGCCGAGCACTTTCGCGGACAAATGGCTCGGCGAAAGCTATTTTCGTGACTTCGAAAGGCCGATTCACCATTTCGCTGAACGGCGGCGATGCTCCGCTGACCGTCGATAACTTTATCCGACTCGCCCGCGTCGGCTACTTTAATGGAGCAGAGGTTCATCGTGTTGTCGGCAATTTCGTAATGCAGGACGGCGATCCGACCGGGACCGGTTCGGGCGGGCCGGGATTTTCGATCCGCTGCGAGATAAACATGGCCGAATTCGACCGAGGCAGCGTCGGCATGGCCCTTTCGGGTAAAGACACCGGCGGCTCGCAATGGTTCGTCGACCACGCCCCCCAGCCCCATCTCGACGGCGGCTACACTGTGTTCGGAAAAGTGAACGAAATGGACATGAAGGTCGTAGATAAGATCGTGAAGGGCGATAAGATTATCAGTGTGCGAATCGTCGGAAAGTAATTGTCGGAAAGCGGGCAGAAACGGGTGAACAGTTTGATCAGGATAGGGCTGGGACTAGTCGCGTTGTTAGCAGTTGTATCGTTAGGACTTTTGTTCGCCACCAAAGATACGAGGCCGGCAATTATCTGTACTTCACTCGACCACGGCACTCGATCCCCAGCGTATTGCGTGATGAATCCCTTGAGGGATCAAGGACCAGAAGTGGTGGCTGAAAAGGTGCTTGTCGAGCTTAGAGATGGAAATGTTAATGTTCTGCAGCCGCTCCTTTCTGACGCAGAGCAACAGCGTATCTTAGAGAATGAGCGTAAGTATCGGATAAAGAACTGGCACATCGGAGGAAGAAGTTTAGGCGAGCGCGTAGATATTGTGTACTGGGTCGAACGTGACGGCCATAATCTGGCAATCGCCACGAACTATGTCGAAGAGGTTACTCTTACAGTGATCAAAGATTCATCCGCTTGGAAGGTGGATAAATATAGCGCAATCTATTGACGAAGAATCTTGATGGGCGATCTTCAAAAACAAAAACAAATAGAGATCGAGCAGAGCCTTGACGATCTGTCGTTCTACCTCGACGGACTCTTCCGCATTCCGGGCGTAGGTTGGCGGTTTGGGTTGGATTCGCTGATCGGGCTGGTACCGAATATCGGAGACACGCTGACGTTTTTGCCGTCGATGTATATTCTTTTCGCCGGCGTTCGTTACGGTGTTCCTAAGATCACTCTGCTGCGAATGGCATTTAATATCGGGCTCGATTACATTGTCGGGGCTATACCCTTCATTGGCGACGCGTTCGATTTTGTATGGAAGGCTAACCAGCAGAACATGGACCTGATCCGCGAACGCGCCTCAGGTCACGGTAAGGGCACGACAGGCGATTATATCTTTGTGATCGGGCTGATGGTCGTGCTGATCGGCTTGCTCGCCGGATCGATACTGATCAGTTTCTACGTGATATCTTTCCTGCTTTGGTGGCTGGTATCGGGAGCGTACGGATAAAAAAGAACCGCAGGCGATGATCGCCTGCGGATACTTATTCGATCAAGCCGCTGCCGCCGCCTGAGTTCCAAACATTTTCTCTAGCGCAGTTTGCAGAACTCCTACGCCAAACTCCCCCGCCGCTCGGGTTTTCAGCTTACCTTCCGCATCAAACAAATAATAAACCGGCACCCAGCCTTGTTCGTTTTGGAACGCGTCCTTCACTTTGTGAAGGCTATCGACCGCTGTCGGCTCTGTGATCCCGTGGGCTGTGAGGGCTTCAGTGACCAAGTCGAGATCGGTGTCGGCTTCGTAACGCGGCATGTGAACCGCGATCGTCTGCAGGCCGAGTTTGCCGTATTTCTCCTTGATCTGATTAAGCTGCGGCATCTTTTCTTTGCAAATGCCGCACGAAACCGCCCAAAAATGTACCAGGACGGGTTTCCCCTTGATCTGTTCTTTTTGATCTTCCCACGAGCCGCCAAACCACGTTGTGGCTCCGTCGAGCTCCGGCATCATGTCTCCGATTCTCATTGCCATATTAAAGTACTCCTGAGTTGGACAAAGAAGTTGCGAAGCTCGAATATTCCTTCTAACTTCGCAACTTCCATAACGTCGTGACTTAAACCGAAAGATTCTCCTGGCCCGGTTTCCAGTCAGCCGAGCACAAACCGCCCGTCTGCAGGCCCTGAAGAACGCGAAGCGTTTCGTCGACCGAACGACCGATGTTCAGGTCGTGAACGACGGCGTATTGAAGGATGCCTTCCGGATTGATGATGTAGAGGCCGCGAAGCGCAATATTCGCTTCCTCGACAAGGATGTTGTACGCGCGGGCGAGCTTGCCGCCTACGTCCGAAGCGAGCGGATACTGAAGGCCTTCGATACCGTTCTTATCGCGCGGCGTGTTGATCCACGCACGGTGCGAGTGTACCGAATCCGTCGAAATACCGATGACCTCGGCCCCTACGCCCTGAAGTTCCTCCAAACGATCCGAAAAAGCCGTCAATTCCGTCGGACAAACGAACGTAAAATCGAGCGGATAGAACAATAGCACGAGCCATTTGCCCTTGTAATCCGAGAGTTTGACGTTTTCCTTCAACGTTTCAATATTCTTGGTCGACGGCAGGTCGAAATCGGGTGCCGGTTTTCCGACCTTTGCAAAAGTGGTTGTGTTTTCGAGTGCGAGTGCAGTTGCTGCTGACATATAATTGCTAAATTCTCCTAAATAATTAACATTTATCGCGTGAAAAAACGGCGAATATTTCGCCGTCTTACTTGCTATGGATCATAGCAAGATTTAGAATAATTCTAATTATTTCGATTGTCAAATCAGGGTACTGATTTTTAGAGGATTGATTGCGAATGCTATATTTAATGTTTGCCCATCGCTCGAAATAATGGGCTGAGGATGACTATGATACCGACCGCTGCCGCACATGACCTCGAACTTGGCGTTGCCGGCTTTCACTTTTCCGATCTCTTCGATCCGCATCGCCTGCGCGATCTCGCCGACGCATTTTACAGCGAAGTAGATGCGGCGGAGCCCGTACTCGGGCATGCCCTGAGAAAGTACATCGAATCGAGCGGCGTGGGTTATGAGCGCAAGGTCGAGTCAAAGATCCTGACGGACTCAGCTCCGTTCCTTTCCGATTTCATAGCCCGCCTCTTCAAGATAACTCGCGAACGCGATGAACTGGGGCGTGCGATCAACATTCAGAACCCGATCTGGACGTTCAAGTTTTTCGTCCAGCGGCGTGCGGCACGCAAGTTCAAGCCGGAGCAGCTCGCGGAGCTGAAAGAGCACGAGTTGTGGCAGGCGATCACCGAGCTGAGAAACACTGCATTCAGCGATTCTATCCGCCACGACGAAGAGCTTTCCATTGCGGAAATGACCGCTCAGCTAGTTGCTGCAGAAGAAGAAATAGTGGCAGCCGAAAAAGCAGCCGGCGGCGGTACCGGGAACGATAACGACCGGGGAATTTCACCGCACGCAACTGAAACGATTGCCGCGATCAACAACGCCTACGACAAGCTGAAGAACTCGCTTTTCGGCACCTACTACTCAAAATTTATCATTGAGACGGAAGCTACTGGCGACCTGCTAGCCATCAAGGCGGCTCTCGGCGTGATCGAGGCGTGGGCCGCTGTCGCTTTCGCCAACAAGTCGAAGAAGTGGTACAGCTTCAAGGTGCCGCACGCGCTGGATTATCAGAATCTCGTCCACCTTATCCATCCCGAACCGAAGCTCCACAACATAATGCGCGGCAGCGACGCCGCGATGCGTCGGCGTGATGGCTTTAAGCTTACGGACGACCGCGGCACGATGCGCGACGCTCTGTACGAGATCGATTACTGCATGATCTGTCACGAGCGCGAAAAGGACGCATGCTCGACCGGTCTGCGCGAACCCGACGGCACTGCAAAACGCAATCCGCTCGGCATCAAGACCGAAGGCTGCCCGCTCGACGAACGCATTTCGGAAATGCACCTGCTAAAGAAGCAGGGCGACCCGATCGGTTCACTCGCGATAGTCACTATCGACAATCCGATGTGCGCGGGAACAGGACACCGCATCTGCAACGACTGTATGAAGGGCTGCATTTTTCAGAAGCAGGAGCCTGTCAACATACCGCTTGCAGAGACAGCCTCGCTGACCGATGTGCTGAAACTGCCATACGGATTTGAGATATACAATCTGCTGACCCGTTGGAATCCGCTCAACGCAAAACGCCCGTATGCACTCCCGTACAACGGCAAAAATATCTTGGTTGTCGGCCTCGGGCCTGCGGGCTATACGCTCGCTCATTATCTGCTTAACGAAGGATTCGGCGTCGTCGGCATCGACGGGCTGAAGATCGAGCCGTTGCCGAACGAGTGGACTGGGTCAACAGCGACTTCCCCCAAACCGATCAAAGATATTTCGGAGATCACCGAGCAGCTTGATGAGCGAATTCTCTCGGGCTTCGGAGGGGTTTCCGAATACGGCATTACCGTTCGCTGGGATAAGAATTTCCTGACGATGGTCCAGCTAATGCTGACGCGGCGGAAGCAGTTTCGTGCCTATGGCGGTATTCGTTTTGGCGGGACCGTTACGATCGAAGACGCCTGGGATTTCGGTTTCGACCACATCGCCATCGCGACAGGGGCAGGCCGGCCGACGATCGTGCCGATGAAGAACAACCTCATCCGCGGCATTCGCCAGGCCAGCGATTTCCTGATGGCGTTGCAGCTAACTGGTGCGTTTAAGAAAGATACGCTGTCGAATCTGCAAGTTCGCCTTCCCGCGGTGGTCATCGGCGGGGGTCTGACGGGTATCGACACGGCAACCGAGATATTTGCTTATTATCCGGTGCAGTGCGAAAAGATGCTCGCTAAATACGAGCAGGTCGTCGAGGAATTCGGAGAGGAAGCGGTTGTCGAGAAATTTGACGAAGAAGAGATCCGCGTCCTGCAGGAATTCATCGAACACGGCCGTGAGATCCGCGCTGAACGTACTCGTGCGGCATCGCTTGGTGAAGAACCCAACTTCGTGCCGCTTGTTCGAAGCTGGGGCGGCGTATCGCTCGTCTATCGCAAGCGGTTGCAGGATTCACCAGCATATCGGCTGAACCACGAAGAAGTACAAAAAGCTCTCGAAGAAGGGATCGACTTCGTCGAATGCATGTCGCCGACCGAAGCTGTGCCTGATGAATACGGGGCGATAAAGGTGATCAAGTTTGAACGGCTCGATTACGTTGCTGAAACTGGCAAATTCGAGAAAACAAACGAGATACACGAGTTCCCGGCCAGAACTGTTTGTGTCGCGGCCGGAACCTCGCCAAACGTGATCTACGAAAAGGAAAAGCCCGGCACGTTCCAAATGGACGAATGGCGACAGTTCTTCCAACCTTACCGCCTGACCAAAAACGGCGACGGAAAGTTCCACGCCGTCCCGGCCGAAAAGAACGAGACAGGCTTCTTCACCTCATACGAGCACGAAGGAAAATTCATCTCGTACTACGGCGACAACCATCCGAAATACGCCGGCAACGTCGTAAAAGCGATGGCCTCGGCCAAACACGGTTACTCGAAAGTAGTCGAGCTTTTCGCGGACGAGATAGCTACCGCAGGCTCCCCTCCTTACAAAGGAGGGGTGGCAGCCGCTTCGGCTGACGGGGTAGTTCTCTCGCCGCACGTTGATCAACCGGAAACTGAAAAATTCAACACGCTAATAAGCAAGCTCGATTCCGAACTCCGAGCCTATGTAGTTAAGGTCGATCGCCTAACCCCAACTATAGTTGACGTCATCGTGAAGGCTCCGCTCCAGGCTCGCAAATTCGAACCGGGCCAGTTCTATCGGCTTCAGAATTTCGAAACCAGCGCTCCGGTTGTGGATGGAACGCGGTTAATGATGGAAGGCCTTGCCCTTACCGGAGCTTGGGTCGATGAAGAAAAAGGCCTGCTTTCGATGATCGTGCTTGAGATGGGCACGTCATCGCGGCTTTGCTCTTTGCTCAAAGAGGGCGAGGAAGTCCTCGTGATGGGCCCGACGGGTACCCCAACCGAGATCACCGAGAACGAGACCGTGCTGCTTGCCGGCGGCGGGCTCGGAAACGCCGTACTTTTCTCGATCGCGAAGGCACTTCGAGAAAAGGACAATCGGGTCGTATATTTTGCCGGTTACAAAAATGGTGCGGACCTTTTCAAACGCGAGGAGATCGAAAACGCTACTGACCAAGTGATCTGGGCAACGGATTTCGGCAACGAGATCATTCCGCAGAGACCGCAGGACTCTCACTTCCGCGGCAATATAGTACAGGCAATGATCGCCTATTCCGAGGGCCGGCTTGGCTCGCAAACTGTTGACCTGCAGCAAGTTGACCGCATCATCGCCATCGGCTCAGACCGCATGATGAACGGCGTCCGCGAAGCACGGCATACAACGCTAAAACCATTCCTCAAACCGGATCACACCGCCATCGGCTCGATCAACAGCCCGATGCAGTGCATGATGAAAGAAGTCTGCGCCCAGTGTCTGCAGCGACACGTAAATCCGCACACCGGCGAAGAATTCTTCGTATTCTCCTGCTTCAACCAGGACCAGCATCTGGATTTTGTTGATTT
Organism: uncultured Chloracidobacterium sp.; assembly: GCA_964410495.1. Classification (GTDB taxonomy): domain Bacteria; phylum Acidobacteriota; class Blastocatellia; order Pyrinomonadales; family Pyrinomonadaceae; genus OLB17. Next base: position 85,603 of record CAYPGP010000004.1, read on the forward strand.
CAAGAATTTGAATGATCGCCTAAAAGCTAACAGTGTGCAGGAGAAGCTGACGAACCTTTGGCTGGATCGCACGCTAACAAGGGACATTTTCAAAGGGACGATAAAGGCCGTCTCATAAGACTTAGTTAGATCTTAACGGTGGAAATTACCTTCCCTACAATATCGCCCCGCCGGTTCTTGATCGGCATCGGCGAAAGATCTGGAAGTGCGGTCTCGACGATAATATCGAGCTGTTTCAGGATCTCGACGGCGATCACGGGTCTCCCTCGGTGATCGTCGCCGTCGGCTACTTTTAGAGCGATGCCGAGGCCGCTTGGGTATTTGTCAGATGGCAGGACGCCGCAGAGCCATACGCCGTCGGCGCCTACTTTTGAGATTATTTTGCCGGGAGCGGCCTTCATCAGCATTGTGTCGAGGCGTTCGGAGCCGCCGATGAGTTCCGGGTGTCGCATCATCGCCAGGGTGATGCGTTCGGCTGCATTCTGTACGGTCTGGTGAAAGTTGAGGGGAAACACCAGATTGGCAAAGCTCGTTGCCATCGCCTTGACCGAAACCGCAAAGTTTGGCGCGGCGCAGCCGTCGATGCCTAACGCGATGTCGCTTTCCGGTACGCCAGTGAAGTCCGAGATGCAGCGAAGGATGCGTTTTTGAATGCGGTTCTCGGAGAGATCGTAAGTCGTTATGCCAGCGTCGATATGTTTTGCAAAAGCAAGCATCGCTGCGTGTTTGCCGCTGCAATTGTTGTGAAGCTGCGTGGGCGTTTCGCCTTCGCGGATCATCCGCTCGGACTCTTTCGAATAGAACGGCTGATGCGAACCGCACCGTAGATCGCTTTCAGCAAGACCGACGCGAGCGAGCATCTTACCGGCCAACTCGACGTGCATTTTCTCGCCTGAATGCGAAGCGACAGCCAGTGCTATCTCTTCCTCGCTAAATCCGAAAACATCGGCCGCACCGCTCGTGATAAAAGGCAAGGCCTGAAATGGTTTTGCCGCGGACCGAAAATACGTAACCGTCGAAGGCTCACCGATCGACGCGATCTCATTTCCTTCGCCATCGACGATGTAGATGTGACCGGCGTGAACGGATTCGACCGTATTTCCGCGAATTACCTGTGCGAGAACTTGAGCTGGCATAATTTTTTCCTGTCAGCATGCGCCGAGTCAAATTAATTTAAAGTCGGTCAATGATCGCATGCACCCGGTCGCTACCGCTCACGGTTCTGACATTATGCCCCGGCGAGCATTGTCCTTGCGTTCTCGCGGGCGGCTTCGGTTATTTGTTCACCGGCAAGCATTCGGGCGATCTCATCGACGCGTTCGTTATCCGTTAGCCGCCTAACGGTTACGGTGGTGCGGGCCACGTTTATATCTTTTTCGACCACAAAATGAACGTCGGCTAGCGATGCGATCTGCGGTTGATGCGTTACACAAAGTATCTGTTGCGATGCTGCAAGGTGCTTCAGCTTTCTGCCGACCGCTTCCGCGACCCGCCCACCGATACCCACATCGACCTCGTCAAAAACAGAGGTTTTTACCGGCCCGCGTTCGTCGATCGTCGTTTTCAAGACAAGCATCACCCGCGAAGCTTCTCCGCCCGATGCCACCCTCGCGAGCGGCCGAGGCGATTCTCCGGGGTTTGCCGAAAAGTAGAACTCTACACGGTCAAAGCCCGCCTCGGTAAATGCATTCTCGTCATCAGCAAGGGACTCGATCCTGACCTCGAACACCGCCTTATCGAGGGCGACGGAACGCATGTTCTCCTCGACCTGCCGGGCGAATTTCGTCGCCGCTGCTGTGCGTTTATCGTGCAATTCGGTCGCCGCCGCGATGTAATTCTCCCGTTCGACCGTCAACCGTTTCCGCAGCTCCGCTTCCCGAAATTCGGTATTCTCCATGTTCGCTAGCCGCTCTTCAGATGTCCGCAGATGTTCCAAAACAGCCTCGAGCGTGCCGCCGTATTTGCGTTTCAACCTTAGTATTTCAGCAAGTCGGCTCTCGATCTCGTCGAGCCGCTCGGGCGAGAATTCGAGCTTCGAACGAAAATCCCTAAGAGCGAACGCGAGGTCTTCGATCACCGCTCGTGCCGTCGAAACGCCTTCTGCGTACGCCGCAAATTGTGCGTCAAATTCCTCAAGTTCAGTTACCTTTCTCTGGGCTTTTTCGAGCGTCGCGGCTGTCGATTCGGCATTATCGTAAAGCAGCGAGAACGCGTCATTGCTGAGCGATGTCAGCTTCTCAACATTCGAAAGCCGCATTTTTTCGGCTTCCAACTCTGCTTCTTCGTCCGGCGACAGGTTTGCTCCTGCGATCTCGCTGACTTGAAAACGTAGGATATCGACCAACTGAAGCTTCTCGGCCGTATCCTTCTCGAGCGAGGCAAGCTGCGATCTAACCTCAGCCAAAGACCTGAATGCGGCAGCGGTTTTCTCGCGCAATCGATGAACGCCCGCAAAATCGTCGAGCATTTCTATGTGAGTTTCTATGTCGTATATCCCGGTTTGGTCGCCTTGGCCGTGGATATCTGCCAGAAAGGGGCCGACTTGCTTGAGAAAACCCTGAGTTACGAGGTGACCGTTTAGAAAGATCCGGTTTTTGCCGAGCAGCGAGACCTCGCGACGAACAATGACCTCGGCTTCGGGCCCCCCGGCAATATCGATCCCGCCTTCTTCGAAAAGTGACAACACTTCGGGAACGGGTGTGACCGAAAACAGACCTTCGATCGTTGCAGTCGTTTCGCCTTCACGAACAAGATCGTTCGAAACACGGTCGCCGATCAATGCCCCGAGGCTGTCGACGATTATCGACTTCCCGGAACCCGTCTCGCCCGTAAGCAGATTTAAGCCTCGGCCGAATTCCAGCTCGATCTCATCTATGAGAGCAACATTTCTGATCTTGAGCAAACTCAGCATCCGTGCCTAGCGTTTTGGTACGAGGTTCTCTCCTTTTACCCATTTTCCAGCGGACAGGATGACATCAGGCGGAAACTGCTTTTCCAGCTCCGGCGAGAGCCAATCGACGTTGCGTTCGCGTTTGTATAGAAGAAGGTCGCCAATTTCACCGGACTTCGTCTTCCCGAATCTTTGAATAACATTAAATGAACTCAGATCAAACTCTTGAAGCCCGCGAACCGAAAGCTTTTCCCCTATCGCCCTTATCTTTATCGACGGTACGAAGCTCGCCCGCCGACGCTCGGAAAACAGGCTGATATCGCGCGACGCGATCGCAATGGGTGTTACCGACGTGTCCACAACATTAGCGTTGCGAAGAACATAGTGGATCAATGAGCCGGAAGCATTCTCGGGGAGATTGATGTAAATATTTGGGTCCTGCGTGCGCTCGCTTCCTGTGGCGATGGAGTTGAGCGCCGTCAGAAACGCGACGAAGTTCATCTTTACGAGATACATCTCGTCCTTACCATACAAGGCGCCCGTTTCGATAAGTATCGTCGGTGTTCCCCAGGCAGAAAAATTATCGCCAAACGCAGTCGGTGTCCATTCGTCACCGTAGCGGCCGATGTGGCCGGGAATGAACTTGTTCAATGCCGAAACCATCGCCGAAGAGATACGCTGATTTCGCTCATGGCCGGGATTCATCGTCTTCGCCGCGTCACCAAAAACAACCAGAAGCGATATTGCCGCCTGCCGCGGAACCGCCCCGGCGGTCGTGAGTTCTTGCTGATTATGCAGATTAAATCCGATCTCAGGCTTCCAATCGTCGCGAAGCCGCTTTAGCAGGTTGGCTTCCGGGGTTTTCAGATCGACCGCATCGCGATTGATGTCGATCCCCTGCAGATTTCGGCGCTGATACAATTCCGCTCCATCCGGATTGAGCATCGGGACACCCCGAACGGTCATCGTTTCGCCTATCTTCTTGACCCAATCAAGCTCCCGATTCTTCTGAAGAAACGCAAACATGTCGATCAGTGCTGGCGTTGCGGTCGGCTCGTCGCCATGCATTTGCGACCACATGAAGACCTTCAGCGGCCCTTTTCCCCATTCGACCTGATAGATCTCGCGACTCGCGTTCGATACGCCAACCTGCTCGACCTTCAACCCAAGCTTTTTGAGATGATCAAGGTATTTCTTTACGTCGGCATGCCGAGTATCGGAAGGAAAAATGTTAGAAACATGCTCGGCATCCCAAAGTTCGGCGAACTTTTCGGCCGTTTGCGAGTAAGCGGTCATCAGAGACACCAATATTAAGAGAAGTAAAGAAAAGAATTGCCGCATATATTAAAGATAAACTCATACCATCCGGGCGGCAAGTTATTGCATGGCTGTAGCCGCTCTTACGTCCTTAGGATGGATTCGTATAGCTTCACCGTTTTTTCGATCATTTGTTCGAGCCCGTAGCGTTCACGTGCGGTTCGCATTTGATCTTCGGCGAGCAGACGTAAGATGTCAGGCTTGGAAAGGTAGGATGCTATCTTTTCGGCAAGGGCGAGCGGGTCTTTTATCGGCACGAGGGCATTTTCGTCCTTGATCAGCTCCTTCGCTCCGTCAGTCCGCGTCGCTATGACAGGAGTTCCAAATGCCATTGCATCGAGCATTGCCAATCCGAAACTCTCAGAGTGCGAAGGTGAAACGAAGATGTCGGCTGCGGCCATCAGCGGCGAAATATCGTCAAGCCAATCGAGCCAGATAAACCGGTCTTCATGCCCGAATACCCGAACAAGCCGCTTCAACTCCCGCCGAAAACGCTGATCAAGTGAATTGTCTTTACCTGCGACCACGAAGCGAACTTCCGGATATAACTTCAATAGTTCATTAGCGGCGAGCACAAAATCACGCTGTCCTTTTAACGGGATCAGTTCGCCGAGCGTTACGATCAATGGAGCATCGGTTGGTATGGAATGAAATGTGCGAAATTCCGTCGCCATCTCCGCCCGCTCACGACCGTCGAGGTCGATAAAGTTGATGCCGTTCGGAATGGTACGAACTTTCGATGGAGTAAAGATCTTATCGAGCTGCAGCTTTACAGGCGGCGAAACCGCGATCGCAGCATCGACATTTCTCAATGCAAATCGATGAAAGGGCTTCATCGGGAAAACGACATGCCGCGTCAAAAGCAGCCGTGCACATTTTCCGATCCGGACCGCGACACTTGCCGCGAGATAGTCTCGGGCTACGTGAGCGTGAGCTATGTCGATACGCTTTTCTTCGATGAACTTACCGATCCGATTGGCGCTGAACATCCCGAATGAGTTGCGGATCGAGACGTATAGAAAATTCTCTTCCGGGATAAAGTCGAGGCGGTTTTGCCATTCGTTCGTTGGCCGCAGAGCTACGAAAACCTCGTGACCGAGTTTCGTGAGTTCGCGGCAAAGATCGACGAAATGGCGCTCGCCGCCGCCGAATGTTTTTGCGGATGAGATCTGGAGGATTCGCACCGGTAAATTCTCGCGTCTTATTATATGGCGGGTCAACCTGTAAGGTAAGCCGGGAGCAGGTGACGCATGTAAAAAAGGGCACGCTCCGTAAAGCGTGCCCGTAAAACGTTTTCTCAAAGGAAGAAAACGAAAGCTGGTAAATAACTAGTTGAACATATACTTAACGCCAAACTGCACGCGATAAACGTCATTGATGGTCGGCACCCGCTGGAAGCTGTTTGCTGGAAGCAAAGCCCCACTGATGGTGCGCAAACAGTATGACGCGGCGGTCGCGACAGCCGATCCCGGCCGGCAGGTTGCCGTGCCGCTCGTGCTGGTCGTCAGCAGCGGCTGAGCCGCAACGGTCGCCCAACCGCTTCCCCACTTGTCATTGAGAAGGTTGGTGAAGTTCAAGACGTCGGCTCGCAGCTGGAACTTATGCTCCTGCTTGCCCCACTTGAACTTGATGTCCTGTGACAATGCAAAGTCCATTCTGTGAACCCAAGGCAAGAACGCCGCACCGCGAACCGCATAGCTTCCACGGTTTTTGGAGAGATATGGATCCTGGTTGATGAACGCATCCCAAGCCGCTGCCTGTTGAGCCGCCGTAAAGGTAACGACGCCCGCCGAAGTCGTGATGTTACCGAAGTTCATCTCGGACTGATCTCGCGGAATGTAGATCAGGTCATTGTTCGTACCGCTGTCCCCGTTAAGGTCGCCGCTGAAAGTGTAGCTGTAGTTGCCTTGGATCCTCGACTCCCAGAATGACGAAAACGTGGTCGCTCCGAATTTGAACCAATCCAAGTAGTACGATGACGCCACAAATACGCGGTGCTTTGCGGACGCACTGTTGAAGCCGAGTCCAACGCGGTTAGGATCACCTGCGATCTGGTTGTTCTGCCACGTACCGGTCGCGATCGAGCCGGGGTCGACAGTGTTTTTACCGATACCGTAGCTGTATGCACCCTTGAAGTAGAGTCCCTTCGATACGCTCTTCTCAAGTGTTGCCGCGATATTGTATGCCTTGCCGATGTTCTGATTCTTCAAAACGATCGCCGTCGTCACAGCACAATTGATGCGGTTCGCCTCGTTGCCTGTGAACAAACCGCCCTGCGTTGGACACTTATCTACAAACCAACGCGGTCGGTTGTCCGGGCCCGTGAAGTTTCCGTCAGCCGCCGGAAGGTTGTCATTCGTGTAGTAGATACCGTTGACATCCTTCGAATACAGGAACTCTGTACCTGCAACCAGGCCCCAGAACGGAAGCCTGTAATCCACACCGAGCGTCGATCGCCACAACTGCGGGAACTTGAATCCGGGATCCGTGAGTTCGAGGTTGAAGGTGGAAGCCGGAGCACCGGTTACGCTTGTCGGCTTGTAACGGTCCGGATTTGGATGGAACGGTCTCGTCGTCGCGTTTGTAATACTGTCAAAGCCGGTTAGAACGCCGTTGTTGCCAACCTGGTTCGAGATCCAAACATATGCCGGACGGCCTGAGAACAGACCCGATCCGCCACGAACCTGCAGCCTTTCGGTCGGCCGCCAGTTGAAGCCCGCACGGGGCGACCAATTGATATTGGCATCAGGAAGCTTCTCAGTTTGGTATTTAACTGCCGCTCCATTCTCATCGCGGAAGGTCATCGCGTTGGACACAGCGTTGACAAATCCGGTCGGAGCAAAGTAAGGCACGTCAGCACGGATGCCGAACGTCAGAGAGAAATTATCTCTCAAGCGCCAAACGTCCTGACCGTAGAAACCGAAGTAATTTACCTTGAGAGGCTGGATCGGTTTTTCGAGGCCTGGGATGTTCGAGTATCTAACCTGAAACGTTCTAAGCGTGACCGGCGAGGTCGTCCGGTTTGGATTCGCAAGGTAGCCGGCTGCGTCCGCATTGAAATCGGCAAGCGAATTGTAAACATACGCACTCTGTTTGCCGGGGAAGAAGACGTTTTCCGAGCGATAACGCTCGTAGCTCAGTCCGGCCGTCAGTGTGTGATTGCCAGCGTACCAGGTGAGGTTTTCCTGCAGCTGGAACGAATTGTAACGAAGCTCGTTATTGGGTGTGAATGGCTCAGACCCGAACGATGTGTAAACGGTTCCTCCATTGAGGATGTCAACGAACGGGAATAGCGTCCCTACATCGCCGCGGCTCTCATCCTGCGTGGTGTAGCCGATCAAAAGGCTGTTTGAGAGCTTGTTATTCCAAACCGAGGTCCACTCGCCGACGATCGAACGAATGTTCTCCAGGATCGAGTAGTTTGAACCGGCGAAGTTAAGGCCGTCAAGACCGCTGTTTGCCGGAGCACGCCTGTTACCAAAGCCAAGCGACGACGAATTGGACACGAGCACATCGCTGCTCGAATCAAGCCTCATATAACGGAACGTCAGGCGATTTGCGTCGTTTACGTTGAAATCGGTCCTCATCAGGTATTTCTTGCCCGGAACCGCAAAGTTGTAACCCTGGTATGGGCCTGGATCGTAGTTAAAGCTCGTTCTAAGCAAGTTGCTCAGAGCATCAAGGTCTGATGACAGCACTCGGGTGACCGAACCCGTGCGGCATCCGGCACCAGTCGCATTCGGACATGCCGAAAACGTCGTTCCCGGCGATGTGAGCTCTTCGTTCTCGTAGTTGAAGAAGAAGAACATCTTGTCCTTGCCGGACGTGAAAGGATTACCGCTGCCTTCGCCGAACTTTAGAAACGGCAGTGGACCGCCGATGGTTCCACCCCAAGTGCGGAACTGGAAGTCTCCCGGATTGAAGGCATTTCCCGTAGTGGTCTTGCCGACGAGGCCCGGAGTTCTCCAGAGGCGGTAGATCGAACCGGCATACTTATTTGTACCGGCCTTGGTCACAACGTTTACTTCAGCTCCGACGAAGTTTCCGCGTCGAACGTCATAAGGGGCGACGGCGACCTGAAATTCTTCAACGGCCGCGAGCGATATCGGCGAAACGGCAGTACGTTCGCCCGGTGCACCGGCGAGGCCAAACGAGTTATTGAACGAGGAACCGTCGACTGTGATGTTGTTGAGACGATTGTCCTGTCCGGCGAATGTTCCGCTGCCGCCATATTGCGGGGTCAAGCGGGAGAAGTCGGTAAGCTGACGTCCGATCGTCGGCAACGTCGAGATGACGCCGCCCGATACGTTCGTGCCGGCACCCGTTCGGACTTCGCTGAAAGTCGAGTCAGAAGTAACGGTAACTTCTGCACTCGCTCCAGAAACCGACAGATCGATGTCAGTGGTCGTAGTGGTTCCAACGCTGGTGTTGATGCCCTCAACTTTCTTTTCGGCAAAGCCGGTTGATGTGACGGTGATCGTGTATGGCCCGCCGATCCTCAAACCTGGAAGCGTGTAGCGGCCGTCGCTATTAGTAACGGTCGTGTACCTCGTTCCTGACGGTTGATGTACAGCGGTTATGTTGGCACCCGCGACAACGGCACCGGCTTGATCTGTTACAACACCCGCGATCTCGGAAGTGGTCTGCGCGAAAGCAGACATCGAAAAGATGGCGGCGAACATCAGGCCGAGCACCGATCGAAAAATTATTCTGTTCATTATCTTTTTTGACCTCGTCAATTTTCTTTTACCTGGCCCGGCATGGATCCGGAGCAAATAGTATCGTTTTTCGGATTAATATTTTGATTTTTGGATATCTGGCAGTACTTGCTTTACAAGCGCAAACCCTATTTCGAGCAAACCTTTGCTCTAACTTATTAACAGGACGGGATTAAACGATTTAGCGCATCTATCCCGCGCCCTGACAAATTCACAATTTCACCTTTGGAGAGGCAATTTAAGTACCTTTAGTAGCCTTCTATACACAAAATCCGTCATTCACCCCGGATGATACAGGCTGGATGTTGCGAAGATGTGAATTATCTAAGATTTGTATCGATATTTTCGGCGACTTGGATAATAATCGATCCTCAGGAATGCAACATTTTTTGATAATGTGCGTTTAACGACTTGTGTTTTGTATCATTTTTAGTTACAAAATACTCGCGAGACGTGAGGAAATCGCGAAAATGTCGATAAAAAGGCACTTTTAGGAAGGTGCTGGAAACTTGACTTTTTTGTAAATTTAAAATAACCTCATCTCGCACTGGAGCAAAACCGGCGAAGATCGGGATTGATCGCAGAAATATAAGCACGGAAAAGGGGAAATTAATGGCACAGGTAGAATACGCTACTTCATCATACAAAACGCCATTGCATCATCGCATTATTGCAAGCATGCCTGTTAAGGCAAGCTGGGTAGATTCGACGAGCGGAGAAACGATAAACGTTGAGGGACTGACCGAGAATGTTGGGGAAACCAGCGCTCTCGTCAATCTTGAGACACTTCCGCCGGTAGGAAGCGAGGTTCGCCTGCGCATCCTCGAAGAAAACAAGACGGTCATCGAAGTTCTGACCCAGGTGATCCGCGTCGAACGCGACCCCAGCAAGCCAATGGCTGCTCTTTCGGTTCTAGATAACATCAAGAAGTGGAAGAACACGGCCATGACGGCAGCTCAAAAATGGGTGACGAGGCACTGGCAGCTCAATTACGAAGAGGAATGGGTAAACTAACCCACCTTATTCGTTCTTTAACTTAGACTGACGGGAGAATTTCTGACGGAATTCTCCCGTTTTTACATAGCGTTCCAGGCTGCGGGACACAACGTTTTTGGTCATGACAGCATCATTTAGAGAGATGAAAAGGGCCCTGTTTCTGTTATTGATCTCGCTCGCGGTACAGGCTGTTTCCGCGCAGTCTCCGCCGTTGACCCAAGCCGAGTATGTAAAGATGCTCTACTCGATCCAGGCAGATCCACGCAAAAAGTCCGACGTTATCGACGCGTTGAGAAAACGGGGGATCGCTTTCATCGTAACCGACGGCGTTCGCAGCCTGACCAGGTCGAAAGGCGCCAATGATGACGAGCTAAAGCGTGCTCTCGAGGAAGCCGAGCGGCGCCGACAGAATCCCGAATCGACAAAACTCCCGGCTACAGCGGAATCGACCGCACTGATTGAAAACGCTCGCAAGAAGACCCTCGAGGCCGTCGATGAAATGCCCGACTTCGTCGTAAAGCAGCAGATACAGCGCTCTGCAGCCTACGCCGGTACGGGAAATTTTCAGACGTACGACCGCTTGGTCGTTGCCGTTAGTTACAAATCCTCAGGCGATGAAAGCTACCGCGTTCTCTCGGTCAATGGCCTGATCCAGCCCGCCGCCGAATCGCGTGGATCTTACGAGAGCGTTGGCGGAACCAGTTCGACCGGCGAATTCGTAACCATGCTGGCAACGATCTTCAAGCCCGAAAGCAAGGCCCGCTTCGAGATCGTCCAAACCGATATAGTCAGAACGTACAAGACGTTTGTTTACGATTTCGAGGTAGATCGCGACCGTGCCAGGCAGGTCATCACTTCGGTAGGCACAACGACGAACTCGACCATCACCGGCATGAAAGGACGGCTCTGGATCGACGCCGAAAGCGGCCGCGTCATCCGCGTCGAAAGCGAAGCGACCGAGATCCCCGCCGAATTTCCTGTCCGCTCTGCTCGCCGAAGTATAGATTACGACTGGGTCAAGATCGCCGACGAAAAATACCTTCTGCCGATCATCTCCGACGTCCGCCTGACATCACGCGAACGGCTGAAGATCTACGAGACTCGAAACCTCATCCGCTTCAAGGACTATCAGAAATACGGCTCCGAGGTTAAGATCCTCGACGACGACATCAAGCCGGAACCGGAAGCGACGCCGAAACCGTAGAAATACTCGGCCCCTGAAACCGCCAGAAGATAGCCGGACGCTCCGCATCCGGCTGTTTTCTTGTCCATCCGCTAAAATTTATCTTGACTTTCAATGCAATAATGTGCTATGCTTGCAACGCATAATTGTGAAGAGTGATCATCATGCAATTCAAACGCAGTATTTACGGGCTTCCCCGCGTTCGATCGAACAAATTGGGGGGCGGGATCGCGGGATCTCGGTGCGTGTCCCGTTTTTTACGATTTTATTTAGGCGGGACAACGGGACAAGCTTGTCGTGCGGCTCTAACTTATTGTTTTATAGTGGTTTACAGTCGAAATTAGTTGTCCCGTTTTGTCCCTCGGCGGGACAAACTTTTGAAGAAGGATTACGCTCGCTGAGGAGACAAGGTGATAGAACTAATAAAACTTGATCCGACGATAAGGCTCGATATCAAATACGCTGCCGACGATAACTTCGTCAAAATGAAGGTCTATCCTGAGGCGAGAGCGTTTCTCCAGCCCGAAGCGGCAGAAGGCGTTGTGCGAGTCCACAAGCTGCTCGGCGAACACGGCCTGGGCATAGTCATCTATGACGGTTATCGGCCATGGTCGGTGACGAAGCTGTTTTGGGAAACCGTCAGTGTGGAAGATCGGATCTTCGTCGCCGATCCTGCTGAGGGTTCGAAGCATAACCGCGGATGCGCCGTTGATCTCGGCATATTTGATCTGGCAACCGAAACGCCGGTACCGATGCCTTCGGAATTTGACGAGTTTACCGAGCGAGCGTCGCCTGACTACACCGGCGGAACCGCTCAAGAACGACGAAATCGCGATCTGCTCCGAATTCTGATGGAAGCCAACGGGTTCACAGTCAATCGGAACGAATGGTGGCACTTCGACTTGATCGGATGGGAGCAGTATCCGATATATGACCTCGCTTTCTCGGAGGTTGAAGATCAAAATGCACAAACCCGCGCGTAAGCAAGGGCGAATATCAGCTCGAAAGCTTCGCCGTTTGCTTCCACGCGGGCTTGTGGATACGGATAAGAACTTAGCTCTTTGAAAACTTATTGAGCCTTCGGGGCGGCAGGTGCTGCCGGACGAGGAGTTGTTGCCTCGACTTCGATGCGGATATCGATAACGTCGGCGATCACCGGCGTATTAGTGCCGGGAATGTTTCCACCGTAATTTACGCCGAAATCCCTGCGATTGATCTTTGTTTCCGCAGTAAAGCCCATCCGGGCACCGCTGCGTTCGCCGCCAGGCAGAAAGCCGGCAATATTGAACGGGAACGTGATCGTTTTGGTCACTCCTTTCATAGCGAAATCGCCGGTGATCATCCACGCCTTGCCTTTTTTCTCGACCTTCGAGCTCTTGAACGTGACATCGGCGAACTTTTCGACTTCGAAGAAGTCCTTTGACCGAAGGTGGTTATCACGGCCAGCGACGCCGGTATCGATGCTCGTGGCTTTTGCGGTGAATTCGACCGTGGATTTCGTGACATCCTTGGCGTCATAGTTGATCGAGCCCGTGAAGTCGCGGAAAAAGCCCGGAATGTCGATCAAGCCATTGTGCCTGACCTTAAAGCCGATGGCGGAATGGGCCTTGTCAAAGCCATAGGTACCGCTCTCGCCGACAGGTGCCGCCGCCGCAAATCGATCGGCAAAGGTTACAGGGACCGCTTGTGTACCGGTCTGGGAAATGGCAGCAAGGGCGACCATAACGAAGCCCGCGATCAATAGTCTGTTTCTCATGATTTTATCTAGCTCCTGAATTAGGATGTCGTTATTTGATACTAAGCCGGACGGTGAAACGCGCTTTTCGCGGCGATCTCACTTGTTTCTTTCTAACAAAGAGCAAGTAGTCCGCAGTTTCGGGGATCTCGAACGAGTACAGCACCGAGCTGTCAAAATCACCTTCCGAAAAGTGCTCTGCGTTGTAGACCTTGAAGTCAAAGAGGTTCTTGGTCGGATTAGTGATAGTTACCCGCTGGCCTTTCTTCGCGGCGAAAACGTATTCCATCTCCTGGCCATTCGAGAGTGTTCCCGAGAGGGCTTTGATGCTGGTGCCGGGAGCGAACTCGATGCGGTTGGGCTCCGCCTTTCCGCCCTGGGCCGATGCGATCGAGGCCGCGAAAAGAACTGCCAATAATAAGGATAAAGTTCGCCCAAGCATATGTAGAAACCGGTTCAATGACTCTTTTTGATAATATTATACGCAAACGCGACCGAACTAAAATCAGGTATGTATAAACCAAAAGAAAACGAGTACGATCCCTATTACGGCAAATATATCGCGACCGTAGCCGATGACGACATCGCCGGTGCATATCGGCGACAGCCCGCCGAACTACGCGAAGCACACAGCGGCTTGACCGACGAGATGGGCACGTTCACCTACGAGCCGGGAAAATGGACGATCAAGGAATCGCTCAGCCATCTTATCGATGGCGAACGCATTTTCGCCTATCGAATGCTGCGAATTTCCCGCGGTGACGAGACGCCGATCGAGGGTTTCGAGCAGGACGGTTATATCGAGCTTTCAAATGCCAACAACCGCAGTTTCGATGATCTGCTCGACGAATTCGAACTCTGTCGGCGAGCAAATGTGCTGTTTTTCGAGAATCTCGATGCCACAGCTCTGGAGCGAATGGGAACGGCAAGCGGTGTGCCGGTTTCGGTCCGTGCCTTAGCTAATATATCCATCGGCCACGTTCGCCACCACCTGAACATCTTGAAGGAGCGGTATTTGCCTGCAGTTTCCGCGTGAAAACTAACATTGTATACGACGTGATCGTCATCGGCGGCGGTGCCGCAGGCCTTTTCTGTGCCGCCGTGGCAGGCCGACGCGGAAAACGCGTTCTCGTGATCGAGAACAATGCCGAGGTCGGCCGAAAGATCCTGATCTCCGGCGGCGGAAGGTGCAATTTTACAAACCTAAACACCGGGCCAGAGAATTTCATCTCATCAAACCCGCACTTCTGCAAATCGGCCCTCGCCCAGTTTACGCCGGCCGATTTCGTGGCTCTTGTGAAGAAACACAAGATCGCCTTTTACGAGAAAAAGCTCGGCCAACTCTTTTGCCGCGAAAGCTCGCGCCAGATCGTCGATATGCTGATCGCTGAGTGCCGCGAAGCTAGGGCGAAAATCATTACCGGGCAAACCGTTAGCGAAGTGTCGAAAACGGGGGACGATGTATTTCTGGTTGAAACCTCAATGGGACGGTTCGAGGCCGGAAACCTGGTCGTCGCTTCCGGCGGTCTTTCATTCCCCAAGATCGGTGCGACGGATATCGGCTATCGCATCGCTCGGAAGTTCGGACTCAAGATGGTAAACACGCGCCCGTCGCTCGTTGCGTTAGTATTTTCCGGCGAACGATTTCCGTCGCTCGCAGGCATCTCGGCCGACGCATTGGTTCGGGCGGGTAAAACGGCGTTTCGCGAAAACATACTGTTCACGCACAGAGGACTTTCCGGCCCGGCTGTTCTTCAGATATCGAACTATTGGTCGGCAGATAAACCCGTGACGATCGATCTGCTCCCCGAACTTGAGGATGAAGACCTGGCGAAGTTGATCACCCGATCGAAGAAACCAGCACCCGCCCTGGCAGCCTTCATTCCCGATCGGCTGGCCGACCACTTTTCAAGCCGTTTCGCGGGCGAAGAAAGAACTGCAAACTTAAGCAAATCAAGGATCGAGCAAATGGTAGCTGGACTGAAGCACTGGAATATCAGCTTCAAAGATACGGAAGGTTACGACCGGGCCGAGGTCACGCTTGGCGGTGTTTCGACGGACGAATTAAACTCGAAATCTATGGAGTCGCGAAGGGTCAAAGGGCTTTACTTTATAGGCGAGGTCGTCGATGTGACGGGGTGGCTCGGTGGATATAATTTCCAATGGGCATGGTCCTCGGGTTTCGCGGCTGGAAACGCGATTTAAAAATAAGGCGGGGGAAACGTCTCCCACACCGTCTCCCCCTTTTTTCGCGGCGTGCACAGGGCGTGCACCGCCCGCGAAAACTTGATATTCAATTAAAGTGACTGCCTTTGCAATCTAGCAGTCAAAGGAAATATACTGTCCAACGACCGTGTAAACTTTTACATGTTTGTAGAATGATGTCAAGCGAGGGGGATTGAGCGATGAAGAATGCCGGGTTTGCGAAGCGATTGATAGAGGTTTGCGGAACTTCAAAACCCGCGGATATCCAACGGAAGTTGGGGATCTCGCATCAGGCTGCTGTTAATTATCTCGCCGGGCGTCTCCCTAATGCTGAGATCCTAATACGTATCTCCGAGCGCACCTCTTGTTCGATCGACTGGCTGTTAACCGACCGCGGAAAAAAATTTCTAGAAGAGTCGCGATCCCCAGACACACCTTTATCGACCGGCCGAATCGAGACGATTGTCGGGAGATTTTTAGTGGAAGTAACGATGGACGAATTAGGAAAACAGCCGGTTCACCTAAAGACCATCAAATTACAGTCCAGCGATGTGTTATCGGAAAAGGTGCTCGACAGATCGAACGCCTTTACCGAACGAGAGAGCTAAGCTCGATGCCCGAGACTCTCTCAGAAGCGCATAAAGTACAGTTTGCCGATCGCCGCGACGATCTTGATGGTGATGGGCTCACTGTCGATGTCGGCTTCGATCGGGCGACCGCAATTTTCCGTGCATGGCGGTGGGCAATTTTCACCCGTGCATTCGCCGCGTCCTCCGCTTCCCATTTGACCGTCCGCCAATAATGTTCCAGCAAAAAGGGTTACCGCCAGAACTATCTTAAAGATATTCAACATTTTCATTTCCTCCGTTCTGATTGTGATAAGTGAGTGATTTCTTACGGACAAGATCACTTGCGTCTAAAGTAGACCGCCAGATCTTCTTACGATCTTGTCGATCAAGGATCCGATCGCCATCGCCTCCACCGTCCGGCTGCCGTTTGCTGTACCGGGCGGCAGTGGTAGTGGGCAGTCCTCCGTACTACAGCCTCCGCTAGCCGTCAGTCACGATCTTTCCGGCAAAAACGCCATCGCAAGCGCCATCTTTAACATGCGTTTCATTATTCTCTTCTCCACTTTTTTGTTTGTTTTTCTTGATACAGACCGCGTATCGCGACTATAATAACGATGCACCTCCGACACCCTTTCAATGGTTCAAGCGCGTGATCTGACCCGTCTGAAGAGGCCTTCTGCATTGCGGAAAAGACTATTCAGGCTTGAAAGAAGCGGCCGATACCGCGAAGCTCTCGATGAGCTTTCGGACATTTGGCCGGACCTTGACGCGTGTCCGGATCTTAGTGGTTTTCCGGAGGACGAACGTGCGGAGATCAAGCTCCGATGCGGGGCCTTGATCGGGTTTTACGCCCATACTTCGCAGAGGCATTCGCAGAGCGTTTCGATGGATCTGGTCGGGTCCGCGCGCGGCGATTTTGAGCTATCAGGATCTGTGGATAAGCTGGCGGAGTGCGATAATTATCTTGCTCTTGCCTACTGGCGAACGGGCGAACTTCACGAGGCTCAAGCATTTATCGAATCCTCATTTTCTTTTGATCTTCCGGATTCGAGTGCGGTCCGCCTGCACGCCTACATCATTCAGTGCCTGATCGGAGTGCCAGCCGAGGGGAAAGATGCCCGCAATCTCGAATCACTCAAATCCGTAGAGGCAGCCTTTTTGCGGTCAGAAGACGAATGTCTAAAGGGTGATTACTTCAACCATTGCGGAATGGCGCTCGACAATCTCGGCAGGAAATCCGAAGCGTTGGACCACTACGAATTTGCAAAGTTTCACCACGAGCGCTCGCGGCATCGCTCGTACCTCGCCACAGTCGAAAACAATCTCGCCTACGCGTATCAGAACACGGGAGATTTTCGCCGCGCACACGCCGCCATCGACAACGCCGTTCGGCTCCTGAAGGCTGAAAAAGACAAAACGCGCGAGGGTTTCGCCCTTGACACTAAGGCCGGGCTTTTCATGGCGGAGAAGCGTTATTTCGAGGCTTTCACCACTATCGAGAAAGCAGTCGCGATCCTCAAACGCAGTGAGAATAAGGCCTATTACGTTGAAACCCTGCTTACAAGGTCGAAGATCCTGCTCGGGCTCGACAGCTTCCACGAGGCGTTCATGACATTGGTCGAGACCGTTAGCATCGCCCGTGTTCAGACCGGAGAAGAGTCGGCGAAACGACTGACGGACGAGTTTAAGAACGCGTACGACCAGCTCAACAAAGTCGAAGCGGATCACGAAAATAGCTCGGAAGGCTCTTCCGTTCTTGAACTGCTTTTGCCGGCATCACTCGGAAACTACACTGATTACCGCGGCGTTTGGATCCACAATTCCAGGCTGGAATCGGTCGGGATCCGCAAGGGAGCTTTGGCGGTTATCGGCGAGGGCGAAATTTCACGCGGCGATCTCGTCGCAGTGGCGGAAAATGAGAGCGGCGAAGTGGTATGCGGATTTTACGATTCCGACTTCGGCATGATAGGCCTCGAAGGCTCGGACGGCGAAATTTTGATGTACGACGAAACTGCGGTCCGTCTGCTCGGCAAGATCATCGGCGTCTGCAACGGCGGCCCGGCCGGCGACGGCAAAATGTCGGTCGAAGCTATCAAATTCTAACGAAAATCCGATATTTCCATGCCGTACTTCTCCTTAACATACTCTTCGGCGGCCTGATTCACATTCCTCAGATTTTCGAGCCGTCGCTGCGATTTTCTTATCTGTACGACAGTGCGAGCGGCCATCTGGGCAACCATGTCACGGCCTTCTGCCATTTCCGACCGCATCTTCTCACGTAATGTAAAGAGCTCAGATGCCTCCGCAACCTCACGCTCCGATCGCAGCTCCTCGAGCCGAACCTTTACCTGAAATATTTGCCTGATCGAACGCACCAGCTCATCGCCAACCGAATCGCCTTTTACCAGGTCCGGACTATTGCGAAACTCTTCGACTAGCCTATTCAGCTTTGATTGATCGCCCGACGAATATGCCTGATTCAGCTGTGCCATCAGGCCGTGGCGTTTTTCTTTTTCCGCAGCGTCGAGAGCAAGGTCGGGATGGATAGTACGGGCTAAATTGTGATAGACCTTCTTCGCTTCGACCGTTGGCTCCCATTTCTTTTCGGCGGCTTCGGCCGCTTCCTGTGCCCGGGCTGCAGACTCTTCTGCCCGACGGCGAAGTTCTTCGGCTTTCTTTTTTATCTCTTCATCATCGGGTACGAGCTTGTATTCTTCCTCGGCGATCTGGGCCTCGATATCATCAAGTTCGGCGTAAAGACGCCCGACCTGCATTGAATAATTGGCCTCGAACTGCTCAAGTTCAGCGCGAAGGTCAGCCATTTCCTCCTCGCGGTCGGCGAGCCGGTCCTTTAGGCGTTCGAGAACGGCCCGCTTCTTATTCAATTCGATCTCTTCCGGAGCGAGCTTCTGCATAATTACGAGTATAGGTTCATCGGGCGCGTCAAAAGCTCGACCGGGTCGGCGACGTTGAGGGTTTCGCGAACGAAGAACGGCTCGCCGGCCGCTACGCCGATCAGCGAACCGAAATATCGCGAGCGATTTTCAAGTTCGTGGAGAAAATGCTCATTAGTTAGCCGCGTTTCTGGCTCGGTCGAATTCGGATCGTAGAACTGAGAACGATAAGCCTTTATCGCCGCCATTTTATCTTCCAGATGCCCTGAAATATCGACGACAAACGATGGAACCACGTGCCGCGAAAAAACATTGTGTGCGACCATCGGCACCGCGATCTTTTCATCGCCAGTTTCCTCGTCGTAGCGTTTCATGCTGGATAAACGTGCCGATTCGCGAACAAGCTGGGCTATATGATCATGGTCCGGATGCGGATCGCCGATCTGGTGTGTCAGGATAATGCGAGGTTTCAATCGCCGAAGCACTTTGACCATCGCTGTTCTTTCAACATCGGTCACGAATACGTGACCGTCCGGCAGGCCGAGATTCTCACGCAGATCGAGCCGCAAGATCCCGGCTGCATCGGCAGCTTCCTTGGCCCGAGTTTCCGGCGTTCCGCGAGTGCCCATCTCGCCCCGTGTTACGTCGAGGGCAGCGGTGCGGTAGCCCAATTCCTTCATCTTCAGCATCGTTCCGCCGACGCACAGTTCCACGTCATCCGGATGGGCAAAGATCGCGAGAATATCGACTTGAGACATAATACGAACTAAATACTACTAGTTTCTTGCTTCTCGTTCTACATAGTACGATCGAGGAGATATGAAACCTGAAAAGACAATGGAATGTGTAAGATGCGGTGCGACCGCTATGATCGAGGGCTCGCTGATAGAAGGCTCATCGGGCGGCGGCGTTCATTTCTGTCCTGACGAGGTATCGTACATGAAGCGAATGTTTTCTATCGGCAATCGCTCGATCAAAGCCTACGCGTGCCTGCACTGCTCGCACCTCGAGCTGATGGTCGAGTTCAAGGATAAGGACCGCAAACGCTATCAGGAATTCGACGGCCCGCAACCCAGTGTTCTCGAGCGGCTTGCCTGACGGGCGCTACTCGGCGAACAGTCCGATAAATGATGAAAAAGCGCCTAAAGTATGGTATAAAACAGGATTGCGCTTGTTGAGAGTAGTAATTTTGCATCAGAGTAGTATATGGAAAACGATCAGCGGTTAACGCCCTTGCCGGGACTCAGGACAATTCAGCCGAACACTCAAATCGACTATTCGCCGACGGGTGGTTACGCGGCGGGTTACGACGACACCCCGGGCGGCAAGCGTTCGCTCCGCCAGTATTTTCAGATCGTTTACAAACGCCTGCCGATAATCATCGCGATCACGATACTCGCCACCGCGGCCGCGGCGATCTATTCATATCGCCAGCAATCTGTGTTCGCGACTTCGACCGACATCATTATTGAACCTAAAAAGGCGCCGCAATCGCAGCAGAACGTGACCATCGTTAATAACGGCGACGACACCCGCTATTACATGACTCAGCTCGCGCTTCTCAATAGCCCTGATCTGATGAAGCGCGTAATAGTTTCGCTCGGCCTTCATCGAGAGAAAAACCTGTTCGCCGAACAAGAGCGCGGCCTTATGGCCGGTCTCCGATCGTTATTTTCGGGGGGAGAAAAGCCTGCCGAAAGCCCGAACACCCTGCCGGTCCTGTCGGACACCTCCATGACGGCAGATGACAAGGTCAAGGTAGAGTTGACGCCCGAAGAAGACGCTCGTGCAACCTCGTATGCGTATAAGTTTACCGTCCAGGCGGTGCCGAAACAGCAGACGAATATTGTTACGGTCAGTGTGACTACCACGAACCAGGCCCTTGCTCCGAAAGTCGCCGACAAGATCGCAACTTTGTTCATCGAGGAAAACCAGGAACGTGAGATCGGGCAGACGAAGCAGGCGTTGAAGGAACTCGATGAGTCGATCGCCGGCCTGCGCACGACCATTGCCCAGCAGCAGGACGAGTACATCACCCAGATGAAAACGAGCGCTCTTGGCCTCGGTGACAAACAGGGCGAGCTCAGGGCCGGAAACCTCGAAGGGCTTCTGACCATGTGGCGCGAAGCGCAGAAAAAGGTTGCCGAAGCGGAGGCCAAATACAATACTGCCCAACGAGCCAAGGGTACACCGGCTATTCTGTCGATCGATGAAAGCCAGCGAACCTCTAAGCTTTTTGAGGAAAACCTAAAAGCCCAGGCGGATATGCGAAAACGCATCGAGGAGATCGAGAAAAAGATCGACGATGCCGAAGCAGAACGTCAGAAGCTGTTGGCTACAAAGACCGAACTGCATCCTCTTGTCGTTACGAAAAACGAAGAGCTAAAGGAACTTAAACAACAAAAAGCAAGAATCGAGAACGAGGTCGCTAGTAAGATCAAAAACGATCGCAATAATCTTGAAAAGGACACTGAAAAAAATGTTCTCGTAAGCTATGAAGCTCAGTTAAATGCTGCACGTTTGCAAGAATCGAAAGCACGTGCCGCATTCGAGAGTGCAGCCGGTCGTGCAAATGCCGAAGGTATTGCCGAAACCCGTTTGAGTACGCTCGATAGTGCTCTGAAATCGAATCAGACGCTGCTCGATACTTACACCAAGCGACAGAAAGAGCTGGAACTCGCTCTGTCGATGGACCGACCGAACAACATCACTCAGCAGGCACCGGCCGGGCCGGCGGGGCAGATCGGGCCGCAGCGTGGGCGAAACATCATGGTCGCCCTGTTCCTGTCGCTCGCGGCGGGCATCGGGCTCGCTTTCCTGCTCGATTTCCTTGACGATTCGGTACGCACCTCGGACGATATCAGCCGTCATCTCGGTCTGCCGACCTTGGCCCTTATTCCGCATACCGCGGCGGGCGATAGGAAAAAGCTTCTCGGAGCGGCGACTGGCAACGGAGCCGGCGGCGGCGGGCCCGGCACTTCGTTGATAACGCTCGACGAGCGAACCTCGCCGACGGCAGAGGCCTATCGCCACCTGCGAACCTCGCTGCTTTTCTCAAGCGCCGGAAAGCCGCCTCAGACCATTCTCGTTACGTCGTCCCAGCCTTCGGAGGGCAAAACGACCACCGCGATCAACACGGCTATCACACTCGCCCAAGGCGACGCCGATGTGGTGATCATCGACTGCGATCTTCGCCGCCCGCGTCTGCACACGCATTTCGGACTGGAGAACACACGCGGTTTGACCAACTATCTCTCCGGCGACCGCGAGACCGAAGGCCTGATCCGCACCTATCCCGACCTGCCGAAGCTGAAGGTGATCACCAGCGGCCCGATACCGCCGAACCCGGCCGAACTGCTCAGCTCGAACGAGATGCGCAATCTGCTCACGTTCCTTTCGGGCAAGTTCAAACACGTGATCATCGATTCGCCGCCGGCGATCTCGTTCACCGACGCCTCGATCCTATCGACGCTTGTCGACGGCGTCGTGCTCGTCGCGATGGCAAACAAGAGCTCGCTCCACCTGATGAAGCAGTTCAAGCAACGCATCAGCGCCATCGGAGCCCGCATCTACGGCGTCGTGCTGAACGGCATCAAGCCCAATTCGACCGAATACTATTACTACGGCTCAGGCTACTACAACTACTACAACCGCCCAGCCGACGACGAGTCGACGCCGATGCTGGAGGACGTTCAGAAGTAGAGCGCGTCCCAAAGCTTTTTGCGTCCCAGGATTTTGATTCGCGGGCATTTTTGAACGCGGATCGGGCGGATAAGGCGAATTTGGGCAGATCGGACGTTCGGCCCAAGATAGCCGACTTTGCGTCCCAGGAACCCTGACTGATTCCACTCCGGAAAATGCGTCCCAGAATTTTCAAAGAGCTAGAAGAACAACCTCGTAGTTTAGCCACAATGTCTGATTAATCAGTTTTATCAAACTGCGGCTTGCCGCTCTATTTGCGGCGAAGCTTGCTTCGCCGGTGAATGCCTCTTAGCTGCGGCTTGCCGCCGCCTAAGTGCGGATACATGACATTTAAAGGATATCGATCAATCTTCGGCTTTCGGCGGCGGCTCAGCCGCAAATTAGGGGACCGCGCAACGGGCAAGCGAGCTTGCCCGCAAATAGAGCGGCAAGCCGCGACTTCTTCGAGGTCCTCATCTGCGTATGCCGAGGTGCATATGTGTGGGTTGCGTCCCAAACCGTTCCGCCCTGAACGCCAATGATCGCATTCCTCACGGTGCAGCTTCTCGGTGAGCCGCGGGGCTCGCATGATGCGGAGATGAGGTGAGTGAGCGACGACGGAAAGACAATCAAGCCTCGCAACCGCTCGCGCGCGAACGACCAAAACTTCAGCCCAAAACGGCTTAGACCGAGCCTGGAGCCTAGCTCTCGGAATGCTGACATAGCGCCGCCAGCCCATGAAAAGAAGCGGATCCGATAATCGAGCAGCGGAGCGTCCGCGGCAAGTGGGTCCGGTACCGGCGACGACGGTTCTTCCCTTTCAACCCAAACAGCCGCGGGGCCCATGCGGCTTTCGATCAGGATGCGGCAGACGTCCTCGACGTAAGCGGCCCTTCTGTCCCGAACGTATTTTGGAAGTTTAATAGAGTTATTCGATGGTTGATCGCAAACGGTACAGATGCTCATACATGAGACGCTACCATAGCCGATCGGAAAAAAGATATGACAGAATTCTCACATCGACACAGAATGCTTAAAAGTGCATAGATTGCCGACAATAATTTTGACTTGCGAAGGCACGCGACTATAATTGCGGGGAACGAAACTCAAACAAAGCAGGTGCCCGGCGAATCGGACGAATACGGTTCGGACGCGGGCGTCTTCCATCCAGAAGGAGCCAAAAAAGAATGAACCCACCCGTGATGTCGCCCCGCAGCCGTTACCTTTTCGCCGCCGCATTGATACCGATCATCGCCGTACTGGCGATAGGCATTTTTACCGACCAAAGCGGAAAAGCCCAGGAAGCGCGGCCCGAAGGAGCGCCGCAGTACCAGATCTTCGACATCGGTGTCGTTCAGACCGGCGACTCTGCTTCGCAGGGATTTGGCGCTTCCGCCGGTGGAGTCGCCGTGGGCCGTTCGCTGCGAACGGGCGGTGCGCAGGCTTTTAGCTGGACCCAAAGCGGCGGACGCGTCGCACTTCCCAACTTGGCCGGTCGAGCATTCGCCGTCGCAAACGCGGCGAACGACAACGGTGTTGTCGTCGGCACGGGGGCCACGACCGCATTCGGCTCGGGCCGCTTGCCGCTTATTTGGAACAACGGCGTAGTATCGCAGCTTCCGCTTCCAGCGGGTGAGACGCAGGGCGATGCGAACGACGTGAACAGTGCAGGCGTTGCGGTCGGGTCGATAAATGCTGGAAGTTTGCAGCGAGCCGCGGTGTTCACAACACTCGGAGCGACTGTGATCACCCAAACGACCGCGGGCGGCAGCTTTTTCACGACGGCTTTTGGCATCAACGATTCAGGCCGCGTTGTCGGCACGGGCATCGATCCGGCGAACGCTGCACGAAACGTCGGGATGGTTTACGACGTCGGAGCCGCGACCGCAACCGAAGTCGGTGCATTGCCGGGTGCTAATGGTGCGTTGGCATTCGGCGTAAGCAACAGCGGTTTTGTCACCGGCTCAAGCATGATGAATCAAGGCTCCGGACTTCCCTTCCGCTGGTCGCAAGCCGGCGGCATGGTCGCGGTACCGCTGCCAACCGGCACAACCCAGGGTTCAGGCCGTGCCGTAAACTCGAACGGCTGGGTGGTCGGCACGGCATCATCGGCCTTCGCGATCCCCTTCCTATGGAACGGCACCACCACATATCGCCTAGCGGACCTGATCCCCGCCGGAACCGGCTGGGACCTGTCGACGAACACTTCATCATCCGCCCTCGGCATCAGTGATTCGGGCGTGATCGTAGGAACAGGCGTGTTAAATGGAGCGGTTCGGGCTTATGCTATGGTACCGCTGCCGACTCTCGTGACACCAACACCCACGCCGACGCGGACGCCTGAAACTAGGGTTGATTTCAACTCGACCATTCCCTACCGCGAGGACGAATCCCAGGCCGCGACAATTGGGCTTGTAAGAAGTGGCGTAACAACTGGAACGACTGTATCGACCTTTGCGACTGGAATCGGCGGTACCGCGACGGGCGGAGCAACGTGTGCACCGGGCATCGACTACCAGCAGACAAATCAAATCATTACGTTTGCGCCGGGCGAATTATTGAAGTTCGTGACGGTGCCCATATGTGGGGATGTTTCGGCAGACGTGAATGAAACAGTGCGGATCCTGGTGACGACAACTATTACGGGACCCGACTCTATAAGCACGCAAATTGCGTCAACGACCATTACTATCAACGATACGGCAAACCAGTTCAGGAACACGAACGCGATTGCGATACTGCGAGGAGCTGCGGCTAATCAGTATCCGTCGAACATCACGGTAACGGGCGCGACCGCGAATACGTTCCGCATCCGGGTGACGTTGTACGACCTCTGGCACGATCAGCCGGATAACATCGACGCACTGCTCGTCGGCCCGAACGGGGCGAAGTATGTAGTGATGGGCGATGTAGGCGGATCGATCTTGGTTCCGGCACCTACGGGCGTAACGCTGACGTTTGCGGATTACCCAGCGAATGTGGTTCCTGACGCGGGGCCGCTGACAACGGGCATCTTCAAGCCGACGACGTGCGAAACGCCTGTCAGCAGCTTCCCGGCACCAGCACCGACGGGACCTTATGCCGAACCGGGCTGCACGGCGGCGCGAACGAACGCTCAGACGCTGTTCGGCAACTTCGGCGGTTCGACCGCGAATGGGACGTGGAGCCTGTACATCCGCGATGACAACAACCTGGCAAGGCCGGATGCGACAGATGCACCGGAGATCATACCAGGCGAAGTCAGGGGCGGATGGGGAATCGAACTGCTGCCGTCGACGGCGAGCGGAGTCGAAGTCTCAGGCCGGGTGACGACGCCGGATGGGCGTGGGTTGCGGAATGCGATTGTTACGATGACCGATTCGCAAGGGCAGCGGCGGACGGCGACTACTGGGTCGTTTGGTTATTATCGCTTCGAAGATGTCGAAGCCGGGTCGAGCGTCGTGATCGGCGTCGCGTCGAACCGCTACCGCTTCGCCACGCGGCTCGTTCAGGTCGTGGACACGGTTTCGGACTTGGATCTCGTTGCTTTGGAGTAGCCCGGAAATCAGCTTTCGAGGCGTCGCATCTGCTTCAGCAGCATGTCGGCGTGGGTTTTGGGGTCGTTGATATTCGCGAGGACGATCTTGCCGCCGTCGTCGCTGGCGTTGTCGATGCTGAGGTTGCCGAAGCCGAGCAGCCGCTGAAACATTGTGGCCGAGACCGTCACATCCTGTATCCGCCGGAGCGGAACGCTGCGGGTCGTTCGCGAGATGAAGCCTTCGTCTATCTCGAGTTTCGTTTCGGTCAGTGTGTAGCTGACCATCTTCTGTTTGAAATGGTAAAAGGCGGGGATGAGGAACAGCAGCAGGCCGAGTCCAACCGCGATCCATATCGGCACGACCGCCCATGCAAAAGCACTCGCCGCGGCGACGACAAAGAGTGCGGCGATGGCGGTCGCGACGTAGCCCAGCTTGACGAACATGAGCGTCGGAGAGATGGTGAAAATGCGTAATTCGGGCTCCGCTTCACGCTCTCTCAGGGCGTCGCTCATCTCTTCCCTTTTTGGTACCACGCGTGTTTCGACCTCCTCGTTTTCGCTGACCGGCTCGCCGCATTTACGACAGAATTTGGCCGTTGCAAGATTGTCTTCGCCGCAATGAATGCAAAACATTGGCACTTATCCCCGCAGTCATGATATCTCACAATGGATAGACGCGAAAATTAGGGAAATTTGCAAGAAAATTAGAGACTTTTCGCCGTACTTGTGATAACTTGACGAAAATCACATAAACCGTCGTTTCAGGAGGGTCAAATAATGAAATCAAAGGTCGCATCGCTCATTTCGCTGCTTATTCTTGCCTCAGCCGCATTTGCGCAGTCGGGCGGGCCGTTCACGATAACGAGATCGGTTATCGCGGGTGGCGGCGGAACTTCGAGCGGAGGAACTTTTACCATCGACGGAACGATAGGCCAAGCCGCTGCGGGAACCACATCGACGGGTGGAAATTTCTCGCTGACGGGCGGCTTTTGGGGCGGTACCGCGGCCCCGGTAACGGCAGTCAGCATCAGCGGCCGCGTAACGACTCCGGCAGGTTTGAACCTCAGGAACGTTGTCGTTTCGCTGATCGACCAGAACGGGCTTCGTCGAACGGCAACGACTAGCTCCTTTGGGCTCTATAGTTTCGACGCGGTCTCTACCAACCAGACGTACACGATGACGGTCACATCGAAACGTTATCGATTTGCTCCGCAATTCGTCTCGGTCACGGGTTCGTTGACCAATATAGACTTCGTCGGCCTCGAATAAAAAAATCGCGGCCGGTGCGTCCGGCCGCGTCGAGCGTCTTCCGACTAGTTGGAGAAGAATGCCACACTTCGGGTGGGAACTCTTTAATTGACGAGCCGCATGCGGCCGTCAGGAAGCCTTATCGCCATCGCGTTTTGCTGAATAGTAAGCGGTGGCGTTTCTACTTTTGCGAGCTTGGTCGCGGTTCTGTTCGTTACTTTCG
This sequence comes from uncultured Chloracidobacterium sp., assembly GCA_964410495.1. Taxonomy (GTDB): domain Bacteria; phylum Acidobacteriota; class Blastocatellia; order Pyrinomonadales; family Pyrinomonadaceae; genus OLB17. Next base: position 112,779 of record CAYPGP010000004.1, read on the forward strand.
GGGCGGTGCTGGCCAACGCCGGGTTTGAGATCGAGCTGTAGCGGGCTGAGATGCGGCGAACGTATTCGCGCGTTTCGTTATACGGTGGGACGTTTCGCCCGTATTTGAGCACAGCTCCTTCGCCGGCATTGTAACCGGCCAGCGCGAGCGTCACGTCCTGATTGAACATGTCGAGCAGCATTCGCATGTACTTCACGCCGCCTTCGATGTTCTGCTTCGGATCGTAAATGTTTGTGACACCGAGACGACGAGCGGTTGCCGGCATCAACTGCATCAGGCCGCTGGCTCCCTTGTGCGAGGTGGCTTTTATCTTGAACGCCGATTCCTGATGCATCTGAGCATAGATCAGAAGCGGATCGATGCCGTATTTGCGGCTTGATTCGACGATATAGGTGTCATGAGCAACGCTTCCGGTCGTGAATCCGCGCATACCGGCGACAGTTCCCATCGTCATCGCAGGCCCGCGTGTGGGCGTGCTCTCGGCCGAATCGCGATCGGCGAGGCCTTCAGCCACATTCATGCTGGTCATTCGCGACGATTGCTTTGTTCGAGCGGGCTGATTGGTGGGGGCGGACATCGATGTCGGCATGAGAAAACGCTTGCCGTTGATGACTTTTGTATTGCCGGTCGGGGTTGCGTAGGTTACGGTACTGGCCGATCGTGACGTCTTTGACGAAGTCTGTACGTAACTCGGTTTGACAACCTGAACACCGCGAGCAGTATCGAAATTATCGAAGATCCGCGGCCTGTCCTGGGAAAATACGGGGAGAGCGAGTAATAGAGAGGTGAGTATTACGAGGTGTGTGTTCTTCATTATTGAGGATTTCGAAAAGCGAGGCACACGGGTATCCGGTCGGAACTGATGTCCTGCAATGCGGCGTGGCCGCTTGCCCATTTACCCATTTATTAAAAAGTCCCAAGCTTCCAATGTTTCCACAAATTACAAATATTTTTATCTTTGTTTAGCACTCCTTTGTATTTCGCCGCTGTGTTCAAGCCTGTAGGCGGCGTTTCCGGGTGTCTTTTTGTGCTATCTTCTAGAAAATGCTCTACGTTTCGCAGATCTTAAATCGTCCGGTTTTCGACATTCGCGGTGAGCGGATCGCCGTGATCAATGACGTGATCGTTAAATACGGCGAGGAAGAACACCCGCCCGTGATCGGGCTCGTAGCGCGTTACCGGCGGCGAAATTTCTTTATGCCGAGCCGTGATTTCAAAGATCTGGGCCTCCAAGGCGCGAAAATGACTTCGGCGATCCTCGACCTCACGCCCTTCGAACGGCGGCCCGGCGAAGTACTGCTTGGAAAGGACGTTTTAGACAACCAGCTGATCGATGTCGACGGCAAACGCGTGGTTCGCGTAAACGATGTGCAGCTGATCGATACGGGCGATGAATGGCGCGTGACCGGAGCGGATGTGAGCCTACAGGGTTTTGTCCGCCGATTGATGCCGAAGGGTTTTTACGGCAGCGACCGCCCGGTCGAGGTCATCGATTGGGCGGACGTCGGATATCTCGCCACCGACACGGCGACCGTTACAGTTCAGCTGAAATCTTCGAAGGATAAGCTGTCGCGGCTGCACCCTGTCGAGATAGCACAGCTTGCCGAATCACTTTCGCCGATCCATCGTACCGAGGTCGTCGAGAGCCTTGACGACGAGATCGCCGCCGATACGCTCGAGGAAATGTCCACCGAAGCTCAGGCCCGCATCCTTGAAGACATGGACGAGGAACGCGCCGCGGACATCCTGGAAGAAATGTCGCCCGACGACGCGGTCGATGTTTTGGATGAGATGGATGATGAGAAATCAGAGCAGCTTTTCGCCCTGATGGAGGATGAAGAAAAGGCCGATGTTGCCGAGCTGATGGCGTTCGAACACGACACGGCCGGCGGCCTTATGACGACGGAATTCGTTACGTTTCCGCGGAATCTCTCCGTTGGAGAAGCGATCCGGTCCTTACGCGAAATGGCCGAGACGCCGAACATGATCTACTACATGTACGTCGTCGAAGAAGCCGGTTCGTGGAAGATCTGCGGCCTTATCTCACTCCGCTCGTTGATCCTCGCCGACCCGACCAAGAAGCTCGAGGACGTGATGCGGACCGAATTCCGCTTCGCCCACCCATCCGAATCCGCAGAAGAAGCCGCCCAGACCATCGCCGAATACAACCTCCTCGCCCTTCCCGTCATTGACGACGAAGGCGACATCGCTGGCATCGTCACGGTAGATGACGCAATGGAAATACTGCTGCCGAAGAATCTTCAACGCCGTTTACCGAGACTATTTGGCTGATAATTGCGGGAAGTTCATTTGTTGGACTAACCTCTTGTATCTGGGATCATCTCTGATGAAATCGAGATATACGTCGTTCTGTAAGGCCGCCATAGCCGTCGTTCGCACTCGTAAAGCCTCTTCCAATCGCTCCAAAGTCCTCTCTCTGTCGCGCCTGGCCGCGTGATAGCGAGCCTCGAAGTATGGGGTGATCGGAAACCTCTGTTCCCTTATCGCCGTCTCAAGATCCATTGCAAGCACTGCCCACATACCTTTTTCTTTGAAAATAGCCTTGTACTGTTCTACCATTTCCGCTGGCGAACGAAGTACTTTTTGATACTCCAGAAATATCTCAAAAGATTGGCTTTCCATCCCTGCCTGGTGATAGGCCGAACTGAGTACTAGCCAAACTCGTAACACGGTATTGTCGAGTTCAAGTGCTTTCTTAAACTCCTGGATCGCCTCTTCGAAGCGGCGCGAGCTGTATAGGATCATCCCGTAATTCCACGTACTTATCACGGAAAACGGCTCAAGTTCAATAGCCCGCTTCATGTGGGCGATCGCTTCATCCTTGCGAAGCATGCACGAAAGAAATTCGCCGTACCATTGATGAGCTTGGGCGTTATTCGGATCAAGTTCGATAGCCTTCTTAAAATCCCTCTCGGCTCCGGCCCAGTCCCAGTCTGACCGGAATTTGATCCAGGCAAGTGAAGTGTAGGCCTCGCTGAGATCAGGGTCGAGTTCGATCGCCTTTTCGGCAGCAGCACGAGCTTTTGGAATTGTTTCTTCCGCGGGTAGTGTCGACCTTAAAAGTGTGCCCAGCAGTGCGTAAGAATCGGCCAAACCCGCGTATCCGAGTGCGAAATTCGGATCGAGGCTGACGGCATCCTGAAAGTACTTAAGACTCTGTTGAGGACCTGCTTCTGATCCTTTGCGGGCTATATACTTGCCCTTAAGGTAAAGCTGATATGCCTCGGGGTTGGCCGTGCCATTGTTTGTGATTTTTACGACTTCGGCCCCCGTGATCTTGGCGCTCAGATTTGCCGAGACATCGCGGGCGAGGTCCGTTTGAAGCGAGATCAGGTCTGCCTGGCGGCGATCGTAACGTTCTTTCCACATGACATTGCCCGTCGCCGCATCGACAAGTTCCAGTTCGAGCGTCAACCGTTCACCTCGCTGGACAAATCTGCCGCTCAGGATCGTCTGTGTATTCAGTTCCGCACCGATCTCCTTAAGGTTGTGTTCCTTGCCTTTATACCTAAAAACGGACGAACGTGCCTTTACATCGAGACCCGGAAGCTGCGAAAGATTTCGGATCAGCGTGTCGGTCATACCATCGGAAAGGTATTCGACCTCTGCGTCGCCGCTTTCGTTTACGAACGGCAGAACCGCGATCGAGCCAATCTGTTTTGACGGCGAAATATACTGATATGCAAATAAGATCGCGGCGAAGCCGATCATCAGAGCCGCGAAACCCGCCAAGTATGTAAATGCCCGCCGTTTTGGCATTCCGGCACTGCTACCCGCGTCGGTCGAACGGCCATCTTCCATCGTCGCAGCTTGAAACACCTGGGTTCGGGACTCGGGCCGGTTAGGCACCAGGGAACGTTCGATCCGGTCCTGGGCATGTAATTCCTCGGCGAGATCGGTCAGATCATTCAGCAGGTCGCGGCTCGTTCGGTACCTTTCATTCTTTTCCTTCTTGAGCGATCTTGCGACGATCTCTTCCAATTCGGGAGGGATGCCGGAAACTATCTCGCTAACGGGTTGAGGCTCCTCAGTAAGTACGGCCGCGATCACATCACTGATCGTCTCACCCGAGAAGGGCCGTATGCCGGTCAGCATCTGATATAAAACAACGCCGAAGCTGAAAATATCAGTTTGCACATCGACGGGCTTTCCTCGAGCCTGTTCGGGCGACATATAGTCGGGAGTGCCCATGATCATTCCCGGTGACGTTCGCGGCGAACCCGAGTCAACGCTAATTGGCCTTAGCAACGTCGCGGTTTCGGCCGCTGCTGTCACGCTCTCGGCCAGTTTGGCGAGGCCAAAATCGAGCACTTTTACGATCCCGTCGTCGCGGATCATCACGTTGTCCGGCTTGATGTCGCGGTGAACGATCCCCGCCTCGTGGGCGGCGTTGAGGGCAGAGGCGATCTGCTGGGCGATCTTGAGGACAGAACTGAGAGAAGGCTTTTCGTGCTTGAGGCATTCGGTCAGCGTACGCCCTTTAACGAACTCTGTCGCGATAAACCGAAGGTCGTCGCTTTCGCCGATCTCGTGGATGGTCAGTATATTTGGGTGATTCAGAGCCGACGCCGACTTGGCCTCTAGCTGAAATCGTTTCACGCGATCCGGGTCGCGGGTAAACTCGGGCAGCAGGATCTTGATCGCGACATCGCGGCTGAGGCTTTTATCGCGGCAGAGATAGACCTCGCCCATGCCGCCCTTGCCGAGCCTTTCCTGCACGACGTAATGTCCGAACACCTCCCCGGTTGTGAGTGTTTCCGGAGTCGGTGCAGCTCCGTTTCCGTTCGAGATGATCTTCGCGGCATTTGGGATCACGGGCTGATCGATAAAATCTCCGGATTCTTGATGGGCAGAGACCAATTTCGAAACCTCGGCGATGATCTCTCCGTCGCCGCCACTCTCGATCCTGATAAATTCAAAACGCCCCGCCGCGTCGACAGCGAGGGCCGCATGAAAAAGGTCGTTTATCTTTTGCCATTTTTCCGCGGTCATTCGTTCTTCATTCTTGCAAACAACCACGCTTTCGCAAAGCTCCATTCTCGTTCAACGGTCGCTACGGAGATCCCGAGCACTTCGCCGATCTCCGCCGTCGTCAATCCACCGAAGAATTTCATCTCGACGATCTTTGATTTTCGCTCGTCGAATCCGGCGAGGTCGTCAAGAGAATCATTGAGAGCGAGGATATCGACGTCTTGCCTTCCGGCGACATCAGCGGCAACGGTTATCGAAACCTGCTGCAGTTCACCGCCGCGTTTCTCTGCCCGGCGATCGCGGGCGTGGTTGACCAAAAGGCGACGCATGATCTCGGACGCAAGGCCCAGAACGTGCGGGCGGTTTTCCCAGTCGACCTTACGCTGGTCGAGGAGCTTTATATAGGCTTCGTGGACGAGGGCCGTGGGCTGGAGCGTGTGCGACGAACGTTCGCGGCTCATTTGGTAGCGGGCTATCCGGCGCAGTTCATCGTATAGCAACGGCATGATCTCCTCGGCAAGCCTGCCGCCACTGCTAAACGAACCTGTAGAAGCCCCCATTTTTGCCCTTAAAAATAAATTTCAGAAAGTGTGAGGGATTTTAGCTCGTAACCGTGCGTTATTCAATAGACGGGAAAATTATCGTCAAAACAAAACTTATTCGGAGGAGATCATGAAAAATAAAGTTATCCAGTTAGGGTCTATGTTCGTTGTCATGTTGGTCGTCAGTCTTTCCGCCAATGCTCAAATGTCTACCGCTCACAGCGGCGAAGTACCTTTCGATTTCACGGTCGCGGGGAAAACATTCAAGGCAGGAACTTACCGTCTGGAGCGGGCCGATCCGCGAAAGGGAAACGGACTTATAACGATCAAGGACGTGAAGAACAAAAAGATCTTTGTCTTCAACACACGACCCGGCGACGGAAACCCGGGATCAGGCGAAAGCATGATCTTCACGAACATTGACGGCGAATACCATCTCGAGGCTATCTCGACACGGACCTTGAATGCCAGTTTTGCAGTTAAAGTCGCCGATCCGCGGCTTGCAAAATGGAAAGCCGCAAAGCGCTCAGAGATCGCACTGAAGCCGACGAAGTAGTTACTGGCTTGCTAAACACCGAACTGACGCAGGTGATGATCCATGTGCTTATGAGCGATCAATGCCCATTCCTTGGCCGACATGGGCCCGAAGAAAGGATGATCGAGGCATTTGTGATCTAAAGGAAGCGTCCCCAGTTTGTTTGTCATTTCGATCAGGGTCTCGCGATCAGCCGCGAGGCCCAAGGGCTTCCGGCCCGCTTGCTGCTGATCCATTTCAGCCGAAACCTTGACCTCTTTCGGCATGGGCAGCACATATATCACTAGCGGCTTTATTATTGTCCGCGACATGAATGTATCGCGGGCCGGAACACTTTCAACAAACGGCAATTCGGCCGCCTGCACTAAGTGCGAAAGCATCTGTTCCAGTGTCATCTTTCCCCAAGCCGCTTTTTCTTCTCCGGTAATGGCGTTCACCCGGTTGATAAGCGCCGTTCTGTCTTGCTCGTTCCTAAGCGTTTTCATACGCGAACATATTACGCCGATTAAAAGTTAAAGCCTACTTGAGGAAATAAAAATGCGCCGGTCTTTGCCGGCGCTAAAAGCAAAGTTTGGCAACTATATCAAAGTCGTACGCGGACGATTTGACCGAGCCCTGTGACCGGCCCCTGGCCGTAACTTGCCGTCGATACAAAAAGTTCGTTGCCGCGACGCGCCAGGCCGATCGGGAAATTCAGGCCGCACGCGACCACCGTTCGACTTCCATCAGCAGCACGTTTGATGACGCGGCCAGTGTCCGGAGTCCATGGAGTTTCCGGAGCGAAGGTTTCGAGCACGAACATATCGTTTCCGCGAATATGAAGATTCGCGATCGCACCATAATCCTGATCGAATGTCGAAACAGGCGAAAAGCTGCTCGAAAATGTCTGGAGCAAACCGTCAAACCCGCCGAGGAAGTATTCGTTTCCTTTGCGTCCGAGGATGATCGGGGCCGTGTCCTGCACAGAAAGGTCGAGAAGCCGCGACACGCTGCCCGAAAAAGGATCAACCTCGAGCACACTGTTGTGATTCGTTTCGACTACCAGCAGTTTGTTACCGCGAACCATCATGGAATGCGGCACGCCGTCGGGCTCGCAATCGCCAAACGGCCCGCACGGCGGTTCGGCCGCGACCGGATTATTTCTTATAAACTCGGTAATATCTGCAACGTAAGTATAGGTTCCATCAGGATTTATCCGCACAACTCCGGCAGGGTCGTCAGGTAGCCCACGCGTACATCCGCCGCCCTCGATGAGTGCGTACATCACGCCGTCGATCCATGCAAGATCGGAAACGGCCAGAGCATCACCAAACCCGTCAACGAAGCCTGGCAATCCGTCAGCAACAGTGTGACGCGATCCGTCCGGCATTATTTTCGAGATCCGCGCAGAGTATCCGCCGCGATACGGCTGGAACATGTTATCGGCCGGTTCGCATGTCGGCTCAAGGTCGCCGCCGGTGCCCGCTTCCGCAACGTACAACAGCCCATCCGGTCCAAAGTGCATATTCCGCGGGTTTGTCAGGCCCGTCGCGTAAACTTCCCAATTCTGGTCGGCACAGGCTTGAGCCAGTATTTGTGAGGATGAGCCCAGCATTATTGTGACGGACAAAAGAAATGCCGATATGTTCCTTAGTTTGCGTCTCGACCGAACCTCTAGATCAGTGTTTTTCATTTTCGTATCTCCCTAATCGTGTTTTTTGTTTACACTTCACCCTCTCCGAACTCGATATCGGAAGGCGGTGGTTCAATTTCTACGCAAAGGAATCGAACTAAAGAAGGATCGTCAACCCGGTCATTCGAGGCCGACGAAATCGATATTTGTCAGGTTTCCGTCGGCGGTTATCGTTCTGGGCGCGAATCGATAACGCCTGGAGACAACCGCCGCTGTATAGCTTTGTCCCGGCGGGACATTAGAAAAACTGTAGAAGCCAAGTGAGCCGGTCGTGGCCGTTCGGCGTGTGCCGTTTGCGTCGGCCAGGGTCACAATTGCGTTGCGAAGCGGCTGGCCGCCGGGCGTCGTTACTCGGCCGGAGATCGTAACGTTCGGGGGTTCGGCGTCTATTCTGAGCAGGGCGATGTTTTCGTGAGAATCGGTATAGTAATATCCGAAATAGCCTGTCAGCAGGATCTTGCCGTCGGCCTGAATGGCCCCGTCCGAACTGTCTGGGTCGTTCGTTCCGCCCGCGTTCATAGTGAAGACCGCGAAGCCGTCACCGCTAAAAGTTGTATCGAGCGAGCCGTCCGGCGTGAGACGCATCACCGCGAACCCACGCACACCATTGTCGATCCCGCTCCCGGTCAAAACGATCTTTCCGTCGGCCTGAATTAAGACCGTTTCGGCGGCGAATGACGAGTAATTGAGAACACCCTCGGCACCGAAATACATATCCTGAGAACCATCCGCGTTGAACCGGGCAACATATCCCTGGCCGCCCGGAACCCCAAAGTTTCGGCCCGCGATAACAAGTTTTCCGTTCGGCTGCAAAACGGAGGAGGACATATCGGACTCCCCTTGACCGACCTTGTGTGAGATAAAGCCTCCACTTCCGAACGTCACGTCCGGCGTACCGTCGGTGTTAAATCGGGCGAGTGTGATCCGATTCTGACCGGCAGCATAGAAGTTTCCAGCAAACCGAATTTTGCCATCGGCCTGAGTGAAGACCTTTGATCCCCAGGTGCCGTTCTCAATAGTTATCAAGCCCGTGCCGGCTGAACCGAATGAAGTGTCCACGGATCCATCCGCGTTCAAGCGAAAGAGAATGGCGGCTCGATAATTCGAGAAATAGTCGTAGTCACCCCCAGCGCCGAGTATTTTTCCGTCTGGCTGAATGGCGATGGAGTAGCCTTCCTCATATGCCGTAGCGGAAACGACGGCCGTACCGGCGTTTCCAAATGTCGTGTCGAGGACGCCGGAGGAAGTGTATCGTCGAACGGAGAATCCCTCGGGCGACTGGCCCATGAGTAAGATCTTACCGTCCGGCTGCAATGCTGCATCGCTGCCGGCCGACGCGAAGCCCGGGGCATATTCAACCGTCGCAACCCGGCCGTCAACGCCGAACGATTGGTCCAGCGAGCCGTCCGGCATATAACGGGCCATAAAGGTACCATAATGTGCGGCAACACCGTCTTCCCAGAATCGACCTGTGACGAGGACCTTCCCGTCCGGCTGAACGAGCATCGATTCCGTTTGCGGATAAAAGTAACGATAATCGCTTATCGCTATACGCGTGAAAACACGCCCGTTCTGCCCAAAGGTCGGGTCGGGTTCGCCCGGCGCACCGAAAACGCTCGGACTCACGATGAGCAGGGATGAGAAAACCAACGCAAAAAGTTGATAGAGCGGCTTCATGACTTTTCTCCCTGTGTTTGATCGCACCATTCTAAGACCTTTGAAGTGCATGTTCTTATCCTTTGCCCATTCCCGTAGAGCGATGTATGAGGTCCGGCCGTAGTTCTTGTTATCGGGCCGATTTACGCCGAACTTTAGGGTGCGGCATTTGCCGTCTCGGGATTCGTTTTTCGAGTAATAGCCGATCAACTAACGATCATTCATTCAGCTGATGGTCATTCAAGACCTGTAAGATCGACGATCGACAATGACCCGTTCACATCCACGACCCGGGGTGTGAAACGATAACGTTTTGAGGTTGCCGAGATCGTAAAAATCCCGGCCGGCGAAATATTGGTAAAAGAATAGATCCCGAATGTACTCGTCGTAGCGCTCCGCCGGGCGCCCTGCGGATCGGTCATGGTAACAACCACATTCCTAAGCGGCTGCCCCGTTGGCGAGGTAACGCGGCCGGATATCGAGAACTCCGGCGGAAGCGACTGCCAACTGGGGTTCGAGTTACTTCCAATGGACTGTGTAAGGGCAGTTTCGGCACTGCCTCCGATAGTCTTCAAGTAGATCTCGGTCGTGCGCGATGTAAAATCGAACTGTGCGAATGCAACGCTGTCGCCATCTGGTGACCACGTGGGCGCACCCCAGTTCGCCCCGCACCCGTTCGGTGCCTGGACGTTCATGCTGTATGCACAAAGTCCGGCGAAGAAGTGCGGGTTCGTACCATCCGCATTCAGAATATCCAGCTCCGCATTTGCCGAATCCGATGAATTCACCATTATCCTGAGCCCATCGGGCGACCAGATCGGCGGAGCGTCCCAAAGAATATAATTACTTTGAAAAGTGGTCGGGATGAACTGCAAGCCGGTGCCGTCCGGCCGGATCGTATGCAGGTTATAAAACGGGTTTGGCGTTGAGCCCCTAATGAACAGTATTTTCGAACCATCGGGGGACCAAGCCGGATAGAACCCGATCGTCAACTGTCGTCTGTTTGCGCCATCCGCGTTCACGACCATCAGGTTGCCTATCCCGGAGATCAGTTCCGTAAATGCGATCCGGCTGCCGTCGGGCGACCAGCTCATATGCCGCCAGTCGTACCCAAACCAGGGCGAAGGCGGCTGGTAATTGACCGGCGTCACTTCCGTTCTGTTCGAGCCGTCAGCATTCATTAGGAAGATGGCGTAACCACTAGCACTTCTGGTACCTAGGAACGCTATCTTCATTCCATCCGGCGACCAGATCGGAAAATCGTCTATCGTCGAATTGTTCGTGATCCGAGTCTGATTCGAACCGTCGGCGTTCATCACGTAGATCTCGCGATTCCCGTCCCGGTCGCTGGTGAAGGCGATCTTGCCGTTTCGCCGAAGTGAAGCGTGGGTTATTATGCGAGCTATGGCGAACCTCTGGTCGGATTGACCGACGACCACGGCACGACCGTTTTGGTCGAGAGCAATGCCGTATGGGTAATCTTCAGACCCGTTGAAATCAATGCTTGCTGTTCCATCCCCGGAAAAAGTAAGATCGAGTGCTCCGTTGGACTCGAGCCGGACGATCCCAAAGTCGCAGTTCGAGCCATTTTCCAGATTCGAGACTGCAATTATTTTTCCATCCGCCTGAATTGTGAAAGTATTGACGGGCCTTTCAAGAATGCCGTCGCCGTCAAAGGTCGTATCGAGCGAGCCGTTTGGCAGATAGCGAACTATCGAGCTTCCGGCGGCAACGATCTTCCCGTCGGTTTGTATCTTGACCGTCGAATATCCCGGGCCGGCCTCGGATGATACGGCTATACCGTCACCGTCAAATTCCGTGTCGAGTTGTCCGTTAGTCGTATATCGAGCCAAGATCGACCGATTATCCCCGCCTGCTACTACGATCTTTCCGTCCGACTGGATGACTGCGTCCCATGGCATGCCGTGACGCGGGGCAAGTACATTGGGGATCACCGCAAATGTATTGTCTTGCGATCCGTTGGCGTTCAGTCGGAGCACTATCCAATCGAGAAAAAAGCCTACCTGTCCGGCTACGACGATCTTACCGTCAGCTTGAATCGCTACCGCACTCGCTGGACCGGCAAGATCCGGGCGAAGCAGGACGCCGTCACCATCGAATGTTGTATCCAGTTCCCCGTTCGGGTACAGCCGAGCAACAGCTAGTGTGTAATCACTTAAATCTTCTTCGCAGTAACAGCCTGCAATTACGATCTTCCCGTCCGGCTGGATCGCGAGGTCATATATGTAGTTGTAAAACCCGCCGAACTGAAACCTGACCTGGCCCGCTTGGCCGAAGGTCAGGTCTGGTGAGCCATCGCTGTAATATCGAGTAGCATACAAATATCGCGGCTGATTAAAGACGCTTCCAACAGCGACGATCTTGCCGTCGCCCTGAATCGCGGTCGCCGCGAATGAGCTGCCCGGGGTTCCGGGAATAAAATCGCCAATTATCCGTCCGTCTTCCGAAAAGCTTAGATCAAGATCACCAGTTGCGGCGTGAACTATCGCCGAACTGCTGAAGACCACAGTAAGAAGGATAAGACCCGCACGTTTCAAACTGATCAATTTCATATCGTGATTCATTGACTCCGCACTGAACGCTAGATAACCTCGCCGTCCTTTCTATGCTCGGATGGTATGGAATGGATAAGTCGCCAAACTCGCTCTCGTTCCTTTATCAAGGGGGGCACTGTTACCGACCCATTCAAAAACACGAGTTTCAAGTCGTTATCTTCGATCTGCCCGTCAGAGACGGACGCGCCGCGGTCGACGTGCTTTGTGATGTGGTCGACATACAAAAGTTCCTTCCAGGGCAGCAAACCGTTCTGGCCATACGCTCCGTTAACATCCAAATGCCCGGCAAACCCGCGGCGAACCAGCTTCGCGAGCAGAATGATCCCGCCGAAAGGTATTAGGAGAACGATCCCGCATATAAATGCCGATGCCGATTCCCCCGCCTTGTCCGGACTCAGCAATAGAATTGCAATGCCGGCGAGAATAAAAACGCCTGGGATAGCCAGCAGTCCGGCGTATGCGAAGCCCATGATCAGCCGATTTTGCGTGATCGGCCGAATATCGAGTCGTTGCTGAAGGTTTTGTTGGGCCCATTGGACTACTAACTCGTTTTCCATATCTGATAAAAAAGGAGCGGTACGGCAGCTGTACCGCTCCGAAGGAGGCCGGTCACTTAAAGCCGGTCTGAGAAGTTATATCGGCCCTAATTCGCGGGCTTAAAGTGATGGGCATGTGCCCATTGGGCTATATGCTCTGCTTGCTTGCGGGCATCCGCGTCGGCAAAGCGGAAATGAATGCCCATAAGGATCCGTGCCTCGACCACCTCGTCACGAACGTCGGACAATTTTCGGTAGGAGCGAATATCCATATTCGTGGGGCCGGGGTTCGTGGTCGCGATTTGGAAGCTCATTACATTGGTTCCGAAGAACAATTGCATTGCGCGAGTTGCGGACGCCGTCAAATTGTTAGCGCCGGAGGTGTGGTCCGGATACGGCGGAGTATTGACCAGCGGGAGCCAAGCAGCATCCGCGTCGGTGTCATCATTGCCGTCCGTATCACCCAGTTGGATCGCCGTCACCGGCCGCCAGAAGTTGTAACGCACTTTTTCAGACCAGCATGTGATCATTGCATCCGCCATCGAAAGGTCGACCAGCGCCATCAGCCGTGAGCTTTCGCTAATGCTCAAACCGCGTCCTGTAGCCAGATCCCGGGCGAGCTTATTCAACTGGCCGGGGAAGTTGCCGTTCCAGAAATTAGCAAGGTCGGTCTGTTCATCGCTTCGAGTGCTGCCCGTGGCCCTGCCTAGTTGCTTAACTTCGTTATAAGCCCGGGTGTATTCCGGACTCGTCATGCTTGGCGGCGGTCCTGCACCGAATTGATCTGCCGAACGGACAACGAACGGCCTTACGGAGCCAAGCCATCCAAAAGTCAGTGGTCCGCTAGCGGTTGGTCGCCACTCGCCGGGCTGAAGCCCCCCTACGAAAGCTGGGTATCCGATCGGAAATGCTCCATCACCCGTTCGCAGGGCGATCATGCACTGGCCCGCGGCCAGTCCGACAGCCACACCGGGATCCAGCGGATTGATGCTGTTACTTAGGAGGTACGAATTATAGTCGAGAGTAATAGCAGCAGCCTGTGCGGGAAAGCGATTGGCAAGTACGGTCCGCGCCGCTGACGCAGCGGCAGCGGCCGGCGAACCGGATGCTCCCGGAATACTTCCGCAGTATGGACGGTAGTCTCCTGTGATAGCCTGAACGGCGTCGTAAACTGCGGCCTGCGTAACGGCTACGTCTAGTACCCAACTCGGGCCCGGCCGACCGCCGCCCGCTGCATAGTTCACAGCTCTCGCGTTCCAGTCCGTGACGGCATCTGCCCGAACACTCATGAACAGAGCACTGATCGCCATTAAAACTACAAAAAACCTAAAACTGATCTTGATCATTTTCACCTCCAACATTCCTCTTCATCTATTGAGCGGCTGATCGCCGCGGGTTAAGTTTCGGGGTTCGAACCACAAAACGGGAAGAAACCAATACGACCATGCTAAAAACGTTTAGCCGCGATATTTGATCTACTTGTTTCTTGAGCCCTGAGGATATGCCGGTTGGCGAATCAAAATCCTTCGGTTTGTCTGACATTTTCTTCCTTTTTTCTTCCTGTATCGTAAAGCCGGGAATGTCTCAGCCCGCAAGATTTGTCTTGCGCCGCGTGTCTCGCCGGGCATATAATCTTGTGCGTCGAGACATTCCCGTTCCTTGCGTAGAAGCCCATATTAGGGTTGGGGTAGTGGATATGTCCTCAGAATTAGAATCAAATAATCATCAAAATAACCTCGCAGCCGCTAATCTCTCTGATCACAAGGTTTACGAGTTCGCTGGATTTCGTCTTGATGCCGCTCATTTGATGTTGTATCGCGGTACAGATGAGGTCGCTTTGACGCCGAAGCAAGTCGAGACTTTGCTCGTACTGGTCGAGAACCACGGCGAGATCGTCAGCAAGGACGACATGATGACGCGCCTTTGGGGCGAAACGGCGGTTGAAGAATCAAATCTGATCCAAAACATCTACGTCCTCCGAAAGGAACTCGGAGATACGGCCGACGGAAAGCCGATGATCGAAACGCTCCGGCGTCGCGGTTATCGCTTCATGGCGCCGCTCTCGGCTTCGACTAATGGAAGAGCCGCGGCCTCCGCAAGCACGCCGGTTTTTGTAGATACCAGCGTGATGACGCCAGCGGATAAAGCGGCCGGATCGGAGACCGTTCTGTCGTGGTACCAGCACCGTCCCGTCGCCATGACGGCGGGTGCGATCGTTCTGATAGGGCTAATTGTAATTGGAGCCTCATTCCTTCTTAGTTCGCGCACCTCGTCCGCGGGAGGAAACAAACAGTTCGCGGTCCTGCCCCTCAAGCCGATCGATTCTTCTAACCGAAGCGAAATGTACGAGATCGGCGTTGCTGAATCGTTGATAAACCGGCTCAACTCGATCCGGGGTTTTGTTGCCCGCCCTCTTAGCGCGGTCCGTTCATACGACGCTCTCGACCAGGACGCTCTCGTCGCCGGACGCGAGCAGAAGGTCGACCACGTGATCGCCGCAAATTATCAACTGGCTGACGGCAGGATCCGGATAAGTGCCGAACTTATTAACGTGGAAACTGGCGAGGTTGACGACACCTTCCGCATAGACACGGCGGCCGGCAGCATTTTCGCCGTGCACGATGTGGTCGCCGACGAAGTGGCCAGGAAACTCATACTTAGGTTCGATAGAGCCGGACCTGCGTCGCGGCCGAAGCGTGGAACGGACAACGAGGAGGCGTACCGGGCTTACATGCAGGGGCGAGGCCTGTCGATGATCAGAACTCCCGGAGCCGCCAAAAGATCTGTCGAGTATTTTGAGGAAGCAATTAAGCTCGATCCCAATTATGCTCTTGCCCACGCCCGAATGGCTCAGATGGTAAATGCCCTTGGCAGCGGTGAGCAATCTGGTGCGGAACGCGCCCGGCAGCTTATCGCAAAGGCTTTAGAACTCGATCCAAATTTAGCCGAAGCATATGTGAGCCGGGGGAATTTATATATGATGCACGACTGGAATTTTGCTTTCGCCGAAAGGGACCTGCTGCGTGCGATCGAACTTGAGCCGAATAATGATACAGCTCACTGGCTTTACGGACTGCTGCTAACACATCGCGGCCGTACTCAGGACGGATTACGCGAGATCGAAACCGCTCGTTCCATCGACCCGGGTGCCGTCGTATACATGTTTCATCGCGGCCGGGCACTCTATTACGCTCGCCGGGAAGCAGAGGCGATCACCCAATACAATGAAGCGATGGCTATCGACGATCGATTTATGCAGCCCTATGGCTGGCTCGTTCGCCTTTATGAAAACCGGGGTGAATACGAGACCGCTTTCAACTATTTTCTCAAACGTGAAGAACGCAGTCCGCGCAGCGAAAAGATCGACAGTTACCGGAGGTCTTATGAGACCGAGGGTTGGCTCGGCGTCAGGAGAAACGCGGTCGAGGCGGCGGAGCCGCAATTTTTCGATCTCGCCCGACTGTACTCGATACGCGGCGAAAAAGACCTTGCGATAGAGAATCTGAACAAGGCTATCGAGAATCGTGAATGGCTCATGAGCACATTGTCAGTCGAACCGGCTTTCGACAACATGCGCGGCGACCCGCGGTTTACTGACATCGTGAAACGTGTCGGCCTTAATGAAAGCTAGGACAAAGATGATCTGAATCTCCGCCCGCCCGTTAAACTCGGAATTTTCCGATGAAAAGAGCTTCCCTCCGAAATTTCAATATTGCTGTCGCTGTCGTTCTAGCTGCGGCAACAGCGGGAATGAGAGCAAGTGCACAGTCGCAAGCTCTCGACGGACAGATCGAGGGCTGGATCACGGACGGCACCGGTGCCGCAATTGTCGGCGCGAGCATTTACGCAAAAAATACGGACACAGGGCTTCTGCGAAGCACGGTGACCGAGACAACGGGTTTCTATCGAATGCTGCTTTTGCCGCTTGGCCGGTATCAAATATCTGTAGCAGCTCCTGGCTTCAAGCGCTCCGTTCGCGACGGCATCACGCTCCGCACTGGCCAGACAGCAACGTTTGACTTTGTCCTTTCTCCCGGTGACGTTGAAGACACCGTCACGATCGCCGCGAATGACCCGATCGCAGATACGGGCCGGACAGACCTCGGATTCGTTCTCTCGAACAAAGAGATCGAGAATCTACCCCTGGTTTCGAGAAATCCGCTCAACTTCGTATTCCAGCAGGTTAACGTTAACGGACGCCCCAATCGCGGGATACTTAACTTCCCGACGGTATCGGCCAATGGCTACAGAAGCAGGATCAGCTATCAGCTCGACGGCAGCAATGCTACCAGCGCTCGGAGGGCGGGGATAAGGCTCCTGGTGATACCGGAGACATTCGTCAAGGAAGTTCAGTTTCTGTCGAGTGCGTTTGCCCCCGAATTCGGAAATACTCCGGGAGTCATAATGAATATTGTTACTCCCTCAGGAACGAATGAGGTCGACGGTTCGATGACTTATTTTGCTCGACCTCCGCGGTTCTATTCGAGACCATTCGGTTACCCGGATTCTGTACTTCAGAAAAGCCGTTATCACGATCTCGCATTCGAAGCGGGTCTTCCTATTATAAAAGACCGCTGGCATCTGTACGCGGGGTACGAGAAATATCTCAAAGACGATAAAGGAATACCGAATCGCCTTCTGACAATAACAGAAGCCAATAGATCTGCTCTGATCGCTGCCGGATTGCCCGCCTCTATTTTCCCGGCGGCCATTCCTACACGAGAACGCGGTGATGCAGGGCTTTTTCGATCTGACGTTCAGTTGAACGCAAATCACAGGCTTGCCAGTCGGTTCAACTTCGCGGACATCCTGATCGAGAACAGCATTGCCGGGGGACTGAATACGGTCGACCGCAATGTCGATACTCACGTTCTAACGCAGGCCGCAGGTTTGCAGCTCGTCTCATATTCGGCGCGGTCGGTTAATGAACTCCGGTTCCAGTTCGCGCGACGAAGAAACGGGGATCGTCGCAACGAATTTACCGGTTCGGGGCCAACGATCGTCATACCGCAAGTGGCGAATTTTGGAGCACCCGAGTCAGGCGACTCACCGCCGGATGTCGAAACGATCCTGCAGCTGCAAAACAACGTGTCACGAACTAATGGCCCCCATGTGGCTAAGTTTGGCGGCGGTTTTTCGGATATCCGCATGAAGACTTACGCAAGTGTATTTGCCCGATATTCTTTCGCTTCTATCGCAGCATATGCGGCTGCCCGAAATGGAACGAATCCTCGATCGTACATCAGCTATAACGAATCTTCCGGAGATCCTGAATCGCGGCTCGGCTCGACCTATTGGAACCTTTTTGCTCAGGATGATTGGAAAGTGACGCCGAGTCTTAAACTGACTTTCGGCGTCCGATACGACTTGTACCGGATCCCTGACGCCGAAACAACGGGAGCCCTTGCCGTCACAAAGAAATTCAAGGTTGATTCGGACAATATAGCACCTCGTATCGCCGCCGTCTTCGTTCTCCGGCAGGGGCGCAGGCCGTCGATCCTGCGTGTCGGTTCGGGACTGTATTACGAGACACCGTGGCTCGAGATGTACGATCGGGCCCGGCGACAGAATGGAAATCCTACGTTCTTTAGTTTTTCGGTAACACCAGCTTCACCCGGAGCCCCGAATTTCCCAGCCGTCTTTCCGCAGGGCCTGCAGCTTTCCCCGCAGGATATCGACACGGTTTCGCCCGATTTCGAGAATCTATACGCCATCCACGCCAATGCCCAGTTCGAGCAGGCCATTGGGGACAGCTCGTCCGTTACCGTTGGTTACGTCCACTCCGGCGGCCGGCATATTCCGGTTTATCGCAGCATAAACTACATTCCGGCGCGGTTCCTTTCCGACGGGCGACCGATCTTCGCCCGCCCGGTCAATGCGGCTACGCGTTACGATCCGCGATTTAACAATATAACGGTCGTTGAACCGGTCGGCCGCTCCCGCTATGACGCCTTTAATGCACAATTTAGGACACGCATGTCCCGCGAACTGTCAATCAGTGCTCACTACACTCTTTCCAAGGCAACGGACGACGCTCCCGAGCAGAACGTAGTTTTTCCAAATCCCAACAGTTCGGTTCTCGGAAACCCGTGGGACCGTAAGTACGAATATGGCCGTGCCTTCACCGATCAGCGTCACACATTCGTCGGGAGTGTGATCGCAAGCCCGGTTTTCAAACTTCGTCGCTCTCTCCTGCGGACGCTGCTAAACAACAACCAGATCTCGGCGACAGCCTATGCCAACAGCGGATCGGCGTTCAATATTGTTTCGACGGATATTAATCAGGATGGTCTATTGCAGGACCGCCCGCTCGGTGTGGGGCGAAACTCGGGAACAACGCCCGCATTATTCAGCGTAGATCTTAGATACTCACGCTTTGTTCCGCTCGGGGAAAAATTCCGTCTTGAGGTATTTGCCGACTTTGCGAACTTATTCAACGTCAACAGCATCGTTCAGTACAACAACACCGCGGTCCCGACTGCTGTGACCGGCGAATTGATCGACGGAATCCCCGATTTCCGGGCCCGCAACCAATCGACGTCACTTGAGAGCCGCCAGACGCAGATAGGAATAAAGTTCTTTTTCTAACGCGATACGGCATAAAAATAATTGGAACCTAACCCGGTAAAACATGTTAATAACATAATAGAGGCAGATCAGATCCACTTTGGACAAAAGAGAGTTATACGAGTTTGGCGATTTCCGCCTAGATGTACCCGAACGTGACTTCCAGCGTATTGATGATGGTACGCCTATCGCTCTCCCGGAAAAGGCGTTTCAAACGCTCGTGGTACTCGTCAGAAACTCAGGCCATCTCGTCAGTAAACGCGAATTGCTAGACGAGGTCTGGCCAGACTCGTTTGTGGAGGAAAACAACCTCGACAAAACCATCCACTTGATCCGCCATGCCCTCGGCGAGTCGCCCGAAACCAAATACATCGAAACCGTTCGCAAACATGGTTACCGGCTCGTTGCCAAGGTTCGCAGGATCTACGCGGGCCAGCGACCCGGCAGCGGCGATGTTATCGTCGAAGGCATTCCGCGGTTAACCGAATCCGGCCAGCATGCTCTCGTTTCGATATCGGATTGGCATAGGGCCTTCGATCCTAAAGTGATCGAACAGTTCTCTCGTGAACGCACTGTCGAAAAGGAGAAAGACAATACGATCCAGTCCGGTGTGCGGCCGCCAGTTTCTATAGGCAAACTCGTGTTGGCCGCCTTAGTCGTGTTGGCGATGATCGCCGTTTGGTACGGCCTCACAACGCTCTGGAAATAATTTTGCTGAATCGCTCGCTAGCTTTAACATCGGGAAAGTTGTGATACTCTACCAGCGTCTTGATCTATCATTCTGCGAGCCGTTTTTTGACACATGTATTTGCGAGGCATCGTCGAATTATCTTTTTCTCGACTTAGGAACGCTCCTGCGGCTTCCTCGCTTCTCGCGCTTGGCTTACTGTTTATACTAACGACTCACTCCTCGGTTGCTCAGGAAAAGCCGCCTCCTAGTCCGGCCCCGACTCCGCCTGTTATCGCGGACCCGGACGATGGACCGCTTAGGGTACAAACGGACATCGTAACGCTGACGTTGACGGTTCATGATAAGTGGACCCGTTATGTTTCAAACCTCTCTAAGAAGCACTTCCGGGTTTTCGAGGACAACGTCGAACAGGAGATAGTGTTTTTCTCCGACGTCGACGCACCCGCCTCGATCGGGATCGTATATGACGTATCGGGATCGATGAGCTCCGGCAAGATCGCCCTTTCGCGGCGTGCTCTCGAGCGTTTCATGATGACCAGCCATCCGTCCGACGAGTATTCGGTCATCGCCTTTAATGACAAAGTGCGGCTCCTCGCTGATCGGACGCGCGACCCGAATCTCGTCCTTGGCAGTCTCTCAAACATAAAGACCGGCGGAAACACCGCCCTTTACGATGCGGTGTACCTTGGTATCGACCGTGTCTCACGCGGTTCTCACAACAAAAAGGCGATCATTATCATAAGCGACGGGATGGACAACAATTCCCGTTACAGCTTTAGTGAGATGCGCCGTTTTATGAAGGAAGCCGACGTGATCATCTACGCGGTTGGGATCGGAGTCGAGTACGAGGGGTATCCGGTGTTAAGGCAGCTAGCTGAGGCAACGGGCGGTAAAGCGTTCTATGGCACCGACGGCTCACTCGACGAACTCTTCGAACGTATCGCTCTCGAACTGCGTAACCAGTATTCGATCGGATATATACCAAAGGATTTCCAGCCCGATGGCAAATGGCGGAACCTGAAGGTAACAGTTACTCCGCCCCGCGGCATGCCTCGCCTCTCCGTTCGTGCGAGAAAAGGATACTTCGCGACGCCCGCCTTACCAAACAAATAGGACCAATTCGTGATGAAGTGAAAAACGGCGCAGGGCCTAAAGCCCGGCGCCGTTTTGGTCTTCTCTAGAAAGAGCTTATGGAAGTCGTCCCGGCGTGAGCGGAGCCCCTGCGGCATCGAGTTCCTTTTCAAATCTAGGCAGATCGACCTCGACCAATTTCCGCAGCCGTGCGAGTACGGGCGCGAATTCGGAATTGGCCAGTTCGTAGTTTGCGAGCTGCGTCGCCGTCGGTTTGATCGTCGACAGGCGTATCGTGCCAGCGACGTTTCCGATGCGCTGCAGGATCGACGGTGGTGGTATTTCAGTATTCTCACGGCCTCCGCGGATCTCGTTGATGATCGCGTCGATCTCGTTATCGAACGCCTCCGCCTGGTCGATTAGCTTCTTGTTTTCGGTCGGCGCCTCAGCGGCGGCGCGCTTGTAGAGCCCGATACGCGATTTTGCTTCGCTAGCGACACTTGAAGAAGCACCGACTGCACGCTGGAGAGTGCCGACCTTTCGCTGAAATTCGGCCAAAGCCTTAGCGTCAGCGGGCGAGATATTCTCCTTGCCTTCGACAACTACGTTAAAGCTCTGCGAACCCGGCATTTCCGTGACTACGCCACCCGAGCGGACCGCCATCGAGACCGTATACTTGCCCGGCATCACCAGCTGCCCTTGCGGCCCGCCGAATCCACCGAATCCGCCACCGCCGCCACCGCCAAATCCGCCGCCGCCACCCGGAGGAGGCGGAGCCTGAACCGATGGCGGCATATACCTAAGGTCCCAAACTACGCGTTGAACGCCCGGTATCGCGGGCGATGAAACGCGACGAACGACCTTACCTTCAGAATCCGTGATGGTGAAGATCAACGCGGGCGGCTCCTCTTCGGCTTCGGCTCGAAGTTCCGCGATCGAGGGATATTTGAACGGCTGATTACGCCGCTCGGCCGCGCGTTCGGCTTCCTGACGACGCTGCCGGAGCGTTCGCGGAGCTTCCTTCAGGAAATATGTAAATACCGCGCCGTATGCAGGATTCGGTGCCGTGTAGAACGAAGCTCCCTGCGAGCTGGCGAAAGTCGAATTCGAACGCACGAACATCAGGGCATCCGCAACCGGCATCAATGCTGATGCCTGCTGCATGGTCGCCGCCGAGACCTGACGAAGCGGTGCGTAATTGTCTAAAACATAAATGCCGCGGCCGAAAGTGCCGAGCAACAGATCATTCATCTCGCGCTGTATCGCGATGTCACGAACCGCGATCACAGGCAGCCCCGCTCGCAGCTGCGTCCATTTTGCGCCGCCATCGACCGTAAAGAATGCACCGAATTCGGTTCCTACAAATAGCAGATTCGGATTCACATGATCCTCAGCGATCGCGTACGTCGAACCTCGCTCGGGCAGGTTGCCTTTGATCGATGTCCACGTGCGGCCGGCATCGGTGCTTTTTACGATGTATGGCTTGAAGTCGCCATTCTGATGATTATTGATCAGGGCGTAAACGGTGTTCGCATCATGGAGCGAAGCCAGCACTCGCTGGACGTAAGCGTTTTTCGGAACGCCGGGGATCTCGTCGACCTTACGCCACGAACCGCCGTCATTTTCCGTGATCTGGATCAGGCCGTCGTCCGTGCCAATATAGATCAGGCCCTGTTTTTTAGGCGACTCGGAAAGTGCTGAAGCGTTGCCGTAAAGGGCTGTCGATTGGTGCTTCGCGATCGCGTCCGGCCCCCAAACCTTGCCCATAACAGGCAGCGTATTGCGATCGATCCCGCGGGAAAGATCGCCTGAAATTACCTTCCAGTCATCGCCGCGATTGTCCGATTTGAAAAGCTTGTGGCCCGCAAAATAAAGCCGTGTGTGTGAATGCGGGCTGATGATCAAGGGCGAATCCCAGTTATAACGCTGCGATTCGATACCCTTGCCCTCCATCGGTGCGATGCTAACGCGTTCGCCGGTTCGCTTGTCGTACCGAACAAGGCCGCCGTTCTGACTTTCGGCATAGATGATGTTCGGGTCGGTCGGGTCGATTCGCGTCTGGAAACCGTCGCCGCCGTTGGTCATGATCCAGTCGGAATTGACTATGCCGGCGATGCTGCGGCTTTTCGCGGGACCGCCGAGCGAATTATTGTCCTGAGTGCCGCCATAAACGTTGTAAAAGGGAACGGCATTATCGACGGCAATGTCGTAAAACTGAGCCACGGGCAGGTTCGCCTTGAAATGCCAGTTCTCGCCCTTGTCAAAACTCTCATAAATTCCGCCGTCGCAGCCCACGAGCAAGTAATTATTGTTAGCTGGGTCGATCCAAAGGGCGTGGTTATCTACGTGCTTCAAACGTTCGCCCGCTGCACGTTGCGTGCGTCCGCCGTCGTCCGAAACCTGCATCTGGACGTCCGGAATATAAACCCGATCTACCAGTTTCGGGTCGGCCACGATCTGGCCGTAATACATTCCCTGGGCGATGCGGTTACCCATTCGTTCCCACGTCGCACCGCGGTCGGTCGTTCGAAAGATCCCGCTCAACTGCCCGCCAGCCTCGACCGAGGCATAAACGACGTTGGTATCGGCCGGCGAGATCGAAAGGCCGATGCGACCAAGGTCGCCCGGCGGCAGGCCGCTTCGAATGCGGTTCCAGGTGTTGCCGCCATCGACGGATTTGTAGATTCCGGATTCAGGCCCGCCATTGATAAGCGTGTAAAAATGCCGCCGCCGCTGCCACGTGGCCGCGTACATCGTGTCCGGATTATTCGGATCGATGACGACATCGGTCGCACCTGTATGTTCCGTGCCCGGAATAACGGCTTTCCACGTTCGGCCGCCGTCGGTCGTTTTATAAAGCCCGCGTTCGCCGCCGCCTGACCATAGCGGGCCTTGTGCCGCTACGAAGACGACGTTGCTGTCGCGCGGATCGATCGCGATGCGGCCTATGTGCTCTGAGGTTTTGAGACCGACATTTCTCCAGCTTCGCCCGCCGTCGTCCGAGCGGTAAACTCCGTCGCCATATGCCACGCTTCGCTGGCTGTTGCGTTCGCCCGTTCCGACCCAAACGGTCGAAGGATTCTTCGGATCAAGTGCTATAGCTCCGATCGAGAAAGCTCCTTCATTATCAAATATCGGCGTAAAAGTCGTTCCGCTGTTGACTGTCTTCCAGACGCCGCCCGAAGCGACCGCGACATAGTACTTGGCCTTGTCCGTTGGATCCACCGCAAAAGCGATGACACGCCCCGATGTGACCGCCGGGCCGATCGAGCGGAAACGCATTCCGCCAAAAGCCTGCGGGCCCATCGGATCGGGAGCGGCCGGCCCAGTCGGTGAACCAGAAGGCGACGGCGACGGCTGGACAACCGTCGTTCGCGTCGCATCACCCGCGGGCGTTCCAGTCGGCGACGGCGTTTGGGCTACGGCGAATGGTAGTTGAATGAAAAGAAGACAGACCAAGAGGAACGGACTACGCGATCTCAGCACGGCAAAAACTCCTTTGAATTGAGATAAGTTAAAGTTTAGACGGAATGGATTATCGCGTGTTTTCGCCCGCCTATCAAGCCGACAGGCCGCTTAGGACAGGCGGTTTTGCACGTTTTATGGCCCTTGAGGATCATCGAGGACTGGCGTTGTTACGGAATACAACCTGCCGTCGCGACCGGACGCTCGCATTTTTTGCGTTCACCGTGATCCTGATAGGCCGCCTTTCGTTTGGCGAAACCTCTGTTTTGGGATAATAGCCAAGCGTGTACTGCCGCCCAAGTTCGTGGACGATATCGCCAAAGGTCTTATCGAGGTCTTTTATCTTCTCGATCCGAAACGCCCTGCCGCCCGTTCTGTCCGCGAGGCCCGTCATGTGATCTTGGATGGCTTTGTTCTTCTGCTCCTTCTGCTTTCTCTGCGGATCGAAGACAACCTCTGTCTTAGACGGATCAAAAGCTCCACTATTTGTCGAAACCCCACCGTTATTTTCCGGCCTTAAAACAGTTCGTGTAACAGGCCTTATATCGCCAAAACGGACAGTGTATATTAGCGTCTCACTCTCCTCGGCCGCCACCAAATTATCCTCCGCAGTCATTCGGTCTACCTCGCTAACTCCGTCGGTAAAAAGAACGATCGCTTTCCGGCCTTTGACGCGGTTCATGAACCTGATCGCGTAATCCATCGCGTCAAATACCGCCGTGCCTCCGCCCATAGCAAGAAGCTGCAGATCGCTCGGAAGGGCATCCCGTCTGGTCTGTGGCAAGATCACTTCAACTCGATTCGAAAACCTTGCGACGATGACGTTATCGGCTGGGCGAAGCTTCCGGATAAAGGTTGTTGTGGCCTCGCCGAGTTTCTCGACGTGTCTGATCATCGATCCGCTGGCGTCCAGCAGTACCATTACCGTAAAGGGCGAATCGACTGGGCCAAAATACTCGATATCCTGCTGTAATCCATTCTCAAAGATCGAGAAATCCTCCCGCTTGAGATCCGCTAAAAACCTTCCGCTCTTGTCGGTTACCGTTACGGGTATTGAGACTAGCTCGGTCTTTACACGGATCACATCGTCCTGAGCTTTGGCGTTGAATACACACACCGAAGCTAGGAATGCAGCCAGGAATATGCGACAACGCAGAGCAGTAAACATCGGTCTACCTATTAAAACTGTTACCACGCGATCCCGTAATCATCCCCGTGCGTGCTCGCTCCGCCCCACATTGTGCCGTGTTTGCGGTCAAACCAGATGGCGGTGATCGGGCCGGAGGTACGTTCTTCGAAGGTGAGCGTGTAGCCCATCTTTATTAGCTCGTCGCGGACATTTTGCGGCGTCGAATTGGCGAGCAGCAAGTGTCCCGGCTTTATCTCGTGAGCACCGAAGGAGCTTCGCATTTGAAAGCTGTTGATGTTCGGTGCCTCGGTAGCACGCTGGACGTTCATGCCGAATTCCACCGTATTGAGGAAAAATTGCAGCAGATTCTGGTCCTGCGAGTCGCCGCCCTGAACGGAGAAAGCCATATAGGGCTTGCCGTCTTTTAAGGCGAGCGTCGGCGTAAGGGTGACTCGCGGACGTTTGCCCGGCTCGATCACGTTGTACGGCCCGTCAGCCGGGTCCATCACAAAACTCTGTGCCCGCTGGCTCAGGCCGACACCGGTCCGCCCGGCGATGACTGCCGGTATCCAACCGCCGCTCGGCGTGACGGAGACGACCCAGCCTTCAGCATCGGACGCCTGTATCGAGGTCGTCCCGCCGTAGAAACTGCTATCCGGAAATTCAGCCGTATCGTTAGGGCCCGCGGTTCTGACGGCCATCGTCCCCGGCGGAGCTTGGGTCTGGCGGTCTGCCGGTACGACCTTCCAGTTATCGAGATAGTTCTTGAACGGATTCGTTCCGTTCTGGAATGGATACGGATCGCCCGGCTTCATCGCCGGATCGTTTCGCTCAGGATTAATGAGCTTTGCACGCTCCTTCGCGTATTCCTTTGAGAGCAGGCCAGTTCCGGGTTCGGCGGGTGCAAAGTACGGGTCGCCGTAATAGAAATCGCGGTCGGCAAAGGCGAGGCTCATCGCCTGATAGATGGTGTTGATGTACTTGGGACTGTTGTAGCCCATCGATTTAAGATCGAAGTTTTCGAGAATGTTCAGTGCCTGCAGCATCGCCGGGCCTTGCGTCCAAAACGAGAGCTTGTAAACATCGATCCCTTTGTAATTGACCTTCTCGGCTTCCTCGATTTTGACCTGCCATCTTGCAAGATCTGCCTCGGTTATCAGTCCGCCTTCTTCCTGCGTGCCGCGGACGAGTTCCTTGGCAATATCGCCTTTATAAAACCGTTCGTACGCCGCCATGATGGCGTCTTTTCGATTCTTGCCGGCTTTCAGGGCGTTCTGCTCGGCTTCGACAAGCTTTCGGAGCGTCGCGGCGAGGTCTGCCTGCTTGAATATCTCCCCCTCAGCCGGGCCTTCACGTTCCTGGCCTAAATGCGGTAGAAAAACGGCCTTCGAGTACTTCCACTGCTTGATCCAGTTCTTGTTGACCGTCCGCTCGATGGCCGAAGCCGTTCCGGCGTCCATCGGATAGCCGTCAGCCATCTGGATCGAGGGTTCAAGTACGTCTTTCAAGCTGAGCTTGCCGTATTCGGCGAGCATCACCATCAGTCCGCCGGGCGTTCCGGGCGTGACGGCGGCAAGCGGCCCGAATTCGGGCGGATACTTCATGTTCTTTGACTTGTAGAAGTCCACCGTCGCACCGGTCGGAGCCACGCCCAAAGCGTTGATGCCAATGACTTTTCCGGTCTTCGGGTTGTAGATCAGTGCCTGAGTTTCGCCGCCCCAGCCGAGCGTGTCCCACATCGTCGAGGTCGCCGCCAGCATCGCACACGCTGCGTCGACGGCGTTCCCGCCTTTCTGAAAGATCATCGCTCCGGCAGTCGCAGCGATAGGTTTCCCCGTTACGGCGACCCAATGCTTGCCGTAAAGTACCGGCTTCTGTGTGCGTTGGCTAAAAACTTCCGTTGGCATTATCTGTAAAAAAAGCAGAAAAACCGTGACGACCGAACACGACCATTTCTTCATATGGCGGGCATTATAGCACGGTCGCCGCGTCCTCAAACTGTTCTAAGATCGGTCCGATCCGGAGCGTTTCGCGAGTTGCTTGGCGGGGTCGTTGGTTATCAGGGCTCCGATGTTTCTTCGAATACAGCGCTCGATCCATTTCGTATTGTCGGCGGTCCAAACGGTCACAGGCATCGCGGACTGCTCGGCGAAAGCGGTGAGTTTCGAGGTAGCGAGCGAGCGGTGGAGCGATATCTGATCTGCCCCGAATTCGCGGGCGAGGGCGATGATATGGCGTTTGCGCCGAAGAAAATGCAATATCTCCAGTGCAAAGAGCGCGGCGGTCGTCACCTCCGGCAATGCGCATCGAACGATCGGTATTGCGGCAAGTTTGAAACTCTTCACGATCATCCGATCGAGCAGCGGCGAATCGCGAATTACATCGCAAACGGCCTTCGCGAGACGGTCGTAGTTTTCGTCGCGGCATTTCAACTCGACGTATATCGGCCCCGGACAACTCGTCAGCGTTTCCAGGACTTCGACCAGCTTAGGCACAGTTTGCTGCGAGAATTCCTCGTTGTCGGCAACGCCCTTTCTCCGCCGGAACCACGACCCGACATCAATATTTCCGAGTTGCTTTGCCGTCAACGAATCGACCGCGTCAGGCCGTCCACCCGTGCGTTTCAGGTTGTAGTCGTGAATAACAACGGGCACGCCGTCTTTTGAGAGTTGCACGTCAAACTCAACCCCATCGGCCCCTTTCTCAAGTGCAAGGCGAAACGCCGCAAGCGTATTTTCCGGCGCGTGAGCGCTGTCGCCGCGGTGGGCAATGATCAGCGGTTTGTTCACTTTTTCTCCAGCAGGAAGATCGTTTTCGACCACGAAATGGGTTCAGTTATTGGGAATTCGTAATTTCCGACGATATTAAAGTAATGTGCCGCGGCCTCGCGAACGCTGCGGAGCGGGTGGATCTTGAAGTTGTAAAGCAGTTCGAGCACCGAGCCGACGATCGAAGGTTTTACGGGCAGAAATACAAGCGGGGCACCTTTTTTCAGCACTCGGGCCGCCTCGCTCAGGCCCGCGTCGAGCGGCGTATATTCCAGAACGCCGCACATCAGCAGCAGGTCGAAAGTGTCATCGTCAAATGGCATCGCGAGCACGTTCCCCTGCACGCTATCCGTTATGCCCGCATATTTCTTTCTTTTATTCATGCTTTCGCGAGCAACTTTGAGCGAGTTAAAAGAAAGATCGAGCGAGATGACGCGGCGGGCCGTCAGTCCGCAGTCGTGGAACGCGTTCGTGACGATCCCGGTGCCGCTGCCGGCATCAAGAACGAGCGAATCGGCATCGAGCTTTAGATCGAGCGAGCGAAGATAATTAGCGACCGAGGCGCGATAACCGTTGACCTTCATCGCCAGATTTTGAACATCGGCAATACGGTCATAGAGGCCGCGAGGATTAGTTTTCAGGTGGTTGCCGTCCTTCGGCATGATCGTCTATTTTTCCGCCAGCAATTTTATCAGCGCTTCGCGCATCTGTGCGAGCCGCTGCGGGCTGGTTCCGGTTTCAATGTAACGTATCACGCCTTTTCTGTCGATCAAAACCGCAGTGGGCAGTGCTGATGCGTCGAACATATCCTGCGTCTTGCGGTCCTTCATTACGACAATGTCGTACGGCAAGCGCTGGGCGTCGCGCACCCGCCGCAGGTGTGCGGCTTCGAACTGATTATCCGCCGGAAGGCCGTTCACCTCGCCGTAGTAGCGCGTCAGGCCCAGGATCTCAAACCCTTCGCTCTTAAAGTCGTTATGCCATTCCTTGAGCGACGGAAAAGCCTCGAAGCACGGAGCACACCAGATCGCCCAAAAATCAAGCAAAACCACCTTTCCCCGATAGTCGGCCAGCGTTTTTGCCGGGCCCGGGAACCATTGATCGGCGAGCGTGAGTGCCGGAGCGGGTTCGCCGAGAAGGCGATATTGCTTTTCTCGTTTCTTGATCCGAGATATCGCGTCATTCTCAGCCGACTTCGAGCGAAAATCGCGACTGGCACTCTCGAGCGCCGCAGTATAAAAAACATTCGCCGCAGCCTTTCGGCCCGTATCGATCAGATATCTCATCTTCTGATCGACCGCATAGTAGTAAAAGCTCGGTGCCTCGACCTCGGCCGCCGTAACCCGCATGTCATCGAGAGCCTCTTCAGCCTTCTTCTGGTCGGGCATATCTCGATATGCCTCAAAAACCAGCATCGCCGCGTCGAGTATCTCGTCAAGGCCGCGGGCCCGCGAAGATGCGTCCTTTAACAGCGCTTTGGATGCGTTGTAGCCCATCTCGGCGTGCGGGGCCATCCGCTTGAAATCTTTCGCCGCCTGATATGCCTTCGCCAGCTCGCCGGCCATTCGCGACCGCTCGGTCATCTTTATCGGCTCACTTTTTGAATAATCAGCAAGGACGGCCTCGGCCTCCTCGAGCTTTTTCTGCTTTGCGAAAACAACTACAACAACTGATCGAGCAGTCTGCCGTTTTACCGAATCGGCGTCCTCTGCCGCGATGAACCGCTGCAACGCGATGGCCGCCCCGTCGTAGTTTTCGGCGATCCAATGCAGCATGCCGAGGTAATAATTGTCGTCGGTCGATAGCTCTTTTCGGGCGGCGACAGATGTCGCGTATCGAGCGGCCATCTGACGCTGTTCGAGTTTGGTCTGCCGGAACAATGCGTCGTTAAAAGGCAGCCGTTTCGCGTCAAACTCGGCCGCTTTCACGCGAATATAGCCGTTCGCTTCTTCAAAAAGCTGCTTAGCGGGAACTTCCGCCGCGGCAGCCGGAGCAGCGGCTGGCTGTGCGGTTTGTACCCGACGCGATTGAGCGGCCGCCGGCAAGACAAGAAGAAGCAAGATAACGAGGTGTCGGAGATCGAACATAATTACTACCTACTTGACCGAGCCCACGCTCCGCAGACGAAAGCGGTCCGGGCTAAATGCGGGCGGGAGAGCCGTGCCGCTAAGAACATTGTCCGCAACGATCTCAGCCGTAAGCGGAGCCAGCAAAATCCCGTTGCGATAGTGCGCCGTCGCTATCGTTAACCCAGCGATACCTTCCAAGCCGCCAAGGATCGGCAGCCCGTCAAATGCATACGGCCGAAGCCCGGACCAGTGATCGACCGTCGGCAAACCCGATGTATTCGGTGCGATCTCGCTAGCCATCTCTCGCAGTCCGGCCGCCGCGGCATCGCTCAGCGTCTTGTCGAAACCGGCCTTCTCCGTTGTCGAACCTGCCAGAACCCGCCCGTCCAATCGCGGCACCAAATAGCCGCGTCGGCTGTAGAGAACGTGCTTGAAAACCCGCTTCGCCGTCTGAAAAACGACCATCTGCCCGCGAACCGGTTCAACCTTGAACGGCATGTCCGCAACGCCGAGTTTGATGAGCGATGTCCACGCTCCGGTTGTCAGAACCGTCTTTTCCGCCAAAAATCGTTCGTTCGTCGATTCCGCCCCCAGCACGCGTCCGTTTTCGACGATCAGCCGCTCGATCTCAGTATTCTCGATGATCTCGATATCGTTGAGCTCGACAAAACGGCGAAGCGCGACGAGCAATTTGCGGTTCTCAACCTGCCAGTCGTTTGGAAATAGAACTCCCTCACGAACATCCGGCGAGACAAATGGCTCATGTCTGCGGACTTCCTCGGCGGAAAGATACTCTACCTCCAGCCCCGCCGCCCGCTGCCATTCATACCGCTCGCTAAGAACCCGCGAATCAGCCTCCGAAAACGACAAATAAAGCGTCCCGTTCCGGTCCAACTCGACATCAACCCCGGTTTCGTCGCCCAGCTTCGCCGCAAATCCCGGATACAGGTCCCGCGAAGCACAGCAAAACCGAAAAAACGCATCATCCCCATCCGCCTCAGCCTGCGCCCCCAACATCCCCGCCGCCGCCCACGAAGCTTCCGAACCGCATCGTCCTTTCTCGACTATCGATATCTTCTGCACGCCCGCGGACTTTAATTCGCGTGCCACGGCAAGCCCAATAACGCCGCCCCCTATGATCAAAACGTCCGAAATCATCGTTTTCTAACCTTTAAGTATAAGCAACAACCACGTGCCGCGAAACTTCAGCAGATGCATAGACTTTCACCGAAAGATACGATTTCATCAAGACGGGCCGATATCGTAAAATAGGAGCGTAAATATGAAACATAAAATCACATTAATTCCCGGCGACGGCATCGGGCCGGAGATCGTGGCGGCGACTGTTCGGGTCATTGAGGCGACGGGCGTCGACATCGAGTGGGAGACGCAGATCCTCGGTTCGCAGGCCCTTGAGAAATACGGCACCACGCTACCCGAAGCGACGATCGAATCGATCAAGACGAACAAGGTCGCGCTGAAGGGGCCGCAGATGACGCCGGTCGGAAAGGGGTTTACTTCCGTTAACGTCGGCCTTCGAAAGGCCCTCGATCTTTACGCGAACGTGCGCCCTGTAAAGGCGCTGCCGAACGTTCCGTGCCGTTACCCGGAACTCGATCTCGTGATCGTTCGTGAGAATACCGAGGACCTTTACGCCGGACTCGAACATATCGTAGTTCCGGGCGTTGTGGAATCGATCAAGATCATCACCGAAAAAGCATCAACTCGCATCGCCCGTTACGCATTCGAATATGCCCACGACAATAACCGTAAAAAAGTAACCGCGGTCCACAAGGCGAACATCATGAAGCTCTCGGACGGGCTTTTCCTCGAATGTTTTTACAACATGGCGAAGGAGTTCCCCGATATCGAGGCCGACGACAAGATAATAGACAACTGTTGTATGCAGCTCGTTATGCGGCCCGAACAGTTTGATGTGTTGGTTCTCGAGAATCTGTACGGAGACATTGTGAGTGACCTGTGCGCCGGGCTTATAGGCGGTCTCGGACTTGCTCCCGGAGCAAACATCGGCGAACTCGGTGCCGTGTTTGAAGCGGTTCACGGCTCGGCCCCTGACATCGCCGGACAAGGAATAGCGAATCCGACCGCGCTGATGCTTTCAGCCGTTCAGATGCTTAACCACATCGGCGAACGTGATGCTGCAAACAAAATGCACGACGCACTGCTAGGCGTTTTTGCAGATGGAAAAGCCATCACACGCGACCTCGGCGGAACGGCGAGAACCAACGAATTTGCCCGGGCGATCGAGGAAAAGATAAAGGCGGCGGCGTAACAACAGCTTGTCGATGATGGCGACCGACTTTTAGCTGCAACCGAACGAAGGCCCGTCCGTTCTAATTACCAGAAGGCGTTTTTTTAGCGCTGGGAGGAAATTATGTTCAAAAGGCTATTGATCGTTTCATTGTTAGTGGCGCTGTTGTCGGTTGCGGCATCCGCAAAGGCGAATGAAGTTAGCATTCGCCTCGGCCAAACAAAAGCGGTTGCCGGAGGAAAACTATCGATCAAATTTATCGGCGTTATGGAGGATTCCCGTTGCCCGATGAACGCCCGGTGCGTTTGGGCCGGAAATGCAAAGATCAGGATATCGGTTGCGGTAGGCAGGCGAGCACCGCAGATATTCGAATTGAACTCAAACACGCCCCCGCAAAACGTGACCGTCGGCGGATATCGGCTTTCGCTCCAGGACCTGAATCCGCAAAAAGGCCAGCCCGCCGATTGGCCGAAAGGGCCGGTCCGGGCGACCATATCGGTCGAAAAGGTCAAATAGCTGATTTCAAAGCCCGGCCCATCGTGTTAGGCTCTATAACTTCGCGATGAAGGAAGATATCAAGGAAACCCGGCTCGAGAACGGACTTACAATTTTGACGGACAGAATGCCGGGAGTGCGGAGCGTCACTCTCGGCTTTTTCTTCCGGGTCGGTGCCCGGCACGAACCGGCTGAGTTGAACGGCATCTCGCACTTTATCGAGCACACCGTTTTTAAGGGCACGGCAAGGCGTTCTGCACTTGATATCGCGGTCGAGCAGGATCGTCTTGGCGGAAATCTTGACGCGTTCACGACGCACGAGGAAACAGGTTTTGCGATAAAGGTGATCGACGAGCAGCTGCCCGCCGCATTCGACCTGATCGCAGATATGCTCGCAAATCCGCGTTTTGACCAGGCCGACCTAAAGAGCGAGCAGAAAGTGATCATCGAAGAAATGAAGATGGTCGAGGATTCGCCGGAGGAGTTTCTGGGTGATCTGTTCAACGAAGCATTTTTCGCACATCATCCGCTCGGGCTTAGCATCGCGGGGACACCAGCGACCGTTCGTTCGTTCGACCGGGCCAAAACCTCTGCTTATCACGCCGAGACTTATCACAGTGGAAATCTCGTGATAGCAGCGGCGGGAAATATCGATCACGATTCACTCGTCGAACTTGCCGGAAAATCATTCTCGGGTACGGTTTCAAAGCCTCGCGAAATAGCGAACGGAAAGCCTGAGCCGCATTCGCCGATCTTTGTACGGAACAATCCGAACCTCGAGCAGGCACACCTGGTCATCGCCGCACCGATAGTTTCGGCAGTGGACGAACGCCGTTATGCGACCGATCTGCTGACGAACATCATCGGCGGCGGGACGTCGAGCCGCCTTTGGCAAAAGGTACGCGAGGAACGCGGGCTCGCCTATTCGGTCGGATCATCGGCGGCGATGTATCAGGACTGCGGTGTTTTCTCGATATTTGCAGGCACTTCGCCCGAGCAGGTCGGCGAAGTGGTCGACCTAAGCATCGCCGAGATGCGAGCGGTGCTAAAAACCGGAGTGACCGCGGAGGAACTCGACCTCGCCAAACAGCAATCGCGGGCGTCGATATTGCTCAGCCTCGAAGATTCCGCATCGCGTGCCGCGGTTCTCGCTCAGTCCGAAATGGTTCACGGCCGTCAGATCCCGGTTGACGAAACGCTCGAAAAGATCGAGTCCGTTACACTTGACGATCTCGCGGCGATCGCGGACGAGTTCTTCGTGACCGAAAGGCTCGCCTTCGCCGCACTTGGCGATCTAAACGGCTTCGCCATCGACCGCGACAGGCTCGCCCTTTGAGCGAACATCCGCAGCAAAACTTCGTAAACACAAATAATCAAGGGGGAAGATAAACGTATGAACCTGAAACGTCTTTTCCTTTACACGCTGATAGCATCGGTCGCGGCGAGCGCGATTCTCGGGATCGCCGTAATCATCCTCGGCTCGTTTGGTGAACTCGAGAGCCGCGTCTTGATGACGACCTTCACTATCACGCTGACCAGCATCCTCGGCCTTGCCTGCGGTGCGTATTACGACTCGAAGAATGCGAGGGGCTTGCCAGGCGCAGGAATCGCTTTCTCGCTCATAGCCGCGGTTCTCGGTATTTACATGATCTGGGCCGGCGACGATGGCATCTCGGCAATCTGGAAAAGCGCGGGTACCGCAAGCCTGCTCGCGACCTCGTGTGCTCTACTCTGTCTCGTATCTCTTGCGAATCTCGACAAACGCTTCATCTGGTCGCGTCACTTGATCTACGTCGCCGTCACGATCCTGTCAGCGATACTCTTGTATATCCTGTGGTTCGAACCCGAAAGTTCAAGCGACTTTGTCGGCAGACTGATCGGCGTCCTGTCGATCATCATCGCGGCTCTAACGGTCGTTACGCCGGTTTTTCATAAGCTCAGCCGGAACGAGTCCGCGACCGAAATCGAAACGATCGACGCGGAGATAGCTGAATTGAGGACGAAACTCGAACAGCTGGAGGCACGGCGAGCCGAACTGGCTTCATGACCTAATTGTATGGGTCTTAGAGACTTATTTCTTTGCCAGATATTCCGAATCGGCGGCTTCACGCGCCAAGGCGTTCGCACCTTTCGTCTTCGCATCGATCTTCGTGCTTAGGCTTTCAAAACCTAAAAGCCCGGTGACGACAAGCTGTTGGCCGACAACCTTACCAAAAAATTCGCCATCGGCCGGATCGCTGTATTTCGGTGACCGCATGATAGCGGCAAACGGTTTGCCGTCGGCGAGCCGCCATTCGATCTTTGCCTTATCCCAATCAAAATTTAGCGAAGCTGTTGTGATAGGAAAGTTGCCGTCCTTGCCTTTTTGCTCCGCATTAACGTGTGTTGCGGAAGCTGAATAGTAAACACGCACCTGATATCCTGCGGGCCCTTTGCAGATGGAGTATCCGTCCGAACCATTGGAACCCTTGAAAGACTTACAGGCAGTTTTCAGGTTTGTATAAGTTGACGTAAACTTTGGAGCCTTGACCTGCGCGGCAGCGGTCATCGCGAAACAGGTCACAGCCAGCCCGACTAAAAGCGATATTTTGATTCTCATTTCATCCTCCGAAATTGTATTCAATTGGATCTCTCACGCCGGCCTGCTCAAATCCGCGGAGCCTCAGCGCGCACGAGTCGCAGGTTCCGCACGCGAGATCTTCGCTTCGATAGCACGACCACGTCAGGTGCAACGGTGCGTTAAGCTCAATACCCTTCGCAACTATCTCGGCTTTCGACATCTCGATTATCGGTGTCCTGAGTCCTATCTTGGTTTCCGGCTTCGTGCCGGTGTCGATCATTTTCTCGAAAGCCTCGTAAAACTCCGGGCGGCAATCGGGATAGCCGCTCGAATCTTCGGCGACGGCTCCAATATATATCGCCGAAGCTCCGATCACCTCCGCCCAACTCACTGCGATCGCGAGCATGTTGGCGTTACGGAAAGGAACGTAGCTCGTCGGGATCTCTTGCGATTCCAGGTCGGCTTCGGTCACGGGCATTGATTTATCCGTCAGGGACG
This sequence comes from uncultured Chloracidobacterium sp., assembly GCA_964410495.1. Taxonomy (GTDB): domain Bacteria; phylum Acidobacteriota; class Blastocatellia; order Pyrinomonadales; family Pyrinomonadaceae; genus OLB17. The sequence goes on from CAYPGP010000004.1 coordinate 148,873, forward strand.
AACCACCGATCTTCGCGAGGTGCTCGATCGAAATATCGAGCCGCTTTTCAACCCCGTAGTGGTCCGCGATGTCGTTGAATGCCTGACGTTCGCGAGCTTCAGTTCGCTGGCCGTAAGAAATGTGTAAAAACGCGATCTCATCATGTTCGCCACGGGCGATCGCCGCCGTGACGCACGAATCCATTCCTCCCGAAACTAAAACTATCGCTAAGCTCATCTTCTACCTGCCCAATCCATCCTGCAGTATCTGCGACAGCTTCCAGATCATCGCAAGTCCCGGATTCTCCTGGTGATAGCCTGTGTACGGCATGTCGTCAATGTAAATGGCCATCGCGATGCGGCCCTTGCGCGTGTAAACGATGCCCACATCGGCCCGGAAGCGATCGAGAGCTCCGGACTTGGAAGCAACGGGCGTCGTATCTGATTGGCCGCGGCCAATGCCGTCCTTTAGCTGCTGCCGACGCAGAACCGCGATCATGTCGGCCGAAGCCTCTTTCGAAACGATCTCACCTTTTTCCAGCATCTCAAGCAGGCGGACCATGTCTTTCGGCGATGTCCGGCCGAGTCCGAACAGCCGGTTGCGTTGGTCGTTTATCCATGCCTTCGCATCCCCGCCGCCGCCGATCTTTCGCAGGCTTAGTGTGTCGCTTAAGCCCAGCTTCGCCATGTACTCGTTCACGGCATCGGTCGTAACCTTATCAAGCACAAGGTTGGTCGCGGTATTGTCTGAGAGAACGATCATAAGATGCATCGCGGTTCTCAGATCGAGTTTCGTATTGTCACTGAATTCGCCGAGTATCCCCGACCCGCTGACCTTTTTCTCACGCGTCAGAACGAGTTCGTCTGTCCAGGCAATTTTTCCTTCCGCTACCTGACGATACGTTTCCGCCATTATCGGCACCTTGATCGTACTCGCCGTTCGCACCTGCTCCTCGCCGCGGAGCGAATAGACCTCGCCGGAGTCGAGGTTCTTCGCGTAAACCCAAACTTTTCCCTTAAAGTCGCCTATCGCAGCATTCACCTTCGCATCGAGCGTTTGCGGGGCCGGCCTGGGCGTGCTCGCTCGCTGAGCGAATGCCACCTGGATCGAAACCAAGGTCATCAGAAGAAGAACAGAAGCTATCTTTGTCATAAATATCTCAAAAATAGGATCGACGGCCTAGACGCCTCGAACGTCCGCACCCCAGATGTACTTGTGCAGCTGCATATTAAAGCGGACCGGCAGGCCGCTCTGAGCAACTCGCACCGCTAGCTCTTGCAGATCCTCGACGCCGTGGACGGGCGATATCAGGATCTCCTTCGCTCGGTCGAGAAGGCCGTGCTTTTCAACAATTTCAATAGCAAAATCAAGGTCGTTGCCGTCGGCTATGACGAACTTTACTTCATCTTTGCCGGGATCGAGCAGCTCAAGATTCGGCCAGTGATTCCGCTCCGCTTCTCCCGACGCGGGGCATTTTACGTCGAGAATTATCTTCGCCCTTGGATCGACGTTTTCGATCGAAACGAAGCCGCCCGTCTCGATCAGCACCTCGTATCCGCGGTCGCAAAGCTGCGTGATAAACGGAAAAGCGTTCTTCTGCGCTAGCGGTTCGCCGCCCGTAACTTCGACGAGCTTGCAGCCAAATTCCTCGAGCCTCGCAAAGATCGCCTCGAACGACATCCGCTCGCCGCCGGTGAATGTGTATTCGCTATCGCACCAAACACACCGCATCGGGCAGCCCGTCAGCCGCACAAACGAACACGGTCGCCCGGCGTGCGAAGATTCGCCCTGGATCGAAAGAAAAATTTCGGTGATACGCAGATCCATTGGAAATTTGCCACTAATTACACGAATGGCACGAATTAGAGACCATTATTCCCGACTCGCAAAGGTTTATCAAAAGAGTCGAAAACGGCCGATTTTTTGTTCGTGTCATTCGTCCCATTCGTGGCTAAAATAGTCCGAAC
>CAYPGP010000004.1:150829-355011 GCA_964410495.1 uncultured Chloracidobacterium sp.
CCACTAATTACACGACTGGCACGTATGAGAGACCATTATTCCCGTCTCGTGAGGGTGTATCAAAAGAGTCTAAAACCGCTGTTTTTCTTTCGTGTCATTCCTGCCATTCGTGGCTAAAACAATCCGAACCATTGAAAATATCCCACCACCTCGCCGATCCCGAACGACGCGAGATTGGTAATGACGATCGCCGCGAAACACCGCGCCCAATCACTGCCCGCAAGCAAGCCCTTACTTCTAAACGCCAACCAAAAAATCAGGCATTCCGCGACGGGAGCAAATGTTTCGGCAACCAGCAGATAAAGAAAACGCGACGAACCAAGAAAGAGCGTCGGCAGAACGATAACGACTATCGGATAAGTACACGCGGTCAACCAAACGCCGCTGGCTAATTTTTGCCGCACCGTCAGTTTTGGCGAGAGGCCGAAAAACAGGATCGGCGTCTCGATCAGGATCGTGACCAGATAACCGAACGGCAGAAAGTACCACAGCTCGCTGATCGGGAGATTTTGCGTTTGAACAAAATTGACGTCGTCAAAAAGGAACATAAAGTTTGCCCGCGAAACGCGGAAAGCCTCGAAAGAAGTCATTCTGGCCCTATCGCGTGCCTAAAGCATTTTTATAAGAAACGGAAACTCAGCCAAAACATGTGCTATCGCAAATGCAAAATAAATATCTCGCGTAGTCGTATAGTCGAGCGCGAAGCCCGCCCACAACGCTAATATAGCTATAACCCCGAATATCAATAGCCCAGCGATCAGCTTTGGCAATCCGTTCTTATTCGCAAATAGAGGTATCTCGCTGAATTTCCACGGCACCGCTCTTGGATCGATTAGCGGCAACAGCAGTATCCAAACAAAATAGTGGATCGATTCGAGAAAAACGTGAGCAGCAACCAGAAAGTGGCTCGAAACTCCGGTAAGAATGCCGCCACCCGCGTGCTGCACTATTCGAGAAAATAGGCCGCTATCCTCGGGCAGCGACGGTTGGTTTGCAAGCAGCAGCCAAAGCAGCAAGACGAAAACCGGGATAGTCGCGAGGCAAAAATGATACGCCCGCAGCCATTCCGGCCGCGTTCTCCGCAACTGCCGTTCGAGAAACCACATCGCGATGAACGGATGGACATAAACAAGCGCGAGGCTCCAATACTGCGGCACCAGCCAGGCGAGAGATATGAGCAGAAAGCCGGCCGGAAAAGCCCATGACCAATCACTCTTCGGCCTCTGCCGCCCGCGCAAATAGACTAGCGTTGCAATCCATAGAACGAATGCCGTATTCCAGCCCGCGGCAAAGATCGCCCAGTTCACCTCGGCCCATAGCCAATTGCCGCTCGCGAAATACAGCGTCAGATAGATCGCCGCCAGAACGATAACCCCGCCGATCCCGACCGAATAATAAAGCCGCGAACGGCCCCAGCGGACCGGCATGCGGGCCGCAAAATAGCGAAACTCCATCAAATTGTGGATGCCCGCGAAAAGAAAGATCGTTACGATAGACGCCGCCAAAGGGAAACTGCCGATCGCAAACGCCCCGACGGCGCATGTCAGCACGAACGCGGCCGCGAAAACGTGCGCGCTTCTAACGGAGGGCCTGACTATGGAGATCTCCTGCATTTATTCGTCGCCGGCGGGCTTGGCTTCAGTCTTTGGATTGGGAACGATCAGTTGAATGCGGTTCTCGTTGGTCAATTCGAGCTTCACTTTGCCCCAACCAAAGCCATAAATATGCATCGACTGCGAAAACATCTTCCCGGTTATGCTCCGAGCCTCGGCCGGCGGGCCGGCGTTTGCATAAACGAGCGTAGCCGCCGAACCGAAGACCGAAAGCAGAGCTGCGGCTCCGACCGCCTTTGCCTTGACAGCATAATTTCGGTTCTTCGCCAGCCACAGGCCGCCAAAAACAAACGCAAGACTGAGGAAAAGACCGCTAACAATAGTCTGCATCCTTAGCGTCGAGTCCGTGCCTCCGAAAGCAGCCGTATCGCTTCCATTGTCCAGAGCCTCAAGTTCGGCCCTTAACTGCTTGATCTGCGACGCGGGAACGAGCAGTCGGGCTTCGGTTGCGGTGCTGTCGAGCTTAATGTCCATTTGCGTGTCGACAACAACGGGCTTCTTGACTCGATTAGGCGATTTTCCGGGCCCCGGCGGAATATCGGCAAAAGCAACAACGCATAGCAACGCGGCCATCACGGCGGCAAATAGCATCTTTTTCATATGGATTTTCTCCTTCCAGGTCGAGATTCGGGCTGATTATACCAGCATTTTTGAACGATTTAGGCTAAACTTTTTGCATTATGCGTGAAGAGTTGAAACGGTTTATCGACCAGATGGAAGACGGCAGTGTTGCGATCATTCCGGCGGCACATGAGAAAACGCGGAGCTATGATACGGAATACAAATTTCGGCAAGACTCCGATTTTTGGTATCTGACCGGATTCCCAGAACCCGATGCGATCGCGGTGATCACGAAGGACTCCAAGAAGCCGTACACGCTGTACGTTCGCCCGCGTGATCCGCTGATGGAAACGTGGTTCGGCCGACGTCAGGGCGTCGAAGGTGCGGTGAAGAACTTTGGTGTGGACAAGGCCGTTTCGGTCGAGAAGTTCGGGGCCGATCTCGCTAAACTGCTCAACGGTCACGAAAAGCTCTACTACCGCTTCGCGGTGGACGCCGAGCTTGATCAAAAGATCCTGCATTACCTGACAGAACAGCGCGTACGACGTCTAAAAGCCGCATATCCTCCGCACACAATCATCGATCCCACGCCGCTCATCGGCGAGATGCGTCTGCACAAGAGCGAACGAGAGGTCGCCCTGATGCAGAAGGCCGCGGACATCGCCGCCGAAGCGCACATCCTCGCCATGAAAAAGGTCAAGCCAGGCATGAACGAAGGGCAGGTCGAGGCGATGATGGAAGCCTATATGAAGGACAACGGTGCCAGCGGCGTCGCCTACAATTCCATCATCGGCGGCGGCGATAACGCGACTATCCTGCACTACGTCGAAAACAACATGCCGCTCAAAGACGGCGATCTGATCCTGATCGACGCGGGTGCGGAATACCATGGTTATGCCTCGGATATAACGCGAACTTTTCCGGTCAACGGCAAATTCACTCCTGCTCAACGCGAGGTTTACGACGTTGTGCTCGATGTTCAGCGCAGATGCATCGACTTCACGGTCGTAGGAAATACGCATCTGCAGCGCCAGGAATATTCGATCGAGCTGCTTACTGAAGGGATGAAAAAGCTCGGCCTGCTAAAAGGTAAAACGCAGGACCTGATCAAGACAAAGGCGTACCTAAAATACTACATGCACGGTGTCGGCCATTGGCTCGGCCTCGATGTACACGACGCGGGCCGCTATTACGTCGATCAGCAGGCCAAGCACTCGAAGCCCTACGCGCCGGGAATGGCTCTAACAGTCGAACCGGGCCTTTACATTCCGCCCGATGACAAATCCGCACCGGCCAAATACCGCGGTATAGGCATCCGTATTGAAGACGACGTCGTCGTAACAGAAACCGGCAACATCAACCTGACCGCCGCCGTTACGAAAGACCCGGATGAGATCGAGGCTTTAATGCAGAAGCCCGCACGTAAGTAAGACATCTGGCCGCCGAACTCAGATCGGAATCTACTATGACACCGGTTAAAGATATGGACGAGAAATCTCCATCAGGAAAATCCAAGACGGACTGGGATCGGTTGGCAGTGATGGGCGATGATGACATTGACACATCCGACATTCCAGAGGCCGACGACAAGTTTTTTGAACGGGCAGAACTTCGAATTCCTCGGTACACAGGAAAACATGCTCGGGAGGATATTTATTTCGATCATGATTAACAGCAGAAGTTAAACGAATATGAAGATCATCTTTCATCAGTCATGTTTAATTTTTTCCTTACTGATTCTTGCAGGTGTTTCTTTAGCGCAAAAGAATCTGCTACTCAGTCCGGATGCCGATTCGCTTGGAAAGGCTTGGGTTTCGACGGGCGAGGCGCAAGTGGAAGATTTCGATGGACGTCGTGTTTTTGTAGTGCGCAATCAGGGAAGTTTTTTCCAAGATATTCCCTTGACCCTTGAGGAGACTGGGAAGTTTGCCCTTTTTATTGGCCGCGGTTCAAGTGAACGTATCAACGACGCCCCGACTATTACAGGCCTTCCCTATCTATATGGGTATATGCTCTCCTCAAAGGACGCCATTATTGAACCGATTCAAGGCCACCGAATGCTCGCAACGCCCCGAGCCAAGGATGAATGGCGTGCTATGTTTGGTGTTTTTAGGATCCCGGAAGGCACAGTATCAATCCGGTTTTTTCTCAATCAGGCAGAGGGCAAAGGTTTCCCTCAGAACGGTTCGGCTGCAAGGTTCGATAATCTCGGTTTATTTTTATTTCCGACAGAGAAAGAAGCAAGTGATTTTGTCCAGGCGTACAGGAAGAAGTACAACGATGTCGATATTCCCCCCAGTTTGAAGAAAAATAATTTGTGATTTTTGAGTCAGTAGTTAAAAACCTACCCGCCCTGCTCGGAGCACTGCTCGTGGCTATCCTGTTCATTCAATCGGGCCTCGACAAGGTATTTGACTGGAAGGGTAACGTCGAGTGGCTGAAAGGCCATTTTTCGAAGACCTTTCTCGCTCCGTTTGTGCCGTTGATGCTCGTGAAGATCACGATACTTGAGCTGCTCACGGGCCTGACAAGCGCGGCGGCGATCGTTTACTTTCTGGTCACCGGCTCAACCACGATGATCTTCTGCGGAGCGTCGCTTGGCGCGATCTCGATCGTTGCCCTTTTCTTTGGCCAACGCGTCGCAAAGGACTATCCCGGAGCGGCAGTTCTCGTCCCCTACTTTATTCTGCTCGGCCTTTTGATGTTCGTAACGAACCCGTACGCAAGACCTTAGCTGGTCTTTGGCGGCTGGGGCGGCGAAGGCGGCGGATCTTTGCGCACCGGCGGCGGCGTGACAGGTTTCGCATCCTTGACGGCCTTTTCGTCCTGCTGGATGCCAAGCTGTGCCATTATTTCGGGCACGCTCAGGCCGAGTGCCTCAAGTTGCTGCAGTACCGAAAAGATCAGATTCGGCGTCGTTTGTGCAAAACGGTTGATGCCGCTTGAGTGGCCGTCGCCGTTTCCGCCGTTGTCGATCATCACTACCTTGTCGATATTACCGAGCGGTTCCGCGACCGCTTTGAATACCGGTGCGGATGATTCGATGATCGACGGAAGTTTTTCGAGGATGGTCTGCAAGCGGGCAGCATCATTAAATTCACGCCAAGCGGCGGCTTTTTCCTTGATCGCGGCTGCTTCAGCCAGACCCTGGGCCTCGATCGACTTCGCCTGTGCAAGTCCCGTCGCCTGTAGCTTTTCGGCTTCGGCGAGACCGACGGCTCGTATCTTTTCGGCCTCGGCTTTGCCTTCGGCCTCGATGGCGGCGGCTCGGCCCTGGCCTTCGCGTTGGAGCGTTTGGGCATCAGCTTCCGCGATCGCGATCTGTGCCTGTTTCCGGCCTTCAGCTTCCAAAATTGCAGATTCCTGCAAGCCCTGCGCACGCAAGACCGCCGCCCGGCGGTCGGCCTCGGCCTGTTTTACGACCGTGGCCTCGAGTTCCTTTTCCTTGCGAAGAACTTCTTGTTCCTGGACCGCGATCTGTTCCTGTGTGCGAACCTTTTCGACGCGGACCTCTTCGGCCGTGACCATTTGCTGTGCCTTCGCATCGGCGAGCGGGCCGGCCTGGTTGGCCTTCGCGCGTTCCGCTTCGATCTCCGCCTGCACCTGGGCTTTCTGGATCTCAGTTTCCCGTTGCGACTGGGCGATCTGTGCTTCGGTTTCGAGCCTGACCTTTTCGCCTTCCTGCAACGCCTGCGAGGCTTTTATTTTGGAATCTCGATTTGCCTCAGCCTGCCCGATCTCGGCGTCGCGTTTTACCTCAGCCGTGCGGCGTTTGCCGAGTGCGTCGAGGTAGCCTTCTTCGTCCGATATTTCCTGAATGGTCAGCGCATCGAGCCCGATACCCATTTTTTCGAGATCGCCGGCGGCTTCGGTTGTAAGTTTAAGAGCAAAACTCTGCCGGTCGTTATTGATCTCCTCGACGGTCAGCGTGCCGAGAATTGCGCGAAGATGGCCCTCGAGCGTCTGGAAAACGAGCCGGTGAAACTGTTCCTGCGGCATGCCGAGAAAACGCTCGGCCGCCGAACGCAGCGAAGTGTCATCGCCCTTGATCTTGACGTTTGCGACCGCTTTGACCGACACGGGAACGCCCTGCACCGTATAAGCCCGCGTGGTCGCAAGCGGGACAGTTATGACGTTCAGGTCCAGATACTCGACCTTTTCCAGGAACGGAAAAACCAGCGTCGCACCGCCGCGGACCAGCCGATAGCCGGCGATCGTACCGTCGGCGAGTTTTCGCCTGCGGCCGGAAATGACCGCCGCCTGATTCGGCGAGACCTTGATGTAATTGCGGCTGATCAGCATCAGGGCGATCAGCACCGCGATCACGACGACGAGAATGATGACCGGTATCAGAAGAACCGAATAATTGCTAAGAATATCCATTATTTGCTGCCTCCCTCGATCTCGACGATCACCGAATCGCCCGCAATGCCGGTTACCTTGACCAAAGCTCCGGCTTTTATTTCCTCATTGCCGCTCGAACGCGCGATCTTTTCGACGCGTTCGTCGCCGACCCGAACCGATATCTGCCCGACCGCATCCGGCTTTATCGCGACCGAAACCTGAGCCGTCCGCCCGACAAGGTCGTCATCCGTCACGCTGCTCGAAGCCTGCTGCCCGACCAAAAATCGCCCGAACAACGAAACAACCACCGCAAAAACAACTCCGCCGAGCAACCCCGCCATCGATGAGCCAAACGCCCCAAAACCAAGCTGCACCGCGATCGCCCCAAACCCGCCAAATGCAGTAATAAAAACTGCGATCACACGGCTGTCCAAAAACCCAAAATCCACATCCGCCGACCCAATATCCGCCTGCGCCCCAAACATCTCAAAAATATCGCCCAACACCAGCGAAGCAAGCAAAAAAACAAACCCGATCGCACCGATGACGACAAATATGGTCAGGAGGTTGAGACTTGTGAGGAAATCCATGTTGTTTATTTGCCGACAATCATACACCGAAAATGGCAGAAACACGACCGGTAGGAAGAGTGTCTCAGTCGCCAAGGGCGACATACATTAAAGCCTATGGTGCAGCCGTTTCGGCGAAACCCTAGGTTGGAATAAGAACGAAGATCGCTCGCTGAAGGCGAGCAACAATGGTCTCGCGAAAATGCCTGCCCCGTCCAGTACGAATTATTGCTCGCCTTCAGCGAGCAAAAACGTTGCCCGATCTGACCTAGGGTTCCCTTCGCTATCGCTCACTACACCCTAGGCTTTAATGTTGGTCGCCGTTGGCGACGAAAACTTAGCTAGATCCTCTCAAAACACACTTACTGACTTATCGCATTAAACAACAACGGATAAGTCGCCAGCGACTGGGCTCGGTATTGCGGCCTAAAACCGAATAACACGATCTTGCCTTTGCCGATCGTAAATTCGACCAACGCCGCCTTGCCGGCTATTTTCTCGGTGCCTAATGCCCAGCCCGATAGCAATATCTTTGACGGGTCGCTCGGATATTTGGCGATGATGCGGAAGTTGTTCGCGAGGGCGAGCGGGTCGGTTTGGATCTCGAAGGCGGGTGAGTCTTCGAACCAGGCGATCGACTCTTTTGGCATTCCTTTGGCGATCGGGTGCGTGGTGTCGAGTTCGGTGCGGAGGATCGAGCCGGGGATGAAGAAATCCTTGCGGTTGAGTCCGGCGGTAACGTTTTTGACCGGCAGGTTGAACTCGCGGATCGCGAAATTCGACGATTCGTTTAGAAAAACAAGCGTCCCGCCGTCCTCGACAAACTTCTTCAAATTCGCCACGCCCTCTTTCCCCACACCGCCCACATACTCATCCGGCATCGAGCCTTTTGCGTAGCCGTTGAGGATCTGATTGGCGGGTTGGTCGGGGAAAATGATCGCTCCAGGTTTCGGTGTGTTCGACGCGCCCGGATAGAACTTCGCTTTGATTTCACCGTTTCTAATATCCTTATTCTCTATCGAGCTATACCGAAGCATGTCGCATTGATTAATAAACGGATGCCGCGCGCTCTTTTCATTCCTAAGTATCCAGCGCGTCCAACCTTCATCCATCGAAGCTTGTGACGAGCGATAAAGCTGAACTTCATGCCGTTTCGCTATGCACCCAACATCTGAATCCGTTTCACCAAGGCGATACTTGAGACCCGGAAACTTGACGGGCTCAAAAACCGGAACGGTCTCAAAAGCGGCTAACATTGGAAGCGTGTGGGCCGTTACATCATATGGCGATATCGGATTTCCTCCAGCATCGAGCAGGTTCGGATACGTCTGTTTTTCCAAAAGAGCCTTCGCAAAAGCCCCGTACGGCTGCGCCATCGGTACTACCTCCGTACCTTCCCCAAATTTTCGACCGTTAAATGTAAAAGCACCGGTTGTTCTGGTTTCGACGCCAGCCCGAGCGAGAATATCACCGATAAAACGCTCGCCATCGGTAGAGTGAGTTCCTTGTTTTGGCAAGATAAAGGAAGTTAACTCGCCCTTCGCCCGGGGCCGCACCGCCTCTTTCCCGATCTCATAAAACCGCGACAACCACTTCTCCCGATTATTCGCTGCATGATTTAACAAACTAAAAGCGGCGCCGGTCATGTAGTCGGTGATGTTTCGCAGTTTCCATTCGCCGCCTTTCCAGAGGGGGCCGAATTTGTCGGATTCCTTTTTGGCGTCGAGGCCGCCGGAGGCTCCGCGGAGGTCTTCGAACTTTATGTTGATCGGCGAAGCAAGTCGGGCTGAGGCGGTTTCACTGAGGATCCGCACGCCGCCGTGGTAGTGCGAATAGGCACGGGCTGGCGTCCAGGCGTCGTAGGTGGTGTTGGTCGTTATCCCTTCGAAACCTTTCGAACGCAGGTCGGCGGCCATCGCGTTGCCAAGCTCGGTGTAGCCTTCGACGATCTGTTTCGGCACGTTTGGCTCAACGGGCGCCATGTAGGGCGGCAGGAACAGACGCGCGCCGTTTGCACCCTGCTGATGAATGTCGTGCACGATCTGCGGGTGCCAGACGTTGTGGATCTTGTCGACCGTCAGCTGCGTCTCGACCTGCGTAAAGGCGTACCAGTCCCGATTGTTATCGTGGCCGACGTATTTGTGATAAAGCTCCGGCGGCGTGGTGCCTTCGTACGGCGTGCCGAGCGTTTTGTCGTACCAGTTTTTAACGATATCGACGCCGTCGGGGTTGAGCGACGGAACGAGGAGGATGATCGTGTTCTTGAGGATGTTCTGTATCTCAGGCTCGTTGCTGCTTGCCAGGCGATGGGCGATCAGCATGGATGAGAGCGTCGAGCCGACCTCGGTCGAGTGAATTCCGCAGGTAATTAGGACTATAGTTTTGCCCTGCATTATCAACGCCTTCGCCGCCGCGTCGCTGCTCTTTATCTTGCGCGGATCGGCTAGTTTATCGTTAATATCCTCATACTTCTTGATCTGTTTCAGATTCTCTGGCAAGCTGATCGTGGCGTAAACAAAGGGTACGCCCATCGTCGTCTTGCCGATCTCCTGGAACGTCATCCGGTCCGAAGCCTTGTCGAGTTTTTGAAAATAATCAACGATACTCGCCCAACTAGCCAGCTTCCGGTCGTCACCGGGCGTAAAGCCGATAACATCCTTAGGCTCAGGAATGCCTTGGGCGAGAGTTGCCAGAGTTACAAGAAGAATTAAACCGCAGAGACGCAGAGACGCAGAGATAAGAGAGAAAAGGCTCATATTTTTACCGACCGAATTATCCGGATATTCACAAATTACCACAAAAGTAGATCTTTAACTCCCTTTCCTCGGCGTCTCCGCGTCTCTGCGGTTGAACCAATCTTGTTTACGCTGTAAATTCCAAGACAGACCTTTCCCCTAAACCTTCTCTTTAGGAGCGCTTCGAAATGAAGAATCCGTTTCTCGAAAATTTTAAGCCTTACATTCCGTCGAGCGTGACGAACCTGCGGGAGCTTAGCGTTTTTCCGCTGATCGTCGGTACGTTGCTCGGCATTTTATTTGGCGCGTCGTCGCTTTATCTTGTTTTGAAAACGGGACTTACCGTTTCGGCGTCGATCCCGGTCGCGGTTATCGCGATTACGCTGTTTCGGCTTTTATCAAAAGCTGGAATGCGTGACGCCACGATCCTGGAGTCGAACATCATGCAGACGACCGGTTCAGCCGGCGAGTCGATCGCTTTCGGAATCGGCGTGACCATGCCGGCGATCCTGATCCTCGGCTTCGACCTCGACCTGTGGCGTGTGACTTTGGTCGCGGTGCTCGGCGGTTTGTTGGGAATTCTGATGATGATCCCGCTGCGTCGGGCCCTGATCAAAGACCAGCACGGCATTCTGAAATATCCGGAGGGCACAGCCTGCGCGCAAGTGCTGATCGCCGGTGCTTCAAAGGAATCGCGGGACGCGGCCCAGCAGGCTGGCACCGAAGGCTCGTCGGATGCGGAAGTTCTGCACCGCGGCAAAATCATCGCCGCTGGTTTCGGGCTCGGGTTTATCTACAAATCGGTGATGGACGTCTTTTCCGCATGGAACCCCGAACCGGGCAAAGACCTGCCCGATAACGTCCTGAAGGGTGGCTCGATCCATCTCGAAAACAACCCGGCATTGCTCGGCGTCGGCTACATCATCGGGCCGTATATTTCAGCGATCATGCTCGGCGGCGGCATTTTGTCGTATCTGATCCTGATCCCGCTGATCAAATTCTTCGGCGAAGGCCTGACAAACCCGCTCGCACCGGCCGTCGGCAAGAATATCGCCGACATGTCGCCCGGTGCGATCCGCAGCGAATACATTCTCTATATTGGAGCCGGTGCGGTTACCGCGGCCGGCATCATCTCGCTCGGCCGTTCGCTTCCGACGATCTGGAGCGGACTGAAATCCGGCCTCGCCGATCTTCGCGGCTCGTCCAGCGGTGATTCGGGTTTTGAGCGAACGGATCAGGACCTTTCGATGAAGTACGTCATCGCCGGCCTCATCGTGCTGCTCGGGGCGATCATGCTCTCGCCTTCGCTCGGGTTGTTCTTATTTAATGACCCGATCGTGTCGATCCTCGGTGCGATCCTGATCATCATTCTCGGATTCCTTTTCGTGACGGTCTCGTCGCGTTTGACTGGTGAGGTCGGCTCGTCTTCGAATCCGATCTCAGGCATGACAGTCGCGACACTGCTGTTCACATGTCTCGTTTTTCTCGCCTTGGGCTGGACTGCGGCCGATCCTTATTTTGTTACGGCTCTTTCGATCGGCGGCATCGTCTGCATCGCCGCGTCGAACGGCGGAACGACCTCACAGGATCTGAAAACCGGATTCTGGGTCGGCGGTACGCCGAAGAAACAGCAAGTGGCGATCCTGGTCGGAGCTCTTGCGTCCGCACTCGTCCTCGGGCCGCTGCTTATGTTCCTCAATGACGGCGGCACATATTATCAGAAGGTCGACGCTACCGCTTTCCCCGCAGGATTCACCGTCAGCGAAGACAAACTATTCCGCGAGGGCGGCCAGCTTAAGAGCGAGCACATCAAGAACGGCGAGTACGTTTCCGACACGAATCAATACCGCGTTTGGCAAAACACCGACCCGAAATCGGGCCCGATCGGCAAATACCTGATCAACAACCAAGGCGCGCCGGCGTATCTCGTCGACCCGGCGATCAACGGCGTGGTCAAAACTGACTCCGCCGGAAACAACATCGAACGCTACGACGCGCCGAAGGCGACGCTGATGAGCTACATCATCAAGGGCGTTCTCGGCCGCGACCTGCCTTGGGGACTCGTGCTGATCGGGGCGATGATCGCGATAATGCTTGAGATCGTCGGCGTTCCATCCCTCGCGTTCGCGGTCGGTCTTTATCTTCCCATCGCGACCAGCGCACCGATCTTTGTCGGCGGCGTTGTGCGAAAGATCGTTGACGTTTATCTCAAACGCAAGCTCGCCAGCCGCAACCTGACCGAAGACGAAATAGTCGCTGAGACGGACAAATCGCACGGCGTTCTGCTCGCCTCGGGCTACATCGCGGGCGGTGCTATCGCGGGTATCCTGATCGCGATATTCGCCGTGGTTCCGGCGCTCAAGTCGATCCAGGATGCTTCAGCGAAATGGGCGAAAGATGCGAATCCGTTCTTCGCCGGCGACAGCGCGTGGTGGCTCGGTGCGGTTCCATTCTTTATTCTGGCGGTGATCCTGTACTTTGTTGGCCGCGAACGCCTGATGAAAGGTGACGCTCCCGGACCGCAAGTAAGGGAAAGCGACGTCTAATCGGAATAAAACCGAAAAGAAATTGTTTTACTTCCTTAAACGCGACATGCTATAAATAACCTAGCGTGTCGCGTTTTCTCTTTCCTCAATCGGTGCGGCACCGCTTGATCGTCCATCGTTTTTCAAAATGAAGTTTTCTTTCGTTCATGGTCACCGGATCGTGCTTGGCAGCTGCCTTGCGATGTTTTGTTTTAATGGCTGCTCGGTCTCGGAGCCAAAAACCTCCGCGACATCAAATCCAGCCAATACAACAAATAGCGCACCCGCGGTCGTAAAGACTGAAGCCGAACCGCCGAAAGGAGCAACGATCCCGATCGAACCCAACGGCCCGGCCGACACGGTCCGCGTGTTTTACAAACACCTGCGCGAAAAGAAGTTCCGCGACGCTATCTTCCTCACAAATCTTCGCCCCGCGGTCGAAGGGCTGACAGAATCCGAATTGAACGAATTCTCGCTCGACTTTGCGGAACTCGCCGGCGAAGTGCCCGCTGAGATCGAGATAAACGGCGAGATCACGACGGGAAATGCCGCGACGGTCACTGCAAAGTTTCCCACCGATGACGGAACCAAAGAACTGCGGCCGATAAAGCTCGCGAAACAAGGCGATGTTTGGATAATCCAGTCGGTCGACGCGGCTGCTCACGCCCGGATCAAGAAGGAAGGAAAGAAGTATTTCTATAACCTCCGCATCGAAACTCACCACGAAGAAGCGAAGAAAATGCTCGAGCGCATCTCAAAAGCCCAACTCGCGTCGTCACTCCAGAACGGAGGCGTATACAGCGATCTGGCGACGCTGATCGCCAGCGGATTGCTGCCCGAGGATGCGCAAACCAGCGAAACTACCGGTTACAACTACGCCGTCAATCTCACTCCCGACAAACGAAACTACTACGCGACCGCCACGCCCGCCGAATACGGCAAGAGCGGCAAGCTGTCGTTTTTACTGAAACCAGATCCCAAAGGACCATCACGCGTTACCAGCAAAGATAACGGAGGTAAGACTTTAGCGAATTAAACCGGTTAAAAAAATACATCAACGTTGTTGATATTACCGATAAAAAACGTTATATCTAATCTCTTGTCTTTGACTCAAGCAATACGAGGTACAAGCAGATGTTACGGAAGCTGATCAGCAAGTTTAATCGCTCTTTGACCGAGAGCATGGTTTCGTCCAGACGACGCCATACGGCGCCGGTGAAGATCTGGTTCGAGCCGGAGATCAATTCGGAACGCGCCCGCGAGATGGCCAGATCGGCGTGCGTCTTTGGTGAAACCTACGACATCAGCCGCAGCGGCATCGCTTTCGTCGTCCCCTCGATCCGCTTGAAAGAAAAATACCTCGTCGGCCAGGACCGCATGCTCAACATCGAAATGGACCTGCCAAC
Organism: uncultured Chloracidobacterium sp.; assembly: GCA_964410495.1. GTDB lineage: Bacteria > Acidobacteriota > Blastocatellia > Pyrinomonadales > Pyrinomonadaceae > OLB17. Next base: position 164,583 of record CAYPGP010000004.1, read on the forward strand.
CGGCCACGTCCACATGAAAGTCATGGGCCGCCGATATGAAAAGGTCGGCATCCACATCTCGACCGAAAAATTCCTCGTCGGTGCAAATATCGAATTTCTCGCCGGTACCGATAAAGAAAATTACGAAACCTTCCTCCGCCGCGGCCACCGCGGAACCGGGCGTGCCACGGGCAGCCTCGAACTCGGGATAGACTAAAACACATTTGCAAAAGCCCGCGCGTTAGCAAGGGCGATACGCGCGACCTCAGCGGCATCAAGCGTCTCGGTAAATTCGCGGCTTGCCGCTCTATTTGCGGGCAAGCTTGCTTGTCCGTCAGATCGGCTGAGATGAACTGCAGCCCTGCCGCCGTTTCGAAGCGCTACGCTTACTGTTTGAAGCGTTTGGCTGCGGCAAGCCGCTTTGCTCTATTTTGCCGACTACGGCGAAGCAAGCTTCGCCGCAAATAGAGCGGCAAGCCGCCCAAGTCACACAATTACTTTCACGCATTCTATTTTCGCTTTCAAAACTCGGCAATTTAAGCATTTTGTGCGCTTTTCGGCATTCTATGTCGATGTCGGCATTTTAGCATTCCAATTTTGAGGCAAAATGTGTAGATTCTTACGCGGGCGAGGGAAGAACCGTGAAGAATAGAGTTGGAATCGGAATCATCGGAACAGGGTTCGCACGAAAGGTGCAGATACCGGCGTTTTTGGCTTGTGACGGGGCTGAAATAGCATCTGTTTCGAGCGGCAGCCTTGAGAACGCGAAAAGTACTGCCGAAGAATTCGGCGTCGGGCACTTTTCATCGGACTGGCGGGAAACGGTGAAGCACCCTGATGTCGATCTCGTCTGCATCACGACTCCGCCGAACCTCCATCGTGAGATGACGCTTTTCGCGATCGAACACAGCAAACACATCCTCTGCGAAAAGCCGATGGCCATGAACCTGGCCGAGGCAGAAGAGATGCGCGACGCGGCCGCTGGCAAGCCGCTACTCGCACTCATCGATCACGAACTTCGTTTCCAGCCCGGACGGCTCGCGGCGAGAGACATGATCCGCGACGGAGCGATCGGGAAAATAAGGCACGCAAAGGCGATCTTTCAGGCGCCGCATCGCGGGGACGCGTCGCTGCCGTGGAACTGGTGGTCGGATCTGGGAGCGGGCGGCGGAGCGCTCGGGGCGATCGGTTCGCATGTCATCGATTCGTTCAACTGGCTGCTTGGGACGCAGATCGAAACTGTTTCGTGCCAGCTCCATTCCCATATCAAAGAGCGGCGGGACGCCCACGGCGAAATGAAGCGCGTCACCACCGACGACGAATCGAACATGCTGCTCCGATTCGCCGACGGCGCTTCGGTTTGGGACGCAACCGGCATCGTGTCGATGTCGATGCTCGAGATCCCGAAGTATCAAAACCGTATGGAATTCTACGGCACAGACGGCGCTATTCGCATCGACCATCGCGGCGATGTGTATCTGGCGAGGCCGGGCAAAGAATCCTGGGACGCGCTGGATGTTGAACTCGCCCCGCCGATCCCGACCTACGCCGACACGGGCTTTACCCGCGGTTTTGTCGTTTTCGCACAAGCGATCATCGAGGCACTCAGTTTGGGACGCACGGAAATCGAAGAGGCGGCGACCTTCGAAGACGGAGTCGCGGTGCAGCGTGTACTCGACGCCGCCCGCGAATCGAACGAGTTGGGACGCACGGTTCAGATTCTGGGACGCAGCGGGAATGCCGTCAACATTTGATTATCCGTTCAAGGGTCTGGCTTGCCCGACGGTTTGTGCCGGCCCCCGACTCCGGATTTTATTGCCAAATACATTGCAATTATGTTAAAACTGTCTCCTACAATACTTTCCTTGAGAAAAAGAGTGGTAAGTAGTTTTTCATGCGTTTTGGTTGCGGCGTTTGCGATCCTCGCGATGGCGGTGTCTTCCAGATCACAGACTTACAACTGCCTCCCGGATGAAGTAAAGGCAACCGACATTGTCCGCGTCGTCAGGCTTCCATCCCGATCGAACGAAGGTAACGTGAAGAAAATTTCCGTCCGCGAAACCTTAAAGCAGTTGCGGGCGAAATGCGTAAAAGGAAAGCTGGTCGATGCAAAGCGAAAGGAGATCAGGTTCTTCCGCATCGAGGGCTGCTGGGGAAATCCGCCGGAAGACTATCTCGAGATCCAGGCGCGTCAGCGCGCGGAACTGGCCGAGCTGAAGAAAAAGTACAGGGTCGTCGAAATGTCCTGCAACACAGGCGAGCGGCCGCCACAATCAATAAATTAGGGGTTCACGGTAAGTTATGAAGAAGTTGATCGCACTTGGGGCTTTTGTTGTTCTTGGTCTGGCGGTATTTATCGGTTGGGGCACCTTCCGACAGGCAACGGCCGATATGATGGAGTCGGCGTTTGACGATCCGGACATGGGGCCGACGCAATCGTCGCTTTCAAAAGAAGAGTTCAAACTTCGTCGTGCCGAAGAGTTAGCACTGAAGCGCGGCGTAGACCCTGAAAAGCCCTTCGACCCACAAAAGCGCATTACTGCGATCAAGGACCTGGAGCGGATGGAAGAAGGCCGCGCCATGATGCCCGAGTCGGCACAGAAAGACGCACTTCTCGCCGCATGGACCGAGATCGGCCCAAATCCGATCCCGAACGGCCAGGTCGTTTCCGGGCCGCAGCTGCCGGTTTCGGGACGCGTGATTTCCATCGCCGTCCATCCAACGAATCCTGACCTCGTTTACGTCGGCACAGCTCAGGGCGGCCTGTATCGGACGACCGATGGCGGTACGACATGGGTGCCGCTGATGGACAACGCACTCAGCCTTGCGATCGGTGCTATCGCCATTGCACCTTCACAGCCCGAGACAGTTTATGTCGGCACTGGCGAACACAACTTCTCTGCCGACAGCTACTTCGGCGTCGGCGTTTATCGCATCGACAACGCAAGCACGACTGCGACGCTCACCGGTCCGCTGAATAAGGACGCCACTAATGCCGACATCTTCACCGGCCGCGGCATCAGCCGCATCGCGGTTCATCCGACCGATCCGGCAACGATCTTTGTTGCGACAACCAACGGCGTCGGCGGTTTGATCAACGCCGGACTAGCTACCGCACCAGCCCGCGGCCTTTATCGCGCAACAAATGCGACCTCGGCGGCCCCGGTTTTCCAGAGGATCACCGGACTCGCGGGAAATCTGAACGTCAGCGTTCGCGATATCGCAATTGACCCGGCAAATCCAAACTTAATGCTCGCGGCTGTCTCGACGGTAGCAACAGGCGTGACGAACGGCATCTACGTTTCCAACGACTCGCTCGCCGCTTCCCCGTCATTCACCTTGCGCCAGGAATTTACCGGAACGAGCACCAGCGAAGTAACGGCTGAGTTTGCCGTGAACCGCTCGGGCCAGACTTTGACCCTCTACGCCGCAACAGGAAATCTGGGCGGTCGCGTTCTGCGCAGTACAGATAACGGAGTTACCTGGACCCAGCAGATCGACAATAACTTCTGTACGCCGCAGTGCTTTTACAATATTGCCTTTGCGGTCGACCCTGTTGACGCAAACCGGCTCTATCTTGGGGGCGTTGGGACGTCAACGACCTTTACGATCTCGACAAATGGCGGAACTTCCTTCACCAGCAGTGCCAGCGGCCTGCATACCGATTCTCACGTGATCGCACCGGCCCCATCGCTTCCCTCGACGGTTTACTTTGGGTCTGACGGCGGTATTTATAAATCGACGAACAGCGGTGCCGCATGGACCTCGCTTAATAACTCGACGTTCAAGGCGACGCAGTTCATGGGACTCGCCGTTCACCCGACCGATCCTGATTTCACGATCGGCGGGACGCAGGACAACGGCACGAACTTTTACAATGGCACTTCATGGAATCGAATAGTCGGCGGCGACGGCGGTTATGCGATCATCGACACAAATTCGGTCAGCCCGACGGCGACGACGATGTACCACTCGTTCTTCTGGGACGCCGCAACGCAGCAGATCTATCGCGTCGCGACTAATGGCCTCACCCCGACATGGACGCAGCGAGGCTGCACGTCGAGCGGAGCGACGGTCAACGGCATCACTTGCAATGGCGTGATCAGGTTCTACGCACCGCTTGAACAAGGCCCGGGCACACCCAACACGATCTATTTTGGCTCCGATCGACTGTATCGCTCAGCCGATACCGGGTTGACGCACACAGTAGTGAGCCAGAACCCGATCGTCTCCGGCGTATCGATAAGCGCGATCGGCATCTCGCCGCAGAATGACAACGTCCGCGTCGCCGGTCTGTCGAACGGCGCATTGTGGGGAACCACGACCGGCTCATCGACGCTTGTCGATCTTGACCCGACAAATGCCGTCCCGACCGCCGCAATTGCCCGCGTCGTCATCGACCCGCAGAATTCTAATACTGCGTACGTCACGCTTTCGGGATTTGGCGTTTCCAGCGTCTGGAAAACAACCAATCTCTCGGCGAATCCGCCGACCTGGACGAACGCAAGCAGCGGGCTGCCCAACGTTCCTGCGAACACTCTTATTGTCGATCCCGCAACGCCGAGCGTCGTGTATGTTGGGACGGATATCGGCGTGTTTGTTTCAACCGATTCGGGAGCTACGTGGAATGTTTTCGGAACAGGACTTCCCCGAGTCGCAGTTTTCGACATGGCGAAAACTGCCGGCGGCCTTATCCGCATAGCAACCCATGGCCGAGGCATGTGGCAGACGCCGGCGTTCTCACCCACCGCAGTACCAGTTACGATCGGTGGCCGTGTGACCACGCCGACGGGCCAGGGACTTCGTAATGCACAGGTTGCGATGATCGATCCGCTCGGTGTGAGGCGCGTCGTCACGACGAGTTCGTTCGGCATCTACAGCTTTGATAATGTGGCCACGGGGCAGAATTATATTTTCAGTGTCGCGTCGAAGCGCTATCGCTTCACGCCGCAGACCCTGAATATCACGGCGGCGTTGTCGAATGTCGACTTCGTCGGACTGGAATAACCGCGTCTTTATCTGACGCTTAAGCCGGGCGAGCCAAAGGAGGTAACAAATGCGTCGGCAAAACCAATTTGTGAATTGCGCTCTGCTCTGCCTATCGATGGTGGCGGCCGGTTACGCCCAGAACCAGCCGCCCAAACCTCCCGAGGGTCTGATCGAATCCGGACTTACTCCGGTCAAATCCCGCTGGTACCGACACGTCGCCGTGATGATGGGCTCGCCCATTCCAGCCGCAACCGCGTCAATGGGCGTGCCGTCCAATCCGGTCGTGCCATTTGGAGGAGGCGGGTTCGGCGGTTCGCGGCGAGGCTTTATGTACGAGGCCACGATCAAGAATAATTCGACCCGCGAGGTAAAAGCCGTCCATTGGGACCACGTGTTCCTCGACCCCAAAAACGGCACAGAACTGGGACGTTTTCATTTCTTTAACGACCGCCAATCGATCGGAAAAGGAAAGACCAAGACATTTCAACGATTTTCCGGCCGGCCGCCATCGGGGACGATCGATGTCGGGGCGCTCAGCAAAGATGCCGGGCCACAATATAACGAACGGATCGACATCAAGTGTGTGCTCTTCAAGGGCGATGTCCTCTGGCAGGCTCTCAATGCGTCAAGCCAGGAATGTGCAGCTCTGCGGCGAAAAATAAAGGCGAAGAAATAGCCAGTAGATCTTGATAATTCTACAGATTATTGGGCTGGCTCGGTTAGCGAACAATGAAAAAGCTCGGACGATTTACCATGTGCGTATGTGGTCTCTCGATCATGATGTCGCAGGCTATTCACCCCCAGAAAAATGGAAAGCGAGAGGTCGTAGTTCCAGGCGATTCGGGTATTAAGGCTGTCAAATCGGCTTGGTTCAAACATGTTGCCAGAATACCGGGAACCTCTATTCCTCCACCCGCGACTGCGACGATGGGCGTGCCCGCAAACTCGAGTATTCCGCCTAGCCCTGGTGGATTTGGGGGTTCTCGTCGAGGCTTTATGTACGAAACCACGTTTAAGAATGAATCGATCCGAAAAATGGCGGATTTCCACTGGGATCATGTGTTTCTCGACCCCAAAGATGGGTCGGAAGTACAGCGTTTTCATTTTCAAAGTTATTATGAGCCTATTGGTAAAGGAAAAACGTTGACGTTTCGGAGGTTTTCGACCGAACCGCCTTCGGGAACGGTCGACATCTCGATGCTCGAAAAGGGTGCACCGCCATATTTGGTGCGGATCGATATCAAATGCGTACTTTTTGATGGTAATGTTTTCTGGAGATCCGCGGACGCGACTGTCGATGAGTGCGCTTACCTAAAACAGAGATTTGACAGGGCAAAATGAAATCTTCGTCAATTGCTATCTTCTTATTGATGCTGATGCTGGCCGTACCTAATGCCATGGCTCAGGGGCCCTCTGCTAATAATTCCGGTTTGGTTTTTTTCGAGAGTCGGTGGTATCCGTCGATGATGAGCGTCTCAAGCGAGGTACGGTCGACCGGTATTCCGGAGTTGCCGTCGGGCGTGCCGAACGATAAGTACCCCACTGAAAAGAAGTATGACTACCGGACAGAGCTTTACTTTTTCTATGAAACGAAGATAAGGAATGGTACGGGCAAAGCGATCCTCTCTATCGCCTGGGATCACATTTTCATCGACCGAGCGAGTGGTGCTCTCGTCGGTCGCATCCCGCTTGCCTATGCCGACAAAAAGATCGGGAATGGCCAGACCGTAAAGTTGGCGAAAGCTCGGCGTACGCCGCCTACTCGAACAATTGATGCCCACGATTCAAAGCCCGACCTGCTCCAGCGGATCGAGCTAAAGTGCCTGGTTTTTGCAGATAAAACAAGATGGCTTGCCGAAGGGGTCGCGACCGAACAGTGTGTCGATACAAAGCCAAAAAAACGAGGTTATTTCAATTGACTATCAGCTGGAATGGTCCGTCACGATCAGCCATTTGCCGCCGATCTTTCTCCAGAGCAGAGTAAATTTACCTTTTGGATTGTCCTTTTCACGAACTAGCGACCAGCTGCCGACGACAAATGCGGCATCCTTCGAGAGTACTGTTATGTCGAGGTCAGAGAAAGTAAGCTTCCCCATGAGCGCCACGGTTCCATATGTTTTCTTGTAGTTGTCGAGCGTAGGCTGCCAGCCGACTGTCACTCGATTGCCGGAAACAAACTTAAGCTTGTCCGACTTCCAATATCCGATCGCCATAAAGCCTTCGATATCCGCACGATTCCAAGCGGCCGCCTGGTCGTCCATCACCTTACGGATCGCGGCGGATTCTTTATCGCTCTGGGCAACTATAGAAAGAGTTACCGAGAGGGTTAAAACAATTAGGTATAAGCTTCTTTTCATATGTCCATGACCGGCGAAGGCCGCAAAAAGAAGCAAAGCTCTTTCGCGGCCATCGACAAAATAGTGTTGCTGATCAGTTCTTCTTAGCGGCATCATAGGCTGCCTGGGCCGCGACCTGTTCCTTCTGTTTGTCGGTCAAAGGAATGCCCATTTTTTCAAGCGTTTCGGCATTAATGCCGCCGGTCATTTTCAGGCTGTTGTTTTCCTGGTACTTCTTGACCGCCGCTTTCAGAGCATCAGTGCGTTTGCCGTCGGCTTCGCCGGTAAACAACTTTGCTTCTTTCAGTTTGGTCTGCAACGCGGTGATCTGGTCGGCCGTCGCCGAAAATGGGGCCGGGCGTTTCGGCCCGGTGGAGGTTTTCGCATCGCTCTTTGAATCAGTTTTAGCCGGCTTCTTCGGCTTTTCTTCGGTAGAAGCGATATGTTTCGGATCGACAGGGATCTCCTTTTGTTTATCGGTCAGCTTGATCTCCATCTTCTCGAGCGTGGCACGGTTGAGCGAACCCGTTTTGGCGAGGCCGTTCGCTCCTTGATACGCTTTTACGGCGGCTTTCCATTCGTTGCTGCTGGTTCCCGTCGCTTCGCCGTCGAACATTTTTTTCGACTTCAGCAGGGTCTGGGCTTCCTTTACCTGATCCTTTGTCGAACGAAATGTCGGCTTTTTGGCTGTATCACTCGATTTTGCAGCGGAAGTCGAAGTATCCGGGCCCTGAGCGAAAACGCCCAAAGCGGCGGAAAGCGAAAGTGCGAGCACGAGGAAGATTTTCTTGATCATCTGAGATTCTCCTTTGAGGTGTCTTCGGCGCATGAGAGGCCTAGGGCTCGAGATGTAAAACATCCCGGTAAATGCACCGTAATTTGCGTAAATTGTATGGTCAAATTATCGGCTGATTCGCATTTTGTGTCAAGGATTTTTTAGGCTAACGTTCAAGAATAAAGGATTTATGAGAGCGGCGATATACGAAAAGTTTGAAGGCACCGTAACTGTCGAAAACGTAACCGATCCGTCGCCGACGCCTACGGGCGTTGTGCTTAAAGTCGGAGCATGCGGCGTATGCCGCAGCGACTGGCACGGATGGATGGGCAACGATCCGGACATTCGCCTGCCGCATGTTCCAGGCCACGAACTCGCGGGAGAGATCGTCGAGGTCGGTTCGAACGTTACGAACTTTCGCGTTGGCGATAGGGTGACGCTCCCATTCGTGTGCGGCTGCGGTAGCTGCGGACCTTGCATTAATGGTGACCAGCAGGTTTGCGATCGACAGTTTCAGCCCGGATTTACAGCGTGGGGCGGGTTTGCCGAGTATGTCGCCATTGAATACGCCGATGGGAATCTGGTGAGTTTGCCCGATGAGATCGACTTCGTCACGGCTGCTTCACTCGGCTGTCGGTTTGCAACTTCGTATCGTGCCGTGGTCGATCAGGGTAAAGTAGTGCGAGAGCAGTGGGTCGCCGTGCACGGCTGCGGCGGCGTGGGCCTCTCGGCGATAATGATCGCCGCCGCGTTCGGAGCCCGCGTTATCGCCGTTGATATTTCAGAGGAAAAGCTGAAATTTGCTCGCGATATCGGAGCCGAGGTCGCCATCGACTCGACCTACGGCGATCCTGTCGAAGCGATCATGGATATCACCGAAGGCGGTGCTCACATTTCGATCGACGCACTCGGACATCCGGAAATACTGATGAACTCCATCGCTTCGCTTCGAAAGCGTGGCCGTCACATTCAGGTGGGCATCATGGACAAGGGCGGCCATCGCCCACAGGTGCCGATCGACAAGGTGATCGGCCGCGAACTGGAGATCATCGGCAGCCACGGAATGCAGGCACATCGCTACCCCGAAATGCTGCGAATGATCTCAAACGGCGAGCTCAAGCCCGAGAAGCTGATCGGCCGTACTATAACGCTCGAAGAAAGCCCCGCAGTGCTGACCTCGATGAATGAATATCGCGGAATTGGGGTTACGGTCATTAAGTTCTAGCAGCAGAAGATCGGACTGTATGAAGATAGTCGTTTTAGGTTCAGGTTCGACGGTGCCGCACCCGACGCGGGCGAGTTCAGGCTTCTGGGTGGAAACCGCGGGCGGCTCCATCATGCTCGACTTTTCGGCCCCGATGCCGTATCGAATGGCTAAGGAAGGCCTCGATTGGCCCAATCTCGACGCGATCTGGATATCGCACTTCCACATGGACCACTCCGGCGGACTCGGCCCCTTTCTCGCGGGCACAAAACACGCTCCGCAGATGCAAAAGCGTAAGAAGCCACTGCGTGTTTTTGGTCCGACGGGAGTGAAGCGGCTGATCGACCGCGTTAGTGACGTCCACGATTACCGACTGCTCGAACAGCCATTTCCGGTCGAGATCGTAGAGGTCGAACACAACGAAAAATTCGAGATCGTCCCCGGCGTCGACGCTCTGCCCTGCAAGACGCCGCACACTGACGAAAGCCTCGCGATCCGCATCGAAGCTGATGGAAAGTCGCTCGTTTATTCGTCAGATACTGGCTTTGACAACCTGATCGCGACGCTTGCGAACCAAGCTGATCTGTTCATCCTCGAATGCACTTTCCTGCGAGATAAGCCAAAGATCAAGCATCTTGAACTGGCCGAGGCGGTGCACCTTATTCGCAAATCGAAGTGCAAGAAAGCGATGCTAACGCATTTTTATCCTGAATGGGATGATGTGAATTTTGCAGAGGAGGTAGCTAAGATCGACGCCTCGCTCAGCTTGATCGAGGCCCTGGATGGATCGACGGTCGAGATCTAGCGGGAGATCAAGATCGGCCGACGTTGCGTTTTGCCATCGAAAGCAATTCTTCCGGCATCCACTTTTCGAGCACTTTGTCTTCCGCGCCCGAGATGCCTTTGTTGCGATTGCGCCATTCTTTGGCGGGGTCATCTTCGCGGCCGGATTGTTTCGGGTAGTTTTCGACCTGCTCGAGGCTGATCACGATGCCCTGGGCGATGTCATTCCAATCCTCGTTCTGGATGCCGCGGAGAACGACTGGCAGCCCGGCCGTCCAGTCTTCTTCCGGAGCGATGTTATCGTATTCCGGAATGGTCAAATACGCAGTCTCGGGAAACGGCTTGCCGCTGAATTCGCTCACGATCTGGGCGGAAACGTCTTTATATGAGGCACTAGGATTTGCTTTTCGCATATCGAGTGCCCGGCGGAAAATATCGGAAACGGTTGTCGTGCTCATGATCGAAAACAGATTATCACAGATGTCGGCGTAAGCTAAAAAGCATTGTTTCCGCCAACTTTTTCCTTGTCACTATGCATCTGAAACGATAGTCTTTATTGTCATCACATGAAGTTTTACATGAAAACGTTGATCGCCATTTTTATTGTACTTGCGGCCGTTGTATCGGGTTTTGCTCAAAACGAGCAGGCTCCAATGCAGGAGAAAGAGATCGCCTATCAGAATTGGACCTATAAGAGCATTCGAACGAGTGAGGACATCAATCTGCGCGAACTCACCAAGGGTAAGAAATTGACGATCGTAGTGTATTACGCGCCGTGGTGCGGCAATTGGAGGCATGACGCGCCGATCCTGCAGCGGTTTTACGACAAATACAAGGATAAGGGGCTAGAGATAGTCGCGGTGGGCCTTTACGATCCGCTCGATTCGATGAAGGCGAACCTAAACGAGCTTAAGGTAACATTCCCGGCCGTTTACGAATCAGCCGAACGCGGGGCGAAACAGACGTCGCTCCACTATAAATATCGCCGCTCGACCGGCGACGTACGCAACTGGGGCTCGCCGTGGTACATCTTTCTGACACCGTCGGTGATGGAAAAGACCGGGGATACGCTAACCAAAAAGGCGTTTATCATTAATGGCGAGGTCATCGAATCCGAAGGCGAGGCATTTATTCAAAACCAGCTTGCCCTTCCCGCGGATGCTAAAGCCGCGGTCGCAAAATCGGGGAAGATCGAAGTGTGCGATCCGAATGATTCGAAAACAAGTCTGAAAAAACCGGAATAGGCCGATCGCGAGATTCTGAAGCAGTTCTTACAACGGCATGGCCGCAAGTGTGTCGGTAAGCTTCTTTGCTACATTCCTTAGCGGTTCTTTAGCCGCAACAAATTTGCCCGCGATAGCCAGATCTTCCGATTCCGTCGACAGATCGCTTATCTTCTCAATTTGCGGCAGGTATTTCTGCAGTGCCGTCTTTGTGCGAAACTCCGATTCGAGACCACGAAGTACAACGGACATATTTCGAATAGCCGCAACGATCTCCTTCTTCTTCGCGTCGATCTTAGAAGCGGTAGCAGGCCTCAGTTTTCCCGCTTTCGCATCGGCATCGGCGACCTCGAGTCCCTGAGCTATCGTACCGAGCATATCTACAAAATCGTTCACGTTTGAAAGCTGAATGTCTACCTTTTCACGTCCTGCCCTCACGTCCAGCGGCGGCACTATCTTGGTGGATGAAGTAGTTGTCGGGGCCGGTTTTTTGGTCGTGGGTTTCTTGGCAGTCTTCTTCTGAGCGGATGCCGAAACCGCAAAAAGAGCCAAGGCCAAGAGTGCAATTCCAAAGATTCGAAAGTTTCTCATATCGATACCGTCCTGTTAAATCGTGCCGAAAAACTTTATTATAGCAATAATGCATCGGCGGTTGTTAGAAGTTCACAGGCTCGGGCGCGTTGGCTACGCTGATGCCCTTCGCCTGCAAAAAGAACTCGAAGCTGAAGTGATCGCTGAGCGGAAGCAGGATCATTTGCTTCTGCTCGAGCATCCGCATACGTTCACGCTCGGCCGTCGTTCGAAGGAAAACGGCGTCCTGGCCGAGGCGGAAACGTTGCAGAAACTAGGTATCGAGGTCTTCGAAACCAACCGCGGTGGCAAGGTCACCTATCATGGTATCGGGCAGATAGTCGGCTATCCGATCATAAGTTTATCGCCCGACCGCGAAGATGTTCATCGCTATGTTCGCGATATTGAAGAGGTCTTGATCCGGACGATGAGCGATTTTGGCATCGAAGCGTTTCGAATCGAAGGGCTGACGGGTGTCCACACCGTTGAGGGTAAGATCGCAGCGATTGGCGTTCATATAAAACGCTGGGTCACAACGCACGGCTTTGCGCTCAACGTAAACACAGACCTGAGCTATTACAACTGGATCATAGCCTGCGAGGGCGAACCCGTTACTTCGATGGACCGGATCTTAGGCCGCGAAGTGGATGCTGAGGCGGTAGAAGATCGCCTTGAGTTTAATTTTAGAGCTGTTTTCGATCATGAAGTTGATCGCTCCCCGGTCGCGCAACACATCGCGCAGGTCGGGGTTTAGGAGTAGTAACATGCGTTTTTTTAGTTTTCTTTTTGTTTCAGCAGTATCGATCTCATTGGCAGCCTGCACAAGCTCAAATCCGGTCGGAAATGGGGCCAACACCCAACAGAGCCAGCCGACATCATCCATCCTGGCTGTGGAACGCCCAGGTACGATATCCGCGATGATGAAAGAGCGGGGCGAGCAGGATTCCGCGGCACCGACCCTCAAGATCGTAAGCCCTGCTGAAGGTGCTACTATCGACAGCTCGACCGTAAAGGTAAAGCTAACCCTTGCAGGCGATCTGAAAGGCTATAAGCCCGGCATGAACGAGGCGACGCACACCGGCAATCACATACACGTGATACTCGATAACCAACCTTACGAGGCTTATTACAATCTCGATCAGGAATTCGAACTGCGGAACGTATCGGACGGCGTTCATACGCTGCGTGTATTCCCTTCACGACCGTGGCACGAATCGTATAAGAATGACGGGGCTTTCCAAATGGTGAAGTTCACCGTAAAGAACGGAGGCGGCGATGCCGAAAAGCCCACCACCACAGCCAGTGGCGAAACGATGGCGAACGCCAACGTCGCTAAGCCTACACCTGAAGGCAAGGAGATGAAGGAAAGTACCGCCGGTGAAGTCGACCCGAAAAGGCCTCTGCTTACCTTTAGCCGGCCAAAAGGTGAGTATAAAGGCGCCGATGCCGCCGATATCATGCTCGATTTCTGGCTCGCAAATGCCAAACTCGTTGGCGACGGCGGAGATTACCGCGTTAAATACACGATCGGCGATGGTGAAGCTCGGTTTGCAGAAAAATGGGAGCCGATCTGGCTTTCCCGTTGGCCTGACGGCAAGCACGTAGTAAAGCTCGAGCTAGTCGATAAAGACGGTAATTTGGTAGAAAATGGCGGGTATAATTCAACCTCGCGAGAGATAACCATTACAAAACAACCTACGGAGAATAAGAACTAAATGCGAAGAGACACGACTTCCTGGTTCAGCGGAAATTTGGGTATGGACATGCCGCTTGTGGCATATGGGCATTCGGGTTACCCGCTGCTCATGTTCCCGACCGCAGCCGCGGACTATTTGGAGTATGAGCGTTTTTACCTGATCGATGCGATCAAGGATTTTATTGAAGCCGGACTTATCCGAGCTTACTCGATAAATTCGGTCAATAAGTACAGTTTGCTCAACCGCGAGTCTCATCCGGGCTGGAAGGTCGAAATGCTTACTCGCTATGACCGTTACATCATGGATGAGGTGCTTCCGCTCATTCGCAACGAATGCGGCCAGGATGCGCGGCCGCTCACCACTGGAGCTTCTCTCGGAGCGTTTCTCGCCGCGAACACTTACTTTAAGCACTCCGATAATTTCCGCGGGACTATCGCAATGAGCGGAAGTTACGACATTTACAACTATCTCGACAAGGGCTACTACGATGACAATGTCTACTTCAATAACCCCGACATGTACATCCGAAACCTGAACGACGATTATCACCTGCCGCGGCTTCGAAACGCCGATTCGATCGTTGTCGTCACGGGCCAGGGCTCGTTCGAGGCCCCCGACCGAAGCCGCGAATTCTCGGGCCTGCTTCATTCCAAAGGCATCCCGCATCGCCTGGACGTTTGGGGCCACGATGTAAATCACGACTGGGTGTGGTGGCGAAAAATGCTGCCGTACTATCTGGGCGAGTTTCTACGCTAAGGCCAGGCGGTTCCAAGTAAAAATGGACGATTCTCGATGAATCGTCCATTTTTTTATTCGTTGGATATTACTTACCCGTCACCTTTCTTACCCTTCGGTTTTGGCCCAGCGGGCTTCTCCGGTGTCGGATCAGACTTAGGCGTGGACGTCGGCAGGATCGGCCTCACCACGATCGGCTTATCGGGAGTCGTATCCGGTGGTTTGGTTGTACTCGGAGCCGTGGACGTATCGGTCACGGGTTTGTCGTCACCGGGCAAAGGAGCGTTCGGATCGATCTTTGTTCCAGGCGAGAATGTGATCCCAGTCTTTCGGCCGGCGATGTCGGCTTCTTCCAGTTTCTCGAGTTCCTCGCGTTTCCTCAATTCCATTTCGCGTTTAACTTCGGCCGGCATCGGCGGCGCTGCAGGGAAGGATTCAATCGGCTTTCCCTTCAAAAACGCGTTCATAAACGAATTAAAATACGGCAGGGCTCCGTGTCCGCCCGTCATGCCCGAACCCAGCGACTCTTTCCGGAGCGGGTTACCCATCCAGACACCCGTAACGTACGTGGGTGTATAGCCGATAAACCATACATCCGTATGATCGTTCACAGTTCCTGTTTTTCCGGCCAAGGGCTGTCCCGCTGCACTTGCTGCCGAGGCTGTACCGCCGCCAGCAGTGACTCCGCGCATCATCTGGACCATCGTTAGGGCGGCATATTCGCTCGTTACCTTCGTACTGGCGCCGTCGTATTCCTCGAGCAGGCTTCCATCACGGTTGTAAACCTTGCGAATAAGGTGCGGTGCCATTCGGATTCCCTTGTTAGGAAAAGCTGAATAAGCCGCGGTCATTTCGAGCAATGAAGCCTCGCTAGCTCCCAACGCCGACGGCAGGCTCGGCGCCATCGGGTTGGTGATGCCAAATCGCCGTACCATCTGGCCTCCCGCCTGGATGCCGACCTGTTCGAGCAGGTGAACGGCCGCTATATTGTATGACTTTGCGAGAGCGATCTTCATCGGAACATTTCCGTGGCTGGCACTGCCGTCATAGTTCTTAGGCGACCATCCGCCGCGCTTTATAGGCGCTCCACTGACGGTCATGTCAGGTGTCATTCCGTCCTCGACCGCCGCTGTGTAAACGAATGGTTTGTATGCCGACCCGGTCTGACGAAGCCCCTGCGTGGCATTATTGAATTTACTCGTTTGAAAATCGTAGCCCCCGACCATCGCAACGATCTCACCGGTCTTTGCGTTAATCGACACTATCGATGCCTGAACCTCCGGAACCTGTGACAGCTCGACTTCCAAGGTCTGATCTTCCTTATCGACCTTCTTGATCAAAAACTCGGCAAGATAACCTGGCTTCAATTCATCCTTCGGACGCTTACCGCTCCTGCCCATATCTGAAGGGCCTACGACCGCTTTGTACTTTCCGAAACGAACTCCGACCTGGTCAGCTCCCGCATTGGTCTTCATTACAAGGCCCTTTATGTATTCGCCCTCTTTATAATCGTCGCCGTACCAATCGGGATGTTTGAAGGTCTCCAGCAGTTTGTTCACTTCCTTCTCATCCGTAATGGGCTGCTCGTTCTCGTCAAGAAGAAGATTCTTATAGTCCGAGCGCCACGGGCGGCCGCGGTCATAGGCTCGCAGGCGTTCGCGGATCGTGCGCGTTGCTATCTTCTGGGCTTCGACGTTGATAGTCGAGTAAACCTTCAGCCCACCCTGCGCGACACGGGTCGTGTACTTCTCCTCGAGGTACTTTCGGATCTCTTCGACCGGGTAGTCCCACGCTGTGGATTTTGGCTGCGACTGGTAGTATGCAGTGCCGGCAAGCGTGATCGGCTTTGCCTTTGCCGCATCAACTTCCGCCTGAGAATACTTTTCAGGATAGTACTTCGTCATCTGATCGAGCACGATGTCGCGTCGGGTCTTCGCCTTCTCCATGTTTCTGGTTGGCGAATACTCTGGCGATTTCGGAATAGCGGCGAGAAGCGCGGCTTCCTCGAGGTTCAGGTCCTTCACCGACTTGCCAAAATAGGTTCTCGAGCCTGCTTCAAAACCGTATGCACCCGCACCGAGAAAGACATAGTTCATGTACATCTCGAGGATCTGGTCCTTTGTGTACAATCGTTCGATCTGAAGAGCAACAGCCCATTCATTTACCTTACGGGTGTATGTTTGATCTTTGTAAAGAAAGAGATTCTTCGCGAGCTGCTGCGTGATCGTAGATGCGCCTTCCGTTTTCCCGGTTGTGACGTTCTTGAAAATAACACCAGCAATTCGATAGGGATCGATGCCAATATGATCACGATATCGATAGTCTTCGATAGCAAGCAAAGCGTCGGTAACGCGATCCGGAACGTCCTGGATCTTCAGCGGGATGCGCTTTTCGATCGCGAATTCGGCCAGGATAGTCTCACCGTCGTCGGCGTAAATAGTAGTAACCTGCGGCGGACGATAGGTAGCCAGGGCCGAGACTTCGACCGAGTAGCGTGAGTTATTTAGATAATAGGATGCGAGTACGCCAGTCAGCGCTCCGGCTGACAAGGCGAGCACAAGCGCGGTCAACAAGAATGTAAAACCCGAAAACCAACTTCGCTTGGAACTTTCCGATACGGCCTCAGCCGTCTTGAACCTCTTTCTATCTACTGCCATCAACTACCTCCAGCCGCTGCAAACTTCGCATTCGGCATCAATTAACGAATCGGCGCAATTTTACACTAACTACGAACCCTATGGCGACAAAAGTCGAGAGCAATGCCGACAAACCGGCGCTCATCAGGGGCAGCGGAACGCCGATAACCGGCAAAATGCCGAGCGCCATTCCTACATTCATAAAGATCTGAAAGGCCATCCCGCACACGATGCCCATGATAACGAGCATTCCCGGGCGGTCCGATGCTTCGCGGGCACCTGCTATCATTCCGGAAAGCAGCAAGGCATACGCAAGCAGTAAAGATACGCATCCAATAAATCCCGTATTCTCAGCCGTAACCGCAAAGATAAAATCCGTCTGCGGCTCGGGCAGAAACTTCAAAACGCTTTGCGACGTTTCGGTTTCGCCGTGGATACCCGAAAGTCCGCCTTTGCCGACCGTTATTGTGGATTGGATCGTGTGGTAGCCGTAGCCGCGGGGATCGACCTGGTCGGGATTGGTTATCGCGAGAATGCGTTCCTGCTGATAGCGTTTGATCTTGCCCGTCTCTACCCCGACATACCATGCTGCCGGGATGAGGACCGCAGCCGCAACCGCGGCCAGAACTACATATCGAACCTTGATGCCCGACAAGAAGAACATTGCCGCGAGCAGCGGAAAATACGTTATCGCCTGTCCAGCATCCGGCTCAAGCAAAATAAGTCCGACCGGGCCCGCGAAGATCGCCGTCCCTATCAGCATTTCCTTGAACCGCAAATTTCCGGCCTTTCGTGCACCGAAATACTTGGCGAGCATCAATACTGTCGGTATTTTGGCAAACTCGGATGGCTGGAATTGCCCGACGAGCGGCAGGCGAAGCCAGGCCTTCTGCCCATTCACCGTAACCCCGAGGGGCGTGAGAACCAGAAGGAGCATAACCAACGCGATTACGTAAAAGACCGGTGCCGAGTCAATAAGCCGTCGATAATCTGTAAACGCAACGATAAAGAACGCCACAAGCGAAAGCCCAATACCGAAGATCTGCTTTGTCCAATAGCTCTCACTCGGCAATGCGTTATGTATCTGCCAGACACCAAATGCGGCGATGGCCATCGCCAGCAATGTTGTTAGCCAGTCGAAATCCTTCAGATCACGTTTTTCGATGATCGCAACCATTTACTTACTTCTTCGCTACGTTCTCCTCCGACGGAATGTGGCCTTTCGTTTCACGGTAGGCCTGATAAACCCCGCGTGCCGCTGGAGCTGCATGACTACCGCCGAAACCGACGTTTTCGATCAATGCAATTACGGCTATTTCCGGCTTGAATGCAGGGGCAAAGCTAACGAACCAGGCATGGTCCTTCTTATCGCCAACGTCCTTGCCAAGCTCCGCAACCTGAGCAGTCCCCGTTTTTCCGGCGATCTCAAAATCCGGTATTTTTATCGAACCCGCCGTTCCGCCGCCCTGGACCACGCCCCACATGCCCTTAATTACCACGTCCCACTGTGCGTCTGTCGCTTGTAGGAGCTTTGGCTCCGGATGAGCGAAAGTTACAGAAGGCCGAGCCGGAAAGTAGTTATTCTCGCCCTCATTACCGATGGCGGCGATAGGTCTGAATTCCTTTAGAAAATGCGGCTCGTACATTCTGCCACGCATTCCGATCGCCGAGACCGCTCGAAGCATCGATATCGGTGTCACGACGACAGTGTCCTGTCCGATCCCGGAATATACCGTGCGAATATCGCTCCACTTACCTTCGTTCTTAACTACCCAAGGCATCCATGATTTCGGAGTTTGCGGTACCTTCTCGTTCGGAAGATCGATGCCGGAACGTTTGTCGTAACCAAAATCCTCGATCATCTTTATCACGCCGTCAATGCCCATCTTGAGCGCGAGGCGATAATAATAGCCGTCACATGATTTCGTGATGGCATAGCTCAGCGGGGGCGAGCCGTGGCTGCCCATGCATCGCGTAAACTTATTTCCGATCGTTATGCCGCCGCCGCATACCAGGTTTGATTTTTCGACTGTGATGGCACCCTGCTGCAGGCCGGCCAGTGATTCTGGTATCTTCCACGTGGAGCCTGGTGGATATCGGCCCTGGATCGCACGATTGTAGAGTGGCCGCTTCTCATCCTGCCAATAGGCGGCGATCTGCTTGCGGCCTTCGGGTTTCGAGCTTCCCTGAACAAAAACGTTCGGATCGAACGAAGGAGCAGAAGCCATCGCAAGAACCTCGCCATTATTCGGGTCGGTAGCAATGATCGTCCCGCGTTTCGTAGCCGACTCTGCGAGCTGTTTCTCGGCCCGAAGCTGTACGTCCAGATCGATCGTCGTGATCATGTCTTGTCCCGACTGCGGCTTTACGACCTCTATCTCGCTTTGCACACGACCCTTTGAATCGACAAGCACTTTTCTGTACCCCGGCCGTCCACGAAGATACTCGTCGTAATACTGCTCAAGCCCACCCTTTCCTATTATGTCGCCCGGCCGAAATCCTTTTTCCTGATATTCAGGTTCCTTCAACTGTGTCGGGCTGATCTCGCCAACATATCCGAGCACGTGTGCGAGCGTGGTCCCGAGAGGATAGTACCGCTGTGGCTGAAGCTCAACGCGAAGCTCAGGAAATTCCAACGAATGCGATTCGACCCACGCTATATCGCGCATGTCCACGTTCTCTTTCAGCACCATCGTCTCAAATTCGTTCTGTTGTTTTATGAGATTTAGACGTTCGACAACGAACTGGTGATCGAGATTAAGGCCGCGCGAATATTCTTCGACTCGCTCATTAACATTGATCTTCTTTAGCGGCTCGTTGGACAGTACGACATTGTATGTCGGTCGCGAATCGACGAGCATTTTCCCGTTCCGGTCAAGGATCGCCCCGCGCGGTGCGGGAATCGGAATAAAACGCACTCGCTGGCTTTCGGCCCGGTCGGTATAGTACTCCCCGCGAACGATCTGCAGGTAATACAACCTGACCCCAAGCAAGCCAAGCAACACAAATGCGATCGCCTGGATCGCTATGACCCTGATACCGAGATTCTGAACCTGATCGCCGAGTTTCATGGCGTTATCCTCGCGTTATTTGTTAAGCCTAATTGGGTTTCGACGCCTCGTTTGGCGTCGCGGAGTGAACATGTCGCGTTTCCGGCGACGCGTCCCGTCGCCCGATAGATTTTGAAGTAAAAGATAAACAAGCGTTCCGGCGATCGTGGTGCCGATCACGCGGTAAGCGATAACTACAACCACATCCGCCGCCGGTGCCTGGCCGAAGAGCCGCTGAACACCAAAATAAACCAGGTCATTAACCAAACACGCGCCAGCTATGACGGGAATCCGGAGCAGCAGGTTGTCCAGATATACGCGACGCGCCATCTCAAAAACGAGGTATGCGACCACCGTCTTTGAAAATCCGCTCGCACCCAGCAGCCCGCCGCTGAGAGCGTCAACCGCGATGCCCGCTAGGCTCGCAAAAAGGATCGCTCGCACGGAATTTCGCTGAAGTGCCGCGAAAACAATGATGATCAGGGGAAAATCGATGTAGGCGAATCCCTCAAATACATTACGCAGCGTCCATTGCAGGATGACCGCTATAATGATCGCAATTGTGAGCCGTACGCCTTCCATCAATTATCTTCTGGTCGTATTCGGTAGTTTCTGATCGAACTGGGGTTTCTCGGCAGCCTGATAAAGCAGAATGCCAACTTCCTGCATCGAATCGAGCTTCGCAGCCGGCCTGATCTCGATCACGTGCGGCGTGGTGGCCGAGCCGCTGACCACATTAACGATCTCGCCGATCTTAAGTCCTGCCGGGAAGATCTCGTCCTGGCCCGTTGTAAATACAGTTTGTCCGACCTGGACATCGATGTTCCCCGGAACGTACTTCATTTCAAGCAGATCTTTCTTGCTCGTCCCGCTGACCACGCCAAGAGCACTTGACGCTCCGATCTGCCCCACTACAGCTCCGACTCCGGAAGTTGAGCGGGTCAAAAGGTCTACCTGTGAAGCTAGCGGGCTCACCGCTGTCACACGGCCTACTAAGCCGCCATCGGTAACCACCGGCATGTATATCTTTACGCCGTCCAGACTTCCGCGATCGATACTCAGGCTGTCGAACCAAACAGACGGATCGCGACCAATGATTCGCGCCGTCAGCACCTTGTGGTTACTCTGCTCTCGAAGATCAAGGAGAGACTTAAGTCGGGTGTTTTCCGCGGCAAGGTCTTCTTTCTGCTTCAGCTCCACCTCGAGTTCCTGAACTCGCTGCTTGAGAGCATCATTCTCACTCTGAGCCGAACGAAGATTGGATATCGAATAGAAGTAGTTGGCGATCCCCGTCGTAACCGTGGTAACAGGCGACTGCGCAAAATCCGCGACGGTCTGTGTCCACGCACGGATCACCCGCTGCCCGGTCGACCTATCACGGGCATCGAAAGCCATGAGGATAAAATTCACCAAAAGAAGGGCGATCATTAACCAAGGGGTCAACCGCCAGACTTCCTTTTGACTACGCTCAGCCATTCCTTCGAAAGGCAAAAGGCGAAAGGCTAAAGGCAAAAGTGGCTAAATTCAGCTATTTATTTTTCCTTTCGCCTTTATCCTTTATCCTTCTTAACTCCCTGTCATCAATGAATTGTCCCACTTAACGCGCTTGAGGAGTTCGAAATCGGACAGCATCTTGCCGGTGCCCAGTACGACTGAGGAGAGCGGATCGTCGGCGATGACGACCGGCAAGCCGGTTTCGATCATTAAGCGTTTATCGAGATTCTTGAGAAGTGCGCCGCCGCCGGTCAACACGATACCGCGTTCGACGATGTCGGCGGACAGTTCGGGAGGCGTACGCTCGAGAGCGACCCGGACGGCGTTTATGATGGTCGAGATCGCGTCGGACAAAGCCTCGCGGATCTCTTCGTCCGTCATGGTGATGGTCTTGGGAATACCCTCAATAAGGTTGCGGCCGCGCACGTCCATCGACAGCGGCTCTTCAAGCGGGAACGCCGAACCAAGGGCGATCTTGATCGCCTCGGCCGTACGTTCGCCGATCAGCAGATTGTATTTACGTTTGATGTATTGAGTAATGGCCTCGTCCATCTCGTTACCCGCCACGCGGACTGCACGCGAGTAAACGATGCCTGACAGCGAAATAACCGCGATGTCAGTCGTTCCGCCGCCGATGTCGACGACCATGTTTCCGTGCGGCTCGGTGATCGGAAGCCCGGCACCGATGGCGGCAGCCATCGCCTCTTCCACAAGATAAACTTCGCTGGCTTTTGCGCGATAGGCGCTGTCCTCGACCGCGCGGCGTTCAACCTGCGTGATCTCCGATGGGATGCCGATGACCACACGCGGGCGGACCCACGATTTGCCGTTATGGGCCTTGCGGATAAAGTGCTGGAGCATCTTCTCCGTCACTTCAAAATTGGCGATCACGCCGTCCTTCATCGGACGGATGGCGACGATGTTCCCCGGCGTGCGACCGAGCATTTCTTTTGCGTCGCGGCCAACGGCCTCGACCTGGTTCGTGACCTTGTTAATTGCAACGATGGACGGTTCTGAGAC
This sequence comes from uncultured Chloracidobacterium sp., assembly GCA_964410495.1. Taxonomy (GTDB): domain Bacteria; phylum Acidobacteriota; class Blastocatellia; order Pyrinomonadales; family Pyrinomonadaceae; genus OLB17. Next base: position 187,074 of record CAYPGP010000004.1, read on the forward strand.
AACGATTCCGCGGCCTTTCGCGTAAACGAGGGTGTTTGCGGTGCCAAGATCGATCGCCAGATCGCTCGAAAAAAGACTAAATAAAGACTTAAATGCCATGTTAAAAATCTATCCGGATAAATAATTCAGAGACCCTTGTTTAACGGAGTGAACTTTAGCAAGAAAACGAGAGTCTCGTGCCGGAGAAAAGGACACCGTTGCCCATAATGTCTAACCTATTAGCATACACTTATTTCTTAGCATTTTTCTAATGTAATTACAGCAAAAATCTTCGTTAGATCCCCAAAACATCAAGATATCGCGAGATCGAGGCGAACGTAGGCTTTCGAGCATTCGCCGGCTGCAAGGCGCGCCGGATACGCAACGAAAAAAAAGGCGGCCCGAAGGCCGCCCAAGGGGGTTTCAGTCATGCAAACAATGTCATTCGAGGCCGACAAAGTCGACATCGGTTAGGGTATCGGTCACGTTGATGACCCGTGCGTTGAACCGGTAGCGTCCGGACGAAACGGCGACCACGTATGTTCCTCCAGCCTCGACATCATCGAAGCGGAAGAATCCGAAGGAGCTAGTCGTGGCGGTGCGGCGGTTGCCCTGGCTGTCGGTGATGACAACGGTGGCGTTCCTGAGGCCGCGGCCGTCTGGTGTCGTCACTCGTCCTGAGATCTCGACGCCGCTTGCCGTTGAAGGCAGCAGTTCGATTCCCCATCCGCCTCTGACTTCGCCTCGAACGATGTCCGGTGCATTTGTCGCATCCTGCCGTGCGAGGTTGTTGTCATCGCGAATGTACAGGCTCCACGTTCCGTTCGCCGTCGAGCCGCCGAAGTTGCCGAACAGCGTCTGAGCGTTCGTTCTCGCGGCCGTACAGCCCGGCTCCGCATACGGTGCGGTCGGTGCCGGTGCCGGGAAGCTGCTGACTGGTTCGCAGGTCGTCGGCTTGAAGATTCCCGTCGTCAGTGGTCCTGCGTCAGGAACAACAGCCGCCGGGTAATCTGCGAACGTGAGCGTCACGCCCGGTCCAGTCGGAGGTGCCGGTATCGCGATCGATCCGCCTACATCGCCCATCACTACATACTTCGCCCCGTTCGGGCCGACGAGCAGTGCGTCGATGTTGTCCGGCTGGTCGTGATACAGGTCATACAGCGTTACGCGAATGCGGAACGTGTTGGCCGTGGCTCCTGTCACAGTGATGTTCGATGGATACGGATTGGCCGCAGTTCCCTGCAGTATCGTAATTCCGGCAGCGTTCTTGAACTGGTTGGCCGTATCGTTGATCGTCAGTACAGCGCTGTTCGTAGCCCCGGCACCAGACGACACGTTGGTCAACGTCAGGTTGACCGTCTCATCGGTGTCGGCAACTACATCGCCGCACAAAGCCAGCGTAACGGTCTTCGATGTCTCACCGGCATTGAAGTTGATCACATTACCGGTCATGTTGATAACATCAGCCCCAGTTCCACACCCCGCAGTGCCTATCACAGCTCGAGTGGACGTAAGTGTCAGGAAGGCTGTTGTGCCGCCAGTCGTCACGCCGGTCCTATTGATGGTGACGTCGATCGTCTGCGACTCGTCTTGCCTATAGGTCGTCGAGTTGAACGCCAGGAATGTCGTCGGCGTCGGGCTCGGCGTCGGCGTCGGGCTTGGCGTTGGTGTCGGCGTAGGAGTAGGCGACGGTGTAACTCCGCCCGAACAGGTAAAGACAAGCGAGAAGCGTTGGACCGCACCGGTATCGATACCGGCGTTGTCACTAACGTTCAACTGCCATGTTCCAACCGCACTCTGGCCGTCGAACGCACTCAATGGATTGTTCGGCGTAAACGAGCCGGTCGGGAACGCGACAGCCGTGCCTCCGGCCGTACACTGATTTTCGATCGGTCCGCCCGCCGCCTCGTCATCGATGATGAGCTGTGCGAGATTGTTGTTTGAGCAGCCTGCCGCACTCGCGGGAACACCAGGACGATCGTAGAACGTCACCGCCGTTCCGCTCGGCGAGGTAAGCCTGAAGATCAAGTCGCCAACCCATGAATGGGTAACGCCTACTCCAGTATTGCCAACCGTAGCACTCTGCGTACCGTCAAAGCGGAAGTTGAGGTCCGAGATGCTACACGCCGTTCCAACCGCGATCGGGATATTCACTCCCGCAGGAACGTTATCCGGGATCGTGACCGGTGGGCCCGTATAACTCACCGTCAATCCGGCACCCGGAGTTGGCGTCGGGATCGGACTTGGTGTTGGGCTAGGGCTCGGTGTCGGTGTAGGAAGCGGTGTTCCGCCGGTCGTACCCACAACATCGAACGGGAAATCCTGTGGCAGGCTCGGAGGCGTTGCCGGGAATCCGGTATCCAGGACATCAGCCCATAGCGACGTTGAGTTAGTAAACTGACGCGCGTTATCAGTCGGCGCATTTCGTGCTCCGGCGATGGTCTTACCCGGATGGAAGTGGGCTACCGCCGTTGCCACGGTCGACGCCCAGTCGAACCAGTAAGTTCCGGCCGGTAACACAGTGTTTACGGTTACCGTATTTTTCCATATCTTTCTTGTCGTTCCTTGAACAACACCAGGAGGCGGAACGACCGTATTAGAAATACGGAAGAAAGTGGAATCGACCGAGGATGCCAGCCGGTTGGTAGTTGTGTCGCCAAAGACGACAGTTGCGCCAGCATCGCCAGGTCGTCCGTTCCAGATCCTCAGAGTGTAGGCTGTAAAAGGCGTCGTCGCTGGTCCGCCGGTCTGGTAAGCATAGAACGTTACGGAATTTATCGTACATTGCTGTGCGATAGTGAAGTTATCCGCAAGCCGATTGCTTCCCTGAGTTGCGCCATACCCGATCGAGTTATTCGAAACGGCGAGATTGCCGGTGTTGTGCTGCGTCTCGCTCCAGAAGAATCCGGCGGGTGCCGCTACACCACTTTCAGTGAGCGGTTGAGGATTCAATCCACCATTGCTGAAAGTGCAGCCTGTTTGCGGGCTCGGCGTCGGTACAGGAGAAGGTGTCGGGCTCGGAACTACGCTCGGCGTCGGGCTCGGAGCTACAGTCGGCGTCGGGCTCGGCGTCGGAACACCGGCGCAAAGGACGCATGTTCGCTGCGTGATCTCCAACGAGAATCTACGCATAGAACCAGTGTCGACTCCGGCATTGTCGCTCACATTCAGCGTCCATGTTCCGTTCGGATTCTGTCCGTCGAACGCCGATAGCGCGTTGTCAGGGGTGAAGTTGCCGCTTTGGAATTGACCCGTGGTGCTTGTAAGCGTTGATAACAGCGGGAAGCCCCCGTCATCATCAAGCGTGGTCGAACAAATATTCTCACGCGTACCGCCACGAGCGTTCTGGATAGTTACCGTCGTTCCGGCGGGTGAGGTCAGTTTGAAGATCAGGTCGCCGATGAATGTGTGATCCATGGCTGCCGCAGTATTACCGACGGTCGCGTTACAAGTTCCAGCCGGATCGGCATCGAACTTGAAGTTGAGGTCGGCGATGGTTCCGGTAAAGCCTGAGACCGGTAACGGAATATTTACGCCCGCGGGTACGTTGTCCGGAACAGGCACGGCCGGCCCGGTGTAGCTTCGCGTCTGAGCGGTTCCGGTTCCGCCAGTCGGGATCGTATAAACTATGTTGCCGAGATTCGTTGCTCCATCCTGATGGGCAACTGTTGCGGTTATGTTGGTTCCGCAGGTCAAAAGCGGATTCGCGGTGAAGGTAAAGTTCCGGCTCACAGCAGCACCGCCGGCCGTGATCACGCCGTAGGTCTGGGCTGCTCCCGGGTTGGCAACACCGCCGGTTGCCTGCAGCGTACCAATATCATTGGCCGTGTTCGCTCCACCTATGTTCGAAACCGGGAATGCAACTGTTACCGTTTCACCCGGATCGACAAAACCGTTAGCCGGCAGACAGCTTTCCGAAACTAATGTGGCGGTTCCACCGTTGAGTACTGGGTTGCCACCCAAGGCAATATTAGCCGTTGTGGTTCCGCCAGCTGTGACGGTTACCGTAGGCGTGGAAGTTCCAGTTAAACCGAGGCCTTTATTTGCCGCTAGGGTATAGGTTCCGGGGGCAACGGTCATGGAATAAGTTCCGGTAGCTCCCGACTGGCGTTGAAAACCGCCCGTCGCGCTTACATTAGCAGCGTCAACCGGCAGTCCGCTCGCGGCCAATGTGATCGTTCCGTTGATCGTGCCTTTTGGGGCCGGCGTACAACTCGGATAGACAAATTTACCGATTCGCGTCGTCCATATCGCCGAACTCGTCGTCGCATAGTACTGCTGGGTATACCAGAATGTACATTCATCAGCCGGATCTACGCTCATCGTGCTGTAGTCGCCCCAACGGTTAGAGGTGCTGGTCTGCGAACCCAGGGCATCGAAGAACAATGCCTCGCCTTCGTTCAGCGTTCCGGCCGTCGCTGCTCCAGTGCGTCCGGCGATCTTGATATCGGCATTTTGTCCGGTACCCGACTGGCTGAAGCCGATGGCGATATTGCCGCTTGCATCCTGGGCAATACTGCCCATCCAGTTATTCAGTCCATTGGCACCGTCACCGGGAGTTAGGTTGTGCGTGCCCTGGTCGCGAACCGAAAAAGCATCACCGGTACGACGCAGTTCGAACCAGCGAATACCGGTCTGATATAGTGCTGCAGATGTTGGGTTAGCACCGCTGACATTTACCGCAAAGCTGCCGGTGAACGAATTGACCGGAGCGGCAAAGGTGCCAAGGTTTCGATATGCGAGACGATGCATCAGACGGTCTGAGATCGAATCGAGATTCGCTCCGCCGCTTTGTTCAATATCACCTCGGCCGGTCGGTTGCCGCGCATCGAACGGAGCCAATGCGACGTCAGGCAAAACGGTTAACGACGAATTCGCCGGCGTTACGAAATCGGGCACCCACTTGAAGAACCTAACTCCGTCGGTCGGATCACCAAATTCGTCAGCGATGTAGTCGCCGATCACCTGCGCCATGCCGGCCGGCGGCGGAACCGAACCGTCAATGTCGGTGGGCAAGAGGCCGCCCGCAGACGCTTGGATAGTAAATACATTTCTGTAAATAACCGACGTGGTCGGGTCACCAACAAGTGCCTTAGGACGATCCTGACTCATAATGCCCCCACCCAAAAAGGCTGTTCCGGCATTGTTGAACTGGTTGAACGTCATGTGGTAAGCATCCGGCCACACACCTACTTTCGGGTAATCGTTAATAACGCCGCCCGGATACAGGTAGCTCCATACGTAATATGCTCCGGTCGGATCGCCTGTTACCGAGACGGCGACACACTGGAAGCTGTTCGGATTAGCGGGAATGGCAAACTGGCTTATATGCCAGCGATCTGCCAGCGGATCGTAGACCACGATCGGATCGCCATCATCACGAGTTCGGCAAGGATCGGTCGCCGGCAGCGATGCGAAAAGACTCTGTAAAGCAAAGGTGGCGATCTGTGCTCCGGTGCTCTTATTAAATACACCAACGGCCGTTGCTCCGGCGTTGTTTGAGTTGGTCGATTGAACGTAGTGATTTGGTCCCACATCACCAACGGTGTCCGGCGGCAGAACAGTTGCCGCTGTATGCTGAACGCCCTCAAACGTGAGGCTCGGCGTCGGCATGGCCTGTGGAGCATTAGTGTCTGGACGGTTGTTCACCAACGGATCGATGAAAGGCCCTTCTCCGGCACCCTTGTCAGGTAAAGCCTTCTTGATGGTTTTCGCGTTCTGACGGTTGATGTCTTCCCTAAGAACATCGCCCTCCGTCATGCCCTTGTCACGCTGACGCTGCTTTCGCATCTCTTCGCGCTCTTTCTTTGTAATGACGACGTCGTCATCAAAAGCAGGCAGCTCTCGAGCCGGGCCCGTGACAGCAAAGCCTGTCGGGTCGACCTTTACGATGCCGTTGTCATAACTCGTCTGCGTTCCGTTTCTCGTGAAACCCACAGCCTGGCCGGACTTCGGATCGGCCGAGCCGTTAAGGTCGGTCGTGTCCGATTCCTGCGAAGACGCCTGCTCGGAAGTCTGCAAAAATACTCCGAGCGCCAAAAATAAAACGGATAACGGCAGTAGGACGCGAAGCCCTTTGCCTGAAAATAGTTTCCTCATCACCGATGCTCCTTAAATTTGAAACAGGCCGTTCGCTCCAAGACTACGCCATTTCGACGAAAGACGGACAGGGCGGCCGCAGCATATTACTATTGCAGGTCGTGGGTCTGGATCCGGGATAGTCGGACCGGCACCAAGTTCAAATGTTCGAATTTTTTACGAAAGTCAGTACAAAGTTAATTGACTTATCGTGTGAAGTCAAGAATGCTCGACCGGACGCGAGGCGAAACAGCCGCTACGCTCCGATTTTTGATGTAACGCGCTGATCTAGCGGGGTTGACGCTTACGGGAAACTGGCTTCGCTCGGTTTTTTTTCGAGACACCCAGCGATCTTACCCGTTTGATCGGGATCGTGTTCTGTGGGTTGATCTCACGCGGCTCCGAAATCGGCGGGGCGGTTACGGGCGGAAGCTGATCGACTCGAGGTGAGATGCCGAAAGCAGACGGAGTCGAGACTATTGGCTGCGAGGCTGGTGTCGGTGTCGGCGTTGATTCGGGTTTTGAACGGGTCATTGCAGATGGGGTTGAAAATATGAATAACGAGGCGACTGGCAGTACAAGCAATGATAAAAAGTACATCTTTCGCCGCATCCAACCCGCCTCCACCACAAGAATGCTAGTTAAAACGTGAAAAAATCTTACTGAGTAATGCTGACAAATCGCTCTATTGCATCATGAGTAGTAAGGAGAATGCTCTGATCAGCCAGATGCAAAAAACACAGTCCAACCACCGCCGCAGGCCATATCCATGCAGGGGCGGATAAAGTAAACCGGCCGCGATCCGAGGGAATGGTTCCGTCGGCTAGCATTATCAAACGCCGGACACGGTCGTTGACCTCGGAACCCTGATCACCCAACAAGAATGCGGTCGCGGAGTTTGTCGATACCGTCGGGGCGATCCGAGCAAGCTTTACAATGGCCGAAGCAAGGTCGAGAGCGTATTCGCGGCGTTGGCGTGTCGCGTATTCATCGGCGGCAGCTTCAACATTCCTTGCCCACGCCGTATCAAGATCACGACCGATAGGGATCAGCAGCATGTCGTGAGCCATTCGGAGGATAGAACGTTTCAGATTGTCGTGAAACGCGATGTGGCCCTGCTCATGGGCGATCGCTGCCCGAAGTTCCTCCGGATCAAGAGTCTCAAGTGCGGTTTCGGCAACAAATATCCTTGGCCGGACGATTCCCACGACCGCTATGACCGGGTATGGATGGTCCATCCTGAGCACCGGCACGTTAGCCCCGTCAACCGATATTTCAACGGCGTTTCTCGACCAGGAGGCTTCAAGCCGTCGAGTTATAAGCCATGTTCGAACTACCCGAACTCCCGTGAGCAGCAGGGCCGCACACGCCAGGCCGGCAATTATCGCCAGCTTGAAAGTTACAACCTCGCCCGAGTCTTCCGGTTCATGGATCAAGTAGGCTGGTACTACGAATCCGAAAACGAATACAAAAGCAAGAAGCACCGGGCCAACGCGAAGGGCGAAGATCAGCTGCGCACGCGTATGCGGCGAGAGCCATTCAAGACGGTCCGCGATCAGCTTCCACACAAGTGTCGCCGCAACCGCCGCGGCCAGGTTCGCCAGCAGCAGGAAGGCTAATTTTATGGATGCTCCGAGAAGAAAATACATCTATTTCGCTTCTGTGTTCTGAACGCCGAGTTCCAGGCGCTTTTCTCGAACGAGCCGTTCAAGTTCGTCGAGAAGTTCCGAGTCTCTCTCGCTCACCGATTCAACAATGCATGCAAGGACCGGTTCCACACGTCCGGTCGTTGTTTCCAGGAGCCGCCCGACCACATCGCGTGCTAGCCCCTGCTCCATTTCTTCAAGCGAGTATCGGACCTTGTACAAAAATGCTCGCCCATCCTTGCGACGATCCAGGAGGCCTTTTTTGTAAAGACGGTCGAGTGTGGTCATTACCGTCGTGTAAGCGTAAAGATCACCCAGCGCTGAATTGACGCTGCTGACGTTTGCTTCCCCGATCTTGCGAAGTGCAAGTATCGTTTTCCGCTCAAGTTCGCCCAAGGACTCCAGCACAGCGTCGGAAAGACGTTCGCTCCCGCGCAACCTTATTCGTGTTGAAAACATATTTCGGAAGTATAAAAGAAACTCGCCCCTACGCAAAGCGTTTTTCAGTGCGGTATTCAAAAAAAGAAGGCGGTCCGAAAACCGCCTTCCATGGAAGTTCCGATCAATCGACGTCATTCGTTAGATATGAAGTCGACATCGGTCAGAGTATCGAGCACCTGGACGAGTCGGACGTTATAGTTGTAACGCTTCGAGTCGACCCTGATGATCTGTGTGCTTCCGACTTCGACATCTTCGAAGCGATAGTATCCGAACGAACCAGTTGTCGCCGTTCGGAAGTTGCCCGAAGCGTCGGTCATCGTAACAACCGCATTACGGAGTCCGCGGCCATCGGCCGTCAGAACACGTCCGGAGACTTCGACACCGGCTGCCGTCGAAGGCAGCAGTTCGATTCCCCAGCCGCCGCTGACCTCACCACGAATGATCTCGGGTGCGAGCGGGCGAGCGAGTCCGTTGTCATCGCGAACATAGAGCGACCACGTGCCGTTTGCCGTCGTATTGGCAAAGTTGCCGTACAACGTCTGAGCATTTGGTCTCGCGACCAGGCAGCCAGGTTCGACATACGGACCGGTCGGTGCCGGCGCCGGGAAGTTGCTGACAGGCGTTTCACACGTCGTCGGCTTATAGATTCCCGTAGCGAGCGGGCCAGCGTCAGGCAGTGTGGTCGCAGGGTAATCCGCCAGGGTCAGCGTTACTCCCACAGCGTTCGGCGGTCCCGGAACCAAAAGGTTTCCGCCTACATCACCCATGAGTACATACTTCGCACCATTCGGTCCGACGAGCAGCACATCAACGTTGTCCGGCTGATCGTGATAGAAGTCATACAGAGTGACTCTCACACGGAAGGTGTTAGTTGTCGCTCCCGAAACCACGATGTTCGACGGATACGGGTTCGACGCCGTGCCCTGAAGTATCTGGATAGCATTAGTGTTACGGAACTGGTTGGCCGTGTCGTTGATCGTCACGGTAGCAATTCCGAGAACACCTGTACCAGCCGGTACATTCGTAAGGCTGACGTTGAACGTTTCGTTCGTGTCGGCCGTCACATCGCCGCAAAGCGGGACGGTGATCGTCTGCGAGGTTGAACCCGCAGCAAAGGTAACCGTCTGAGCGGTATTTACATAGTCAATACCAGTTCCGCAAGCGGCTCCGCCGGTCGCTGTTCCGCCGCCGAAGTTCACGGTTGCGGTCGTTGCGCCCGTCGTCGTTCCGGTTCGGTTGATGACGACGCTGAGGTTTTGAGACTCATCCTCGCGATAGGCACCAGCACTGAATCCTAACGTGGTCGTAGGAGGCGTGATGCCGACGGAGATATCGAGAACGGGCACGCCCGCACCGATAGTACCGCGGTTCGTTACTCCGCCAGTTGCGAGATTGACCGTGTAAAAGTTGTCATTGGTAGCACTGGTCTGCAGATCGAGATTCGCATAAGCCGTGTTCGTCGCACCGCTGATATCAAATCCGAGCGTACGTGTACCCGTAACAACTCCGCTGTCGCCCACCGTGAATAGCTGACCGGTATTCGGCGAGATCGGAGCACCATTCAGGCTACCGACTCGAACGAGGTCGTCATTCGCCCAGTTGAACGCGTAAAGCGTAGTGGTGGTTCCACCGCTAACATTATTCGTATAAGCAGCCGCGGAGATTTGCGGGACTGTCCCAAATCCTGGATCGCCAGCTGCATATGCAACACTTGTGTCGGTCGCGGCTAGCGTTCCATCATTCGGGTTGAGGCGATAATTCGCTCCGTTATTTGCGGCCGTGGCGTTGCTGCCAGCGATCAAACGGATGCGGTCCACGAGCGGGTTAAAGTCAAAACCAAACGCGCTGCCCGTAACGCCCGGAACGATCGTAAATCCAGTACCTACCGGGGTCGCGACCGCAGTAGTTAGGTTGATCGTGTAGAGCTGTGAAGCACCGGTGGTCGAGTTATAGCTCATTGCATACAACTGGCCCGTTGCGGGACGGAAGTCGGCCCCAACGAGAGTCTGGCCAGCGACGATACCCGTAATTGCGATCGGTGCAGTCGTCGTACCCGGCGTCTGGCTGTTGAATGAGAACAGACCACCAGCGACCGTAATGCCGTAGATCGTTTCCGATGGGACCGGGCTCGGGCTTGGGCTCGGGCTCGGAGTCGGAGTTGGCGTCGGCGTTGCGATCGGGGTCGGCGTCACCGTCGGCGTCGGGGTCGGGGTTCGCGTAGGCGATGGCGACGGCGTCGGAGTTGGCGTCGGTGTTGGAGTCGGTGTCGGCGTCGGACTTGGAGTCGGCGTCGGAACAACTCCCGCAACAGTGTTCGTATCCGTTGCCGAATTGTTACCCGGTGTAGGATCGGTAACGCCCGCCGGAACAGCCACAGTGGCAGTGTTCGCGATAGTTCCCGATGCACTGCCCGAGATAGTCGAGACGACTGAGAAAGTCACCGTCGCACCTGAGGGCAGGTTGACGAGAGCGTTAATGTTACCGGTGCCTGAAGCCGCAGGGCAGCTTCCGCCGCCAGTTGCGCTACAAGTCCACGTTGCTGCTGTGATCGCAGCCGGGAAGGTATCGGTTACCGTTGCTCCGACAACCGGATCTGGTCCCGCATTCGAAGCGACGATCGTATAGGTCGTCGTTCCGCCCGGCGAAACCGAGCTTACTCCGTCTGTCTTTGTGATACCCAGGTTAGCCGATGCACTGCCGTTGCCGAAGGCGATCGAAAAACCATCGATACCGTTGGTTCCGTCACCGATCAGTCCAAGAACGGTTGCGGCACCAGTCGCAAGATTGATCTGAACAAGATTAGGTTCGCTATTGATAAAGAGCGAAGCGTAAGCGATGTCAGTGCCCTGCATGATATCGAAGCCGCCAAAACCTGTGGCGTTTACTCCAAGCGGGCCGATCGTCGTAAGCTGTCCCGTATTCGGCGAGGGCGTTCCGCCTACTCCACCGATGCGTACAAGCGTGTCACGATTTGAATCAATACCGTAAAGCGTTGTCGACGTAGCGGTCGGCGTGTTGTTCGTGTAAGCGGTGTGTACGATGTTGGGCGTCTGGCCGAATCCGGGATCGCCGGCGACATAAGCCAGATTCGTGTCGGTTCCAGCCAATGCTCCCGTGGTCGGGTTCAAACGACGATTGCCGCCGCTGTTTCCGAGCTGCCGGATAAGGTCGACGGTCGGATTGAAATCGAGACCGATAAACTGATCGATCAGCGTTGCGAACGTGTTCTGCGCGTTCACCGAAACCACTGCACCGGTCGTCGTATTGATCGTAACCAGACGATCCGTTCCAGGAAAGCCCTTCGAGGCTACACCATAAAGAAGGCCGCCGTTCGGGCGAAAATCGATGCTGGAAATAAATTCACCATTATCAATATCAAGTCCGGTCAGCGGAATGTTATTAATAACTGTTCCCGGCGTAGCCGCGTTGAAACTGATAAGTGCGTCCGCAAAAAAGTCGTAAGCAAAGATCGTAGGGTTTGCTTCGACCGCTGCCGGAGCATCTCCTCGCGCCGCTTCGACGGTCGGGCCGCTTTTCGCATTGTCGAGCTGATCCTGCGTGTAGCGTGCGAGCTTATAAGCAGGTAGGTTTGAGAGGTCCCGCTGGACTCCACGGCTCTTGGCCACGTCCGCACGCTGGGCTTCAATGCGCCAGCCTAAGACGCCAAACGCGACAAGGCCCAGCATGACGCCGAGCAACACAAATGCTTTTCGATTAAAAGCAATAATCGACCCGTTAAGTTTTCTCATGATTATTATCGAAACTCCCTAAAATAATAAAGCCTTTTCGGCCACAGTCATCGATCTTCAGAAACTAATGTTGTTTTCGGATTTCTGAGAATCTGGATCCCGCTCACGACGTTTCGGTCAGAGTCCTCGCGGCGGGCGGCATATTGATAGCGCGTCTGTCGATCTAGGACAAACCAAATTACCGTCGTACGTTATTATCAAAAGCCTTTAAAAGCAGGGCGTAAAATTACCTCGATTATATTCTGTCGTTTACGCTTACGTCAATAATTTTATCATCTGTTTAAACTTTTCCCGCGCGCGGCGTCCTTATACTGCTTGGTCCCGGTCGTCCGAGGGACGAACCGTCATTAGCAGAAATATCGCAGTCAAAGATATGCAGGAACTGACGATGAACGCGGTCGAAGCACCAAAATTGTTCCAGATCAGCCCAAATGACAAAGACGCCGGAAAGACCGTAATACCGAATGCAAGGTTATACAGTCCATAGGCCGTACCCCTTTTTTCGTCCGGTACCATATCGGCGACAAATGCCTTCTCAACCCCTTCGGTCAAGCCGAAATACGCTCCGTAAACAATGAACAGCAGCCAGCATTGCCACGCCGAATCTACAAAAGCGAATCCAAGATAAACAAACGCGTAAACTATCCACCCGCTTATTATCAATGTCTTTCGGCCAAATCTGTCCGAGAGATCGCCACCGACCAGCGAACTTATGACCTTGCTGAAATGCAAGGTCATCCACAGCAGCGGCAGAACGACCGGAGAAATGCCCGCTTCCGCCGCCCGCAGGAGAAGAAATGCGTCGGTCGAATTTGAAAGGGTAAAGACCGCGATCACCACTAGAAAGCGCTTAAAGTTCCCGTCGAATCCGCGAAGAGAGAGATTGGGCGGCGTCTCGGCCTTTTCCTCGTGGTCTTTTTCTTCGCGGACGAAGAACGCAATGATGATCAATCCGACGATCACCGGCACTGACGCAAAAAGAAATACCTGTTGATACTCCTGGATCGTGGGATTCTTCGTATCGACCGCAAAAACCAGAAGCAGCAAAAATCCGCAGACTGGACCGAACACCGCTCCTAGGTGGTCCGCCGCACGATTGAAGCCGAATGCGAAACCACGCTGTTTCTTTGGTACGCTTTCGGCGATCAGGGCATCGCGCGGCGCACCGCGGATACCCTTTCCGACGCGGTCCGTCATTCTGACGACAAGTACTTGCGGCCAAGTCGTTACAAATGCGAGGAACGGCCGCGTCACCGCCGCCAGCGAATAGCCGAGGAAAACCGGGAACTTGCGGGACCGGAATTTATCGCTGAAATAACCGGAAGCAAGTTTGAGAAGGCTCGCGATAGATTCGGCAAATCCCTCGATCAACCCGATCGCAAACGGCGATGCCCCCAAACTCAGAGCCAGAAACGCGGGGAGCAGCGGATAAATGATCTCGCTCGACGTGTCATTAAGCAGGCTTACAAAACTGAGCGCGACGACGTTTCGCGGGAGGCTGCGATAGCGGGACAAACGTCCGGTTGGTTTTTCGGTCGTATTGTCCGCCATTTTCGAAAACTTATCGCGGACGCGTTGGGCGCGGACGTTCGGATGAACCGCCGCCGCTAAACGCCCACAGTGCGATGCTTCCGGCAACCGCCACAGCCAGGATCACTGCGACTATCGCCACGCGGAACGCCATCTTGACGGTGCGTTTCAGCATCTTGAACGCAATGAACGCGACCACTGCAAAAACGAGAAAGAAAACCGCCGCAGCAGCTATGCCGACGGTACCGGCAACCGGAGCTACATCTAATAATAGTGTCATCTCGATCCATCCTCGACGGCCTTGACCAGCTCTTCCATTTCTTCGTCACTAAGGGCTTCGGTCTCAGCCGGAAGAGCAAATTCCTCATCCGTCCACGATCCGAAATCGATGAGCTTGCACCGTTCCGAACAGAACGGCCTAAACTCATTTCCCGTAAACTCCACCTCTTTCCCGCACCGCGGGCACTTCACGACAGGCATAAGAAACGCTAGGATACCAAATGACAAGCGGCGGTTGCCATTAACGATGTGTAAACCGAACCAACTGCACGAAACCGACGTACATTGCATTAGCAAATTGCATCAAAGGTATCGATATGAGCGATTACAAAGAAAGATTCGAACGCTGGCAGAAGAAAGCTACTGATAAATTTGAAGAGATCGATCAGCAGCTCGGCCTAAAGGACAAGATCGAAGGCGGTGCGCGCGTAGTCGTCGAAACCGCAAAAACCGGCGCCGGACGTATCAAGACCGAAGCGGAAAAGACCGATGTCGGTAAACGCGCCGTTCAGGTTGCCGAAGATGTCGTTTCGACCGCAGCGGGGACAGCAAAAACTGCCTGGAATGTGAGTGAACCAATTCGGGACGCCGCAGTCGATGCCGGGACCAAGGTTGGCGGTGTTGTCGTCGATGTCGCAGGAAAAGCGGGCGATGTAATTGAGGATGCCGCCGATTCCGTCGGGACGAACGCCAAACGCGTTTCAAAGGTTGTCGGGTTTGGCGCCGGTTTCTCGTCCACTATCGAATCGGCCCTGAATACAGCCAGGAAAGCTTCGGACTGGGTGCAGTCCGACCCGCTGCGAGCCGCGGCGACCGGAGCCTCGATGGCGATCGGTGCCGGGCTGGGAGTTGTTTTCACTGGGATCAGCTCGCATTGGCTTCTTAACTCGGCGATCCCGACCTATTCGGTCAAAAAGATCGCCCAGGAATTCGACAGCTATCTCAAACGCCGGGAAGACATGATCGAAAAAGGCCAGCTTTCCGAAGCTGACGCCGAACGCATAAAATTCGAACGCGACATCGCCCGCCGGATCGGCGCTCCGATGCTCGGAGCATTCTCGTTCGCTTCCGGCGCCGTGATGATGTCAAACGTCCTCAACCCCGCCGCCGTCACGGGCTTCCCGCTCGGCAACATCATCGGCGGCAACCCGCTCCTCGAAGGCGTCTGGTTCTTCGGCAACGGAATGGTCTGTTTCAAAACAAGCTACGACTTTTTCATGATCGCCCTTGATGGGCAGGAAGATGTCGAAAAGATGGTCAGGGAGATCAAGGGCCTGCTTCCACAGTCAACCTGAAGTTGTGGTAGATTTTACGTGCTATGACTGCCGTACCAAAGAAAGTCTATTCGATCGAAGAATATCTCGAACTTGAGCGAAACTCCGAAGAAAAGCTTGAGTTTTGGGACGGACACGTATGGTCGATGAGCGGTGCGCGTTTTGTTCATAACCTGATCTCATCCAATTTCAATAGGGCATTGGGTAATAAGCTATTTGGTCGTCCGTGTACTGTGCTTCAGTCAGATATGCGAGTTAAGGTGCCGGATTATCCCCCATACCGCTATCCAGACGCCACGGCGTTGTGCGAAGAGCCTGAAATTGAAACGATCGGGGGCATCGAGATGTTGGTTAATCCCCAGCTGATCGTTGAGATTCTTTCCGATTCGACAGAGGCGTTTGACCGCGGCGACAAATTCACTTACTACAAATCGATACCTTCGTTTTCCGAATACCTGCTCATCGCTCAACACCGGCCCCACGTTACTCAATTCGTAAAACACGGTGACGGCTTCTGGGCGAACTTCGAATACAACGACCTTAAGGATGTTATCGAGCTAAGTTCAGTGTCCTGTAGCCTTGCCCTGGTTGATATCTATCGAGACGTCACTTTTCCCGATCCTGGTTTCATGAATCCGGGGCATACGGCACTTTGAACTTGGTGAAAAGATCTATCCGCCTATTAGAAAATTACCAGCGGACCGAGTACTGGAAGCTTGACATTTTGGGAATTTTGTGTTATCTTTGAAACATTCTTGCGTATACGCAAGTGATGGTCTTTGACAATTAAACCACTAGCCTTCTGTTTGTGATATCGGAGGCCGGATCCGCACATGCTATCCGGCCCGCCGGAAATACGAACGAAATATGAACGCAATTCGATTTATGCCGGACACGGGACAACTTGCGACGGCGGTGTAAGTGGTAATTATCACATATGTTTAGCCGCGATCTGTCTTGTCCCACTTTTGTCCCACGTGGGACAAAAGTGGACCATTTTCAGGTGATCTGAATCGGAAATGGGACAAAACTCAGTGCGAAGATGATGAGCGTTAGCACGGCAATGAGCTTTCGTTTTAGATCGAGCGGGGTTTGATCGTACGGAACCGGATGCTTTATCCGCATCATTATCGCCAGAATTATCGCGATCAGGAATCCGCTCGGACTTCCGTAATACAGCAACCCAAAAACCGAAAGGCCTGCCATTACCGGAAACGCAACTCGGCCGGTCCAGTAGTGCACCTTTTCTCCAAACACAGCGAAGATGGCATGCCCGCCGTCGAGTTGACCCGACGGAATCAAGTTCAAAGCAGTGACGAGCAGGCCTACCCAAGCGGCGAAGTAGAAAGGGTTTTGAACGAGCGGAAGCGAAAAGTCCGCACTCATCAACCAACCGAAAAGCTTAATAAGCAGTGGCTGCGAAAACCCGATGGGAAGAATTTCGCTTGTTCCAAGATCCTCTATTGTACCGAATTCCATTGTCAGGAAACCGTAGGCCAATATCGGTACTAAGGCGACAAACCCCGCGATCGGCCCCGCGACCCCGATATCAAAAACCGCACGCAGCGACGGCATCGGCGACATGATCTTTATAAACGCTCCGAACGTACCCGCCGGGCCGATCATTGGCGGCGTCGGGATAAAGAATGGAAGCGTTGCGTCGACACGATAGATCCGGCAGGCGACGTAATGGCCCATCTCATGTGAAATGAGAATAAAAAGGAGCGAAAGCGAGAATTTTACACCATAGCTCAAAAACTCGGGATTCGTGAACAACGCCGTGATCGCTCCTCCGACCAGCACTGCGTACTTAGCCGGAAGCGAAAAGAGAAAACTCAAAAATTCCTGAAGATTTTGCGGATCGTCGGCAGGAAGTATCTGATTCGGCCCGAAGGGGAACATCGAACCGGCGATGGTCACCGTGCAGAAGGTCGCAAGCAGGAGAAGAATGTGTTTCGCCCAAGTCCGCGCCGTTGGCCTGAAAGACGGCCTCTCCGCTAGGTATTGCTCTATCGATTCCGGATCGGTCATCTACCCTCTAGTTTACAACAAAAAAGATCGCAGCCCGCGTTTCGCCCCGCTGTGGAGCGAATCGACAGGCTGCGTTTCCACACCAATAAACTATTTGATCAATCGACCGCCTTCGCGGACAATTCCTTTCCGGGCTTGAACCGGATAGTTTTCCCGGCCGGGATCGGAACCTCTTTTCCAGTTCGGGGATTGCGGCCGACACCTCGTTTGCGCGCCTTTACGATAAACACACCAAAGCCGCGAAGCTCGATACGCTTGCCCTGTGCAAGAGCGTCCTTCATCGCCTCGAAGAGCGAATCTACAACCTGTTCGGCCTTTTGTTTGGGGACGCCCGTCCGGTCAGCGACAAGGTTAACGATGTCAAGCTTGATCATTATTTCCTCCTAAGAAAAATCGGAAACCGCCTGGGGAGACATACTAAACTGGAAAACGTTTTTGCATCATAATCCTCTAAATCTCCCGCTGTCAAGATTTTGCGGCGAATTTCGTATGTTTATTTTTCTTCCTTTGTCGGCGCCTAGACAGTGACTGCGTTTAACACAAATTTAAGCTTAGTCGTTGTGCCGTGAAAGTGATAAAATCGCGTCACGCTTCAAGCCTCATAAAACGAAATTTCGATTCATTTCGAGAGATTTTCGGGGCCGAGCCAAGAAGAATATGCGCTGGAGAGATCAAAGACAGAGCGATAATATCGAAGACCGCCGCGGAATGGGCGGGGGCCGCGTGGCGATCGGCGGCGGCGGGCTGGGCATCGTCATACTCGCCATTGCTATCTACCTCTGCGGCGGCGACCCAAGCCAGCTCCTCCAAACAGGACAGCCCCAACCCGAACCGCAGTCGCCAGGCACGACCGCTAACAGGGCTGTAGCTCCGGATGAGAATCGCCAGTTCGTCGGCGCGATCATGGGAAATCTCGAGGATGCGTGGAAACAGATATTGCCGCAGCAATCGCGGGTAAGATATCGGCCCGCTGAACTGGTGCTATTCACCGGACAGGTATCGTCGGCTTGCGGCTATGCAAGTGCGGCGACCGGCCCATTTTATTGCCCGGGCGATTCGAAACTTTATCTGGATTTCGCGTTCTTTGATGAACTGCGGCGTGAGTTCAAAGCCCCGGGCGATTTTGCCCAGGCTTACGTTATCGCACACGAATACGGGCACCACATCCAGAATCTGACCGGGATCATGGACCAGGTGCAGCGGGCCGGCCAGAACAATCAGCTTTCGGTCGCACTGGAACTTCAAGCCGATTGCTACGCGGGTGTCTGGGCAAATTTTGCCTCGAAGCAAGGCCGTGTCGAAGCCGGTGATGCTGAAGAAGCGATCCGTGCCGCCGCCGCTGTCGGTGACGATATGATCCAGAAACGAACCCAAGGCTACGTCGTGCCGGATTCGTTCACCCACGGCTCAGCCCAGCAGCGAATGCAGTACTTTGCAAAAGGAATGCAGTCCGGCGACATGCGACAGTGCCAGACCTTCAGGTAGAACAGGCTGCCAAGCCTGTTCTTACAGTCACCTTAAGCTACTCGCTCCGAAACGGGTCATGCATGAATACAAACAGTTCTACCGAAGAAAGCTTCCCCATATCCACTCGCCCGGGGCAACTCTTTTCGTAACGTTCCGCCTTGCTAATTCGATTCCGAAATCTGTCATCAACCGATATAAAAACGAGAAGCAATTCATAGAAAATCAGATCAGGAATTCCGTTATAACAACGGAAAGTAATGAGATCGCAGATCTCCGTTCTTCGAAACTAAAGGAGTTTCATCGTGACTGGTTCCGCAAATTCGAAGAAATACTTCATAACGAGAACGCCGGCCCGGTTTGGCTAAAGCAGCGTGAGATCGCGTCGATGGTCTACGAAAGTCTTCTCCATCGAAACGGTCGAGATTATGACCTTAGAGCTTTTTGTATTATGTCTAACCACGTTCATGTGGTTTTTAAGCCGTATCTCACGGAACGTTCATTGATCGAGGTCAGAGATGATCATCGGACCAGATTTGAGAGCTCGGAACCGACCTATCCGGTCATAATGCGATCCCTGAAAGGCTACACCGCCCGAAACGCCAATAAGATTCTGAATAGATCGGGACAGTTCTGGGAACCCGAGAGCTACGACCACGAAGTGCGGAACTCCGAAGAGTTTTTCCGGATCATCAGGTATGTTTTGCAAAATCCGGCCAAGGCGAGATTGGTGGATTCTTGGGAAAAGTGGGAGTGGAACTGGTTAGCAGAAGACCTGAGGGATTTTTTCTAACCTTCTCGTTGTCTTTCCTAAAAGTTGAACAACAGGCTTGGCAGCCTGTCGTACTTTAGGCGTACGAGCGGCCGTACAGCTCCTGAAAGACCCAGCCGAGGTAACGCACCTCGGCAGTGTAAAGGGTTTCCATCCAGCAGCTTGAAAGATAAAGCCGCTTCTCCAGATCGCTCGTCAGCTTCTGCGAGCGCTCGATCGTCGATGCGTCAAGATCGTCGTTTAGTCCGTAGGCATCAGTGATCTCAGTTTTGGTCTTGTGCGATTCCTGAATCGCTTCTAGAAGGTTGGTGATCCAGTTCTGCAGTTCCTCCTCCGTCGGATTCGCGTCTATTGCTTGTATCGCTCCGATCGCAAAGCGGGCTTCGGCGTTTTCGAACGGGTAAACGTTCACCCCGTTGACCTTGTCATCCTGCTGTTTCCACTGGAAGACCTGCTCAGTATCGACAAGGCGGATGCGGGCCGTTCGCTCGTCATAGTTCAAAAACCATTCGAGCAGATCGGCGAGCGAACCGATATCCGGCCGGCCGTTTTCGGCTATTCTTATCTTTGGCGGGTCGGTATTAGGTTGATTTGCCATACAAAATGCAAGATTATTTCATTCGAACATTCCTTTTACAAGCTTCGTACGAAAGCTATAATTGCTGAAAGGCCTAAAGAAAATGCAAACTCAACTTCAAACCTGCCCGACCTGCCAAACTCAGAACTTCGAAGTCGCCCGCTGCACCAACTGCGGAACCATGCTGCCGCCGATCAGCCCGATGCCGATGCAGCGGGTAAACTACGGCCCCGATGGTAAACCCGTTGGAGCCGATAAGAAGATCGTCGCCGGCATCTGCGCGATCCTGCTCGGCGGGCTCGGCGTTCATAAGTTCATCCTCGGCTACACCACCGAAGGGGTCATCATGCTGCTTGTATCGCTCCTCGGCGGATTCCTGACGTGCGGCATTTCGTCAATGGTCGTGAGCATCGTCGGCATCGTTGAGGGCATTATGTACCTGACGAAATCCGACGAAGAATTTTCGGCAACCTACATAACGAACAAGAAAGGTTGGCTATAAAACGTGTTTACCGGACTTATCGAGGAACTGGGAACGATATCTAATGTCGAACGGCTGCCTGAAGGCAGCCGTATTCGGATAGATGCCTCCCTAACAACGTCGGATCTTCAAAATGGCGATTCTATCGCCGTAAATGGAGTCTGCCTGACAGCTCTCGAAGTCAGCGGCTCCGGGTTTTTCGCCGATGTCTCGCCCGAAACACTTGACCGTACGACCCTAGGCAGTCTCGCCGAGGGTTCACGAGTAAATCTGGAACGCTCGGTTACGCTCGCGACTCGCCTCGGCGGACATCTCGTTCAAGGCCATGTCGATGGCCGCGGAAGGTTTGTCTCCGCCGTGTCGCAAGGGGATTTTTGGACCGTGACCATCGGCTTCCCGAACGAACTCGCCCGCTATCTGGTCCACAAAGGCTCTGTCGCCGTCGAAGGGATCTCACTCACCATCGCAGAACTGGGCGAAACCAGCTTTCAAATAGCCGTGATCCCAAAAACGTGGGAAATGACCAATCTATCGACTCTCAAACCCAACGATGCCGTAAACCTTGAAGTCGATGTGATCGCAAAATATATCGAACGCATGCTTCCATTCCAAAAAACTGAAAGCTGAAAACTCGAAACTGGTAGCTGGTCGATAAACGTGTCTCAATACAGCTTCCAGTCTTCAGTTTCGAGTTTCCAGTTTATGATCCACGAGCTTCCTTGATGATCTCAATATACTGCCTCGCCGCGTCGGTAACGACCTGCGGATTCCCTTCCTTGATCGCCTTTGTATTAACGAGATCGGTCCCTACACCAAGTGCGGAAGCCCCGGCTTTTATGAAATCGGCCGCAGTTTTGATCGAGACGCCGCCCGTCGGGATGATCTTGACCTGCGGGAAGGGGCCTTTGAGATTCTTAACGTAACTTGCCCCGCCGACGGAACCGCACGGGAAGACCTTTACAAAATCCACACCCGCACTCCACGCCGTTATCACTTCGGTGGGAGTCAAGACGCCCGGGCAGATCGGTGCGCTGTATCGATGACATAGAGCGATCGTATCAAGATTCAGGGCAGGAGAAACGATGAACTGTGCCCCCGCGAGCAGGCATGCCCGAGCGGTCTCAGGATCGAGCACCGTTCCGGCGCCTACGAGTACATCGCTGCCGTATTTATCCGTGACTTTTTCGATGACCTTTATAGCTCCAGGCACGGTCATCGTGATCTCGAGCACGTTGACGCCGCCAGCCTTGATCGCCTCAATGACCTGCATCGCCTCATCCGCTGACGAGGCGCGTACTACCGGCACGAGGCCAAGATCTTCGATGTGTTCTACGATTTGTTTCTTGTTCATATCTTTGCCGAGAAGCGGGGCCAAGTCAGTACCGCCTGCGTGAGCGGGCGGCAAGATGGTTCGTTACAATAGCGTGTTCCAATCAGGGAATACATGCCGCCCGCTCACGCAGGCGGTTCCGACAGCCTATCTCGCCACGCGAGCGCCGCCGCCTTTCATTACACGCAATACATCCGACAGCCCAACCGTCGTAGTATCGCCCGGCGTTGTCATCGCCAGTGCTCCGTGCGCGGCGCCGCAGTTTACTGCCCATTCCGGTGATTCGCCCGTCAAGAATCCATAGATCAGCCCCGAGGCGAACGAGTCGCCTCCGCCAACGCGGTCGAAAATGTCGAGGTCGAGCCGCATCGTCGCCTGATGCAGCTGCCCTTCGGTAAAACAAACCGCTCCCCAATCGTTCACGGAGGCAGTTTTTGCGTTCCTCAAAGTCGTTGCCGCAACCGCAAAGTTCGGATAATCGGCGACCGCCTTACGGATCATCTTCTCGAAATTCACGATATCGAGCTTAGAATGATGCTCGTCCTGGCCTTCGACCTCGTAGCCGAGACACGCCGTGAAATCTTCTTCATTGCCGATCATCACGTCGACGTACTGTGCCAGATCGCGGTTCACTTCCTGAGCCTTCGCCTGGCCGCCGATAGCTTTCCAGAGCGAATCGCGATAGTTGAGGTCGTACGAGATGATCGTGCCGTACTTCTTGGCGACCTGCATCGCTTCCTTAGCGACATCGGGCGTTGTTTCACTCAACGCACAGAAAATACCGCCCGTGTGAAGCCAACGAGCGCCTTCGTGGCCGAAGATCTTCTCCCAATCGATATCACCCGCTTTAAGCTGCGAAACCGCCGTGTGCCCACGGTCCGAACATCCAAGTGCGGCACGAACGCCGAAGCCGCGTTCAGTGAAGTTCATCCCGTTCCGGACTGTGCGGCCCACGCCGTCGTACTTGACCCACTTGACGTGCGACTGATCGACACCGCCCTGATACATCAGGTCCTGAACGAGCTTACCGACCGGATTGTCAGCCAGTGCCGTAACGATCGCCGCATCCATGCCGAAGCAGCGTTTCAGCCCACGAGCGACGTTATACTCGCCACCGCCTTCCCACACGTCGAAGGTTCGCGTCGTGTGGATCCGCTTATCGCCCGGATCGAGCCGGAGCATGACTTCGCCGAGGGAAACTATGTCCCATTTACATTGATCTTTTGGCTTTATATTCAACATACTCAAGTAGTCAGTATTCGGTAGTCAGTTGTCGCGGTCGGTCGTCAGTTCTCAGCGTCAGACTATCAGTGAAAGTACGATCCCTCTACTGACTACTGACTTTTGACTCCTATCTCCCCATCCATCCGCCATCGACGACCAGAATGTGCCCGTTCATGTAGTCGCTCGCGGGCGACGAGAGAAATACAGCGGCACCCGCAATGTCATCGGGATCGCCCCAGCGGCCGGCGGGGATGCGTTCGAGTATCTGGCGGTTGCGCGTTTCGTCGGCCTGGAGAGCGGCCGTATTGTTCGTCGCGATGTATCCCGGAGCGATGGCGTTGACGGTAATATTATTCTTCGCCCACTCGTTCGCAAGGGCTTTGGTCAGACCTGCAACGCCCGATTTCGAAGCCGTGTAGGCCGGAACCGTAATTCCACCCTGAAACGAAAGCAGCGATGCGACATTTACGATCTTGCCGCCGCCTTGATCGATCATGTGACGGCCAGCTGCCTGTGCGAGGCGGAAAACGCTCGACAGGTTGACCTCTATCACCGTTGCCCAATCATCTTCACTGAAATCCACCGCCGGCGAACGGCGGATCATACCGGCGTTGTTGATCAGGATGTCGATCTTTCCGAATTTGGATACAACCTCATCGACAACTCGCTTCGGCACCGCTTTGTCGGCCATGTCGCCCGAAAACTCGATCGCCTGAACGCCCGCGGCCTCGCATGCCGCGACAGTTTCCGCCGCATCACCGGGTTTGCGGCAATGACAAGCAACATCGGCCCCGGCCTCAGCCAACGCAACCGCTATCGAACGGCCAATGCCGGTCGCGGAACCGGTCACGAGCGCAGCTTTGCCGTTTAATCGGAACTTGTCGAGAATCATACTGTATGAGTTACGCGTTTACGCGTGAAAATCGATGCGCGAGAAGATCATGCCTAAAGGTATAACTCCTACTATTTTTGCGACGCTTCGAGCCCCGTCGCTCCGACCGCGAATTCCGGCTGCACGTTCACCACGCCGAATTGTCGATCTTCACCTTCACGGTTCGCGGCCATCATCCAGAGGAAATTGATCGAACCGCCCGGCGATGCGACATTGGGATGATAGCCCTTCGGCATCAGGACGACATCGCCCTCGCGAACGACCTTGATCAGTTCGGGATCGGTACCGTCAGTATAAACCATCTGAATACCGAACTGCGGCGATGGCATGTCGATATAAAGATACGCTTCCTCGAGCATGTGATGATGCTCGTGCGGCGGCCAGGACGTCCAGTTTCCCTGTGCCGAAAACGTCACACCGGCCATGATCCGTCCGGCTTCGATATTCTTACCCAAAAGGATGTTCAAGTCGCGTTCGGTCGGCTTCGAGCCGGCTGTGAAGTGCAGTGCCGGGTTTTTTCTGATCTCTTCAAACGCAACAAACTGAAGTGGATACTTATTATCGACTGGAGATGAGATCTCCGCCAGGTCAAACCCGCCGTCGCTCGCGACCTTTAGCTGCGAATCCCGCGGAACGTACAGCGCATCGTAGCGGTTCATTGCAAAAGTCTGCCCGCCGGTCGTGACCGTTCCGGAACCGTTCAAACAGATCAGCCCGGTTTCGTGCGTTTCGTTCGAGAATTCGATCGGAGCATCGCCCGCTTCGAGGATAATCCGGCCGTAAAACAGATTCCGCGAAGCCGTCGCCCCCGGAGCGACCGAGTTGGTCCGGCCCTTTGCCTTGTGCGTTCCCGGCACAAAACATGTCGCCGGATCGATGTTTTCGAGTTGAATTTGTGTTTGCATAAAACTCCTTTCGTGGTTCCCCTCCTTACGAAGGCGGGGAGCTTCGAACTACAGCCCTGCGAGATACTCCTCGACCGCCACCTCGAGTGCTCCACCTAACGCGGACCCCGCCGGTTCTCCGGCTTCGACGGACCAGCCGTCGATCTTGCCGATGATGCTGCGGCGGATCGCTTCGTTCAGCGGGCCTTCGATGTACTTCCAGCCGTAAACCAAGCGTCCGCTGATGATAACGCGGGGAATTCCGATCCCCATTATCACATTCGCGATGCCGATACCCAGGTAATCGCCGATGCGTTCGAGAGTTTTTCGCGACCTTACGTCGCCGACGTCGGCTTTAGCGACGATCTCGACAAATCGCGGAACGGTTTCACCCGGCGAAGGCGGCCGGTCGCCGAGGTACAGAGAAGCCGCGGATGCCGCCGACGCGTACTGTTCCCAGCATCCGCGATTGCCGCAAACGCAAGGCTTGCCGCCGGCGACAATCGTCATGTGGCCGAATTCACCGGCGATCCCGCGAACAGCACCGCTTCCGCGATAAACTTCGCTGCCGAGTACGAGTCCGACGCCGATCCCCGTTCCGGAACGTACGAGTATGAAATTCGACATCAGCCCGTCGACGGAATGCTTGATACGCACGCGGGCCTCGTACATCGCGGCGGCCGTCGAATCGTTATCGACGATCACGCGGGTGTCCTCATGGACCTTCAGGGCCCAAGCGATGTCGAGATTCCGCCATTTCAGATGCGGAGCATAAACCAGCCCCTTCCGCTGCGGATCCGACATGCCTGGCACGCTCACGCCGATAACGGCGAGGAACTTGTCGTGATTCTTCTTTACTAGATTGTCAACATGCTCACGAGCGAGTCGCAGTGCGTAGCTCGCGGTCTTCGGCGTATCAAAATCGACCTCATCGGTCATTTCGCCGGCGAGCGTCGTCATCCCGACCTGAGTGCGGCGTACGCCAAGGTTTACGCCGATAAAATAAACGTTATCGTCCGTGAACGACAGCACGCGAGAACGCCGGTTCACGCCGTCGGCGGGCAAGAGGTCTTCACGCAGCACGCCCGCGGTTATCAGCGGCTTTACGTTTTCGGTAACGGTGCTTTTGTCTATCGAGAGGCGTTCGGCGATCTCGACCCGCGTTATCGGCTGCGATGCGCGTATCAGCCGGAGAAGCTGATTGCTCTTCCTCGCGCCGCCTGAACGGCTGTTCTGATATAACAATCCGTTATCCATTTTCAGCGTGCATAACCGATTATAACGAAACGGTCTGCTCCGCCCAAAACTGAAATTCGCGGTGTTTCAAAATTTCCGCCTTTGCCTGTTTCTCGCCGCTCGCAGTCAGCCGAACATGCTCAAAAAGGCGTTTGCCGACTTCCGGAATGCTCTCAGTTCCTACAATTATGTCGCCTGCAGAAATATCGATGTCCTGCGACATGCGTTCGAAAACGCGATTGTTCGACGCGAGTTTGATAACGGGGGCGATCGCGTTGCCGATCGTAGTACCGTTTCCGGTCGTAAATACGACGACCGTCGCACCCGATGCGACGAGGCCCGGCGTCGATTCCTGGTCATAGCCAGGACCCTGCATCAGGTTGATGCCTCGGGACTTCGGCACTTCGGCGTATTCGATGCAGTCTTCAATGCGCGTCGTGCCGGCCTTTACAATGGCACCGAGCGATTTGATCGTGATATTCAACAGCCCGCCGGCTTTGTTTCCGGTACTCGGATTCTGGTTTAGCACGGCTCCGAATTTCGAAGCGTATTCTTTATACCAGTCGACCATTGCGTAGATCCGACGCCCGGTTTCCGAATCTTTCGCTCGATTAGCAAGAATATGTTCCGCCCCGCAAAACTCAGGAACCTCGGTAAGCAGCACGGTTCCGCCGCTTTTTACCAACAGGTCCGAACAATATCCGAGAGCTGGATTCGCCGAGATGCCCGAAAAACCGTCCGAACTGCCGCATTTGACGCCAAGTACGAGTTCGCTGACCGGAAATTCCTCGCGAACGCACTTGTTCACCTCGGGAAGCATCTCGGCGACATGTTTCAAGCCGATCTCGATCGCCGCCTGAGTTCCGCCGACGTCCTGGATCCCGATCTTAAAGACCGGTTTTTGGATTGGTTTATCGCGTTTCGTCAGGTATTTTTCGACAAACGATAGATTGGTCTTTTCGCAACCCAGGTCGATAAGGATCACACCGCCGACGTTAGGATGGTCGGCGTAGTTCGACAGCGTCCGCATCATAACGTCGAGCGTCGAGCCGTCCTGACAACCGCAGCCTTTGTTATGCGGGATAGCTACAACGCCGTCAACGTTCGGATATTTCTCGCGGCTGTAGTGCAGAAATTCGGACATCATCGATATCTGCGTCGCTTCGTGGCTGGCACACATCGATGTCGGTACGATAAGAACAAAATTCCGTGTTCCAACACGCCCATCCGCTCGCCTAAATCCCTGAAATGTCGCAACTTCATCCGCAGAAAAGTAATCGGGTGCGGGAGTGTTCAGGTCCTCAGGCAGATTTCTTACGACCGGCACGTCGTCGGTCATATTGTCGTGATTGATCCATTCGCCGCAGACAATTCCGAGCGAAGTGCCGATGGGCTGGCCGTATTGACGCACGAATTCGCCCTTCGGAATGTCGCTTGTGGCAAATCGATGCCCCGGCGGTACCGCATCGCGTACGGTCATCGTCTCGCCGTCGGGCAAGGTCACGATGAGGCCTTCGTGCGTCTCGGCCTTGACCACGGCGACGTTGTCTTCCGGATTCACGATGATCGCGTATTCGCTGATCGGGGCCGGGTTTTCTGCTGATGCGTCTGGCATATCAAAGACTAAACAAAACAATCTGATCGTTCAGAGGGGGGCTTGCCCACCGACCGGGTCGATCGAGCAAGTCGGACTCTAAGCGAAAAGGTCGGGCAGAACGTACGATCTTACCCTTGGATGAACCCTTAAAAGCAGCCCCGGATTTTCGTCGCACTGCCGCTGCAGTTCCGCCGGGTCGCTCGCGAGAGGCGTTTCGAGAAAGCGCTTAAAACTCGGCTTTTTGCCGGGTGCGGTTGATGCATCGACTATCGATTGCACGATCAGTTTCGCACCCAAGATCGCTGCGGGGCCGAGCGTCAGAATGTATGACGCGTTGCAGCATTCGGCCTCGTCCTCTTCAGTTATCTGGCTTCCGCCCGCTTTAAATTTCGAAATGTGATGCTCGAGTATCGTCGGCGAGATCGGGATGATGCCGGCATAATCGCCGAACTCGGCTCCGCTACCCGGCTTAATATAACAAAGGTGCGAAGCCGCCTCGGCCTCGGGCCCGAATCCCAGAAAAAAGATGTCGACGCCGCCCGCGGCTTCCAGCTTTTCGAGATAATGCGTCAAAGCCGATTCGAGATCGTCAGTCTCGGTCAGCATCGGCGTGAAACTCTTGATCTTCGCAAAGAAATTCGGCCCGAGCAGCCGTTCGAAATCGCGAACAAAGCTCAGCCCGTTGTTCATACGCATTGGCGCTAGCGCATCCTGCGTAAACACATGCAGCCGCCCCAAGAGCTCGTCGATCTCGTCGGTTTCGGCAAGGCGGGCTATAATGCGATACATCGCCTGAGCACCGCGGCCGCCGAGAAGGATGATCGAAATCTCGCCGTCTTTCTTCGCCGCGTAACGGACGAGTTCGTCGTACATCGCCCGGCCGACGGCCTCTTCTGATTCGAGAACAGCGTATTCGTAGGGCGTCAGCTTTGGGGCAGCAACGCCTTCGCCGTCGTAACCGATCCATACGTTTTGGCCCGACTGGCGACGGTTCAAGATTCTTTTAGCTGAGGTTTGCACTATTGCTCCTTTTCGATCTATATTCTAATTGGTTAAACCAATTAAATGCAAGCGTCAAATTATAAATAAGCGTGGAAGCACCCCTAGCAACGGTTATATGACAATAAATAAAGGTAATTACACGCGTTCGCGTAATATCTTTTCCCCGGTGTTTATCCAGGCCGCTTCGATAATGGTATTACCTTTGTAGATCTTTCTGACATATGGCTTATTCAAAACTTGATCTAACCGGCCGCGTCGCTGTGGTCATCGGCGGAACTTCCGGCATCGGCCGCGCTATCGCTCACGGCCTCGCCGAAGCTGGTGCCGATGTTGTTCCGACTTCGCGTCGCACGGAACAGGTTGATACAGCCGCCGCTGAGATAGAATCGTTCCGCCGCCGCTCGCTTCGCGTCACTTCAGACGTTTCCGACAAAGCTTCGCTCGAAAACCTTCTGGCCGAAACAGTTTCAGCATTCGGAAAGGTCGATATTCTGGTGAATTCAGCCGGCCGGACAAAACGCGAGCCCACGCTGGACGTCGCCGAGGAAACCTGGAACGAGATCATGGAGACCAACCTGACCGGAACGCTCCGCTCTTGCCAGGTTTTCGGCCGTCACATGGTCGAAAACGGCTACGGAAGGATAGTGAATATTGCATCGCTCTCGACCTTCGTCGCGTTATATGAGGTCGCAGCGTACGCCGCGAGCAAGGCAGCGGTTGCGTCGCTTACGAAATCGCTGGCTGTCGAATGGGCTAAAAAAGGTGTCAACGTTAACGCCATCGCCCCCGGTGTTTTTCGAACGGCGTTAAATCAGAAACTGCTCGACGAAAGCGACCGCGGCCGAGAATTTCTGACACGAACCCCGATGGGCCGCTTCGGCCAGGTCGAAGAATTGGCAGGAGCCGCAGTATTTCTCGCGTCCGACGCCGCAAGCTTTGTGACCGGCGAAGTTCTGGTCGTCGACGGCGGATTTCTGGCGAGCGGCGTAAATCAGTGAAGAACGAAATTGAGTTAAAAACGGATCGGATCCGGGAGGTCCTCGAGCAAAACTCGCTCGACGGCGTGCTGTTGAACGGCCAGCATAACTTCGCTTGGATAACCGCCGGCGGATCGAACGGCGTCGATCTGAGCCGCGATAACGGCGTTGCCTCGATCCTGATCACACGGACGGGCGAGCGATTTCTAATAACGAACAATATCGAAAAGGAACGTTTGCTCGCCGAACAGGTCGATAGAAACCTGTTCGAATCGGCCGAATTCTCCTGGCAGAATGAGAAGTCGGGAAACGTGACGGCATTGTCTCTCGCCCGCGAAATAGCCGGCGAACGCATCGCAACCGACATCCCGATGTTCGCCGAAATTCCAGCGATCGAGGCGAAGATCGCTCCTTGCAGGTATAGCTTGACGGAGGCCGAAATAGAACGGGCAAGGCTTCTCGGCCGCGACGCGGGCCGGGCCATGATCGCGGCAATTCGCTCCGTGGTTCCGGGCGACACTGAGAATCAGATCGCCGAGGCCCTTCGAAGCGAACTCGCTGCAAACGGAATAACTTCGGTAGTTACGCTGGTCGCTGCCGATGAACGGATCTCCGCCTTCCGCCATCCGCTTCCGACCAACATGGAGTTCGAGAAAAGGGCACTTCTCGTAACCTGTGCAAAGCGTGATGGCTTGATCCTTAGCTTAAGCAGGATCGTCTGTCACGGCGATGTTCCGGACGACCTGCGACGAAGAACCGAGGCGGCGGCATTTGTAAATGCTTCGCTGCTGGATGCAACCCGCGAGGGTGCGACCGGAAAATCGCTTTACGAAGTTGCCGCAAATGCCTATGAACATGTAGGATACGCGGACGAGATAAATTTGCATCATCAGGGCGGAGCCGCCGGATATCGAACTCGCGAATGGGTAATTCATCCGGACAGTCACGATGTCGTTCAGAAAAACCAGCTTTTCGCATGGAACCCGTCGATAACGGGAACCAAGGTAGAAGAAACCGTTTTAGCGACCGATAAAGGCATTGAAACGCTGACGAATTCACCGGATATTCCTGTGATCGAGACCGAGATCAACGGCACTAAATATACTTCTCCCGGAATTTTATCACTTAGAGAGGCAGCAATAAACGCATGAACAACGACCAGGCCGATATTCTCGAAAGCCAGAAGAAGCAAGACGACGGCGAATTTTTGCCAGCACCTGAGGAATCCGGCGGCTCGGCAACCGGCTCCACTATTGCGGCCGTTGGCGACCCGACAGTGCGCGTCGGAAACTACCGCTGGATGATCTGCGCGTTGCTGTTCTTCGCCGCGACCATCAACTACGTCGACCGTCAGGTTCTTGGCCTTCTTAAGGATACTTTACAGAAGGAGTTCGGGTGGTCTGAGATCGACTACGGCTGGATCGTCTTTTCGTTTCAAACGGCCTACGCATTAGGGCTTCTCTTTGTCGGTCGCCTGATGGATCGATTTGGAACTAAAAAAGGATTTGCTGTTTCGATTATCGTCTGGAGTATTGCTGCCGTGCTCCACGCTTTTGCCGTGCCTATTGGCGTCGGGGCTGTTGCTCTGCTCAACCTTTTCGGTTTCATTTCGACGTCGACAGCATTTGTCTCGGTGCTCGGCTTCATACTCGTCCGTTTTCTATTAGGACTTGGAGAGGCCGGCAACTTTCCTGCCTCTATTAAAACGGTTGCCGAATGGTTCCCGAAAAAGGAACGAGCCCTTGCAACGGGCATCTTCAATTCGGGCACTAATGTCGGGGCACTGGCAACGCCGCTTGCGGTTCCTCTCATCGTTCAGTACTGGGGCTGGTGGGAAGCATTTATCATCACGGGCCTTCTGGGCTTTATTTGGCTCGCATTCTGGCTGGTCATTTACCGCAAACCGGAAGAACATCCGAGGCTGTCACCAGGTGAACTGGCATACATCCAAAGTGACCCCGTCGAGCCGACTATCCGTATTCCCTGGAAGCGGCTGTTTCCACATCGGCAAACATGGGCGTTCGCGGTCGGCAAATTCCTAACGGACCCGATCTGGTGGGTATATCTTTTCTGGCTGCCCGACTTTCTTAACAAGCAACATGGACTCGATATAAAAACCTTTGGACCGCCGATCGCCGCGATCTATATTATCGCGGATGTCGGCAGCATCGGCGGCGGCTACATTTCGTCTAAAATGATAAAGATGGGTTGGTCCATCAATCGTTCGAGAAAGACGGCAATGCTGATCTGCGCGCTTGCGGTTATCCCGATCGTGATCGCTTCGACGACATCGAGTTTGTGGCTTGCCGTAGTCCTGATAGGCATCGCCGCCGCGGCCCATCAGGGCTGGTCGGCAAATCTCTTCACCCTTACATCCGATATGTTTCCGAAGCAGGCGGTCGGTTCAGTCGTCGGTATCGGCGGAATGTTTGGGGCGATCGGGGGCATGGTCATCTCTCCGCTCGTCGGCTATATTTTGCAGACCACGGGCAGCTATGTACCGATCTTCATCATCGCCGCGTCGGCGTATCTCGTTGCTTTGGCGATCATTCACCTGCTCACTCCAAAACTTGAGCCGGCGACCATTCAATACGATTGATCTCGATCGCAGGTGTTGCTGAACGCCGTCCCCTAGGGCACGGCGACAACGCCGGCGATCGTTCCCACTACAACGGGAAGAAAGATCGCGATCCACGCGAATATGTGGACTCGCGAATTCAGGCTGGTGTTGTCCCCGCCCGTCCAAAGCGGCGATATCGCGGGCAGATCTCGATCTATTCGCAGGAGTTTCAGCAGCGGGCCCCCGTCATAGCGCATATCGAGATTCTGCACTTGTTGTGTTTTGTCGTAGGCCGCTGTCGCTTTTTTGCAGGATTGGATGTGATCGGCAAAGGCAGTCAAAAACGCTGTTACGAAAAGAAATAACCATAACGATGCCTCACCGAATCCGTAGAAAACCAGAGCGATGTGCGGCAGCGATCCGCCGATAAAGCAAGGTACGGCGATAAGCACGATCAGGAACGAAGAACTGCCCGATCGCAGTCGCGGCAACGCAACCGTCATCATCCCGATCACAAACGCGCTGATCTCGACCGCCGCGTTTTCCGCAAAGAACAGCCAAATGCTGCCGCCGCCAAATAAATACACACCCGCGGCTACTTGCAGAGGAACCGCCATTACTAATGCTAAAGCGACGGGAAGCGATTCAGGGATGGAATATCCGCTGGCTAAAAACAGGCAGTATGTTACGACTGCGGGAAATCCAATGATAAGAAGCTGGGCCCAGTAGTCTTCACGGGGAAAAAGGGCTACCGCCGAAACTACAGCAAGCGTAGGCAAACAAAGAAGATAGACAAAATGGATCCACATCAGAATGCGAATTGTCTTCTTCATCCGGATTTTTACAGATCCAGCAGCAACCCGTTTTCACCTGCCCGAACCTCAATGCTCCCGCCATCGGTCAATTTCCCGAAAAGGATCTCGCTAGCGAGCGGTTGTTTAATCTTCTCGTGTATAAGCCGAGCCATCGGCCGGGCTCCGTAACGGGCATCGAAACCGTTCTTGGCGAGCCATTCGCGGGCTTCTTCGGTGAGTTTCACAAGCACCCGTTTCTCGGCGAGCTGGCCGTTCAATTCCTTTATGAATTTATCGACGATCAGTTTGATCACCTCGATATCGAGTGCCTTGAACGGCACCCAAGCGTCCAGCCGGTTGCGAAATTCGGGCGTGAACGTCCGCTCGATGGCACCTTTGGCGTTGCCTTTCGTATCGGAACTGTTGCGAAAACCCATCCCGCCGCTTGAGAGTTCGCGGGCACCGGCGTTCGTCGTCATTATGAGAATTACGTTACGAAAATCGGCCTTCTTGCCGTTGTTGTCGGTGAGTGTTGCGTTGTCCATCACCTGCAAGAGCAGGTTGAAAAGGTTCGGATGAGCCTTTTCGATCTCGTCGAGCACCAGAACCGCGTGCGGAGTTCGCATTATCGCCTCGGTCAGCAAACCGCCCTGGTCAAATCCGACATAGCCCGGCGGTGCGCCGATCAGCCGCGAAACGGTGTGCGGCTCAGCGTACTCGCTCATGTCGAAGCGAATAAACTCAATCCCAAGCTGTTCGGCGAGCTGTTTCGAAACCTCTGTCTTTCCAACGCCCGTAGGCCCCGAAAATAGAAATGAACCGACCGGCTTCGTTTGAGCACCAAGCCCCGCTCGCGATATCTGGATCGCATCGACGATCGCGTCGATCGCCTCGTCCTGTCCAAAGATCGCTTTCTTGATATCTTCGCGAAGCGTTTTCAATCGTTCTTTTTCGTCGGCGACGACGGTTTTGGGCGGTATTTTCGCCATGCGGGCGATGGTGTTCTCGACCATCTGGACCGAAACCTTCTTCGGCCGCTTGCTCGCGGGCAGGAGTTTTACGGAAGCACCGACCTCGTCGATCACATCGATCGCTTTGTCGGGTAGAAATCGATCGTTAATGTACTTCCCGGCGAGTTCCGACGCGGTCTTGAGCGATTCGTTAGAGTACTTGACGCCGTGGTGAGCCTCATAAAACTTCTTTAGGCCTTTCAGGATCTGATACGTCTCATCGACCGTCGGCTCGTTGATATCGATCCGCTGAAATCGTCTCGCCAGCGCGCGGTCGCGGTCGAAGGCCGCCTTGTATTCCGCATGCGTCGTCGAACCGATGCACCGCAATTCCCCTGCCGCAAGAGCTGGTTTGAGAATATTCGAAGCATCCATCGACCCGCCCGAAACCGCACCGGCCCCAACAACGGTGTGGATCTCGTCGATAAAAAGGATCGCGTTCTCTTCCTTCTTGATGTCGTTTACGATCGCTTTGAACCGCTGCTCAAAATCGCCGCGATAGCGCGTTCCGGCCAGCACGGCTCCCATGTCGAGCGAGAAGACCTTAGCATTCCGCAGCACTTCCGGTACATCGCCCTCGCTGATCTTCAGCGCAAGCCCTTCGGCGAGGGCGGTCTTTCCGACGCCGGGTTCGCCAACGTAGAGCGGATTATTCTTCTTCCGACGGCAAAGCACCTGAATCGTTCGCTCGATCTCAGCGTTCCGGCCGACTATCGGGTCGATCTCACCCGCGGCTGCACGGGCGACCAGCTCCACGGTAAAACTCTCGAGCGGTTTTCGCTGCGGCCTTCCGCCGAACGGATCACCATCGAGATCCTCGTCGTCCTCGATCCCGTCCGGCAGCAGATCGCCCTGATCCACCTTCGAAATGCCGTGGGCAATGTAATTCAGTATGTCGAGCCGCGAAACGTTCTGCTGCTGCAGCAGATAAACCGCGTAGGATTGTTCGTTCTGATAAAGCGACGCAAGGATGTTCCCGCCATCCACCGCTGGCTGTCCGCTGCCTTCGGCCTGCAGTACGGCGTAGTGGATCGTCGATTGAAACGTCGGCGTCAACTCCGGCATGTGCTTGGCTTCGGGCGGCATTTTGTCGAGCATGTTTTCGAAATACTCTTGCAAAGCTCGCGCAAGCTCGTCGATGTGCGCACCGCAATTGAACAATATCTCTCGCGCGGCCGCGTCCTCGAGCAATGCAAATAGCAGATGTTCGAGCGTTACGTACTCATGCTTGTGCCTGACCGCCTCATCGACGGCAAAACTCAACGTCTCTTCCAGTTCGCGTGTCAGCATCTGCTGTCTATTCTATCAGCCAAACTCCCTTTCCCCACATTTTCGCGTTTTTAGCCGCGGTTTTCAATCATTTTCGGTTTCCGGCAGCCCAAGGGCCGCTATTTCGCTCCCAAAAAACGCCATCCGCGAAACCCTGGATCGACGGTTCGCTCTCCGCCATTTCCAGCCTTTTTGCGGCGAGCAGGCAGTATTTCTCGTCCGATTCGATTGCAACAAACCGCCGCCCGAGCTTCTTTGCCACGACGGCCGTCGTTCCGCTCCCGGCAAAAGGGTCTAGGACCGTGTCGCCTTCGTTCGTACTTGCGAGCAGTATCTTGGCAAGCAGTTTCTCCGGCTTCTGCGTCGGGTGGTCCGTATTCTCGGGCATCGACCAAAAAGGCACTGTGATGTCGGTCCAGATGTTCGACGGGTGCGTGTCGCGAAATTTGCCGTCCTCATTCCAGTCTTTTGGCTGGCCGTTCTCACGGTACGGCGCCATCACGCGGCGACGCTGCTTTACGGCGTCGAGATTGAATGTGAAATCGTCCGAGACGGTAAAAAACCAGATATCCTCGGCCGCGTTCTTCCAATTCGCCTTGGCCCCGCGGCCTTTCTCTCGTTCCCACGTGATGCGGTTGCGTAGCTTGAAATACTTCGAACCAACCCGCTGTATCGCCGCCGAAGACCGCCAATCACCGCAGATATAAACCGAAGCCGTCGGCTGCAGCAGCGGAACACAAAGCGAAAGCCACGAATCGAGCCACTCTTCGTACTCGTCTGATGAAAGCTGGTCAAATTTTTCTTTCCCAAACTTCCGGTTCAGGTTGTACGGCGGGTCGGCGAAGAGCATGTCGAAA
The DNA here is from genome assembly GCA_964410495.1 of uncultured Chloracidobacterium sp. Classification (GTDB taxonomy): domain Bacteria; phylum Acidobacteriota; class Blastocatellia; order Pyrinomonadales; family Pyrinomonadaceae; genus OLB17. The sequence goes on from CAYPGP010000004.1 coordinate 223,007, forward strand.
CTCGATGCTGGAAGATCCTTCAGGGCTTCAAGAGCATTACCGCAATAGATCTTGTCCGGTTCTATTTTTTTCTTATCGCGAGCGATCCAAGACGAAAGCCGCGGCGTCTCGTTCGGTGCAACTTCAAGCGTCCGATTGCGGGGTGCTCTTTTTTTAACTGGCTTTGCGGTCATGCTGAAAGATGCTTACCGTTGAGACGGTGACAATCTGTCACCGACTGAACGCCGACAATTTGGAAAGCAGATGATATCACGGGGCTTTCGCTCGGCAGTAACTCAGTTGCCCCAAGCATTGGCGGGTAAGTCAACCCCCGGCTTTATCAGTTGCCACTAGCTTCAGCTAGTGGATTCGGTGCCCTAAAGACACCGGGCTTTAGCCCAAAAATGGACGAGGATTTGATCTGTTGTTGGCTAATGATTGGCGGGCTTACACCTGTAACCTAGCGGAAAACTCCGTCGCAACTCTTGGGCTAAAGCCCGGGCTCCAATACTGCCTGGGTCCACTAGCTAAAGCTAGTGGCAACTGAATTCAAAGGCCGATCCTCGTCCATCTGCACGCCTACCGCCGCTTCTGCCACCCTGCGGCCCGTCGCGAGACGCGGATGTCTTTCAGGTCAAGAACGAGCTGGCCGTCGGGGTCGATCTTGGGCTGGTTGAATTCGATCGTCTCGATCGGCTTTATCCCGAATTCGGTCAGCAAGCGATAGGCTCGGATGACCTTGCCGCCGCAGGTGCCGTAGATCCCGACCGGATATGCATGCTGGGCATCACGCGAAACGGGGCGTAGGGCGAGCCGTGCATTCATCATGTCATACATTATCTGCACCGCCGCCGGGGCCCCGATGCGTTCGAAGGTCGTCCGGCTCAGAGCTATCCGGCCCTTCGGGTTCAGCGTTACATACATCCCCGACCATCGCGCCCCGTCGCCGCGTGGAAGGATCGTCCATTGAGAGTGGTCTGCGTTTAGGGTTTGTTTCATAGCGGAACAGACTGTACTATGTATGCAACATTTTGTCAAGAGGGATCGGAGGGAGAGAGGCGGTGCCGTTTGTTTTGCCGGGATTCCTTTGCGTCTTTCTTTGCGTTCTCGGCGTCTTTGCGTGAGGGAAACATATTTCACGCAAAGTTCGCAGAGTTCGCAAAGAAAACGCAAAGAGGAAAACTGCCTCCTCCAACTCCGCCCCTGCGAAAAAATTGCCATCAACACCACCCTCATCAAGATCCGCCCGCGCCATGAGTCATGCTATGAATCTCCAGTGGCATGACAATTTACAGCATCTCCCGAATATCACATCGCCGCGAGATCAGATCACTGTCCGCCGATCTGATGCCAAAGATCGCCCGCTGATCCCGCGATCAGATCGCATATCATGGTCCTCAATGCACAAGCCCGAGCGTAAGCAAGGGCGATGCACCGATCTCGCACCTAGCCAACCTGCCGACGCACGGCGTTAGCCAGAACTATTGCGACAGCAGGCGACGCGGCTCCCCTCCTTACGAAGGAGGGGTGGCGTCAGCTGCTTTTGGCTGACGACGGGGTGGTTCTCGGGTCGGCGAGTCATCCTCAAAGTCAACGGAGCATCAAAGATGTCTTACTGCCGCCCGCGCGTCCTTGACCCTTAAAAAGGGCGCGTGATAGCCTTATATCTTTTGAGAACCGGGCGCTTTTCGTCCGTATGGCCGGTAAAAAATTGGTTCTCGATCCTAAGATATGGCTCTGCTCGCATTTGCCGAAACAATTCAGCTCTTTCCCGACGGTACGTTATTTATACACGTCACCCTGATCTTGATCATGATCTGGGTTTTAAATCGTACGCTTTATCGCCCGATAAATAAGGTGATCGAAGCGCGCGAGAAGAACAAGGGCGGGCATTCGGGCGAAGCAGCCGCGATCCTCAGCGATGTTTCCGAGAAAGACGCGCGCTATAACCGCGAGCTTCTGGAAACCCGTGCAAAAGGCTACGAATTGATCGAGAAACAGCAATCGACTGCTACCACAGCCCGCGAAAAAGAGCTTTCGAGCGTAAAGGCTGAGGTCGCCGAAAAGCTAGACGCCGGCCGCCGACGCATCGCCGACGAAACAAAGGCGGCCCAGGCCGCGATCGGCACGGAAGCCGAAAAGATCGCCGACAGCATCGCGGCAAGTATTTTGAAGAGTTAGGCTGGATTTTGCCGTAACTTCGTTTCTTGTCGCCAACGGCGACGTACATTAAAGCCTAGGGTGCAGTGAGCAAGGCGAACGGAACCCTAGGTAGCTTGACAAGATCGATCTCGGTCGCTGAAGGCGACCAACATTGGCGAGGCTAGTTCCGCCGAAGCGGTTCGAGAGGGCGAATTTGATCACTCGCCCAAAACGAGAATATGTTAGCGTTCATCACATCTTTTCTGCTTTTGGCCGGTGGCGGCGGCGGTTTTTACGACCGTTTCTTTAATATCCCCGGTTTTGAGGCGTGGAAATTCATAAACCTCGCGATCTTTATCGCCCTGATGATCTATGTCGCGAAAAAGCCATTGAGCGACGCATTTAAGGCAAAACGCGAACAGATCCGTGCCGAATTGATCAAGGCCGAAGAAGAAAAACAGGCCGCCCTCGCAAAGCTTACAGCCACCGAAGCGAAACTCGCCCAGCTCGAGAACGAAAAGGAAAACATCCTGAAACGTGCAAATGAAGAGGCCGTTTTCGAAGCAAAACGCATCGCCGAATCGACCGCAGCCGAGATAGAACGGCTCCGCCAGCAGACGGAATCCGAGATTTCACGCCTGACCAAGCAGTCACGCGGCGAACTCCGCCGATTCTCCGCCGAGGAGAGCATTCGCCTTGCCGAACAGAAGCTTCGTGCACAGATCGACGGCGACAAGGACATCAAGCTCGTCCGCGGCAGCATTCAAGAGATCGGAGGGCTGAACTAAGATGAGTATAGAAACAATCGCCCGAAGATATTCGACCGCACTCGCTGATGCCGTACTCGCGTCCGGCGACGCGTCGACGGTAAAGAGCGAACTGGCCGCCCTCGGGAAGCTTTTCAACGAAAGCAGCGATCTGCAGGCCGTTTTTGGAAATCCGGCGATCAATCACGACAGCAAGGTCAAGGTACTTGACGGCCTGATCGCTAAAGCGAAACCGACCAAAACCACCGGAAACTTTCTTAAGGTCCTGCTCCAGAACGGCCGCCTTTCCGAGATCGGCGAGATAAACGAGCGTTTCGTTCAGGTGTTGGAAGAACGCAGCGGCGTAATTTCTGCCGTTGTTACCTCAGCCCGCGAACTCTCTGCCGCAGAGAAGGCCGAGATCGAAAGCAATTTGGAACAGAAAGCCGGCAAAAAGGTAAGCGTCCGATACGCGGTCGACCCCAGCCTTATCGGCGGCGTCGTAACACGCGTTGGTTCAACCGTTTACGACGGTTCGGTAAAGACGAAGTTGGAGAATTTGAAAGAGCAATTGGTAAATGGATAGGACGGTCTTTGGGCTTCGGTCTTCGGCTTTCGAAGACTAAAGACCCAAGGCCCAAGACCAAATATGGAATCGATAAAAGCTAACGAAATAAACGAGATAATCAGAGCACAGATCGAAAACTTTGACGCGTCGATGACGGTTAATGAGGTTGGAACGGTCATCAAGGTCGGCGACGGTATCGCTGAGATCTACGGCCTGGAAAAGGTCATGGCCGGCGAACTGCTTGAGTTCGACTACGGCGTACGCGGCCTCGCACTCAACCTTGAAGAAGACAAGGTCGGTGCCGTGCTTTTCGGCGACTTTCAGAAGATCAAAGAAGGCGACGAAGCCAAGCGCACCAAACGCATCATGTCGGTTCCGGTTGGCGACGCCATGATCGGCCGCGTGGTCGATGCTCTAGGTAACCCGATCGACGGCAAAGGCGATGTGGTGACCGATCAGTATTACCCGGTCGAAGCGATCGCTCCCGGAATTATCGATCGTCAGCCTGTTAAAGAGCCGCTTCAGACCGGTCTTAAAGCTATCGACGCCATGGTGCCGATCGGCCGCGGCCAGCGTGAGCTGATCATTGGCGACCGCCAGACCGGTAAGACCGCCGTCGCGATCGACACGATCATCAACCAGAAAGGCAAGGACGTTATCTGCGTTTACGTAGCCGTCGGCCAGAAGGCATCGACCGTTGCTCAGGTTCGTCAGAAGCTCGAAGAATACGGTGCGATGGATTACACGATCATCGTCAACGCTTCCGCTTCGGACCCGGCAGCCATGCAATTCCTCGCCCCTTATTCGGGATGCGCGATGGGCGAATACTTCCGCGACAACGGCCGCCACGCTCTGACGATCTACGACGATCTTTCGAAGCAGGCCGCGGCTTACCGCGAGATCTCGCTCCTGCTCCGCCGTCCTCCGGGCCGCGAAGCTTATCCGGGCGACGTTTTTTATTTACACTCACGCCTGCTTGAACGCGCGGCGAAGATGTCGGACAAACGCGGCGGCGGAAGCCTAACCTCGCTTCCGATCATCGAAACACAGGCCGGCGATATCTCGGCGTACATTCCGACCAACGTGATCTCGATCACGGACGGCCAGATCTTCCTCGAGTCCGACCTGTTCAACTCGGGCGTGCGTCCGGCAATTAACGTGGGTAACTCGGTTAGCCGCGTGGGCGGTTCGGCACAGATCAAGGCTATGAAGCAGGTCGCCGGTACTCTGCGTATCGATCTCGCACAGTTCCGCGAGCTCGCGGCGTTCGCACAGTTTGGTTCGGACCTCGACAAATCGACCCAGGCCCAGCTCGAACGCGGTAAACGCCTTACCGAGATCCTCAAGCAGCCGCAGTACGTGCCGATGGACGTCCTCGAACAGGTCCTGATCATCTGGACCGTTTCGAACGGCCTGGCCGACGATGTCGAAGTTTCCGACCTCAAACGCTTTGAGGAAGAATTGTCGAAGTTCATGGAAAGCTCGCATCCCGGCGTCCTGAACACGCTTCGCGAGAAGAAATCGATCGACGACGATCTGAAAACTGCGATGAAGGAAGCCGTAGAGGATTTCAAGGCGACCCGCTGGGAAACGGCCGCTGGAGCCGCGGCATAGGCATTTCGACTTCCGTGTTGCCATTGTAGATGAACAAGCTTTTTAACATTCTTCTACTACTTTTTGTTCTTTCTGTTGGAGTGTTTCCGCAAGACGTACCGGCAACGATACGGTTCTCGATCTTTGACAAGGCTGGGGAGTTTGTAAATGGAGTTTCTGTAACCGACTTGAGGATTTCTCAAGACAAAAAGGCAACTGTACTCGACTCCATTCAAACCAATCACAACAGCGCGTTAGATTTGCTTATATTGATCGACACAAGCGTTTCTCAAGAGAAGACTTTACCCGACCAGCTGGCGGCGGCTCAAAAAGTAATTGATAATTTAAGGTCGGGTACAGACAGAGTCGGTGTCATTAGCTTCTCCGACGAGTTGCGAATGGTGCAGGATTTAACTTTGGAGCTCGAAACGGCAAGATCAAGGGTTCGGACTATCAGGATTCAGCTCCCTCCCGGATATATCGGTGGCGGGATCGTTGCGGGAGTTCCACCAATTGGCAATAAAGGTGGTAGCACGTCATTGTTTTCTGGCCTTACCTCTGTGATCGAGGCGTTTGGAAAAGCTCCATCGACCAAATCTCGGCGGGCCATCTTAGTGATATCTGACGGTAAAGATACTGTAGGCAAGAAAAGCTCTAGAGATACCGTTAAGGCATCGATAGAACATGGAATTCCGATTTTTGCGATAGGAATCGGCGACGTTTCTTTTGCAGGCGTCGATGAGGGCACGCTAAAGCACCTCACCAGCCGAACCGGCGGCCACGTTGTCTTGCCTAAAAATCTTAGGTCCAATGATGGTACCGCTTCGATAGGATATCTTACAAAGGTAATGCGTAGCTTCTATGAGGCTACTTTCAGGCTTCAAGCCGCCAAAAAGAGGGATGCTTTGGTCGATATTGAAGTAGATATTATTAACTCGGCCCTAAAAGCAACAGAACCTCAAGTAATGAAGCCGGTGGGAGTGATTTACTGATTTTATTTGCAATTGGGGTCAGATTAGGATTTAAAAAATGCCGAGTTTGTTAGACATGCGCCGACGCATCAAGTCGGTCAAGAACACACAGCAGATCACCAAGGCCATGAAGATGGTCGCGGCTGCTAAATTGAAGCGTGCACAGGACCGCGTGACCGCCTCGCGGCCGTTTGCCGGCAAGATGTCGGACGTGCTCGGAGCACTGAGCGCGAAGGTCGCGGGCGAGTTCTCGCACCCGCTGCTCGACGAGCGCGGCGATTCAAAGTACTTAGTCGTCCTCATCAGTGCCGACAAAGGCCTCGCCGGTGCGTTCAACGCAAACGTTATAAAGGCAACACAAGCGTTTTTGAAGGAGAATGACGGAAAGGTCGACGCGATGATCCCCGTAGGCCGCAAAGGCCGCGACTTTTTCAAACGCCGTCAGGTCACCTTCACTGACGAATACGTCGGCCTCACGGGCTCCGGCCAGGTCAACCACGCCGACGCCGTTGCGATCGCTAACAAAGTCATCGAACAATTTACGGAAGACACGACGATCGACAAGGTGTTCGTGGTCTTCACCGAGTTCAAAACGGTTCTCTCGCAAAAACCAGTCATCCAGCAACTCCTCCCCATCCCGAAGACGGAGACTGGGACCGAGGAAACCACGGGAGCCGAAGCCGAGTACATCTACGAACAACCCGCCGCCGAGATCTTCGGCCGTCTGTTGCCAAAACAAGTCGAAACCCAGATCTATCGCGGCATGCTCGAATCGGTCGCCAGCGAACAAGGTTCGCGAATGACCGCTATGGATTCGGCTTCCAAGAATGCTGGTGAATTGATCGATAATTTAACTTTAAATATGAATCGAATTCGGCAGGCCGCGATCACGAAAGAAATTATTGAAGTTGTCTCCGGTGCGGCAGCGGCGTAGAATATGTAATTCAGGGTATGCGGGCTTCGACAATTTATTGTCGAAGCCTTTTTCATTGCGTTGAACTTTTATTTTACTTCGTTTATCCTTACGGTGATTTTACGAAAATAAGGAGAAAACTATGGTCGCACTAGCAGCTATCGGAGGCATTGTTTATCTAATTGGTTGGATATGGATGATCGTCACTGCGATTCAAACCGGAGAAACGACGGCGGACAAGGCAATTTGGGGACTCGTCTGTTTTTTCTGTGGCCCCCTCGGCAGCATTATTTTCTTCGCCGTAAAGCGTCAGGGTCTTTATCCATTACTTATGATGATCGGCGGCGTTGTGCTGAATATCATTGGCGGCGGCGGAAGCTTGAATTACAACTACAATTTCTAATCTTGTGGTTGAGAAAACGGAGCGAAACTCACGGCTCGGATGGCTTTGGTCATTCGGGCCGCTGTTTGTTTGGATGGGTTTTATCTTCTACCTTTCCAGCGGCAGCGGCTCGGCATCGGAGACCTCGCGGATAATTGGGCCGTTGATCAAATTCTTATTCCCCTCGGTCGAAGAAGCGACGCTACAAATGATCCACGGCTTGATTCGAAAGGCCGCACATGTCACGGAATATGCTATCTTGGCCGCTCTCGCCGCACGGGCCGTCTTATCTTCGAGGACAGCTTGGATCAGGCAATCCTGGCCCTTGATCCCTTTCGTTCTGGTTGTCCTAACGGCTTCGGCCGATGAGTATAACCAAAGCTTCAATCCTCAACGGACGGGTACCGCGTGGGATGTCTTGATAGACATCGCAGGCGGCACACTGGCGTTGGTTTTGATCGGCGTTTTCAGATGGGCACGATCGTCGTCATCGTCGCCCCATAAAGACCCCTCCTCAGTTTAATGTTCAGACGCGGAACGGATCAGCTCGGGGATCAAGACCGCCTCCGGCAGTGTGGGCCAGTGCCGCACTGGAAATTCCTTCTTCATCGCCGATACTTTTAGCCTGAATGGGTTGAATATCGACCGGTAATAAAGCAGCCAGAAATCCTCCATCTCATCGGTGTTCGGCACCATTGAACGGTCCGCAGGCTCGCTGAAACTGAGCGACTTCAGGTCCCAATGAGCACAGCCTTTCGTCGTAAAGATCGAAAACTTCATTGAGCCGAATCGCCTCACAAAGAATGGAACCGCTTTCTCGACGGTAAAATGATGCGGTTCGTGCCAGGCAACATAGATCTCCTCGGACTCGCACTCGACGAGGCGAAATCGAACAAATGCGTGAAACTTATGGATATCCCTCTTAACGGCCTTGGCCATTCGATTGGCGGTGACAACATCTACGTCTGATTCGATCCTTAACAAGTCGCGATTTTCGTGGACAAGCCGGAATAGCAGCCGATACAGCAACCCCCATTTTTCGGCGGAATCGAAGCACGCGACTGTTTCTGCCAAAGAAACGAAATCACGTGGAACATTCAATGAACTGTCACCGGAATCAGCAGCTTCGGTGCTTTCAAAAAGCGAACCTTGAATTTCATTTCCCCATAAGATGCTTGACGGCTCGACCCCCTCGATAACAAGTTCCCGGGCCGCCTGCCGCCAATCCTCGAAACCGTTTGCGACGCAAACCTCGATCATCACAATTCCCCCGTCACAGCCGTGCTTACCTGAGCGACATCCGAAAATAGCGATAGCTGCGTCGCATTTTTTCGTATCAGGTGCGAAAGGTCGCCGCAATCGATACGCATTGCATCTGGATTGTGATCGGCAGTCACTACGAAATACTTTGCCCGTGAGATCGAGACTCGAAGGCGATGAAGGTCGTCTAGCCGGACTCGTTGAAAGCGGCGAATATTCAGTATTCGATCCACATTCCGAACTCCGATGCCCGGCACTCGTAATAGAAGGCTTCGCGATGCCCGGTTTACATCGACCGGAAATAAGGCTCGGTGGCGCAATGCCCAAGCGAGCTTCGGGTCACGCTCGAGATCAAGATTCCCGCCGTCTAGGCCATCCGTCACCTCGTGGGCTTTGTAGCCGTAATGCCGTATCAACCAATCTGCTTCGTACAATCGATGCTCGCGCATCGGCGGCGTTTGCTTGCGGTCTTTCAGGTTGGGGTCGGTAAAATTAGCGGGCGAAAATGCCGAATAATACACGCGTCGCAGTTTGAATTTGTTGTAGAGCTCCGAAGCCTTCGAAAGGATCGTCGTGTCCGTACTGTCGCTCGCTCCGACGACGAGCTGCGTCGATTGCCCCGCACGGGCAAACTTCGTCTTTTCGCCGCGGTCGCGGGCATCGTCGATGCCGTACTTTACGTCGGCCATTGTCGTTTCAATCTCGGATATCGTCTTTTCCGGGGCAAGAGTATCGAGATCTGTCTGCACCGGCATCTCCAGGTTAGCGCTGAGCCGGTCGGCATACTTCCCGGCTTCCTGCACTAATTCAGCGGAAGCCCCGGGAACGGCTTTCAGGTGAATATAGCCGCCAAAACCTTCTTCTTCACGGAGCTTCTTCGCGACCAGCGTGAGCTGTTCCATCGTGTAATCCGCGTTTCGGATTATTCCGGAACTTAGAAAGAGACCCTCGATGTAGTTGCGTTTGTAGAAATTAATGGTCAGCCGCACGACCTCATCAACCGTAAATCGTGCTCGCTTTATGTCCGAAGAACGTCGGTTGACGCAATACGAACAGTCCCAAATACATACATTGGTCAAAAGGAGCTTCAGGAGTGAAATGCACCGTCCGTCGGGCGTATAGCTGTGACAAATCCCCATTCCTTCGGTATTTCCGATCCCCGAAGCACTCCGTTCCCTCTTCGACCCGCTCGAAGCACACGAGGCATCATACTTTGCAGCGTCCGCCAAAATTGCAAGCTTTGTCCGCAGTTCCATTACTGAAATCCTATCAAAACACGGCGGGTAATACAATGTTGCATGCGTGTATCATTTAAATAGTTCCGCGGCGACGAGACTCTTTATCTTATGATGACCTCATCGATGAAGATCCACGGGTCCCCGCCGGCACCGAGGTGCCATGACGGGATCTTGCCGAAGTTGAAGGCTTTTATCCGCAGGTATCTGGCCTGAACAGCCGCAGGCCGGACGGCGACCGCTTTGGTAAAGTCGCGGCGCGTCGGCTTTATCTCCGTTACCGGAAATTCTGGCGTTATGACGGCGATCTGCCTGAAGTTCGTGCCGTCCATCGAGACTTCGAACTCGACGCGTTGCGGCATCCATATCCACGGGCCGGCGACTTGTAGAAATCCCGCCCCGACCTCGTGGATGGGCGTTTCGCGTTTCATGTCGATGACGGCTTCGTAGGGCTTGCCCTGAATGCCCTGCCATTCGCCACTCGCGAAATTGGTCGTACCGCGAATGCCATCGATTATCCCATCTTCGCCGCCGCCGGTGTACTGCGTGCTGTAGCCCGAGGTTACTTTGGCCGTCCAGTCATTAGGCCGTCGCGTCAGTATCGCACTTACCGGAAAGCTGGTCGTCCCTTTCGGATCGATCGCTATCGCGGTGATCGGTGTCGTATGTTCGACCTGGAACGGGGCATCGTATCTTTTTGAGTCTTTAGTCGGCATGACGTTGTCGGTCGAGTAATAGATCGTCGCTCCGGGCGTCAGTGTCGAAAGCGTGACGGTCGTGCTCTTTGCGAACGTCCGCTCGGCGGCAATCTTTGGAACGGCGACCGTATCTACACCGACCGAAGAAACCGGAAACTCTGTAAATGCAGTCTGTGATGGCTCGCCGGTCATCGTAAACTCAAGCATTCCGCCGCCTGCGATGTCGGCATGGGTTATGAACGCCTTTTTGTGAGGCCGGCCGTTTAGCTTAGCGCCGCTGACGTAGAGGTTATCTTTCGAGAGACCACTCGCCCGTACAGTGAACGTTTTGCCGTTTTCAAGCCGGTATTTGATCTCGGGAAACAGCGGAGTGCCGAGTGCGTAAATGCCATCGCCTGGGTTTACCGGATAGAAGCCGCTGGCTGACAGGATATACCACGCCGACATTTGGCCGCAGTCTTCGTTGCCGATGAGGCCGTCGGGGGCATTTTTGTAGAAATTGTCCATTATCTGGCGGACGTATTTCTGAGTTTTCCACGGCTCGCCGGCGTAGTTGTAGAGGTAGGCAATATGGTGCGAAGGCTCGTTGCCGTGGGCATATTGGCCGATCAGCCCCGTGAGGTCGGCTTGTTCGCGGCCTGAGAGTTTGTCGGATGTTGTGAAAAGTTCGTCGAGCTTAGCGACGAATTTCTGACGGCCGCCCATTAGCTGCATCAACTTCGTCACGTCGTGCGGGACGAAGAACGAATACTGCCACGAATTCCCCTCGGTAAAGCCAAAATTCACCTCGGTCGGTGAGAACGGCTCGACAAATCCACCATTCTTTTTGGCACGGAAGAATCCGGTTTTTGTGTCGAAGAGGTTTTCGAAGTAGCGGGCTCTGTTTAGATATCTTCGAGAATCTTCCAAGAGATCCTGTCGGGGGGCAGCATTCGGCCTGTTAGTAGTTTTTGCGAGCCTGTCGTCCAAAGTCATCTTATTCAAGATGACGGCCATTCGAAACAAGCACCAATCGTTATAGGCATACTCCAGCGTTCGCGAGACTGATTCGTTCTCGTCCTCCATCGAGATGTAGCCCCGTTTTTTGTAGCCGGCGAGGCCGAAGTGGTCGAGCTCGGCGGAGTGTTTGGCGGCAGCGTAGGCTTTTTCGTAGTCAAAGCCTTTGATACCCTTCGCCATCGCGTCGGCGATCACCGAAACGGCGTGGTAGCCGATCATCGTATCGGTTTCCTCGCCCCACAGCTCCCAAACCGGCAGCCGTCCGCCCTGTTCGTACTGGCGGATAAACGTATTGATAAAATCCACCGTCCGCCGCTCATCGATGATCGTATAAAGCGGATGTGCCGCCCGGAAGGTGTCCCAGAGCGAGAAGATGGTGTAGTGTTCCTCTGATTTTAGATTTTGGATTTTAGATTTTGGATTTGCTCCTCCACTCCTTTTCTCCTCCACTCCTCCACTTCTTAAAGAGTGCACCTTCCCGTCATGCCCGCGGTACTGACCGTCGACGTCGTTAAAGACATTCGGCTGGACCATCGTGTGATAGAGCGCGGTGTAAAAATTCGTTGTCTGCTCGTCCGTCCCGCCGGAAACTTCGATCTTCGACAGCTCCTTGTTCCACGCCGCCTTTGTATCGGCACGAACTTTGTCAAAATCCCAGCCGGGAAGCTCGGCTGCGAGGTTTTTGCGGGCACCTTCGATTGAGACGTATGAGATCGCGACCTTTAGCATGATCTTCTCTCCGCTTTTTACGTCAAACTCGAAGACCCGCTGATAGTCTTTCGTTTCGTAGTGATTCGGCTTACTCGATTCCGACATTCCCGGAAGATAAATTACATCGCGAACACCTGACTGTCCGTACGCGTTCTTGAACGGTTTTGAAAACTCAGCCACAAAATATACGGTTTGATTTTTAGCCCACGACTGCGACCGCCTAAAACCTTCGATGCTCCGATCGCTAGAGATCGAAATCGTCGAATCAAGGTGCTTGTCCCTCCATTTAAGGTCGAGAACAAACAGACCTTTGCCATCGGTTGGGAAGGTATGCCTCTGTAGGCCAACGCGCTCGGTCGCCGTTAATTCAGCGAGGATCTTATGCTTGTCCAACAGAACCGAATAGTATCCCGGCGCCGACTTTTCGTTCTGATGCGAAAACTTCGAAACGTACCATTCTGGACCTTGTCCACCCCAAGGATCCCTAAATAGGCCGGGTTCACCCATCGAAGGCATGAACAAAATATCGCACCCATCCGGAATGCCCGTACCGCTCAGATGCGTGTGCGAAAAGCCGTAGATGATGTCGTCGCTGTAGTGATAGCCGCTGGAGCCGTCCCAGTTGTCGATGCGGGTGTCGGGCGAGAGTTGGACCATGCCGAAGGGCACGGTCGCCCCTGGAAAAGTATGCCCGTGGCCGCCGGTGCCGATGAATGGGTTGACCCATTTGGCGAAGTCACGCGACTGTGCCACGGCGGAAACGCAGACGATAAAAATAGCGAGGAGAGCGGGCAAAATCTTTTTCATATGGATTCGGAAGCAAAAATACGCTACATCTTGTCCCACAGGCGGACAAAACGGGACAAGTTCGTGGGGCCGCATCATGTCTATTTTCAATAACTTACACGACTTCATAAGCTTGTCCGTTTGTCCCGCCTAAATTTCTTACACACTGTCCCATATATTTTACATCGTGCCAGAGATGCATCTTAGCACGATTTGGTTGTATGGGAAAGCTCTCATTTATCTGCCATCGTCAGCGTCGTCAAAGCACGACGCGCGCAGGCGGGGGCGCCCGCGTTCCCGGCAACTTGTCACGTCCCTGAATTATATAGCCTAACCGTCGAAATGACAGGACTCGCCTTTGCATCCTCGATGACTATTCTTATTTTATCGGTCCGCGTTCGGTTAAACCTCAAAATTCGCTTGTAGCCGATCGTTGTTGCTTTGGAAACGGTTGCGAACTCTGCCCCGTTCCATGACTGGACCGCGAAGGCTTTGATCCGTTGACCGAGGGCGATGTTTTCTTGAAGGACGACGGTGTCGATGTCGGTTTGGCGGACGAGATCGAGCGTGAGCGACGCGTTTTTCACGCCGTCGGCGGTTGTCCAGTACGTATCGAAAGAGTCGTCAAGAACGTTTGCAGCACCGAACATATTTCCACGTGAATTCGAAGCTGTGATCTTTCCCTTTGCGAGATTCGCGGCAAACGCCTTTTCCCTCGCGACCTTGAATTCCATCAACCGTGCGATGTCGTTCTCGTTGACAAGGCCGCGGCGGTCGACGCCGATATTTAATAATAGATTGCAGTTTCGCCCGACCGAGCCGAGCCAGATGTTCATCAACTGGTCGACTGATTTGAGCTTTGTATCTTCTTCGGCGTGGTAAAACCAGCCGGGACGGATAGAGACGTCGCATTCTGCTGGTATCCATGACGTGCCGTTTTCATCGCCGACATTCAATGCTTTTTCATCGGCGAAGCCGGGAAATGAGCCTTCGTTGTCGCGGGTTGACCAGTTTGTCTCGCCCGCGATGCCGCGTTCGTTGCCGACCCACCGAATATCCGGCCCGGCGTCGCTGAAGATGATCGTATCGGGCTGAACGCGTTTGATGGTCGAGAAAAATCCACCGAAATCGTAGACCATCCGCTTCTTATTATCGTTTGCTCCGTCCAGCCAGGATTCAAAAACGGGGCCGTAATTGGTGAGCAATTCACGCCATTGCTGTTTGTAGATCTGGTTGTACTTCGGGGTTCCGTATAGCGGATGATTGCGGTCCCACGGCGAGATGTAGACGCCGAATTTGAGGCCGTATTCGCGAGCGGCCGCGGAGAGCTCTTTCAGCACATCGCCTTTGCCGTCACCCCATTTCGAATTCTTGACGGAATATTCCGTCGTCGCCGAGGGCCACAAACAGAATCCGTCGTGATGTTTCGCGGTGATGATGATGCCCTTCATTCCGGCATCTTTCACCACGCGTGCCCATTGCCGAGCATCGAAAGCGGTCGGGTTGAACTCATCGGCCAGAGCACGGCCCTCGCCCCATTCGTGGCCGGTGAAGGTGTTCATCCCGAAATGGATGAACGCGTAATACTCGAGCTTTTGCCACGCCAGTTGCGATCTAGTTGGGATGGGGCCGACCGGCTTTGGCGGTGAAACCTGAGCGATCGCAACCAACGACAACATCAGCGATGTGATAAAGGCTGATGAAAATCGTAAGATCCACGGGAATTTTTCCGTCATTTATTTCCGTAGTGATTGATCTTGCTGCCGCTCATTGTGCGGTTACCGGGGTTCTGCAGATCGAGCACAACTATCTCGTTCCGGCCTTTCTTGAGCCACCCGACCGGCACGTACAGCGATTGCTGCGGGCCGATCTCCCAGTAGCGGCCGAGATGGTGGCCATTGACCCAAACGTGGCCCTTGCCCCACTTTCGCATGTCAAGAAAAGTGTCGCCGGGCTCGGAAACGGTGAATGAACCGCGAAAGAACACGCCGTTCGGATCCGCTTTTTTTGAGAACTTCACGCCCGAAAGGTTGTCGAACGGTAGCGAGACGATCTCCCAATTTTTCAGTTCGACACCGCCGAGCGAAACGCGTTCGGTAATGCCTTTGCGGTCAAAGATGAAGTCTTTGCCAAAATTGATACGTCCCATGTTCTCGACAAGTATCTCGAGCACATCGCCCTTCCTGGCATCGATCTTGATCGATTGCTCCCCCAGGCGGCGATCCAGCTTGCCAATCGGCTTCCGATTGATAAAAACGTGCGAATAATCGCGTTGCTCTTTGAACTCAAGCAAGCCGGCCGCATCGGCTGCGAACTTATGGCGATATAGAACGAAGCCGTGATTTTGGGCCAGGTCTTCCATCGGTTTTACATTCTCAGCGACGGTCATGCGGCCGAGCATTTTTGCGGCGTCAAAGAGACTTGCCGATTCGTGCAATTCGAACGCGGGAATGTCGATGATCTTCGGCTCGTTCGTTATTTCTGGAAAGCGTTCGTTGGGGAAATGTTTTTGAATAACGTCGCGGAGAGCTCGATATTTGTCTGTCACGCGGCCGGCGGCGTCGAGCACGCCATCGTAATCGTAATCGGAGGTGTCGGGCTGATACGGCATCTGCCGGGAATAGTTGGCCCCTGCCATATAGCCGAACGTCCAGCCGCCGTGGAACATGTACAGATTGAACGAAATACCTTGCCCGATCATGTAGTCGAGGCCTTTTGCCACCACTTCCGGTTTTACCGTGTGATGCTTTTCGCCCCAATGATCGAACCAGCCGATCCAGTATTCACCGACCATTCGCGGCACGCCGGTTCGAAATTTCGCAAAGCTTTCAAACTGTTTAGCCGGATCGTCACCCGAACCGAAGTTGATCACCGATGCTATTCCCGGCAACGTCCCGCCTTTCAGAAGGTTTTCGCCGGGGCCATCCGAAGTGAATAGCGGCACGGTAAAGCCGGCTTTTTCTATGCCTTGCTTAACGGCGTTCATGTAGTCTTTGTCGGAGCCGAATGAGCCGTATTCGTTCTCGACCTGGACCATGATGATGTTGCCGCCGTTTTGGATCTGATGCGGGATGAGGCGTTTCGCGACCTCCTTGAGATACGCGTCGGATGCGGCAACAAACCTTTTATCTTTTGTTCGCACTTGCATATCTTTCTCGCGAAGCAGCCAGGATGGAATACCGCCGAAATCCCATTCGGTGCAGATATACGGGCCGGGCCGCACGATCAGCAGCAGCCCTTCTTCCTGGGCGATCTTGGCAAACCGGGCAACATCGAGCGAGCCCGAGAAATCGAATTTGCCGGGCTGCTTTTCGTGGAGGTTCCAAAAGACGTAGGTCGTAATGGTGTTCAGGCCCATGGCCCGGGCCTTGCGAAAGCGGTCACGCCAGTGTTCGGGCGGAACGCGCGGATAATGCATCTCGCCCGAGCGGATAAGGAATGGTTTTCCGTCGAGCATAAAATGCTCGCCTTCGATAGAGAAATTACGTCCTTGCGCGGAAACTGCAGCCGCGGTTGCGGCGATCAGAAGCAGACAAACCAGAAATTTTCTCATTAGTGCACCAATTCCCCGCCGCCGATCTGCCTGAGGCCCTGGCCTTTTATTCCGACGCGGAAACGGAAATGCGCGTCACCGCCGCGGTGGTTGTATCTCAATGAGATCTTGTGCAGGCCGGCCTTGAGCGGAACGACGACCGACTTCATTTTACGGTCCTTAGTTCCGGCTTCGTTGATGACCATTTTCCCGCCCAGCACGAGCGTCGCGTCCCAGGTCGAATCGACCTGTAGATCATAAACTCCGTCTGCAGCAACCTTCAGATAACCGTCATACTGGACGCCGAAGTTTTTCTTTAAGTCGATCTGCTTTTCAAACTGGGTTAGAAAAATAGAGCGTGTTTCGCCAGTGGTCGTTTTCGCTTCGCCGCTGTCGGTCGGAACGACGAGGGAATATGTAACGCCTGGTTTTGACTCCGCGAGTGTCACCGGCTCGCGCATCGCACCGCGGACGACAGTTGCCGCGTAAACCACGCTCTTACGTCCGGTCGGGATCTGCACGATGGTCTTGATAGTTGCGGAGCTGTCGTCCGATAAAGTCACCTCAAACGGTCTTGTGTAAAGAGCCGAACCCTCGTCAGGTGTCGAACCGTCGATGGTGTAGAAGACCTTCGTTCCCGCAGGCGGAGTAAGAGTGATCAGTGTCCGTTCCTTATCGGTGACAATATTCTGCAGGCCTTCGGGTTCGGGGATGCGATAATTCACATTCTGGCGGTCGAGATGCGGCAGATGGGCGTGAAGCCGTCTTTTGAAGTCGGCGAAATTCTTATCCTCTGCGCGAGACCAGACGCTTTCGGCGATGGCGAGCATTCGGGGAAATGCCATGTACTCGACCTTATCGCCGGTTTCGATGTATTCGGTCCAGATGTTCGCCTGGCCGCCGAGGACGTATTTTGCTTCTTCGGCGTTGAGTTCCTTAGGAACGGGGTCGAATTGATAGACCTTTTCGAGCGGCAGGTAGCCGCCAATGTTGAGCAGCTCATACGCCGGGTCGCCCTGGCCGTAGTCGAGATAAGCATAATCGGTCGGCGTCATGATCACGTCATGCTTTGCCTTTGCCGCCTCGATGCCGCCCTTCATTCCGCGCCAGCTCATGATCGTTGCGTTAGGAGCAATGCCGCCTTCGAGGATCTCGTCCCAGCCGATGATCTTTTTGCCGCGTTTATTGACGTGTTTCTCGATGCGGCGGACGAAATAGCTCTGCACCTCGTGCTCGTCTTTCAGATTTTCTCGCTTCTTTAGTTCCTGAACGTAGGCCGATTCTTTCCAGTAATCCTTCAGTACTTCGTCGCCGCCGATATGAATGTAAGGCGAATCGGGAAAGAGCTTGATCGTCTCGTCGAGCACATCTTCCAAAAACTTAAACGTCTCGTCGGTCGGGCAAAAGACCTCTTTGAAGATGCCCCACGTCTTCTTCACCTCAAACTTGTAATCCGGTGCGGCGCATCCGCGTCCAAGCTCGGGATAAGCCGCCAAAGCCGCCGACGCATGGCCCGGCAACTCGATCTCAGGGATCACATTGATATATCTCGCCTTAGCGTAAGCAACGACGTCCCTGATCTCAGCCTGAGTATAAAACCCCTCAACCGGCCGCCCGTCGCCCTTAAAAACGGTCGAATAAACACCCTCATGACTCTCGCTGCGATACTGTCCGACGGTCGTGAGCTTCGGATATTTCTTGATCTCGATCCGCCATCCCTGATCATCCGTCAGATGCCAGTGGAACTGGTTAAATTTGTACTGAGCCAGCAGATCGATGTACCGCTTGACGAACGAAACCGGCATAAAATGCCGAGAAACGTCGAGGTGCATTCCGCGGTAGGGGAAGCGGGGTGAGTCTTCGATCTTGACCGACGGTACCATCGGACTTCCTTGTGAATTTTGCGGAAGGATCTGGGAAAGTGTTTGTAGCGCGTAAAAAGCAGCACGCTCGGTGCCTGAGATCTGGATAACGTCCGATGTTACATTTATCGTGTATTGATCAATCGGACCCCCTACAAAGCCTCCCATTCCGGTCCCTAGCAAGGCAAACTGGATAACATTCTCTACCTGCGGTTTGTCGGTGATTTCCAGCTCATATCCGTAGTTGCGTCGAATCATCTCATTTAAGATCGACCCCAACTTACGGCTCTCGTTTGAAATTGCAAGGATCTTTGTCGTCTTACTTAGTTTGAACGTTCCGTTTGTTTTTGTTACTAGCCGCGGCTTTGGAACAATGCTGATCTCGTCCGCTTGAGCGAACACAAATGAACCAAAAACGAGACAAAACGCAATGGCGATGAACGTGTATTTCATTGTTGTCAGTGAGGGGACTTGTTGGTTTAGAACTTGACTCCCATCATAACAAATCCAGGAATCGGGACAACGTGTCGGGTATCGGCTGATTGAATTGCATTCGCTCATCGGTCGTCGGATGGGTGAAGGTGAGTTGTTCGGCGTGGAGGAAAAAGCGGCCGAGATTGGTGACGGCTTTCTTTATTTCGATATTTGCGATCGAGTTGTCGCGGCCTTCGTTGTAGGTGGCGTCGCCGACGACCGGGTGATTTATCGAGGCGAGATGAACGCGGATCTGGTGGGTGCGGCCGGTTTTGATGTCGACTTCGAGAAGCGTGAATTTTTCGAATCGCTCGCGGACTTTCCACAGAGTTAGGGCATTGCGGCCGTTGGCGGCGACGGTCATTTTTGTGCGGTGCCAGCGGTCTCGGGCTATGGGGCGATCGATGGTGCCGCTCGGTTCGGAGATATGGCCGTGGACGAGGGCGACGTAGGTTTTCTCGACCTCGCGGTCGTGGAATTGGCGCGAAAGCTCTTCGGCGGTTTGCTCGTCTTTGGCGACGACGATCAGGCCGGAGGTGTCTTTATCGAGGCGGTGCACGATTCCAAGGCGAGTGGTTAGTGACGAGTGACCAGTGACGAGTGTAAAGTGATGCGCGATCGCGTTCGCCAGCGTGCCGCTTTCAATGCCGGCTCCGGGATGGACGACCATGCCGGCGGGTTTGTTTATTACGGCTAGGTTTTCGTCCTCGAAAACGATATCGAGCGGGATGTTTTCGGGTTCGAATGAGGCAGACGGAGCTTCGACGAGATCGATGTCGATCTCGTCGCCGGGTTTTAATTTGTAGGATGTTTTTGCCGGTCGGCCGTTGACCAGGACATCCTGATCCTCGATCAGACGCTGGAGTCGTGAGCGTGACCAACCGTCGATCTTTGACGACAGAAATGCATCAAGCCTGGTTCCCGCCTCGCTTTCGGCGGGGACGAACGATAGAGCTTCTTGCCGCGGTCCGCTAGTCGGCGGGTTTTTCACTCGGCAGTAACTCCACGTATTTCGCCAGCGCCCTCACCATGTCGCGCATCTTGACGGATTCTTTTCTGGAACGAATGACAACGACCACTTTCGAGCCCCAGTTCGAACGATTCTCGTCAATGTACTGGCGGCGAAGGCTATCGGCCCGCTTGAATGCTTCGCGATTTCGCTCGTCCTGTGCGAGCCGGCGTTGCCGCTCGTATTCAAGATCCGCACGCAGCTGGGTCGCGTGACTCGGGCTCGTGTCGGAAGCGATCTGACGCTCGAGTTCTACTTCCCGATCGGATTTTGCCATCGGTTCGGGCTCGACGAGTTTCAGGCTGCCCACGACCCAGTCGTTGGTTGGCATGCCGCCGCCATCGAGGTCTAGTTCGATCCCGCGATTCGATACGCGAACATCTGTAATGCGTGACTTCGTACCGTTTTTTACCGCGACACCGTACTGCTTCAGCAGGGTGTTACACTTTGTCGGGTTATAGCTGACATCAGTGTTATCGAGTACAAAATCGACACCCGAATTGATCGCAGGAAGGTCCATTTTAACCAGTACATGGCGTCCGACGAGGGCTTTTTTGATCAGGTTGTCGCCGTCATCCTGAGCAACGGCAGCGTGAGTGCAAAATGCAAGCACTGCAACTAGCAACGAAATAGACTTCCGCATTCTTTTCCTCCTCAAATACGAAATACCATGGAAAGCATTAAAGAGTTTGCCGACTCAGCTTTCCGAGGTTTCTATAAAATTCCGTCGACGGGGCTAACGCGGATTCTTCGCGTCAGCGATCGACAGTTCAAATTTACAAACTTTCTGCCCCGATGATAACGCACGTTGGAGAGCCGTGTCCAGAGATTTTTCGCGTAAGTCGTCAGCCTGCAGCGGGAGCTTCCTTTCGGATGCGGCTTAGCCTGACGATGAGAAAAATCACACAGCTGACCGCGACGAGCAGGCTGATACCCTGCGAAGTCGAAAGGCCGGTTAGAGTCGTGAATCCAAAGAGGTCACCTCGCGGGTCGTCGCGGATGAATTCGATCGAAAAGCGGATGATCGAGTAGATGATGCCGTATGTGATGAGGATCTGGCCGTCGAACTTCTTGCGGCGGTGGAGCCAGAAGAGGAAACCGAAAACGGCCAACATCAGAAAAGACTCGATCAACTGCGTCGGCCACAGATACAGGTCGGCACCGTCGGGCCCAACGATCGGCACTCCCGTATATTGATGGCCGAGGTCCGTGAAATGAACGCCGAGCGGATTGTGGCAAACGTCGCCCCAGCAGCAGCCAGCCGCGAAACACCCTTGCCGTCCGAGTGCCTGTCCAAGCGCGACGCCGGGAGCAAAAGCGTCCGTTATTTTCCAAAAAGGAAGCTTATACAGCGGAACCAGTATCGCGGTCGCGAGAAACCCGCCGATCAAACTCCCGTAAAACACGCCGCCGGAACGCAGAAAATCGAGCGAGAAGATGTTGACGTTTTCTTCGACCATGACCATCAGCAGCTTCGACCCAACAAGCCCGCCGACAAGAACCCACAGGCCGAGATCGTATATCCGCTCCTTGGGCAATCCATCGCGCGCGGCCAGCCGCGACGCGACAAAGAGCGCCAAAAGCATCCCGAGCGCAAGAAAAATGCCGTAGGTAGTTACTGGGAAATCGCCAATCTTAAATAGCTCTGGATACATATTGAAGGCAGAAACCCGAGCGGTAAACGAGGGTGGTTACGTGAGTAATGTCCGATTCTTTGACTCATGCGCAGCCAATACACAAGCAAATATACCTGCCAAAGCGACTCCTAGCACGAGCAATCCATACGCGAATGTCAATGAAAATAAGATGACCTCTCCATCAAAATGCTTCTGGATCATTTCAGCAGTTTGCATTTCTAGCGGAAGCTCCTTTCGCCCAAAATATTCCTGAGCAAAAAGATAGGCCGAACTTCCTAGGCATCCGCCAACGCATACCGATCCAACGGCCGCAATAAACCTTCCCCCGCTCGTCATGACACACTCCCTACCGACTGTGTTTCCGCCTTTTTCTTAGCGAAGAACATGTCAATTACCAGCAGTCCCGCACCGATGCAGATGGCGGCGTCGGCGACGTTGAAGGTCGGGTAGTGCCAGCTACCAAATTGTACGTCTATAAAGTCGATTACAAAGCCCAGCCTTAACCGATCCACGACATTTCCGACGATGCCGGCAAGCAACAGAGCTAAAGCCCCGAGGACGCGGTCGTCGGTTCGGGGTGTTCGCCAGAAGAAGTACACGACCAGGGTCGCCGCGACCAGAGCAACCGCGGACAAAGCCCAGCGGCCAGTCTCGCCGTGATCGTCAAACATCGAAAACGCCACGCCCGGATTTTGGGCGTAGGCGAAGTTCAGAAAGCCCGGGATTATGGCCCGGTCGCCTTCGAGCCGAATGACCCGGGCCGCCCAGGCCTTCGTGACCTGATCGATCATGAATACCCCGCCCGCGATGGCGAGGTATGAAAGCTTCCAGATGATGTCGCGTTTTGTCACTTAGTTTTTCTTGATCTCCGGCATCACTTTCGGTTCGGCGAAGAACGATTTATTTACTATCTTCCATTCTCCGTTGATCTTCAGCAGCGACATGTAGTCGGTGAACTTCACGGTCGGATAATCAAGGATGATAACCGCTATCGCGGCGTTGCCGACAACATGGAACGATTCGATCCAGCGTTTCCGCTTCGCCTCGTCAGCAGCAGGCTTGCCGCCCATTCCGGCAATATATTCGGCAAATGAACGCGTTGTGTACTTGCCGTCCCGCATGAATATAAGATTGCCCTCCGTATGGAACGCCTTCTTCATATACTCAGCCTCGCCGGTAGCATGGCCTTTCAGATAATTCTCAAGTGGGACCTTTACCGCTTCCGCATCCGGATGCTGCGCAATCGAAACACCCGCAAAGACAATCAACAAAAATAAGGGCAAAAATAGATCTCGAATTCTCATAAACCTCCGAAGAATTTCAGTTTTCTCTGTCGAACCGCGAACCATCGACAACCCCTTGATAAAGTTCTAAAAACTTTTCGCGAACGTATTCGTCCAGCCTAGAGGCAAATTCGGCATCCAGATGCTTGATCTTGATCAGTTCCTGAACATCCGCGAGGTCCTTCAACCTGTCGGGAGCCGTCATGCCCGAGGATAGTTTCAGTTCAATAAGGCGTTCAAGGGCAATAGTCTTAATGCCTTCGATCTCGACTGACGATTCGGAAGGATCAGGGAAAACAACAGGTTTTGGCAAGCCATCGCCCGGAAATTCACCGCTAACGATGAATTCAACGGGAATATTAGTATCTGTCGTCCGAAACTTTTTCTTCGCACCTTCAAATGCCGGACGGTAACCAAGGCCGACCAGGCGTTCACGAAATTTCTCAAGGCCATCGGCTCTAAGAAGTACGTCGATGTCGGACGTAAACCTCTGAAAGCCGTGCTGATTTAACGCTACGGCACCTATCAACGCGTAATCAATTTCGTTCCTCTCCAGATCGCGGGCTAGTTTATTCAGGGCATCGTTCAGCATTCCTTCCCCACTAAAAAAACGCAGGCCTTCTGCATATGCGGCCGTCGGCGACGATATCAAATGTTGAAAATCCTGCTCCATCACTCAGTATAAGGAAAGATCGCCTTCGGCGCTTTGAATCTTCGCCACCAGTCGGAATAGCAAACATCGGTACAGCCGATGGCGTGCGTGACGAGCCGCCATTTTCCGCCGGATCTCTTTAGCAATCCGAAGAAATTATTATCGTATGCGTCGCTGTAACCTTCGAACCGCGTATTTTTGAGCGATGGCGGCCCCCCGGACGGCAGCGTCGGCGTAGCACTGACAAATGCCCATGAGCCCTGAACATTGAATTGCTCGGTCACGAAGACGATCTTCTGCTTGTATGCCTTCTCGACCGGGGCACGGATCACGTCAAGGATCGCGGTCCGTTCCGGCGAACCTTTTTCGGGCGTATAAACGCCCTGCGCGCACACAACCGAACCGAGAAATAGCAGAACGATCGAAGAAAAGATCAAGCTTCGCATCACGGGACAATTATATACTCTTTACGATCTCAACAAGCGCTTCGTTGCACCTTTCGCAGACTGTCGGAAAATCGGGGAATTCGCCGACGCGGGTCGAGTAGTTCCAGCAGCGTTCGCATTTTTCGCCGTCGGCTTTTTGGATCTCAACCTTCTGCGAGGGGCCTTCATGAACCTCGACCTGAGAAACGATAAAGACGTATCGAAGCTGCTCGTAATAATCCAACAAAAACCGCGTGGTTTCAGCATCTGTCGTCAGAACGACCTTGGCTTCGAGCGACGAACCGATGCGTTTTTCGATACGTGCTTCCTCGAGAGATTTGAGAACTTCATCGCGGATCGCGAATATGCGTTCCCAATTTGACCGCAGCGACCCGGAATCTCCTCCGTCAGCGGTCGTACTTGGAAACTCGGCCATATGCACCGACTCGATTTCCCGAGCAGGCATACTTTCCCAGGCCTCGTCAGCCGTGAACGCAAGCAGCGGAGCCATTAGGCGGATCAGCGAATCGGAAACCCGATAGAGTGCCGTTTGAGCCGAACGACGCTCGACGCTTTTCGGGGCGAAGATGTATAGCCGGTCCTTGATGATGTCGAAATAGCGGGCCGACAACGTCACGGTGCAGAATCCGTAAAGCGCGTTGTACGCGGCCTGAAAATCGTAGCGTTCGTAGCCGTCAACAACCCGTTTAGAAACGTCGTCGAGATTTGCGAGAGCCCAGCGGTCGATCTCAAGCATCGCCGCTTTATCAACAGAATCCGTCGCCGGATCGAATCCATCCAGGTTGCCGAGAGCGTACCGCAGCGTGTTACGCATCTTTTTGTACGCGTCGATCACGCGGGCGAGGATCTCGTCCGAGCAGCGAACATCTTCGGTATAATCGACCGCCGCCGCCCAAAGACGCAGAACGTCCGCACCTGATTTGTTAATGATCTCCTGCGGAGCGGTCACGTTGCCGAGCGATTTCGATTGCTTTTTGCCTTCGCCATCGACAACCCAGCCGTGCGTGACGATCTGTTTGTACGGAGCACGGTCGTGAGCCGCAATGCCGCAGCTCAGACTCGAATTGAACCAGCCGCGGTATTGGTCGCCGCCTTCCAGGTAAACGTCCGCCGGAAAGCGGAGTGTATCGCCGCGAGTTTCGAGTACGGCAACACAGCTCGAACCCGAGTCGAACCAGACATCGAGAATATCGGTCTCCTTTCTAAAATCCGAGCTTCCGCATTTGCATTTGAAGCCGTCCGGGAGCAGCTCGCTTTCAGGACGTGCGTACCATGCGTCGGCGGTTTCTTTCGCAAAAATGTCGGCTACATGATCGACGATCTTCGGATCGGCAACCTCTTCGTCGCACGCCTGGCAGTAGAAGACAGGGATCGGCACACCCCAGGAGCGCTGACGCGAAACGCACCAGTCCGGGCGGCCCTTGAACATGTTTGCCATGCGGCCCTCGCCCCATGATGGATGCCACTTCACGTTTTTGATCTCATTTAGGGCCTGATTCCGCAGGCCATTTTCAGACGCTTCGCCGTGAAGCTCGTCCATCGAGATGAACCACTGAGGAGTCGCACGAAAGATCACTGGGTTCTTACATCGCCAGCAATGCGGATATCGGTGATCGTATTTTTCGACGCTGAGCAAGGCCCCGCTTTCGCGGAGGAATTCGACGATCTTCGGGTTAGCTTCAAAGACGCTCAAGCCCGCGAAATGCTCGACCTCGGCGATGAATCTTCCCGCAGAATCTACAGGTGCATAGACCTCAAGCCCGTACTTCTTGCCAACCACAAAGTCGTCCGCACCATGGCCCGGAGCCGTGTGAACACAGCCAGTTCCGGACTTTCCAGCCGATTTGTTCTCGTGCCGAGCGTCAAGCTCGACCTCGGCATCAGCCTCGCCGAGCGTGACGTGGTCGGCATTCATGATCAGCGAAGTGCGGTCAAGCCATGCATGTTTTGCCTCGAGCCGATCGAGCTTTGAGCCTTTGAAGCGGGCAAGTTCGGCGGTAGTTTCGAAACCACAAACCTCCGCAAATGAAGCGGCTAACTCGGACGCGACGATATAAACCTCACCATTTGCCTCGACGGCCGAATAGTCAAAATCCGGGTGTACGGTGATACCAAGATTCGCGGGCAGCGTCCAGGGCGTAGTCGTCCAGATGACGATGAAAACATTCTTGCCGACAAGGGATCCATCAATCACAGCCGGGTCCGACTTGAGCGGAAACTTCACATAAACTGAAGGCGAAGTGTGCTCTTTATATTCCACCTCGGCTTCGGCGAGAGCCGTTTGGTCGTGGATGCACCAGTAGACAGGCCGCAGGCCTTTATACACGAAGCCGCGTTCGAGGAATTTGCCAAACAAGCGAGCCGTTGACGATTCGTACTCGGCCGACATCGTAAGATATGGATTCTGCCATTCGCCGAGAATTCCAAGCCGCTGAAAATCGCGGGTTTGGTTGTTCATTGCCGTCGAAGCATGTTCGCGGCAGATGCGGCGAAAGGTCGCGACCGGCAGGTCGTTCTTGTTTTTGCCCTTTTCGTTCAGCTTCCGTTCGACATGGGTTTCGATCGGCAGGCCGTGGCAGTCGTAGCCCGGAACGTATGGCGCCTCAAAACCCATCATTGAACGCGTCTTGACGACAAAATCCTTCAGGATCTTGTTCAAAGCGGTGCCGATGTGAATATCCGCATTCGCATACGGCGGTCCATCGTGAAGGATAAATTTCTCGCGTCCTTTTCTCGCTTCGAGAACCTTTTCGTAAAGCCCCGTCTCCTGCCACTTCTTCAAACGTGCAGGTTCCATCTGGCCAAGATTCGCTTTCTGCGAAAAGTCCGTTTTCGGAAGGTTAACTGTCTTCTTCAGATCAACTGGTTCACTCATAACTAGTACATTAAAAAACAACCGCTCTCGCTCAAGGTGGGTAAAATCAAAATCCCCAAGCTTCTTTCTAGCTTGGGGACTCGTAAAAAGCGTATTTTCGCCTCGGCTCAACTCACGTCAAGCGCCGATCCCACATTGGATATAATAATTGGCGATGGCCTCCGCATAAACTCTAACTATACCACACTATTCTTCTTCGATCGTACAAAGCAGCGGGTATTCCCGTGCCTTTGCAAGGTTAATCGCCTTTTGACATTTGGTCTGGGCGATCTCGTAGGGATAAGTTCCCGCGACGCCGACTCCTTCGTTATGCACTTTCAACATGATCGAAATGGCGTCGGTCTCGTCACGATTGAAGACGAAACGGAGCACGAATACGACGAATTCCATGGTCGTGAAATCGTCATTGTGCAGCAAAACTTTGAAGAGCTTTGGCTTTTCGAGCTTCGGCCGCTTTTCGACCAAAACCTCGCCGCCGCCTTCTATGTCAGGGAATTCTGTCACGAAGAAAATTATAGACTTCACGGGGCTTTTTTGTTAAATTTCAGGTGCGCTGTTTACTTAGTATTCAATTTATCGGTTTATTCACGGCCAAACGCTGAAAGCGGACTCCGATTCGGAGTTTCGACAAAGCAATCGCCTCATGAAGAAAAGATCGTCAACGACCTCCGCGACGGCCGCCGTTCGCCCATTCGCTTTTGCCAGCATTGACGATGTCTTCCGCGCCGTCGGGCAGAAGCTGCGCGACGGATTGTCGGGCGATGCCGAGACAATATTGCTGGATACGATCGAGCGATTTGATCATACGGCTGACGACCTGGCGAATCTGACACGGCTTCTCGCTTTTACTCTTGAGACCGCCGGGCGTTATAAGGAATCGCTTGAAACGATCAAGCCCTTCGAGGCGGAAGAAAAGCTTGGCCCGCTCGGTTTAGAAACTCGAATAAAGGTCACAACGCAGCTTGCGATCGCCTACAACAACACTGGCGATCATCCTAAGGCTGTAACCCTCTTAAAAGAGAACCTCGACCGTGCCGAACATAACCATTTGCGGCACCTATTCGGAAGCGTGAACATCGCGCTTGCCCGCGTTTACCGCAAGTTAGCCGAGTTTCCGATCGCAAGGGATTTCGCCCAGAAGGCGCTTGAACATTTCCGCGACTACGGCGATTGGTTAGGGATGGCCGAGGCTTCACGTGAGATCGCGAACAGCCTGCACCAAGGGGGCGAGAGCGAAAAGGCGATCGAATATTTCAAGCACGGGATCGGCATTATCGGTGAAAACAGCGCGCCGTTCATGCTCGGGAAGCTTTACACCGACATGTCGGGAGCTTACTGGTTTCTTCGCAGACCGCAGGACGGCATCGAGTGTCTCGAAAAATCGATCGAGTTCTTCGACCGTACTGCTCATGCTCTAAATTCTGTCATTGCGTATAACAACCTTGGCATAAACCTCGTGCTGATCGGTGAGTGGGACAAGGCCGAACGAATGATCCGCCGGGCACTGGAGATCGCCGAAAAGGAAGACTACGTCCATGTCGCGGGTATTTACGATTCGCTTGGCGAGCTTTACATCCTAAAGGGCGACTTGGACGCGGCCGAAAAATGGCTCGACAAAGCGGTTGCATTCGCCGAAAGCCGGAAGCATCAATGGTATAAGGTCCAGTCGATGCGCAATGTCGCTCGCTGCCTCCTCGCCCAGGGCAGACTTAAAAGAGCAGTTCAGAAAGCAAGCGAAACCATCAAACTCTGCAAGCAGATCGGCGACACCCACTATGCCAATATGGCCGGACTCGTTTTGGCCGAAGCCTACGCCGACCAAGGCCTAATCGACGAATGTGAGGCTGCCCTCGCCCGGGTTGAAGAGAGCGATCCATCTTCGGATTTCTTCATTCTTGGCAATATCCAGCGAATTCGCGGCCTTGCGGCACTTGTCGGTGATGATGTCGAGCTCGCCATTCACCATTTCAGCCGTGCGTTGACGATCTTCGAAACGGCCGAGGATGTTTATCACACTGGACTGATCCATCACCTGCTCGGCGAAAACCTGGAAAGCCGAAACTCAGGGCGAGCCATTCGCCATCTTGAATCCGCTGCTCAGATCTTCCAAAAACTCGGCCTGAATGACCGTTTGGAAAAGATAAGACGCGAGATCAATAAGATCAGATCTGAAGCTGGATCGAGCGAACCCATAACCTCGGAAAAAAGATCGAATTCCGTCGTATCGCAGCTGCTGACCGTGCGTCTCGCTGAGGCGACGGCTTCACGGGAATTGCTTTTCCGTGAACTCGTTTCGGTCCTCCAGCAGGAAAGCAACGCGAAAAAGATCATCATCGCTCATTACAACGATCAGAAACGACTTATCCCGTTCATAACCCACGGCATCACACCGCAGGATAGTAACGATGTCGTCGTCAAGTTGAGCGATGCTCAGCAAAAGGGCGATGAAAAGAACTTCGCACGGGTCCGGAATTTAGCCATATTCAACCTTCGCGGGGCCGCCGCTACACCGCCCGCGGTCGTATTGATAAGCCCGCAGTCAGGTGCCGTGCTCAATGATCAAAGTTCGCTGGCTCCGCTTCTTCGAGTAGTTGAACTCGGAATGGACGTCATCGCTCTTCGTGAAAAAGACAAGGCCAGGCCCACCGAATCGGAATCGACGCTGAGCACGACGACTGGTGTTATGCCCGGCTTTATTCACTCGTCGCCGGCGATGACCTCGCTGGTTGAAGAGGTTTACAAGATCCGTTCATCCGACGTGACCGTTCTCGTGACCGGCGAATCGGGAACCGGTAAGGAATTGGTCTCACAGGCGATACATCGCCTGTCGAATCGCAAAGATCAGATCTTTCAGGCATTTAACTGTACCGGGTTGACCAAAGAGCTTGCCGATTCGACACTGTTCGGCCATAAGAAAGGTGCCTTCACCGGTGCTAATGCGGATAATCCCGGTATTCTTCGCTCCGCTAATCACGGAACACTGTTTCTTGACGAGGTCGGCGACCTGCCGCTCGATTTTCAGCCCAAACTGCTTCGATTTTTGCAGGAAGGCGAGATACAGCCGATCGGCGAAAATCGCCCGATCAAGGTCGATGTGCGGATCATCGCCGCTACCAATGTGTCGCTCGAGGACATGGTCGCGAAGGGCACGTTTCGCGAGGATCTCTATTATCGATTGAACGTCATCCGGCTCCATGTGCCGCCGCTGCGTGAACGCCGTTCCGAGATACCTCCGATGGTCAATTACTACATCAACCATTATTCCGAGCGGTTCAATAAACACGATCTGACGATAATGCCGCAGGCGGTCGATATGCTGATGGTCGCAAACTGGGAAGGCAACGTCCGGGAGCTTTGCAACGAGATCCAGCGCATCGTCGCCCGAGCCGTGGACGGAGAGGTGATCACGCCCGAACACCTGTCGCCCGAGCTGAAACGAAATGCAAAGCCGCTTACGCCGACGGGAGCAGCTTCGAATGTCGTGCCCATCGCAACATACGACGGAGCCATCGCTCCTTTCACGAACATCCCAACCGGCGGCACGCTCGAATCCGCCGTCTCGGAGCTCGAAATGCAGCTCATAAAAGCATCGCTGGCCCGCAACAGCTGGAACATCTCCCGCGTTGCGAACGAACTCGGACTCACCCGCCGCGGGCTTTATTTGAAGCTGACGAGGTATGGCATCGAAAAAGCGGCTTAGGACTTACCCTGCAATTCTACGCAGTTCACTTATCATTGTCGGCAATACATTGATCACTTCATCGACTTCAGCTTCGCTGTTAGATCTACCCAACGAAAACCTTATCGCCCCCATCGCTCTCGAATACGGCACGTTCATCGCCTGAAGAACTGCGGACGAAACTTGGCCGTGAGCGTTGCAGGCTGAGCCGGTGGAAACGTATATGCCCAGCTCGTTCAGGTGATGGAGGATCATTTCGCCATTCGTATTTTCGAAGCAGATGTTCGACGTGTTGGGCAGGCGTTTTGTTGGATCGGCAGTTCCGGTGAGATAGGCGTTGGGGATATTTCGCAGTATCGAGGTTTCGAGCCGGTCGCGTAGGGATCGAACCTCTTTCATTGGGGCCAGGTCCGTAACAAACTTCGCTGCGGCCCCGATCCCGGCGATCTGGTGTACGGCCTCGGTTCCCGGCCTTCGCCCGCTTTCCTGTCCGCCGCCATAGAACATCGGCTGCAGTTCAACGCCATCGCGGACATAAAGAGCTCCGATCCCCTTCGGGCCGTGGAACTTATGGGCCGAGAGCGAGAAAAGATCCACGGTCGAGTTTTTAAGATCGATCGGGACTTTTCCGACGGCGTTTACTCCATCGACGTGGAAAAGGGCGTTCGAATTCGCTTTTACGATCGCGCCGATCTCGTCGATGGGGAAGAGAATTCCGGTTTCATTGTTCGCGAGCATCGTGGAGACCACGGCCGTTTCTTCCGATAGCTCTGATCGCAGAGCGTCGAGATCGAGCGAGCCCGCTTCGTCGACTTCGATCCAGCTCGTCCGCACACCCTTGGTTTCAAGATACTGGCAGAGCTTGCGGACGGCGTCGTGTTCGACTGTTGTGGTGACAATGTGGTTCTTGCCGGTTGAGGCGAGCGCACCGAGGATCGCCCAATTGTCGCTCTCAGTCCCGCACGATGTAAAAACGATATTGGACGGGTTTGCTGCACCGATCAGTTCTGCGAGCGACTTCCGAGCATCATCGACAATACTCCTCGCCTCACGGCCGATCGTGTACGCGGAGGAAGGATTGCCGAAATGGCTTTCCAAAGCCGCTCTCATCGCGTCGAGAACTTCGGCCGCGGGCTTCGTTGTGGCATTGTTGTCTAGATAGATCATCAATTTGTAGCGATTTGCAACGCCGCCAATTTACCATTTGCGGTTTAGCATTTACAATTACGATACCTTGGACGCGAGACTTACCATAACTGAGCCCACCGGCCGCTACTGGCAGGCCGACATCGACCTTTCGAAAACGTTTACTATCGGACGTGCGAAAGAGAACGACATTGTTTTGAATGACCGTCGCGTCTCGCGGAAACACGCCTTTGTAGTCCCTGAAAATGGGAAATTCAAGATCGTCGACGGTTTTATTGAAGGCGGTCAACTGTTCCGTAGCGTAAATCACATCTTTATCAATGGAACGATGCGGCTCGACCATATCCTGGACGAAGGCGACGAGGTCCTTATTGGTGAAAGTCGCCTGCTGTTCAACATCGTCGACCGTTCCAGCCATACGCTGATCAGCATTCCACCCACTCAGGACGTCGTCATCCCTCGCGAAGAGCGGCCAAAAACGGTCAACTTCGACGATGCCCCGATGGGCCACACCCAAGTCGAGATATCGGTCAACGAGATCATCGGGCGGCGATCCAATCTCACGATCGAAGCCGCAACGGCCTCACCGGCCGAGGTGAAGGACCTGCGACGCCGAGCAAAGGTGCTCGAACTGCTTTTCGAGATGAGTAAAACCCTCGGGACTGTTTTCGAGCTTGAGGAGATTTTCGAGAAAGCGACCGAGCTTATCTTTCGCGGTACGCCCGCGGACCGGGTTGTCGCATTGCTCGCTGAAGAAAGTAAGAATGGCAAGATAATCGAGAATTCGCTCTACACGATCGGTGCTAAAACCCGCGACGCGAGTTTTGAGAAACTAACCGACCGACTCGCTGTCAGCCGAACAATTACCAAAAAGGTAATGGCAGACCGTGTGGCGATACTTTCGCAGGACGCGAAAACAGATGAGCAGTTTCGCGGTGCCGAGTCCATCGTTTCACAGGGTGTACGGTCAACGATCTGCGCGCCGCTTGTTACACCTTCCAATGTGCACGGGGTTATTTACGCCGACCGGTTGGATCCGTTCGCGGCATTTTCACCCGACCACCTCGAGATGATCAGCGCGGTTGCCGCCTTGACCGCGGTTACTGTTGAAACTGTCAAAGCTCACAAACGCCTCGCTCGCGAAGAGGTTGCTCGGGCGAACTACAGCCGGTTCATGCCCGAATATGTCGTGCAGCAGCTCCTCGAAAATCCGGATTCCTTCCGTCTCGGCGGAGCGAATCAGGTCATCACGGTGCTGTTCGCGGATATTCGCGGGTTTACGGCGATCTCAGAGAATGAGAACCCCGAAAATGTCGTTCGTATCCTGAATCAGTATTTTACCGCGATGAGTGAGATCATTTTCGAGCACGGCGGAACGCTCGATAAGTACATCGGTGATGGACTAATGGCTCTCTTTGGCGCTCCTACCGCGACGCCTGATGACGCCCGGAATGCTTTGATGGCGGCTGTTGCGATGCAGCGAGAACTTTTACGGCTCCAGCAAGATTCAAGTGAGACCGCATTCGCCCGTATCTCGATCGGAATTGGCCTGCATACCGGTGTTGCTACCATTGGCTATATCGGCTCTGAACGTCGTTCGGAGTACACCGCGATCGGCGACACCGTAAACCTAGCTTCGCGGCTCGAATCCAATACGGCGGGGGGCCAGATCCTTATCAGCGACGCCACTGCCCGGGCGGCCGGAAGCCTTTTTCCACTCATTCGACGGGAACCGATCATGGTAAAAAATAGACAGCAGCCTGTCGAACTTTATGAGGTAAAATGGAACTAGTGGTATTCGTCGCTTCGATTGATCTATAATCATAAGATAACTGGACACAATGTAATGCTGAAGATCTCTTCGCTCAAGAAACTCGTCACTGACTCAATGGCGATCGACCTCGGGACCGCGAGTACGATCATTGCGGTTAAGGGACGAGGTGTAGTTCTTGATGAGCCATCGCTTGTTGCGATCAACGAGATGAGTGAGGAGATCGTGGCATTTGGCCTCGAAGCCGCCGAAATGACCGGTCGCGAGGGACGTGACGTTAACGTTCGCGCACCGCTGATAGGCGGTGTGGTCGCTGACTTCGAACGAACGAAGAAAATGCTCGCCTACTTTGTCAAAAAGGCGAAAACGGGCGGCTCAAACATCTCGCTGCAGGCCGTTATGAGCATGGTTTCGGACGTAACGCACGTCGAGCAGCGAGCACTGCTTAATGCTGCCGAAGAAGCTCATATTGGCAAGGTCTTCATGATGGAAGAAGGCCTCGCCGCTGCGTTCGGGGCAGGCGTGCTTCCGACCGATAAACGTGCATCCGCGATAGTAGACATCGGCGCAGGGACAACGAATATAGCAATTGTAGCTAAAGGTTCGATCGTCCATTCGACCTCCGAGCGATACGGAAGCTACGCCATAAACGAAAGCATTGCAACTCATCTTCGCCGCCACCGTGGGCTGCAAGTCGGTGAGGAAACCACTGAACTCGTAAAAACTACGTTTGCGTCGACTTTTCTTCCCGACGACATTTCAAGATCGATGAGCCTTCGCGGTCGTGACGTGCAAACCGGCAGCCCCGCTGCGGTTGAAGTTACCGCGGGAGAGATATATCCCATAGTCGAAGCGATCGTTCGCCGTATTGCGCTTCGTGTAAAAGACACGCTTACCGAACTCCGCCCCGAGGTCGCGGCCGACATCTACGATCGCGGCGTGATACTCACCGGCGGCGGCGCCCTGCTTGATGGCATCGATCAATACCTGCGGTCCTTTATCAATCTCCCCGTTACGACGGCTGACGAACCGCGTTACGCTACCGTCAACGGCCTGCTGAAGATGTTTGAGGACGAAAAACTCCTTACCCGCGTCTCGCGCAACGAACTTAACGTCCTACAGAATGCGGAAATTCCTTTTGAGGTTTAAGTAATTCTTCTACGTTTGGGCCTCCGTTCTTCGGAGATTGGCCCTCTTCCTATGATATTCTTGGAAGACCCGTAAAGCATGATAAGACGGGGCGCGTCCGATGAGCATCTGGGATTACATTCCGGCGATAGGAAGCCTGCGAAATGTCCTCGACATTGTGCTGGTCTTTATCATCGTGTACGTCGTACTCAAGCTATTTCGCGGTACTCGAGCGGTTCCAACTCTTGTCGGCATTGTTATCTTGTCAGTTCTCTACTGGCTCTCAGTCACCCAGGAGCTTTCGACGCTTGAATTCGTTCTGCGTTATGCGGTCGGCTTTATTGGCATTGCGATCATTGTCCTGTTTCAATCGGAGATACGACAGGCGCTGATGTATTTTGCCAATCGTTTCCGGTTTCCGATCCTAAAGCGTCAACGCGGCCAGTTCGGTGGCAGCGTATACGACGAGATCGTGCTTGCCGTGACGACACTCGCGACCGAAAAAACCGGCGCGCTGATCGTGATCGAACGCAACGTCGGCCTGCGAAATTTTATCGACGCCGGCGTTCAGCTTGATGCGCGGATCAGCTATGACCTGCTTGTTTCGATCTTCCATCCGGAGACGCCGCTGCATGACGGCGCTGTTGTCATTCAAAATGAGCGCATAGCGGCCGCGTCTGTTTTCCTCCCGCTGACGAAGAACCCGGCCATTTCACGCGAACTAGGCACTCGCCACCGAGCAGCTATTGGTATTACCGAAGGTTCGGACGCTATATCTCTTGTCGTTTCGGAGGAAACCGGATTGATCACATACGTCGAAGCGGGCCAGGTTCATCGCAATGTAGAAACGACGCAGCTCCGAAAACTTCTTCTAGACGCGCTCAACATCCCGTTGGTCGAATCGCGAAACCAGAAAACTTTCGCCGATGGCACCGAAACTCCCGAAAGCCTTTAGGCTGGAGCTCAGGCGACGTGGCCTCGCGGCACTTTTGTGCGATCTGTGATAATAATAAAGGCGTGGCGGATAAGCGTTTTGCAAGGCATATTCTTCGGAAGATATTCCTCGAGGATTGGGGGCTAAAGCTCCTTGCGCTCGCGATCACTCTCGCATTGTGGCTCGGTGTAACGGGACTGAGCACCCCAATGCGTCGGAGCATGACCGTTCCGTTAAATACGATCATTTCCAACGACGCAATAGTCACCAACACCCTCCGGCAGGATATCGAAGTCGTGCTTAGTGGTGATAAACGACGGTTCGAGCAGCTAAATTCAGGCGATATCTCGGCAACACTCTACCTGACCGACCTGCCTCCGGGCTCTTGGGTGATGTCGCTCACGCCTGACACGATCTCGCTCAATAATCTTCCTCAAGGAATTACACTTGACGAGGTCCGTCCAGGCAATATGGCGGTTAAGCTCGACTCCGTGGCCGAGAAAGATGTAGTTGTTCGGGTTGACACGATTGGGGCTACGGCCCCCGGGTTCGAGGTCTATTCGACAACGGTTACGCCACCGAGGATCCGGGTCCGAGGCCCAGCGAATTTGATGACGTTAGTTGACTACGTCCAGACCGACAAGATCGACCTGACGGGAAAACGTGAAGGGTTCTCGGTCCGCCAGATCACCGTAAATTCGCCCAATCCTAACGCAGCGGTTTTAAGTACCGTTGTCGATGTCTTCGTTGAGATAGGAGAGCGAAGGATTGAACGGTCCTTTTCAGTGCCGGTTTCGGGAGAGCCCGGAAAGTTTGCGAATTTTACGATTTTTGCTCCGCGAACGCTCGTTCAGGAAGCGAAGGTGGATGACTTCAAGGTCGAGGTTTTCCTTGACGATGGCGGTGAACTAAAACCGCGATTGATCCTTCCGGAATCGCTCGACGCCGTTTCGGAAGTCCGCTCATTGAGATTTAAGTAAGCCTTACCGCCGCCTTAAGGTCACCACCAGCGCATCGCTGACCTTTCGCTCGCCTTCTTTGTCCGAGGGCTGATTCACGATCTTTCCGTTAACGAACATGGTCGTGGAACCGCCTCCGTCGAGGTTGATCGCCTCGATGGCACCGAGCTCGACCAAATATGCGGCGAGATCTTCCAGCCCGAGCCCCGCGCTCTGCTCGGTTCGCCCGTCAACCGTCAGGAACAGGAATTTGCCGTCCTTGAGCCTCGCCACCGCGGTGCGTGGATGACGGGTCTCGACAAACGCTCGGTTCGACTTTTCAAGTTCCCAAGTAATGTCAACGGCGCCTCCGCGGACGAGCTGTGGTACCCCGGTAACGATGTCGAGCCGGTTGCGATCCTTTTGAAACTCCTCCGGAATACCTTCCCAGGTCCGGGTCAATGTAAGCGTTGCCGCTTTTTTCGCAACCTCGGTAATGAGCTCTTTTGCCGTTCCCGATGCAGAGAGAACAAATCCCCGCGGAGGGATCGCCGCGTTGCCCGTACCGTCGCCGATCGTCGTGATAACACCCTTTATCACAACCAGCTCGATCCCACCCGGGGCGGTCTGTGTGGTCGGCCCGAATTCCGGAGTGTATATCACGATATCATTCGGTTTTCGCTCGCGATTTATGCCGTCCACTTCAAATCGCTGGCCGTCGATTGTGACCGACTGAAGCACCTTAGAGCGGGCAAAACGCACATCGGTTCTGCTTGGCGAGTTGTTAACGATCATCTGTATACGCTCATTCGTTTGCTCGCTCAGAGGGGTTCCGTCGATCATAAAGAGTCCGACCGGATCGCCAGCGAAGGGCGTCTTGTCCAGCCGGAAAAACCCCGCATTTATTGCCGCGATGGCCTTATTTCGCGCGGCGATCGACGATGTCGTTTCAGTGCCGATCGCCCGGTCAGCCGCATGTTTTACGTCGATACGTACCTTTCGCAGATCGAGCCGTAATAGATCAATATCGACGGCCTTGCCGCTAAAATCCCGCCGCACTTCAGCGTGTTCGACACCCGGCTGAACTACCTTGTATATCTGCCCAAAACACGGGACACTCAGCAACAAAAGAAAACTAAGAGACGACCGAAATTTCATATCACCCTCGCTTTTGCGATTGTAGTCGAGATAAGTAAAACTTGGAACATCATATGCGGATCAACGAGCGGGTCGTCCAGTTAAATGAAAAGGCGGTGAACGAAAAAGGGCGATACGTGCTGTATTGGATGCAGATGTACAAGCGCCTGGAAGCCAATCATTCGCTGATCTGGGCGATACGAAAAGCCAACGAACTCCAACTCCCGCTTGTCGTTTATGAGGGCCTGAAGTACTACTATCCGTGGGCAAGTGACCGCATTCATACGTTCATTCTCGAAGGCGTCGAGGAAAAGCGGAAAGCGTTTGAAAAACTCGGCATTCGCTATGTTTTTTACCTGCAAAAGGACGAGGACTCGCCGAAACAAACGGTCGCAAAGCTCGCAAAGGATGCGGCTTTGATAGTGACCGACGATTTTCCGTGCTTTATCATCCCCGAACACAATCGCCGCATAGCGGAGAAGGCAGCGATAGCAGTCCACTCGGTGGATTCGAACGGCATTGTTCCGATGTCAAAGTTCGAAAAGGAAGAGTACGCCGCGTATACGATCAGGCCGAAGATCAAAAAGCTGCTCGACCGTTACCTGAAACCGCAGCCGGAAGAAACTGTTGAAAAAGTTTCGCTAGGCATCGAAGTAGATTGTCCAGAAACCGAGGTCACTGCTGACAATATTTCGAAGCTCGTTGCCGAATGCGACATCGACCACAGCGTCGCTCCAAGTGATGTTTACCACGGCGGAACAGCGGAGGGGCGAAAGCGGCTTAAGAATTTTGTCCAGAATATCCTGCCGGACTACGAAACTGCGCGAAGCAAGCCCGACCGTGACGGTTCTTCGCGGCTGTCGTCATATCTGCACTTCGGCTTTCTTTCGCCGCTCGAGATCGCTCTCGCGGTCCGTGACAGCGACGCTCCGCAAGCGTCGAAGGACGCCTATCTTGAAGAACTGATCGTTCGCCGTGAGCTTTCGTACAACATGACCCGCTTTAACTCGAAGTACGATTCGCTAGAAGCGCTGCCGCCGTGGGTCCATAAGACAATGCGAGAGCATGCAAATGATGAGCGGCAGTTTCTTTATTCTCTAGAACAGTTAGAGGCCGGCGAAACGCACGACGAACTCTGGAATGCCGCACAGCGTGAAATGGTCGCCACCGGCGAGATGCACAACTACGTGCGAATGCTTTGGGGCAAGAACGTGATCGCGTGGTCGCCGAGTTACGAAGTAGCTTTCGAAACTCTCGTCCACCTCAACAACAAATACTGCCTCGACGGCCGCAATCCGAACAGCTACGCCGGCATCCTCTGGTGCTTCGGCAAACACGACCGCCCCTGGATGGAGCGTGACGTATTCGGCACCATCCGCTACATGACCAGCGGGAGCACGGGGAAGAAGTTCGACTCGAAGAAGTATATGGTGTGGACGAAAACGCTCTGATACGGGCTGCCGACCAATTTTTTTGATCGACTGCCGAGAAGTGCTGTACTATCTCCCTAATGATCCGAAAATCCTTCCCAGTAGTGACATTGATCGTTTCGGTATTTTTCCTCCTAACCATTGAGACTTCCGCCTGCGAATGCCTCGCTCGCGACCGACAGGCTAGCGTATCGACCACGTTTGAAAGAGCTGAGACGGTGATCGTGGGGACTGTCGTCGACATAACGCAGGCAAGTCCGGAAAGACAAGAGTTTGATGATCAGGACATTAGCGTAAGAGTAGAAACTGTCTATAAAGGCCAAGTGTTAAAGGCCGAAATCCTACCATTTCGGCAGGGGCAAAAGAAGGACTGCCTTTGGCATTTTGGCAAAGAAATGATCGGAAAGAGATTTCTCCTTTATCTCAGCAAACCGACAAAAGACCGGCCCTACCGAACCACACCCGAGATCGAAGCATCCGATGTCCCGGCCAAATATTACGTTTCTACATGTGGCCGTTCGGAAGCGATCGAGAAAGCTGCCGACGATCTCGAATGGTTAAAACAAGTCAAGAGTAAGAACAGAAAATAAAAAATGATACTTAGGTATTGACCTAACTGTCCTCTATCTGTATAGTTAGGTATATGCCTAACCAAGCAGGACAGATTGACACGGTGTTCCACGCTCTTGGCGACCCTACACGCCGTGCGGTTGTAGGGCGGTTGAGTGCGGGTCCGGCGGCGGTCAGTGAATTGGCCAAGGGGTTCGCGATGGCACTGCCTTCATTCACCCAGCACCTCGGCGTATTGGAAAAATGTGGATTGGTGAGATCTGAAAAATCCGGGCGTGTTCGAACCTATTACCTGGTTCCCCAGCCGCTCAAAGCGGCCGAGAATTGGATGGTCGAGCAGCGGAAACTGTGGGAACGACGCTTGGATCAACTGGACAGCTATTTATTAAGTATCAAGGAGTAATCACGAGAATGAGTAAGTTTGATTTTGAATTTGATCCCCGATCTGACCTGACCTTTGAACGCACGGTCGACGTGAAACCCGAACTTGTCTGGGCCGCGTGGACACAACCGCAGCACATAGTTCACTGGTTCACACCCGCGCCGTGGAAGACGATCCACTGTGAGATCGACTTGCGACCCGGCGGACTGTTTCGGACCGTGATGCAGTCGCCAGAAGGGCAGGAATTTCCAGGTGACGGCTGCTATCTCGACGTTGTTGAAAACGAACGTCTAGTTTGGACTAGTGCTCTCGGGCCCGGTTATCGGCCGACGAACGAGTCAGGACCCGATGCAATGATGTTCACGGGGGTGATCCTAATGGAGCCATCGGGTGAAGGAACGAAGTACACGGCGATCGCTATCCATAGGAACGAAGAAGACAAGAAGAAACACGAAGATATGGGCTTTGAACACGGCTGGGGAGCGGCTCTCGATCAATTGGTCGCCTATATGAAAGCCGTCTGAATCCAGCTTTCGTTCCAGTCGAAGACCTCGATCGCGTTGAATCGCTTCTTATAATCGTAAAAGCTTTCGCCCTCGTAAGCGTAGCCGTGGTAGAGAAATGACTTACCTTTTTCGCGGGCATACTCGATCTCGAGTAGCATGGTAAAAATACCAAGCCTGCGAGCGGCGAGTTCAGGTTCGAAAATGCCGTAGATGCTTGATAGGGATTCGTTTCCGATGTCAAAGAAACTTGTGGCCACGAGATCCCCGTTTTTGCGTACGGTCACCGAGTGACAATCGGTCGGGGATTCACCTTCGCGAGCGAGGAAGTCGTAGATCGAGTCGGGAACGCCGGATCTAAATCGCTGTTTGTGACGATGGAAAAGGTCTTCGATCTCAGGCGTTATCGTGAATCTCCCGATCTCTGTTTGCAGATCTCGATTTTGTCGAATAGTTCTCCGCTGGGATTTTGATAACTCAAAATCCGCGATACGTATCCTTAGCGGAAGCACACGGCGAAGTTCATTATTGTAAACACCGTAGTTATAGCGGAAAAAATGCCGGCCAAAATGCCGCCATCCGTCCGCGAGCAGGGAGTCAAAGGCCTCGGGCGGCACGTGGTCCGCATAAAACGCTTCGTTAATGATCCGGGGTCGTTCGAGTATCATTTAACAAGTGAAAAAGAGCGTGAAAAAAACTGACCTCCCCGAAAAGATCTGCGTTCGCTGCTGCCGCCGATTCACCTGGCGAAAAAAGTGGGAAAGGGTCTGGGACGACGTAAAATACTGCTCGGAACGCTGTCGCCGCACATGTCCGCCTCAGAGCCCCGCATACCAATCGTAACCATTTTCAGCCCAAAAATCGCGGGGCCGCTCATTAGTAAATTCTATCCTCCCGATCCTCTTTATCTGTTTGATACCGTACTTCGTCGGTGATGCGAGGCGGAGCGGGGCTCCATGCGGCAAAGTCAGCGGACGCCCGTTCATCTCGTAGCAAAGAAGCGTCTGCGGATGCATGATCGACTCGATGTCCCAGCCGACATAATAGCCGCTATCGGGCGTCGTCATCGAAATGTACCGTGACGAATTTCCGGGGGCGTACTTTGCGGCAAAATCGGAGAATCTCGCTCCCGCGTAATGGGCGATCATCGACCAGCCTTCGATGCATTTGAACTCGACGATCATGTCCGTACGCGGCAAGGCCTTGATGTCTTCGATCGACAGCGTCAGATCGTTTGC
This sequence comes from uncultured Chloracidobacterium sp., assembly GCA_964410495.1. Classification (GTDB taxonomy): domain Bacteria; phylum Acidobacteriota; class Blastocatellia; order Pyrinomonadales; family Pyrinomonadaceae; genus OLB17. Next base: position 264,616 of record CAYPGP010000004.1, read on the forward strand.
CCCAACGCCGCCTACGGCCAGCGTCCATGCCGCCGGGTCGAATTCGCCCTGCATTCCCGCGTCACCGTTCACGCGAGGGGCCGTTACTTCATCGCCAGTGAATTCGGGGGCGAGCCGTGTTGGTTTGTAAAAGGTCTGCGCTACACGCTCGTTAAACTCGAGCGTACCGCGAAGCAGCGAGGTCTTCGTCTCCTCGCTCATCCAGCGCCAGCCTAGAATGCCGAAAGCGGCCGCGGCACCGCCGATCAGGAAATTTCGCCGCGACATAGAAGCCATCTTCCGCCGGGCCTCGTCCGCCGAGAGCGGTTCGGAGAGATAACGCTTTTCGCGAAGTATCGTCGCCGTATTCTCACGATCCGACTCGTCGCGACCTCTTAGCTCGCGAACCTGCTCGACCAGGACTTGCGTCTTATCTTCCATCTAACTGTTAACCCCGAGAACTTCCGAATTAGTTTTTAGTTTTGAGTTGTTAGTTTGTAGTTCGCCGGTTTCGGCATCGACTATCTCGCGGCCTGTGATCATCGATCGAAAGTTGCTCCAGCCCGCCACGATCACCTGAAACACGTGCACAGCAAAAAAACCAACAAATCCGATCGTCAGCCAAAAATGAAACCACCGTGCCCATTGATAGCCGCCGAATATCGCCGTCAGCCATGAGATCTGCAGCGGTTTGTAGATCGCGAGACCCGTTAGCACGGAACCGATTCCCATAAGGATCACGCTGGTATAGGCGATTCTCTGCGCGTCGTTATATTTTCCTTGCGGCGGTTTCTTCTTGAGGATGTATGCATCGTAAAGTGCGACGCGAACCGCGCGTTTTAGCGAACCCGGCACGGGCAGGATCGTCCGCCATTCACCGGAAACAACCACGTAAATGACGTAAAGAAGGCCGTTTACCGCGAACAGCCACATGAAAAAGAAATGCAGCTGCAGACCTTCAGCAAGGCGGAACGGAATGCCCAGAAACTCATTGAACCAGACCGGAAAAAACTTGAAAAGCTCGTAACCGAAAATGCTTATCTTGTAGACCGGGTTTGCCCAATAGATAAGCATGCCGCTCCAGATCATCATGGCGAGCAGCGGAAAGTTGATCCAATGCAGCCAACGGATCGCGAGCGGGTGCTTATTCTCGAGCTGTTTTTGCATTCGTTATAATATTCGCACAGTTTGCAGGGCTGGTTTCTACAATTTCATCTTGAAGATGCCCTGAGCGTTCAGCTTTATTCCAGAGATCAGCAACTGAATCCGGAATATTTTGACCGCCGAAATGAATATCGTTAGCAGCAAGATGCGGATCATCTGTTAGTTTTGATATTAGTATGAACAAACGTTATAGCTTCTTAGCTCTTTTCCTGGCTGCGGGCACACTGGCAATGATCTGGACCGGATGTGCAACGAAGGCTACGTCCGACGCTGCCAAGGTCGAGCCGACTCCGAGTTCAACCACGCAAGCCAATACTACCAAGACGCCAAGCGCTGCGGACGAGGTCTTCGACGGGCAGAAGATAGTGAAGTCGGATGAAGAATGGAAAAAAGAGCTGTCCGAAGAAGCCTTTCATGTTCTTCGCGAGGAAGGAACCGAGCGAGCCTACACAGGCAAGTATGAGAAGAACAAGGAAGCCGGCGACTACTATTGCGCAGCGTGCAATTTGAAGCTCTTTAGCTCGCAGACGAAGTTTGAGTCAGGAACGGGTTGGCCCAGCTTTTTTGAACCGGTCAACAAAAAGAATGTCGTTGAGGTGAAGGATACTTCCTACGGAATGGAGCGGGTCGAGGTCGAATGTGCCCGCTGCGGCTCGCACCTCGGCCACGTTTTTGACGACGGGCCAAAGCCGACCGGTCTGCGTTACTGTATCAATTCGATCTCGCTAAAGTTTGAGAAAGCAAAATGACTCGAGCTAGGTTCTCGCCCTCGCCTTAAATATCCGAAATCCCGCATATGCGACCAGCAATATGCCGATCACTATCTCAGAAACTCGCCCGAACCCGTGTCCGCTGGGCAGCAAGCCGTCAGCTGTGACAGCGCTGGCGAGGAACCAGATGCCGGCGAGCAAAAGTACTATCCACAGGATCCGCATGTGTTAAAAGCTATTTGGCTGGCGGGCACGATTCATCTTCCATCCGGATCAGCCACTGTCCGGACTTTTTGAGGATCAAGCCCGAATAAGAGCACGTTACCGGTTTAGGCTCTTTCTCCGTCGCCCATTCAAAACGGGCAAGCACGACCACGGCCTGGTGAGTTATTACCTCAAACTCCATGTTCTTCCAGTTGAAGCTTTTCGGGCCGGTCCAGTTCTTTAGATAGTATCGCCGCGTTTCTTCCGCCGACTCGAACGCTTTGGCCCCATTGCCCAAAAAATAGGAACCCCGGCCGTCATACCGCGCACCAAGTGCCTCCCGGCGATGCAGTCGCAAATCTTCGGCGTATACGTCGTAAAACGCTTTTACCTCCGAAATAACAGTCGCCTCGGCGTTAGCCTGTGGGTGAGCAGTGACAACCGCGCCGAAAATGAGAGTGACGAACATCAAGACCGAAATTTTCATCACCAGTTCACTTTTCCCTCTTGCGAAGTATCGATCTGAGCCAGCTCAACGCCTTCGTTGTAGAAGAAGATCTTCATGTTGTCGAACAGAAAGTCGTGCGAATCCGGGTTCGAAACATCGATCCCGAAGTGATTGATGAGCTGATTCTGCTTCTGCAGCCACTCTTTCCAACAGCCCTGACACATCTCCGCACCGATCTTCTGTCCTAACTCGGTCGGAATCGGAGCGTAACCCATAGGCTCGGTCTTCTGCCCGCAGCGCCCGCATTTGAATTTGTCACCAAATAAAGCCATATCCTAGATTCTAACAAAAAGTCCACCGCAGAGACGCGGAGACGCGGAGCAAAATCCGGAAATTATTCTCACGCTTTCTCTGCGACTCCGCTGTTCACGGTCCCTTCGCCAGCAAGATAGCCGCCAAAACGTCATCGTCCGACGGTTTGAAAAGGCTGACAGCCTGAACCTTGTTATACGCGACCTTCCCCGCCGCGTCGATCACCACAACTCCGCGAGCCGAGCGGCCTGGTATCCACGATTGCATCCCATACGTGGCCGAAACTTTTCCATCTGTATCAGCCAATAGCTTGAGCGGCAACTTATTCTTCTCGGAAAACCCCTTATGCGATTCGGCCGTGTCGGTCGATATCCCGACAACTTCAGCCCCGGTCGCCTGATACTCCGACCAATGATCTCGGACTGAACATAATTGCGCCGTACAAACAGGCGAATTGTCCGCCGGATAAAAAAGCAGAACGACAGGTTTGCCTTTGTGGTCGCTGAGCTTCCAGTCCTTTCCGTCGCCGTCGATCAGGCTAAAGTCAGGAGCCGATTCACCAGTTTTCATTATTTTTCCTGCGTCGCATAGAATTTTTCTAATGCAAATTTATCAGTAAAATATGAACTTCGCCATTTAGGATTTACTTCGTCAAGAATCAACCCCTCGATGGCTCCGAACGGATAGAAGACCGTTCGTCCCCATTTGGCCAGATCCAGCGTCCTCATTTCGTCGAGAGTCATTGATAACAGTCGATCTGACTCTGCTTGAAACGAGGTGAAATCCGTTAATTGTCTGAAAGCTTTGCTCGGTCTCACCCTTTTTGAGGCGATCGTTGCCATGCGGTATTGGGTATAGCGGGCAATGCCCTCTTGCCAGAGCTGGAACGATGCATATCGATAATCATCCCGGCTTAACATCCTGGCGAACTCAATTCGCAATTTCAGATACTCTTCAAGTGTTGCCTTTGAAGTCGAACCCTTGCGGGCGTTGTAGGCGGTAAGCAGTTGGTCGCTCAATCGCCGGAATTTATCTGCCACATCCTGTCTCTTGTACGGAAATGGAAAGTTTATCTGCCACATTCCTGTTGCGTCCCCGCGTGCCAGATCGAGTGCGTTGACGTCAGCGTAATAGCTTGGCTTCGAATACTGTAGCTGATGAAAATGCTCGTGCAGAAGCACGAAGACCCAACGCGTCGATGCCTTGTCGGTTGTATTTTCGGCCTTACCAGCAACGATCACCGGACCCTGACCGAACGCGGGAAACGTCGCCAGGAAACTCTTCTGAAACTTCCGCGGCCGCCAGAAAATCTCACTCTTGAGCATCGTGTCGTACCCTAGCGATTGAAACTCTTCCGTAGGCTTTGGATGCCGGATCAGGAACTCATGATCATCCGTGATGAAGAGTAGGGAAAAAGGAGCCTTTTCCCAATCCTGCCAAAGATAGTTCTGAAGCCGCTCGCCGATGGTGAATGCCTCAGCGATCCGGATACGGTCAATCGCGGGGATCGCCGGGCGCCCGTTCGCCGAAGTGCCGGAGTTAAGGAAAATGGAAAGTAGAAGGACGGTAATAATTCTTCGCATATCAACATAGACGAAAAATCTATAGGAAAGGGGACAAGAATATCTATTTGGAATGCTCGGGCCCGAAGTCTCTAATGTCTTTGAACGGAACATCGGAGTCCGTAAAATCCGGCCGGTAGTAGTACGATGCCGATTCGTATTCCTGCATAAAGCCTTCTTCCATTCCGAGATCTTCGAGCAGCGAGATGGCTTCGAACCATTCACCCTCGCTGATTCGGCGGGAGAGGAGAATATACCTGTCGTCGGTCGCGGCTTTGTTGGTGGCGTAGTATTGGGCCATAAGGGAGATGGCGGTGTTGGGGGATAGTTCGTCGCGGATCCATCGGAGGTTTGCTTCGATGTCGGCGATCCCGTTTGGGAGGACGAGCAGGCGGATCAAAAGGCCTTGTTTGAGTAATCCGTCTTCGCCAAACTGGAGCGAGTCACCCATTTGGCGATGCATTTCCTTGATCGCGGCGCGGGCGTGTTCTTTGTAATCGCGGACTTTTGAATATTGAAAACCGGCGTCAGAATCGGCGTACTTTAGATCAGGCAGATAGATATCGACGATGCCGTCGAGCAAACGAAGCACCTCGACCGAATCGTAGGCGTTCGTATTGTAAACAATGGGTAGCGTCAGGCCTTGCTGAGCAGCAAGCAAAATGCCGCGAGCCATCTGCGGGGCAAAATGCGTTGGCGAGACAAAGCCGATGTTATGACAGCCGCGTTCCTGCAGTTCGAGCATCATCTCGGCGAGCCGCTCGTGGGTTATCTCGTTCTTTTTCTGCTCTTTCCAGGTTTGCGAGATCTGATAGTTCTGGCAATAGACACAGCGGAGATTGCAGTTGCCGAAAAAGATATTCCCGGCACCGCCAGTGCCTGATAAGCACGGCTCTTCGCCAAAATGTGCGGTGTAGCTCGAGACGATCGGCAGACGGCCCGAGTAGCACGCAGCGATCTCGTCATTGAGCCGGTTGTTGCCGCAGTCTTTCGGGCATACGGTGCAGGAGGCGAGCAGGTTTTCGAGCGCGACAACGCGTTCTTCGAGCTTATTCTCCGCCAAGAGTGTTAGATACTTTGCGGTCACGTTTTTCCTTTATCTTTGCGAGATCCCTGCCATGGTGTTTGCCATGCGCGGCGTATTTGCTGGTGACGTCATCGGGGGCGACGTTGCGGGCGAGTTCCCAGGTGAAGTCCATCTCGGCATTTACGGTCGCCGTCGCCATCCTCGTCTCTTTTATCATCAGCAGGCTTCCCCAAAACAGGCACATGATGCCGCCGATTCCGATGCCGATCGGGAGCAGCTGGAGTGTGCGATACGTGGAGAAAAACGCGGCGGCGGCGATCAGCACGCTAGTTAGAACGAAAGCTCCGATCCCATAATAAAATGTACCGAGAGCACGCTGCAGTATTCGCGAGCGGCTAGTCACCTTGTCCAATAGGTCGACGACCACCTCGACTCGCTTGTCGTAAAGCGGGATCTCGTCGCGGTCCTCGACATAGATCAGTTCGCCGAGCCTGACCTCGAGCTGCCGAACGCGATCGACAACGCGCCCGAGCCGTGTCGATGTCGAAAGCACTAGCGAACCCGTTGCCGAAATGAGTAGGGCGGGCGTGACCATCGCGGTTAGAAACTCGATGGTCGAATTGAGGGCATTAGGATTTACGATATCGCCAGCCGCCATAAGATGGAAGTTTACGCTATAATCGGGCAAATTTGAATATATGATCCGAGACAATATTCCACGCGGTACTGTTGTTACGCTGCGGCATGTGAGCAAGGTTTTGAAGGCGAACCCGCTTGGCGATCCGTACATTCGTGACCTGAACGTCTATCTTCCGCCCGGATATGAGAATGGTGGTGATCATTATCCCGTTGTTTATGTGCTAACCGGATTCACGGGCCGCGGCCAGATGCTGCTCAATGACGCGGCGTTTCAACCAAACTTTGCTGACCGCATGGATCGACTGATCGCGACTGAAACCATCCGTCCGATGATCGTCGTCATGCCTGATTGCTTTACATACTACGGCGGCTCGCAGTATATAAACTCGACCGCAACCGGGCGTTACGAAGACTATTTGACCGATGAGATCTTGCCTTTTGTTGACACCAACTTTCGAACCGTCGCGAACCGCGACGCACGCGCCGTCATGGGCAAATCGTCCGGTGGATACGGCTCACTGATCATGGGAATGCGCCACGCGAACACATTTTCAATGGTGTGCTCGATCGCCGGCGACGCGTATTTCGAATACTGTTACCCAATGGACTTCGCCAAAGCATTCCGCATTATAAAAGGCGACCCGAAGGCGTTTATGTCAAAGATCTGGTCGACCGAAAAGCACGTACGCGATGCCCATTCAGCAATAAATACGATAGGTATGGCCGCCTGCTACTCGCCGAACGGTGATGACTTCGATCTTCCGTTCGATCTCGAAACCGGTGTGGTCCGCGACGAGGTCTGGCAACGCTGGCTGGAACACGATCCGGTTCGTCTCGCTCCGAAGTATGCGGCTAACCTGCGTTCGCTGAAACTGCTATTTCTCGATGCCGGAAGGTCGGATGAGTTCAACCTGGATGTCGGAGCGAGGATCTTGTCAAAAACTCTGCGTGATAATGGCATCGAACACATCCATGAGGAATTTGACGGCGGCCACTTCAGCATATCGTATCGGTTCGATCGGTCACTAGAACTCATCTCGTCGGCAGTCGCCTAAAGCAGCTTGAATTTCGTCAGGCAAACGTGTTTTCGCTGTTTGCTCGCGGCGATGACGACAGGTTTTGTCTTTCCATACGGATCGCCGGTCTCGACATCGACATCTTCCTTGAAAGTCCCTCGTTTATAGGTCGTTTCGCATTCATCGAACTTGTTGCAAACCTCAAGCTTTGTGCAGATCACCCCGCCTTCGCGTTCGTATATGTAGTAGGTCGCTCCCGAATAAGGCGGCCGTGGGAAGTTTTCGGTGCGTATAGTTATCGGCTTCTTCTGCGCTTCCGAAACGGGCTCCAGCGAATAGTCTGACGCGGCCGTCGAGGGCGTCCCCAAAAATGCGATCCCTGCCCCGGCGATGAGTGCGGCGACGATAACAAGGGATACTTTTCTCATATCACTAACCTCCTACTTTGTGACGTCCGAAACACGCCGAACTTCGCGGCCCATTCGCCCGGTCATCATGTACCACATCATTTTGTAATCGGAAATAAACGACCAGAGCGGATATTTGAAAGTCGCGGGCCTGTTCTTCTCGACCACAAAATGCGCGAACCAGGCGAATGCGTATCCGATAACAAAACACATCGGAAAGTAATACCAGGTTCCCCGCCAGATAAACCAGAAAAGCAGAACGATTCCGAGCGACGTGCCGATAAAGTGCAGTACGCGAGTCAGCGGTCTGCTGTGCTCCTGCACATAAAAATCCCAGAAATCTTTATAATTATCGATCACTGTTTTCCTGCAAAAAGCCGCTCGATCGGCTTGCCGGCTACGGGGTTTTGTTCACTATAATCGACGCCCGCAAACTTACAAAGCGTCGCCGCGACCTGATTCTGATAGATGGTCTCCGCGTTTTGCCATTCACCACGAAGCTTGACGCCGGGAGCAAGAAAAGCCATCCAGAAATACTGGGCTTCGGGCACGTCTTCCCCGTGGTCGTCCCACGTTTCGGCCGTGTTTCCTCGGCCATGATCGGTCGTGATAATGATCGCCGTCGTTCCGCGATATGCCGGATCGGTTTGTGTAAACTGCCAAAGCTCTCGGATGTACTCATCGGTTCGATTTAATGCTTGCAGCAGCCGCTCATAGTTTCGCTGGTGTGCCCAGTCGTCGGTGTCGTCAAAACCGATGTGGACGACCCGCGGTTTGTGCTTCCGCATGTGATCGAGGGCGAAACGGTATGTGTAGTAGTCGAACCGAGCACTGTTCCACGGCGGCAAAGTTTCGAACTGGGCCTTGCTCAAAGCGGCGACCTCACGGTCGGCACTAGGATATTCGACGAATCCCGCGTTGATCATAAACGAGACCGGCTTGTTCGTAGCGATCCGCTGAAAGGCATCCCATGAGGATATCTCAGCCACATCGTTGTAGCCGAGCTTCCATTTCTTATGAAGAAAGTCGAGAACCGAAGGAAACGGATTCTGCGGATGGCTGTTACTTTTGATGACGTCGTCATGTGCCTGGCCGGTAAGCAATTCGGAGTATCCGGGATATGAGAAAAATAGCTTATTTGTCGTTTTTGCTTCGCTCTTTAGTTCGCGATTTCCGGCGATCGAACCGTGCGACGTCATCAGCGTTTTCCAGAAGAACGGCATCAGCTTCTCGCGGCGTTCACGCGATGTCGCAGCGGCAAATCGCTTGAACGTTTCCGTCTTATCAAAGTTCTTGTTCGTCGACCGGAAGATATCCGTGTCCATTCCGCCGAACATCTCCTGTGTTCGTACACCGTCTAGCGTGATCAGGATCACGTTCCGGATCTCGGTTTGCGAAGGAGCCGTGGCGACGGCTGAAAGAACGAAGATGAATAAAAATAGTGTCTTTCTCATGGCTTGATCCGGCCCATTACGATCTTTCTGCCAGTCGTCATCCGGGATTCTCGGCAATCTGCTTTAACCTCGCATTCCGCGACATAACGAGTTCGGTTAGATGCCGTTCGAGGACGAGTTTATCGACTATCCGTCCAAGAATGCCAAACGGAGAAGTCCAGGTGATCGTGTCAAGCATCACGGTTCCGTCTTTACCATTTCGAAATTCGTGAACGTGTTTAAAGGATCTGAAATTGCCCTCGATCATCTCGTCCACAAAAAGCCGAGGCCGTTCGAACTCAACAACTTTTACCGTCATCCGCTGTCGAAACCCGAGATGTTTCCCTTCGAAGGTAACCGTTTGGTCGAGCCCGATATTTCCTTCAGTGACGCCCGCGACGACTTTCTCGTGCGTTCTTGCAACGGTCTTCGTGTGAAGCCGGACATCTCGCATAAGGTCGAAACACCTTTCGGCGGGGGCATTTATCACGGTTTCGAGGACTATCTGCGGCATCGGATCAAAAATTCTTTCTAACAAATTCGGCGACAAGAAGGCCGATGATGCTGCAAAGCACCTCGAGAATGGAACCTATGATCGAGAAGACCGGAACCGCGATAAGCAAAGAGCTGGCGGTGCCGAACTGCTTTGCCATTAACCGGTTTGTCATCAGCACCGCACCGCCGCCGGATAGCAGAGCCGTCAAAACCGCGAGTATGGCGAAAGCCCCGATTCCCCAGAGCCCATCGGATTCGCTATAACCGTTCATCGCGAGGAGCATCGCGAAAAACAAAAAGACTGCCGCTGCCAGGCAGGCGACGGTTGTCAAAAGAAATGCCGCGATCTTTGCTCCCATTTTTAACCGATCGCGACCCAGGATCCGTTCGATGTATTGATGCGATATATCCCGCCGTTCTCCATCGAATAAAGTGAGCCGTTCGCGCTGAAGAGGAAACGGGTCTTGCCAAACTCAGCCTTGCCGATCTGACGCCAAGTGCCGTTTGCGGGATTGGTTTCGTACAGAGCCCCGCTCGATTCGGTGGTGTAGATCTTGCCATTCAGAGTCGTTCGGGCGGTGGTGTTTTTCCAATCTCCTGCCTTACCGATCTGCCGCCAAGAGCCATCCGAGGGGCTGATCCAATACAGGCTTCCATCCTTTTCAATGGAGAAAAGCGAGTCTTCGGTAGCGAAAAGCCGCAGCGAATTGCCGAATTCCGATTTTCCGACCTGTACCCAGGCACCCGTTCCCGGATTCGTCGCGTACATCGCTCCGCTTGCTTCGACCGTATAAAGCCGGCCGTTTACAAACGCTCCCGCCAACGTCCCTTTCCAGTCGCCGGCTTTGCCAACCCGAACCCAGGAACCATTGCCGGGATCAACCCGATAGAGACTGCCGTCATTCTCGATCGTCAGCAGATTACGGTTGCCCGCGAACAATAGCCGCGTGTTAGCAAACTCCGCCTTCCCGATCTGAACCCACTTTCCATTCCCCAGATCCACGCCATACAACGCCCCGCTTTTCTCGATCGTATAAAGCCGACCATCCAAAACAACCGCCGCGATAGTGTTTGACCAATCAGCCGCATTTGCGGCCGCGGTAAACATCACCATTGCAAAAATTGATATTGATAGGTTTTTGAAAATACGCATATTATTCGTCTCCTTTTCCAACGGATTCATAGTTTGTGTTGAAGGGCGAAGTTTCATTTTAAATCACGTCGTTATTTCCACAGCAGCTTCAGACCATCTGGTTTAAATTTCGCAAATTCCGGGTCACCACTAATCATTACTAAGTTCCGTTGAATTGCTTGCCAGATAAGCATCCGGTCGAACGGGTCGTTATGCAAAGACTCCTTTAAATCACCGTACGTCGCCGCTTCCTCCGGGGTTAAAGGAAGCAGTTCGATACCTGCATTTGTTGCCCCATTGATAAGATCGCTGTCCGAACCTAGATCGAGTTTTCCGATTCGAACTTTGATAGTGATCTCCCACAAAGCAATAGCACTGACAAATGCTTGGTTGGACGAATCCTCGACAGCTCGACGAGCTTTAGGTGGCAGTCTGGCGGGCTCTGATATTGTCCAAAGAAAGCTATGGGTATCGAGGAGTAGTCTCATTTTTTACCAAGATTGATAAACTCTTCCTCGGTCATCTTGAAATCAGGGGCAAAAACGACCTTCATTTTTCCTTCGAGAAGGCCCAATTTACGTTTCTTCTTCGGCTTCGAACTACTCATAGGAACCAGCTTTGCGATGGGTTTCTTGCTCTTTCCATACAAAACCCCGACACTCTCGCCCTGCTGGATCAACTCCAACACTTCCGAAAACTGGGCTTTGAATTCTCCGACGGTTAGGCTTTTCATAACTTGATAATAGCAGGTTTTCTTGACAAGTTGACAAGAAAACTACTGGGGCAGAACGATGTTTACATCCTTCAGAGCTTTTCCGTTATCTAGTAAAATAGGTCTTGCGGCGGTGAAATTCGTTGTACCGGGGTACAAAACTCGGGGATAACCTGCCGCTCCATTATTCTTTAGTTGTTCCTTTGCAACCAAGTTAACTGCCAGGAAATATTCGCCAGATGGAAGCTTGTTAAACGAAAATGTGCCGCTTTCGTCAGTTTGCGACCTCCGCAATTGATAGCTCTGGACTTTTTCGATCAGTTGTTCTGTGACACCTGTCGTCAGAAAAATGCTTACAACCGAATTTGCCACAGGCTTTCCGGCATGGTCCACCAACCGCCCGGAAATGCTGCCAGTGGGCTCAATATAGAACGACACGGGGTAACAGCCTTTTGCATTTAGCGTCACTTGGTGCGTCCGCGATTCGAGATGTGTAGGTATATCCAATCGAATATCGTACGTGGCGGCCGGCAATCCAACAAATTCGAACGAGCCATCTTGTTCTGTCTCGGTTTCGTACGTTTTACTGCCCGATTTGGCAAGGACTTTTACGCCATGCGATGGCCGCGATCCTTGCATTGAATCTTGTACTATAAGCAGATTTCCGCCAGGGGCAGCCTCATGGACCTTTCCAAAAATCCGGCTGGGCGGTGCCGAGGGAAGGGATCGTATATACTTCAAATCCTCCGCAGCATCAGAAAGCAGAAGCGTTCGGCTCATATTCCGGCGTTGATAGAGCTTGCCCCCACGTTTATCGGCGTAGACGAGATATGATCGGCCTTGTTCGAATGGGTAGTAGCAGTCGCCCATCTCGATAGAAACCTCTGTACCTAAGGGTAATCCCCGAAAGAGTTCGTCAATCCTTAGTATGGCTGTTAAACCCGCATGCTGTTGCCAGTATGGAACAAGGTCTGTGGTCGAATATGGTTTTGGCTCGGCCCTTAAGACCGTGGCAGAAAAAACATACTCATAACGCCAGAAATCCACACAAGCACTCTGCGGTATAATTCCCGGACAGGAAACTCTCTCCGGCTTGGTGTCTTCACTAAATGAAGAAAAAACTGGAATAAGCGTACACAACAGCAAAAAGGTCTTCATGGTTGTTTGATCCTCCGGCGATCAGTCCGCAAACGCCACGCTCAGCTGTTTAAGCTTCATCGAATCGCTCCTGTCCAGGGAATCGACATTTTCGCGATCTATGTAGTTATAGAGAATGTCCCGCTGCTGCGGCGTGTAGCCAGCTTCGCGGATCTGGTAGCGGAGGTCGCGTTCGTTGGCTTCGTTGTTGGCGCCGGCGGCGGAGACTACGTTTTCTTCGATCATGATGGAGCCCATGTCGTCGGCTCCGAATCTTAGGGCGGTTTGGCCTAGTTTTATGCCCTGGGTTAGCCATGATGCCTGGATGTGTTGGATGTTGTCGAGGAACAGCCGCGAGACGGCGAGCATTTTGAGGTAGTCGATGCCGGTCGGTTCTTCGGTGATCTTGCGCCCCAAGGCGGTGTTTTCGCGTTGGAAGGTCCACGGAATAAACGCGGTGAACTGGCCGTAATTCGGATCGGATTCTTTTGCGGCGAGGGCTTCGTCCTGGACCTGGCGAATGCGTTCCAGATGCCGCACGCGATGCTCAATGCGGTCGCCGATACCGAACATCATCGTTCCGGTCGAGATCAAACCGACCTTGTGAACCGCACGCATCACATCGAGCCATTCCTGCGTGTTGCATTTGGTCGAAACGCGTTTGCGTACCTCGTCATCGAGTATCTCGCCGCCGCCGCCCGGCATCGAGTTTAATCCGGCAGCTTTTAGCCGTCGAAGGATAGTTTCGTAATCGAGCTTAGAGATCAGCGAGATGTTGTGGATCTCGGGCGGTGAGAAGCAGTGCAGCTGAAACTTCGGATACTTTGCGTGAAGCGTCGAAAGCAGATCCTCGTACCACTCGATATTAAAATCAGGATGCAGCCCGCCCTGCATCAGCACGCCGGTGCCGCCGAGTGCGATGGTCTCGTCGATGCGGCTGCATATCTCATCGATCGAATGCACGTACGTATCCGGCTTGCCCGGCCGGCGATAGAACGCGCAGAACGTGCACACAACGTTGCAAACGTTGGTGTAATTGATGTTGCGGTCGATTATGTAGGTGACGACGTCGGGATCGTTCTTTCGCTGGCGGATCTCATCTGCCGCGAGCCCGATGCGGACGAAATCGTTCGATTCGAGCAGAGCGGTACAATCCTGAGCCGTGAGGCGTTCGCCGGCGAGGGCTTTATCGAGTATCGGTTGAATGTTGCTTTCCACGTCGTTATTTTACCAAAGCGCCGAAGTAATTCACGAAAGCCGGCAAGGGTGCGGGGCCCTTCGAACGCTGTCCAGCCCGATCTTGTCCCACGCGGGACAAAAACGGGACAAGCCCGGGACAGTGTAACTAACACATTTGATTGTATTTACAGCCATTTTATACCCTTGTCCCGTTGTCCTACCTAAATCAAATGCCGTTCATATTTCGTTCACAATCGCTGACAGCACGCTCGCTAACCAGACGAAAGGTTATCACACTATGTTGCGAATGTCAAGCATCTTTTCATCTATGCAACGCATGCTATCACTGTTTTTTTGGTAACTTTGTGGTGAAATAGTCGTAAATGGCTAGAAGCGCGAAACCGTTAAAACAAGTGGAATTCAAGACCGAGTTGACAGTGTCGTCGACCGGTTCGGGTTGGCATTTTTTGATCGTTGAGAAGGAGATCGTCGAGAAATTTGCATTTGAGGACAAATTCCGACGTGTGGTCTGCTCGATAAACGGCAGCGAGCCGTTTCAGTGTGCGCTCATGCCTTGGGGCGAGCTTTTTTACATAATCGTCAACAAGAAAAAACGCGACGAGGTCGGCATAGTTGCGGGCGACGTGGTTGACGTGGTGCTAGTGAAAGATGAAAGCGAATACGGCTTGCCGATGCCCGAAGAGTTTCGCGAGGTCCTGAACCAGGACGAAGAGGGCGACCGCCTGTTTCATGCACTCTCAAAAGGCAAACAGCGTTCGGTGCTGTACATGCTCTCGCGTTCGAAAAACGTCGATCTCCGCATCCACCACGCGTTGCTGCTGGTCGAACATCTCAAGGAAAACGACGGCAAACTGATCGGCGATAAGCTGTATGAAGAATTGAAACGACCTATGTTTTAACTAGGAACTAGAACCTTAAAACTATCAACTGAATTCGAAGAACGTCCTTTTCGAAGTAGTTTCAAGTTGTTAGTTTTAAGTTTTTAGTCATAAAAATCTCGTCTCTTTTCTCTGCTGGATCAGGCTGTGCTTGTGAGCCAGATCGAAATAGAGTTCCATCCCGCGGTGCATTTCTTCATCGACAGAGTACGCGATATTTTGGGAGAGATATTGCCGCATTTCGATCGCGTCAAGGCCGATCTCGCCGGCGTAGTTTGCGGCGATCTCGTCAATGTGGTCGATACCTTCGTCGCGCGCCTGTGCGAAGTCGATGGCGACGCTTTCGCGGCGGGTCATCCACATTGCAAAGACGAAGCCGAATCCAGTGTGCTGCCGCCACAATTCGGCGAGGTCGAAACACCGATACCGTGCGTCGCTCGAAAGCCGCAGTGCCGGATCGCCTATGATCAAAGCGGCATCGGAGCTTTCGAGCATTTCATTTATGTTTGGCGCGGCATCTACCCATTCGGGTTCGCGGCTGAGGAATTCGCGAAAGATGATCTTCGTTAGAGCGACCGACGTTTTTGACGATGTGTCGAGTGAAACGCGTTTAACGTCCGCAAGGTCCACGCCCTTTGTCACCAGACAAACGCTACGCACCTTCTCCGTCGCCCCTACACAAACATCCGGGATCAGCCGCAAGCCGTCGATCATCTGGTAAGCGATCACGGGCACGAGAGCGGCATCGACTCGGTCCTGGGCCAGCAATTCTGCCGAACGGGCCGGTGCCGTGTCGAGGATCAGTTCGACCTTGCCGTGATTTTTGCCGTAGAGAAACGACCAGACGAGCGGCGCCGTGTTCGAGTAGCTCGAGGCTGAGATCCGTGGTTGATCCATATCGGCCTATCCCGCGAAAACGTCGGCGTATTCGGCGTTATCCTGCAGTTTTCTAAGGGCGAAAGGACAAGTTGCGAATATCTTCAGGCCCTTTTCACGGGCGTACTTGACCGCATCTGCCAAAAGCTTATCGCCGATCTTTTGCCCGCGAAGGCTTTCGTCAACCTCAGTGTGGTCGATAATGAATCCCGTCTCGCCGGCCGTTACGTAAGTCATCTCGGCAACCCGCTTGCCATCAGCCTTGATCAGGAATGCGCCGCGTCCTCCGCGTTCTATGTGCGTGATATCCATTATATCCAGCGTAAATTTATGCCGCCGGATAAGCAAATGTTGTACTCGCACGGCGGTTGAACTATTCTCTAGATACTATGAAAGCGCGATCCTTTTTCGGTGCCATGGCGTTGGCTGCATGTTCCGCAGGGGCGGTTTTTGCTCAGAATGTGTTAACTGTCTATGACCCGCTCAAGGAATCCGTCGAGACCAAGCTCAACGCGGCAGATGAGACGGTTTTTAACACTGCCGTCGCCGCAGCCAAACGGCAAGTTTCGAAAGACACCTGTGAGCCCGAGATAGATCTCAGTGGGCAAGCCGCCGGAGCCTTTACAAAGCCGGGAGTGAAGCAAACTCTTATCCTTTATCAGTACTGCCAGACGGGCAACGGCTTCGGCTGGGCGGGGCTCGTCCTGATCGAGGATGGAAAGGTCGCGGGGAACTTTCTGGCGGAGGCGGGCTGGACCGTGGACGTGCGAGCGGTCGCGGATGTCAACAAGAACGGGCTTGACGAGTTTACGCTGACCTATTCAGGCGGAATGCACCAGGGCATGGGCGGAACCGGTGTCGATCTGATGGAATTTGCGGGCGGCATGCCAAAAGGGATAGGCTGGTACAAGGCCGAGGAATTCGGCCCGACGGAATCGGCTTCGGCATGGAAGCTGACAGCGAAACCCGGAGCAAAGCCCGTTTTCTCGAAGCAGAAATACACGTCCCGCGAAGGCGGCGACTATAAGAAGGTTGGGGCCGTAACGCCGGCGAAACTTACCGAAGTCATCAGCAAATTTACCGCGGTAAAATGAAGAAAATATACGATATAACCGTCGCCATCAGTGCCGAAACGCCTATTTACAGGGGCGATCCGGGCGTTGAGATCAAATCGTTCAAGGCAATATCTTCGGGATCGACGGCGAACGTTTCGCAGATCTCGCTCGGCGTTCATACAGCTACACACGTCGATGCGCCGAATCATTTTATCGACGGCACAAAGCGCGTCCACGAACTCGACCCTCAAAAACTCATCGGCCCGTGCCGCGTTGTCGCCGTGCCGGAAAATGTGGTCGAGATCGAACCGGAACATTGCGGCGACCTGGCCGGCGTCGAACGCGTGCTTTTCAAAACGCGTAACTCTCAGCTCTGGTCGACTCCCGAGGACGGATTTCGGTCTGATTTTTCCTATCTAACGCCCGCGACGGCCGATCTGCTGGTCGCAAACCGTGTGGTACTTGTCGGTATCGACTATCTGTCGATCGAAAAAAGCGGCGGCCAAACGAAGCCCGTCCACACGACGCTGCTGGGCAATGAGGTCGTGATCCTCGAAGGCGTCGATCTGCGGGAGATCGCCCCGGGCGACTACGAGATATTCTGCGCCCCATTAAAATACGACGGCGCGACCGGCGATGGATCGCCCGCGAGGACGTTTCTTCGCGAAGTATAAATGAACGTCAACGATCCGCTCTACCGCGAACGCGTTTATGAGCTAGTGCGTCAGATACCGAAAGGACGCGTAATGACCTACGGCCAGATCGCCGCTATCCTCGGCGAGGGCTACACGGCTCGCACGGTTGGCTACGTAATGAACGGCTCGCCGGACGGCGTTCCGTGGCAGCGAGTCATTAACTCACAAGGAAAGGTCTCGACCGGACGGCTTACCATGCCGGTTAATCTGCAGCAGGAACTGCTTGAAGCTGAGGGGATCGAGTTCTCATCGAAAACCGGAAAGTGCGATATGAACAGATATCAATGGCTTATCGAAGGGTCTAAAGACGAGACCGATGACGACCAAATAAGCCTATTCGCATAAAACGGGATCTCTTGCGTCTTTGCTCCTTCGCGTCTTTGCGTTAAATACTGCTCATCGCCCCCACTTCAGCTTATCTCGCAAAACATCGAAATAGTTTCGATTCGCCGGCTGGACGAGGTTGAAGGTCGTGGCGCTTTTGCGGATCTTGATGCGGTCGCCCGCTAGCATTGGGTAGCCCGTCTGGCCGTCGAGGCTGAGGACGACGCCTTCGTTTTCGTTATGCAGCAAAAGTTCGATCTCGGCAGAATCCGGAATGACGATCGGCCGGTTTGTGAGCGTAAACGGGCAGATCGGGGTGAGCACAACCGCGTTCATCGAGGGATAAACTATCGGCCCGCCGGCGGAAAGGTTATACGCGGTCGAGCCGGTCGGGGTCGAAACAATTAGGCCGTCTGCACGGAATGTGTTTACGAAAAGATCGTTCAACCTGACATCGATCTCGATAATTCGTGCGAGAGCGGCTTTATTAACAACCACATCGTTGAGTATCCGCCCCGATGAGAGCTTCTCGTCGCCCCGCCAATGCTCTGTTTTGAGCATCACGCGGCGGTCTATCTCGTATTCGCCAGCGATGATGGCTTCAAGAGCAGGGAACATCTCCTCGATGCGAAAATCCGTCAGGTACCCGAGACTCCCGTAATTGATCCCCAAAACCAGCGTGTCATTATCGCCCGACAGCCTGGCCGCCGAGATCATCGTCCCATCGCCGCCGAGCACGACTATCAGGTCCGCGTCCGCCGTATGCGAGCCGTCCGAAGTCACCTGATCGGCCGGGATCGCGTCGCCCGAGATCGCAATTCCTCGCCCCGCCAGCCACTCGATAAGCTCGGCTGCGGTTGCCTTCGCCTGCGCGTGGCCCGGTTTTATCACGATGCCAACCGTTTTGATCGTCTCGCCTTTCATGCCGAATTAATAGTCAACGAAATAGTGCTAAACCGCAAGTTTATAAGGCTATCCGGGGAATGTGCCCGAACAAACGGACTCGCCTCGACATGAAATATTTAACTTCGATTTAACACCTCGGTTACGCCGTGTTAACCGCACGCTTCTATCCTCGTCAGTTGAAAGTAAGAAATTCAGGCTTTAAGGACCGATCGGGCAGCCGCAAACGCGGCAAAACCACGCCCGTTTTGGTCTTTAACGTGCATCATCTTTTAGGAGCAGCAATGAAATTCAGGATCATATTTAAGACGCTTATCCTTTTTGCGTTCACATTTTCCGTGCCGGCGATATTCGCCCAGTCAACCGGCGGCCTTTCCGGAACGGTTTCGGACCCGAATGGCGCGGTCGTCCAGGGCGTAAACGTCACGGTCAAGAACATCGGCACCAACCTCTCGCGCAACGCCGTCACGAACGAAGACGGCCGCTGGACACTAACTCTTTTGCCAGTCGGCACTTACTCGGTCTCGTATGACAAGGACGGCTTTAAGAAAGCGACGGTTTCCAACGTGATCGTGGAAGCCTCCGTCACCCGCAGCGTCGAGACTGCATTGGAAGTAGGTGTTTCCGATGTTTACGTCGATGTTCTGTCCGAGCAGCCGCTCGTTCAGGCTGAGTCGGCGGCAATTTCCAGGCAGATCACCGGAGAGCAGCTGACGAAAACGCCAACCTCGACTCGAAGCTTCACCGGCCTTCTGGCTTCCGAATCCGGTGTATCATCTGAACTTTCGCCGGTCGGTGTCAACGGCAACGGCAACGTCTCGCCTTCGGTTAACGGAACGCGAACGACGTCCACCAGCCTTTTCTTTAACGGCGTTGACGCAACAAACATCACCAGCAATGAGGGAAGCCTTTCGGATAACATTTCGCCGGCTCCTGAAACGCTGCAAGAGGTCAAGCTTCAGACATCATTGTACGACGCTTCTACCGGACGAAGCGGCGGCGGTAACTTCCAGCTGGTCACGAAAGCCGGTAACAACAACCTGAGCGGTTCGGCTTATTACTATCTGCAGAACAAACGCTTCAACTCGAATGAGTTTTTCCTCGAAGAAAGCGGCAATGAAAAACCTCAGGCAGATCGAACCGAGCTTGGTTTCACCATCGGCGGACCGATCAAGAAGGACAAGGTTTTCTTCTTCGGCGGTTATCAATACACCGACGCCCTGACCGGCCTGGTCCCGACGGCCCGTACGCGAACGATACTTCCGACCGCATTGACGGTTCTCGGAAACGACCGCTCAAAGGCGGCTATTGCTGCGGCGTTCAACCAGTTCAACGGCTGTACCGTTGGCACGACCTGCCTGCTCGCCTCCGATATCAGCGATGTCGCGTTTCGTATCTTCAATCTCAGAAACCCCGTGACCGGCGGATTTTACCTGCCATCGGTGACGAATTTCCGTGCCCTCGGCATCGTCGATCAGACGGGAACCGGCAGCTACCAGTTCGGCAGCTTCCCGACGGTCACTTCCCGCACCCTTCAGCGAAATAACCCGCTGGTCGAGGTCATCAGCGTCGAACCGTCGGCATTTGAACAGAACCAATTCACCACCCGCCTCGACGGCCAGCTGAGTTCGAAGAACACGCTGAGTGGAACCTTCTTCTTCTCGAATTTCCCGGGGCTTGATTCCTTCCCCGATCCGAACAGCCTTGCATCGCCGACGACGCTTCAACGCGATGACCGCAACCGCACGCTTTCGATCGGCGACACGCACATTTTTTCGCCCTATCTGGTCAACGAGTTTCGCTTTGGCTACTTCTGGCTCAACAATACGCGTGCACTTACTGACGACTTTTCGACTGGCGATTTTACAAACCAGGCGATCGGCGTAACGAATCCGGCATCAACCTTTGACCCATCGGTCGCAACGACGCGTTTGGGCCATTACATCGGCCGTAATAACATCGCTAACTTTTCCTTCGGCGGCCCGAACGACTCCTATAACCGTCGCAAGCAGGTCACCTACAGTTTCGCGAACAACATGAACTGGATCGCCGGCAACCACAGCATGAAGTTCGGCGGCGAATACAAAGCTCATCAGTACCAGACAAACCTTCCTGAAGAGCAGGCGACCGAATTCGAGAAATTCGATTCGTTCACACAGCTCCTGACCGGCAATGCGACCGAGGCGGATACGCAGTATGGCCTTACGGATAAGGATTTCCGATTCAGGGATTATGGCTTCTATTTCACCGACGACTGGAAGATCAACCGCAAGCTGAGCCTCAATCTCGGCCTTCGCTACGAACTCTTCCGCTGGCCGACGGAAAAAAATGGCCGCATCGGCAACTTCGATCTTGAGCCGTATCTGCCGTGTTTCGCCGCTTCGGGCAGCACCAACGCACTTTGCGACAACCCGACAGCAGGCTTCATCATCCCGTCAAACGCGAATAACACGGGCGTCCAGATAGTCGATTCGGCCATTGCCGTGACGACCAAAACGAACAACAAGCACACGCTGAAGGGCGAGGACACGAACAACTTCGCTCCGCGTATCGGTTTTGCTTACGCACCAACCGAGAAACTCGTATTTCGCGGCGGCTACGGATTGTTCTACGACCGTCCATCGGCTGCGTTCATCAACACCGTCTTCTCGAACTACCCGTTCCTTCGCGAGGTCGAGATCACGGTCCCAAGCGGCAACGTCGCGATCGCATCGGCGTTCTCGGGTGTTCCTACGAACATCGGGCTGAATCAGTGGCTGCCGTTTCGCATCGTGCGTGCAGCAGGTGCGACCGGGGCTTATCAGATCCGTGACAATACTCCCGTCTTTGTCGATTCACGCGGAACTCCTCAGAACGCGATCGGCGGCACCTGTGTTCCGGGAACGGGAGCCGGCTGCATACGTGGAAATATTGCGGAAACGTTCGAGTTCCGTGCTATTGATCGAAACCTGAAGACACCTTACATCCAGCAGTGGAATTTCGGCATGCAGTACGAGTTGATGAACAACCTTATGTTCGAAGCTCGCTACGTTGGAACGAAAGGCAAGGATCTTCTCGTGGCAACCGCTCTGAATCAGGGCTTCGACCTCAACGATCCGGCGACGCCTGATCACATCTTTGAGCGTTTCAATCAGGCCTATGTTGCCGCCGGTTCGCCGAACGGCCCGCTGAATGCCGGTTCAACGGCACGTGCTCGCGGTACCGGCGTGGCGTTCGGCTTCCTAAACACCGTGACCGGCCGCACCGACCTTAACCTGTCAGCCGCGAATGGAACCGTGATCAACTTCGAAGCACGCGTGCCGATCCTCGGCTTCAACGTACCTGAGGCTCTGCTGCTCCAGTCGAAGGGCACCTCCGATTATCACGGCGGACAGTTCAGCTTGACCAAGCGGATGTCCAAAGGGCTTCAGTTCAACGTCGCTTACACGTTCTCGAAGTCGATCGACGTCATGTCGTCCGACCCGGGCAGCACGGCGGGCGGCGGTAAGCCTGACGTGCCGAACACCGGCTTTATCGCTCAGGGTGATGCCAGAAACCTCGCCAACAATCGCGGCCTTTCAGATTTCGACCGAACTCACCGGTTTAGCACGAATTTTGTCTGGGAGATCCCGACATCCGATTCGGCGAGCCGCCTGGTCAGCGGTTGGTCCATCTCGGGCTTTTTCCAGGCACAGTCGGGAACGCCGTTCACGGTCTTCGCCTCGGAACCTGAGATCGCCAATGCGTCGCAGTTGACCGATCTCGTACGCGGTTCGGGAGGGCTTTATCGCCCGGGCTTCGGACGGCCGAATATCACCTGCGACCCGGTCAGCGGTTATTCAACCAGCAACCTGACCGCGATCAACCGCAGCTGTTTTGCTTCAGCTCTGGGTGGATTCGGTAATCTGGGAAGGAACACATTCCGCGGCCCGATGCAGAATCGATTCGATGTGAGCTTTGCGAAGAATACAAAGCTTACCGATCGCATGAGCTTCGAACTCGGCTTCGACCTGTTCAATGTTTTCAACCGCGTCAACCTCGCGAATCCTAACAGCGACCTTCAGGATTCAGTCGATTTCGGAGTCATAACAAACTCCATCGGCGGGCCACGCGTGGGACAGTTCCGTGCGAAGTTCCGGTTCTAGGTAACGACTTTTCAAGGGGGAAAAAGAAAGGCCGCTCGGGTTCGAGCGGCCTTTTCTATTGTTGTTCGTCCTTAACTATCTAACGGCCGTCGTCGATTTCTCACGCGGATCATAAGGATTTGCCATGTATTTCTTCACAGCTTCCTGGGCTTTATCGTAATCGTCGCCTAGGGCTTCGGCACGTTTGTACGCGGCTACGGCACGGGTCCGGTCGCCTTTGCCGTCGTAGGCGTTGCCCATTTTGATGTTCGACCAGACCGATAGCCACGCGGGATTAAGGTTGCCGGCAAGCGACGCCTTGAAATTATCGATCGCGAGGTCAAAGTTTCGCTGTTCGAGGAAGAGCAGACCAAGGTGATAATAGATCCACGAGTTCGAGCGGTCGAGTTTCAGAGCCGCTTCGAACTGCGTCTGCGCCTCGACATAGTTGCCTTCCTTGAACTGCTCGATGCCGCGGCGGGCGATCGATGAAACTCGAAGATCGGGCGAGATGCGAAGCAGCTTGAAGCCGGGATCGATAACGACATTGATCGGCTTACCGGTCGATTCAATGCTGAAATCCGAGCTTGATTCTTCCATGTCCAGTTTCACCGTACTTATCCCTTGATCACCCTCGGAACGAAGCTGAATCTCGACGGGAAGCCGCAGATTATCGTAATTTTGCTTGACCGTGCCGCGAGTAACAAACTTGCCTCCGCGGGTACGGATGATCAGATAATCACTCGTGAACTCGGGCACGCCCGTGCCCTCTACCCAGCGGGCAAAGAAATATCGCATCGGCTGGCCCGCTACCTGCGAGGTCAGTTTTTCAAAATCGTCGATCGATGCCGCCTTTCCGCGGAACTGCTGCAGATAGGTGCGCAGCAGCTGATCGAACTTCTGATCGCCCAGCGTTTGGCGAAGAAGCTGATAAACAAAAGCGCCCTTGCCGTACATTATGTATTGATATGCACTGCTCTGGTCGTCGAGATTCGACGGGGCCCGCAGGAGCGAGGCCGTCTGTTCGAAGGTAAGTGATTTTTCGAGCAGTTCGCGGCGAAGGCTGTCGAGTTTTGCCGGATCGAGCTCGCTTTCACGGAGCGAAAAAGCACTGTACTCCGCCAAGCCCTGCGAAAGCCACGCGTCGTCAAAAGATTTAAGGCCGACGGTCAAGCCCCACCATTGATACGCGGCTTCCCGCTGAAGCCGGGCTAGAGTGGCTTCACGAGCTTCTTCGTACTGCCTTGTACCCACGAAGATCATGCCTTTGGACGAATAAAACTCGAGGCTCTCATCGTCGATCTGGACGACGAGCATCTTTTTGCCATAATCCGCCGGGCCAAAACGCTTAGTGTAATCAACCAATGCTTTCCCGATCGTTTCGCCATAAGTCGCAGTCTGACTTTCGGTGCCGGGCTTCGAAAAGAACTGCAGCTCCTGATCGCTGATCCGTACCGTTCGCGGAGCGTATTTGCCGTAAGCGAAATTACCGATCAGGGCGGGCGATGATTGGACAAATCTCGTCTTGCCGCCAACATTCGCAACCGGAGCGTCGCTGTAACCGACCAGCTGATAACCGGCGGGCAATGAAATGCTCACATCCGAAGTTGCCGGATCCGCCGCGTAATCGTGAAACGGGAACCAGCGTGCCGCATACATCAAATAACCGTCGTTCGCCCCGACCGATGCAAGCCGCTTGGTCAGCAGAGGGCCGCCCGCCGCGGATTCAAGAACGCCGCTGTATTTGAAACGAAGCGTCACGGGCGTTCCCTTTGCGATACTTTCGCCAAGGTCGATGCGAACATGCGGGCCAAGATCGCTGGAATTAGACTGGTCCTGGACAAAGGTGATCAGCGAAGCCGGCGTTGGCGTTGGTCTCAGTGCTGCGGCAGTGCCTCTCGCCGGGGTCGGGGTCGGCGCCGCGGCGACCGGCATCGTCATGCCCTGTCGAACGATGCTGTCGACCTTTAGCGAGCCGTTAAGTTCGAACGAGACGGAACGCGTATCCTCAAGCGGCGTGAACGTAACATCGACCGTCGCGGTCAGCTTTCGCTCGAGCGGCGATAGGTTCACGTCCATTACATAATTCGTAACGTCAAAAGGCGTCCGCTTCACGGCCTGGCCCATGACCGGCAGCGAAACCAGGATCGAAAATAATGCTAACTTAATGCCGCTTCTAATAATCTTTGTCATCTTCGGTAAACCCGCAAAAATCGAATCAATAAATAATGCGTACTTATGATGTCCGCGCCATTCTTTTCGTTTGCTTAACTGGTTCGGATCCACTCGGTCAGCGAATAAAGTCCACCGAAACCACCTTCTCTGCTAGCGCGCGGCCGATCGCGACGACCGCTTGATGCTCTGGATGTGCATCGTATTCGTCGAGCCCTTCGCGGCCATCAAACTCGGCGACCAGCCCGGTATCGAACGAACGCTCGAGCGAAAGCACATCAGCCCCGACATCAAGACGTTTGACCGACGGTATCAGGTGCGCAAGAGCCGGGAGCCGCTTTCGATGCCCCTCACGCTCCTCGCCGCTTACGTCAGGCCGGTATTTCCAGCAAACGATATGTATCAGCATGTCGATATTCTCGCACGAAATCAACGTCTAGTTTAGTTTCTAACTAAACATTTCCGCGTTAAATTGAGACTTGATAAGAAACGAATGACGCAAAAAACATCATCCAAATTTGATACGGATACGAAGAGCAATCTTATGAGCGAAAACTTTTTCAAACCTCTCGAATACTTCGCCACGACCGCGCTCGACGGTGTTGCCGGCCTACTTGGGTACGGCGGCGGCAAACTTAATGACGCTCCGGTCGACGGCACCGTGAAATTGCCCGACGATCTCTTCGCCCAAGCGAACGTGCAGACCGAGTGGTGGTATTACACCGGCCATTGCAAAACGGCCTCGGGCCGTGAATTTGGTTTCGAACTGGTATTTTTCAAGCGACGGACCGACCTCGACAAGCTCGGCATCGTTCCAATGACAGCTCTTGCGAACCCGATGTATTTCGCCCATTTTGCGATATCGGACATCACGCGGGGCAAGTTCACATACGATCACATCCGCAGTTTTGACAAACCTTTCGATACGCCGGTTTCGATGAGCGAGACCGCATGCGATATTCGGCTCGGCGACTGGACACTTCGCGAAGTCGCCGGGAAACATCTGCTCCACGCGACCCTGCCCGATGGAACGGTTTTCGATGCCGTGCTCGGATCTGCAAAACCCATCGTCCTCAACGGCGAGGACGGCAGCGGCATCACGATGAAAAAGTCGGGGGCTTCAAAGCATTTTTCCTACACCCGTATGAGCGTCGATGGGCAAATGAACACAAGCGGCCAGATCGAGCCATTTACCGGCACGGCCTGGATGGACCGCGAATACGGCATCTGGGAACAGGGCGAATGGGACTGGTTCTCGATCCAGTTCGACGACGAGAGCGAGTTGATGATATATCAATTCGATGACGGTGAGGGACATGTCAAAGGCGATTCGACCGGAACCTACGTGATGCCCGACGGATCGTGCGACTACCTGAAACGATCAGATTTCGAGACTGAGGCGACGGACTTTTGGACAAGCGAACGAACCGGTGCCGAATATCCGAGCGGCTGGAATGTGAAGGTCGCAAAGCTCGGCATCGACATCCATATCGAACCGCTGATCAAAGATCAGGAACTCGACACCCGCGGCTCAACGATGATCGTCTATTGGGAAGGAGCGTGCTCGGTCAATGGAACTAAAGCCGGAACACCGGTCAAAGGCCGTGCGTACGTGGAACTTGTCGGCTACGACCGTTCGCACGAAACCGCCGGGATAACTGATTTTCTGTTTGGCGGTTCCATGAAGCAGATCAAGGAATGGTTGCCCGTTTGAATTGCCAAAGACCGCGCGTAAACAAGGGCGATTCCTTCAAGCTGAATGTTTCGCCCTTGCTCACGACCGGGCTTCTGCATTCTCGCACCACTCCTTCGTCACCTTATGCCGATATTCAAACATCTTCTCTATCCTAGGCAGGATAAATAACGGAGCGGCGAGGTCCCCGATGAATGACATCGGCGGCTCGAACTCGATCTCATCACGAAGGACCGCTCCGTCCGGATGCGGATCGATGAAGTGCCCGTGTTTCCACGATTTGAACGGCCCTGATATCTGAACATCCTCAAAATATCGCGGCGGGTCGTAGGCCGTGTGCTCAGCAACCCATTTTGCCGGGACCAAGCCAAATATCTTCGTCTCAATGATCGCCCGCGAACCGATCACGGAAATGTCTGCCTTCTGGATGACCTTTGCGTCCTCGAACGGCGGCACCAGACGCTCGAACGCATCAGGCAGTTGATGAAAGGCAAAGACCCTTTCGGGCGTGGCTTTTATTACGGTTTCTTTTTTGAAGATCACAGAGTTCCTGATTTGAAATATCAAATTTGAAATTTCAGATTAGCACATGCTTGAAACAGGAAACTCTTAACCGCAAACTTAAAACTGTCATTTTTTTCTAACAGTTATCAGTTTGCAGTTCGATCGCTGTCTTCTGGAGTTCAGGCCGCAAAACTGCTTTAATACTCAAAAACCGGTTAACCAGGGAAATTTATTATGGCTCAAACCAGCGGCGATCTGGGTGCTTTCTACAACGATCAGGTCTCGAAACGAAGGATCTGGCAAGTGATAGGGGCTTCCTCACTCGGGACTGTGATCGAGTGGTACGATTTCTATATTTTCGGCAGCCTCGCCCCGATCATCGCTCCGCTTTTCTATCCGCCGGGCAACGATACTTTTGCATATATCGCCTATCTCGCGACCTTCGCGGTCGGATTTATCGTTCGGCCTTTCGGAGCTCTGTTCTTCGGCCGCATCGGTGACGTAGTCGGTCGTAAATACGCGTTTCTCGTCACGCTCCTGATAATGGGCTGCGCGACGGCGATCATTGGTTTTCTGCCAACGTTTGCGACCATCGGCTACGCAGCACCAATAATATTGCTGCTAGTCCGCGTTCTGCAGGGCCTCGCCCTAGGTGGAGAGTACGGCGGGGCTGCGGTTTATGTGGCTGAACACGTACCGGATAACCGACGCGGATTCTATACATCTTTTATCCAGATCACGGCGACGCTGGGCCTTTTCATGTCGCTGGTCGTGATATTGATCGTCCAAAACCTGATGTCGCCCGAACAGTTCTCAGGCAAGGCTGAAGGCATCGCGGGCTGGCGAATTCCGTTTCTGGTCTCGATCCTGCTCGTCGTTATCTCGCTCTACATTCGCCTGAGGATGGAAGAATCGCCCATCTTCCAGCAGGTAAAATCCAGCGGAATGACATCGGCGAATCCGCTGATCGAGGCGTTCACGAAGTGGAAGAATCTAAAGATCGTTCTGATATCGCTATTCGGAGCGACCGCCGGCCAGGGCGTTGTCTGGTACGCCGGGCAGTTCTTCGCCCTGTTCTATCTGCAGACGATCCTTAACGTCAACCAGACCTCGGCCAACTACATTGTCGCGATCGCATTGATAATGGCGATGCCGTTCTTCGTATTTTTCGGAGCATTGAGCGACCGTATCGGCCGCAAATGGATCATCCTAGGCGGCTGCCTTCTGGCGATGCTCACCTATATCCCGATCTACAGCGGCATGCAGTCCGCCGCCGGTTCGAACGTTGTCACTGCAACGTCCCAAAAAGACCCTGTCACTGGAGCAATAAAACTTACGCCGCAGACGACCGGCCCGGACGGTACGCTCGTCACCGCCGAAAAGGTGCTGCCTTACACGTCGCTCGGCGATCTGCTGTCAAACGCCGCTGCGTGGAAGCTCATACTGCTCATATTCGTTCAGGTCTTCTGGGTAACAATGGTTTACGGCCCGATCGCAGCGTATCTGGTCGAGGCATTTCCGGCCAAGATCAGGTACACAGCCCTCTCGCTGCCCTATCACATCGGCAACGGGGTCTTCGGCGGCCTGCTACCGCTGATCGGCGTCTCAATGATCGCCCAAACCGGAAATATCTACGCGGGATTGTATTATCCTATGATCATCGCCGGTATCACATTCGTCGTAGGGGCAATACTGTTGAAAGAAACGCACGGACATAAGATCTGGGCGGAAATGGAGAAATAGCTATGCGAACGCTTGTCGGATTGAGTGTGGATCTGACGCTGATGGTCCTCGATCCCAATGGGGACTATCGGCCATCGAGCGTAATGACATTCCATTACTATGTAGCCGCGGACGCGGCTTTCATGGCTGACCTGCAGCAGAATTCCGAACAGCTCATGGGGCGAATTTACAGCGATCATCGCCGAGTGTTAGCCGAACGCGAGCCGGATGATCCGAATTACATTGCCGTGGTCGGAGTGGCGCCTCAGGTGATCCCCAACCATTCCGATCAGCCCTGGCTGCGGGGCAATCGCCCGGTCTGGGAAGATTCGAATCTGATTGCTCCCGGGCCGGAAAATTACAGCAAAGTGTCACCTGAGTTTTTCAGCGCTTTACTAAGTTCTAACCTGTGAAGCCGTCAACAGACTTCCACGCCTTCGCGGCCTACGCGTTCAATCGGTTGTTCAGCAACTCCCAGACCTTTGTGAGATGAGATTCCTCGACCCGAATACTGCCTACCGATAATCTGAGCGTGAATTTTCCGTTCAACTTAGTATGCGACAGATATGCCTCGCCCGACGCATTGATCTCGTTCATGATTCTTTCATTCAGGGCGTTCAGCTCCTCTTCGCTCGCTCCGGCCTTTATGGCACGAAAACATACCAGTGCGAACGGCACAGGAGCCATTAGCTCGAAATCAGGCGATCCCTCGACCCATGATGCAAACAGCCTGGCGAGGCGGCAATGTTCGCGGAGGCGGTTTTGCATGCCTTCGACGCCGAAGTAGCGAATGACGAACCAGAGCTTCAAGGCACGAAAACGCCGGCCGAGCTGGATGCCGTAATCCATGCCATTCTTGACCGTCGGCTCTTCACTGGTCTTGAGATATTCGGCCACCAGCGAAAACGCGTCCTTTAAAACGCTGAGGTCTTTGCAATAGAGCACAGAAAGATCGAATGGCGTGAAGAGCCATTTGTGCGGATTCACGACGATAGAATCCGCACGTTCCCACCCAGAGGATCCGGTATCTGATATTTCAAATTTCAAATTTGAAATATCAGACTGGCGGCCCGTAAAGTGATGCCGAAACTCCGGCAAGATCGCCGTCGAGCCGGCATATGCCGTATCAACATGCAGCCATATCCCGTATTTCTCGCAAATATCCGCTATCGAATCGACGGGATCGACGCTTGACGTTGATGTCGTGCCGATAGTCGGAATGACGCAGATCGGAACGTAGCCATTCTCGATATCCTCTTCGATCGCATCAGCGAGTTTTTCGGGGATCATCTCGAACCGTTCGTTACATTCGATCTTGCGTAAGCTATCGAGGCCGAGCCCAAGAGTAATCACGCCTTTATCGATCGAAGAATGAACGTGTTCCGAGCAGTAAACCCGCATTAGCGGCACATCGTCGCGGCCGCTGAGGCCACGCTCTCGCACGCTGTAACCGGCCTTTTCACGAGCGGCCGCGATCGCATGCATCGTCGAAACTGACGCCGTATCGTAAATAATTCCTTCGAAATGCTCTGGCAACGCCATCATCTGCCGCAGCCAGTCCAAAACAACATCTTCCAGCTCAGTCGAGGCAGGCGAGGTCCGCCAAAGCATCGCCTTCATATCGAAAGCCGCGGTAAGCATCTCGCCGAAAACGCCAACTGACGATGTCGACGTAGCAAAAAGCCCGTGAAAATTGGGATGGTTCCAGTGCGTGACTGCCGGAAGGATCAGGCGGTCGACGTCCTTCAACACTTCACCGAAATCCTCGCCTTCTTGCGGCGGCGACTGCGGGATCTGGCCCTTTAGCCAATTAGGCTCAACCTGCGACAGGACCGGATATTCGCCGATATTCTCAAAATAACCTGCTATCCAATCGACAAGCTGATGCCCGTATCGTCGAAATTCTTCCGTCGGCATATCGCCGGTTGGCTGATCTGAAATTGCGGCTTCGTTCATTAAAGTTTTTCCGGAACGGTCAATCGTGTATAATCCTCTACTGTAAAGCGGAACTACAATTAAACCTAACCCCTAAAGCTCCCCGGGTTCCGGCCTTTACTACCGTTTCTGCGTTAACAATAAACTCTATTAGTGAGGATTAAATGATCGAAAGAATTCGTACAGGTGTAGTTTCTGCCTTGTTTCTTCTCTCCCTAAATGCCGTTGCGGCGGCCCAGAATGCTGGTTTGGACGAGAGGATAGACGCGGCCTTCAAACCGGTCGCCGATTGGTTTGAATGGCTCGTTTTCTATCCGATGCCCGTTCCGGCTCCCTTTAACATTCCGATCATTTTATATCTGCTGATAGGTGGAGCACTCTTTTTTACGATCGCTTTTGGTTTCGTTAATTTCAGGCGTTTTCCGCTCGCGATCAACGTCGTACGCGGAAAATATGACGATATCGAAATGGCTGGGGATGCAGATCACATTGACCCGCATGTCGAAAAGGCCGAGGTTAATGTCGTCGACGGCGATATTCCAGACACTATCAAGGACGAAAGCCACCATGGCGAGGTCAATCACTTCCAGGCACTTGCTACCGCAGTTTCGGGCACCGTCGGGCTTGGAAATATCGCCGGTGTCGCGGTGGCGATCGGTATCGGCGGCCCGGGTGCGACTTTCTGGATGATCGTCGCCGGATTGCTGGGCATGTCGTCGAAGTTTGTCGAATGTACGCTCGGCGTCAAGTATCGTGATATTGACAAGGATGGAACTGTCCACGGCGGGCCGATGTACTACCTTTCGCGTGGATTTGCCGATATCAAAATGGGAGCCTTCGGCAAAGTTCTCGCGGTGGTCTTTGCAGTTTTCTGCATCGGCGGATCATTCGGAGGCGGTAACGCATTTCAGGCGAATCAGGCAACTACTCAGATCACGACGCTCCTGGGAATGGAAGGCGGAGCCACCCGAACGATCATCGGGATCATCATGGCGATCCTCACCGCTATCGTGATCATCGGCGGGATCAAGCGCATCGCGACCGTGACGGAAAAACTCGTTCCGTTTATGGCGATCATTTACATTCTCGCCTCGATCGTGATCATTCTCGCTCACTTCACCGAGATCCCTGCGGCGATCGGTCAGATAATCTCTGGGGCGTTTACGCCGACCGCGGCCGTTGGCGGCATTGCCGGTGTGATAATTCAGGGATTCAGGCGAGCGGCGTTCTCTAACGAAGCGGGAGCAGGTTCCGCGGCGATCGCCCACTCCGCTGTAAGGACGAAGTATCCGGCCAGTGAAGGCATTGTGGCTTTGCTCGAACCGTTCATCGACACGGTGGTGATCTGTACGATGACCGCGATCGTGATCGTCCTCTTTAACATGGACGGCTACTTCCAGTATGGCGGCGTGAATGGCAGCGTCATGATCGGCGGTCAGGCCGTCAACGGCGTCGACCTGACGGCTCGTGCCTATAATGACGTTATCCCGGGCTTCAATGCTGTGCTTACGGTTGCCGTGGTGCTGTTTGCCTTTTCGACCTTGATATCATGGTCCTACTACGGTTTGCAGGCTTGGAAATATCTCTTTGGCCGCTCGAAGGTTGCAGACCTTTCGTTCAAGGTTCTGTTCTGTATCTTCACGGTGATCGGCGCGGCGGCTTCGCTTGGTTCGGTGATCGCATTCTCCGATGCGATGATCCTGGCGATGGTCTTCCCGAACATGATCGGCCTCTTCTTCCTTTTCCCCAAAGTGCGTGAGGAGCTGAACCGGTATCTAAAAGCCATCGGCAAGTCGTAGGACACCTTCGGCTCTCTCTCTGGACCGGCAGCGAAGCTCGATTCGCTGCCGGTTTTCTTATTTGGCTCCCTCACCGCAACCCTTCTGTATGCTTGACTTTGGAAGTGATCAGGCTTAATGTTCCATAGCGTTGATTAACAATTAAAAAACGGGTTCCTCTTGACGTACTAAGCCTGGAATTTATAGCAGTTCCAGATCCGGCGCATAGGCGGTCATAATTGGATCGTTCTTGCTGATGGCGGCTGAACAAAAAGTAACGGAACAGTCGGGCGAAGGGTTTATTCGAGGCCTTGGCCTGCTCGATTCGACGATGATAGTCGCCGGATCGATGATCGGCAGCGGGATATTTATCGTGTCTGCCGATATCGCGCGCCAGGTGGGTTCGCCCGGCTGGCTGCTTGTCGTGTGGCTTGTTACCGGCGTTTTAACCATTGGTGCCGCGCTTTCGTACGGCGAGCTTGCCGCTATGATGCCGCGTGCCGGCGGTATGTATGTGTATCTGAAGGAAGCGTTCGGGCCGCTCTGGGGTTTTCTCTACGGCTGGACGCACTTTCTGGTAATTGGAACCGCAACTATCGCCGCAGTCTCGATCGCCTTCGCCCGCTTCACTGGAATTCTGATACCTCAGATCTCAGAAACCAGCTATATCATCGAACCGGTCAAGATCTCGTCCAGCTATGCGTTCTCGCTATCTACTGCACAGTTATTCGGCATTTTGAGCATCATCCTTCTGACATGGATGAACACACGCGGACTCAAACTCGGAAAACTTGTCCAGAACGTTTTTACCTTCGCTAAGACCGGCTCACTGATCCTATTGATCGTGCTGGGAATCGCCGTCGGCCTGATCTCAAACCCGGGTATCGCCGCCGCTAATTTCGGGGACCTTTGGACGGTTCGCGGGAGTCTTCAGGACGTTGGACACGGACTAACCGCCGCTGTTGCGATGGGACTTTTTGTCGGTATCTGCGTCGCTCAGACCAATTCATTGTTTTCCGCGGATGCGTGGCATAACGTTACATTTACCGCGGGAGAAGTTCAGAACCCGAAGCGCAATCTACCGCTATCGCTCCTGCTCGGGACCGGCGGCGTGATCGCTTTGTATCTTCTCGCCAATATCGCCTATTTGGTTACGCTGCGGTTCGAAGATATTCAAAAAGTGCCGAGCGACCGCGTCGGTTCGGCGACGGCTGATGTGATCTTCCCCGGAGCGGGAGCCGTCATCATGGCGGTCGCGATCATGATCTCGACGTTCGGCTGCAATAACGGCCTTATCCTTTCGGGAGCACGCGCGTACTACGCAATGGCAAAGGACGGATTGTTTTTCCAGTCGGCTTCAAAGCTTAATAAGGCCCACGTTCCGGCTTGGGCGATCGTCGTTCAGGGCATTCTTTCAGTACTCTACGTTCTGCCGCGTACTGTCCGGCCCGACGGCACCTACGGCCTGCTCTACAACGACCTGCTGACCTACGTCATTTCAGCAGCCTTGATCTTCTATATTCTGGCGATCGTCTCGATTTTCGTGCTCCGCGTGAAACAACCTGACGCCGAGCGCCCGTATAAAGCATTTGGATATCCGATAATCCCGGCACTCTATATCATTGGGGCCTCGATCATACTGGTCGTCTTATTTGTTTATCAGACAACCGCCACATGGCCCGGCCTGGTGATCGTTCTAACGGGCGTCCCGGTCTATTTTATTTGGAAGAGCCTCTCCGCCAAGTCGGCGGCGGCCTAGAATTCGCTATCTTGTTATTTCAACTTTAGGAGGTTTTCATGTCACTTTTCGCGACAAAACCAATTTCCCGGATCATTTCCGAGGCTCAGGAGACCGGCGAACATACTTTTAAGAAGTCGCTGAGTTCGCTTGATCTTACGATGCTTGGCATCGGAGCCATCATCGGCACCGGGATCTTTGTTCTCACCGGGCAGGCTGCCGGGAAGCATGCCGGCCCCGCGGTCATCATCTCGATGGTCCTTGCGGGCATCGTCAGTGCATTCGCCGCTCTGTGTTATTCCGAGTTTGCCGCCAGTGTGCCCATCTCGGGTTCGGCCTATGCGTACGGCTATGGAACGCTAGGCGAGTTTATCGCCTGGATCATCGGCTGGGATCTCATTCTGGAATATGCCTTCGGTGCCGCAACGGTCGCCGTCGGGTGGTCAGGCTACGTGGTCAGCCTTTTACGAGATACGCTAGGTATAAACTACCCACTTGCGCTTAGTGCCCCGCCCGGCACGGTATTAAAAGATACGGCGGGCAACGTGGTCGCCACCGGCGTATTTAACCTGCCGGCCGCGTTGATCGCGGTGGCTGTGACTCTGCTGCTGATCCGCGGTATCAAGGAATCGGCGAGCTTTAACTCGCTGATCGTTATCGTCAAGGTTGTCGTTGTGGTCCTGTTCATCGTAGCAGGTATCGGTTACGTGAACACCGCGAATATCGGCATCGGATGCACCGTGGGATCACCGGGCTGTGCCGAGTTCATGCCGTTCGGCTTTAGCGGCGTCGTCACTGGTGCGGCGGTCATCTTCTTTGCTTATATCGGGTTCGACGCGGTTTCGACCGCGGCCCAGGAAGCGAAGAACCCTCAGCGTGACATGCCCATCGGCATTCTTGGTTCACTCGCTATCTGTACGGTTCTGTACATCCTCGTCGCCGGCATCATGGTCGGCCTCGTCGATTACAAACTGCTTACAAACGCTGCCGCTCCGATCGCTGTCGCTATCGACGCCGCGTTGCAGAAAGCTCAGGGAACAACGATGGGCACGATCCTCTTCGTATTCCCGACGATCATCAAGGTCGGAGCCGTACTCGGCCTGAGCTCGACGATGGTCGTTATGACGATGGGCCAGCCTCGCGTTTTCTACTCGATGTCGAAAGACGGTTTGCTGCCCGAGTGGGCTGCGAAGATCCATCCGAAGTATCAGACGCCGCACATCACGACCGCCATCACGGGTGTGATCGTGGCTATCCTCGCGGGCTTTGTGCCGATCAGTCTGTTGGGTGAATTGGTCAGTATCGGAACGCTCTTCGCGTTCGTTATCGTGGGTGTCGGTATCATTATCCTGCGTTCATCGAACCCGGCACTGCATCGTCCCTTTAAGGTTCCTCTTTCGCCGTTCATTCCGATCGCAACCGTCGTTTCTGCGGCATATCTGATGAACAGCCTTCCGCTCGATACTTGGATCCGGCTTATCGTCTGGATGTCAATCGGCCTGGTCATTTACTTTGCTTACAGCTACACGCACAGCAAGATCGGTATCGATGACGACCGGGCAGGCGACGAGGTCGAATCCAACTACAAACCGCCGATCGCCGCCGCGATCGCGATCGTCCTGGCAATGGCCCTAACGGTCTGGCAGGTGTCGCACCTGGTCTGGATCGAAATGGCGGTCCGACTGTTTGCATGGGGAGTAACAGGCGTTCTCGTGATCGTACTTATGTACGGCAAGGGCGACCGCAATGCCGCACGCAGTTCAAGTACGCGTAACATCGGACTGGTTGCGACTATCCTCAATCTTGCGGTTTGGATCGGGATAACCTACTGGTTCTTCGTCCACTACGCTGAGCTTCACGCTCCTAAGTAAGGGCCAAGCTAGATCACCATTACGGCAAGAGGATCACAACGTCGTTATGACTTGTGATCCTCCTTTTTGCGCTTACCTAACTCGAATGGTGGGCAGTTGCGCTGGCTGTCATAAGATCACGATCGAATGCCGCCGGATATCGACTACCTAAGAAGAGAAAGGCCCGCGAGCGTGAAGCTGCGGGCCAGTTTCTCTGTTAGTTTAGAATGCCTTACATCGGAAGTGCGGCTGGAGTTGCTCCCGGAACTGGAGCATCGATCTTATCAAGAGCATCCTTGTAGATCTTGATGCTGCCGTTCGCTTCGAACTTCTTCTTTGTGGCCGCCAAATAATCGGCAAAGACCGCGGAACGCTTCTGGCCGAGCATCGATTCGAGCAGGCTGCTTCGTTGCTTTGCAAAATCCGCCGTGTTGGCATCTTCACGCTTGGTCACACCGACGACATACCAGTTGTCCCCGACCTTGATCGGGGTTTTCGTTACGTCGCCGACCTTCATCGCAAAAAGAGCATCTTCCAGGGCTTCGCTCGTCCCGGCCGTCGGGCCTTCGCCGAGCGGTGAGCCGAGGATCAGGTTCTTCTGTTCCTTCGAAGTCAACCCCTTGCTCGAGGCCGCACCGCCGAGGGCGGCCGCATTTGCGGCACCGCTGGCGATTGCCTTGGCGATCTCTTCCGTCTGCGAACGAGCTTTCTCGAGCTTCACGACGTCGACGATTTGTGCCTTAACTTCGTCGAATTCCGCGTCACGCGGGTCTTTCTTATCGGCCAGCATCGGAATGGCAAAGCCGTTCTGAATAGGCGTCTTTTCGCCTACATCGCCGACATTGGTCAGCGGAGCGATGCCTTCCTCGAACTGCGGCGAAATGCCGATATTCGGCACATCATCGCCAGGCTTAACATATGCCGTCTCTTTGACCATGTCCGCAGCCGACATATTCGCTTCGCCCGCAAAAGCCGCTGCCGTTTGCGCCGGATCTTTCGTCTGTTTCAGCGAATCCGCGACCTTCTGAGCGAGCTCGGCAGCTACCGAGTATGCACGACGGTTGCGAAGGCTGACCTCGATCTCCTTCTTGGCCTGCTCATACGACTTGGGGACGTCCTCGCCGCGGCGAAGGATGAAATAACGGCCCTGATAGCTGATCGGCTCGGTTATCTCGCCGGGTTTCATCTTTAGCAGACGCTGATACGGATCGTCCGGTTTATTCGGATTTTCGCGAACCGGGCCCGCAAGTTTTCCGCCGTTCTGGGCTGTCGCTGGATTCTCCGAATGCCCCTTGGCGAGCGTCGCAAAAACCTCTTCCGTAACCGTGGTGCCGTCTTTCTTAGCCTGCTGAACGAGTTCACCGGCTTTAGCGGAAACCTGGCTGTCCATTTCCGGTTTTGGCACGCGAAGCACGATCTCCTGGCCGTTCACGCCGGCAAGCTTCTTGTCTGGAGCGAGGTTGTCGTATTCGGTCTTCAGATCGGCATCCGAGAGCTGGATCTTTTCGCCCAGTTTCGCGGTGTTGACGAAAACGTACTTGATCTTTTTCTGCGGAACGCTGATGGAGTAGCTCGTTTTGTTCTTTTCGAAATATTCCCGAAGCTCGGCGTCGGACGGAGTGATCGTTTTCGCAAGCTCGGTGCTGTTGACCGCCACGTAATTGACGTCAAACTTGCTGTTCTTCCGCTGATAATCCTTCAGAACGTCTTCTTCCGAAACCGAAACGGCCGACGTCAGAAAAGCCTGAAGCTTCTGAGCACTGATGTCATCGCGAACGCTCTGCTCGTAAGTCGCGATGTTGCCGAACTGCTCGGTAACGTTTCGCTCATAGGTCGCCTGGTCGAACGGCTTGCCGTCGGTCGGCTTGTTCTGTTCGCGAATGCGGGCCGCAACTTCGGCGTCGCTCGCGGTGAATCCTAACCGTTCCGCTTCGACACGCGTGATGCGGCTGGCGATCAGCCCGTCGAGCATCATCTTGGTCGGAAACGTCTGGCCGCGGCCAAACTGTGCATAATTCTCCTTCTGCCGAACGACCTCGCCAACCGATATAGGCTGTCCGGCTACGCTCGCGACCGTTTCATCGCTCTGAGCCAGATTTGCCTGAACCGCGTTTCGCGACGGAGCATAAAAGAGAACAAGGCTGACCACCATAACGACGGCGAACAGCAAAAGAACAAAATTTCTCGTCTTTTCGAGACGGGTAAAGAACTTTAACATCGAAAACCACCTACACTGCTTAGAATACCGATTTTGTTAGACACAAACTCCAATACTAACAAAATAGCGCCGAATATATCAAAAAGTGGCGGAGAGGCTCGGTTCGGGTACTGTTCTGATCCTATCGGGTTTCTTCTCTGCGTTTTCTTTGCGAATTTTGCGACATTGCGTTAAGTATGGTTTTTTTCTCACGCAAAGACGCCAAGAACGCAGAAAGGAAACCGGTAGCACCACAAGTTTGTTGCCGTCCGGATTCGTAGGGTTCAGAAGGTTGTGGAGCAAGCCCCCTATTCTTCTTCCTCTAGCGTCATCTCCGTCAATTTACCCTCGGCGTCGAAAGCTGCTCGCCAGAGGTGGAAACGTTTACCGGTGTCCACACGGTAAAGATACCGGTCGCGGTTATCGGTTGTCTCTTTTCCGACGAGATCGATCTTTTTCACTGCTCCGTGCCGGGCAAGTCGTGTGTTAACCTCTTTTGCCCGAGCGGTCGAGACCGAGCGGATGAGGGCAGCGGACATGACCGTTTCGTCAGGCGAATTCGCGAGCCGAGACGTCAACGCTTTTTGAAAACTTGCCGTTTGCGTTGGGGAAGTATCCGAAATCGGTTTCATCGCTCGAAGCGACATCGCCGGAATGTAAAGCTTTGCGACGCCCGTCGCAATGGCCCCGCCAACGCCGATCTCGCCGATATTTGTCAGCACCACGACGACAACGTCCGAATCAGGATATCGAAAATGTGCGGCTCCGAATCCGGCGGTCTGACCCGTGTGGCCGATGGTCTTGATCCCACGCGTTTCACCGATCCGCCAGCCAAAACCGTAGACCGATTCCTTCCCGTCGTTGAAAACGAACTTTTTCCACCATTCGGCTTTGCTCGCAGGCTTTAGGAATGTACTTCCGCCGACGGCATTGGCCCATTTGACCATGTCGCCGATCGTCGAGACGATCGAACCCGCACCGGTCAGGTCTGTAAGGCTTCCGTCGCGGCCGACGAGACGGCCGCCTTCCCACTCGTAGCCGGTCACGCGTTTTTTGACGATTATCTTCGGGTCGCGGTCAGTCGTTTTCGACATTCCGAGCGGCTCGAAGATGCGTTTTTTCATGAAATCGAGATATTTCATCCCCGAACGCGATTCGACAATCAGCGCAAGGAGATTAAAGCCGCTGTTGCTGTAAATATTACGTTCGCCGGGAGTGAATTCGAGCGGATGCGGTGCGAGTTTTGCAATGAATTGGTTTGCATTCATCCGCCGCGAAAGCTCAAACCCTTCGAGGCTCGAATAGCTTTTCACGCCCGACGAATGCGTCAGCAAATGCCTGACCGTCACATCCTTCCACGACTCAGGCGTGTTCGGCAGGTAAGCCGATATCCGCTCATCGAGCGCGACCTTACCATCCTCGACCAGCAGCATGATCGCCGCCGCCGTCATCTGCTTCGAGACCGAACCTATCTCAAAAACCGTATGCACCGAAACAGGCACGTCAAATTCAACACTCGCGAGCCCGTAGCCTTTCATCTTTATGACGCGTCCCTTCTGAATGACCGCAACCGCCGCTCCCGGCACGTTCCGCTCGGCCATCCGCGAAAGCACATAGTCGTCAACCTTGTCGGCAAATGCCGGTGCGGTTGTCGCAAGCAGCAAAAGAACAGAAACAAAAATGGCTCTCATAGGAAGATGATCAAAGCTAAAAGCTACCCGACTAAAGGTTAACGCCTATCATTATTCCGGCTCGTCAAACTACGCTAACCGATCGGGTCGCCCGGTGGCGTTGCCAGCGGGGTTGTCTGTTTACGCGGTGCGTCCGGGCGTTCCAAAAATCTCGTTATGTCGTCCGCGAGATGCCGGTTAAATGCCGCCGCATCGCCAGTCGCGGGTGTTCGTTTCAGGGTCGCGAGCAGACTACGCAAAGTATCGGAAGCGACGGCACGGACCTGTGATTGCGCACGGTCATTGGCGGCAAGGTCCATCAATCTTGATATCGTGACGCTCTGTACGGCCCGCTGGATAATGACATGATTTGCGTTTGCAGAAGACGGTGTTTTCCACGCCGTCTTGATCAGTTCAGAAACGACCTCGCGAAAATGCGGATTGTCCTTATTTCGTGCATTCTGATTGATCGTACGAGCGGCACGGTTAGGTTCGAGCAAAGCGGAAACGGCCATGTCGGCGGCGATCTCGGCGGCACCTACAGGGTCGAATATCGGCGACGTTCGTTTTTGAAAGAGCTCCGAACGCCCGGAACCGTACCCATACGCCGTCGGTGGTATAAGGCTGAGGACATTTTCCGGGATCGCCAGTTCCTTTGGGTCAAGAGTTTCAAGCACGGCCTTTAACGCGTCACGCTGCTTTTCGGCCGGCACGATCGCGGCTATCGGCGAAGGTTCCGGGCCGTGTGGTGCGCGTACCGCATGCGTGTAATAGACGCCGCCGACCGTCTTCGCCGCCGCCGTCAACTGATATCGGTGATGTAAATACAGCGGAAGGAAAACATTCTCTAAATAAGACATCGGCGAGCCGACGGGAATGTTATTCACCCCGAATTGATCTAGGCCGATCCGCCGAACACGCATCTCGTGCCTGAGTATCGCAACCGGATCAGGGCCGTTGTCCCACAGATTACCGAACGGATTCGACGCTCCCGCCGGCCGCGCGTCCTGATCGCCGAGGAATAGCAATCCCGCACCGATTCCCTCGCTAACGATCTTGTAAAGCTCGGCGTCTTCGTTCGAACCCGCCGGGAACTGGGCGTACGAGTACTTCGTCGCAAACTTATCGAAAGAACCGATGCCGACTGCGTAAGCCTCGGAAAAATCGAGCTTGCCATTCACGATCCGCACGAGTGGGGCCGGATAATCCATCACCGACCCGCGATCATACGTGCTCGCCGCGAAATTGTGCGTAAACCCGAGCGTATGGCCCACCTCGTGAGCCGAAAGCTGACGAATGCGGGCGTAGGACATACGCGTGATCTCGGTCGCGCCGTTCTGGGCGGCCAGATAATCGACATCCGGCATCAAGCCGAATTCGCACGCCATCGCACCCGCTTTGTACTGCGGCGACATGCCCGCACCGAGTAGAAAATCCTGCCTCGCCCGCTGCGAATCGAGCGTAACGTCGCCTTTTATCACCTCGCCCGTACGCGGATCGACAACCGAATCGCCGATCGACCAGCCGCGTGTCGAACGGTGGACCCAGTTAATGACGTTGTAGCGAATATCCATCGGATCGGCATCCGCCGGCAGCACGCGGACCTGAAACGCATTGCGAAAACCCGCGGCTTCGTACGCCTGATTCCACCACGCGGCGCCTTCGATCAAAGCGTCCTGGATCGCCTTCGGTGCTCCGTTATCGACGTAGAAAATGATAGGTTTCACGGCTTCGCTCATGGCCGCGTTTGGGTCTTTCTTTTCCAACCGAAAACGCTGGATCCAACGCTTTTCTAGGTCTTCGTTAATGTCCGTGCCGTAATCGTAAAAACTAATCGGGATCGCCCCGGTTCGCGGATCGAACTTTCGCGGCTTGTATTTGTCGTCCGGCAGTTCGACAAACGAATGCCGCTCGCGAACCGTCACATGCCGACCGGTTGGCGTGACCTGATTGATCAAGTTATTAGTATTGCCGCCCGCCGAAACCGTTATGGTCGCCTCGACCTCGGTGTTCTTCGGGAATCCCTTGGTGTTTGGCAGATAAAGGGCCGAGCGGCTCTCGTCAAAGCTGTAACTGCCCTGGCCGAGCTGATTAATGCGTTCGGCTACGCCGTGAGCGTCGCGAACGATAAAGCTCGTCGCATCGACCAGCACCTTGTCACCGTCGCTCGCCTCGACGCGAAAGCCCCAGATCACCGACTTCGCAAACGAATCCTCGACCGATTTCTTCTGCAGTTCATTCCCCGAAGCCCGAAACTCGTAATTCGGCTGCATCAGCAAAACCTTATTCCCCGCCCGCTGAAACTCGACAAGTTTCGTCGTCCCCAGCTGATTCCGATCAAGCCCGATCGGATTCGAGCCGACACCCGCCGGCAGGCTGACAAGGTAAAGAAACTCCTTGTTCCACCGCGAGATCTCCATGCAGATCTTGCCCGCCTCAGCGTCGTAATAGAACGGCACAAAACCGTCGATCTTCTGCAGCTTATCGACGACCGAGGATATTGTTTTTCGCTGTGTCTGGGCGGTTCCGATGAACGTTAAGGACGCGAGTATAAGGATTGAGACGAGAAATCGATTCATCATAGAGGCGTAATAGATAATGTTTTTATCGTGAACACAACATTATACGCGCGTTTCACCTCGATGGTTACTTATCGGATCTCGAATGAATACTCGACCATTTTGACGACGGCTACGGGCTTGCCGTTTTCCTTTTGGGGCTCAAACTTGATCGCTCGGGCAGCCCGAGCAACCTGCTGGTCAAGACCTGCACCGAGCCTCTTGATGATCAGAACATTTTCTACCTTCCCGCTCGCTCCAAATAGAACCGCCGCAACAATGATTCCCGATACATTAGAGTTGCGAGCTTCATCGGTGTATCCGGGTCGCGGTTTACTAATTATCTTGAGCGGTGTTACACCAGGCTCCGGGGCAACAGGCCCGATCGAGGTGAAGCCGCCTTTGCTTCTGCTGAAGTAGCGCTCAATGGCGGCTGTGTTTTCAAGCTCTTCGGTTAGCTCCGTTGTGAACTGTTTGGTTTTTGAATTGGCCAGGCCATCTTTCAAGGTTGCGACCGCTGTTTGAAGAATTTCGATCTGCCTCTCGCGATCATTAGTGGTTCCTATTCTATTCAGCAGCACTTCTGATCGGAGCAGATATCCGCGGGCATCGGAACCTTGCACCGCTATCATCCGCTCGGCAGACTTCTGGGACATGTCCAGCTTCGCAGTCCAAAGCGCGGCCTTTCCGTTTAGGTAAAGGGCGGTGTAGTTATCTGGCTCTGTCTTTAGGACCTTGCCGGTGTGATCCAGAGTTTTGCCGGGCTTTCCGTTAATAAGAAGAACATACGCAAGGTTTATGCGGTTTGCGGTAGATGCAGGCTGGAGATCGACGGCCTTGCCGAAGGACTTCTCGGCTTTTTTAAGCTCTTTCTTTTCAATGTACGCAAGGCCCAACGTGTTCCAAACGTCCGGGTCTTTCTTATAGGCATCGTCACCTTTGGCCTTCTCCAATAGCTTGATCGCCTCGTCCACTTTACCGGCCCGGAAGGCTTGAATGCCCGGATGAACAGTTCCTTGTCCACTAACAGCGGAGGAGAAAATGACCGCAACTAATAATAAGAAAAAACTTGTCGATACCCTCATGATCCCACTTTGATGCCTGAAAGCTCCGCCAGGAAAGCTGAAATGTCGGTGCGCATTTCATCGGTTATCTCATGCTTCGCCTCGTAGTGTTTCGATCTATAATTCGGCAGGCGGGCGGCGAGTTTTTGGTTGAAGGTCGCGAACTGCTCCTGCGTATAGAACTCGTCGTCATCGCCGTACAGATAGAAGGTCTCACCGGAAAACGGGCGATATTTTTCGTTCGTATCCAGATCGCCGGGAATTCCGCCGCAGACGCCGATGATGCCGCTTAAGACCTCGGGATAAGTGAAAGCAAAGCGAAAATTCAATGCGCATGCCTGCGAAAAGCCGTACAGAAAGACCCGCGACCGGTCGATAAAAGCATCGCCGTCGAGACGGTCGATGACGTCGAGCACGAACTTATGATGCAAGGCGATGTGCTGCTCCGGCCGCTTGTCGGAGAGCCATCCGTAACCGATCCGGTAACCGTCGTCGGTCCGCCGATAATGCGGATGCGGCGCCTCTATCGACGCGATCACATACCGATCACCTGCCACCGCACGGGCCTCACGCATCATGTAGCGTTTGTGGGCGCCGTAGCCATGGACGGCGATCAAGAGCGGAGCAGGCTTCGCGATATTTTCGGGGACATAGAGATCGAAAAAAAGTTCTATTTCCGCTCTAACGGACAGTTCGGTTTCATGCATCTCTCTTAGTTCTGCTTTTGCTGATCATCATTTTAACCGCAGTGCCCCGATATCGGGAACGGACGTGACGAACCTAAG
This sequence comes from uncultured Chloracidobacterium sp., assembly GCA_964410495.1. GTDB lineage: Bacteria > Acidobacteriota > Blastocatellia > Pyrinomonadales > Pyrinomonadaceae > OLB17. The sequence goes on from CAYPGP010000004.1 coordinate 308,693, forward strand.
GGCCTCGGTCGCCCACCTGCACGCCATTCTGCCGCCGGAATTCGCTTAATCTCACGCAGTCATCCAAGGCAGTTACAACACCGTTCTCGACGAACCGACGGTTCGCTTCGACCGCCGCCGCTTCGATGATCGAACGTTCGCGTTTCAGCAGTTTCGAGATGGAACGCTTCATACCTTTCTTGACGATAAGACGCGGATCGCGAAGCGCCGAATCGTACTGCTCCCAGCCGGGAAAATCATACGGAACGATCCGTTTGGGCGGCTCAGATGGCTCCTCGTCGACTTCTTTGGGTATCGATCCCACGCCGGCCTCTTCATCCGGGTCGGTCTCTATCTCATCCGGCTTAGGCGAAACGTCCTCGATCTGATCGCTCTCAAGATTCTCCTTGTCCTCATTGATGATCGCCGACAGCTTTTCGACCAGACTCGGCGCTAGTTCTTCGCCGTCATCCTCGTCCGGGAATGGTTCGTTTTTATCTCGGTAGAGCTGCAAATACTTGCCGACGGTAGTTTTCGAGCGACCGACCTCAAGCGCGATCTCGCGCAGCGTGTGGCCTTCATTCCTCAGCTTGACGATATCTTCGATCAGGCTGTCCTTAGCGAAATCCTTTCCATTGCCGTGGGCCTTTGCCTCAGGCCAGTACGTCGCGAACTCGAGCCCGAGGAAATTGCCGCTAAAACCGATCTCATACACCAGAACCTTGTTGCGGTCATATACGACCTGAGAATTTCGCGAGGTCAGATGCTTGATATAGCGCATGTCCGCCGCCACGCAGCAACGGGCGATCGCAAAGACCGTGTCCACACAACTGGCCGCCAGCCGCAGCCCGCCTAGGTCGCGAAGCGTTAGCGGGGCAGCAGATTCGCGTTGGGCAATGGCCGCCGTTATCAGTATCGAAAGGCCCTGTCTGTCAGCCGAATGGCGCAATCGCCGGATGATAGGCATCAGTTCGGTCGCACCGTAATACGAACGTTTTAACGCGGTGATGCTGTCGATAACGACTACCTTGATCTCCTTTTCCCTGACCGCCGTCGATATTTTGGTCACCAGGATCTTTGCCGTTTCCTCCGGTGTCCGACCGGCAACCAGCGCTAACGGATCGAGCTGCATGCGAAATAGCCGTTCGTTAAATTCATAATCCTCGCGACTGTCGCCCGGGTCCAGTTCGTAGGTGTACCGCATACCGATCTGTCGCTTGGTCATTTCGAGGTCGACGTAGAGAACGTTTGTCCGGTCAACAGTGCAGTCAAGCGGCTTGCTGTCATAAGGCTCGGTGATCCGGTCCGCCACCTCGACCGCAAAAACGCTTTTCCCCGCACCCGATTCGCCCACCAGCAAAGCCACCTCGCCCTCGCGCCAAAGATACCCCGCAAGCTCCCGCGGCTCCTCGGCCGCATCATGGTCCGCAACCCAGTCGCGAAACAAACGCACGACGGTTTCGGAAGTATCAACATCATTTTGAACAAAACTTTCATCCATACGTATTGACATATCTTACAGATGTTGCGATGATAGTCAAGTGTTTTATGAATGGAACAGCGATTTTATTTTGACGGGACAACGGGACAAAAGTAATGGTTGGTGGTAAATGTTGATATGCAATGGTTTAGGAGATGCGAAGTTTGTCCTACGTTGTCCCGTGGCGGGACAAGGCCCTAACCGGAATTTATGCACGCCATGTACGTTATAATTAGAGAGGTATGAAGATAGCGGTAGCAATGAGCGGCGGGGTCGATAGTTCGGCGGCGGCGGCTTTGTTAAAAGACGAGGGGCACGAGCTGGTCGGGTTTACGATGCAGCTTTGGAACCAGCGGCGGGGCATTTCGACCGACGAGAACGGCGATCCTTTGCCGTCGCGTTGCTGCTCGCTCGATGATGTTTATGATGCACGGCGTGTTGCGGAATCGCTCGGGTTTCCGTTTTATGTCTTGAATCTCGAGAAGGATTTCGAACGCGATGTGGTCGAGCCGTTTGTGCAGAGTTACCTGAGCGGCGAAACGCCGATCCCGTGCGTCGCCTGCAACTCGCGTTTGAAATTCGCCTCGCTCGACAAAATGGCTGTCTCGCTCGGATGCGATAAGGTCGCGACCGGGCATTACGCTCGTGTTGTTTACGATGAGACGGCTGATCGCTATCGGCTGTTCCGCTCGACAAACCGTTGGAAAGATCAGAGCTATTTTCTATGGGAACTGAACCAGGAGCAGCTTTCGCGGTCGATGTTTCCGCTTGGTGAAATGCAGAAGGAAGAGGCACGCAATATTGCTCGCGAGGCCAATCTTTACACTGCCGAAAAGCAGGAATCGCAGGAGATCTGCTTCGTTCCGGATGGTAAATACAGCGAATTCATCGACCGCTATCTCGACCACGAAGGCCGTGGCGATGAAATGCCCGCAGGCGGCGAGATCGTGAGCACGGCGGGCGAACGCCTGGGCACTCACACCGGCATTCACCGCTACACCGTCGGCCAGCGTCGCGGACTCGGCATCGCCCACGAGAAGCCGCTATATGTGGTCCAGATAGAACGGGCTAAAAATCAGATAATCGTCGGCGAGGAAGACGCACTCGATGCGATCGAATTCACTGCCCGCGGCGTGAACTGGATCGCCTTCGACACACCGGCCGAACCCGTCCGCGCACAGGTCAAGATCCGCTACCGCCACGACCCGGCACCCGCGACCATCTACGCCCTGCCGGGCGCCCACGCACGCATCGTCTTCGACCAACCCCAGCGGGCAATAACGCCCGGCCAAGCAACGATATTTTACGACCACGAAACCGCCGACGAAGTAGTCGGGGGCGGTTGGATAATAAGGAACAAGGAAAATGAATAAACCAACAAAACGACCAAGCAAAGCGGCCAAGGCCGCAAAACGGATCGTCAGCGAGTCAAAATTGCTGGCGAGCAAAACCGAACGCGATACGCAATCAAACGCCGACCTCGTCGCCTCAGCCGTCACGCCCCGAACAAGCACGGCCATCAAACCGCGGCCGGATAAGAAGCGAGGATGAACTTCGGATGAATAAATCTGAACTCCGAAAGCTCTACCTCAAAAAACGAAAGTCGCTTACGGTGTTGGCTTTATCGGAGAAAAGCGTGCGGATCGCGAACAGGTTCTTTGACAATGTTGATCTGAGCGGCGTTAGCGTGCTGCACACGTTTATCCCGATCCGAAAGTCCAACGAGATCGACACTTCGATGATCTACTACCGGATATGGCGCGATAAGCCTTCGATAGTGACTGCAGCACCGCGATTAGTCGGGGCGACCGGAGATATTGAAAGTGTGCGGTTCGATCAAAACACCGTATGGGCGGAGAACAGTTGGGAAATAAGAGAACCTGCGGGTGGCGAGCTCGTCGAGGCTCGATCGGTAGATCTGGTGGTCGTTCCGCTTCTCTGCTTTGACGAGGCCGGGCACCGGGTCGGATACGGGAAAGGCATCTACGATCGTTTTCTGGAAGAGTGCCGGCCAGATTGTCGAAAGGTTGGCGTAAGCTATTTTCCGCCCGTTGAGGCGATAAATGACGTGAACGATACGGATGTCCGTCTGGATATCTGCGTGACACCGAACGGTATTTTTCGACCAAAAGAAAAAGACGCGACCGAGGCCGCATCCCTTTCGAACTGATCTTTGACAATTTAAGCCTGCTTTTCCTTGAGCAGATCGCGTATCTCCGCGAGCAGCACTTCCTGCGGAGGAGGCGGCGTCGCGGCGGCGAGCTTTTTGAAGTACTCCATCGCCATTTTGGCAATGATGAACATCACAACGCCCACGATAAGGAACGTGATGAAGTCGCTGATCAACTGGCCGTAACGTACCAGTGGCGCCCCACCTTTGATGGCTGCATCGATCTGCTCCGGAGTAGCACCGGGCCCGAGCTTCCCGCTCAGGTCGTAAAACTTCGACTTGAAGTCAATACCGCCCGTGATCAGGCCGACAAAGGGCATTATGATGCCCTCCGTAAAGGTGGTAACGATCTTTCCAAAAGCCGCCCCGATAATGACGCCGATGGCGAGATCAAGCACGTTGCCGCGCGCAATGAAAGCTTTGAATTCGTTCAGTATTGACATGAAATTCTCTCCTTAAGGTGATGGCTGCGGACAGGTGAAAATTAACGACTATACTGATGCGGCCTTGGCTTCATCGAGATCGTCATCGTCGTCCGCAAAGAGGTCGCCTGAGGCATCCTCTTCGTGAAGCTCGGCAGTCACGGGCTGTGCCGGCTGTTGATACTGGACAGCAGCAGCAGCGACCGCCTCTTCTTCAGCGGTCTCGCGGGCCTTTAGCATCGAGCAACTCCCCTCGAGGATCGCTCCTTCTTCGACTATCAGGCGTGGGCTGTGGATGTTGCCTAGAACGCGGGCAGTACGGCCGAGCTGGAGCTTTTCGGTGGCGTATATGTCGCCGTTCACGGTCCCGTTGATCATGGCGGCGGCGACTGAGATATTCGCGTCCACCTGGCCATTCGTGCCGATAATCAGGGTGCCGGAATCAGAAGAAACCGTTCCGATCAGATGCCCGTCAACACGCAGCATCGCGTGAAACTGGGTCTCGCCTGTCAGTGTCGTTCCGTGGCCGACGAAGCCGCTGAGCCGGCCTTCTTTGATATCGCGGGCCATCGAATCGCTTTCTGATATCGCCCCTCGGCCGGTGGAGGCGGCGGCTTGTTCGGCGTAGCGGTATTGCTGTTCCGGGGTTGGTTGTTCGGCGTATTCGGGTTGGTCTGTTCTGTTGCCTCTGCCCATTCTGATCATGTGTTTTTCTAGCCTCTCTTGTGTGAATTTTGACGGGAAAGTCGGAGAAAACGCCTTGGATAGACGGCGTAAATGGCACCGGCACGCGACCTAAGAAATTACCTGTTTTCCCTAACCTTAGATAATAATTAGGTTTTTACCGCGTGTCTAGTCATTTTTAAGGGTTGTCAAACCCCGCGAGGCGTGTCAGAATCTAAGTTTTTCCGGCGTTGGCCGGTGCGTGCAGAAGTGAAAGCGGAAACGAAGACAAAAGGAAAGCTGCTAAAGAAGATCGGCCGGGCGATCGCAGATTTTTCGATGATCGAAGAGGGCGACCGGATAATGGTCTGCCTTTCGGGCGGTAAGGACAGCTATACCTTGCTCGACCTGCTGCTCGACGTGCAGAAGCGAGCACCCGTAAACTTTGAAATACTTGCGGTTAACCTCGATCAGAAGCAGCCCGATTTCCCTGAGCACGTGCTGCCTGAATACCTGACTGGGCGGAATGTGCCATACCGTATAGTCGAAGAAGACACCTATTCGATCGTTACCAAGCACATCCCGGAAGGCGATACGTACTGCTCGCTGTGCTCGAGATTGCGTCGCGGGATCCTCTACAACACCGCCGTCGAGGAAAGATGCACCAAGATCGCTCTCGGACATCATGCCGACGATATCATCGCTACATTCCTACTCAATCTCTTCTACGTCGGCCAGCTAAAGGCAATGCCGCCAATACTTAGGAGCGACGACGGCCGCAATACGATCATCCGCCCACTAGCATATTGCCAGGAAGCCGAGATCGCGCAATATTCCGCTGAACAGCAATTTCCGATCATCCCGTGCAATCTCTGCGGTTCGCAGCCGAACCTGAAGCGTGCCCGTGTTAAACGCCTCATAAACGAGCTAGAGAAGGAAACCCCGTTCATCCGCAGCTCGATCATGACAGCCCTGACGAATGTCACCGGCAGCCATCTGCTCGACAATAAGCTCTATGATTTCAATAACTTCGAGCCGATGATCAAACAGATCCCCGCCGGCCACGGCAGCGTCGAACGCGAGCTCGACGAGATCTTCGACCACTCGGATTCCAACTACAAACCGCAGAATCCGCAGATCACCACCGTCGCCGCCGAACTCATCGGCTAAACGCGTCACCAGAGACGCATTTTCCGGACCGTTCCCGCCCGATCCCGAACCGTTTCAGCCCATTTCCGAACCGCGACGCCGGGTCTTAATATCGCCATTCATATTTTCGCCCTTCCGCGGTTAATATTTCGAGTTAATACCGCCGTTAACAAGATTTTTGCTGGCAGCACTTCAGGAGGTCTTGCCCTTGCGTTTCGGTCGCCTGATGAGTCAGTACCACCTGCGGTAGTGGGTGGGGTTTTTAGCCGTTCAGCCAAGAGCCCCACCCGCTACCGCAGGGTGGTACCGACAAAACGCCCCGCCGCCGCACTTTCTGAGTATCCCATCTATGCAACACACATCCGTATATGGTATTCTGTTTCATGAGGAACAAACCTATGCAAGCAGAATGGATCGAGATAAAACGCGGCGATGTGATGCCGCAGTATTCGGGGATTCACGTGACGATCAACCCGAAAGGCTTTATCGTGATGAACGCCGTGACGTACAAAACGCTCGGGTCGCCGCCGGCGTTTTTGCTGCTTTATGACGCGGCAAATCACCGCATCGGCCTGCGGCCAGCCGAAAGGTCGACGCCGAACGCCTACCCGGCACTCAAGAGCAACCGTACCGGAATAATGGTCCGAGCCCACCGCCTGCTCCGCGAACAGCGGATCATCCTGCCGCTCACCATGCAGTTCGACGAAGCCGAGATCGACACCGACGGCATCCTGATCCTCGACCTCAGGACCGCCCGGCCCAGCCGTCGAGCGCTGGCCCGTGAAAGAAAGTCTGGCCAAGAATGAACACGAATATCACGAATCGGAGCGATCTGGTCTTCTGATTCGTGTCCATTCGTGTTTATTGGTGGCTAAGAAACTCTTGCACCTATGTGGAAAGAACACTACGAACGCCCGCGACTAAAACGCCGACTTCGGCCCTACGCGTCGATCAATCCGCGTGGCGAGATCGTGCTGAACCCGACCGTCTACGCGGCTTTGAAAGGGCTGAACTACGTCTCGCTTCACTACGACGACCGCACGCACCAGCTCGCCATCATGCGACCGACCGGCCGCGGACGTATCTATAAGGTCCGTAAATTCGGCCGCAAAGGCCGCCTGCGAGTGATCCGTGCCACCCGCTTCCTAAAACACTTCGGCATCGACATCCTCACGACCGCCGTTATCACCGATATCCAATTCTCGACCGGCCCGGACGCGGTCATTCTAAGCCTTCGTACGGCGACATCGATCAAAAGCTCGATAGCCGCAAACCAACAAACCTAAGGAGAATTAAACACAATGGATTACAAAAAAAATGAAGATAAAGTCTGGATGGTCCACTGGGACGAACGCCGCAAACGCATGGTCGTCAACCGCCTGAGCGAGATGATGGCCACAAACTTCATAGCCTTTCTCGAACGCGACTTTCGCCGCCCGACCTGGTATCCCATCGCCTACGCCCCGTCAGAGATCGAAGCATACAACCTCGCCAACGAACTCCTCGATATCCGATTCGGATATCGTCCAAGACCTCAGCCGCACACACCGCCGCATAAATGCCCTAAGTGCAGCGAGGAGAACGTGACCCGGCGTGGACGGCCTCGTAGGCGGTGACCACTGGAAATAGCACGCTTACCGTGCTAGTATGTTAGTTGGATGATCGGTTCGTTTGCCAATCAGGCAACAGAAGATATCTTCGACGGTCGGAATTCGGCCGAGGCGAGGCGGGCCTTGCCTAGAGACTTGTGGAAACTGGCAGGGCGAAAACTAGACCAGATCAACGCGGCGACCGAGATCGACGACCTGAAGGTGCCGCCCGGCAACCGTTTGGAAGTCCTTCGCGGGGACAGGCGAGGGCAGCACAGCATTCGGATCAACGATCAATACCGAATATGCTTTGTATGGAAGGGCGAAGAGGCCCATTCGGTCGAGATCGTCGACTATCATTGAGGTAAATATGATCAGGATCCCCAAAAACCGCCGTTCGACGCATCCGGGCGAGATGCTTCGCGAGGAATTCCTCGACCCGATGGGCCTCACTCAGCAGGCCCTGGCCGACGCGATACGCGTTCCGTTTCAGCGTGTCAATGAGATCGTAACCGGCCGCCGCGGCCTCAGCCCGAGCACCGCCCTGCGGCTCGCCAAATTCTTCGGCACGTCAGCTGGCTTCTGGCTCAACCTGCAGATGATCTACGATCTTCAGCAAGCCGAACAAAAAGAAGCCGCTGTTTTAAAAGAGATCCGCAAGATCAAAACACCCCAAACCGCTTGACAGACGACTCAACGAGGCAGGGAGCGAAATACAGCGGCAAACTCAACCTCCGCATGTGATCCCTCGGCTCCCCTCCTTAACAAGGAGGGGTGGCAGCGGCTTCCGCTGACGGGGTGGTCGCCGCCTCGCCCTCGAATCGACCACCCAAGGCATCTCGCTCAACGCCCTGATAAACACCAAACTCGCCAGATCGTAAAAACCGAGCCGCCCTTCGTGGGTTAAGAATTATGTCGAAAGTTTCTAAGAGCCCAAAGATCAAGATGCCAAGCGTTGCCGAGGATCTCCTGCGGATTTGAAGACTCAAAAATGTTTCAGGCCGCTCCCAGGAGCGGCCTGAAAGTTAACGTGACTAGCCTTTTGGCGGAAACGGATCGTTACCGTGACTATCGGACTGCTGAATTCGACCGTTCAGGCCATGAATTACAAATTCAGTGCCCTGATTGCGGCTGATCTCACGTCCTATGTCCATCGCTTCCCGCTTGGTATCTGTAACAACAGATGCCCGCTCGGAACCGCCTCGCCTTACTGCCCAACCTTCCGGATGGGGTACAACATGGTGAGTTTTCCTCATCAACGTACTTTCCTCCTTATTACGAGTATTTGCTTTCCGTTGACATGAGACGGCCCGGCGAGATATTCTTTCGAACGTAGTACCCGTCTGTTGCGGCCCCAGCTGTCAACAGATATGAAGAGGCTGGACATACCCGTCCAGCCTTTTCACGTATAGACTATATAGACAGCAGCTCAAATGTCAACACTTTATATAGTGGTTTATCAAATCAGCCAATTTGCGCTAAATGCGCTAACTAAAGAAGTTAGCGATCTGCCTCTTGTTCTCACCAAACATTCGTAGAGACACCAAGCGTCGAGTCTATACGCATTCCTCATTAATAAGATAGTCTAATATTTAACATTATGCAAGTTTTCACAGCTCATGCTGTTACGGTTCTTCAAAGTTTCACAATGAGGATAGCTCCCCGGATCGATTGGCGTAGGTCACATAAAGAGGTAGGATAAGGAATATACAAACGTGAGACATGAGGGATCTTGTCATTTACCACAATCCAGATGCGCTAGGATTTCCCGCAGAAGACCTTAAGGATCTTCGCGCGGTCACAAAGTACGCTAATGCAGGCCTTGAGGGAGATCGCGTTTGGGTTGTGACTGGCGAAGGTCGACCTCGGAAATACTACCTACGTTCTTATTTTGTCGTTGACAAAATAGATGGCTTTCAAGATGCCAATGCCATTCTACAAGGCTTGGACGGACGAGTTTTCGACCCCATGCCTGATTTGAGTAGCTTCGACTGGTTCAATGATCTCAGAACGACTCAAGGGAATTTTCGCTGGGGTCCTCGGACAATACGATCCCCCCACATTATCCAAGGCCTAGAAGAAGTAGCCTCGATTTCCGCGAGCAAGTCCGATTTTGATAACGGATCTGAAAAGAAACGGGACGCTCGTCGACTTGTAGGAAGCGCTAAGAAACGGCGAGGGAAAATGATCGCGTTTGGCTGGTACGGTGGAAAGTATTCTCATTTAGATTTTATTCTTCCAAACCTGCCAAACGGGGAGCAGCATTTTTGCGACGTATTCGGAGGATCGGCCGCAGTTCTGATGAATAGGAAGCCGGCTCCAGTCGAGACCTACAATGATATTGACTCCGAACTAGTCAATTTTTTCGTAGTGCTCAGAGAGCGACCCGATGAATTGATACGCGCAATTGGATTGACCCCTTTCTCCCGGGAGGAACTTGTAAAAGCCGTAAGTTTCTCAGCTGATTTATCGGATTTGGAACGGGCTCGACGCTTCTATGTCAGAGCTAGGCAGACAAGGACGGGACTCGCGCAGACCAGCAGTGAAGGTCGTTGGGCCCATTGCGTGCTCACTTCAAGAGCAGGCATGGCCGGGGCTGTCTCAAGGTGGTTAGGAGCGGTCGAAGATTTGCCGGAGATTGCGCAACGGTTTCAAAGAGTTCAGATTGAAAATGCTCCTGCCATCGAAGTAATCAGACGTTATGACACTCCCGCTACACTTTTTTATCTAGATCCGCCTTACGTCCACAGGAGTCGGGGCGACAGTAAAGCTTACGCTCACGAGATGACTGATTTCGAACATGTCGAGCTGAGCCAGATTCTCCACGGTATTCATGGAAGAGCCGTACTTTCGGGATACCGCACCGAACTTTACGACGACCTCTATAAAGACTGGCACAGAATCGACGCCAAGGAAAAGATCTGTAATTCGTCAAAGGGTCTACGGCAGGAATGCCTGTGGGTAAACTTTGAGCCAATCAAGATTTGATGCCCCGACTGATTTCTCCAAACACAACTGACGCTATAAACCTGCTCGATGGGCTTTGGGCTGACGTCTTGAGCGAGGGGGATGATGAGTCCCTGATTGATGAGAAAATCGACAAACTCATTAATAGCAACCGTGTCGCAATCCGCTACTGTCTTCCGATTCAACTTTTGGGAAAACTCACTGACCATCAAGTTGACGCGCTCAGAATGCAAAAGGGGAGCGACAAAGATGATCCCACTGCGTGGGAACCGCGCGAATTCGCGAAGAAAGTTATCGTTCCGTGGGTGACGGAGAACGACAATGTTTTGGGAACCAGCAAAGATCCATACGTTGGAAATCCAGCTCGAATCCCGCGACTGTCGCAGAACCCGAAGGGCATTAAAAGTAGCGATTTACCTCTTTGGCAACAAGTTTACGAAGTCATAAACGACGTACAGGACAGGGACGATCCGAACTACACGAGAAGTCGGTTTCGGCAAGTTTTGAGGAGCATCAAGAAAAAGCTTCGAGCAAGCCAGTTTGATTTCGTAATTCCTGAACGCGTGAGTCTTGATCAGGTGGAACGGATTATCGACAAGTTTCTGAGTGAAGGAAGCGGCGGGGACAGAGGTCTGTCAGTTGCGGCCGCTTGGTTCGCGACGATAGGCGAACTTCTAGGGATTTACTCTGATGTCGTGAGGCATGCAATAAACGCTTCTGACGCGTCGACCGGGGCGACTGCTGATATTGAGTGCTTCAAGGGGAACAACTTGAAGCTCGCAGTCGAGGTAAAGGAACGTAATCTTACTCTCATCGATGTAAAAGACGGTATTACGAAGGCAAGAAAAAAAGGCGTTACAGAACTCTTGTTCAATGTGTCAAACACCGATTCCTCGGAGGCCGCAACCATAGAGGAATTGATGGCTAAGACATGGGCATCGGGCACAAACCTCTACCGCGTATCTATAAAAGACCTTATCCATGTCGGCTTGTCGATCACTGGTGAACAGGGACGCCGCACCTTCTTGATCAAGGTCGGAGAACAATTAAATAGATTCAACACTCAACCAGCAAACCGCCTCAAATGGAAACAGCTCTTGGATGCAGTCTAGTTCATGCGGACACTACAGAGGTTGAATTCGTCGGATGTCTAGCTTTACGAGGAAGTGGCCGGAGTTGTCGGTTCGGATGTCGTTGTTGGGGATTTTTGTTCGATAGGGCTTCGATCTCTAAGATTCGATCACAGCAGGCTCGCCCGGATGTCTTTTATGCTGAGGATTAGGGTCAGCGGTTGGGTTGGGGATTCTTGGAAGCCGTATCGTTGGTAGAAGTTTTTGGCTTCTTCGTCTTTGGCGTGGGTTAGGACGGCGCGGAGGCCGGCGATGTCGGCGGCTTGCGTGGCGGAGGAGTGCGTCTTTTGGTAGGCCGCGGCCTAGGGGAATTTTTTAGTTATTGTTCGTCGATCCTGCGTGCGAGGGCGATGTCGACGTCGGTTATGCCGCCGCGGTCGTGGGTGGTTAGGGTTAGGGTGGCGTAGCCGTAGCCTAGGGTGAAGTCGGGGTGGTGGTCGGCGGCTTCGGCGAGGGCTCCGGCACGGTTGACGTAGGCGAGGGCTTCGGCGAAGTTTTTGAATTTTAGCTCTTTCTTTAGAGCATTACCTTCGACGTGCCAATTTTCGAGCGTCGCGACGGCGGCGTCTAGTTCATCTGCTTCCAATACCCGGCGTTCCATTCGATTGCCTCCCGCTTTTTGGATATAATCAAGAGTTTGATCTGCTGTGTTCAAAGGTATCTGTAAAATGCGTATTTGGTCAAGAATTCTGGTCCTCTCCCTCGCCGCCACTCTCGCGGTTAGCTTTGCCGCCTGCACTCCGCAGCGTCCGGCGACGCCGAAAGAGACTTTCATGACGTACATCAAGGCTCTGAAGGCGAAGGACTACACGGCGATGAAGGTGCTGTTATCGAGCGAGACCATCAAGATGCACGAGAAAGAGGCGAAGGCACAGGGCGTGACCGTCGATGACATCGTCAAACGCGAAACGTTGGTGGGTGAAGGGCAGACGTCGGTCGAATATAAGAACGAAAAGATCGACGGCGACAAGGCTTCGCTGCAGGTGAAGAACGCCTACGGCAGCTGGGAGAATGTGCCGTTCGTACGCGAGGACGGCGTTTGGAAGATCGACAAGCAGGGCTACGCGAACCAGATGCTCAAGGACATCGAGGATAACGAGAAGCAGATCGACCAGATGATAAACGGAAACCGTTCGTATTAAGAGGAGATTTTTGTGTCATTGATACGGCCATTTAAGGCTATTCGCCCCGGCGGCCACCGCGCCGAACAGGTCGCCTGCGTTCCCTACGACGTGATCTACGACGAAGAGGTCCGCGAGCTGATCGGGAAAAATGAGCTCAGCTTCCTCCGCGTGACGCGGCCCGAGGGCGAGTTCCCCGCCGACGCCGTTCCCGACAGCGAAACGGTGTTTGAGCGTGCCCGTCAGAATCTGCAGTCGCTGATCGACCGGCACATCCTTTTTGAGGACGACGAGGAAGCGATCTACGTCTATCAGCTGCAGGACGGCGACCATGTCCAGACCGGCGTCGTCGCGTGCTGTTCGGTGGATGAATACGACCGCGACCTGATCAAGAAACACGAAAAAACCCGCCCCGATAAGGTCGCCGACCGCACCAACCACATGCTCGCCGTCGGAGCGCAGACGGGGCTGATATTTCTTGCTTTCAAGAATACTGATGACATCGAAGACCTGATCGAAGAGGCGGTTGAACATGACCCGATCTATTCTTTTCATTGCCCGCTCGGCGTCGGTCAGAAGGTGTGGAAGATCACGGACACCGAAGATTGGGTCGAGGCGTTTGCGGAGCTTCCGGCGCTATACGTCGCCGACGGCCATCACCGTGCCGAAAGCGCGAAACTCGCCCGCGATAAAAGGCGCGAGGCGAATCCCCACCATACGGGCAACGAGGAATACAACTTCGTCATGGCCGGCATGTTCCCGGCCGAGGACCTGCGGATCCTGCCCTACAATCGCGTTGTAAAGGATCTTAATGGGCTTGACACTGACACTTTTTTCGAGCAGATCCGTGAGAATTTTCTCGTAGTCGATTCGGTTGAGGATCAGCCGGACGAACGAGGGGAAGTCAGCATGTATCTGGACGGGCAATGGTACAAGCTTCGGTTCAACCCGGCCGAGAAGAAAGAGCTCGACGCGATCGAGCGATTGGACGTTAGCATTCTTCAGAACTACCTGCTCGCTCCCGTACTCGGCATCGGCGACCCGCGAACCGACACGCGGATCGCATTTGTCGGCGGTGCACGCGGAACGAAGGAGCTGATGCGAATGGTGGACGAGGGCGAGGCAAAGGTCGCGTTTTCGATGTTCCCGACGACGATGGACGACCTCTTCGCCGTCGCCGATATGGGCGAGATCATGCCGCCGAAATCCACGTGGTTTGAGCCCAAGCTGAAGGACGGACTGCTCGTCCACAAGATCTGAAGCCGTATGGACTTGGCCGATCTCAGGCGTGATTATTCACTTCGCGAACTCTCGCGTTCGAGCGTCGATGCGGACCCGATCGTGCAGTTCACGAAGTGGATGAACGAGGCGATCGATTCCGGCGTGATCGAGCCGACGGCGATGACCGTTTCGACCGTCAACTCTGACGGACGGCCGTCTTCGCGTGTGGTTCTCCTGAAAGGCTTCGACGCCGACGGTTTTGTCTTCTTCACCAACTACGAAAGCCGCAAAGCCGGCGATATCTCGGTAAATCCGCATGTTTCCCTACATTTTCACTGGGCGGACCTCGAGCGTCAGGTGATCATAAGCGGTTCGGTAAATAAGACCTCGCGTGAGGAATCCGAATCATACTTCGCCTCACGACCGCGCGAAAGCCAGATCGGTGCGTGGGCTTCGAAGCAGAGCAGCGTTTTGCAGACTCGAACAGAACTAGAGACACGCGTCGATGAGATACGCTCGCGGTTCGGCGATGGCGAGATTCCATGTCCTGAGTTCTGGGGCGGATTTCGCGTCAGGCCCGAGCGGATCGAGTTTTGGCAGGGGCGCAGAAGCCGGCTGCATGACCGGATCGTCTATGAAGCGGAAAATGGTGCGTGGAATATCTCGCGGCTGTCGCCCTAATCAAACCACGCCCTTTCCACATCTTCACGCCAGCTTTCGAGCATCTTCTTATTCAGAACCATGATCCCTTCCTTTGTTACGTATTTTGGTGGCGTGACATACGCGGCTAGCGCATCGAAGATGCGTTCGCGGTCGGCTTTCGAAACACGCGAGAGCAGGTGCCAGAGCGAGATGATGTCGAAGAAGTTCTTGCTCGCGAGCAGATCGTCAACGGCCCTGCTTCCGCCGTTCCCGAAATCGAAACTTTCGAGCGCTTTGCGAAATGTTTCTGTGGTCTCAGCCGAGAACGGTGTACCGAGGCCCTTTCCTTTGCGCGTCAGACACATTGCTCCGGCGGGCACGATCGATTCGCGGCCCGCACGTTCGAGTGCGACAAAACCGCTGGTTACGTGCAGCTTATTGTTGCCCTTTTCATCGACATCGAGCGTGTATTCGCAGCCGAGATCGACGGCGGTCGCGGTCGGCGTATCGACGATGAAGAGCCGCGGCGGAGCGTAGATCTTTGCGTGAAGGCTTCCGCGGTCGAGGGCGAGGCGATGCTGCTTCGCGTTCGTTCCTACCAGCTTAACTCGCGAATTCGGACGTATCTCGACGTTGCCGATGTCAGCGACCTCGATGCGGGCCTTTGAGACAGCGTCGGTTTCGAGGAAATCGCCTACTGCGAGGTTTGTTGCTGTTGACTGCGAACCTACTTTCGGTGCCCCGGCGAGGGTTTCGATCTCAAAAGACTGGCTAGGCGCAGTCTCAGTCGAGGGCTGTCCCGTGCTAGTCGGCAATGCGGCCGCGGTGTTCGTGTTCCCGTTGACCGGATTCACCGCCACCTCAGTATTCTGAGGGGCAACGTTCGTCTCAGCGGATGGTGCGGAGTTAGTTGAAGGCTGTGACACGCTCGGTGCATTTGCCGGGAGCTTTGCCTGATACGGTTCTCCTGTAAACAGGAAGAAATAGGCGAGTCCAGCAAAGGCAAATAGAAAGACCGCGGCTCCCGCATAACCCGCAATTACCGGAAAATTAAACCACGAGCCGGCCGAGCCTCGAGCATTATCCGCACGATCCTTGCGGTCAAGGCCCGCTTCGACCGCTGCCCAGACATTAGGCGGAGCATCGCTATGCTCGAGATGTGTCGCAAGGCCGGCCGTAAACTTTAACCTGTCATGCTCCTGGCGACATTCGGCGCAGACTAACAGGTGCTCGGCGACCTTTTGCTGTTCCTCCTTCGGCAATTCGCGGTCGACGAAAGCCGAAAGACTTGAAATGTAATGTACTTCCTTCATTTCTAAACTAACCCCTTGTTTAAAAAACATCCCGCAGATGCCCGAGCCGTGATGCGAGCTGTTTGTGGCCCCGATTCAGCCGCGATGCGACCGTCCCGATCGAACACTGGAGTACCTCGGCGATCTCGTTATACGACATGCCCTCGACATATTTCAGCACGATCGGCTCTCGTAGCTTCGGCCTCAGCTTTCCGATCTCGGCGGCGATAGTTTGCGATATTTCGCTCGTCTCGATATTCATTTGTTGAACGCCGGATCGCGACTCGCCCCATTCGAAAAAACCCGCGATATCGACGAAACGGTTCTGTTTCCGGGCTTCGTCGGTGCACGCATTTACTGTTATCCGATACAGCCATGTCGTAAACTCCGAATCTCCGCGAAAGCTGAAATTCGAGAACAGTTTGAGAAATATCTTCTGCGTCACATCTTCGGCCAGGTCGTGACGACCGCCGAAATAGTTTAACGCTATTGAGAAAACCCGCCGCTGGTATAGCTGATAAAGCTCGCTCATTGCCCGCCGATCACCCCTGCGGCAATCGGCAAGCAAGTCTGTTTCCATCGGTTTCGTCATCCGGCCGAGCGGCTCCATCAGCGAAATTCTACCCTAGTTTTTGTCGGCGGCGACTTTTTCCATCGACCAAACGTCGTTGCTGTAAACGAACTTTATCTGGCCGTTCTCGGTATGCGACGATTTCCCGCCGGTCATGAACATCTTCTCGTTGTGCACCCAAGCGGCGACTGCTCCGCGGGGCGACCACGGGGCGGAATCCTCTTTCCACTCGCGGCCGTTCTCGGTAAACCAGACCGCACTCGCGAAAGCCGTTCCGCGGTTCATACCGACGAGCCAGAGTTTATTGTCATAAACGACCGGCGTTCCGCCCCATTTCTTGTCGAGATTGGTTTCAGCCAGTGTCCAGTCTTTACCGTTCGAAGATGTCCAAAGTTCTTTTGGAGCACGCGGGTTTGTCACCGTATCGCCGTCGATTACGCTGCCGCCGAAGAGCCAGAGCTTGTCCTTGAAAACCGTGACGGTGTAAACCGTTCGCGGCGACCACGCGGCGTTCTGCGTGACCTGTGTCCAGCGAACGCCGTCAGCCGAATACCAGACGTCGTTATGGTAACGCTGCCCGTCATAACCGCCGAAGATCCACATCTTTCCGTCAAAAACGGTCGCGCCGTAGAAGACACGCTTCGGAAGATTGGTGTTCTTACCAACCGTTTCCCAGGTTTGAAAGTCGCGAGTCCGTTTGACCGTCGTGTCGATCGTGAAGCGTTCGTAGTTCCCGGTCATCGAGCCCAGTGCATAGATCGCCCCGTTAAATTGCAAGTACTTCTGATGGGCCGAATTAAGGCCGCTTTCCGGCAGGTCGGTTTTAGTCCACTTGCGTCCGTCCCGCGAAAGCCACGCACCATTGTTCATTGCCACCATCCAGTCGCCGAAAACGTAGACGGGATAATTGTAGCCCTCGGGAAAGTTTGCGGCCCTGGTTTGGTTTATCCATTGATAGCCGGATCTCTCCGGCTGTGAAAAGCTTCCCGAGCAGAGCGCGGAAAGCAGTACCATTGCGGTTGCTATCAATTGTGTCATGATCCTCCTCCTAACTAATGAAGCCTAAAATTTTGCCGCGATCTGCTTGGCAACTTCCTTGAGCCGATCAAGCGACACATCACCGACCGGGTTTACCTTGATCCGCATCGTTTTCACGCCTTTTCGGACCAGAATCAGCTGAAAATTCGCCCCGTCGCTGTGGACAGCCGCCTCATCGCCGACGCCCGTCCATTCATTCCAACCCGGCTTTTTGACGTTCGATAGCCTCACGTCGTCAAAACTCTTGTCCGCTGCCTCCACAGTCACGGCCTTCTCGATCATGAAGTGAATGCGCGGACTTCTCGACTCGGTTTCAGGGTTTCGCATGAACGTACATTTCCACACGCGTCTCTCGGCTTCCTCCGTCATTCCGCCGTCCTCGCCGCGGAAATTTGTACCGAGCAGGCTCGCGGCATTGTCTCCGCCGAAAAAGTCGCACGCGACAGACTTGAACGCAACAGGCTCAGCCGGCTCGCTTTTGACCGGAACGCTTGTCATGAATGCCAATAAAGTTAGTGTCAGGATCATGTTTTTGTTCTCCTTTTCTGAATTAAGTCAGCTGAATATCACGGCGTGCCTGAAGCAGTCCGCCTTCGCCTTTTGTGAAGGTAAGGATCGGATTGAAACCGCCTTTTTTGCCCGCGTTCGCCCGTTCGCCCGATGAGATCAAGCGATCGCCCTCGAAAAGGATCGAATCTATCCAGTCTTCGCGGCTGGATTCAGTTGTGACGGTCATATGAATGTGGGCGGCGAAACGATTTTCCGGATATGGAGCCGGTTTTATCGTCATGAAAGAATATCGCCCTTCGGCGTCGGTCAGCATCCAGCCGCGGTAACGGCCATGTTTATGCTCGTCCGGCTTTCTTCCGTAATAGCCTTCGAAATCGGTGTGATAGAGGTAGATCAGCGTGTTCGGGGCAACGGTTTTGCCGTCCTTTTGAAATACCTTTCCCCAGATCATTATCTGTTCGCCCTTGTCCTTTTCGGTTGAAAGAACGGTTTTCGTTCCGACGTTCAGCGGGAAATCGATGGCTCCCATGCCTTCGGCGCCGCGGGGTTGGGCGTTCTTTCTGATCTTGTCGAGAATGTTCGACGCGGGATCGACGGCAAGCGAACGCGTTTCGCACCCGATCAACACCGGCAGCGAAACCGCCGCCATTGCCACTTGCTTAAGGAAATCTCTACGATCTGCGATGTGGATGTTCATAGTTTTTTTGTCCTTTCAGGTGAATTTGTCGATAATTAGACGGAGCGGTTCGGGTTTTTCTTTCAATTATTTTGAAGCCTCGTCATGATGGCATATGGAAATGGTGAGATCCCCGGTCACTACCCTTCCCGGTACTGACAAATCGACAGGCGCCGGTACTGACAGAAAACATATGTTCGAAACCGAACGACTAACGATCAGAAAACTTGAGCTCGAAGATCTGCCCTGGCTGATCGAGCTTCGTTTACCCGATGCGGTCAATCGATACATGGGCGGCCGCGAGATGCAGAATGCCGAGGCGATAACGGCCCGGATGCCTTTCTATCTCGAGTGTCATGAAAAGTACGGTTTCGGTTTCAGCATCATGTCACTCAAGTCGACCGGCGAACAGATCGGTACCAGCGGCCTGCAGCCTCTGGGTGACACGGGCGAGATCGAGGTCGGGTACAATCTCGCCGAAAAGTATTGGGGACAGGGTTACGGGTACGAATGCGCGATGGGCTGGTTGAAGTACGGCTTTGAAACAGCCGGGCTGGAACGCATCGTTGCGGTCGCTCACCCCGAAAACACCGGCTCGTGGCGTATCATGGAAAAGTGCGGCATGACGTATCAGCGGAATCAGGTCCACTACGGGATGGACTGCGTTTACTACGCCATCACCCGTGAAGAATTTCAATGCGGCCAAACTACCTGAAGCTAATATTCGCCATTCTGTGCTCGGCGTATTTCCTCTGGGTCGCTTATGACCCGATGCAGGGCAGCTTTCTTGACCTCGTCGACCTGGCGATACACGAAACTGGCCACTTGATCTTTCGCATCTTTGGCGAATTCATGATGATAGCGGGCGGTTCACTTTTCCAGGTGATAATGCCGATGCTCTTCGTTGGCTATTTTATACGGCAGAAAAGTAACTATTCCGCGGCGATCGTCGTCTTCTGGGTGGGCCAGAGCATTTTAAACGTCTGGGTTTATGCTTCAGACGCGGTTGTCATGCAATTGGTGCTAACAAGCGGCTTCACCGGAACAGAAGGGAGCTTTCACGACTGGAACTACATGCTGACGGAAACGGGCTTGATCGGTTCGACGAAAAAGGTCGCGGGGATACTGCGTTTCCTCGGCACGGTGACGATCATTATCGCCTCCGCGTCGTCGATCTACTATTCCTTCGTGCCGCCGCCGGCTGCTGATGAGGAGCTATGAAAGCAACGCTGATCACCGGAGCGTCGAGCGGCATCGGCGAAGGCTTCGCCCGACGGCTCGCCGCCGAAGGGCACAACCTTGTGTTGGTGGCCCGCTCGGAAAAGGCTCTTCACGAATTGTGCGACGAGCTAATGCTGAAGCACGACATAATGGCCCACTACGTAGTGCTCGACCTTGCCGAACCGAACGCCGATCTGACGTTATTCGAGGAGACCGAGCGGCACGACCTTGAGATAGACCTGTTGATCAATAACGCCGGTTTCGGATCGGTCGGCGATTTTGCTAAGCTCGACCTCGATCATGAGCTACAGATGATCGAGCTCAACATCGCCGCTCTGGTCGCGATCACACATGCTTACCTCGTAAAAATGAGAGAACGCGGGGCTGGTACAATAATCAATGTATCGTCAGCAGCTGGGTTTCAGCCGATACCTTTCATGGCGACATACGCCGCGACGAAGGCGTTCGTAACGTCATTTTCCGAGGCGATCGCGGAAGAAAATCGGCCATACGGCATTCAGGTGCTCGCACTCTGTCCGGGGTCGACGAAAACGAACTTCTTTGCCGCATCCAAGATCGACCGCCCGATACAGGTAAAAGGTCAGCAGACGGTCGAGGATGTGGTCGAAACTGCGATGCGCGCGATGACGTCGAAACGGACAAAGGTCGTGTCGGGCGTAGCGAACAAGATCGGGGCCTTTCTCGGTACATACGTCCCGACATTTATCTCGCGGCGAGTCATGGCAAGCGCTCTGCGGTCGCGGTTTCAAAATGATTCGGGCGAGACTGGTAGGATGGAACCACGAAAGAACACGAAATAGCACCAAAATCTTTTTTAGTGATTTTTAGTGTATTTTCGTGGCTAAAGAATAATGAAATTTACGGTTCTTGGCAGCGGTTCGACCGGTAACGCGGTGCTTATTTCGAGCGGCGGGACGAATGTTCTGGTCGATGCGGGAATGAGCGCACGCGAGATCGCGCGTCGGCTGCACGAAGTCGGCGTAGAACCGAAGGACCTGGACGGCATTCTGGTTACTCACGAACACGGCGACCACATCGGCGGGCTTCGCGTGCTGCTGGGAATGGTAAAATGTCCAGTTTACATCTCGCAGATCACGGAAGATGCTTACTACGATACGCGGGCCGGCGGCACCAATGGCGACAGCGAATCGTCAAAACGCCGTTCCGCGATGAAGGACCGGACTCAGACAATAGAATCGAGCCGCGAGTTCCGGATCGGCGATATCGATTTCCAGCCATTCAGCGTGCCGCATGACGCGGTAGACAACTTCGGCTTTGTGGCGAAAAAGGACGGAGTAAAGGTGGCGACCCTGATGGATTTTGGCCACATCACGCCGCTCGTTAAAGAGAACCTCATGGGGTGCGACGCGATCGTCGTCGAATCTAACCACAGCCGCGACATGCTCCGGACATGTTCGGTTTATACTTGGGATTTGAAACAAAGGATCATGTCGTACACCGGCCATCTTTCAAACGAAGACCTTTCAGATTGGCTTACCAACGACTTTGACGGGCGAGCCCGACACGTCGTTCTCGCCCATCTTTCTCAGCGTGCCAACGAGCCAAACCTCGCCCGTATCACCGCCCAGATCGCCCTTCAAATGCGTCCGCCGCTCTTCAGGGCGGAAACCACGATCACGATCTCAAACCCGCGAACGCCCACCGATTGGATCGAATTCTAACTTATACCGCTATCTATTTTGCTGCTGTTGCGGCGATCAACTCTTGCATTTTTTGCGACATCGCCTGTGAGCCGCGGCCGTAATTGGACATCACGATCGCGGTCCAGCCGCTGTCCAGGTACATGTCCAGATTGGAGCTGATCCCCAAAAATCCGCCGCTGTGCCCGGTCACATTGCGCTCTTTGTTGAAAAAGAATCCATAACCGTACTCGGGCGAACTCAGATCGGGTTTTGGGGTCGAGACGGTCTGGAATGTCGCGGCGCTCACGAGTTTGCCGGAACGCAGTGCCTGGTCGAATTTCAGCAGATCCTCGACTGTTGAGTACCCGCCGCCCTGGGGCCCGCCGCGCATTACGTGGGCGAAGACATTGTTCGCCCAGACGGTTCCCGCGTCTGTGTACTGTTTTTCATAGCCGACAGCAAGATTCTGGTTCACCTTATCGAGCTCATAACAGTCGGTATTGGTCATACCGGCTGGCTTATTAATATTCTCACGAACGTAGTCAAAATAATTTTGCCCTGATGCGATCTCTATCACCTTGCCGAGGACCATCATGCCGGTGTTGCTGTATTGCCACTTCGTTCCCGGCTCGAACTTAAGGTCCTTTTCATCCTCGCGAGCCAGCTTCATCATGTCGTCCACGGTACGAATGCGGTCGCGTGATGACGACCAATATCGCTCCGAAAAGTACCCGCCGAGCCCCGCCGTGTGAGTCAGCAGGTGCTTGATCTGGATCTTCTTGGCTGCTTCCGCATTCGGAAAATCGGGGATGAATTTTGAAAGCGGATCGTCGTAAGAGAGCTTCCCCTTTTCGACCAGTTGGGCGATCGCGATGCCGGTGAACATCTTGTTCATCGAACCAAGGTTGAATTTTGTGTCAACACGATTTGGAACGTTGAAATCTTTGTTAGCCATTCCGAACGCACCTTTGTAAACAACCTGTCCATCCTTAGCAAGCAGGATCGCTCCCGAAAAGACGTCCGCGGCCGCTAACTTCTTGGCGAAAGCCTCGAGTTCTGTTCCCGCCGCCTGGACTGAGAGTTTCTTTGTTTCCGCGGTCCCATTCTTCGCGGGCCGTAGTCCAATTCCGGTGATCTTGTGCGGAGCCGTCGGTTCCACACGAACCAGCAGCCCGTCCCAAACGCCCGTGAGTTTGCTCCTTACACGGACTATTACCTCGTTCGGGTTCCAGTCCTGTACATCGCCCATCTCGTAGCCCCGGTTTTGATCATGGAGCGACGATATGAGGTTCAGGTGCCGCTGCATCGGTAACTTAAGCATTTCGGGACTGAAGTTCGCCTCGACGAATTTGGTATATTCCACGCGATTGCCGGTTTCGACGAACCCGACGAGCGCTTTCGCATGGTTTAGTGCCGTTGCCTGTGCCGCTGAGGGCTGAGCCACAATATTTATAGAGAAAACAAACGAAAGAAGCAGTGTAGAAATTGCCAAGTTGCGCATAGATTTATATTTCACGGGAAATCCTCACTGACCAGAATACGCAGCTGGTCAGAATTTTGTTCACTGATTTTACGATTAAATTTGAGCTAGCCGGTTATGAGATCAAAACAACGACGCGCTTTCGACCGTTGGCGACACGCCTTTAAAGGACATTCGATGGATCGAACACGGCCCTAGTTCTTCAATGGCATTATAGTGTGAAGCGCAGCCGTATCCCTTGTGTGCGGCAAAACCGTAGCCGGGAAACTCGGTGTCGTAGGCAGCCATCAGCCCGTCGCGGTAGGTCTTGGCAAGTATGGAAGCAGCCGCGATCGAGGCTGAGATGGAGTCACCTTTGATGATCGCCTTTTGCGGCAGCGGGCACGCCTTCAAACGCAATGCGTCGATCAGCAGAAAATCGGCAGCTGGCTGCAGATCTCCGATCGCGTTCAGCATCGCGACTTTTGTGGCTTCGAGGATGTTGATGCGATCGATGTCAGCCGCATCTACTAACCCGATCGCGTAACTCACACACTCGTCTTTGATCCAGGCGGCGATCTCATCTCGAGTCTCGGCTGTCAGTTTTTTGGAATCGTCCAGGGCATCGGGAATCGGCTTCTCGATGTCGAGGATGCAGGCAGCGGCGACGACCGGGCCGGCAATACAGCCGCGACCGACTTCGTCAACGCCCGCGATCAGGCGAAAACCCTCGCTGTACGCCTGTCTCTCAAAATCAAAGCCGATCGTCCAAACGGAGCGATCGGCTGTGAGTGTGAAGTCTTGCACAAAACGGATTATACCGCCTCGCGTCTATTTCTTCGAGATGCCGTGGCCGCCGATCGGTTCGGTAGTGAACCTTTCGTGAAAACCGGCGATCAGCGGCCGTGCTTTTTTGATGGTTTCTTTGACACTGGCTATATTCAGCGAAGCCGCGTGGCTTTCCTGTCGATCCCAGACCTCGGTTATCCAAATTCCGTTCGCGTCGTTCGGATCTTTAGCAACGATGTAGCTAAGACAACCCGGCATTTTACCGACGCCGTCGAGCAAATGCTTGATCAGTTCGTCGCGTTTGCCCTCGATCGAGGTCATTCGTCCTATTAGGCCGTACATCTTATCGGTCTTCTGTGCAGCGACATCAGACGGAAAAAGGGCGTACGAAGTTGCGGCACCAAGTGCTGCAACGAATTCGCGACGCCCTTTTTTCATGATCAACTATGCCTGCTTCTTCTTTGCACGTGTATCGCGTTCCTTGATACGGGCAGCCTTACCGCGAAGATCACGCAGATAGTAAAGTTTTGCACGGCGAACTTTACCACGACGAACCACGTCGATGTGATCGATCACGGTCGCGTGAAGCGGGAAGATACGCTCGACTCCGACGCCGAAGCTGACCTTGCGAACGGTCACGGTCTCGCGAACGCCGCCGTGTTTAATGGCGATGCAGATGCCTTCGAATGCCTGAAGGCGCTCTTTGTTGCCTTCCTTAATGCGCACGGCGACGCGGAGCGTGTCACCGGGCTGAAAGGCAGGAATGTTGTCTTTTAACTGTGTCTTTTCGACGCTGTCTAGTCTGTTCATTTTTATCCTTCGGCCAGAGGTCGACGTATTTACCGCCCACATTCACCATTTTTTTTCATTTAATAGATCGGGGCGTACTGCCCGCGTCTTTTCAAGCGCCATCTGGTAGCGCCATTTATCAATTTCGGCATGATTGCCGTTCAATAAAACCTCGGGGACGTTCATCCCACGAAACTCGGCCGGCCGTGTATAGTGCGGACAATCGAGCAAACCATCAGAGAACGAGTCGTTGGACGCCGAGGTCTCACTTCCCAATGCCTCGGGCAAAAGCCTGACGATGCTATCAACAACCACAATTGCTGCCGGTTCGCCGCCCGAAAGGACATAATCGCCGATCGAGATCTCATCGGTGACGAGCACGTCATTCACCCGCTCATCAACACCTTCGTAGCGGCCGCAGATAAAAACTATATGTTTCGCATCTTCGGCAAAGGCGGTCGCGTCCGCTTGTGCCAACGGTTTACCCTGCGGGGAAAGCAGAACAACTCTTGTTCCCGCAGGATATGCTTCGCGGTCGCTCGTTCCAACCAAATTTTCAATCGCGGCAAATATCGGTTCGGGCTTCAAGACCATCCCGTCACCGCCGCCAAACGGCCGGTCATCGACCATCTTATGCTTGTCCACCGCGTATTCGCGTATGTCGTGGACATTTATTTCAACAATACCCGCAAGTTTTGCCCGGCGGATGATCCCGAAATCGAAGACGGCATCAAAGAACTCCGGGAAAATTGTTAAGACGTCGATCCGCATGATTGATCCATTTATTCATTTGGCCATTGTCACATTCGAAAATGACGCAATGAACAAATGACCCAATCTCAAAATTCCAACAGCCCTTCCGGCGGATCGATCTTGATCAACTTACTTTCAATATCGACTTCGACGCAGATCGCTTCGGCGAACGGAATGAGAAACTCTTTCGTATCACCCTGGATCACAAGCAATTCCGTTCCGCCTGTTCGCATCAACTGGCGAACCTTGCCGATCTCCGTCCCATCGATCGTTTCAACCTTGCAGCCTTCGAGTTCCCAATCGTAAAACTCGTCATCTTCAAGCTCCACCGCGTCGGATTCCGGTACGCAAATCTCATGGTCGCGAAGCGTTTCCGCCGATTCGATCGAATCGTAACCAGCGAACTTCAGAATCACCCGGCCGTTCTGAAACCAGAACTTTTCAATTTTCAAATCGAGCCGTTCACCGCCATTCCGAATGGCGGTAACGTCTTCGAGTAACTCAAACCGTTTAGGGAAATCGGTTAAAATGTCCGCGACAACCTCGCCCTTCAGCCCGCGCGTCCTGACTATTTTAGCGATAGCAACTAGTTCGTCGAGGTCCATGCCGTTCAGAGTCTTTCTCAAAACTCCCAAAACTCTCCGAACTCTTAGTCCTCGATCAGGTCGAGCTGATATCGGCGTCCGTGCTTCTGGCCGGCGACAAAAAGAATACTGCGGATCGCTTTTACGGTCCGGCCTTCGCGGCCGATTACGCGCCCCATGTCGGATTCGCCCACGCGAACCTCGATGCGCACGTTCTTACCGTCGCCGCTCTCGGAAACCTCAACAGCCTCCGGATCGCCGACAAGCGACTTGATGATCTTTTCGACAGCCTCTTTCATGGTTTTTCGCCACCGAGGACACAGAGTCCACAGAGAGAAACCTCAGGGTTCTCTGCGATCTCTGTGGCTTAAGCTTCTTCCTGAACCGGATTGTTCTTGATCAGGCTTTTCACCGTATCCGTCGGCTGCGCGCCGACGCCGATCCAGTAGTTGATGCGGTCATGCTTCAAAATGACCTCAGCCGGATCAAGCATCGGATTGTACGTACCGACATTCTCGATGTAAGCTCCATCACGCTTGCTGCGCTTTTCCTTTACCACCAGGCGATAAAAAGGCTTACCCTTCGCCCCCATTCTCATCAGACTAATTGCTAGCATAATTTCAGTGGTCAGTGGCCGGTGGTCAGTGGCCAGTGGATCAAAAACTGACCACTGACCACTGACAACTGACAACTAACGTTTTTTCTTGTGTCTCTTCTTCTTCTTTATCTTGCTCGAAAGCGATCCGCCGCCTCCGTTGTAGCCGTTATTACCGGCAAAATCGTCGTCTCCGTCGAGGCCCATGTCGCCGCCTCCACCGAGAAGGCCACTTAATCCGCCGCCTAATCCCCCGGCGAGTCCGCCCATCATTTTTCGGCCCAATGCGCCGAACATTCCGCCGCGGCTCATCTGCGACATCATTTTACGCATCTGCTCGTACTGGCGGAGAAGTTGATTGACCTCGGCGATGGTAGAGCCGCTGCCGTTAGCGATGCGAGTCTTGCGGCTGGCGTCGATTACCTTGTGGTCGTTCTTTTCCTGTTTGGTCATCGATCCGATGATCGCTTCGGTGCGTTTCATTTGATGATCGACGACCGCAGACTGTTCATCGGTGATCTGCATGCCGCCGGTTAGCTGTTCGGGAAGCATTTTCATCAGCTTCGACATCGAGCCGAGCTTTTTGAACTGTCCAAGCTGGTTTGCGAAATCTTCGAGCGTGAACTGATTGCTCGTCATCTTTCGCAGCTGTTCCTGGGCTTCCTTCTCGTCGATCTTGCCCTGAACTTCCTCGATCAGCGACAAAACATCGCCCATTCCGAGAATTCGCTGAGCAATACGATCGGGATAGAAAGGCTCGATCGCGTCGTATTTTTCACCGACACCGACAAACTTCACCGGCTGGCCGATGACCTGCTTGATCGAAAGCGCCGCACCGCCGCGTGCGTCGCCGTCCATTTTGGTCAGCACAACGCCGGTGATTCCGACACGCTCGTGGAAAACCTCCGCCGAACGCACCGCGTCCTGTCCGGTCATCGCGTCGGCGACAAAAAGCACTTCAACCGGCTTCGTCTCAGCCTTGATGGCCTCGAGCTCGACCATCAGCTCGTCGTCGATGTGAAGACGGCCCGCCGTGTCGATCATCAGCGTGTCGAAACCGTATTCCGTCGCGTGCTTCATGGCACCGCGGACGATGGTCATCGGGTCGTTGGTCTCTTTCGCTTCGTAAACCTGAACGCCGACCGCGCCACCGACGACACGCAGTTGTTCGCGAGCCGCAGGGCGATAAACGTCAACCGACACCAGCAAAGGCTTGCGTTCCTGATTGTCAGCGAGCCAGCGAGAGATCTTACCCGTCGAGGTCGTTTTACCGGAACCCTGCAAACCGACGATCATCACGACGTTCGGAGTCTTGCTCGTGAAAACAAGCCGCGACGAAGTGCCGCCCATCAGTTCGCTCAGTTCGTCATAGACGATCTTAACGACCTGTTCGTGCGGTTTGAGGTCCTGCCAAACTTCCTGCCCTTCGGCCTTCGCCCGAACGGCCTCAACAAAATCTTTCGCGACCTTGTAATTTACGTCTGCTTCAAGGAGAGCCATCCGTATCTCGCGCAAGGCCGCATCCACGTGCTCGGGCTTCAAAGTGCCCTGCCCACGCAGATTTTTCAGCGATTTCTTTAGCTTGTCGGATAACGACTCAAACATATAGAGACACTTCGGCTACAATAGTCGAAACTATAAATACTAGTGTTTGCGCTATTTAGTGTCAACCTTTGGGTGGCGATAAAACGCGCTCAAGCGCCCTGTTTACGGCGCTTGGGCTCACATTTCGAATGCAGCGTGCGTCTCCGAACTCTTTGCATTCGTAGCCCGGGCAGGGCTGGCAGGCGAACTCCTCAAAAACGATCTCGTTTGGAGCGTCGGTCCACGGCCGCCAGTGGTTGCGGTTTGACGATCCGAAGACCACTACCGACGGCGTACCGACGGCGGCGGCGATGTGGGCGATGCCGGAATCGTTTCCCAAGAAGACTACTGCTTTTGATGCAAGAGCAACGATCTCGGGCAATGTAAGATCATCGAACGTGATCACCGGAGCGCGCGATGCAACCTTAAGAGCATCAAGCGTCGCCACTTCTTTCTTTGATGCAATCGCCACGGATGCTATGCCCTTTTCATGCAGAAATTCGGCGGTCCGTGCAAAATTCTCGTTTGGCCATTGCTTTGTAAAGAAGGCGGTCGATGGATGCAGAAGAGCAAATTTCAGATCTGCGATCTCAAATTCCGGATGTTTTTGCCTGATCGAATCGAAGCGTCGCTCTTCGACAGCAAGCCGAGACTTCGGCCGATCATTGACGGGAACACCGACAAAGCCTAACAAAGCCAGTTGCTGCTCGGCAGAGTGCGTATGTTCCTGTTGCCAGAAATCGCTCGCCGCCGAAAGCAGATGATTGTAGAGAAAGGAGTATTGGTAGTACGAGTAACCAATGCGATGCCTTGCACCGGTTGCTCGGACGAACATTGTCGCCGTAGTGCCTCCGTGAAGGTTGAATGCGAGATCGTACTTCTGCCGTCTCAGCAACATTGCGGTCCGCAGCCTTTCTGCCGAGCCTTTTCCGACAGAAATGACACTATCAACCGCGTCAAATCCGTCCAACACAGGTGCGACCCAGTCTTCTAGAAGAATATCTATCTGAGCTTCGGGGAGGAACCGGCGAAGGGCGATGAGCGAAGGCGTTGAAAGGACGGTGTCGCCGATCGAGCGAAGTTTTACGACAAGAACGCGTTTAACTTTCGTCCAGTCGATCGGGGTTTGGTCTTCGGTCTTTGGTCTTTGGCCTTCGCGATCCATCGTTAACAAGCTTATCGCAACCGGCTTCTGACCACTATTTCTCGACCGTCGCTTCCTCGATCAGCATGACTGGTATTTCGTCGCGGATAGGATAAACGAGACTGCATTCGGGATTCAGACACTTAAGCCTCGTCTGCGCGTCGTCGATCTGCAATTCGGTCTTGCACTTTGGACAACGGAGAATTTCTAAAAGTTCGGGACTTATTGGCATACTCGGGCCGATCTCGGCAATTCTTGTTTACAATTCTAAAAAGCCACCGGGTTCGCGCAGCAAACGAAAATGTTCGAGCAGGGCGACCGCCTGTGTTCGAGTTACCGTCGGGAAATTCTCCAAAAACTCATCCAACGAAACGCCAGCTTCGAGGTTTTCCAAAAGAGCCGACACAGGAACCCTTGTGCCTTTGAAAACCGGGACTCCGCTCAGGATCTCCGAATCGATCCTAATTGGAACCTCATCAGTGACGATCATCTAGGCACCTTCAGTCTTCGTTCCACATTCGGGGCAGAATTTGGCTCCCGGGGCAAGTTCGTGCTCACAATTGGCACATTTTGCTTTTTCCTGGGTCGAACCGCATTCGGAGCAGAATTTAGCTCCCTCGCGGAGTTGAGCTCCGCATTTTACGCAGGGAACCTGGGCAATCTCCATCTTTCCGCCGCAGTCGGCGCAAAATTTTGCACCGGCCGCATTTGGCTTGCCGCAGGTCGGACATGGCGTTGTCGCGGCCGCCGGAGCAGAACCACCACCGCCGCCGCCCTGCATACCGCCGAAGGCACCGACCATCTGATTGCCCATCGCAAATCCCGCGCCGAGTCCGGCACCAAGGCCCGCACCGCCGCCCTCGTTCTGAGCAGCGTCGCGAAGCGCGTCCGCAGCTTGAAACTTCATGTACTGATCGACATTGCCGATCGCACCCATCGCGGCCCGCTTGTTGATCGCTTCCTGGACCGATTCCGGAACGCTGACGTTCTCAAGGTAGAACTTGGTGACTTCGAGACCGTATCCCGCAAAATCAACGTTAATAAACCCGCGTATCTTGTCACCGACTTCCTTATACTGCGAAGCGAGATCCAGTGCCGGGATCTTCAACTCACCGATCGCGTCGGAAAATTCGGTAACGATCGCACGCTTTAGTTGCCCTTCAATATCGTCGGTCGAGAACTTGCCGTTCGTTCCGGCGATCTCTTTGATAAATTCACTCGGGTTAGCGACGCGCAGGCTGTACGCTCCAAACGCCCGAAGCTGAACAATACCGAAATCGGCGTCGCGAAGCATGATCGGGTTCGACGTGCCCCACTTCATGTCGGTGAACTGCTTGGTGTTCACGAAATAGACTTCAGATTTGATCGGAGAATTAAACCCGTATTTCCAGGCACCGAGTTTCGACAAGATCGGCGTATTTCCACCTTCGACGGTGTATCGGCCCGGCGTGAAAACGTCGGCGACCTGGCCCTCGTGTACAAACACCGCCGCCTGCGATTCGCGAACGATCAGTTGGGCTCCGTTTTTGATCTCCTGTCCGTGGACCGGAAATCGATAAAGCATCGTGTCGCCCGTGTTGTCGAGCCACTCGATCACCTCGATAAACTGGTTTACTGCCTCGGTTTTGATCCTATCCATTATGCTCATTATGGTTTCTCCTCGTCTCGAAGTCTTAACGATAGAATATGACACAAAGTTCGGTATTTTGGAAGATGTAACCTATTGGCCGCTGTGGTGTATTGCTTTTGTCTATTTCTTTGGATTAAGCTTTCCGCAACGTTCCACCTGATACGAGTTTAGAACTAGTCCGAAAAAGTGATTCGACTCGACCGGAGAGCATTTTTGAAGGCGTTTTCGGCGTCGGCGGTTGCCATAGCGCTGGGCGGGCCGCGCGTGGTTTTGGGGCAGGATGGCCGCCCGTTTGAGTTTCTGGTTGCAGGCGATTCCCTTATCTGGGGCCAGGGACTTGCGGAAACTGACAAATTCTATAGCCTGACGGCTGAGTGGCTCCGCAAAAGCCGCGGGAAGAACGTAAACGTCAAGGTAAAGGCCCATTCAGGTTCAACACTTAAGTTTCATCCGGATGAGGCAGCGAAATACGCCAAGATCGGCCGCGATGAGAATTTCTTCTACAGACCGGAAGTGAATGTGGGCTTTCCGAGCATTTACAAGCAGATCGAAACCGCCGCGGACGAATATAGTAAAGAAGGAAAGTCGGCCGACCTCATTATGGTCGGGGGCGGTATAACAGATATTACTACCTCAAAAGTATTTGATCCCAAGGGCGACGATGAGCAGTTGAAACGCGATATCGCACGCTATCTTCGCGAAGATATGTTTGACGTGCTCGACCTAGCCGCATCGCGCAATCCAAATGCAAAGATCATGGTTGTCGGCTATTTTCCGGTGATCACAAAATACTCCAGTTCCGGCAAGCTGCTGAATGCCTGGCTCGAGGCGTTGAGTTTCCCGCGATTCCTAAAATTTGTCCCGAATAATCCGCTCGTTCGGCCGATATTCTTTAATAAGCTGCGCCGCCGGGCGATAGAGCGTTCGCGAATCTGGCTCGAAACTTCGAACGCCAGCATCTCTGAGGCGGTCGCTCGACTCAACCAAAAGCTCGGATCGGAGCGGGCATTCTTCGTCACGTCGCCGCTAACCGACGAACACGCGACCGAAGCACCGAACACTCGTCTCTTCCGCATGGGAAAAGGCGGCTATGTGAAGGACGTCAAGGCTCGCGAACGGACCCGCGATTGCCGCGAAGCTCTGCCCAAGCTCAAGAAGGAATCGGGCATCAATTATCCCGTCCGTCTCTGCGAGATCGCAGCCATCGGACATCCCGATCCGGCAGGTTCGCGAATGTACGCCGACGCGATCATCAAGCGGCTCGAAAACGTCTTCTAATTCTTCACACGATACAGGACCTAAACGCAGCCGTTTTTCAGTGCCTTGCATTCGATCCAGGCTGCATGCGCCACCGAAAGTTTCTTTTCTCATACCTCCCGTCGAGCCTCCTCTATTACCGCTGTTCTAGGTGTAAATTTTGTGTTAACAAATCGAACATTGACCGCGATGGCGCCGTATCAGTAACTTCGGAGTCAAACACTATATGAAAAATCGCTTTCTTCGCACGCTTCTTTCCCTAACGTTCGTCTTTTCATTCGTTGTTACCTCGCTGCCTGTTGCCGGTTATGCTCAAGTCGGAACGGCGCCAACGGCGGCGGCTCGTTCATATGAGAAGCAGCTTGCCATCATCGAAGAAAAGGTAGAGGCGAGACGCAAGGAACTCGGCATTCCCGGTATGTCGCTTGCGATCGTAAAGGACGATCAGGTCATCTACGCAAAAGGCCTTGGATACAAGGATTTTGAGAATAAGATCGCGGTAACGCCCGACACGCAATTTGCGATCGGTTCGGCAACCAAAGCATTTACAGCACTTAGCGTTCTGATGTCGCAGGACGAAGGCAAGCTTTCGCTCGACGATTCGCCGAAAAAGCTTCTGCCGTACTTCAAAATGTACGACCCGGAAACTGATAAAGCGATCACCATCCGCGACCTGCTTAGCCATTCCTCGGGCCTCAATCGCACCGACCTTGCAATGATCACCGGCAAGCTCAACCGTGCCGAACTGATCCAGGTCGCTGCCCAGGCGAAACCGACCGCAAAGCTCCGCGAGAAGTTCCAGTATCAAAACATCATGTACACAGCCGCCGGAGAAGCTGCTGCCGTAGCCCAGAAAACGCCCTGGGAAAAATTCGTACCGGAACGCATCTTCAAACCGCTCGGAATGAATAACTCGACCATGTTTATCAAAGACATGGAAAAGGCGAAGGACTTTTCTTATGGTTACGATTACAACTTCGATACAAAAGAAACCAAACGGCGACCGTTTCGCGAGATAGCCGAGGTCGCTCCGGCCGGCTCGATCAATTCGTCGGCACGCGATATGGCCGAGTGGATCCGATTCGTCCTAAATGGCGGCGTGGGTAATGGAAAGCGGTTGGTGTCCGAAAATGGTTACGCCGAATGGATAAAACCGCAAATGAAAATGAACCCGACCGGCACGCAGAACTACGGCCTCGGATGGTTTTTGCGCAAAGTTGGCAGCTACAACGTAGTCGAACACGGCGGCAACATCGACGGCTTTAATTCCCTCGTCGCGATGGTCCCGGACAAGAAGATCGGCTTCGTAATGCTGACGAACGTCTCGAACTCGAGCCTCGGAAACGACATCATGTCGATGATCTTTTCGACGCTGCTTGAGGCACCAAAGCCCGACGCGCCAAAGGCTTCGGCTGGATCGCTTCAGGCATTCGTCGGAAAATTCGGCCCGGCTGACCGCCCGCTCGAGGTGAAGATCGAGGGCGATGACCTCTTTCTCATCGTCCCCGGGCAGCCTGCCTACAAACTCGAAAAAACGGCGGAGCGAACCTATCGCGCACTCGGCCTCCCGGATGGCTTCGGCCTCAAGTTCCATCCTGAAACGGGTGAGGTAAACGAGGTTGAACTACTGCAGCCAACCGGCACGCCTCGTAAATTCGCCCGAACAGGCGCAGCAGCCGCGCCGCCCGCTGGCTCCGGAACCGTCCCCAAAGAACTGGTCGGCAAGTACACACCGCCGGGATCGAATAATGCTGTGATCGAGATCAAAGAGGCCGACGGCAAGATCACGCTTAACTTGCCTGGCCAACCAGCCTATACGCTGTCGCCCAAACCGGACGGTAGTTTCGCACTCTCGCCGCTGCCGGAAGCATATTTTCTAAATGTGAAACGAGACGGCGGTAAGGTGATCTCATTTACGGTCACTCAACCGGAAGGATCGTTCGAGTTCAAGCGTGCCGATGCCTCAGCCGATGCAAAGCCGGCTATAACGGTTGCGGAACTGCGTGACAAGGCGGTGAATGCAGTGGGTGGCGAAGCCGCCATTCGAAAGATCACGAGCCGCGTGACCGAGGCCGATATCGACATGGTCCATCAGGGAGTTCAGGGCAAGGTAACCACGTGGGCGAAAGCCCCGAACAAGTCGGCTACGGACACTACGATCACGGCTCTCGGGAAGACGATCGCCAATGCTTATGAATACTTCGACGGCACAAAGGGCGAGGAAGCCTACACGTTCGGCCCGGCTGAAAAATACGAAGGCAAACGCCTCGACGATATGCGTCTGGCATCGGATCTTTATCTCGGCCTGGATTGGGTCACGCCTTATAAAAAGGTCGAGATAACCGGAATCGCCAAGGTCGACGGCGAAGACTGCTATGTCGTCTCCTTCGAACCAAACGCCGGTACTGCGTTCAAGGAGTATTACTCAACCACAACATTTCTGCAGCGAAAACGCGAAGGCGTCGTGCCATCGAGCACCAGTTCGGTCCAGCTTCCGTACACGATCGTGTTCAGCGACTATCGCGAGGTCGATGGTGTAAAGATCGCGTTCAAATCGGTCAACAATACCATCTCGAACGGCGATGTTATTTCGATAGTGAAGTCGGTAAAGCACAACGTTGCTGTAGATGACAAGGTTTTCACTCCGAGAAAGTTGAACTAGTGCAAAGCTGAGTTACTCCGCTCGGAAGATCAGAAAGGTGACCCGCCGGGAATCATTCCCGCTCAACCGGCGGGCCCACGACGTTTCGATCGAGGCCCATTCACTCGAGCCGATCTTTCCAAATTCCACAAGCGTAAATCCCGCCGCACGGTAACGTGTGGCGAGTGCTTTTGAGATAAATTCATCCGACAGCTGCTCGATCCCGAGACGGGCGATCTCGGCCCGATCGCGCTCTTCGTCGATCCCAATTATGATCTTGAGAACGCTGCCATCAGCACAGATGCGACGCAGGCCGGCAAGTATCTTCTCGTCGCCGTTCGCGACGGCACGAAGCAGGCTTCCCCATGGAAATTGAACGTGGACCTCGTTTGCGACCCCTTCAAACTCGGCCGGAAGGTCCTCCACTGCTGCCTGAACGAACATCGCGTTCGGCAGCCCGCCTTTAGCCGGCTTGCGCGTTGCCTTCATCGACGGCTTCTCGAGCGGTTTCGCGTTCGCGTCGATGCCGATGTAGAACTTGTCCGGGTTCGTCTTCGCCATCGCGGACACAAAACGGCCATCCCCTGTGCCCAGATCGATAACGATCCCGGAATCACGGTAAGGCTCGATGACCGCCTCGAATTGCTCAAGTGTTAGTTATCAGATAGTGCTGCCGCGGATACTTTTGATCATGAATGTAACCTCAGTGAATCTTAATTTTACGTCCATTTTTCGTCGACTGGCAAGAAAAGGTCCGCCCTCCTGACATTTTAGGGTTGCATAACCGCGGATCGCTATGTTAACTTCGTCAAACTATGAAAGTAGCCATCCGCATCCGCTAAGTAACCCCGACGCATTTATCCGTTTCTTTTTGCGCGCGTTTTCGCGTCCGAAGTCTCGGGCGTGGGCCGCAGCATTTTTCCCTTTTCATTAATAAGGATCTTAGTCATGTCTAGTAATGTGGAAACTCCGGCGACGGAGTCTATGGATAATTCAGTCTCAAATATACTGCGCGAGGCGTTCGTTGGGACGACCCGCGATTTTACAAAAGGGCCGATCCTGCCGGCGCTTATTATTCTCGCGATCCCGATGATCCTCGAGATGTCGATGGAGGCGCTGTTTGCGATCGTCGATACGTTCTTTGTCGCAAAGCTCGGTGCGGAACCCGTTGCGGTAGTTGGGTTTACGGAATCGGTTCTGGCACTGGTCTATGCCGTTGCGATCGGCCTCAGTATCGGCGGCACCGCGACGGTCGCACGGCGTTTCGGGGAGCAGGACTTCGACGGAGCTGCCCGTACGGCAACGCACGTCGTTTATCTCGGCTTGATCGTCTCGGTCGTGATGGGTGCGGCAGGGCTGATCTTTGCGCCCGACATTCTGCGTTTTCTCGGAGCCGAACCAAGCGTCGTTGAACTCGGCACGCCGTTCGCCCGGATCATGTTCGGAACGAATGTCGTCATCGTTTTCCTGTTCCTGCTCAACGGCGTCTTTCGCGGTGCCGGTGATGCGGCGATCGCTCTTCGGGTGCTGATCGTGGCGAACGGCTTGAACATCATCCTCGATCCGCTGTTCATTTTCGGTGTGTGGATATTTCCGGAATTGGGCGTGACGGGTGCTGCCGTCGCGACGGTCATTGGCCGAGCGGTCGGCGTGACCTATGCCGCTTGGGCGCTGTTTCTGCGAAAGAACGGGCGGCTCGAAGTTCGTGCCGAACACTGGAAGTTTGACCCAAAACTGATCGTCTCGCTCGTCAAGATCTCGGGTACTGCGGTGCTGCAGTTCCTTATCGCGACGCTTAGTTGGAGCGGCCTGGTGATCATCCTCGCTCCATTCGGAACGGTCGCTCTTGCCGGATATCAGATAGGACTGCGGGTGATCATCTTCGTCCTGCTTCCGGCCGTCGGCCTCGCAAATGCAGCGGCAACGCTCGTCGGGCAAAACCTCGGTGCCGGGGACCCTGACCGGGCGGAACGGTCTGTCTGGCTGGCCGGTTTTCTAAACGCGGTACTGCTCGGACTCGCGGGATTGTTCTTCGTGATCTTTCCCGACCTGGTCGTCAGCGTTTTTACGACCGACCCGGCAGTGGCGGGCGTCGCTCGCGAATGTCTGAGAATAGTCGGCTACGGCTATGCGCTTTACGGCCTTGGAATGGTGATGGAAAGCTCATTCAATGGGGCGGGCGACACGTGGACGCCGACTTATCTCAACTTCTTCGTTTTCTGGATGTTCGAGATACCGCTGGCGTACGTGCTGGCGAACCGCTACGGCTTCGGCCCGCAGGGCGTTTTCTGGTCGATGACCCTCGCATTCTCAATGCTGGCCATCGTCTCAGCACTGCTGTTTAAGCGAGGTAAGTGGAAGTTGAAGGAGGTGTAAAGAGGATTTTTACCGCAAAGTCGCAGAGACGCGGAGAGTTAGGACCGAAAGATCGTTCCCGTCTTTTCTGCGTCTCCGCGTCTCTGCGGTAAAATTTCTTATGCCGAACGAGGCCTTTCCCGATCCGCTCACGTACCGCTACCCCGAATGGGTCGCGATCGGGGAATATTATTATCAGGCACATGATGTCGTCGCTTTCGGCACGCCTCTTACGCCGGAGAATGTCCGCGAGGCTTACCTGAAGGGCATCTTCCCTTGGAACACCGCAGGTATTCCGCTCCCGTGGCATTGTCCCGAACGGCGTGCGATCCTCGTGTTCGACGAGCTGACAGTTCCACGCAGCCTTGAGAAAGTCAGGCGAAAGACCGAGCTAAAATTCACCATCGACCGCGATTTCCGCTCGGTCATGCACGAATGCGCGCTCGCCTACCGGCCAGGACAAGGCGGCACGTGGATCTCACCGGAATTCGAGATCGTCTACAACCAACTCCACCGCGAAGGCTTGGCCCACAGCGTCGAAGCATGGCACGGCGAAACCCTGGTCGGCGGCCTCTACGGCATCGACGCCGGCGGAGTATTCTGCGGCGAATCAATGTTTTACAAAACCCCGAACGCCTCAAAACTAGCCCTTCTATTTCTAATCGATTATCTAAAGGAACGAGGCTCGACCTGGCTCGACTGCCAGGTGATGACGCCGCATATGGAGGCTCTAGGGGCTAAGGACGTACATAGAAATCAATTTTTGGATCGTCTGCGAACCACTAGCGATTTGGGACTTCGCATCTTTGATACTTATGATAGAACCTAACTACCAAGACGCTATCGTTCGAAGAGTTCAAGAGATCGTTAAGCTGCTCGCCAACGAAGAGTACGAAGCACTCGCATCGGCCTCGAAAGGGGTAAGGATTTCTGCGGATGAGATTCAGGAAGCGGTTGCTGCTTACGACGGGCGTATTGTAATGCCGCCTGAAGTTACCTATGCTTTGTGCGATATCATTGAGATTGAAATCCCCGGACCACGGCAGTGGTCAGTAGAGTTTGATCTTTGGACTGAGGGGGAGGGCCGTTCGGATCTAACGCTTGAACTAACACTCGTCGATAACGGGATGGATGAGCTGGATTTTGAGATCGACGGCATTCATGTACTTTAATTTAATGCAAAACAGCTTCCTAATCTACGGAGCCAACGGCTACACCGGCGAATTGATCACACGATTTGCGGCGGAGCGTGGTTTGAAACCCATTCTCGCGGGGCGTAACGAAGCGAAGATCAGCGAGCTGGCCGGCAAGTACGGCTTCCAATACCGCGTGTTCTCGCTCGATGACACGGCTAAGCTCGATGCGGCTTTGCAGGAGGTTGAAATGGTGCTGCATTGTGCTGGACCGTTTTCGATCACGAGTCTGCCGATGGTCAAGGCTTGTCTGCGGAATAAGAAGCATTACACCGACATCACCGGCGAGATCAGCGTTTTTGA
This sequence comes from uncultured Chloracidobacterium sp., assembly GCA_964410495.1. Classification (GTDB taxonomy): domain Bacteria; phylum Acidobacteriota; class Blastocatellia; order Pyrinomonadales; family Pyrinomonadaceae; genus OLB17. The sequence continues at coordinate 347,274 of CAYPGP010000004.1, forward strand.
GACGTGTGCGGCGATGGGGAAAAAGGCCGAGGAAGCTGGCGTGATGCTGATGCCGGGCGTTGGTTTCGATGTGGTGCCGAGCGACTGTATTGCGATGCATCTCAAGAACCGGCTGCCGACGGCGACGCATCTTTCGCTCGCGTTCTACGGTATGGGCCGCATCTCGCACGGTACGCAGGCGACGATGACGATGAACGTGGGCAAGGGCGGAGCGATCCGCAAAGACGGCAAGATCACCAGTGTCCCTGCCGCGTGGAAAACCCGCGAGATCGACTTCGGCGAGGTCACCCGCACGGGCGTTACGATCCCGTGGGGCGATGTTTCGACCGCATTTCACTCGACCGGCATCCCCAATATCGAGGTCTTCACCGTCGCACCGCCGAGCGCCGTCAAAATGATGAAAGCCTCACGCTACCTCGGCTGGCTGCTCGCGACCGGGCCAGTTCAAAAGTATCTCCAATCCAAGATCCCGCCCGGCGGCCCGTCCGACGCCGAACGCGAAAAAGGCAAAACGCTCCTCTGGGGCGAAGCGTCTGACCTAAACGGCAACCGCGTGAAGGCGCGCCAGCAAGGCCCCGAAGGCTACACCACCACCGCCCTGGCCGCCCTGAACATCGCTGAAAAGGTTCTCGCCGGCAATTTCAAACCGGGATATCAAACACCAGCGAAAGCCTACGGCGCCGACCTCATCCTAGAGATCGAGGGCACCTCAAGACAAGATATCGCCTAACTCGTCGTTGGTACCTGCCCCTAATTCCATCTGGTCGTTCTCCGAGTCGCGGCACTGAAATTGCTTTGTTGATACTAGTCCAAGAGCCAGAAAGCAGGCTGAACGAGTATGACGAATATCAAAGCGTATAAAGAGCAGGAAACGGTATTGATCTTGCTGAACATGTCAGTGCTCGCAGCACTGTTCTTTGTTCATATTAGCTTTATAGGCCTCCTGGGAAGACCGTCGCTATTGTTGCTGGTCACACTCGCGACCCGGTTTGTCATCCTGGTTGTCGAGTTGATCTGGCTGCAGCGTCTGGCGTTGGATTCGCCTGCCTCGTATGTGAATATTCACGTTTTTCTCTCCATTGCGCTAAATATCTCGTTTGCTTTTCTCGCCTCGATCGCGGGCGGGACGGCGGACAGCCATTATTCAGTGCTGATGATCATCCCGATCCTTTCGGCGGCGTATCGATTTAGTTTGGCTCGTACTATCACTGTCACGGCTATCACTATTGTGCTGACCTTCTTCGAAGTTTGGCTTTTCTTTCGGGCAAATCCGCCGATCGACGTCAGCGAATTTTTCGAAGCGGCGACGGTTTCTCTTATCTTTCTCGTAGTTGCAATAGTGGTGTGGCTGCTCGTCGGCAGTCTGCGGAGAGAAGAGGAAAAGCTAGGACAGAGTCTGCTCGATCTTCGAGTGTTGCAGGAAAAGCTTGTCGCCGAGGAAAAGCTTGCGGTGGTGGGGCAATTGTCGAGTGCAATAGCCCACGAGATACGCAATCCCGTAACGATGATCGCGAGCTCGCTAAAAATGGCTGAGAAACACGAGCCCGGTTCGGCGATCCGTCTGGAGATGTTCAACATTGCGACCGAGGAAGCGAAACGGCTCGAGACCCTAACAACCGATTTTCTCGCGTTCGCGCGGACAAAGGAACCGGATCTGAAACCGGTTTTGGTAAACCAAAGTCTCGACTATATCGCCAGTCTAGCCAAGGCACGTCTTGTCGAGAAAGGCCTAACTTTAGAGGTTCGATGTGACCCAGAGTTGTCGTTCACGATGGATGAGTCGCTCATGCAGCAAGCTATTCTCAATCTTCTCACCAACGCAATTAACGCCGCGACTCCAAGCGGAAAGATAGGCATGGGAGCATTCAAAGATGGAGCGAGATCGACCCTCTTTCTCGAAAATGAAGGCAGCGCCATTCCGGAAGATATTGCACCGAGAATATTCGAGCCGTTCTTTACGAACGGGGAAAAGGGCACTGGACTCGGGCTTTCGATCGTTAGAAATATTGCGAGGGCTCATGGCGGAGATGTATTTCTCGCGGCGAACGAAAATGATAAGGTGAGGTTTGAGATCAGGTTTTAATAGGCTTAATAATGGCGCGAATATTGATCATTGATGATGAGCAGAATATGCGGCGCATCCTGACGCTTATATTGCAGGAAGCCGGCCATACTGTCCTAGAAGCCAGCGGCGTTACGGCTGCCCTTTCGTTGCTTGCTACAAAGCCATTCGATCTCGTCATCTCGGATAAGAAAATGCCTGACGGCGACGGTTTTGACGTACTCAAGTTCTGCCGTGAGAACGAACCGAGCTTGCCGGTCGTGATCTTGACCGCACTTGCGACGGTCGAGTTGGCTGTCGAGGCAATGCAGGCCGGGGCATTTGATTTCATTTCGAAGCCATTCGTTCCCGAGGTGGTGACTGCCGTCGCAAAACGCTCAACCGAACGAACCCAACTGCTTCGTGAGAACGAGGTATTACGTGAGGAAGCGAAACGATTTGCATTCGCCGAGGAGATACTCGGCGTGAGCCAGGCAATCACACACTTAAAGGAAACGATCGCAAAGGTCGCCCCTACAAATGCGACCGTTCTCATTACCGGCGAAACGGGCACCGGCAAGGAGCTCGTAGCCCGGGCGATCCACAAAGGCAGCACTCGTTCGAAGACGACCTTTCTCGCCGTCAATTGTGCTGCTGTATCTGAGCACCTGCTCGAATCAGAGCTATTTGGCCACGAAAAAGGCTCGTTCACGGGAGCGGACAAACCGCGGCAAGGTCTATTTGAGGCGGCTAACCACGGAACGCTTTTTCTTGACGAAGCCGGTGAGATGTCGCTCGGATTGCAGGCTAAGCTTCTACGTGTGTTGACCGACGGACAGTTCCTACGGGTCGGTGCGACGCTGCCGAGAACGGTGGACGTACGGGTGATCGTTGCAACTCACAGAGATCTGCAAGAGCGGGTAAAAGAGGGTCTTTTTCGCGAAGACCTTTATTACCGCCTCGCCGTTGTGCCGATCGAAATAGCCCCGCTTAGGAACCGCAGAGAAGATATCCCGGTTCTGGTCGATTTCCTGATAAAACAGGTCTCTCGCGACCTCAAAGTTAGTCCGAGAACCATCGATCCTGAAGCAATAGCTAAGCTAACGTCCTATTCGTTTCCCGGTAATGTACGCGAACTCAGAAATCTCGTCGAGCGAGCATGCATTCTCGCGTCGGGCGACATTATTTCGAGCGATGATCTCGTTCTCGCTACTAATGAGGCATCTATTGACCCCGTTTCAAACACGGCTGAAAACCTGCCTCCAACTGTCGATCTTCCCGCCTATCTAGATTCGATAGAATCCCGGTTGATACAAAAGGCCATTCAGGATTCGGGCGGCGTACAGGCGGAGGCAGCCCGGAGACTCGGCATTTCAAGAAGCGACATCGCCTACAAGATCAAAAAGTACCGGTTGCAGTGATCCGTCGTAAAATTACGACAGACTGAGTTTGGACCTGTATCAATATTCGGACACCGGCCAGATCGCTCCATTCAACAACTCGCCTAAACCCCACATTTACCTATACTTACCGTTCCCACAACACGTGGCTTTAACGTTGCAATAGGACTCTGTAGAACGCTGGACACATCCGGCAGATCTAAGGAAACCTATGAACAACCAGGCAGTCAACCGATTTAATACATTCTCATTCAGTTTCTTCGCGGCAGCGTCGGCATGCTTACTCGCCGTCGTCTTTCTAACCGACTGTGCCAGCCACTCTAACGGGATAGTCGAATCAGCGAATTCAGCCGCTCCGAAAGCCGAGATGCCGGCGACTAAAACCCTCGAGAATCTGCAGACCGCGTTCGACGGAGAAGGCAATGCGAACGCCAAATACCTTGTGTTTGCGAAGAAAGCTGACGACGAGGGCTACACCAAAGTCGGCAGCCTTTTCAGAGCCGCCGCTCGTGCTGAGGAGATCCACAAGAACAATCATGCCGAGGTGATCAAGAAAATGGGCGGAACGCCCAAGGCCGACATCAAGGCCGCGGAGGTCAAAACAACCGCCGAGAACTTAAAAGGTTCGATCGAGGGCGAGGCCTACGAACGCGACAGAATGTACACGGAGTTTTTGGCTGAGGCTCGCAGCAGCGGCAATAAGGAAGCACTGAGAACCTTTAATTTCGCAAAAACCGCCGAGGGCGAACACGCGAAACTCTATGCCGAGGCTCTCGCAAACCTCGCCGACTGGAAAGGCGGCAAAACCACGTTCTTCGTCTGCTCGACCTGCGGCTTCACAACCATGAACACCGATCTACAGAAATGTCCGGTCGATTTCACGCCGAAGGAAAAGTTTGAATCGATCAACTAAAACTCTCCGGTTTTCGAGGGGGAAAGCTGCGGGTGTCCTACCTGATGTCCTACCTAAAACCGTAAAACAAGCACCCGCAGCTATTTTCAATAAGGAGTAATACTATGTTTCCGCCAATTCCAAGCTGGGACGGCCTTCATCCAATAATCATTCACTTTCCGATCGCCCTGCTGATCGTGGCTCCGATCATCATTCTCGTCGGCCTGCTAATGCCGAAGAATGGGCGAACATTTTTGGTTTCCGCTTTCGTGCTGATGCTGATCGGCACGATCGCAACCTACATCGCGGTCTCGACGGGCGAGGCCGCCGGCGAACTCGCCGAACAAATGAACAATGTCGAGGCCGTGCTCGAGCAGCATGAAGAGCTTGCTGAAACAACGAGGACCGTCTTCACGGCATTGACCGCGATATTTGGTGTGATCCTCTTTGCACCGATGCTGTTCAAGAAAGAGCTTTCGCGGGCAATTTTGATCCCGCTAAATCTGGCATTTCTGCTTTTTTACGGTTCCGGTGTCGTGTTGCTAACGAATACTGCACACCAGGGCGGGATACTCGTCCACCAATTGGGCGTTCACGCGGTGATGGGACCAACGGCTCAAAATAACGGGACGCCAACAAAGGCGAAAGATGACGATGACGACTGATCTAATAAACGATCCAAAGGAGAAATATATGACCAAAGCAGTAGTATTGACGATGCTCTCAGGAGCACTAGCATTAATGATCGGGTGCCGCGGAGCAACGGCTGAGAAAGAATCACCAAAACCACAGCCGACCGTTACCGCACCAAACACGAACACATCGAATCCCCCAGCGATGACTAAAAACGACGGCGATGCGGACGATGTTAGAGCGACCAATCAGACTCTTTCGAACAATTCGAACAGTAACAGCTCGTCCAGATCGTCTGATCGCGATGATTCAAAGTCCGCCAACAAGCCGCCCTCCTCGAACCGCCCATCCAATCGCCGCGACGATGACGACCGCGGAAAAAAGGACTCGGACGGTGATAACGAAGATAGGTAATTAGCTGCCATTGACTAATCGCAAACCTCGGCTACCGGGATATCTCGGTAGCTTTACTTATCTTCGGTCTCTACTGCGGCTTTTTCGGATGCCCCAGATTGCTGACTCGGGGAGAGGCGGTGGACGACATCTTCGCCGTGGGTTTAAACCCACAGTTAAATGTGGCTGCGCTAAGCGACATTCAGGACTTATTCGACAACCTCAAGATCTATCGACTGGCTCGACACGGCATCTTTTCCTCCGAGTAAGTCGCGGACGACAATTTGGAGAGCGTATTCGCCGGGTTGGGCGTTTGCGTCGAGGCGCATGTAGGCGAAGTCGTGGATGCGGGACCAGTCTTTTTGGTCGGCCATCTCGGCAGTGTTTTGCTGGGCCTCGGAGACCAGTTTGCCGTCTTTGTATAGGTTGACGGTGATGGCGAGGTTGGGTTTGCCGGCGGATTTGCTCAGGGTGGCGTTGTAGACCGAATAGGCGTAGGCGATGACGGAGCCGCGTTTGAACTGTCGGATCGCAGGTACGGCGGGCGAGTTTGGCAGAGTGATGGCGTTGGCGGCGGTGGTCGCGGTGGGAGTTTCGAATTTGCCCGCCGCATCCACGCCAGCGACCGTCAGGCCCGCGACGAAAATATCTGAGCGTTTGAGGTCCGGTATCTGAACGATCTGAGCGGCGGTGCCGAGCGTTTTGCTGTTCTGATCGCGGACGGCGACGCGGAAATTGTAGCTTCCGCTCTTTTTAACGGGTACGTCGGTCGAGTAGATCAGCCCGTCTCGGCGGATGCGTTCGGCTGTCGCGGCATCGACTTTCAGCGTGTGGGTGCGGTTGAATTCGTCGACGACGTCGTTCTTTTCATCCATCGTCACGGCCACGACATCGAGAACCATTTTCTTCTGCCCGGCGTCATCCGCAAAGGTCAGTTCTCGTCCGTCGAGGTGAAACAGCGATCGCACATAACTCTCGCCCGTTGGCGCGACGCCGAAATACGCCGTCAGATCAATGCCGAGACCCGCACGCGGCAGCGGAGCGGCGATGGCATCGTAGAGGTCGCTCTCGGCGCTCTTTGCACGGCGTTTGACCGGCTGCGTGTCGACCTCGTTAAGGAAGCCGCTTCGGTGCGATATGCGAAGCTCGGGAACCTTGACCTTAACGTCGATCGAGTTGAATTTCTTGCCCTTAAAGGTATTTTCGTCCGGTTCGTACGCAAGCAGGTAATATCCCGACTCCTTTTCGAGGATGCGGCTGACCAGCTTGTCAGGAATGCCCGACGGCTTGTAAAATTCGCCGCCGGTGTCGTATGCAAGCGTCTGCAGGCCGTCGTTCAGGCGAGTTTCCTGATCGATCCGGGCCCGGGAAGTCGTTTCGGTCGCGTTGAAATTATCCTCGACATAGATCTCGTCCTTTGACTCGATCATGCCCGGTATCGACGAGCCGCGAAGCGAAAATGTGTGAACCACGACGCCCGCACGGTTGGCCGCATCGGTCAGCTCGCGCATCGCAGAGGCGGCATCATTGCGTCGATTGTCACGGTCGCGAAGCGGCAGTCCATCTGACAAAACGAACATTGATTTGCGGCCCGGGACGCGTTCCAGTCCGCCCACCGCATAACGAAAAACGCCGAGCGTTCCGACTACCTGATTCCGGCTGATGGAATCCTCGCGATACTCGCGTATCTTCTTCTCGGCCTCGGACTCGATCTGAACGGTCTTCACACCTTCATCGGTAAGTTTCTGAAAGGTGTTCGAGCGAGCTACCTCGTTAAATGAACCATCGGCCTGCGCGCACGAGCCCTGCGGCGGATACCAGCGGATCTTGTCGGCGGCTTTGAGCAGCGTCATTTTATCCGAAGTGTATTGTTGAAACGCACTGCTGCCCGCACGTGTGCGATAAATGGCGACCTGGTCGGTCGGCAGCATTTGTTCATTTATAAATCGCTTGACCGCCTTCTGTGCCGAGTCCATTCCCCAGACCGATGTCGAACACGAACCATCATCGATCAGAAACGCGATGACGCGCGTGCTCGCCGTAAGGGCAGTGCGGGCAGGCGGAGGAACCGGAACTTTCGGGTCCGTCGCCGGCTTTCCACGCTCCTCGACGCTCGAGGTCATATTGCCCGCCGAAGTGACCGGTACGAACGTAAATCCCACGATCTTCTGCGGCTTCCCGTCCTGCAGCAGCTCAAAATCCGCCGCCTTCAGGTCACGCACCGGCTGGCCTTTTTTGTCGGTGACAATGACGTCTACCTGCACGAGTTTGGTCGTTATCTTAACAACATCGTCCGTATCCGCCGGCTGCGTTTGGCCAAAAATGGCACTACAAAACCCCAATATCACGAGCGGGAATAGAATCTTTCTCATACTTCTA
>CAYPGP010000005.1:0-246750 GCA_964410495.1 uncultured Chloracidobacterium sp.
CGTTCGAAAACCTCGAACTAGGCCGCGACTACATGGTCACGGTCAACAGCCGAAGGTTCCGCTTCGCTGCTCGAATATTTAACCTGACGGGAAACCTTGCAGGCTTCGATCTGACAGGATTGGAGTAAGCAGCCGAAGGCGTTTGCTATCAAAAAGCTCCAGCGATCACTAATGATCGCTGGAGCAAATATTTCAGAATGGCGTTCTAAGATGTCGTCCCGACGGGAGCAAAAAGCACTGAAGGTTTTGCTCGTCGTGGCACTGCTCACTGATGTCAATAAAAAGAAAAGAACCGCCGAAATCTGAATTCCGGCGGTTCGATCGTGATGGTTACAGATCTTTTTTTACGCAACCTTCATTACATTTTCAGCCTGAGGCCCTTTCGGGCCTGTGGTCACTTCGAACTCAACTTCCTGGCCCTGAATTAACGTCTTGTAGCCCTCGCCGGTGATGGCGCTGTAGTGGACAAAAATGTCCTGCTCGCCGGGCTGCTCGATAAAGCCGTAGCCTTTCGCGTTATTGAACCATTTAACTTTGCCGATAGTTTTAGACATCACAGTGTAAATCCTCCTAAGTACTTCTAAATCCTCAAAATTTCCTGACCGCCGAGCGGCTGGAAACAATCCGCAAAAACCGCCGGAAACCGTTGTACGGCTTCGTCGGAAAGCGGTTAAAGTGATCTATGCACCACGCCTCATTACAAATAAATCTAGACCTTCAAACGCAAGATCCTGGTCGCTTCGTGTTGTAGTGTGTGTAATAGACGTTTAGAAAATTAAACAAATCCGCGGGGTCTGTCAAGCAACTTTTTCGGCTTTTCCGCGTAAATCTGCGAAAATTGACATAAATAGTCCTATACAGCAAGATTAAGCCCATAAATACTAACTAAAACACGATCTACATGCCTTCAGATTACGGAAAAAATCCTGCACTTTCATACAACAAATACCTTCGTGTTCCCGAGCTTCTCGAGCTACAATCGACACTCTCGGAACCGGTCAGCCACGACGAACAGCTTTTCATAATTATTCACCAAACTTATGAGCTATGGTTCAAGCAGATCCTGCACGAGATCGATGCAACCATCAAGTGGTTGGGCGAGGGCCGGCCATTTCGCGTAAACCACTCATTGAAAGCGGTTACGGCGATAGAAAAGGTAATGGTTTCACAGATACACATTCTCGAAACCATGGCCCAGATCGGGTTTCTTGAATTCCGAGACAAATTGAACCCGGCGAGCGGTTTTCAGTCGATGCAGTTTCGCGAGCTTGAATTCGTATCTGGCCTGAAGGACGAGAAGATCCTGAACTTTTTCAAATTTGACGATTACGCACACGGACGGCTTCAAAAACGTTTTGACAAGCCCGGGCTGGACGATGCGTTCTGGTCATCGCTGGAGCGCGATGGCTTCAAGATTTCCGGCCATAGCGAACGGGTCGAGGCGATCGTCGAGATATTGACCCATCCTGAGAAATACGCCAACTACTTCAACATGCAGGACCTTTTGATCGAGCACGATGAGAACATCTCGTTATGGCGATATCATCATGTTCTGATGGTTGAACGCATGCTCGGGATGAAACGCGGTACGGGCGGCAGCGAGGGGGTCGGCTATCTGTTGAAGACCCTTTCGAAGAAGTTCTTCCCGGAGATCTGGGAAGCTCGAACTCACCTGAAGCACGATCCGATAAATTAGCACCTATGTTCCGAGCAATCATATTATTCGCCGCTCTAATCGTCAGCTTTGTCACCGTTACTGCTCAGAATGTTCGGGTAACGTTCTTGCATGTAAATGACGTTTACCAGTTCACGCCGGTCGATGGCGGAAAGGCTGGCGGGTTGGCCCGGCTAATGACGCTGAAAAAAGAGGCGGTTGCCGAGAATCCGAATACAATCTTTACGCTGGGCGGCGATACACTTTCCCCCTCGGTTGAAACACGCACCTACAAGGGAGCTCAGATGATCGATGCATGGAACGCGATCGGACTGGATTACTCGGTATTTGGCAATCACGAATTCGACATTAAGACCGCGGATCTATTGACGCGAATCAAGGAATCAAAGTTCACCTGGCTTGGCGCCAATGTCGTTGAAAAGAAGAGCGGCCAACTTTTTGCGGCCACACCGCCATACGTTATCCGTGATTTTAACGGTATTAAAGTCGGAATTATTGGATTGCTATTGCCCGAGACGAAGGAGACCTCTTCAATGGAAGATAGTCTGACTGTCACCGACTATTGCGGAGTGGCAAAGAAGCTCGTTCGCGAAATGCGCTTGCGAAAAAAGGTTAACGCCGTAGTTGGTCTTACGCATCTTTTCATGGCCCAGGACAAAAGGCTGGCGGGTTGTGCCGACTTCGATCTGATCCTAGGCGGGCACGAGCATACCCTTCTCCAGTCGTCGGCAAACGGAACGCCGATATTCAAAATGACCGCCGACGCCCGCGAGATGGGTAAGTTCAACCTCAACTTTGACCGGAAGACAAAACGACTTGTCAGTATGGATTGGGAGATTGTTCCCGTCACCGATAAGATCGCCGAAGCACCGGAGTTTTCAGCCGTCACCGATAAATATCGCGGCCTGCTCGAACAGCTTGCCGTGCAAGTTGGCTCGACATCGGTCGAACTCGATGCTCTTTCACAGTCAAGCCGGCAAAAGGAGACCAATATCGGAAATTTCATCGCCGACAGTTATCGAAACGCGGTGCAGGCCGACATCGGTTTCGTTAACGGGGGCTCGATCCGTGCGGATCTTGTTTACAATCCGGGACCGCTGAACAAACGCGCGGTGCTGTCGATCCTTCCTTTTAATAACCCGATCGTAAAGGTTGAAGTAACTGGCCGTCTGCTAAAACAGATACTAGAGCACAGCGTAGCCCGCAGCGGTCCCGGCGAGGACAACGAACCAGGCCGTTTCCCACAGGTTTCGGGAGTTCGGTTTGAGTACGACCCAACTAAACCGGCGGGCAGCCGTATAGTTGCGATCTCCGTCGCCGGAAAACCCGTGAGCGAAACATCTACGTACACGCTCGCGACATCGGATTTTATTGTTTCTCGGGGCGGCGACGGCTATACGATGTTCAAGGAAGCCAAAAAGCTTACGGACGCCGCGACGGCCCCGAAAGATTCCGAGGTTTTCGAGGCCGCAATAAAGAATTCGCCAAACTCGACGATATCACCTGTAGTGGACGGCCGGATCAAGCGGATCGAAAAATAGTCGTCCGTAAATCGCTAAATGGCACCGTTACTTATACTTCTCGGCACGTTCGGGCTGCTTATTATGCTTCGCCGTTTTCTGTTCGGCGGGTTGACGTTTGGGTTGATAGGCCGGATCTCGATGGCGGCGATGCTGCTCGCTACCGGCATCTCTCACTTTACAAGCACGGAACCCATGGTCGAGATGATGCCCGAGGCAATGCCGGCGAAACGCGAGCTGGTTTATTTCACCGGCGTGTGTGAGCTTCTGGCTGTGCCCGGGCTGCTTTGGACAAAGACAGCACGGTTGGCGTCGGTGATGCTCATCATTTTCTTTGTAGCGATCCTTCCGGCAAATATTGTAGGGAGCCTAAAGCAGGTCCAGCTCGGCGGAATGGAAAACGGCCCGATCTATCTGCTATTTCGTATTCCGCTTCAAATGCTGTTTATCGCGTGGGTTTGGCACTTCGGGGTCAGGAAAGCAAGCTATCCGTAACCTTATCTGCTTTCGTTACCCAGGCGATCAACGCTCCGAACTATAACTTTCTCGATCTGTCTGGATGCCGAAAGGCTGATCGATCTTTCGGAAGCAGGAAGTACCGATGTGCTCCAGCCATCTTTGTCTTTCGCATAAACAACGAACCAGAAAGCTCTGCGAGGCGGGCGTTCCTGCCATGTTGCGTGAACCAATCCGGCATTTCGCCTTAGCGATACGACCGGAGATCTCATCGGCGTTGCCTTGATCCACGGAAAAGCGGGGATCACTGCATCGTTTTTGTACACTTCGTTGCTCAACTTGGCTTGTATGCCGCCTAAGTCGCTCCGAAGTGATTTTTGGCTGAAATAGATCGCTCCGCGAGTCAGGGTTGCTTGCCGTGTCCGGCCGATCTGCGATGCGATCTCGTCAGCGGTGAATGTTGCGGTCGACCCTATTCGGTAGGCCGCAATTCCCGGCCAGATGTGTCGGTTTTTGGTATTTTGTGATTTCCACCAATCCAATAACACAGGAAAACTCTGCCCTTGCCTCGCCGTTTCCCAGTACAACTGCGGAGCCAGGTAGTCGACCGTGCCGTCCTGAAGCCATTTTTTTGCATCAGCGTAAAGCTCGGCGTAGGCATTAAACCCCGTGATTCCTTTGTCGGGCATCGGCTGCCAGATGCCGAAGGGCGAGATGCCGTATACGATCTCCGGTTTGATCTTCTTTATCTCGCGGCCGACGGATTCGATAAAATCGTTGACGTGATACCGACGCCAATCGGAACGGTTTAGCGGAATGCGTTTCTGTCCCATGCGCACATTCATGTCGCCGTCCGTTTTCAGATATTTGTCGTAGTTCGCCTGATCCGGAAAGTCGATCTTCTTGCCAGCAGCATCGTTCTCGGCATATGGATAGAAATAATCGTCAAAATGTACGCCGTCGATGTCGTAACGCCGAACTACATCCTTGATCACATTCAACGAATGCCGTTTCGCATCTTCATCCGTCGGGTCGAGCCACATGTAGCGGCCGTATTGGCGGACGATCGACGGTTTTGTTTTCGAAACATGATCGTCAGCCATCGTCTTCGCGGCCGGATGAAACGACCGATATGGATTGAACCAGGCATGGACGAGAATGCCGCGTGAATGAGCCTCGGCAACGAGGAACTTAAGAGGGTCGAATGCTTGAGGCGTTCCCATCTGACCAGTCAGAAACTCCGACCAAGGCTCGAGTTTTGATGCGTAAACGGCGTCGGTCATAGGGCGGACCTGGAATACGATGGCATTGAGCCGGAGCTTTTTCGCCAGGTCAAGGATGGCGATCAATTCGGCTTTCTGTTGGTCTATAGAAAGCCCTTTCTTGGTGGGAAAATCGATGTTATCAACCGTGGCGACCCACACGGCCCTGAATTCACGCGGTATCTCGGGCAGACCCTGTGAATGCACTACTGCCGGCAGTAACAGGACAGCTGAAAGGAACCACAGGCAGATCAACGATCGGCGTTTTGAGACTATCGTTACTTTCATGAAGTTTTCGATTTACGCCGCGGGGGCTGGATATGCCGCGTGTTTTTGAATCAGCATCGTCAAACGCGACGTGCAGACAAGTTTCCCCTTCTCGTTCGTGATATCGATCTTCCAAACGCTCATAGATCGTCCGGAATGTACAGGAGCCGCTTCAACCGTTAGGATCCCTTTGCTTACGGCCCTGATGTGATTGGCATTTATTTCAATACCGACCGGCGTCACTCTGGTCAGATCCGCTCCGCAGACAACTCCTATCGACGCGGCCGTTTCGGCAAGATAAAGCGAAACTCCGCCGTTCATGATTCCGACGTACTGATGAACCTTAGGCGTAACCTCCATTTGAAGAACGACACGCTCACCTGAAGCCTCCACGATCTCGATGCCGAGAAAACGCATCAGTTCGTTATCCGTTATGTCCTTAACTAGCTTTTCTCTATCCATTGTCCTGAGCAAGGTAAGACTTAGCCGCGTCGAGGGCTTCCGAGACCCTTTCAGGCGAGGTGCCGCCTATGGTTGCCTTCGACCCGAGTGTCGACCCGAGTTCGAGGGCTTTTAGTGCGTCGTCTCCGGATTCCGGGGCAAAATTCCGAAGCTCGTCGATCGTTAGTTCGTGAAGCTCTTTGCCCGCCGACATAGCACCGAGAACTGCGCGGCCGACCGCTTCATGAGCCGTCCGGAAAGGAACGCCTTTCCTGACGAGATCGTCGGCGAGTTCCGTTGCGTTCAAATATCCCTTTGTAGCGGCGCCGAGAGCGGTTTCCTCGTTGAGAGTAGCGTTGTCGAGTACGATCGCCGCGGCGCGCAGCGAAATGCTAACCGTATCAACCGTGTCAAAGATCGCTTCCTTGTCTTCCTGCATATCCTTGTTGTAGGCAAGCGGAAGCCCTTTTATCATCGTGAGCAAACCAGTCAGATGGCCGAAAACGCGGCCCGATTTCCCGCGGAGCAATTCGAGAGCGTCGGGATTCTTCTTCTGCGGCATCAGGCTGGAACCACTCGAGACACGGTCGCTCAATCTGACAAAACCGAATTCCTGCGAACAGTAAATGATCAGGTCTTCGGCGAGTCGCGAAAGATGGACCATTACCAGCGAACAAGCGGTAGCAAATTCGACCGCGAAATCACGATCCGAAACGGCATCCAGACTATTTCGCGACACGCTGTCGAAACCCAGTTCCTCGGCTACGAGCTCGCGGTTGATCGGGTAGCTCGTGCCGGCTAAAGCCGCCGAGCCGAGAGGCATAACGTTAATGCGTTTTCGGGCATCGGCTAACCGTTCACGGTCACGTCTTAGCATTTCGAAGTAGGCCAGACACCAATGCGCAAACATCACGGGCTGGGCACGCTGAAGATGCGTATAGCCCGGAATTACAGCGTCGCGATGCCGTTCTGCAAGCGAGAGCAGCGATGATTTTACGGATGTGATCAGGGCGTCGATCGCATCCACCTCATCCCGCAGCCAAAGCCGCAACGCCGTTGCTACCTGATCGTTACGGCTTCGGCCAGTGTGAAGCTTCCTTCCCGTATCACCGATCAGTTCTATCAGCTTGGCTTCGATAAACGAATGAACATCCTCAGCCTCGGAGTCGAAGAAGGAGGATGCTTGCGATGATCCAAGAAGCGACTTCAAACCGTCAGTAATGGCCGTTGCTTCGGACTCCGTGAGGATATTAGCGCGTCGAAGGCCGTTCGCATGGGCGATACAACCGTGGACATCGGCCGCAAACAGTCGCTTGTCAAAACGAAATGAATCATTGAATTCGGCGAATGTCGCGTCCGGGCCTTCGGTAAACCGACCACCCCAAAGTTTTCCAGTTTCTGCCATTTCCTTTCTATTCTTTGCGAACTTAGAGGCTTTGCGTAAAAATAGAGCCTTCGTGTGCAGATAATTCTCACGCAAACACGCGCAGAACGCAAAAGAATGGAAAAGAAGATAAACAAACTCGTATTGGCATATTCCGGCGGACTCGACACTTCAGCCATGCTGCTCTGGATCAAGGAAACCTATGGCTGCGAGGTGATCTGCTATACGGCCGACGTTGGGCAGGGTGACGAACTCGATGGGCTTGAGGAAAAAGCGAAGAACACGGGAGCGTCGAAGCTCTATGTAGAAGATCTTCGCGAGGAATTCGTCAAGGATTTCGTCTGGACTGCCGTCAAAGCAAATGCCTTGTACGAGGGTGTTTATCTGCTCGGCACGTCGCTCGCCCGGCCTGTTATTGCCAAACGCCAGATCGAGATAGCCCAGATGGAAGGCGCCGATGCCGTCGCTCACGGGGCGACGGGCAAGGGGAACGATCAGGTACGCTTTGAGCTGACGTATTATGCGTTGCAGCCGGATATCAAGGTGGTCGCTCCGTGGCGTCACTGGGAGTTCAAAGGCCGAGCGGACTTGATCGCGTATTGTGCTCAGCATGGAATTCCCGTTACCGCGACTGCTGAAAAACCATACTCGATGGACCGCAACCTGATGCACGTCAGCTACGAGGGCGGTATTCTCGAAGATCCGTGGGCCGCCCCGCCCGAGAATATTTTCTTGATGACGAAATCGCCCGAGAACGCTTCGAACACGGCGCAGGAAATTACGATCTCGTTCGAAAAAGGCGAGCCGGTCGCGATCGATGGCGAGAGATATGGCGCGGTCGATATGCTCTCGAAGCTCAACTACCTCGGCGGCGAGCACGGCATCGGCCGCGTCGATCTGGTTGAGAATCGCTTCGTCGGCATGAAGTCACGCGGAGTTTATGAAACGCCGGGGGTAACGATCCTCCAAACCGCTCACCGTGCGCTCGAATCCATCACAATGGACCGCGAGGTGATGCGCCTTCGCGACTCACTCGGTACGAAGTTCGCCGAATCCGTCTATTACGGATTCTGGTTCGCACCCGAATTCGAGATCCTCCGATCACTGATCGACCAGACCCAGGAAACCGTCAACGGCGATGTACGGCTTAAGCTCTATAAGGGCAACACCATCGTCACTGGCCGCAAGTCACAGAATTCACTCTATCGCGAGAGGGTAGTTACATTCGAGGACGACGCCGGAGCATACGACCAGCACGACGCCGAAGGCTTCATTAAGCTTCAAGCGTTGCGGCTGCGGCTGAGGAATATGGAATAAATGACCAGCTTGGCTTTAGATGCGTGGCATATGATCGTCAGGAACCGCGATCCACGCGCTTTAAGTGAGATCTTGTCTGACGATGTGATCTTCCATTCGCCTGTTGTTCACACGCCGCAGCTCGGGAAGGCGATCACGTCGCAGTATCTCGCCGCGGCGGTTCTCGTGTTTGGAAACGAGCATTTTCGCTATGTTCGCGAGGTAGTAGGCGAGAGTGATGCTGTGCTGGAGTTTGAAACCGAGATCGACGGCATCATCGTCAATGGTGTCGATATGATCACGTGGGATGCGGGTGGAAAGATCATCGAGTTCAAGGTAATGGTTCGGCCGCTCAAGGCGATAAATCTGATACATCAGAAAATGGGACAGCTTCTTGCACCGTCCTAATTGTATCCTTCCGGCAAAAAGAATAGTCGTCCGCCCTGTACTGATGTACAATGGCTCCCAAATTCAAAACTGGAGGATAGTCGGTATGAAGCAGACTTGTCTTTTATTGTTCGTGACGGTCTTGATCGCGGCTTGCGGTGCATCCACGCCCGTAATGAAGATCGACGATATGTGGGCGGAGCGGGAAAAATCCAAGGCCGAGTTTCAGAAGAAGTATTCAGGAAAAGATATTGTCATCGCCGGCCAATATAAGGATGAAAAGCCGCAGTTCGATTTCAAGAATAATTCGAACGGCTACGAAGAGATCAATATCTATGGTAGTTCTCTCCAATTGGTCCATTGCCTGGTCGAAGAAAAGGATGCTCCGTCGTTCAAAGATCTGGCAAAAGGACAGGAAATAGCCGTAAAGGGCAAGCTTGTTTCGGCGGAGAACGATGCGTATCCGGAATTAAGACCATGCACTATGGATGTAAAGAGGTAGAGTGAAAGCCCGCAAAACAGCGCGAAACACGTGACAGAACCAAAAAAAGGTCATGAGCTAGACGCCGGAAAGATCATCGTCTC
Organism: uncultured Chloracidobacterium sp.; assembly: GCA_964410495.1. Lineage (GTDB taxonomy): Bacteria > Acidobacteriota > Blastocatellia > Pyrinomonadales > Pyrinomonadaceae > OLB17. Next base: position 9,274 of record CAYPGP010000005.1, read on the forward strand.
CGCCGGATTCTATATTTAGCCGTTTGATCTTCTCCACCAACGTGGTGCGCTTCATATTCAGGAGCTTTGCTGCTTGCATCTTGTTCCCGCCAGTCTTATCCAGGGTTTGGAGCAGGAGTTCGCGTTCGATCTGCGAGACAACTTCAGAGAAGTCGATACCCTCGTCCGGGATCGATCTGGGAAGCAGCTTATCACCGAGGCCGATCTGGAAAAGGCTGGTCTGATTCCGGATCTCTTCGGGAAGATGTTCCAGCCTTACTTCACCGGCAACACCCGAGAAAACTGCGGCTCGTTCCATAGCGTTTTGCAGCTGCCGAACATTGCCCGGGAAATTGTAAGAGATAAGAGCGTGGTACGTTTCGTCTGCGATCCGCTTTGGCGGCAAACCCGTCGATTTGCAAAATCGATCGAGCAGGCCCTGGGCAATCGGCAATATGTCGTCTGGCCGCTCGCGAAGCGCGGGAACGCTGAGATGGACCACGTTCAGTCGATGATAAAGATCGGCCCTAAAACTGCCGTCCGCGATCTTGCTCTCAAGATCGGCCGAGGTAGCGGCGATCACACGAACGTCGACCTTTATAGTCTTCGATGAGCCGAGCCGCTCAAATTCACTCTCCTGCAATATCCTCAAAAGCTTGGCCTGCAACGCGAGATTCATGTCGCCGATCTCGTCCATGAATAGCGTTCCGCCATCTGCCTGTTCAAATCTACCCTTTCGGTCGGTCTGCGCTCCCGTGAAAGCGCCTTTCACGTGGCCGAAAAGCTCGTCTTCGAGGAGTTGCTCCGGGATAGCGGCGCAGTTCATTGCGATAAAATTGCTCTTGGATCGGTCGCTCGCCGCGTGAATGGCTCTTGCGATCAACTCCTTTCCCGTTCCTGTCTCACCCGTGACCAGCACATTGATCTTGTAAGGAGCGATCACGTTTACCTGCTCAAGCACATTAAGCATTACGACCGAAGTTGCGATGATCTCGGAGCTCGTTTTGCGGGCCGCTCCGGCCTGCGGTTCGGGTGTTTCGATCTTTTTCAAGGCAACACGAATAGCCCCGCTGAGGTCTTTCAGTGAAATAGGCTTTCTTAAAAAATCGGCCGCACCGAGTTTCATTGCTTCGACCGCCATATCGATCGAGGCATAGCCGGTCATGACGATCATGTAAGTGAGAGGATTATGCTGCAGGCAGATCGGAAGCAATTCGAGCCCGCTCATCTTCGGCAGATTGACGTCCGTTAGAAGCACGTCGAACTGCGTCCCGTTCAGCATCTCGATGGCTTCCTCGGCCGAACCGGCGCTCGACATCTCATGCCCCTCCTGGCCGAGGGCCTCGACAAGAAGGTTTCTCAGTCGCGTGTCATCTTCTACAACTAAAATTTTTGGCTTCATCGAACGGTTCGAGATAACTGTACTACGGATCGTAGTGTCAACAAAATGACATCGCCTTAAGCGCTTATTGTCGGAATTACGCGCACAGGATAACGTCGCTCCATTGCTGGATCCCGCCCTCGCGCACGCCTTGCCCGATTTTTGCGGCTTTTCGCCCTGTTTGCGTCCTTGGTCAGCGAGTCTCAATAGTCTTCGCGGCACGCCTCTTGCAAACTGCCGAAAACGGAGGTGTGTCGATGAGCTTGCTTCGAATGGACAATGTTACCGACCTGCTGACGAAGTTTCTCGACGTACAGAGTCTTCGTTCGCAGACGATCGCGGGCAACATCGCGAATGCCGACACGCCGGGCTACATCGCAAAGGAAGTCGATTTTCAGGATTACCTCAAGGAAGCGGCACGCGAGAGTTCGCTGCCGCCGTATCAGCAGAACCGCCTTGCGTTGACAAGTCAGCCGAGAGTTCTCGAGCAGTCTGCCACCGCGATCGGCATGGACGGCAACACCGTCGACCCTGGCCGCGAAATGGCTGAGCTTGCACAGGCGGGAAGCAGCTTCAACTTCGGGGCCAAGATGCTCCAATCACGTTTGCGGCTCCTTCGAACGGCGATAAAGGAGGGCAGATAAAACCATGTCGCTCTATTCGATATTTAAGATCGCCTCGCAGGGCATGACCGCACAGCGTGAACGACTCGAAGCCGCATCGGCCAATCTTGCAAATGCAAACTCAACACGAACGGCAAACGGAAAGGCTTATCAGCGCCGTGATGTAGTTTTTACCGCGATCGACATCAATGAAGAGTGGCGTAGGTCGTCGACCGACCTCGACTCAAGCCGGTTGAAACCGCAGGGCGTAAGTGCCGAGGTTGTGGTGGCGGATGAAAATTCCCGAGTGCTCCAATATCAACCCGGCCACGCTGACGCCGACGAGAATGGCTACGTTCAGCTTCCCGATGTGGATCCGCTTGAAGAAACAGTAAATATGATGTCTGCGGCGAGGGCGTTTGAGGCGAATGCTACGGTTTTCTCGACCGCAAAAGAGCTTGCCCGGGTAAGCCTCAACTTAGGGGACGTTTAACGAGAGATGCAGATAGGCAACATAAATTCCGTCACACCGCTTTCGGGCGACCTGACCGGGGCGCGCAGGATCTCGGGTTCCGGCGAGGGATTCGGCTCAGTCATTAAGGAAGCCGTCGAATCGATCGATCAAACTCAGAAAAGTGCTGAAGGCGAGATCGCAAAAGCGGTTAGCGGCGAATCGCCCGATCTTCACAAAACGATAATCGCCCTACAAACGGCCGATCTGAAATTTCAGCTCGGGCTCCAGGTCCGAAACAAACTCATCGGCGCGTATGACGAGATCATGAGAATGCCGGTTTAACGAAGAAGAATAGATGGCTTCGTCAGTTCAACAATTGAAGGAAATGTGGGGCCGGATGCCGACTTCGGGGCGAGTAACGGTCGTCGCGGCGGTCATCGGGACGGCGGCGCTCATCGGAGCACTCGTCTATTTCGGATCGCAGCCCAATTACGGCGTTCTTTTCGGCGACCTCAAGCCAGCCGACGCACAAAATATAGTCGAAAGATTGAAGACCGAAGGCGTTCCGTACACCTTGACGAACGGTGGTACGACGGTTTCAGTGCCGCAGGAACGCGTGACTGAGCTTCGCCTCAAAATGGCTGGGGAAGGAGCTATTTCGGGCGGGCATGTCGGGTTTGATCTTTTCGATAAGACAAGCTTTGGTGCAACGGACTTTGCCCAACAAGTAAATTATCGCCGGGCGATCGAAGGGGAACTCGCAAAAACACTGGAGGGCATGGACGAGGTTGAATCCGCCCGCGTGCACGTGACACCGAAGAAAGAGTCCGTGTTTACCGAGAAGGAGGACAGTGCGAAAGCCTCGGTCGTTGTAAAGGTGCGGCAAAACAAGGAACTTTCGGCGGAACGATCGAACGCGATCGTCAGCTTGGTCGCCAGTTCGATCGAGGGCCTCGAGCCAAGCGGTGTTTCAGTCATGGACACATCTGGTCGCTTATTAGTAGCCGCCGGCGAAAACCGCCCGCGTGGCCTGGGCGATACCGGAGCGGTGCAATCACAGCTTGAAACCAAGCGAAAGTTCGAGGGTGAGAGTGCTGCCCGACTGATCGCCTTGATCGAACCGATAGTAGGTCCTAATCGGGTCCGAGCTGAAGTCGCCGCTGACATCGACTTTAGCCAGGTCGAGCAGAGCGAAGAGAAATTCGATCCGAAATCACAGGTCGTTCGTTCTCAGCAAGTCGCTCAGGAGATCAGAAATAATCCGGCCCAACAGGTAAATGCTCCGGTCGGTGCGCGTTCGAATAACCCGGCGACGATGCCGACGCCTGTTCCTCCCGTCACAGCGACTGCGGCGACCACTGCAGATCAACGCAACACTTCGACGGTCAATTATGAGATCGATAAGACGGTCAAAAAGACCATCGGCGGCGGCGGGCGAGTAAACAAGATGAACGTCTCGGTCGCTGTCGATCACAAAACCGTCGAGGGCGTCGAAGTAGCTCGAACGGCAGAGGAGATCAAGCAGATCCAGGACCTTGTTTCGGCGGCGGTTGGGATAGACGTAAATCGAGGGGATACGGTCGTTGTCCAGACCATGGCATTCAGCAAACCGACGATCGAACCCGCCGGGCCGCAGGGCTTTTTGGAAAGCAACCGCCAACTGATACCGACCTTTCTTAAGTACGGAGCACTCGTACTCGTCGCGGTCCTCTTGCTGATATTCGTATTTCGCCCTGCGAAAAAGGCTCTTCAGGCCGCCGCCGTCGTGCCGGATGAGACACGTATGCTTCCCGAAGCTTCCGATGAAAACTTTGAGGAACGCCGCAGCACGTCCCGCGATAAAGCGTTGCAGCTCGACGGAAATTCACCCGCGTCACTGGGCCAGCCTATGACGGTTTCCGAGCTTCAGGCTGAGATCGGCAATGGCACGATGCCGAACCGCGAGGCCGAACGTATCGAGGCCATACGAAAACAGCTGGCCGCTGAAAGCCTGGAAAACACCGATCTCGTAGTTGGCACTATGCGGGGATGGCTCCGCGAGGGCGCTTAGTTTTAGTTCCGCCGAATGGAACTTCCGAGTTTTAACGATCAATGACCGCTACCGCTGAACAACCCACTGACCCGTTCGAGCCGCCTCCAGGTGAGGAGGTTTCTCTCTCTCTTTCCATTCGCCCGGAGGAGCAGCTTTCGGGTGCCCGGAAGGCTGCGATACTCTGTCTTTCGCTCGGCGAAGAGGCCGCGACCGCGCTCTTCAAACAGCTTGATGAAGAGGAGGTGCAGATACTCTCGAAAGAGCTGGCTATGCTTTCGAACGTCAAATCGCAGGTCTCGGCAGAGGTAGTCGATGAATTTCATCAGCTTCTAACGGCACGGAATTATGTCTCGACGGGCGGCGTTGACTACGCGAAGAAGCTGCTGATGAATAGTTTCGGGGCGGAGCAGGCTAAGCGTTTGACCGATAAGGTAATGCACTCGATCGAGGCCCCGGTCAGTTTCGAAGCCCTTCAGAAAACCGATCCTCAGCAGCTTGCGAAGCTCTTTCAATCGGAACATCCGCAGACGATCGCTGTCGTACTCGCCCATCTTGATCCGACTACCGCGTCGACCGTACTAAAACAGCTTCCCGAGGCTAGCCGGAGCGATGTCGTTCTGAGGCTCGCTAATCTGCAGACTGTTTCCCAGGATGTTGTAAAGCGCATCGCAAATATCCTGAACCAGAAACTCTCTGCCGTAAGCGGTCTTAGCCGGTCGCGTGTCGGCGGAGTTCGTGCGGTCGCGGACATCTGTAACAGCCTCGATCGCGAGTCGATGCGGCTCATGCTTGAGCAGATCGAGGGACAAAATCCGGAGCTTTCTCTTGAGATCCGCGGGCTGATGGTCACCTTTGAGGACATCCTGCTGATAGACGACGCCGGAATTCGCGAGATCATGCAGCGTGTCGACAAGAAGGTGCTCGCTCTTGCTCTGAAGGGGACGATGCCCGAGCTGCAGGACCGTTTCTTCACAAACATGTCGAGCCGTGCGGTAGAGATGATGAAGGAAGAGATGGATTTCATGGGCCAGGTCAAGCTCAAAGATGTGACCGGTGCTCAGCGTGAAGTCGTCGAGATATTGCGGCTACTAGATGAACAGGGCATCGTCAGCCTGGGCGGCGCAGGCGGAGGTGACGAATATGTCAGCTAAGGTTCTGAAAAACGCAGCCGCCGCAGGTGCAGTTCCCTTGAGTTTAACGCTGCAAGGCGGTCCCATCGCAACCGCCGGCGTGCAGCCTCTCGTCGTGCCCGAACTAGAGCCGATCGAGATAATTCAGCCGGCTCAATCGATGCATTTCGAGGAGATCGACGACCTCGAACCCGAAGACCTTCTTGCCCAGGCACAGGTCGAGGCACAGCGGATCGTCTCTCAGGCCGAGCAGCAAGCCGTCATTATCGAGAATGCTGCCAACGACCGAGCCGTTAGCCGTGCTAAGGCCGAACTCGAAGTGGAGCATGCCGAAATGTACGGCGAACTTCGTGACCGGCTAGCCGAAACCATAGCGAAGGTCGGAGCACTCGATTCCGAGATAAATGGCGATCTAGAGGGCGAGATCGTCGGACTTGCTCTGCAGGTCGCAAAAAAGATCGTCGCGCGCGAAGTAACGATAGACCGCGACATTGCCCTGACGCTGGTTAAGGTATCGCTTGCCAAGCTTCACAACCGCGTCGTGGCCGAGGTTCATTTGCACCCCGAAGATTTTGCGTATATCCGCGAGCGGCTCGATCAGATCGACTACCGCGGCAAGATCGAACTCGTAGAAGACCGCTCGATCTCGCTCGGCGGCTGCCTGATCCACACCGAAACCGGCGATATCGACGCGAGGATCGAGTCGCAATTCGATGAGATCTCGCATGGACTATTGAACTAATAATGCTAGCCGCATACGCCCAAAAACTCGAAAAGATCGACCCGCTGAAATCCATCGGCCGGGTGACCCGTTCTGTCGGGCTCGTCGTCGAATCTCAGGGCCCGACAGTCTCGGTCGGCGATCTTTGCTATCTTCCGGGAGTCAGCGGCGAGCGGAATACGATGCTCGAAGTGATCGGGTTTCGCGACAACAACGTATTGCTGATGCCGCTCGGCCAGATGCCGCCGGTGCGTGTGGGCGACTCGATCATAGCCGCGGGCGTCAGCAGCGAGATCGGCGTGGGCGAGGGGTTGCTCGGCCGTGTTGTGGACGCTCTCGGTCGGCCGCTTGACGACGATGGCGAGATCTTCACAGAGGTTTCCTATCCACTGGTTCGCGAAACAACGAATCCGCTGGCACGTGCAAATATCGACGAAGCCCTCGAGACCGGCGTACGGGCGATCGACGGGCTTTTGACCGTCGGGGCTGGGCAAAGGATCGGTATTTTTGGCGGATCGGGGGTAGGTAAATCGACGCTGTTGGGTATGATGGCAAATCGTTCGTCCGCCGATATTAACGTGATTGCCTTGATCGGGGAACGCGGCCGCGAGGTTCGCGAGTTTATCGAAAATGAACTTGGTCCCGAGGGAATGCGGCGGAGCGTGATCGTCGTTTCTACGTCGGATGATTCTGCACTTGTGCGTATACGCGCCGCACTGGCAGCAACTTCGATCGCGGAATATTTCAAAGATCAAGGTGCGAATGTGCTCTTGATCATGGATTCAGTCACGCGTTTTTGCATGGCGCAGCGTGAGATCGGCCTTGCGGCGGGCGAACCTCCTTCATCGAAGGGCTACACGCCATCGGTTTTTGCGCTCCTGCCACGACTTCTTGAACGAGCCGGAAAGTTCGCGAACGGCGGCTCGATCACTGGCTTCTACACCGTCCTCGTTGAGGGTGATGACATGAACGAGCCCATCGCCGATGCCGTTCGATCGATCCTCGACGGCCATATCGTTCTCTCGCGAGCACTTGCGGCGCGGAATCATTACCCATGCATCGACATCCTGAATTCCGCATCTCGGCTCTTTTCTATCGTTGCGGATGCCGACCACCGGCAGCAAGCGGGAAAGGTCCGCGAACTTATGGCCGCGTATGAGAAGGCGGAGGACTTGATAAATATCGGTGCGTACCAAACGGGCAGCAATACCTCGATCGATCTGGCGATAGCCCGTCACGATGAGATAAATCGATTTTTAAATCAGAATCGGCACGAGGAAGCGAAGTTTGACGAGTCATTGACGCAGTTGATGGAGATCAAAACGTGAAAAAGTTCAAATTCTCACTTGAATCGGTTCACAAGGTCCGCGAGATCCGTAAGGAGCGCGAAAGCGTCATACTTGGCGAACTGCGGGCCGAAGCCTTGCGGGCAGCCCAGCGGGTCGCTCATATCGAGGCGATGCGCCAAGAGGCGATCGAAAAATACACCCGCCGGATCACGAACGGTGCGAAAGTCGACGCCCTTGAAATGGAACTTAGTTCCAAACATTTCGCTTCACTCGACCGCCTGCAAAAAGAGGCCGAGGCCGAACTGGCGAAACGAAATCGTGATTGCGATATCCAGCTTGGAGCAGTCACAGAGGCAATGCGAAACGTCAAGATAACTGAAAACCTGAGGGAAACTCAGCTGGAACGGCATCGCTCCGAGCTGGATCGCCAGCAGCAAAACACCATCGACGAGATCGTCATGGCTTCGTTCGCCAGACGATCAATGGGGGAAAAATGATAAATATGCTTCCTGCGACCAACATTCAACCGACGCAAAACGGCCAGCTTCCGATGGGCGAAAAGCCCGAAAAGATCGACCTCTATGCCGATCTATTTGCAGCTTTGTTCTCGGTTCCGATGGGCGTTAATCCAGCGGCTCCGATCACTGTTGAAACTGGGACGATCACATCCGAGGAAGCCAAAACCGGCGGCGCGGCTCCCGAGACAACGGTCGAGAACACCGAATTTGCGATCCCAGCTTTACAATCGGGACCCGTTTTCCCGCCGGAGATCAAATCGCCGGTGACTTTGACGCCATTGCCGACCGACCGGCCGGAGTTTCTAGGCCCTCCGGTCGAGCTCACGCCCGGCGAAAAGGATGACATCGCACCACCAATTCAGCTGGGACCACACGATCGAAAGCCGATTCCTCTTGCTGATACGTGCGGCCTTCCGGGTGACGGTGCAATTAAGACTGTTCCGAAGAGCGAGAACGTGATACAGCGAGACGCTACAACGAGCAAGATCTCTCTTGATCGGCCCGACGAGGGCGACGTGCTTGAACTGCCGGCAGCGATCGGCCCGACGGCCGGGACTCTTGTTCCCGAGCGAGCGGCGGGGAAACCGACGGTTGAGAAAGAGGTAGAAGTGATCGCAACCGACGCATTGCCCTCGGTCTTTCCGATACATATTGCCCCGACACGAGAGTTTGTTCGCTTGCCTCGCGAGTTCCAGCCGATCGAAAAGAAAGACCTCTCGCTCGAACGCCGGGATCATGAAGCGCAGAGCGATGTCAGCTTACTCGAAACGTTCACTGCGAATGTACTGATAGATTCGCGGCCGAAAGAATTCGCTCGAGCGGCCGCCGCCGGACAGGGGGAAGCAACCGAGTTTGCGGGATCGATCACGGAGGTGGAAAGGCTGAAAAAACCCGAAACCGAACAAGGCTCTGAGTTTAGCTTTGATTCATCTGTTAGCGGTGAGCCGGCAGCTCTGCGGCCGACGCCGTTTGGCCTTCCCGAGGGCAAGTTGAGACGAGCTATACTCGACCAGGTCGGCTCAAACCTCAACGACCTGGCGGCCAATAAGCTGGAATTGGGTGATAAACGCGAGATCAAGATCCGACTCAAACCGGAAGAACTTGGAACCGTCGAGATCACCTTGATCAAGAACAGCGAAGGGACGATCGAAGCTCGTTTCGTTACGGACAATCCGCAAACGCAGCATCTGCTCGACCAAACGCTGGCACAGCTTCGCGAATCGCTCGAGAACTCAGGTATGAAGGTCGGCTCGCTCGAAACATCGTGCAGCTCGGCTTTTTCTGATACTTACAACGGCGGCGGATCGACAAGGGATTCGGGCTCACAGCCGTCCGATTCAAGAATCCCGCTCAGGACAGCATTTGACGAACCACTGGCTAAAGATGAATTGAAAGCAGATCGGCTGGTGAACCTGCGGGCGTGATCCCGCAATAATTAGGAGAAAACTTATGGCAGTAAACCCAATTTCGAATTTGATGACCGGCCAGAACACGTCACGAACCACTGGCACGGCTGCGTCCGGAGAGGAAAAAAATATGTTCATGACGCTGCTCGTGGCGCAGTTGAAGAACCAGGACCCGCTGCAGCCGCAGGACGGTACGGCCTTTGTCGCGCAGCTCGCGCAGTTCAATTCGCTCGATCAGTTGATGGCCATACGCCAGTCGATCGACGCGCTCAACACAAAGTTAACGCCGGTGGACAAGAAAGATACTGATGAGGCGTAAAAATCAAAAGTTCATACCAGCATCTTGCTGATTCCCGAAGGATTCGGCTAATTGCATTCATTTCTAGCAAAGGAGAGATCAACATGTCATTTTCATTCAGCACCGCCCTTTCGGGCCTAAACGCTAACAGCAACGCACTTAACGTTGTCGGCAACAACATCGCAAACGCCAACACGATCGGGTTTCGGTCGAGCCAGATCACGTTCATGGACATTTTCGCCAACCGTTTTGGTTCGAGAATGAACGGAGCGGGTAATTCGCTCGGCATCGGGAACGGAGTCCGTACGGGCGCCATCCATACAAATTTTAGCCAGGGCTCGCTGAACGAGTCATCGTCGCCGCTGCACGCAGGCATCTCGGGAAACGGCTTTTTTGTCGTCCAGAACCAGGACGGCCGCCGCGGATATACGCGGGCAGGTGATTTTTCGCTCAACAAGGACGGCGTAATTGTATCGCCGACGGGCGGCGAAGTTCAGGGATATCGAGCTGTCGACGGCCAGGTCCCGGTCGGAACACCGCTTTCGAATCTGAGGCTCCCGATCGGCGAGATCTTCCCGCCGAAGATGACGACCGAGGCGACGATCAAGTTCAACCTGAACTCGCAAATGAAAGAAGATGCGACCTTCAGCGTCCCTGTAGAAGTTTTCGATTCGCTGGGCGGCCCGCATAAGCTTCTTATGACATTCACAAAGCAGGCGGACGGTTCCTTCAACATGGAAGCAACGCTCGACGGCAATCCGTGCGAGGTGGACGCCGATGGTTCGGGCCCATCAACAAACCCGGTGAACTTTACGTTCGATTCCGACGGGCAGCTCCTGACACCTGAAGAATCACTTCAGATCATCCCCGACCAGGCTGAACTGGGACTGGCTGAGCTGCCGTCGATCGACATTAATCTTTACGAGTTCGACGCCGCGGGCGACCCGATCAGTTCTTATGTGACTGCGTATTCCAAAACCTCAGCCGCTACCTCGACTGTTCAAGATGGTTATGCTCCCGGTGACCTCGATAATGTCGCGATCGATAACGATGGTAATATTTTCGGGCTTTACTCGAACGGCCAATCGCGTGTCATCGGCCAGCTAGCACTCGCCGTTTTCGATTCCAACGAGGGCCTTGGCCGACTCGGAAGCAATATGTTCCACGAAACGCCGGCGTCGGGACAGCCAACCATCGGTACCGCGAACAACGGTACACGCGGATCTATAAATGGTGGTTACCTCGAACAGAGCAACGTAAATATAACGAATGAATTCGTCGAATTGATCGAAGCCCAACGCGGATTTCAGGCAAATTCACGCGTGATATCCACCGCGAATCAGACTTTTCAGGATCTTCTGCAAATGGTCTAAAGTTCTCCTAGCGAACGCCGATAAGAAGCATGAGCCTTGAGAGGGGCTTTACCGGGGGAGAAGCTATCCTAAGTTAGCGTGAGCTGCAGGTAAATACGGATTTTGGTGTCAAAAACCTATTTGCCTGCGGTCCATTTCAGCCTCCGCGAACCTCTTCCTTCCTTCATAATCTATGCTTCTCATAATCGGCATTGTAGTGGTTTTTGCCTGCGTTATCATCGGATTTCTGATGATAAACGGGCCGCTCGGCGTTTTGATCCAGCCGTCCGAGTTTATCGTCATCGGCGGAGCCGTGATCGGGGCAACCCTCGCTTCCAACCCCGGCAAATATCTTGGCCGGATAACGGCAATGATCCCAAAGGCCTTGAAGGGATCGCCCTACAACAAGAAGACTTACATTGAAGTGCTGCAGGTGCAGTACGACATGTTCATAAACTCAAAGAAAGGCGGCCTGCTTTCGGTCGAGGAAGACGTAAACAATCCGCATTCGTCTCCGATTTTTACCAAATACCCGAGCTTCTTAGCCAATCATCACGCAGTGGATTTCTTCTGTGATGCGATGAAAATGCTGGTCAACGGAGCATGTTCGCCGGAGGAGCTCGAGATCATGCTCGAAGCCGAGGTTGAGACCCACCACGAAGAAGGAGCGGTCGTTCCCGCATTGCTGCAGACAGCATCGGACGCCCTTCCCGGTTTGGGAATTGTTGCAGCCGTGCTTGGTATCGTTGTCACGATGCAGCATCTCGACGGAACACCCGAAGAACTTGGCCACCATATCGGAGCCGCTCTCGTAGGCACGTTCCTCGGGCTTCTGCTCTCATACGGATTCCTCGCCCCGATCTCCAAGAATCTTGAGAATCTCGCCCACGACGAAAGTCGTTACTTTTTATGCCTGAAAGCAGGGCTTATCTCATTTGCGAACGGAGCAGCTCCAATGACGGCGGTTGAGTTTGCCCGCAAGACGATCTTCAGCTTTGATCGCCCGTCGACAACCGAGATCGAGCCTTTGTTGAAAGAGATCAAGCCTCGATAGGGCTTTCAAGAGATGGATATCAAGAAAGAAGAAGCACCAAAGCCGCGTCGCCGCGTCAAAAAGGTACGCGGACACGGCGGACATCACGGCGGAGCATGGAAGGTCGCGTATGCGGACTTCGTGACGGCCATGATGGCGCTTTTTCTTGTTCTGTGGCTGGTGTCGCAGGCCGATGTCGAGCTGAAACAACAGATCGCTTCATATTTTCGAAATCCCGGCGTATTCGACGCGACAGCCGGTGGGATTCTTTCGCAGGCAAAGAAGGTCAGCAAAGAACCCACGACTCAGACGTCAAAGGACAATGAGCAGGCGCTTTTCAGTGTTGCAGAGACGCTGCAGAAACAGTTCGGCACCCGTCCCGAATTCTCGCGCTATAAAGATCGAGTCCGGATCGATGTCACGGACGAAGGGCTGCGGATCCAGATGATCGACGAGGCAGATAAAGTATCCTTCCAGTCAGGGAGTGCCGATCTGGGCGAAGATGCCAAAGCGGTGCTCGCTGAAATTGCTGGCGGCATCTGCACGCTGCCAAATAAGATCACTATTGGCGGCCATACCGACAGCCGCGTCTTTCCATCAAATAATGGTTATACCAACTGGGAACTCTCCGCCGACCGAGCAAATGCCGCCCGCCGAACGCTCGAGGCGAACTGCGTAAAACCGGAGCAGATACGTCGTATAGTCGGTTTTGCAGATACAGAACTTCTTGTCCCCAACGACCCTTATTCCCCGTCCAATCGCCGGATCAGCATCACGGTTCTTCGACTTGCACCCGCCGAACCTGAGGCCGAGGACGGAAAGAAGAAGGAGACTTCCGGTAAGGAAACCGGATCCGACGAAAGCAAACTTGCTAAGAAAAAGCTCGAGACCGAAGGCTCCGTCGTTGTCGGCGAAGCCGATCAGGTTCCTGACAAGCCGAAGATCAAATAAACTCCCACACAATCTAGACCCCGCCCATCTCCATCATGAAAACAAACCCCTCACGCCTCGCGGTATTTTTTGCCCTTTTTGTCCTGGTTTTCGGCCTATCATTCACTGTGTCATGCAGCAAAGCCGAAGGTACCACCAAGAAAGAAAAGTCGAAGAAGACAAAATCAGAGCCCGAAAAGGAAACGGCTGAAACCGAAGACGAAAAGAAAACGGCCGACAGCGAACACGAAGAGCCCGAAACGGAAGAAACTAAATCAGAGGATAAGAAAACCGACAAAAAGAAAGATCCGCACGGCGAGAAGGCGGACGGCAAGTCACCGGTGAAAGACACTAAAACGGTTGCCGACGAGATATGGGCAAAGCTTTCAGCCGGAAACAAGCGGTTCATGGCAGGTAAGCACACGACTATAAATTACGCATCCGCCAGAAAAACGCTGGTCAAAGGGCAGCAGCCCGAAGTGATCGTACTCGGCTGTGCCGATAGCCGCGTTCCGCCGGAATTCGTATTTGACCGAAATCTCGGCGAGCTTTTCGTGGTTCGAGATGCTGGCAACATTCCCGACAAGGTTACACTCGGCAGCATCGAATATGCCGTTGAGCACCTTCACGCCAAGGCTCTCCTTATCCTGGGCCACGAGAGCTGCGGAGCGGTCGCCGCGGCAGTATCGGGAAAGGAGATGCCGACAGCTAATCTTTCGGCGATAGTGGATTCTATATCACCGGCTTTCGAAGGCTCGAAGACATGCGTTATCGGCAAGGATGTAAACCTGTCCTGTGTCGAGTTGAACGTAAAGCAAAGCTCAAAGGACGTCGTCTCTCGCAGCCCGATCCTTAAAAAAGCTGTCAGCGATGGCCATCTGACCGTGATCCGAGCTGTTTACAAAATGGAATCCGGCGAGGTAGTCCGGATAGATTAAGCTTCGATCTCTCTCACAAACATACGCCGGTCACGTTCTTCTGCTACCGCCCACAGCAAGGGAAACGTGACCGGCTTTTTGCGTTCCCGCAAATCGTCCACCCGCGTCGATTTGTTGACACCGGAAGTCAAAAACAAGGCGTTTGTTAACGGAAAAATAAACAACGGCCCCACTAAGTCTAAGTAAATCAACAACTTCTTGCATGGCACGCCCTTCGCATTACATTGTAAGCGGAGGGATATCCATGTCCGAGATCGAAAAAGAAACCGTCACTGCGACAGCTGACGCAGAGCCGCCAAAAAAGAAGGGCGGTATGAAATTCATCCTTATCGGGGTAGTGCTTGTTCTGCTGCTTGGCGGCGGAGGAGCGGGATACTATTTCCTGAGAATTGCGGGCGCGCAGGCTGCGGAAGAACCAGAAAAGAAAACTGATAAGAAATCATCGGCCAAGAAAGCTTCGGACGAAGAAGATGAGCCCAAGGCCAAGAAGACTGGTGCGCTCGCGGATGCAATACCTGACGACGAAGAAGTCAAAAAAGTCATCGAGGTTCAGCCGTTCATCGTAAATCTTGCGGATGCCGAACAAGCCCGTTACTTACGTATGACAGTAAGCCTAGGCGTGGGCGGCGAAGGTGGTGAGAAAGAGAAGCCCGACACGGTTTTCCTTACAAAGGTAAGGAATGCGATGCTCGCGGTGCTTTCGGAGAAGACATCCGAAGAGATCCTGACCGTAGAAGGAAAAGCGAAACTCCGTAAGGAGCTTTTGAAAGCGGCTCAAGCTTCCGCGGCAGAGCCCGAGATAATTGCGATCTATATCACCGACTTCATAGTCCAGCTGTAAGCGATGAAAGACGAAAACGAAAAGATACTTTCATCCTGGGCCGGCTTTCTCGATCTGCCCATTACGCTTTCGCTCGAATTGGGAAGGACGAGGATGTGCGTGCGTGACCTACTGGAACTCAAGCCATCGAGCATCGTGAAAATGACGCGCTCGACCGGCGAGGGCGTGGACATTCGGGCCGACAACAAACCGCTTATGCGCGGCGAAATTGTTGTGATCGAAGATCGTGCGGGTGTACGAATAAGCGAGATTTTGACCGATGCGAACTAGCCTATCGATATTGCTATTGATAATCGTGGCTGGCAACTATGCCATCGCCCAGGAGCCGGATATCGAGGACCCGTTGCCGCCGTCGAAAGCAGTACGGTCGGCAAGAACAGCTGCGAAGCCGAAACCGGCACCCGTCAAGTCGGTCATCAAGGCTGAGCCCAAGCAACAATCTAAGGCTGCAACTCCCATGGTCAGCGAAACAAAGTCTGTGGTTACGGCAGCGCCGCCCGAGAAGACCGAAACCAAACCGGAGCCGCAGATCCAGCAACCGAAGACACAACAGCCTCCGCCTGCCGAACCCATGGGCGAGAATGATCGGCTTGATTTCATGAGGATAGACGACGTGGAGCAGCCTCAGGAACCGAGTTCAGGCGGGTTGATCATCAAATCGGTCGGCGCGTTGGCCCTTGTGATAGCCTTGCTTTTTGCCGGAACCTGGTCGCTCAGAAAATTGGGTTTTGGCGGCAAGAAGCCTTCGCCCGAGGCAGAAAATGTGAACCTGACGATCGTGTCAACGATCCCGATGGGTGGCGGGCGAACCATATCTACGATCCAATTTGGGGATCGGATCTTGCTGGTCGGTGCGACGCCGCAGAACATATCGCTCCTTGCTGAGGAGAACCCGTTTGACATTGAATTCTCACGCCGGCCGCGATCGGTTGCTGATCTTCTAGCTGTTGATGATCGAAGTTTTGAAGAAGAACTCGACTTCATGACCCAAAGATGGGAGGCGAGCGAGCGGGTATCGTGAGAAGAGCATTTAAGTACATCGCGGTCGTTTCGGCGACGGTTCTTCTCTGCTCGGCATTTGCTTTTGCACAGCCCGCAGCTCAGGCCACGCCGGCTCCGGAAACTTTCGACCTTGCGAAGGCCGCCAACAGCTCGACGCCGCTGCAGATCGTCGTTCTTCTAACGCTGCTGAGCTTTATCCCGGCGATGCTAATATCGATGACCTGCTTTACACGGCTCATCGTGGTCTTTCACTTCGTGCGACAAGCGTTGGGTACGCAGGAAGCACCGAATAATCAGATCCTGATCGGTCTTGCTCTGTTCATAACACTCTTTGTTATGAGCCCAACTCTCAAGCAGATATACGACGAGGCATATCTTCCCATGACCGAAGGCCAGATCACGCAGACCGAGGCGCTCGAGCGTGGGCTCGTCCCGCTGCGCGCTCACATGCTCAAACATACACGGGAAAAGGACCTTTCGCTGTTTCTACGCCTGTCAAAAAGCCCGCGGCCCAATACCGCGGAAGACGTACCGACGACGGCGTTGATACCCGCCTTCATGATCTCGGAATTAAAGACAGCGTTTCAGATCGGCTTTGTTTTATTTTTGCCATTTTTGATAATTGACCTCGCCGTTTCAAGCGTATTGCTATCGATGGGAATGATGCAGCTGCCGCCGGTGATAGTCTCACTTCCTTTAAAGGTGCTTCTTTTCGTTATGGTTGACGGGTGGAATCTGATCGTGACCTCGCTCGTAAAAAGTGTGATCTAAGTAGATGAATGACGCGCTCGTAACATCGCTGATGCAAAATGCCCTGACCACACTGATGTGGATCGTTGGGCCGATGCTCGCGATCGCTATCATTGTCGGCGTTGTGGTCAGTCTTATTCAGACCTTGACGTCGATCCAGGATCAGACTTTCTCTTTTGCTCCGCGGGTTATCGCTATATTTGTGGTCTTTCTTGTCACGTTTCCCTGGGTGCTGCGAGTCCTGATCACCTTTACGTCGTCGATCCTTTCTGATTTTACTCCGTTCATAAAATAGCCGCGTGGAAACGTTTGAGGTTCCCCTAAAACCATTTCTCGTTTTCCTTGTGGTCCTCGCACGCGTGGGCGGAATGGTTACCTTTGCCCCTTTCTGGGCCAATCGCGTCACGAGTCCGAAGATCAAGATCGTCCTCGCATTTGCCATGGCTCTTGCACTGACGCCGCTCGTAATGACAAAGATCGATACGCCGCCGTCGGATCAGGGTCAGCTCGTGATCGTGCTGATCGGCGAGTTGTTGATCGGCCTTACATTCGGGTTTGTGGGCCGTCTCGTTTTTGGTGGCATCGAAATGGCCGCTTATCTGGTCAGTTCGCAGATGGGCTTTTCGCTCGCGGGCACGATCGATCCTACGACGCAGGCACAGACTACCGCCTTCGGCATCATCGGCCAAATGCTCGGTCTGATGGTTCTCCTTTCGGTAGACGGCCACCACTGGTTTTTGACCGCCACCGTTAGGAGTTTCTCATTGACCGCTCCGGGCACATTCGAGCTCACCCCGCAACTGCTCGACTTGATGATTCGGCTCTCGGCGAACGCGCTGGTTGTTGGCATTACGCTCGCCGCTCCGGCGGTGATCGTTTTGCTGGTGATCGAATTTGCGCTTGAATTCTTTGGCCGCACTGCGCCGCAGTTTCAAGTTTTCATCCTCGGATTCCCGATAAAGATCGCCGTTGGCTTCGCGATCCTCGGAGCGACGATGTACTTCATTCCGGGAGCGATCCGCGATGTCCTGAGCGGGATCTATGACGGCCTCGGGACGGCGCTGGGGGCGATGTAGCGTATGTCGATGGAACGTACAGAAAAGGCTACACCCAAGCGTCGGGAGGACGCGCGAAAAAAAGGCCAGATCGCCCGCGGAGCCGAACTTCCAGCGGCTCTTTCGTTTCTTGGCGCGCTCCTGATGGTGAAGTTCCTCGGCGAAGAGTTTTTTCATCAGGTTGGCTATCGCCTCCAGGCCGTGGGCTACAGTATCGCTAACTTCCGGCCCATGACGGACGCCGATCTCGCTATTCTGATGCTCGACGCCGGGAAGTTTCTTGCGATCCTGACGCTGCCGATCATTGCGATAGGTTTCGTAGGGGTCGTGGCAGGAAACTTTGCTCAGGGCGGCCTTTCATTTTCGACCGAAGCGCTCATGCCGAAGGCCGAAAAATTTAGCCCTGCCAAGAATATCAAGCGCGTCTTCGGGCTCGATTCGGTTGTAAATCTCGGCAAATCGACCATAAAACTCGTCGTTATCGCGATAGTGTCGTACGGTGTGCTCGCACCTGTAATTGAGAACGCTCCGACCTTCCTGAATGCCCCGATCGGTACAGTCGCCGTCAAGCTGGGTGAAACGCTCTACTCATTAGCGATGCGATGCGGGATCGTGTTCGTGATCCTCGCCGCAGCCGACTATGGCTACGCCTATTACAAGCACGAGAAATCGATCCGGATGAGCAAGCAGGACATCCGCGACGAATACAAGCAGCAGGAGGGCGATCCACTGATGAAGGGCCAGCGCCGCCGCGCGGCCCGTTCGATCGCCCAACGCAGATCGTTGGCTGAAGTTCCCACGGCATCAGTTGTCATTACGAACCCTACACACTTCGCCGTTGCTTTGAGATACGATCGGGAAAACGATGCAGCCCCGGTAATGGTAGCGAAGGGAGCAGATGTTATGGCCGCGAAGATCCGAGAGATAGCTCGTAATAACGACATTCCGCTCGTGGAAAATCCGCCGCTTGCAAGGGCACTTTTCAAGTCCGTCGAACCGAAACAGATGATACCTGTTGAGCTTTTCGCCGCGGTCGCCGAGGTACTCGCCTATGTATTTCGACAGAAGCAGGGGTAAAATATCAGCGATCGTCTCACGCCGCAAATAAATGGACCAGGTACAAGCCGCGACTAAGGAATACGACAATATTACTGCGCATGCTAACGAGTTTGCGTTCGTAGAGTTGTCTCCGCTTCCATGCGTACTCACGGACAACGATCTTCGTATCATGGCCGCCAACAGCGAGGCAGTTGAGCTGATTGGTGTGCAAGGAGCGGTCGGTAACGCGCTGAGTTCTTTCGTCAGTTCCATTGATGAATTCAATGCCGCGCTTGCGAATGGCCACGCCGATATCGAAATCAACTCACGCGACGTTGCCCTGACTGCTGAGATATTTGCTAGACAGCTTCCGGGAAAGGGCTGGCTTATCGCGATAAACGATATTACCGAGCGTCGTCGGGCTGAGCGTACGCAGTTCGCTTCCGACAAGCAGAAATGGAAGATACAAAGGACTGAGGCTCTCGAACGCCTGGCCGGTGGCATCGCCCACGAATTCAACAACTATCTTGCCGTGATCCTGCTCCAGACGGACATGATCAACCTGCATTTGCCTGACGATGACCCTATCGCGAACCGCGTTAATGAGATAAAGGCGGTCGCAAACGACGCGGCATCCGTTGTTCGGCAGCTTCTGGCGTTTGGCCGCCGGCAGTCAATGAATCCCGCACCACTCGTACTTAACGCACTTTTTGCGGCTATCGAAAGGGATCTTAAAGCGTTGGTTGGCGGCGGGGTGGCGGTGGAGTTCGAGCTTGATCCGGAACTTGGCGTTTGTTTTGTCGATCAGGGCCAGCTAATGCAGGCGATGATGTATTTGACAATACACGCCCGCGAAAAAATGCCGGAAGGTGGAAGAATTATCTTTCGCACGACGAACATCGCTAAAGGGGGGCCGCTAATTCATCGGACACAGTCCAGCGGATCGTACATTCAGATCGAGATTTCTCACACCGGCACCGGCATCGACGCTCGTAATACGGATAATATCTTCGAGCCATTTTTCTCAACGAAAGGAGCGAAAGAAAACACCGGCCTGGCGCTTTCGACGGTCTATGGGATAGTCAAACAGTCGGGCGGTTATATTTGGGTCTCCAGCCCTCCAAACTCCGAAACTACCTTTAAGATACAGTTTCCGAGAATTGACGAGCCCAGATCCTTCAGATCCGATTCTTCAAGCGAACCTGCGGCAACAATTTTGCTTATCGACGATGAAAGGGCTGTGCGTCGCGTAGCCGCTGAAGCTCTTCGCGGAGCCGGATATCGCGTTATAGAAGCGTCAAGCGGCGAAGAGGCCGTCGAGTTGGCCCGGACTCTTTCCGAGTCGTTCCAGGTGATCCTGGCCGATTATTCAATGCCGCACATGAACGGGGAAGAAGCATCCCGACAGGTGAAGGATCATCACAAGGATGCAAAGGTGATATTTATGTCCGGCGATCCGGCATCCTTGCCTGCGACCAGCCGGTCTGGAATGCTTTCGAAACCCTTTTCCGTTCGCACTTTGGTCGAACGTGTTTCGGAAGCCTTGTCAAACTAGTTACCGTGGACGAAAGCGGCCGGAGGTGTATTCATCGCGGGGATACTAACCTTTATTCGATCACCGACCATACCCGTTTCTACAAGGTTCATCAACCGCAGGATAAGGGAATTCGTGATCTCCTGACCTGCCGGAAGTAATGTCGAGCCGCGTAAGGTAAGAAGCGGCTTGTCCAGATACATTCCGGGCTGCAGTTCAGTAACGGGCAGTTCGGCGTTCTCAAATTTCACGGTCGAAGACTTCAAATACGCATCGAGCGCCGTTAGAACGCGCGCGTCGTAGACTTCTGAGCGTTCCCTCATCGCAGCAAAGGCCAGTTCCGGCGTAAGTCCTCCCGAAACGTAGCGGTCATGATCAAGTACAGCATGAAGGATCGCCCCGCAAAGATCGTTCGTGGAGACTACGGGCGAGAAGCGTCGATTTTGGTTCGCAATGATGTCCGCGACGTTCTCCATTCGCGGGATCCGGTTGATAAGATCACGCCCCACTTCCGGATGTCGGCTGTAGAGAGCGGTTTCGCGATTGGACAGCGGCTGGCCCTCGGCGATCTTTTCGAGGATCTCCTCGGGCACGGCCACACAGCCGATCTGCGATAGCATCGCGGCGAATTCCAACTCCCAGATCCGTTCGATCTCGAGACGCTCGCCTAGTTCTCGGGCGAGTTTCTTTACCCGTCCCGACCGGCTGAATGCCGTCGGATTGACGATAGAGAGAATATCGAGCATCACCTGCAGACTCTGGTTCAGCGTTTGTTCCAGCAACTGTTTTTCGGCCGTGATCAGGCGATACTGCTCCACGCCCGCGTTTAGGTTGGCGATCATTTCCTCGGGCGAGCACGGCTTCGTCATGAACCGAAAAACACTGCCGGCATTTACTGCGTCCATTGCGGTCTGCTGATCGGAATTGCCGGTGAGCATCATTCGCACTGTGTCCGGGGCGATCTTCTTGACCCGCGAGAGCAATTCAATACCATTCATTCCCGGCATCCGCATGTCCGAGAGTACGACCGCGAACGGCCTTTCGCTTGCCAACATCGAGAGTGCAACTTCGCCGCTGTCAGCTATAGATATCTCAAAATCCCGACGAAGAGTGCGCCGAAAGGCCTCAAGCACATTCGCCTCGTCATCAACGCAGAGAACTCTTTTGTTAACGTGTCCGTTCATACCTCACATATCGGCTAAAAAACGCCGCACTTTAAGCACCGTCCTAACCTTCCGACGGAAAATCGGCTATATTGGTCGAAATGAAAACCCTTTTCCTTCTAGCTCTATTCATCCTATTCCCTGTTGTCGGAGACGCCCTCGGAAAGGGCTTTGTCGAGGTGAAAGGTCATGAGCTGCGGCGAAACGGCAAGCCGTATTTTTTTGTCGGGACGAATTACTGGTACGGCGGGCTTCTGGGGCTGGAGAAAGACAAAAAACGCGGGATCGAGCGGCTTCGGCGAGAGTTGGATTTCCTCAAAGCCAATGGAGTCAGGAATCTGCGGCTAATGGCCGGAGCTGAGGGTTCGGGCCTGCTTAACGGTGTCTACCGAGTCGGCCCACCGCTTCAGCCGGAACGCGGAAGGTTTGACGAAGGCGTATTAAAAGGCCTGGACATCGTGCTGGCCGAAATGGCAAAACGCGACATGACGGCGGTTATTTTCTTCAGCAACAACTGGGAATGGAGCGGCGGTTTTCAGCAATATTTGATCTGGAACGGCGTGATCTCGAGCGAATGGCTGGCGAAGAAACCGAATTGGGATGAATTGCGGGATCTGGTGGCGAAGTTCTATTCCTGTCGCTCGTGTATCGAGGATTACAACAAGCAGCTTCGTCTCGTCATCGAGCGGCGAAACTCGGTCACCGGCAAACTTTACACAGCCGATCCGACGATCATGGCATGGGAACTGGCGAACGAACCTCGTCCGATGCGCCCCGCGGCTAACGACGATTACAAGAAATGGATCCGCGAAACGTCCGATCTTATCCGTTCGTTCGATAAACGACACCTGATCACAACGGGACACGAGGGTTGGATCGGTACGCAGGACATCGCATTGTTTGAAACCGTCCACGCGTTCCCAAATATCGACTATCTGACGATCCACATCTGGCCAAAAAACTGGGGCTGGTTTGCAGACAAACGCCTTTCGGAGGAGCTTCCAAAAGCAGTCTCGGAAACTGAGAAATACATCAACGACAACCTCGCCGTCGCCCGCAAACTGAACAAGCCCATGGTGATCGAAGAATTCGGTCTCCCACGCGATGGCCAATCGTTCTCGCCCTCATCCACAACCCACTTTCGCGATCGATATTACACGAAAGTCTTCCGCTTCCTCGAAGATCAGCCGGCCGGCGGGCGATACGTCGCTGGAGCAAATTTCTGGGCATTTGGCGGTACCGCGAGGCCGAAAAGCGGGCAGGTATTTTGGAAAGAGGGCGATGAATTCATGGGCGACCCGCCGATGGAAGAACAGGGTCTGAACACGGTCTTCGACAGCGACAAAACAACCTGGACCGTTATAAGAAAAACCGTCCGGCGAATATCAACTTACCGATAAAAACTACTTGCTGCGGCACTAAAGTGCTGTTTCAAGCTTGGCGATAGCAGGATTTTTAGGATTCACGGATCTCAGCTTATCGATGGTAGATCGTAAATTCGCCGTATCTTTTGCCTCGGCATAGGCGAGTGCGAGATTCTGTAATGTGATCTCGTGGTTAGGATCGACCGCCAGAGCAGCCTTATATTCCTTGACGGCGCGGTCTACGTCCCGGGGTGTGCGAAGGAAAAAGGTCAGCCCATAATCTGTACGGACGCCAAGGTTTCTCGGCTCTTTTTCGAGGGCTTTGGCGTACCAGGTTTCCGCGATCTCGTATTTCTCGGCGTCGAAAAACGCATTACCAGCCTTGATCATCGGTTCGGCTTCCGCCGGTTTTAGTTTAGCTGCCGCTTCATAGTATTTAGCCGCATCCTCGAAACGCTGGATCTGGTAATAAAGATCGGCCGCGGTCATCTGGGCCTCGTAATTCTGCGGCTGCTGCTTGGCTTTTTCGATCGACTCCATCACCTGTGGGATCGCACCGGCAGACGGGTTAGTCGATCCAGATTGCGTGCCGAGCGGCGGATGGTCGGCTGGAAGCGCTGGATTTGAAGAGGTGTTCGCGGAAGCCGTTGTTTGAGCAGCATTCGTGGACGGGCCCGTTTTGTTTACGCTGTTCGCGAACACAAAACCAACCACAAGCCCGACGATCAGGCCAAAAACGCCGAAAAGGATATTGTCTTTCTTCATTACTACTTAATAGTAATCCCAATCGACTCGAGAAATCTATTCGGCCGCTCACCGCCGATGAGCGCGAAGATAAAGTCGTTCTTTATTGTCCCGAGTTCCTCCTTGGTCACGACATTTTCGATGACTACCTCGTGCTCGCGCATTTCTTTGATCCCGACACCGAATTGCAAATTGAGTAGGCCATCTTCGGCACAACTGTAAAGCTGATATTTATTGCCGAATTTGACCGTTGGGGCGAGAAAATCACGAACGAGGACGGTCACGCGGTTCATATCTTCCGGCTTTCGTGGCGAGATCGCCGCGCCGTCGCGAACGGCGACAAGGTCCACTGCGGCCTCGACCGCGACGTTGCCGCCGCCGACGACAATGATGTCCTTGCCGCGAAAATCCATCGGATTTGACAGTCCGTAGATGACCTTCTGCTGTTCCCGGCCGTCGATGATGGTCTTAAGATCCTCGTTCGGCAGCCGAAGTTTGTTCGGAGCTCCGCGAAGGCCGATCGCGATAACGACTCGTCGCGAACGGTATTCGCGAGGCGTCTTATCGGGGCCTTGTTCGGTACGGATGATAAAATAATCGCCGTCCTCCGCCTTATTTACTGTCTTGCAGCTCTCCTGTTCGTTGATCACAACGCCCTTGTCGGCGAGACTGGAGAGCCAGACGTCGAGGATATTCTCACGCTGGTCGCCTGGGATTTTCGCCTGTAGCTGGACAGCGATCTCATCGACAAATCCTGCGATAAGAGCTTCGCTGTTTGGCACGAACTGCGAGCGGTATAAGGAAAGCCAGTCGCCGCCGCCTTTAGTTTGAAGATGGAGAGCGATCCGTTTTTTGATCTCTTTTTCGACTTTTTCGACAAGAATGGGTCCAAGCTTTTCCCTGAGCGGCCCGGGAATGGTCGCAAAAACCCTATCGACCGCAGGTTTAGAACGAGCATGGGCAAGTTCAACGATCTCGGGCCCGATCGCATCGATTATTTCCTGGGTCCCATCAGACGAATCACCTCCGTATTTCGCTTTCGAAAGCCCGAGCCCGGCAACCGGAATGCCGCCGAACCAGTCTTTTGTGTCGGGCTTAAAGAAGATGTATTTCCCCTTCGGGTATAGATCGATAGTCGAAAGGATCTTGTCCTGCTCGATGCCGACGTATCGCAGGTTTGCCTGCTTCGCAGTCGCCGCGGCTGAAGCCCCGCCCGGGCCGATGCCGATGATCGCAACGTCATACTCGGCCTTTGGTTCGGGATTCGCCGAGGCGAGTTCGTCCGCTATGTGGGATATAACCTCGGCACCTTCTTTTACCGCATTCTTGATCAGCGGAACACCTGACACGTCGCCGATGATAAAGCAGCCCGGAACGTTCGTCTGATAGGTCGAGCCGTCGCGTGTCGGCGTCGGCATCGAACGCACTTCCTTGGCGGTGTTGATGATAATACACGCCTTCGGATTGACCGGGCATTCGGCTTGGCAGGCGGTGTCTTCCATGCAGAGATCCGGCGCGACCGCTGCGGCTGTACCATCGACGATCGCGAGCACGTCGTGCGGACACGCATCGACGCATGCCTGACAGCCGATGCAGCGTTCGGGGAAGATCACGGGGTGCGGGTAATCCGGGCCGCGATACTTGTCCATGCCAAGTTCTTTCAGCTCCGTGGAGGAAAGCGTGCGTAGCTTGGTCGGCGGCTTTGCCTTTTCGTCACGTTTTCTAAAAAATCCGAACGAGCGTGCCGAATCTGCGACTATGACAAACAGTCCGGAAGCCACGCCGACGAGGAGCAAGCTTGCCCACCCGATCCAAGTCAAGCCGCCGTAGCGAGGCATGGTTTCAGGCGTGAGGAAGCGATTAAGCCAGATCAGTAGGCCAATTACGACAAGGCATGAAATTAAATGAAAGATCCTCATTTATTCTGCAGAGCGTTTATTTCACGAACGACCGCGTCGCGGCGCCGTTTGAGAGCATCCTCGGTCAAAAATTCACTCCAACGCCCACCGCTGAACGGATGCTGAACGTGACAAGAAATACAGTTTGCCGCTACGACTCCAAATCGCTGGTCACGATCTGTTGCTCCCTCGGCCGTCGTGTGGCAGGCTGCGCACGTCTGTCTAGGCGTTGTGCGGTCCACGGGGTCGAAACTGTTATGACAGGTCGAACATGAAACAAGCCCCTTTTTATCGCCCTTGAGTCCCGGCGGCGTCTTCAACCGTGCGGTGTGAACAGTGTGGAAGTGCCTGCTCAGCCGTGCCTGCTCGTCTTTGTCGCCGGTCGCGGAGTTGTTTATCTCAGGGATCGCGGCCGCTACTTCACGATATACGCCGCGCCACTTCCATTCCGCGTTCACGATCGGATAGCCGTACGAGCCGTCATGGGCAGTTCGGACCGACTTTCCGTTGTACGTATTCTTGTTGTAATCGTTGTGGCATTCGGCACAACTCGTGATCGCCGTCGCGGTTATATTGTAATCGGCCCCCTGATGCTCCTTGTGGCAGACGGTGCACGTAATGCCCGCATCTTCGTGGGCTTTTGTGTTCGAGGCATGAAACTCGGTGCCCTGATGACATTTAATGCATGCGTTTTCGAGCGGCTCGTTTGCGGTATGACAAGTCGTGCATGAATTGGCGTTTGACTGATTGGCAATAGTCGAACTTTCGAAGCTCGCCGCATGCGGATTCGACAGCGGTTTCGGTGCATAACTCTGCGGATAACGCAGATACGCAAAAACGCCTACTGCCCCGACAACGAGAAAAGCCCAAACAAACAGTCCGAACCGCCACGGCCGACGAAGGTCGCCGGTTGGCCGCCAGTTGAACATCGCTTTACCCGGCTTTGGCTTTTCAGTAGGCCGCAAGAGCGTGCTCCAGTCCTCTTTCTGCCGATTTCGCTTTGACCAGAAAACCTTGAGAATTCCTTCGGGAGCCTGTGAAGTCTTTGGCGGAGCCTGTCGCGGGGCGAGGTCGCCGGTGCGCTTCGGAACATTCTCCGTGAATCGCGACTCGACGACCAGAACGATCTCATCCGCAAAACGTCCGATCTCGATCGTAAAAGGCCCGATCTGAATGGTGTCGCCGTCGGCGAGGACGTCTTCACGCTGGGGAGCGATCTTACGTCCGTTGAGCGTCAGTATGTTCGACGAGGACAGGTTGGACAAGACGTACTTGCCGTCACGGAAGTTGATGCCCGCATGGATTCGCGACACGGCTTTGTGATCCAGCAAGATCTCGCACGAATCCAGCCTACCGATAAAGATCCCGTCTTTCGACACCATCTCTGTCGGACGAGTGAGGTCCGAAAACGAGATAGTAAATTTTCCGACGTCCTGACTCATTTATCGAACATTAAAGTAGATCACCTGGGCGATATGGATCAACATCAAAACAAGCATCAAGGATGTGAACAAAACATGAGGCGCAAGCCAGATCTTTAAAAGTTTGTGAAGTAGTACGAGCGCATCAACGCGGCGAAGCGTGGCGGCATTCTCGACGGCTTCCATCAGCCGGGCGTCATCAGATCGCGACATGTTTTTCGCTGCGTCACGAAACTCTTCGCGGGCTGAGGCCAGCATCGTCGGCAGGTCTTCCTGCTTCAAATACTGCCTAAGAAGATAACGGAGCCCGAGAAAACGCCGCCGCACTTTGCGCTGGATAAGAGCTTTCAGATGCGCATTTTCGGTGGCGTCAGCAGCAGCAAGTAGTTCGGCCCGTAGTTCGTTGCGACGAGCCTGGAGGTCCTCGATCAAAAGCGGCTCGCGTTCGATCCGCGTCATGAACCATGGCACCATTAGGTAGCAAGCTGCGCCGAAGATCCCGGTTGCGATCACCAGGTCGAAGGTGATCATTAAAACCGTTGTGAGAAGCCCGCCCGAACTAGTACCTCCATGAACGAGTAGTAATACGCCGGCCAGAACGCCCAGATAGACATGCGACAAGAGCCAGTAACGCAAAGCGCCAGCCCGCCGGCGATAGATCTGCTTGCGGGCCGGATAGAGCATGACCCAAACAATGCCTGCGAGGCCCACCAGACCCGTGAGCCAACGCATCGTCACCCACGATCCGGGACTGAGAGCAATATCCTGTGAGAATCGCTGAGTCGCCCAAATAGCGGTGCCGCCGCCGGCGAGCACCAACAAAACGCCGAAAACATGCCAAAGAACCGACCTCAGGTCGAACTTATGAATATTTACGCCTATTGCGTGGGTGCGGCTGCGTTGGATCAGCCCCATGGTGCTGTTGATCTCGTCGAAGTACTCATGCGGATTGACGCGAACCAAGGCTCCGGTGGGGCAATTTTCCTCACACGAATAAGCGGCTGTTTTTGCTCCGGGCTTATTCAGGTCCGTGCCCTTGCAAAGATTACACTTGACAGCGAGTAGGTTCTCCGTCTGTTCGACCGGCTCGGGCAATTTTGTTTTCCCTAGCGAAAACGCTGACAGGGTTGTCGCGATGAGGCCGTTGCCATTCTTATTCTTGGGGTCGGGCTTCGCGATCATCGAGATCGCGTCGTATGGGCATTGTGTTGCGCAGTCGCTGCATCCAATGCATGTCGCTGCATTTATGTCGATCTGCCCATCTGGAAAACGCGCGATAGCCCCCGTAGGACATCCAGTTAGGCATTCCGGGTCCTGACAGTGCATACAAACGGTCGGAGCCAGAACGCTCTGTGTTTTCGATGACTTCGGCTTAACGGGACGCTCGATGTGAATACCGCGACGTACAAGCCGCGAGTTCCCATGCACCTTGTGACAAGCCAGCGAGCAGTTCCCGCACCGGATGCATTTGGCCATATCCATGACCAAAAGATTGAGTGCGTCCACTACGCCGGTTTCTATCTCTCTTGTTGCTGCGTTGATGACTCGAGGATCTTCGGGATGAAGCGGCAGAGGGTTTTCCGGCTGAGTGGAGGATTCGAGAAAGGGCATTAAAGCCGCACGGAGCGGAGCATCTTCGCGCAACCGGGATATTGCCACCTCTACTACCTCGCTTCGTCCGCGTACGGTAGCCGTGTATTTCCACTCGCCCGGCCTATCGACCGATTCGAGCCCAAGACAAGTTCCGGCTCCAACAAAATCGAGGCCAACGGAATCGTCGCTTTCGATCAAGATATCAGCCGCTTTAGGATTGAAATCGATACCGGAAACCCTCTGGATCCAACCGCTTCGCACAAAGACCAGCCTGTTGATCGGGTCGCCCTCGCGGAAAAGTACGTGATTTTTCTCGTAAACCACAAAGCGGGCCGCATCGCCGAGCCTTTTGAGCAGATCCTTATCGAGGGAGACGCCGGACAGGTCGCGGAGATCGTTGAGCGAAAGAGTCAGTCCGTAATTTCGGTAATTCCGGTCGAGTGCTCGGCCGAACTTGGGAAGTTTTCTGAGCAGGCGGATCGCCGGCCGAGTCAGTTCCAACACGTAAGCCGGGCCTGAATCAGGAGCTACGGAAACAGTCGCCGTGCGGCCGGTTCCGGATAGCAGGGCCATTTCGCCGAACGAGTTCCCCTGCGGAACTTCGCCAACCCTTTTGGGGTTACCTGCTGGGTCCTTGACCGAAGCGTCAAGGCGCCCGCTAACAAGGATGTAGAAGATGCTGCTTTCCCAGGTGTTTTCCTCAACGATCGTCTCGCCGGGCTGAAACTCCAGGAGCCGAGCGTATGGGCCAACTTGTTTGCCGCGATAACTGCGGCCGAACAGAATGATATCCATGTCGAGCTCGTTACGAAACTCGCCATTTGGAAGTTTTTCGACCAGTTCCGAGACAATGTCGGTCCTTTGAAACGCCTCGATTATCTGCTCGTGCTTGTCGATCTCACGCGGCATTTTGCTCGTAGACAGTTTACGGTCAACTGTGGATCAAACTATTCGAAGATAATAAATTATTACAGCCGCCGCGATGACTGCAGCGACAGCCAAAACAAGCAGCACGGCCGCAACGATGGCTACGATCACCCACTTATTTATCCCCTTTCTGTCGGAACTATCAACACTAGACGGCCGGGGCGAGGGCTTCGTGTTTTCCGAAGGCTTTGCGCGTTCAACAACCGGGGACAGAATTACCTCAGCCGCTGGCGGCGGCGATACAGCTTCCACCTTATTCTCGGGCGCGTTCGGGGCCTTCGAAATGTTCAGCCCCATGTCGGAGAGCATCTGATTATACATGGTCTGCCCAAGCTGAACAGTGTGGCCTTTGGCCTCGTAATCAGATATCTGGCCCCGCGATCTTTCCGAGACAAATGCGTGTCCGCAGGCCGGGCAAAAGGCCTTGGCCTCATCGACCATTTCAGTGCATTGCTCGCATTGTTTTAATGCCATGGATCACTTTTTGACGTGGCAAATAAAGCAGTCGTTACCTGTCGCAAAGCCCTTTTTGCCTTTCAAGGACGGGCGGGCCCTCACGGCCGCATCGTGACAAGTATTGCAATTTTGGTGGTACGAATACTCATTATCGAGCTCCTGGCCGTTATCGAGTACCGGCATCTCTTTACCGTCGGGAATATTGCCTTTTTGAAAGTGGCAGGAACGGCATTCGCTCACTTTCTGGCTTGACGAACGCCAAACGTCCATCGTCAACGTTTCTTTGCGTTCTGAAGTGACGAGCGGTAGCTTTAACGCCGATTTCGGCTGGTCGGTATGGTGGCACTCGACACAGGCGATCACAGATTTTCCGTCAGGACTGTATTTGCCCTCAGCGTGTGTTTCATGATCGAAAGCGACATCACCATGCTCCGACGCACTGTCTTTACCAAGCGTAAAGTTTTTTGTGATCTTCTTGCCGGTTCCGGATCCAGTCGGGCTCGCGGCGGGTGCGGGCGTGGGTGCAGCTGTTGCCGCGGGTGAGGGATTCGCCGCGGGAGTGGGCGTCGGAGTAGGCTTCGGAGCAACCTGTGCCAAAACAGCTGCCATATCGGCACCGCTCACAATAAATAAACCGGCTAGAGCAAACGCAAAAACGACTAACACTTTGGCAAAATTTTTCATAATTCGTGCAGTTATTAAAAACCCTTTACTGTTGAAAGTCAATATTTTCTCGTCATCTGCACGGGTCGCCCGCGAGCATGTCAAATGAAGCGGTGTGGCATCGCGAGCAGCTGGAGATATCGGCAAAATTTCCATCGCCGAAGGCTCTCGCACCGTTATGGCACGTAGCGCAGTTATTGCTTCCGCCGCAGTGCTGAGAAACGGCAATTGTCGACACCTGACGGCCTTGCGGAGCGCCGCCGCGCACGGCGTGACAGTCCGCGCAGCCGACGCTGTTGTGTTGATTGTGACTGAACGAACCTCGAAACGCCGTCCGAGCCGGTGACGTTCGGTTGTAGGGAGCCAACTCATGGCATGTACTGCAGGACGAGCCTATCTGAGCATCGGCCGTATGGCAGCTGTAGCAGTTATTGTGAGCCTGAAATCCCACCGGTATGGACTTAGCAGCCCCCGCTGATTGATGGCACGACGCGCAGCCCGCAGGAGGGCGACCGGCTCCATTATCGTGATCGCCATGGTCAAATTTCATGTTCCAGCCCTCTTTGAACCGGGCGGGAAATGCCTTCATCGGCGGCGGGCTTCCCTGCAGTTCGGAGTGGCAGATCGAGCACATGATCTTGTCCTTCTCCATCAGGGCCTTATCCGTAAACTGATTTAGATGACAGCCAATGCAGGCGTCGTGAGCAGCGAACTCCATATCGAGCGAACGCCCTTGCCGCTGGTGGCATGACGCACACTCGAATTGTTTGTGCTCGGGGATCTTATGATTGAATGCCTCGAACTTCTTATCCGACGCCTTTGCTCCTATCGGCTCGGGCGTTTCGGACGCGGTGATGCGGGGCGGAGTTTTCGCGGACTGCTGCAAACAACTCGCGACAAAGCACACACAGGCCGCGCTTACCAGCAGCCACTTAAGCGGAATTTTCTTGCTCTCGCTCATCCTCTATCTGTTCTCGTGGCTTTTTGGTATCGGAAATCTGCCAACGTCAGGAGTATGACAATAAGTGCACTGAAACGGTGCCGTTTTATTCTCAATGCTCTTTTGCCGATTAGCGATCTCTATCGAGAGCACGTTAGACCAATACCCAGGATCGTCACGCGGCAGGTCGGATTTTCGGCCGCCGTGACATGAACTTGTACTGCAAGTCAGGACTGGAACGTCCGCATCGACCATTTTCCGCACATCTGCATTTTGCGCGATCCGGATATGACAGCTCATACAGTCGATCCCAACGTGATTCTTGTGCTGATGATCGAATTTGAACGAATACCGTCGTATCGACGTCGAATCGGAATATTGCGGCGTTAAACTGTGGCATCCAGCACAATCGGTTGCCACCGGTTTTACGTTTTGATAGTGACAGGCGAAACAAGTAGTATGCCCACTCGGCATATCCCTAAAAAATGCCGCCGTAGGTGCAAATGTTTCCGTGGCCGCCGGAGCAAGGGCAGTTTTCGCGTCCGGCGTTCTGGCGATCAACTTTGGAAGCGGGTTAGCGGTCGTAGTCTCGTGACAAATTGCACAGTTGTTAAACTTCGGCGGATCATCGGCAACCGGCTGCCGAAAGCTGGCTTTTACAAAGTGAGCAACCGCTACGTCGTTTCGCCGATCCGTACCTGCAATAATGTCCTGATGAACATTGTGAGGAAAGACCGTATTGAACTCCGTCAGAGTTTTTGACCGCGGGAACGCAAAACGCGGAGCTCGTCGCGGTGTGATATTCGAGACATGGCACGAATTGCAAAGCGTTAAAAATTGCCGCCCGCTATGGCAACTGTTGCAGGCCGTGTGTCCGGGATAATCGGCAACGTCCGGATATCCTCTGGCACCGACCCAATTAGCGGTCGGTAATTTGTGGCAGGAGTTGCAGTTTACCTTCTTGTGAGCAGCGGTACCGTGCGGGAATCCATCCCGGCCCTGAGCCGAGGAGCGCGGCGCGATAATAATTGCCGCCACGAAGGCGAACGAGAAGAAAAGAGCGATAATTACACGACTTTTCATTTCGCGGGACAACTGCCACCACTGCACGGCGGAAGGTCCCTTACCACCACCTCACATTTTCGGATCGTCTTGCCCGGTTCCGGAACGGCAAGAGCCAGCGTCGCCCGTCTGGTGGGAGCGACATCTATTTCACATGCCCATAAGTAACTTTTACCCTGAAATTCGATCGGGATGATATTTGAGATCAGATAAGGTTCGGCCTTCGCAGTGCCTTGCAGCTTGACCTCAACATCCACGAAAAGAGCTTTTACCGACACCGAATCGGTCATGGCGGACTGCAGCGGCTTGACGCCGCCAAGGGCCGTGTCCGTCGCCGTCTTTCGCTGCCGATAGAACCCATTAACAAGACCGGGCGAAAGATTTGTAGTGAGCCAATCAAGGGCTATCGAATCTTTGGCTCGAAATTTCTTGATTCCGGACTCATAGGCAGTCTTGAACTCGGGGACGGTCTTCGCATCTTCGGCGGAGATCGCACGGCAGAATGGTGATTCACAATCCTGAGATTTAAGCCATGCGATCAGCTCCGGGCTCGCGTTCTGCGAGCAGAAAAAACATTCACGCGACACGACGGTTGCGGCCTTGATCCGCTCGACCAAAGCCTTGTTAGCCTCCAACCCGCCGCGGAAGAGATAGAAACGCTTTCGGACCAGTTTTTCTTGCTTTCCCCCGATCTTGACGCGACCATTCACCTCGATAGATCCGAACGACTGGGCGCGTGTAAGAACCGCGTCAGCGGGTATCAACAACGCGAGAAAAAGGAACCAGCGAGCTATACGCATTGCTTAGGTTAGTCAATAAACGGCCGTGCCGGAAACTTCAAGAACGGCAGACGTACGCCGCGTACGAAAAGCCGGTCCGAACGCATGTTCGCGGGAGCCGGGAAAAGATTCGCTCCGCCTCCCGCGATCAGATCGTCCTGATCGATACCGTCACCACTCACGCCGATAGCGCCGACAAGAGTCGAACCGCGATAGATCGGTGCCCCGCCGGCGAAGATCTGTAGGCCGTTACGAAGTTCGGGTATTGCCGCGTTGCAGGGGCACGCGGCGAGCATAAAGTCTTTTTTCTTATATTCGACCCCGCGACACACTGGTGGGTTTGGGCCTAGAGCAGCGAAAAGAGCCGCCGCACTGAGATCCAGCTGCAAGCCGACATTAAACGGGCTCCAATCGCCTAGCTGCGTACTGAACGGGCCCGCTTGCGTATCATTGATCCCGTCAGGAAAGAGAGGCCGATGAATAAAGCCAACGGCGCGGTCAGAAAAAGCGGTGCTGCCGTTTAGCGGAATGCCCTCGGCCGCGGCACGGCTGACATACGAGCCCAAACCGGCGGCCGTCAACTTTGTGCCCGCATCCGATCTAGCAAAGAAGTTTGAACTGCGAGCCTTCTGAACCGAAACATCAAATCCAAAAACTGGTGCATCAAGCTGACGAAAAAAGCCGAGCACCCGGCCGTTCGTATCCACTACGGCTATATTTACACGCGCATTCGTTCCAATAGGCTGCCGAATTCCTGCGCGGGTCCGGTTGGCGGTTTGGACCGCGGCTGCAAGTATGGAATCAACTTCGGCAGCGGTAAGATTTGAGCCCGCAATGGTCGGAAACCGGTTACTTCGCTGGCCATTGACCCCGCCAAGCGTCGCGGCTGTAAAGTCCGATGCCGGAGCCGCTCTGAGACCGGGAGCAAGAGCCGCACCCGGCAGTGAACCAAAAGCTATCGCGTTCACCGAGTCCGCATTTACGGTATTCGCGAACGGAAATCGGACTCCCTCAACTAGAATATTGTCAGCACGAATAAGCGCCGGAGCCTCAAATCCTCGCGTCGCATATACTGCGATCGCTTCTTCGAATGACTGATCGTCGTCGGTCGCATCACGGTCGACGGTGTAAGTACCGTTGCCTTCGACACCGACGCCGCCGACCGCGACGCCGTTTTTATATAGCGGCAGTCCGCCCGGATCTCCTGAAAGTCCGAGAGGAACGGCGGCTATCGCGACGTCAGAACAAACAAGCGTCGAAAACTGAACACCGTAAAGCGGGCCACCCGGACGATTATCATCCTTCGGCGGAAAGTGCTCCTGAATAATGAAAGAGGCCGTCCTGGTCGTGAAAGCGTTGCCGCCGGACGATAGCAGACCCGCGGTGCCGGCCTTCGAATGTGATGCTAATGCGGCGGGAACCGTTACGTTTTCCAGCCCCTGGCCCGCGCGCCCCACGCTTCGGATCAGCGTATTCGGATTTGCACCGGTCATCTGAAAAGTGCCGAGAAGATTTCCTTCCTTATCAGTGACCGAAACCGTTACCCGCTGATTGAGTGCAACTGCCTTCGAAACGGCCTGAGCAATAACGGTTTGTACGTCCGCGAGCGATAAACTCTGGGAACTAGCCGAGAAGGCGCCGAACAAGATCAAGGCGAAGCAGGTAAAAAATCTCAGTTTTCTCCCCAATACCAGATTGTCCATGATGGCTTAACAATATTATACAAACGGGTTAACGAGTCAAGTTTTTTGCAAAAAAGTTTGAGATTGTTTTCAAACCGTGCTATAAGCCTTAACAGCAAGTAGTAAGAATTTAGCTTTTCTTTGGTCAATTATGGTGTCGAGTTTTCGCAACCTGGCCATTTTGATCGCGATTTCAGTACTCGGATCGCTCGCTACCCTTGCGCAAAACTCCTCGGGAAAATTAACCGGCAAGGTAACCGACGCGGATGGTAAACCAGTCGCGGGCGTTACGATCATCATCACAAATCAGACGAATTCCGATGTAACTTCCAAACGCACATCTTCGGACGGATCGTATTCGACAAACCTTCGAGGTGGAGCTTATCGCATTGCAGTAGCGGCGCCGTACGAGGCTCGATTCGATCGGGCGAAATCGGCCGACTATGGAGTTTTCTCAAATTTCCTTTGCGATGAAACAAAACGTAAGTGTTCCACGCTGGAGAACGTCATAATAGGCGGCGGTGATAGAAAGATCGATTTTGTCGTCGTGCAGCCCAGTACCGAAAAGCCGGCTCCCGGCCCGACAACAGCGCCTGAACCGGTCGCTGAAACTCGCGAGGTTCGCGACCGCTGGCGCATTGCCTATCCTGAGTACGACCGTTATGGCGACCGAGGAGCACGCGGACGCGACATCCCGTTCAAGCGAGGTTCTTGGTACAACCCGTATGATCAGAATGTTCTGAAAGGCGATATCCCGGTGATCGGTAACGACTATTTCGTGATCCTTTCGGCCGTAAGTACGACCGGCGTAGAACTGAGAAGAACACCATCCAGTACAAGTGTTAGCTCGGCAAACCCTGATAGCAACAACTTCCTTGGGCGCCCGGAGAGTTTTTCGTTCAATCAAACGCTGCAATTGTCTTTCGAGTTTTTCAAAGGACAGACCGTTTTCCGTCCCCGTACCTGGGCGATCAAGTTTTCGCCGACATTCAGCATCCCGAATTACCTGAATGCCCGAGAGAATGGCATTGTAAACATCGACGTTCGACGCGGAACCAACCGTACCGACACACAGGTTTCGCTCGAAGAAGCATTTGTGGAGGCGAAGCTTTTCGATACTAATGATAACTTCGACTCGGTTTCGGTGCGGGCGGGTATCCAGCCATTTAACGCCGACTTTCGCGGATTTCTTTTCTCTGACAATAATCTCGGGATACGAGGTTTCGGCGCTTTAGCGAATAACAAGATCCAGTTCAACCTCGCCTATTTCCGGCAGATCGAGAAGGACACGAACAGCGGCCTGAACTCGATGCGTTCGCTTCGCCCGCAGGATGTTTACATAGCGAACTTCTTCCGGCAGGATTTTTTGACCAAAGGCTATACCATTCAGCTAGTCGGGGCATTTAACCACGACCGTGCCGATATTCATTACGATCAGAATGGTTTTCTTGTCCGCCCTGCGGTCGTCGGAAGTGCTCGCAAGCATGATGTAAAAGCCTATTATTTTGGCGTTAACGGCGACGGGCACATCGGAATACTCAACCTAACTAATTCCTATTACTTTGCATTCGGCAAGGACAGTTTTAACCCGATCGCGGGCAGGCCGACTGACATTCGGGCACACATGGGAGCGGTTGAGGCCTCGATCGACAAGAACTGGCTTCGTTTCCGAGGGTCGCTATTTTTCGCAACGGGCGATGACGACCCGACAGATGACAAAGCGACTGGTTTCGACGCGATCCTTGATGACCCTAACTTCGCCGGTGGGCAGTTTTCGTACTGGAACCGGCAAGGAATAAAGCTCGTCTCAACCGACATCGGCCTGAATCAGCCGAACAGCCTCTTCCCAAGCCTTCGTTCGAGCAAGATCGAGGGACAGGCGAATTTTGTGAATCCCGGCATACTTATTTTTAACGCCGGTGTCGATGCTGAGGTGACGCAGACGGTTAAGGCGGTCTTCAATGCGAATTACCTGCGTTTTCACAAGACGCAGTCGCTCGAATACGCATTGTTCCAGCCCGCGGTCCGCCGTGAGATCGGTTACGATGTCAGCCTCGGCGTGATCTACCGGCCGCTGTTGATCAACAACATGACGTTTACGTTCGGCGGCAACTACTTCATTCCAGGCAAAGGTTTTCGCGATATTTTTACGGGCCTCGGTGCCAACTGCCCGATCCCGAATTTCTGCGAGGGCAAACCTATCAATCCAAGCAAGCCGCAGTATTCAGTGTTTGCACAGGCGAAACTAATTTTCTAGGAACGCGGGGGCGAAAAGAATCGACGATGACTGCAAATTCCAAATCGGTTGTGCGTATCAAGCTGGTAATAATGGCGGCTTTTGCCGTGATGCTTGGCATTGCCCTCTGGAAAGCCGGACCATCAGTCGAGACGCCAGTCAGCGCCCAGCAGACACCACCCCCAGCGGCTAACACTGCGGCATCTGCCCCTGTCGCCGCGACGACACCGGAACCGGCTGCCCCGCCGATGGAAGGCTGCCTTAAATGCCACAACAACATCGAGCCGATGCACCGGTACACGGGTACGGGCGAGGTCTTCGAGACTCTTAGAGAGGGCCGGGACGCGCAGGGCCTTTCGTGCACCGCGTGCCACGGCGGAAATCCATCAGCGATCACGGCAAAAGATGCGCACGTCAAGCCGAAATTCCCGAAAGCATGGGGCTGCAAAGAGGGCGGTGATTGCTCGAGCCGAAATCCAGAACGCACAAACACGCTCCTTGCCAAGGAAAGCCGAGAGTTTGTCCGATTTGTGAATCCCGGTGATTTTCGAGTTATCCAGCAATCATGCGGCGAATGCCACGCGGACGAGAATCGAAAAGTTTCGCAGGGAATGATGGCCCACGGAGCGATGCTCTGGGGAGCCGCGCTTTACAATAACGGCGGCTATCATATAAAAGACGCCCGTTTCGGCGAAAGCTACAGTGAGAACGGCGCTCCTCAGGCACTTATTCAGACTCCAAAACCGACCCGCGAACAGCAGGCAAAAAAGGGATTTCTGGAAATGCTCGAGCCTCTTCCGCGATGGGAATTGTCGCAGCCTGGCAATATTCTTCGAGTATTTGAGCGGGGCGGTAAACGCCGTCTCGAGGTTGGCCTGCCGGACAAGGAAGAAGAGCCGGGAAAACCCGATAAAGGCCTGAGCCCGAGAGGTTTAGGAACAAATAATCGTACTGATCCGGTCTATCTTGGGCTTCAAAAAACGCGTCTCCTCGACCCAACACTCAATTTTATGGGCACGAACGACCACGCTGGCGATTACCGCGCCGCTGGATGCAGTGCGTGCCACGTTGTTTACGCGAACGATACGAGCGCAGCCGCATCGGCCCAATACGCAAAGTCGGGCAATCAGGGATTTTCACAATCTGCCGATACGAGCATTCCGCGTCGTGAATCGGGCCATCCGATAAAGCACCAGTTCACCTCGCAGATCCCGACCTCGCAGTGCATGACCTGTCACATGCATCCCGGCACAAACATGGTCGCAACCTATCTCGGCCGGATGTGGTGGGACAACGAGACGGACGGCAAGTTCATGTATCCGCAGGATAAGCAGATAAATCCGTCACAGAGCGAAGAGATAAAGAAATTAGATAAGAATCCGGAAGGCGCATCGGTGCGCGGGCTTTGGTCGGATTCGGTCTTTTTGCAGAAAACCGGGACTGAGGATTTCAATAAGCAGCTGAAGAATGTGCAATTTGCCGATTCGCATGGGCACGGATGGGTTTACAAGAACGTCTATAAGAAAGACCGCAAAGGCAATCTTCTCGATGCCGAGGACAAGATAGTTCCGGCGGACGATCCGAATAAGTTTCAAAAAGCCGTTCATTTGCAGGACATTCACCTTGAGCGGGGAATGCACTGTGTCGACTGCCACTTCCGGCAGGACAGCCACGGGACCGGAATTCTCTACAATGAACCGCGCGCAGCGGTCGAGGTCGGATGCGTTGACTGCCACGGCTCTCAAACGGCAAAAGCCAATGCGATCACCAGCGGCCCAGCGGCAATGCCGCCGCCCGCCGGACAAATTCGACAGCGCGAACAGCAGAAAAAACCGACGATAGGCCGCGACCTGACGCTTTTGCAGTTCAGGGGCACCGACGGCCGTAAACTTTCTGTCCTGCAGGTTCTGACGACCGCAACCGCCCGGGTCAAGAAATGCAACGATGAGAAGGGAAATCCGATTGCGCTCAAAGCTGGCGATATCGTCCAAAACTCGATAGTCGAAGCCGGGAAATGCTGGAAGGTCACTCAGACTGTAGATACCGTCACAACCGGAAATCCCGATTACAACGAAAAATCTGCTTACGCCAAGACAATGCAGCGTGACGCCAAGACTTGGGGCGATCCGAAGGCGAGCGAAGAAATGCTCGCTCACCGCGAGAGCAGCATGACGTGCTACGCGTGTCATACGTCGTGGGTGACGAGCTGTTTCGGCTGTCATCTCTCGATGGAGGCCAACCGAAAGATGCCGAACCGCCACAACGAAGGCGGTGATTCGCGCAACTTCACCTCTTACAATTTCCAGGTTCTTCGCGACGACATTTTCATGCTTGGCAAGGATGGAACGGTTACAGGGCATATGGTCGCACCGGTCGCATCGCGTTCGGCCGTGCTCGTCAGCTCACGCAATCAAAATCGCGAATGGATCTATCACCAGCAGCAAACGCTCTCTGCTGAAGGTTTCTCGGGCCAGTCGTTTAGCACACATGTGCCGCACACCGTTCGCGGCAAGGAAACTCAAGGCTGTTCCGACTGCCACGTATCGAAGGACGGCAACAACAATGCTTGGCTAGCTCAAGTTCTGCTTCAGGGCACGAACTTCGTCAACTTCATGGGGCGGTACATTTACATAGCCGCGACCCACTCGCTCGATGCCGTCGCTGTGACGGAACACACCGAGCCGCAGGCGGTTTACGGCAGTAACTTGCACAAGCTCGCGTACAAGAACAATTTCGAGAAGTTTGTCGCAAAAGGCCGCGAACTCGACGAGGTGTACGAGAATAAAGGCCGACCGGAAGCTCTGCAGGTGCAAGTGCGCGGCGAGTATGCTTACGTGGCCGCGGGTAAGGGCGGGCTGCGTGTTTACGATATTGCTCAGGTCGATCACAAAGGCTTTTCAGAACGGATCGTGACGGCTCCTGTATCGCCCCTTGGGCAGAAGTTCTATGTGCCGTCGAAGTACGCGACTGCCGTTGCGGCGCCATCGACGCTTGCTGTCGACCCCACTCGCTGGCGAACCGTTTTGAAGGAGGACGGAACATACACGCAGGTTCCTCCAGACGAAGCACTCCGCTTGAATGCCGAAGCCAAAGCCGCCGGAAAACCTGCTCCCGCCGTAAATGAAGAAGGACCGATCCATCCGCTTTACGGCTATCTATATGTCGTAGATAAATTCGAGGGGCTTATTCTCGTCGGTGCTGGGACCTTTCTCGACGGCGACCCGGAGAATAACTTCCTCAAACGTGCACTGACGTTCAACCCGAATGGTGTCCTGAATGATGCCAACAATATTACGCTGGCCGGCAATTTCGCTTACATCACGACCGACCGCGAGCTTGTGATCATCGACCTTTCCACGCCGCTTCAGCCGCGTGTCGTAAAGCAAATTCCGTTCGACAATCCAAAGGCCGTTGCTGTTCAGTTCCTATACGCTTTCGTCGTCGATAAAGCGGGAATGCACACGATCGATATCAAGGAACTGCAGACAACGGGTGAAGTTACCCGAGTAGAAGGTGCGACAGTGCCGCTGGCTCACGCTCACAGCATCTATGTCGCTCGAACCTACGCCTATGTCGCAAATGGCCCCGAGGGCATCGCGATAATCGACGTCGAGATGCCGCGACAGCCGAAGCTCGATCAAACCTTCACTGCGGGCGGTTCGATAACCGACGCGCATGACATGAAGGTTGCGATGACCAACGCGAGCCTCTACGGTTACGTCGCCGACGGTAAGAACGGAATGAAGGTGCTTCAGTTGACCGACCCCGAGACGATGCCGAACTATGCTGGATTTAGCCCGCGTCCGGAGCCCAGACTGATCGCTACTTTTAAGACAAAGGGCGAGGCATTGTCGATCTCAAAGGGACTCGACCGAGACCGGGCTGCTGATGAAAGCGGCAACCAGATCGCCGTGTTCGGCCGCCGCGGGGCTCGTCCGTTCGATTTCCAGGACGTGATGCGAAT
Organism: uncultured Chloracidobacterium sp.; assembly: GCA_964410495.1. Lineage (GTDB taxonomy): Bacteria > Acidobacteriota > Blastocatellia > Pyrinomonadales > Pyrinomonadaceae > OLB17. The sequence goes on from CAYPGP010000005.1 coordinate 50,449, forward strand.
GCTGCGAACAAACAGCGGAACGGGTGATTTCTTCACGGTTTCCGACCAGCCTACGAAATAGAGCATAGAAGATATCTTGGTTGGTATGCCCGGATAACTCCGGGCTTTATTTTTGAGCTCATATCTCAATTGGTCAAACCCATATAAATAAAATCGCACAATTGGTTAATAAATCGAACGCCATGTTTCATGGGCAAAATCCCTGAAAACAATTACTTTAGTCCATAAAAACTTCATTATCCAGAAAATATTCCCTCAAGCCTTGCCTTTCGCTAATTTGTAAAGCATAATTATTGGTCATACCAATTAGGTTAGATTAAACGAGTAATTATTTTGAGGTAGAAGTAAATGAAAGTTATTTGCAAGAGTCTCTTCAGCGTGTTCGCGGTCCTTCTATTTGCGGCTGTTTCGTTTGGCCAGGAGTTTCGCGGGACGATCGCCGGAACGATCGCCGACCCGAACGGTGCCCCGGTGCCGAATGCGACCGTCGCGGTTCGCAATATCGGAACGAACATCACGACCACCGTCACCGCGAACGGCGAGGGCTCTTATGTAGTGCCGCTGCTGCAGCCGGGAATGTACTCGATCACGGCTAGGGCTGACGGCTTCAAGACCTCGATCCGCGAGAATATCGAAGTTCGTGTTGACGACCGCATTACAGCGGACCTGAAACTCGAAATAGGAACGACCGCTGAGGTGAACGTGATCGCCGAAGACGAGATCCTCGAACGCGGGAACGTCACTACGGGAACCGTCGTCACGGCCCGTGAGATCAGCGAACTCCCGTTGAGCGAAGGCGCGGCCTACAATCTTGCGACACAGGCCCCGGGAGTTTCCTACACCGGGAACCCAAACTTTACTGGCCCAACTGCAAACGGTAACCTTGCCGCCTTCCGCACGAACGGTGTCGGCGGCAACCAGATCACTCTTGATGGCTCGCCAAACTCAGCCATCGACGGCGCGGTTGCGTACACACCGCCGGCCGATGCACTGTCTCAGTTCAAGATCCAAACGAACGCGTTCGACGCGCAAAACGGCTACACGGCCGGTTCGACAGTGAACGTCGCTGTAAAAACGGGTACCAATAAGCTCCACGGTTCCGCATATTATTTCGACCGCAGCAAAGCCCTTACCTCAAATAACTTTTTCTCTAACCGTGCCGGAGTCGATCGGCCGGACCGTAAATATTACCGATACGGCGGCCAGGTCAACGGCCCGGTGCGCATTCCTTATATTTATAACGGTAAGGACAAAACGTTTTTCATGTTCTCGTACGAGAAACAGTACAACAAACGACCCGAGCCTGAAGTTTTCACCGTTCCGACCGAGCTGATGCGAACCGGAAACTTTTCTGAACTGCTCACTTTGCCAACGCCCGTCCTCATCTACGACCCGGCGACCGCAGCTCTGCGAAATACTACCTGTGCAGCTGGCAGCACCGGGACAACAGTCTGTCGCACCCCTTTTGCGAATAACATTATTCCAACCGCCCGGCTCAACGCCGCGGCTGTACGTTTTCTCAATCTTTATCCAAAACCGAACCAGACCGGCCTCGCAAACGGTACCGTCGACAACTATTTTTCGAATCAAACGAATATCCAGCCTTACGATTCTTACCTCGCTCGCGTAGATCACAACTTCAACGGCAGTAACCGCATGTTCGCGAAGTTCTTCTACAGCAAGAGCGACGAGGACCGCTATAACTGGCTCGACACGCCGGGTTCGGTGACGCAGGGGTTTGAGATCCGACGCAATATCGGCGGAAATCTCAACTACACGTCCATCCTTTCCAACAATGTCGTGCTCGACGTTCGTACGAGCTATAACAACTTTCTGCAGGAACGCGTTGCTCCGAATGCAGTTTCGGCCGCATCACTAGGTTTCGCGGGTATCGCCGGCCTGACATCTTCGCCTGTGTTTCCGCGTTTCGACTTCACCAACTACGACACGCTGGGATCGGAAAGGGCCGACTTCAATGAGGGGTTGAACCGCGAATATCAAATGCTCTCCGTCCAGCCGACGCTGACCCAGATCTGGGGAAATCACACCCTGAAATACGGCTATGACTTCCGAAAGATCGACGAAGCCCGGCTATCGAACGGTTACAACGCGGGCCGCTTTCTCTTTACTGGCACCTATACTTCACAGGCCTCGAACACGAGCTCCGCGATCATTAACCAGACCGGACGCGAGATCGCCGCATTCCTTCTCGGTATTCCGACAGCGAATGCCGCTAGCTTGATAGAGAAGGCATCGCCATACGATGTAAACACGAACTATCATGGCTTTTTTGTCCAGGACGATTGGCGCGTGACCCCAAAGCTTAGCCTGAATCTTGGCCTCCGATACGAACTCGAGACCGGCCTACGCGAGACCGAGGGAAGAATGGTCGTGGGATTTGATAACGCGGCGGCGAGCCCGCTTCGGTCGGCGGTGCTTGCGAATTTTGACGCCAATGTTCCGGCCAGTGTGCCGCGTGCGACTTTTGCGAATCTGGCCGGCGGATTAACTTTTGCGGCCGATGCCAGCCAGCGTAACCAGGCGACCGACAAGAACAACTTCCAGCCGCGCATCGGTATCTCGTATGCACTGCGGGATAAGACGGTGCTGCGAGCCGGTTTCGGTATCTTTTCGGCTCCGTTCCAGATCCAGCCGATAAATCAGGCGGGTTATACAGCCTCAACATCGTTCACACCGACGACGAATAACGGCCTGACCTTTATCGCCGACATTAATAACCCATTCCCGAACGGACTCAATCCGGCCGTTGGATCGTCACTCGGACTGAACACATTTCTTGGCACGACGATCGGCACGACCAACGCAACAGGGCCGACGGAGACGACCGTTCACACGTTCGATCGCAAGAATGCTAGTTACAAACGTTTTGTTATCGGCGTGCAGCACGAACTGCCCTACCAGGTCGCGATCGAGGCAAATCTTGTCATTTCCCGCGGTAGCGATCTGCCGGTCCTAAGGCAGCTAAACTATCTGCCCCGTGAAGTGCTGAATAACTTCAACGGTGTAGATTCCGCCACGATCGCCTCGACGATCACCGCAACAACGACGTTCCTTAATCAAACCGTCGCAAATCCATTCCGCGGGCTCGTTCCGCAAAACGCCACGCTCAACGCGGCTACGATCCAGCGGCGTTTTCTGTTGACTCAATATCCGCAGTTCCAGGACCTGATCGTCACGGAGTACAACGGCACGAGCAAATACGGCTCACTCCAGCTGCAGGCATCGAAGCGTTTTGGCCGTGGTATCTCAGTCAACGCTTCTTACACTTACAGTGACGAAAAAGAGAGCACGCGAAGGCTAAACCCTCAGGATGCCGACCTGACCGAGATGATCTCGACCTTCAGCCGGCCGCATCGATTCTCGCTATCGTCGGTCTTCGAACTGCCTTTCGGCCGTAAGCGAGCGTTTCTGTCGAACCTGCATCCGGTCGCCGACGCATTTCTCGGTGGCTGGCAGCTGAACACGGTTTTCGAACGACAATCGGGCGAGCCGCTGCTGCTTCCGAATTTGTACTATGCGGGCGACATTACGCAGCTACGCGCAAGGATCGGCCAGCGTGACGAGAACGGACAACGATACGGCGTCGACATCCCGGCTTTCGATATTTCGGGTTTCCGCGTCAATGGTGTCGTTCCTGGTTTCTCGAACAACTACACCGTCTCAAGCCAGAACGCTCTTCGCCTGATACCTTACACTCTCGATAATTTCCGGAATCAGTCATTCCAAAAGTTCGATCTCGGGCTGACCAAGAATTTCCGTATCAGCGAACAGGCGAGGCTGCAGGTCCGCGTTGAGGGAATAAATGCACTCAACTGGGTTTACTTCTCCGGCATCCAATTAGCCGCGACGAACGCTGCTTTCGGCTTTGTGAACACGCAGCGAAATCTGCCGCGTGATATTCAGCTTGGTGCAAGGTTTACGTTCTAGAAACGAGCGATGACAAGGTTAATAGGGTTACTGTTTAGCGTTTTTTTGTTATCCGGATCTGCTTTCAGCGGCGGCCTGACCGTCGCCGCTGACGGCACCGGAGACGTACGCACGGTGATGGAAGCCGTCCAGCGGGTACCGGAAAACAATAAGACGCGTTTTGTGATCACCATCAAACCGGGTGTTTACAACGAACAGATCCGCGTACCGGCTTCGAAACCGTATGTCTCATTTATCGGAACCGATGCCGCAAAGACGGTTTTGACCTTCAAGATCTCGAACAAGGACGCGGGATCGACTTCGGCCGCTTACGCTACATACATAGGCGGCCATGATTTTTACGCGGAGAACATAACTTTCGAAAATTCCTTCGGCAAACCTTCGGAAGCCGGCGGGCAGGCAGTCGCGATCCTTGTCGAAGCGGACCGATCGATCTTTAAGAAGTGTCGCTTTCTAGGCTGGCAGGACACGCTCTACGCGAAGAATGGTCGTCAGTATTACGTTGACAGTTATATTGAAGGCAGCGTCGATTATATTTTCGGCCAGGCAGCGGCGGTTTTCGAGAACAGCCACATTCACACCAAGAGCGACGGATACATTACCGCCCCGATGCGCTTCGCGGCGGACGAGCCGTCAGGTTTTATTTTTCACAAATGCCGTTTGACCACCAGCGACACAAAGAACGGCGTTTACCTCGGACGGCCATGGCGCGACTATGGCCGTACCGTGTTTTTGAACACGCAGATGGATGCCCATATCCGGCCCGAAGGCTGGCACCATTGGGAACCGCAGCGTGAAAAGACCGCTTACTTTGCTGAATACGGATCGACCGGCAAAGGTGCTTTGCTCGAGACTCGGGTTCCCTGGGCGAAGAAGCTTGGCGATGCGGATGTCAAGGTCTTTTCGGTCGAATATTTCCTGAGCGGTCGCGACGGATGGGACCCGTATAAATCGAACAACTTCGCCTGGCAGGAAAAGACGGCCCCGGATTTCAAGCTCGTTACTTGGAACGACGCTCTTAAGCAGAAACCGCTTTGGTATCAGACCGACGAAGCCGCGAGGATCGGTGATCAACTATTGCTATATCAAAAGTCGAACGGCGGTTTTGAGAAGAATGTTGATATGGCTTTGATGCTGACTGCGACCGAACGGGCAAAACTCGCTGCGTCGAAGGATGACATCAAAGAGACAACAATCGATAACAAGGCGACCTATACGCAGGTAGAATATTTGGCGAAGCTCATCACGGCGAGCATGCTAAAAACCTCGCCGCCGCGGAACTTTCCTCAGTACAAGGAAGCCTATTTCAAAGGCGTCGATTACCTGCTCGCGATGCAGTACGAGAACGGAGGATTTCCGCAGTTCTTTCCGCTGAAGAAAGGATATTACACGCACATTACTTACAATGACGATGCGATGATCGGTGTTCTCGAACTCCTTCGCGACATCGCCGAAGGCCATTCTGATCATAAATTTGTCGACGATGAGCGCCGAAAGAGGGCTGAAAATGCGGTGGCGAAGGGCCTCGCGTTGACGTTAAAACTTCAGGTCCCGATCAAAGGAAAACCGACGATCTGGGCCGCGCAGTACGATGAGAATACTTTGAAGCCCGCCAATGCCCGCGCATTCGAGCCCGCCTCGCTTTCGGGCGGTGAATCGGTCGCGATCGTCCGTTTCCTGATGGGCGTGAAGCAGCATTCGAAAGAGGTGATCGATGCGGTCGAGAATGCTATCGCCTGGTATCAGAAGAACAAGATCGTCGGCTTCAAACTCGACCGGAAGGCGTCGCCCGAAGGCTGGAAATACTCACTGGTGAAAGACCCGGCGGCGAAACCACTCTGGGGCCGGTTCTATCACATGGAGTCGATGCGACCGATATTTGTCGGGCGAGACGCAGTCATTAAATACGACATCAAGGACCTCGATCCCGAGCGTGCCGGCGGTTACGCATGGTACGTTTCAAGCCCGGAGAACCTGATCGAAAAGGAATATCCAAAGTGGAAACAGCGGATCGCAGGCGCGGCAAAATAACAGCTTTTCACTGTTCACATTTTCCTGTTAACTTTCTTCGGAAAATGTATACGGTTTAACTCCATAATTAGATATAGGATCGATGATGCAAAGCAGAAGGAATTTTATTATCAATTTCTCGATCGGTGCGGCGGGACTTGCCATTGCCCCGAAAGTCGCTTTTGGCCAGGCAGATGCGTGGACGACGGAGTATCCCAAGATCCTCGCTCGCATCAAGCCTCCAAAATTTCCGAAGAAAGATTTCAGCATCCTGAAGTACGGCGCGAAACCGGGCGGTGAGTTCAATTGCCGCGAGGCGATCAATAAAGCTATCGAAGCCTGCAGCAAAGCCGGCGGCGGACGTGTCGTCGTGCCCGCGGGCGTCTTTTTGACGGGTGCCATTCGGCTGCTTTCGAACGTAAACCTACACGTTTCGAAAGGAGCCACGCTAAAGTTTGCGACCAACGCCCAAGCCTTTCTTCCAGTCGTCCACACACGCTGGGAAGGCATGGAGCTGATGCACCTTTCGCCGCTGATCTACGCTTACGAGGAAAAAAATATCGCTATAACTGGCGAAGGAACGCTCGACGGCCAGGGCAAGGCATTCTTCTGGAAGTGGCACGGAAACCCTCGCTACGGCGGCAATCCCGAGGTTATGAGTCAGCGGGCGGCTCGGTCGCGGCTTTATGAGTTCATGGACCGGAACGCTCCGGTTGCCGAACGCATTTTCGGCGATGGCCACTGGCTACGGCCACAATTTATTCAGCCTTACAAATGCAAAAATGTGCTTGTCGAAGGCGTCAAGATCGTCGATTCGCCGATGTGGGAAGTTCATCCGGTGATGTGCGAGAACGTGACTGTTCGCAATATTTACGTCGAGACACACGGCCCGAACAATGACGGGTGCAACCCGGAATCCTGCAAGGACGTCCTTATCGAAAACTGCCATTTCGACACGGGCGACGATTGCATCGCGATCAAGTCGGGACGGAATAACGACGGGCGGCGTCTCAACACACCGAGCGAGAACATCATCATTCGAAACTGCATGTTCAAGGACGGCCACGGCGGCATAACCGTCGGAAGCGAGATATCCGGCGGCGTGCGGAACGTTTTTGCACATGATAATAAGCTCGACAGTCCCGATCTGTGGACGGCGATCCGCTTCAAAAACAACGCTTCGCGGGGCGGCAAGCTCGAGAATTTCTTCTATAAGAACAACACCATCGGCCAGGTTTCGCGGGCAGTGATCGAGATCGATTTCAATTATGAAGAAGGAGCAAAGGGCGATCATATCCCGCTCGTGCGGAACGTACAGGTCGATGGCCTTACCTGCACGACCGGAAATCGTGCCGTCGATCTTCAGGGACTCGACAATGCTCCGATCTACGATGTTGTGTTGAAGAACTGTACCTTTGGCACGGTGAAAAATCCGAGCATCGTTAAAAACGTCAAGGGCTTGAAGATCGAGAACTTTAAGATCGCCGGAAAAACGGTAACGGAACTTGTATGAACAGACGTGAATTTGTTGAGACAACCGCCGCGGCGATGATGGGCGCGATCCTGAGCTCTTACGCTAACGCGAGCGGCCGCATTGCCAAGAAACGTCTGGCTATGGTCGGGACGGGCATTCGCGGAACTCAGTTCTGGGGTGCGGCACTGATCGAAAAGTTTGGCGATCACGCGGAGTATGTCGGCCTTTGCGATATCAATCCGGGACGGGTCGAAGCCGCGAAGCAGATCATGAAAGCGACCTGCCCGACCTTCACCGATTTCGAGAAGATGATGCGCGAGACCAAGCCGGACATCGTCATCGTCACCACAACTGACAGCGAGCACGATAAGCTAATCGTCCGCACGCTCGAACTCGGGGCCGACGTCATCACCGAAAAACCGATGACCACCGACGAGGTCAAATGCCGCTCGATCCTAGCCGCCGAAAAGAAGACCGGCCGCAAGGTCCACGTTGCATTCAATTACCGGTTCAGCCCGTATTTCACGCGGATCAAGGAGCTTCTGGTCAATAACAGGATCGGTAAAGTTACCTCGGTCGATCTTAACTGGTATCTGAACGTTTATCACGGAGCGAGCTACTTTCGCCGCTGGCACGGCATAAAGGCGAAGGGGGGCTCGCTGTGGGTCCACAAGGCGACGCATCATTTCGACCTGATGAATTGGTGGCTCGATTCCGATCCGGTCCAGGTAACGGCGTACGGCGGGCTCGAGCATTACGGGCGAAATGGCGCCGTTCGCGGTGCGAGCTGCCGTTCGTGTGACCACAAATCGTCGTGCAAGTATTTCTGGGACATGACCAAAGACAGCACCCTGATGAAGCTGTACGCGGATAACGAAAAGCATGACGGCTACATTCGCGACGGCTGTGTTTTCCGCAGCGAGATCGATATCTACGACAAGATGTCGGCCCAGATCCTGTACGCGAACGGCGTTGTTTTGAACTATTCGCTCACGACCTATTCGCCGTACGAAGGGCACCGCCTGACGTTCAATGGTTTCGACGGCAAACTCGATACGTGGCAGGGCATTCCGTACCAACGCGGCTCGATGGACAAGATCGATCAGGCAGCCCGTCATGCTTTGGAAATGGAGCAGGGAAACGAAGCCGCCGACGGGTTTGAAGAGATAATCCTGCATAAAAACTTTGTGCCGAACCCCGAGACGATCCGGGTTCCCCGATATCGCGGCGGCCACGGCGGCGGCGACTTGCGGATGCATCGCAAGATGTTCCAGAACGAGCCTGCGACCGAACCATATCGCCACTCCGCAGGAACTCGCGACGGAGCAATGTCGATCCTGATCGGTATCGCCGCCAGAAAGAGCATCGACGAGAAACGAACCGTTCGTATCGAGGAGTTAACCGATATCAAGCCGATGGCAAAGCGGCCGGTCGCATGAAGTTTGTATTAGTCACACTTATTCTGCTTTCCAGCGCCTCGATGATCTTGGCTCAAAAACGCGCGATCACGATCTTTCTCGCGGGCGATTCGACGATGGCTCCAAAGGCGGCGGACAAACGTCCGGAAACCGGCTGGGGCGAGATGCTTGAAAAGAAATTTAAGCCCGGATCCGTGAAAGTCGATAACCGGGCAATGAACGGCCGGAGCACAACTTCGTTCATCGCTGAAGGGCGCTGGAAGGCCTTGATCGACTCGGTTAAAAAAGGCGATCTTGTATTTATCCAGTTCGGCCATAACGACCAGAAGAAGGATAAGCCCGGCGTTTACGGGGCCCCTGAAGCATACAAGGCGAACCTTTTGGGATTTGTGAACGACGTCAGGGCCAAAGGAGCAACTCCGGTCCTGATGACATCGATCGCCCGGCGAAGATTCGAAGCCGGGAAGGTCGTTCAAACGCACGGCGAATATCTCGACCTGGTAAAGGCCGTCGCAAAGGATCACAACGTGGCCGTCATCGACCTGGGCCGCAAAACAGAGGCTGTCCTCGCACGAGAGGGCGAAGAAGGATCGAAAAAGCTGTTTCTTCACCTGAAACCCGGCGAGAATGCCAACTATCCCAAAGGCGTCGAGGATAATACGCACCTGTCGCCCTACGGAGCAGATGTTTTCGCTCGACTTGCGATCGAGGGCATCAGGGAATCGAAGCTCGCCGAACTGACAAGGCATTTTATTGATCAATGAGCCGACCGCTGAACATCTGCAAACTTGTACTTGTGATCGTCGTCTTTGCGGTGACGTTTCCGGCGCAGACGAATGAATTTCATGACAAACTGCTTCCGGCCCCGCTCGATAGCGGGTTTCGGATGGATGGATATTGGGTCTGGTGCGGGTCGGTGATCACGGGCGATGATGGCAAGTATCATATGTTCGCCTCACGCTGGCCGAAGCCGCCCGGATTCGGCCCGTATTGGCTGACAAATTCCGAGATCGTCCACGCAATTTCCGACAAATCCGAAGGCCCGTATAAGTTCAACGATGTCGCATTGCCGCCGCGGGGCGAGCAGTTCTGGGACGGCCAGATGACTCATAACCCGGCGATACGAAAGTACAAAGGTACGTATTTGCTGTATTACACGGGCACGACCTACACCGGCCCGCGTCCGGGAATGGACTTTCGCATTTCGGAGACTCACCCGAAGAAGCTGGAGGCCCATCGCCAGGAACGCATCGGGCTCGCGACTTCGAAATCGCCCTACGGTCCGTGGAAGCGGCTCGATAAGCCTATACTCGACGTCGTCCCCGGTGCCTGGGACCAGTATTTGACCAGCAACGCCGCACCGGTCGTGATGAAGGACGGACGCGTCATGCTTTACTACAAGGGCGTCACGCGTTTGACCGTTCACGCGATCGGGCTGGCGATAGCCGAGCGATTTGATAAGCCGTACAAACGCGTCTCGAATGAGCCGTTGAACATGGGGATCGGAGCCGAGGACCCTTTCATCTGGGTCGAGAACGGCAAGTTCAAGGCTTTAATGCTAGATCACGAGCGGAAGTATTCGCCCGACAAGGAGATCTTCTACGCGATCTCTGATAACGGTTTGCAATGGACGACACCGCCGAATGCGATCGCGGTTTCGAGGAACGTGAGAATGGCTGACGGCACGACCCAGCGATTCGGTAAGACCGAACGCCCGCACGTCCTGATCGAAAACGGTAAACCGACGACCGTCTTTTTTGCCGTCAGCGGCACTCTGAATGGCCAGGGTGCGAGTTGGAATGTCGCCGTACCACTGAAAAAATAAAGAATATGAAGAAGCTTTTGCTATTTTTGTTGATCCTTTCCTCGACCCTCGGTCTAGTCGCTCAGTCGCAATCCGATTCGGAACGTCTAGCCGAGATCGCGATGAAACGCCTGTGGCTCGACGACCGCAATCTGCCCGGCATTCCGCGAAGTTGGACCTACGAGCAGGGCGTCGTCCACAAGGGCATTGAGGCCATGTGGTACGCGACCGGCGACGCAAAATATTTCGACCATATCAAGAAAGGTATGGATCACTGGATCGACGATAAGGGCGAAGCCAAGGCGTATGACCGCGATGAGTTCAATATCGATCACGTAACGCCGGGGACGTCGATAATGACCCTCTGGCGGGCAACCGGCGATCTTCGTTATCACAAGATGGTCGAGAAGATCCGCTCGCAGCTAAAGGACCACCCGCGGACCAACGAAGGCGGTTTCTGGCACAAGAAGATCTATCCCTACCAGATGTGGCTCGACGGGCTCTACATGGGGCAGCCGTTCTATGCCGAGTACTCCGCTGTCTTTGGAGAGGACAACTGGAACGACATCGCAAACCAGTTCGTTTGGATGGAAAAGCATTCGCGGGATGCGAAAACGGGTTTGCTCTATCACGGCTGGGATGAATCAAAGCAACAGCGTTGGGCCGACAAAACTACGGGTAAGTCGCCGCATTTCTGGGGCCGGGCGATGGGCTGGTATGCGATGGGCATCGTCGATACGCTCGAGCATTTCCCGAAAGATCATCCGCGTCGCGGCGAGCTGATCGCCATCCTTAACCGACTCGTAGTCGCAGTCGAGAAGGTGCAGGACAAGAAGAGCGGCGTTTGGTGGGACATTCTCGATTTTCCGGGCCGAGAGAAAAATTACCTTGAATCTTCATGCTCGGCGATGTTCGTTTACGCGATAGCTCGCGGCGTTCGCGAGGGCTATCTTCCCGAAAAGCACATGAAGATCGCGACGACCGGCTGGGCCGGCATTCAGCGTGAATTTATCAAGACGAATGATAAGGGCGAGACGACGTGGGAAGGAACAGTTTCAGTTTCGGGCCTCGGCGGTAATCCGTATCGCGACGGCAGTTACGAATACTACATGAGCGAAAAGCTGCGGACGAACGACGCCAAGGGCCTCGGGCCGGCGATCCGTGCGGCGGTCGCGATCGAAGCATACAAGGCCGGCTGGCCCGGACGCGGCAAGACCGTGCTTCTCGACGATCATTTCAACCGCGAGATCCGCAAGGGAAAGCTCGGCAAGGACGAGGTTTGGCACTACAAATTCGACGAGAAACTCGATTCGGGCTACTCGATCTGGGGCGACATTTTTCGCTCGCTCGGAGCCAAGATCGGCCACCTATCGGCTGCTCCGACGGCGGCAAATCTGGCCGGTGCAGATGTTTACATCATCGTCGACCCCGACACCCCGCGTGAGACCGCGAACCCGAATTTCATCGGCCCGAATGACATTAAAGCCATCGCTGACTGGGTCAAGAAGGGCGGCGTGCTCGTTATGTTTGGTAACGACGCGGTCAATGCAGAACTCGATCGTTTCAACGACCTTGGCCGCGAGTTTGGCATCCAGTTCGATAAGAATCAGAAGTTTCCGGTCATCAACAACAACTACCCGATGGGCAAGGCGATGATAAACGCGGGAAATCAGGTGTTTCCAAATACGAAGGCCATCTTCCTAAAGGAGGTCTCGTCGCTAACGCTTTCGAAGAACGCGAAAGCCGTCCTGACCGCGAACGGCGACAACATCATGGCAGTCGCAAAGCACGGCAAGGGAACGGTTTTCGTCCTCGGCGATCCGTGGCTTTACAACGAATACACCGACGGTCGCAGGCTTACCGCCGAGTATCAAAACTTCCAGGCGGCAAAGGACCTGAGCCGCTGGCTGCTGAACGCGGCGAGGAAATAGCAAACAGGGGTGGGACAGGGCGGAATAAGGGGACAGCGGAAAAATGCCCCGTTGGTCACGATAAGTCCTTGTTCATCATCCGGTTACGGGCAGATGAGAGACAGATCTCGTGTAAGACAAATGCAAGTTATAAAGGTTTGTTGAGATCAGTGAAACTATTGAGGCCGCGGCTGGCGGCGTTTGTGAAAATTTATGTTTAAGACGATCACATTCTTGTTTTTAGCAACTGCGTTCAGCGTGGGCGTGACATTTGGCCAATCGGCACCGTCGACAGCGGCGAGCCCTTTCATCGTCAAATCGGCGAAGGACGTGGGCGACATCACAAAGGCCCTGCTCGCAAAGCCCGGCAATACGAATCAGGACATTCTCGCCGCGGCCGGGCATCAGGCACGCATCGCCATTTTTCATGACGAGAATCGCGTTGACGACCTGCATGAGGTCCATGACGGCTCGGACGATATTTACTACGTCACCAATGGCACGGCGACGCTTATGCTCGGCGGATCGCTGGTCGAGCCGAACCAGATCTCGCCCGGCGAGTGGCGTTCGAAGGCCGCGAGCGGCGGCCAGAAAGTGACGATCAAGAAAGGCGATCTCGTTTTCGTGCCCCGCGGAACCCCGCATCAGCGGGCCGTCACGGACAAGAAGTTTACGATGATCCTGATCAAGATCTTTGCGACGCAGCAGAAATGACCCGTTGAGCAGGGCTTGGGCTGTACAGAGGTTCTTCGACAATAAAAGCCATGTACGATACATTAAAAGCAGGGGCAGCCACTAAAATGCCACGTAAACCTGCAGCAGTTTTTGAGAATCTCAATTCGGAAAAAAACGGAACGACCGCCGAAGAGGTCGTGGTGCGTCTTCGCGACATGATCCACAGCGGTGAACTCTCACCCGGCGACCGATTGCCGCCCGAACGAGACTTAGCAAAACTGCTCGGCGTCAGCCGTCCGACCTTGCGTGCGGGTATTCGCTCGCTCGCTACCGTTGGTATCTTGCAATCTCGTCAGGGTGCCGGAACATTTGTCTCCGAACGCTCCGAATCGCCCACGCTCGATGGCAGCGCTTTGAAAATGCTCTCAGCTCTTCACGGGTTTACGACCGATGAAATGTTCGAGGCAAGGCTCTCGCTCGAAATGAGCATTGCCGCAATGGCCGCCGAGCGAGCGACCTCAGAACAGATGACGCTGATGGCGGAGCAGATCACGGGCATGTACGCCTCGCTCGACAATCCTTCGCAGTACCTGATCCACGACATGAAATTTCATCAGACGATAGCGGCTGCGTCTAACAACCGCATTCTAACGTCTTTGATGAATATGGTGGCGACTATCCTCTTCGACGCTCGCTTGAAAACAGTCAAGCGTGCCCGGGACCTCAAAGAATCGGCCGAGCAGCACCATAACATCTACCGAGCTCTTCGCGAACGTGACCCCGAAGGAGCGAGCCGGGCGATGTACTATCACCTGACCGAAACTCAGAAGGCTCAGCGGCTGGAAGAAGAGCAGGCTGAAGGGGCAGGCGACTAGGTTTCAAGAACTTCAACACATGAATATTTTCTCGAGGTCATTTCTGATATCGGTGGTTACGACAGCCGTCGCGTGTGCCGTCTATGGTCAAACGTCCAAGGTATGGGTCGCGGATAATGGAGACGGTACATACAAAAATCCCATCATTCACGCCGATTACTCCGATCCGGACGCGGTTCGCGTGGGCGAGGATTACTACATGACGGCGTCGAGCTTCAACGCGGTCCCGGGCTTGCCGATACTGCATTCGAAAGACCTCGTAAACTGGCGGCTGATCAATCACGTCTTTCGCGAGCAGGAGCCGAAGGACGTTTTCCGTAAACCACAGCACGGCGGCGGCGTTTGGGCTCCGGCCATCAGATATAACGCGGGCGAATTCTACATATTTTTTCCCGATCCCGATTTCGGCATTTACATGACAAAAACCAAGGACCCTGCCGGCGAGTGGTCGAAGCCGCTCCTTATCGCCGAAGGCAAGGGCTGGATCGACCCTTGCCCGCTTTGGGATGATGACGGGAAGGCTTACCTCGTCCATGCATTCGCGGGAAGCCGAGCCGGGATAAAGAGCCTGCTGGTGGTCAAACGAATGAGCCCGGACGGCACCAGGCTGCTCGACGGCGGAACGATGGTATTCGACGGCCATAATGCCGACCCGACGGTCGAAGGGCCGAAATTTCTAAAGAAGGACGGCTATTACTACATCCTCGCCCCGGCGGGCGGCGTCGCGACCGGCTGGCAGCTCGTGCTGCGGTCAAAAAATATCTACGGCCCATACGAACGAAAGGTCGTCCTCGCCCAAGGCAAAACCGCGATCAACGGGCCGCACCAAGGGGCCTTGGTCGATACAGCGAGCGGCGAATGGTGGTTTCTGCATTTTCAGGACAAGGAAGCATACGGGAGGATCGTTCACCTGCAGCCCGCTGTTTGGAAGAACGGCTTTCCGGTGATAGGCGACGATGCGGACGGCGACGGCACGGGCGAACCTGTCATGCGGCATAAGAAACCCAATGTCGGCCGCTCGTACCCGACCCAAACGCCGCCTGACGATGACGAATTCACCGGCAACACCCTTGGCCTTCAATGGCAGTGGCACGCCAATCCGATAGCGACCTGGGCGTTCCCGTTCCCCGAACGCGGTGTGCTCAGAATGTACTCCGTTCAAACGCCGGACGGATACAAGAATCTGTGGGATCTGCCGAATCTGCTGCTGCAGAAGTTCCCGGCGGAAGAGTTCTCCGCGACGGTCAAGCTGCGGATCGATCCGAGATTCGAGGGCGAGCGTTTCGGTTTCGTCGTCATGGGCCTCGACTATTCGATGATCGCAGTCACAAACCGCGACGGAAAGCTGTTCCTCAATCAGGCCACCGCGAAGGATGCGGAAAAGGGTAGCCAGGAGACAGCTTCGCCGCCGATGGCCTTGACGGCTCGGGACCTTTATTTACGCCTCGATGTGCGAAAAGGAGCGATCTGCCGTTTTGCTTACAGCGTTGACGGGGCGGCGTTTACGCCCGTCGGAGAAAGCTTTACGGCGAGGCCGGGACGATGGATCGGTGCGAAGTTAGGATTCGTCTTTACGCGTCAGGGACGATTTAACGACGCCGGCTCGGCAGATATCGACTGGATCAGATTTACACGCGTCGACGGCAATTAAATGATCGTCGTCACTATCTCGCGTATGCTTCGCTGCAGCTCGCGGTCATCGGTGATCGGCGAGCAGATCGCGACCTCGGCGGCGTTGACGGGGGTGATGCCTTTCGCGATCATCTGGGCCGCGTAGATCAGCAAGCGGGTCGAGACGCCCTCTTCAAGGCCATGGCCGCGTAGATTTCGCACCTTCTGGCCGATCTTGACCAGGTCAGCGGCGGTGGATTCATCAATGCCGCCTTCCTTAGCGACGATCTGAGTTTCCGCGTCGGCGTCAGGATAATCGAACTCCATCGCCACGAATCGCTGACGGGTCGATTGCTTTAGATCTTTGATAATTGATTGATAGCCGGGGTTGTAGCTGACGACCAGCATGAACTCGGGTGGTGCTTCGATCACGGTCCCGCGTTTTTCGATCGGAAGCCGGCGGCGATCGTCGGTCAGCGGATGGATGATGACAACGGTGTCCTTGCGCGCTTCGACCACTTCGTCGAGGTAGCAGATCGCACCGGCCCTGACGGCCGCCGTCAAAGGGCCGTCGTGCCACACGGTCTCCTCGCCCTCGAGCAGGAAACGTCCGACAAGATCGGTCGACGATAAGTCCTCGTGACAGGCGACGGTGATAAGAGGACGGCCGAGACGCCAGGCCATGTGCTCGACAAAACGTGTTTTGCCGCAGCCCGTCGGGCCCTTGAGCATCGCTGGAAGCTTCGCGCCGTAGGCCGCTTCGAACAGCTCTATTTCGTTGCCGATTGGCAGGTAATACGGCTCGTTCGCGACCTTATACTTTTCAACTGCAAGTTCCATCTGTTCTACAGTTTAACTAAGTACGGAATTTCTTCCAATCTCCCCAGATCGCAAGCGTAATGCCCGCCGACTGCAGATTGACGAAAAGCGTCCGGCCATCGGGCGAGAATGTCGAGCCGGCAAATTCGCTGCGGGGACTTTCCTTGCTGATGTTTCTCGCGAGATCAGCCATCTTGCCATCGGGCGACAGGATACGGACGAAGTTCTTCGATTCCATGCCCGGATAATCGCCGTCCTCACAGACAAAAAGCAGGTTCGATTTTGGCCGGATGCAGATGTTATCGGGCATGTAGAGCAGATCTCTACTCGGCGACTCGTAGACGAGAGTAAGAAAGCCCGTGTCGCGATCCTTTCGATCGTAGCGCCATATCTGGCCTGCTTTCTGATCGCCGCCGGAGGTCGACGTGAAGTATATGCTGCCGTTCTTGTCCGTACAGCAGCCTTCGAGACGGTTGAATAATGCTCCGCCTCTCGCACGGCCCTGTTTGAAGACCGCCAGCGGGTCTACGTCTGCGTCCTGCGGGTCGGGATTGTCGATGGTCACCCACTGAGCGGGAAGCCGCACGCCGTTCGTCTGTCCGCTTCGAGTGTCGTATTCGGGCTTGCCGGCGATGCTCAGCATCTGCAGCGTGCCGCCCTCGGCGAGGCGTTTGTCCTTTTTAGGGATAAAGCGATAGAAGCCGCTTGGGTTGTAGTCTTCGGTGAGATAAACGATGCCCTTCTTGCCGACAGCGATCGCCTCGTGAGTAAAGCGGCCCATCGCCTTGAGAGGAACCGGCGTTACGGGGCTTTCGGCCTTCGCTGAGACTTCGAAGCAGTAACCGTGCGGCTTGGGGAATCCACCGGTTTTGACGCCCCGCGAATTGGTTCGCACGGTCGGGCCCAAGGTGGTCTCTTCGCAGGTGACCCAGCTTCCCCACGGCGTCGGCCCCCCGGCACAGTTGATCATAGTGCCCGAGAGGCTGACGAAATCCTTGACCACCGAGTTTGTCTTCGGATCGATGATCAGCGTGGTCGTGCCGCCGCCGGCCATTTCGTCGTAGTGATTCGAGCCGCCGATCCCGGCGCCTTCGCGGGGAAGCTGGCTGTTGCTGACCTCGTGATTGCGTACGATCCGCAGCTGCTTTCCGACCTTGAATGTCCACATTCCGTCGTGGGCTCCAGGTGTCGGCCGTCCATCGGACATGGTCGTCCTGATCTTGCCGATGATGTTGTATTCAAATCCTTTCGGAAGAGCGAGCACGGTTTCTCCCGTGTTCTTCGCGGCCGTCGGAAAAAGCTCGCCATATCCGTAAGCCTTTCCGGCCGCATCGGCGGTCAGCGTGGCGGCACGATTACTGAGCGACGAACACGCGAGAGCGAGGCCGCCCGAAAAATATCCGAGATTGCGAATGAAGCTGCGACGGTTCATAACATATCTTTTTGACAAATTAAAACGATAACGGTCGCATGATAAAATTTCAATCCAATGAGCGAAATACGTTTCGAGATAGTAACATCGGAAACTCCTGAAAACGTCGAACTCACGCGTGTTATCTTCCGCGAGTACGAGGCATGGTTAGGGCTGGATCTGTGTTTTCAAGGTTTCGAGGCAGAACTCGCAGGCCTTCCCGGTAAGTATTCCCCGCCCGCGGGCCGCCTGATATTGGCGTTTGTGGATGACGAACTCGCCGGTAGCGTCGCACTTCGGCCGCTCGATGAACGCACTTGTGAAATGAAGCGGCTCTTCGTTCGCCCGGAATTTCAGGGTATTGGTTTGGGCTCACGGCTGATCGACTCCGTCATCACTGCCGCAAAAGAGATCGGTTACGAGCGTTTACGCCTCGACACCTTTCCGCCAAAAATGGGAAAGGCGGTCGGCCTCTACGAAGCCCGTGGATTTCGCGAGATCGAGCCCTATTACGACAATCCCAATGTGGAAACCCTGTTCATGGAGCTCGATCTAACGTCTCACATCCCGCTGCCGAAGCCAGTGCCGTAAGCCCCCGGCGGCGGCGGGCCCATGTTGAAGTTGTTCTGTTCAACAAGCGGGAAAACCTGACGGTACGCAAACGCATTTGCGAGATACATGACCGGTATCGAGATGAGGAACATTCCGATGCATAACAGTAGCATTCCGACCAGCATCAGAAGGGCAGCGAAGAGCAGCATCAGTATGAGCCCGCCCAGGTTACTCGTTGCGGCCCGGGCACTGAGTTTGAGGGCGTCGATAGCTCCGAGATCATATTCCATGGCTAGCGGCACCGCAAAAAATGTCAACGCCCACCACGCTATCGCGATAAAAAAGAAGAGGATCCCGACGATCGCCGCGATTATTACTAGCCCGCTTGCTAAAGCGGTATCGCGTTCCGCGGCTTGGAAGAACTGAAAATCACCGCTTCCACGCCCGCCGCTTAGCCCTAGCTGGCCGAGGTCGATGGTGAACCGCAGGATCTGTGCGATGACACCCGGTATCGCCTGGATAAGCCCAATGACCATAAGCGGCACGAACTTCTCGAAGCCCTTGAACATCATCCCGAAGTCCACGGTTTCGCCCCTCATGTCGCGGAGAACGACGTAGTAAACGCCGCCCATGATCGGCCCCATGATGAAGATGTTTAGACACGGAATACAACCGGTCAGCAGGATCGCGACGATCGCAATACCGAGATACATGCCATAGTTGTTCTTTAGCATGTTCCATGCATTGCTGAAGCAGTCGCCGGCGTCGATGGCACCGGGCATAAATTGGGGCATGAACATATACGAATCTCCTACTTTGCAGAAAGGTCGGGCATAAAATATTAACCTATATTAGGTGATGCAAACAAAAAAGAATCGCCCAGAAGCCTGCGTGACGTCCGGGCGATTGCTCTTCTTTAGGATTCCAGTTTACGGCATCGGTTTTCGCGGTATTTTCTCATCCATCATCGCAGACTGATAAACAAACATCGCAAGCACGATGGACATCTGTTTCATATCGTCGGCCTGAATCCGGTCGAAGCTATCCATGTTCGAGTGATGCGTACGAGTGGAGTATTCAACCGGGTCCTGAATGAACTGGAAGCCGGGCAGTCCGATACCATCAAAAGCAAGATGATCGGTGCCGCCTGTGTTGGAGGCAGTCAGCGTGTAGGCGCTCATGTCGGTATCCTTGCTCGCATCGAAATCCGGTTTCCACCATTTCGGATCGCGGAAGGCCGCAAGCCATTGACGGAAGATTGGCTGCACAGCGTCATTTCCCTGAAGGTAGACGCCGCGGATCTTACCGGTACCGTTGTCGATGTTGTAATAGGCAGAGAACTTATCGTAAGCCGGAAGCTTCGTTAGCGGCTGCTGAGCCTGGCCTCCACCGCCTCCGCCACCGAACTGAGGCGTAGTTCCGTCACCGCGATATCCGAAATGTTTTCGAACGTAGGCACGCGAGCCCAAGAGGCCTTGCTCCTCGCCCGACCATAGAGCGATACGGATCGTACGTCGCGGCTTCAGCCCTGAGGCCTGAATAAGACGGACCGCCTCCATCATTACTGCGCAGCCTGCGGCATTGTCGGTTGCTCCGGTTCCGCCGTGCCACGAATCGAGGTGTCCGCCGAGCATTACGACCTCGTCGGCCTTATCGGTGCCCGGGATCTCCGCGATCGTGTTGTACGAATTCAGATCTTCGTCCTGGAATTCCACTGCCAGATCGACAGTCATCGTAACTTTTTGACCGGCTTCGAGCATGCGTATAACTCGGTTATAGTGCTCGACTGCGGCGCTGATCTGGATCGGAACATTCGCCCCTTTTGTTCGAACGTTCATCGGCGGCTGGCCGGGCGTCGGCGTTGCTGGAGGCACTGCCTGAGCTCCCTGCACGAAAATAGTTCCACCATCACCCTTGAAAGCGGTGTCGATCCAAACCGCGGCACCTTCTTCAACCAGGAATCGCGATCGTTGGGTGTTGAAGTTCGCTCCTCCCTGAGGGAAGTTTGGCGCGGGCGGCGCAGGTGCATTCTGCGGACGCGGAGCGGAGGGATGCGGAGCGTTCGCCATCTCTAACAGTTCCTTGTCGGTAAAGCGCTTGCCGGGTGCTTCCATCCAAGCTTTAACTTCACGAATCGGGCCGATGAGAACGATCTTACCCTTCAGTTTACCTTTGTACTTTTCAAGATCTTCGGCTTTTGACGCGTTAAAGTGGACTACTTCAGCGGTGTAAGGCCCGTTACCGCTCTTCAGCGTGTCGGTGCCCGGCGACCAGGCTTTCGGATAGGACAGGAATGGAAACGACGCAAGTCCGTCAACCATCGCTGTGTATCGCTTCAGCGTCCATCCGCGTCCGAACGGGCCCCACGATTCGAGTTGGGCGTTTTGAAGTCCCCAACTTGCCAGCGTGTCGCGGGTCCATTCGTTGGCCCGTTTCATGCCGGGCGAGCCGGTCAAACGCGGGCCGTTGACATCGGTCATGTAGTTCATTGTCTTCATGACCTGCGAACGATTCATACCCTCGTCCTTGATCTTGTCAAAAACCTCTTTCGGGGCTTCGTAGATCTTGGACTGGGCCAACGAAGCACTCGGAAGCAAAAAAGCGTGGATCAGCAAAATGCCGATCATCCTGCGTCGAAGCATTGAGTTAATTCTCCTAATGATGAAATGGTCTAAAAGGTTTAGATTTTACTTAGTTATAACACACCAGGTGACCGTTATTTGTAAAGTTTTGTCAGACGCTTTGCCGCAAATAACGAGGCGGTTTTGCCCATATCAAGGAGAATACTTAGATCGTGGACCAGGTCAGAGTGAAGGCAGGCGGAACGTTCTTTAGCACGAGCGGGCTTCGGCGCGATTTTCCGTAACGGTTTTTTAAGGCTTCGCGCAACTTTATGGCGGGTGGAAGGTAATAGCCGTGAGCGTATTGAAAGATCCTAAGTTCACAGCCCTCGTCCATAAACTTCTGGATCTCGGTCAAAACGCTGTCGCTGACCTCTCGCGGGAGCGACACAAATGGCAGACAGCAAACAAGATATCTAACTTTTCCAAGGCCCGAATCCTTGTGGATCGAATAACACTCTGCGGCATTCCCACACATTATGTTCATGTCGGGAAAGTTCTGATTGAGCGTTTTTACGAGATCGGGGTCGAGTTCGATGCCAAGATAGGAAGCTTTGCTAGGTACAATATCCCTGAGGAATTTCGTTATCGCCCCGGTTCCAACTCCTAGTTCAAGGACAATATTATGGTCATCCGGGTATATTCCCTGCAGCATCTCAGCCGCGAGTTCGGGTGAACTCGGCGTGATAGCACCGACCTTCGCCGGGTTTTTAAGAAATGCTTGCAGGAATTGAAGGTTCTCTTTCATTCGAAACCGGTACCCTGAGCTGACATCGAACTCTCAGCCGAAACGTCGGATGTTACAAGAGGGTTATCGAAGGACATTTTATAATCACATTCCGTATTTTGGCAATACCTGAATGGTTTGACCAACATTTCTTAAGCCGACTTCCGTGCTGAAACCTTTTTGGCCGGCGGCTTGGTCTTTTTCGTAAATGCTCCTGGCACCTCAGCTTCGATGAGTTCCTTGACATGTTCAAGCGTTAAAGCAGCTGCATCTTCGGCGGTCGGACGCGACCCGTCAGGCCGCTTCGGAACAGATATCACTTTCTTACCGAATTTGATCACAGGACCCCAGCGGGCGTTTTCGACGAAGATCTTTTCGTCATCCCATCGGTGAATAAATCGATTTGCTTCTTTTTCCCGCTTTGCTTCGATCAATTCGTTCATCTCGGCCTGGGTGAGATTGTTCAGATCGTAACGTCGAGGAACGTTGATGAACATACCGTCCCACTTGATGAACGGGCCAAATCGTCCCGTGCCCTTCGTTAT
Organism: uncultured Chloracidobacterium sp.; assembly: GCA_964410495.1. Taxonomy (GTDB): domain Bacteria; phylum Acidobacteriota; class Blastocatellia; order Pyrinomonadales; family Pyrinomonadaceae; genus OLB17. The sequence continues at coordinate 72,849 of CAYPGP010000005.1, forward strand.
CGGCTTGCCTTCGTATTCACCGACCGGAGCGTCTGCAACTTGCTTTGCCTTGATAAATTCGATCGCTTTATCTGTATCGACGGTTCCAAGATCGGTTCCGCGTGGTATCGAAATAAACTCATCGCCCCACTTTACATAGGGGCCGTAGCGACCAACTCCTGCCGAAAGCTCCTTGCCTTCGTAGGTGCCCATCGCACCCTGAAGTTTGAAAAGTGCTAAAGCCTCTTCGAAAGTTATCGTCTCGATGCTTTGGCCGGCGAGGATCTTTGCGAATTTGGGCTTCTCTTCACCGTCTGCTGTGCCGATCTGGATGATGGGACCGTAACGTGCCATGCGGGCGATCACGGGTTTTCCGCTTTCAGGATCTGTGCCCAGTATACGCTCGGCCTTGACGCGCTCGGCGCGTTCGAGCGTGCTGTCGACATCTTTCTTGAATGGTCCGTAAAACTCTTCGAGCATGGCGTTCCATTCCAGTTTCCCTTCGGCTACCTCATCGAATTCCTCTTCGATCTTTGCCGTGAAACCGTAGTCCATGATGTCGTCGAAGTGCTCGGTCAAAAAATCGGTTACGACCAGGCCCAGGTCGGTGGGGAAGAGCTTTGACTTTTCGGCACCGGTATTTTCGGAATCCTGCGTTTTATTTATCGTGTCGTTCTTAAGCACCAGGATCCGGAAAGTTCTTACAGTTCCTTCCTTGTCCCGTTTTTCGACATAGCCACGCTTCAAGATCGTGGAGATGGTCGGGGCGTAAGTCGATGGACGCCCGATGCCGAGCTCTTCTAGCTTCTTAACGAGCGACGCTTCTGTGTAACGCGGCTGCGGACGGCTGAAACGCTCGGTTGCCCTAAGCTCGGAAAGCGGCAACAGCTGGCCAACCGTCATCGGCGGCAGCAAACCTCCAGCCGATTCTTCGGTTTCATCCTCATCCTTATCTTCGCGATAAACCTTGAGAAATCCATCAAATTTCAGCACTTCGCCAGAGGCCGTCAGCTCTTCTTGGTTCGTTGAGATCTCGATCTTTACGGTCGTTTTCTCCAGTTCGGCTTCGGCCATCTGAGAGGCGATCGTTCGCTTCCAGATAAGTTCGTAAAGCTTTTGCCATTCGGGTTCGTTAACGGTCGTCGCATTTGCGGAGGTCGGACGGATGGCTTCGTGAGCCTCTTGTGCCGATTCGTTCTTGTTCTTGAACTTGCGGCTCTGATGGTAGCGTTCGCCAAACATGCCGCTTACCGCCTTCTGAATGTCGTCGCGGGCAGTGTCGCTGAGGCTCACGCTGTCGGTACGCATATATGTAATATGCCCGTTTTCGTAAAGCTTCTGTGCGATCTGCATGGTCCTTGCCACGCCATAACCCAATTTTCTTGAAGCTTCCTGCTGCAGGGTCGAAGTTGTAAAAGGCGGGGCGGGCGAGCGTTTCCCCGGTTTGACGCGTATATCCGATACCTTATAGTCGGCGCCCGTACAGCTTTTTAAGAAGGCTTCCGCGTCTTCGGCGCTGTCCTGCTTTTTGCCTTCGGCCTTGAAGGTAACTTCCTTGCCGGTTATATCATCGGCAACAAACAACCCCTCGATCTTGAAATGGCTTACCTGCTGAAAGGCATTTATCTCGCGTTCACGTTCCGCGATAAGGCGTACCGCGACGCTTTGCACGCGGCCGGCACTGAGGTTTTTATTGCTTGTGCTGATCTTACGCCACAGAACGGGGCTTAATTCGAAGCCTACGATCCGGTCGAGCACGCGACGCGCTTGCTGGGCCATAACGAGGTCCATATTTACGCGTCGAGGATTTTTTACGGCCGCTTCTATCGCAGGCTTGGTGATCTCATGAAATACGATCCGCTTCGTCGACTTCGGATCGAGGCCGAGCACTTCGCACAAGTGCCAGCTGATCGCTTCTCCTTCGCGGTCTTCGTCAGTTGCGAGCCATACTTCATCGACCTTTTTCGCGAGTGATCTCAGTTCACTCACAACTTTCTTTTTATCGTCGGAGACAATATAGCGGGGTTCGAAATCATTCTCGATATCGATTCCCATGCCCGCCTTTTCGAGGTCGCGAATATGACCAAAACAGCTGTTTACCTGAAAATCCTTTCCAAGTATCTTTTCGATCGTCTTCGCCTTCGCAGGGCTTTCGACTATTAACAAGTTCTTCGACATAAATTCGGGTTGCTACCCTTTTCCAAAAAAACACGCCAGCAAAAACAAAGCTGCTGACGCTTACGACAGATAACACCGCGCCGCACGCCAAGTCAATGCGAGGAACGAGCATAGCGAAATATTCTGTAATGTCAAAGCCCTGATCTATAAGCGACCTAAACGCGGCGGGCGTAATTCTTCCCGGGCAGGACCCGGATGAGATCGCGAATGTCGAGCGAGACGAGAGCGTTGTTGAGGTCACCGAAAGACAGGCCGCTGGATTCAAGCAGAGAGTCGATGTGCGTGGCCTCGTCAGGCTTAAGCAGTCCCCAAACGGTTCGCTCGTTCACGCTTAGATCCGCGGGGACTGGCGTTTCGTTTCGGTTCTTGCGATCGGCGGCATCACTGTCGACTTTGGGGGGCAGGATGGCCGCCGATACTTCCGAAGGCAGCTCCGAAACAACGTCCTGCCATTGCTGCACCAGCTTGGCGCCGCTTTTGATGAGGTAATTCGTGCCGAACGAGTTTCCAGATGTGATATTTCCCGGAACGGCCATTACCTCGCGATTCTGTTCCGCGGCGAGCCGGGCCGTTATCAAAGATCCGCTTCGCTCTGAGGCTTCCACTATCAAAACGCCATAACTTAGCCCACTTATGATTCGGTTGCGGTATGGAAAGTTTTCTTTTATCGGAGGCGTACTTAAGGGAAATTGTGTGACGAGGCAGCCGCCGCTTGCTACGATCTCGTCGGCTATTTTGCGATTTTCCTTCGGGTAAACGTTATCGATCCCCGTACCCATCACAGCGACGGTCCGTCCCTGGCCGCGGATCGAACCCCGATGTGCGGCTGTATCTATTCCGCGAGCAAGCCCCGAAACGACCGTGATCCCACGCGAGGCCAGGTCCCGCGAGAGCATCTCTGACGCGTTCTCGCCATAAGTCGAACACATCCGCGACCCGATCACACCCACACAAGGCTGATCAAAACACGCCTGCCAATCACCCTTCACATACAAAACCGGCGGCGGATCGTCGATCTCACGCAGCATCTGCGGATAACTGCCGTCGTCCAGGATCAAAACATCACCGCCGAGTTCCTTAACACGCTCAAGCTCCGCTTTTGCAGAATCCTCAAACTCCCGTTTGATAATGCTCTCGATCGTAACCGGAGCGACCCGAAGCGACTCAAGCTCCGACCGCCGAGCATGAAAAACAGCCCCAGCCGACCCAAACCGCTCCAGCAGCTTCGTCGCCAACCGCGGCCCCACGCCCGGCGTCATATTGAGAGCGATCCATTCTTTCATAACGGGATCTCGGTTTTACTTTATCCCTTATCCTTTCTCCTTTATCCTTTAAAGTGGCGGAGGCGTGTGGGAGTCGAACCCACCTGACGACGCTCTCGCGCCGTCACAACGGTTTTGAAGACCGCGCCCATCACCGGACAAGCCGCGCCTCCGGAATAAAAAATATGTCGTATAGGACGCATTCGACCTATCTGGCATTCAAAAGAGCCGCTAGCAACGACATACGTTTAACTATATCGTCCTGCAAAATATGCTCACCGAGGGTATGGGCTCCTGCACCACCGATACCCAAACCATCCAAAACCGGCACGCCTAATGCAGCAACAAAATTTCCATCCGAAGCTCCCCCGACTTGGGTTTCGCCTAATTCGTAATCGAAGCTAGCGGCGAGATCACGGGCTTTCTCGAATAGCGCTACGACTTCAGGCGTGCGCTCCATCGGCGGGCGGTTTATGCCGCCGAGCAGTTCGAGGGTTACCCGAGGATCGAATGGAGTTAGCAATCTCAACGCGGAATCGACGCGCTCGGCCTCTGCCATGGTCGAGAACCGGACATCGATCTCGCACTCGGTGTGTTCGGGGATCACGTTCGATGTCGTTCCGCCTTTTATGGTGGTGACGTTGACTGTCGTTCCGAGCGGTGCGTTCGCGAGGCGGTTTATCTTCTCGATCTGGCGGGCGATCTCGACTATCGAGTTCGCTCCTTTCTCCGGTTCTAGGCCGGCGTGGGCAGGGATGCCGTGTGCCTTTAAAGCGTACCAGCCTGTGCCCTTGCGACCGGTTTTTACGCGGCCCTCGGCGGACGGCTCGAAAACAAGGCATTCGGCTGCATTTACGGCCTCGCGTTCGACGAATTCGCGTCCAGTGTGGCTTCCGACCTCTTCGTCACACGACAGCACGATCGTGATCGGCCGCGAAGGCTTGGTACCGGTCACGGCGAAGTATCGCAGAGCCTCGATCATCACGACTATATTCGCTTTCATGTCGAAGATCCCGCAGCCGTAGAATTTGTCGCCCTCGATGCGGGTCGGGTTGAGCAAATTCGTTCCGACCGGATGGACCGTGTCCGTGTGGCCGAGCAGCATCGTGTGTTTGCCCTCGCCGGGGAAGGCACGAACGATCAGGTGATCGCCGTCATCAACCGTTACACGCTCAAAGCTCAATTCAGCTCCGGTCGAGCGGAATGCGGCTTCGACCCAATCGACGACCTGACGGCTCCGAGCGGCGTCGTGCGAAGGCGATTCGATATCGACGATCTGGCGGATAGCCTCGATCATCGCCGGTTCGCGTTCGCGAAAATACGCTTGTATCTCAATAGGAGTCATCTGGAAGGCTCAGAAGCTAACGTCGGTTATCTTGTTATCGGTTGCGTACTTGCGAGCCTCGGCCTCGGTTTTGAATACCTTTATCACGTCGTATTCCTTCATAACCGGTTTCCCATCGACCATAAAGCCGATCATCGGACGCGCGGCCACATTCGCTGGGCACAGATCTAGAAGCCCGATCTCAAGCGTCTGCTTGACGGAACTGGTGTGCGTGACGGGATACATTACTTTACGAATGATCTTGCAAGGCACACTGGCGACCGGTGAAACCGGAGTTCCAAACGCCTGATTGAAGATCTCGCCCATCCGATAACCCGCAAGCGTCAGCCGCTCTTCGGCTATGTCGAGGCCTTTCTTCTTGTATTTTTCCGAAGGCATTTCGAACCGCTTCAAGTCGCTGGAGAATACTTCAGTTTGAGCAAGGGTGAGGCTCTCTTTTGCCCATGCACGATAGTCGTCGATCGCAAGCCGGTCACGAACCTTTTCGTAGGGGTATTTCTTCATGAACTCACGGGCGAGCGGCTCAAGGAAGTCGATATCGCATTTGTCGTCCTTGTTCGGCTTATTTCTGACGACTATCGAATCCCAAAACCAGTGAAGATTCTCCTGTTTATCCCGTGGAGTGCCTTCGGGAGTGAGCAAAAACAGATTTCCACCCTGATCGCCCTTTGGTTCACGGTCGGTAACACGAGCCGACGAGTGAAGCGGTTGGTGGATGTCCCCGATCAGGTGCTGCAGCCAGGCGATCGCGATCGCCTTTTGAGAGTCGCTGGCGGTTCCGCGTATCGTTTCAACGAATTCCTTTATCCGGGTCAGAGCTTGGCCGCCGTCTTCCGGTGCTGGCAGATCCTGTATTTTGCCGTCCTTCAGCGTCCAGAAAACATCGTCGTAGTGCCAATTGGAGCGATGATATTTGTCGTATCGATTCTTGAATTTCCGGTCGCGAACTACATCGGCCCATGTCGCCATAAACATAAAGTAATCGCGTTTCCTTGCCTCGACATTCTGCGAGCCGTAAGGCATGTAATAGGTGCTGATTGTCGAGTCTTCAGGAGCCTCGAGCAATATTTTCAAGACCTTCTCGCGTACATCCGGCGTCATCCGCTGCCAGGCGATGTATGCAGTGATCTTGTGCCCGCTATCATCCCAACCGAAAGTGGAAAAACTGGCTCCCAAAAGTATTCCTAAATACAGAACGGGAATAAAGGCTCGACGCAAAATCATTTACAAATCTCCTGAATCTTTTTGGTTGATTCTAGCGAATTGTAGGCATGAGTGGAAGGTTCGATTGTGAGAATAAGAAAATCAAACCTTTTTTGAGATCTTTACATCATAAGAGTGCAAAAGCTTTCCCCCGCCTCGTTCTTAGGTTTGAAGGCGCCCGCTAACAAAGCGGTTTCACGGAGGAAGAAAAAAATGCAAGGAATTTTGCAACCAAATTTGACACTCGAGCGTGTAGCTGATAGAAAAGAAAGTTCGCTCGGAAGAAAGAACGGGATTCTGAGCAGATTATTCGGTTGCCGGCACCTTGATTTAAGCCGGCCGTTCAAAGATTCAAGAGGTTCTTATCGAGCGTGCACTGCATGCGGAGCACGCAAGAGGTTCGATACCGAGAGCTTCAAAACATTGGGGAATTTCTACTATCCCCCTTCGGCACCGCTCAGTCGTTAAATGAGTGATTTATATACCCTTCATTTATACCTACCAAATGAAACCTACCGAGTGCGGTCTTCCAAAAAAGATCGCACTCTTTCTTATTTATTCGTAGTTTAAATAGGCGTCGAATACCCAGCCGAACTTCCCGTCGTAACTTGTTATGCACCACCGGCCCGAAGTCGATCCGCTCACATAGGGACCGCAGCCTCCCACATATATTCTCGTACCGTGCGGTATCTTTGCCAGCCGTTCGCCCATGGCAGTACTTGGCATAGAGCGAAGAGCGAGAAATCCGTCACCCGGCGACACTACAGTCGCGTATCTTTCTTCGATAGTGTAGTCAGAGTCGGCATTATAGTTATCGCCTTTTGATACTTGCTCTTGATCGAGTCGTTTTTGCAATTCTTCGATCTGTCTCTCGAGATCTTCCACGTTGTCATTTGACCCGCGTCGAATCACGATAGTCGTCGGGGTAGGTGACGGGGTCGGCGCCGATCTCTCCGGCGGACGTTCAGGAGCAGAGGAATAATAATAAATAGCTCCCACAGCACCCAGCCCGGCGATCAACAGAAAAAACAGCGCGCCAAGGACTGCGGCAACCTTTACGATCGTCTTGACCGAATCCGGTTTCGGAGTTCCCCTCGCTACTGTCTGCTGGCTGTCGTTTTGTAGAACCAGCGTTTCGGCCGCTTGTGGAATAACGGACGTTCGGACGATAGTCGGCAGATCTGCGATATCGAGCGGTTCGCCGTCCTCCAGACAATACCGAAGCGTGTCATCCGCGTATGATGTTCCGCATTTTGGACACTGCTTCATAACCGCTAGTTTATAAACCTCTTTGTCCCGAATGGCAACCGCCTAGCGGGTTCGTATATCATACTTGGATACACGCCCAAAATGGTATAAAGTCGCTCGAACGGAGATTAGCAAATGTTGAAAAAGATCATCCTCGGCGTTCTAGCGGTTGTTGTGATCGCGATCGCGGGACTCGTTGTCGCCATTATGATGCAGCCCGACACGTACCGTGTCGTCCGGACCGCGAGCATTAACGCTCCATCTGAAAAAGTGTTCGCACAGGTCAACGACTTTAGGAAATGGGACGCGTGGTCGCCGTGGGCAAAGATCGACCCGGCGATGAAAGTTACATATGGCGGTCCGCCATTTGGAGTCGGATCGACCTATCATTGGGTAGGCAACGACGAGGTAGGCGAGGGCAAGATGACGATAAAGGAAAGTCATCCGAGTAACCACCTGAAGATCGATCTCGAATTTATCAAGCCCTTCGCTTCGCTGGCCAACACCGAATTCATTCTCAAGCCGGTAGGCAACAAGACGGATGTCGAGTGGTCCATTGACGGAAAGCACAACTTTGTTTCGAAAGCGATGTGCCTTGTGATCAGCATGGATCAGATGATAGGCCCGGACTTTGAAAAAGGCGTTAATCAGCTAAAGACCGTATCAGAGACCGCCACAAATTAAAAAAGATCATGAATGAAGGAATACCAACTGTTGGAAAGGGAATGCGTTATACGGGCTACGTACTGACAGCTCTCTCAGCGCTGTTTCTGCTGTTCAGCGCGAGCGGAAAGTTTCTGAAGCCTGAAGGCATGGAGGTTAACGTCACGCCGCTTGGGTGGCGGATGGATCAGATGACCACGCTTGGAATCGTGGAGGTTGCGTGCGTAGTTCTCTACCTGATCCCACAAACGGCCATTTTCGGTGCGGTGCTGATCACCGCATACCTGGGCGGGGCGGTCGCGACCCATGCCCGGATCGGAGATGCGGTCTACTTTCCGATAATTCTCGGAATAGTCGTGTGGCTGGGCATCTATCTTCGCGAACCGCGGCTGTGGCCACTTTCGCCGATCCGCCGTTAAGGACAATGGCCATAGAAACCGATCTCGACCCGTCCGGATCCGCCCCCGTGGCCGAGCCGGAGAAAAAGAAGCCGAAATTCGACCGCTCGATCGTCGAAGGCCCGCTGTCGAGCGCCGTTTGGAAGATCGCCTGGCCGACGGTGCTTACAAACGCGATAGCGGGAATGCAGGGGATCGTCGACCATGTACTCGTGGGGAATCTGGTCGGCTACAAGGCAAATGCTGCTATTGGCATAAGCTTTCAGATATTCCTCGTTGTTATTGTTTTTATCGCGTCGATATTCACGGGAATGTCGGTCCTTGTCGCTCGTTTCGCGGGTGCGCATGAACCTGAGAAGGTCAATCGAACGGTTTATCAGGCGTTTCTCACCGCCGTTTTCATCGCGGTCGGTATCATGGCCCCGGTCGGTTATATCATCGCTCCGTATCTTCTCGATTTCGTAAGCTCGGACGCGGGCGTTAAGGCCGAGGCATTGCCTTTTCTACGCTTTACGTTTGTTTTCAGTTTTGGCCTTCTCGTCTACTTTATGACGAGCGGGGCTCTCCGCTCGGCAGGTGATGCAAAGACGCCAATGATCCTCGGCGTCGTGATGACGATTCTCAATCTGGTTTTGAACATCGTATTTATTCGCGGCCTCGGGCCGATACCGGCTTACGGGACGCTTGGCTCAGCCATCGGAACCAGCATCGCCACCGGCCTTGTCGCGTTCTACTCGATCTACAAAATGTGGAGCGGAGCGTGGGTCGTCGGATTTCCCCGCGGCAATGGTTGGGCTCCTGATTGGAAAGTGATTCGCTCGCTCTTCAAATTCGGCCTGCCCACGGGTTTTCAAGGGATCGCGATGAACATCGGCGGCGTGCTGATGCTGTCATTTATCGGCTCGCTTGCTCAGAGTGCCGCTGCTCAGGCTGCCTTTGCGGTTTCCTACACCCAGCTCTTCTCGCTTGTCACCTGGACATCGGTTGGGTTAATGGGAGCTGCCGCAGCAGTCGCGGGGCAGAATATCGGTGCAGGACACCCAGACCGTGCGTTCGCTGCGGTTAACACCGCTGCCCGCTTCGGCCTTATCGGGTCGGCATTTCTCGGGTTCTTTTTCTTTTTCTTTCCGGCCCAACTGCTTGCGATCTTTGGTATGACGGATCCGGAAGCAGTCGCGATCGGCGTTCAGCTGCTTCGCGTGCTTGCGTTCTCAGGCCTGTTTATTTCGGTTGCTCTAACATACACCGGCGGCCTGCAGGGCACAGGAGATACGAAAAGCCCGCTTTATATCTCGATCATTTCACAGGTGATAATTCCATTGGGAATCTGCTTCGCAATAAGCCGGTTATCCACCCTCCAGCCCATTCACATCTGGCTCGCGATCCTCGCGGGCCATGTAACGCGGTGTGCTCTAAGTGTAATTCGCTTTTTACAGGGAAAATGGCGGCAGATCACTGTGGATATTGAACATACTGCTGCTTAGGATAATTCTGATTTACGGATGCCGCTCAATTTGCAGGCAAGCTTGCTTGCCCGTTTGGTGGTAAAAAATTCGCGGCTATACAGCCGCCCAAACACTCAAGTTCGGCGGCGGCATAGCCGCAATATCCTTTCAATACGTTCGGCAAAGCTGAGCTTCGCCGCAAATAGAGCGGTAAGCCGCTCAGGCAACAGTTACCCCAGAAACCCGACAAACTTTTCCCTCGCCGCCGTGTAGTGCGGGAACAACTTCCCAAGATCGCGGCTGCCCATGTGCTTGAACGCCGCTTCGGCAAATACGTCGCGGAAGTCCGTGGTCACAGCAAGGTCGCCTGAATCCAAAGCCTCTGGCTTGAGGCCTTTCCAGTTGGCATAGACCTTTCCGCCCTTGACCGAGTTGCCGAGGACGAACATTGCGTTTCCATGCCCATGATCGGTGCCGCGGGTCCCGTTTTCGGCCGCACGCCTACCGAATTCGCTCATCGTGAGCACGATCACATCATCCATTCGCTGGCCAAGATCGGTCGCAAATGCAGCGATAGCCGTGCTGAAGTCCCGGAGCAGATTAGCGAGCTGTCCCTGCGAAGGGTTGTTACCAAAGGACTGACCGGAATGCGTGTCCCAGCCTCCCATTTCAGCAAACGCAACCTCGAGCCCGATACCGGCCTTGATCATCTGAGCGATCTGCTGGAGCGAGCGTCCCAGAGCGGAAGCGGGATAAACCGCGCCGTTCTCGGCCTTGTATTGCGCCGGGTTGGCCTGCTTGAGGAAATTGACGGCTTCAAATGTTTCCTTGCCCGTTTCGCCGAGCGAATCCTTAGCGTTCTGCTGATAAATTCCCTCAAAACCGCCTTTGAGATCGCTCGTATACAAGCCCGCCTTGATCGAGAAGTCGCTGAGATTCGTCATCGCGACAGACGGGGCCTTGCCGTAGAGCGAACGCGGCAGCGATTGAGTTAGTGCGACCGCACGAAACGGCGACTCATCCTTCTTCGCTGTTCCCTGAAGAACGCGGTTGAGCCAACCGTCCTTCGTGCCCTTGTATCCGGGCGTCGCGGACTCCATGTAATCCTGAGCGTCGAAATGCGAGCGCGTATTGTCGGGCGAACCCGCGGAATGAATTACGGCAAGCTGTTTGTTCTTCCAAAACGTTTCGAATGGCTTCATCGAAGGATGGAGACCGAAAAAGCCGTCAAGATCCATCGCGCCATTCGCCTTGCCGGGCTGCGGTATCGCGATGTTACGACGGATCGCATAATATTGCTCCTCACCGTGCGGAACTACCATGTTCAGCCCGTCGACCGCACCACGTTGGAAGATGGTCACGAGAACCTTCTTCTTTCCGTAGCCCTTGAATGCCGACTGGGCAGTCGCGAACTGATGTAAAAACTCCGGGGCGGCCGCCATAAAACCAAAACTCGCCAGCCCGATACCGCTCGACTTCAAAAAATAACGTCTATCCATATAAATGCGCTTCCCCGTGAATATAATTTCCTGATCGCCACAACCTTAGACGCACGGGCGCGTGAAATGGTCAGTTTAATATTCTATCCTGTCATTGAATGCGGGAAGAACTTGTAAACCTGATCCTCGACCGCCTCGACCGCGATGCCGAAAGGATCGCTGCGGACTTTGCCGCGGATAATGGGATCGCTGCCAGATTTGCGGCCATCGACGATCTGCTGCCGGCTGAGCTCGCGGCTCGCATCGCGGGAACTTTCCCGAAACCGTCCGATATGCGGCTAATGTCCACATTTCGCGAGCGAAAGCACACGACAAAGGACCTGAACCGCTTCGACCCGATAATAAAGGATATAACTTTCGCCTTTCAGGATGAACGCGTTATCGGAAAGGTCGCGGAATTGACCGGCATCGTCGATGCTGTAGGCGATCCGAAACTCTATGCCGGCGGCCTCAGTGCGATGACACGCGGGCATTTTCTCAATCCGCACATCGATAATTCCCATGACGGCGAACGCCGAAACTACCGCGTTCTCAACCTGCTCTATTACGTAACGCCCGAATGGAAGCCCGAAAACGGCGGAAACCTTGAACTTTGGGACCGCGAAGTTCGCAAGCCCGTCGAGATACCGAGTCTCTTCAATCGGCTCGTTCTGATGTCGACGAACGAGCATTCCTGGCATTCGGTCAATGAGGTCCGCGTGGAGGGTGTGCGGCGTTGTGTTTCGAACTACTACTTTTCCCCGCACTCGCCGAACGGACACGAGTCATCTCACGTAACGTACTTCATGGCTCGCCCGGAGCAAAAGCTTAGGCGGGTCGTAACAAAACTCGACAGCGAGATCCGCTCCCGACTTCGAAGCCTCAAGAAAGATGGCTTTGCACGCAAAGACGTGTTCGACGCGTCCAAGACGAATCGATAACGGATCCAAAATCTCTAAGGTGCGCAACCGGATCTGATACCATCGAGAACCGCCGGAATTTGTGACGCACTAAAATCTAAATGCGTGACCATCCGAATCCTTGTCTTAAACCCACTCGCGAGAATTCCCTTTTCCTTCAAGCGTCCACAGATCTCCGCCGACGCACGACCTGTTCCCTCGACGTCGAAGATAACAATATTCGTCTCGACCGTTTCAAGATCTAGAGCGATGCCGGGTATCGCGGCGATGCCTTCGGCGAGGGTGCGGGCGTTGATGTGGTCTTCGTGGAGGCGTTTTGGTGATTCTTCGAGGGCGATCAAGCCTGCGGCGGCGAGGATGCCGGCCTGGCGCATTCCACCGCCGAGGCGTTTTCGCCAGACGCGGGCTTCTTTAATGAAATCCTTCGAGCCCACAAGGACCGAACCGACCGGTGCACCGAGGCCTTTTGAGAGACAGAATTGGACTGAGTCGCAGTGTCTCGTCAGCTCGGCAACAGTCGTATTTTGCGCGACCGCAGCATTAAAGATCCGGGCCCCGTCGACGTGAACCGGAAATCCGACCGCATGTGCTCGCTGGCTGAGATCCGCACATCGTTCGGCTGACATTACGCGGCCGCCGGCAAGATTTAAGGTGTTCTCGATACACAGCAAACCAGTCTGCGTGTGGTCGTAAATCCCGTCCGCACTGATCGCAGGAGCGATGTCATCCCAAGTCAGAATACCGGAACCGTCGCCGCTGCGTACCGGCCTGATCGTCACCCCCGCAATTATCGACGCAGCTCCGACCTCGTAATTGAAGATATGCCCGCGTTCCTCGATGATGACCTCGTCACCGGGCCGGGTGTGGACCTTGACCGCGATCTGATTTCCCATCGTTCCAGATGGGACGAAAAGAGCAGCTTCCTTCTCGAAGATCTCCGCAGAGCGCTCTTGTAGGCGGTTGACCGTCGGGTCTTCGCCATAAACGTCGTCGCCGACCTCGGCCGTGGCCATCGCCCGGCGCATGGCATCCGAAGGTTTTGTAACTGTATCGCTGCGTAGATCGATCAAGATTGTACCTCCGCACGTCGTCTAGGGTTGAGAATGGATCCAGTGATAGGTAGACAAGAGGCAACCGCAATCGCCGTGTAAGTCAGCGGTATATGATTCGGAGCCTCTCGCCAAATGTCCTCCGTGACATCGAGCCGTGAAATTCCTCCGTAACAAAGAAACTAAACATAGCTATTTTCAACAAAAACGGTATAGCGAGCCACCATCGGAACGACGCGGCTAATAGTCCGCCCAAACCGACGCCCATCAAGACACCCCAGATCATATAGATCGACGGTTCTTTATCCATTACCTCAAAAAGCAACATTCCTTAATTCTGCCACGGAACAGAGTTTCGCGTGAATCGTCTGCGAAAACTTGGATTAACTATCGGGTGTACCTATAATCGCTAAAACTTGCAGTTTCGGAGGTCAAATGGAAAGGTCGTTTTTTGCCGTCGTATTCATCGGTCTACTTGTTTTCACGGGTTCTGTAACCGCACAGCAGCTTGGAGCTCCCGGCGAGCGGAAAGGCTCGGGTGTTGTCGTTATCAAAGCCGCTCAGATCATCGACGGCCGTGGGGGCGAACCGCTAAGGAACGCGGTGGTTGTCGTGAGCGATGACAAGATCATGGCCGTCGGATCCCTTGCCAGCATCACGATCCCTGCCGGTTCGCGTACGATCGACTTGGGCGACGCGACCTTGATGCCGGGGCTTATTGATCTTCACACACATATTACAGGGCGCGTTCTAGGCGACCCCGAACGCGAAAGTTCCGGAGTTCGGGACTACGACTCGTTTTCGGCTATCTTGGCGGTTGAGAACGCTCGGAAGACTTTAATGGCGGGTTTTACGACGATCCGGAATCTCGGAGCGGATAACTTTGACGATTTTGCGCTCCGGAAAGCGATCGCAGACGGCTTTGTTCCCGGCCCACGTGTTATCGCCGCCGGACATAGCCTGGGAATTACTGGCGGCCATTGCGATGAGAACGGCTACAAGCCCGGCCTGATGGACGGTGATCCGAAAACCGGCATTGCCGACGGCCCCGAAGCCGTTCGGGCTGCTGTTCGCTACCAGGTCAAATACGGAGCTGACGTGATAAAAACCTGCGCGACAGCGGGCGTTCTGAGCGAAGGCATGGCGGTAGTGGGCACCACACAATATACCTACGAAGAACTAAAAGCGATGGTGGACGAAGCGACAAAACTCAACCGCAAAGTCGCCGCCCACGCTCACGGAACGGAAGGCATAAAGATCGCAACGCGTGCGGGCGTTTCGTCTATCGAACACGGCTCGTTCCTCGATGAGGAAGGGGCAAGACTGATGGCCCAGAAGGGAACTTACCTTGTCCCGACGATGATGGCTGGCGAAGCCGTCGAAAACTTGGCGAAAGGCGGTTTTCTCAAAGGCAACAGAAGAGAAAAAGCCCTGGCAGCGGCGGCCGCGATGCGGAATGCTCTGAAGATCGCTATCCGGAATAAAGTGCCCATCGCTTTCGGAACCGATTCGGGCGTGATCCAGCATGGAACGAACGCCCGCGAGTTCTGGCTGATGACAGAATGGGGCGGCATGAAGCCGATCGACACGATAACAGCCGCGACGCTCAACGCCGCAAAACTCCTCGGGCTCGACGCCTCGATCGGCTCGCTCGAACCCGGCAAACAAGCCGACATCATCGCCGTCAGCGGCGATCCGTTAAAGGACATCAAGAAGATGGAGTCGGCGGTTTTTGTAATGAGGAACGGGGCGATCTACAAAGAGCGTTAAGAATCTAGTGTTCCGTGAATTCCGTGGTCAATCCACGGAATTCACGGAAAGGTATGAAACTGGTCCGAAAAACTACTTCTTGATCGAATCCCAAAATTCCTGAGTCTGCTGGACGTAGTTCGCGTTGTTAGCTTCCTTCGCCCAGGCGTTTGCTTCGGCGACCACTTTTAGGGCCTCGTCGCGCTTGCCGGCTTTTGCAAGTATCTTGGCTCGGAGCAAGCCATAACGCGAATTTTTTGCACTCTTTTCCATCGCCGATCTGATCCATTCGTCGGCCTTCGCTAGATCCTTGTTGTTGTGCAGGTAATATTCGGCCGCGAGGAATTGTGCCCCATGCGTCATTCCGGCAGGTGCCGCCGCAAGCGAGGCGATCTGCTTATCGACGGCGCTATCGACGTCGAAATCGATCCTGAACCTTATCTCGGTATTCTCCCAAGCGACCGCGACCTTTAGCGAATTTGTGGTGATATCACCGAAGCTGATTGTAAACGTCTCAATATAATTTGACGTTTTCCCACTCGGGACCTTGAATCGAAACGCGTCCTCAGCCGGCTTGTAAACACCGCCGGCGATCGAACGATGACGGGTGTTCGTGTGAATGATCACCGTCCATTCCTTTTCACCCGGGATCGTATAAAGCGCGTAGGTGCCCGCTTTAAGTGCATTTCCCTCGATCTTTACATCTTCGCTAAAGGTTAGTTTGGTCGAGGCATTTGCTCCGGTTCGCCACACCTCGCCAAACGGCACGAGATCGCCGAAGACCTTTCTCCCCTTCGCGCTCGGCCGAGCGTAGCTGAGCTTTACCTGCGTCAATCCGACTTCCTGTGTGACCTCGCTGGCAGGGCTGAGGATCGGCACCTTCAGTTCCTGAGCGAACGACGACGTTGCAAAAACTGCGATGATCGCGGCAATGACTATTGATCTCATTAATATCCTCCGATTTTGGTCCTTGATAAAGCAGCGATAGCCGGGCCGGGTACGAAGTCATGCATAGCCGAGCCGCGACCGAAGATTCGCCGTGTCCCATGAAGCTGTCTTCGCACCGGCGAGATAAGCGGATTCGAGGAACGAGATAATTTCCTCGCGGGCGTTGTGGTTTGCTCTGACGTCGTCATACATCAGCAATGCCATACCGCCATCGGGTGTCCAGAACGCGGACGCGGGTTCGAGCGGCTCGTTTTCAATTCGTTCGGGTTTCGGCGCCGTGTACGAATAAAAAGCGGGGGCAGCGACGCTGCCTTCCTTGTCGTCGCCGAACCAGAAGCCGAAGCTGATCACCTCATGGGAATAAGCTTCCTGGGTGACCTTATTTGCCTCGGGCATCGGCGGAGCCTGGCGGCCCGAGAATCGGGTCAGGGCAAGGTCAAAGCTGTGCCAGAAAAGATGAACGGGCGTCGACTTGCCGCAGAAGCGGCCGCGAAATTCTTCGAAAATGCCATTGACGGCGACGAGAATCTGGTGAAATCGTTCGACAAATAATTTGTCGTAGGATCTATTCTCGTGATCTTCGGCGAACGGCGTCGTGGACGGCGCTTCATACGGGTTCGGGTCGATGGTCGGCTCGACACCGAGTTTTGAAAGATTCGCGAAAACGCTGGCGTAAAAATCGGCGACGCTGAGGCCGTCGTATAAGGCAAAATCCTCGATACGGCCGTCGCTCATGCGGATCTTCAGTTCGTGATCGTGAAAGTCGAACTCGATCTCAAAGCTTCCGTGATCGTGCGGAATAGAGCGCGTGGTCAATCCCCGTGGGCTGACGTAAAACGGGACGTGCCACCAATGATTAACATGCGGGTGAGTTTTGAGCCGGATCTTCCCGACGATTTGCAGGTACAGGTGCAGCGTGTTTTTGGTCGGACGCCATGCATCGAGGTGCATTTCCGGGAATTGAGTCATATCAGTGTTCGCCCGTAAAACATTCAGCCCAGTGACCGTCTATTCCATCTCGCTTTCGTCGATATCAAAGTTGGCGTAAACCTTCTGCACGTCGTCGTTGTCATCGATCGCGTCGTAAAGCTTCATCATCGTCTTGGCGTCGCCGCCGGTCAGTGCGATGTAGTTTTGCGGGATCATCGATACTTCTGCGGCCTGCGGTTCGATGCCGGCGGCTTTGATCGCGTCGTTCACCGATTCAAACGCATCGGGAGCGGTAAAGATCTCGAATACATCGCCCTCGTCCTGCATGTCGTCCGCACCGGCTTCGATAACTATCTCAAAGAGTTCGTCTTCGCTTTTCGCAGCTTTATCCACGACGATGTAGCCTTTTTTGTCGAACATCCACGCGACTGAACCGGCTTCGCCGAGGTTGCCGCCATTTTTCGAGAACAAATGCCTTAGTTCAGCCACCGTGCGGTTGCGATTGTCGGTCATCGTTTCGACAAGGATCGCAACGCCGTTCGGGCCGTAGCCTTCGTATGTTATCTCTTCGTAATTCACACCTTCGAGTTCGCCCGTACCGCGTTTGATCGCCCGGTCGATCGTGTCGTTCGGCATGTTCTGCGCCTTGGCGTCGGTCACAGCCTTACGAAGCCGAGCATTCGCGTCAACATCGCCGCTGCCGCCCGTTCGCGCCGCTACCGTTATCTCTTTGATCAGCTTGGTGAAGATCTTTCCGCGCTTCGCATCAAGCGCGCCTTTCTTATGCTTGATTGTGTGCCATTTGGAATGTCCGGACATATGCTAAAAACTTTGGTTTTGTTGGCCTAGATTCGAATTTACGAATATACCACGCGCGTTTTTAACCGGCAAAATACACGGCTCAATCGGCCCACTGCAGTTCGCGCATGTCTCGCGAGCCGCGCAGCACATTGTAAACGTGATCGCACAGCCGCGAACGAACTTCAGAGTTATTCGAGCCGATACCGCCGATCCGGTCGGCCTTGTCGATATTGATCTTCCACTCGGCATATTCCGAACCGACCGACGAGTGTACGATCTCAAATCCAAGCGTAAACTCTTCGCCGCACGATCGCACGGACTCCGACCAGCCTGACCGGCCCTGAACGGGTTTGTCGAACGCGAACTCCCCGTCTTTCGATCTAGATATGAACCACAACGCAAGTTCTTCGCCGAGCAGACGGTCGTTTACCGCGTCCTGTTTTGCGACCCCGGTCTTAAATAAGCTGGTCATGAACGATATTTGTTTTTTCATTTTGTAACCTCGTCAAACTCTGATCTTGACAGGTTTTTGATCTTTATTCTCTTATTCTTGGAGGTTTCTCCGCTAATGATCTCTATGTCAGCCCTCGAAACACCAAAGCGCTTAGCAAGCATCTTTATAAGCTCCCCATTCGCGGCTCCATCGACGGGCGGCGATGCGAGTTTCACCTTTAGTGAACCGTCATGCTCGCCGACAACCTCGCTGCGCGACGCTCGCGGTATCACACGGACCGGAAAGGTCAGCGAACCATCAATTTCGGCGAGATCGATCAATTCCTTACAAAGACATTCAAGACTATCGACTGCAGAAAGCTGATAACCAGCAAAACAAGCATTGCCGAAATATCGAACATGCCGATCGGCGGTATCAGTTTCTGCACCGGAAGCATGATCGGATCGGTTACACGCATTACGAAGGCGAGAAACGTCTTTCGCGTGAAAACGAACCACGAAGTGAGAAAGCGGATAAAGATAAACAGCACTAGAACGCTCAGCAGTCCGTAGAGGATAAATCCGAGCACAACCATCGGCTTTCCACTCGCGACACCCGCCGTCAGGCCGTCGATCACAAACAGCGTATTACCGACAACCTGCGTGAAAAAATACGTCAGCACAAGCCCGATAAAGATCGTCAGCAGCGGTGCGAGCCGCGTGTCGATGCGGTACATCGCAAAAAACCGGGCCGCCGGATAGACCCATTTTTCGGTGATCTTCCGGATCTTAAAACCAAAACGGCCGACCTTGCCGAACGGATTCGGATCGCTGTAGTTAAAGATCAGCCGCAGGATCATTAATGCCAGAAAGATCCCAAAGACCGACCAAACTACCATGAAAAATATCGGGTAAACCAGTGCAGTTAACATACAGATCTAACGCTCGCCAAAGATCGCTGTTCCGACTCTTATCATAGTCGCACCTTCTTCGATCGCAACTTCAAAATCGTGGCTCATTCCCATCGAAAGTTCGCCGCCGGGGACGAACTTGTCGCGGAGTTCGCGGAGCCGGATAAAGTACGGGCGAACGGCGTCGGGATCCTCGAAATATGGCGGCAAAGTCATCAAGCCTAGTAGTTTCAGATGTTTGAACGATCTAAATCGCTCAACGATCTCGGGGAGGTCGGCTTCATCCGCACCGGCTTTGGTTTCCTCACCGCCGAGATCGACTTGGACAAGCACATCTAATCGACCGCGTTCTTCCTCGCTGCAAATACGTTCGAGCCGGGCCGCGAGTTCGGCGGAATCGACCGTGTGTATAACATCAAAAAGCTTCACCGCCTTTCGAGCCTTGTTTGCTTGCAAATGTCCGATCAAGTGCCATTCGACGCCTTCATGCCCCACTTCCCCAGCCTTCTGCTCGGCTTCCTGGACCTTGTTCTCTCCGAAAGCCGTTGCTCCGCCGGCGACAGCTTCAAGCACGCGGGACGCCGGATGCGTCTTGCTCACGGCGATCAGCTTTACGCCCGAAGGATCACGCCCCGCCCGCTGACAGGCCGACTCGATCCGGTCAAGGATCGCCTTTAGATTAGCACTCAACTCGCTGTTCATTGCTCAAAACCCCGCATCTTGTCCGACGCGGGACAAGTTCGGGACACGCTGGTTGGCCAATAACTCCTTATTATGCAGCTACTTACCGTTAGTCTGGCCCTTGTCCCGTTGTCCCGCATAGATTTGATGACCGTGCTGATTTTTTTATTTTCCACGTTTCCCATATACCATGGATGTTGCAATGATAACACAACGTTGCAGTAAAAGTCAACCGATCAAATTCTTATTTGTGCCGCCGTTTCTCAATCGACGCTATCCGGCAATGGTACGCGGATGCGGAAAATTGCGAACACACTGACTCTAAGCTAATATCGAAGGTTCACGAAACGTACATTTAATACCTAAGGATTATTACGATTATGTCAAACGTACCTATTACAGTCGCTCACGGAGACGGCATCGGGCCTGAGATCATGGAGGCGACGCTGCATATTTTGAAGGAAGCCGGTGCCCGCATCGATATCGATACGATCGAGATCGGCGAGAAGGTCTATTTGAGCGGCAATTCTGCCGGGATCGCGCCGGAATCGTGGGATTCGCTTCGACGGACGAAGGTCTTTTTGAAAGCTCCGATAACGACACCGCAGGGCGGCGGATTCAAATCGCTGAACGTGACCGTGCGAAAAACGCTCGGGCTTTACGCCAATATTCGCCCGTGTGTTTCGTATCACCCGTTCATCGATACAAAGCATCCGGTGATGGACGTCGTCATCGTCCGCGAGAACGAAGAAGACACCTACGCTGGCATCGAGTATCGCCAGACAGATCAGGTCGAGTTGTGTCTGAAGCTTATTTCGCGTCCCGGCTGCGAGAAGATCGTTCGTTATGCGTTTGAATACGCAGTCAACAACAACCGCAAGAAGATCACCGCCTTCGTCAAGGACAACATCATGAAGCAGACGGACGGACTGTTTCACAGAGTTTTTGACGAGATCGCCGCCGAGTATCCATCGATCGAGGCAGATCACTGGATCGTCGATATCGGTGCAGCAAAGATGGCCGATACGCCTGAGAATTTTGACGTGATCGTGATGCCTAATCTATACGGAGATATCCTATCGGACGTCGCGGCTCAGATCGCCGGTTCAGTCGGTCTTGCCGGTTCGGCGAATATCGGCGAGAACATCGCGATGTTCGAGGCGATACACGGTTCGGCTCCGCGTCGTGCGGGCCAAAATCTGGCGAATCCCTCGGGGCTGTTCTTAGGCTCGATCATGATGATGGTCCACATCGGCCAGCCGGACGTTGCCGAACTTGCACACAACGCGTGGCTCCGTGCGGTCGAGGATGGCGTTCACACGTACGACATCTTCAAGGAAGGCGTCTCGAAGGAGAAGGTCGGAACGAAGGAATTTGCCCAGGCGGTGGTCGATCGGCTCGGCCAGAAACCGGAAACGCTCAAGGCAGTCGAGTACAAGAAGCCCGAAGTAGTTGCCGAGGCTGACCGCAAGCCGATCTACACTATTCGTGAGCCGCAGAAGAAGGATCTCGTCGGCGTCGATGTATTTATAGGCTGGTGGAACGGCAGTTTCTACGGCCAGGCAGACACTCTCGGTGCAATGATCGAACCGCTTGCCGGCGACGGCTTAAAGCTCGTGATGATCTCAAATCGAGGCACGAAGGTTTACCCGAACGGCCAGCCTGATACATTCTGCGTCGATCACTGGCGGTGCCGCTTCATGAGCGATTCGGGCGGTACGATCACGCATGAACAGGTCATCAACCTGCTAGGCCGCTTCGCCGCCGCGGGTATCGACTTTATCAAGACCGAACACCTGTACAACTTCGACGGCCAGGCGGGTTATTCGGCGGGACAGGGGCAGTAGCCGCTCGCCTTCTCTCGGCATCTACGTAGCGACATTTGTCTTGATATTCAAGACAAATGTCGCTATTCTCTTTCCATGACGATCGAACAGAAATTGAATCAGGAAGTTGCGGTGATCTTCGCCCGAAGCAGCGACCAGAGCCGCTCCAAGCTTCGCCGTTCCATCAAGTATCGCCAACTGTTTTCGGACAAGATGCTGATGATCGATCTTATTAAACTCGGCGTTCCTTATTCACTTTTTCAGCTCATCCAAAGCGTAACTCCGCTGAGTGAAAACGACTGGTCGTCGATCCTGGATATTTCGCAAAAATCGCTGCAGCGATACAAGCAGGGAGCAAAGACCTTCAAACCGATCCAGTCGGAGAAGATAGTGGAGATGGCGGAGGTCGCCAATCTGGGGCGTGAGGTTTTTGGGGATGTGGAGAAGTTCGGCGTCTGGATGAACACCCCTATCATTGCGCTTGGTAATCGGAAACCGGTCGATCTACTGACTGATTCGTACGGCAAAGAGGTCGTTATGACTGAGCTCACACGTATCGCACACGGAATACTCGCTTGAGAGAAGCCTTTCGCCTTGCATTAAGACAGAACGCCACGCCTCTTTCCGGTAAAGGGGCGGCCCTAAGGGGCGGGCGATGGAATTCGACAGGCGTAGAGATGGTTTACGCGGCGGCGAATCGTTCGCTCGCGATGGTCGAGGTCGTAGTACATACGCCGCCCGGAACCACGCCGCCCAATTATGTGCTGGTGACGATCGGATTTCCAGACGATCTTCGAATGGCTAAGTTGGACGAGAAGAGCCTGCCTAAAAAATGGTATGAAGACTATTCTGTCACGCAGCGGTTGGGTGACGATTTTATCGAGGCCGGCGAATACTGCATAATTAGCGTACCATCGGCGGTAACGCCGGGTGACACGAACCTTCTGTTGAATCCTAACCACAAGGACTTCGCCAGGGTCGAGATCATCGCAGTTGAAGATTTTGGCTTCGACCGGCGTTTATTGAGGTAGATATGCGGGAATTGCTGCTGATCCTATTCTTGCTCTTTGCTGCACCACTTGCCGCGCAGGTAGTTCCGCGAACGATACTGCTCGATCATGAAGGCAAGGAGATATCGAACAATGAGTTTGTCGATATCCGCATGGCAAATTTTCAGTATCGCGATGCGACGATCCAGCGGGTTCGCGACGATGGAACGATCGAGTTTCGGCTGCAGAAGATACCTCAGGAAGGCGAGACGGCACCGCCGGTTACCTTTCGGACGTTGTCGGGCGAAAAGTTTGACATGGCGGCACTCCGCGGCAAGGTCGTTGTACTGAATTTCTGGTTTATCGGCTGTGCATCGTGTCTTGCACATCAACCGAAGCTGAACTCGCTCAAGGCAAAGTTTGACGGGCAAAAGGATGTGATCTTTCTTGCCGCGACGGCCGATCCGGCAGGTGATGTGCGGGATTACCTTAAAAAACAGCCGTTCGACATGATCCAGGCCGCCGACGCAGGTGAGCAGTTGAAGGCATTTCGGTTCAGCGGCTATCCTCGAAATATCGTGATCAGCAAGACCGGCGAGATCGTTTATTGGCGAACTACGGTGCATGCCTGGGAAAAGTTCGAGTCAGTTATCCGAACGGAGCTGGCGAAATAAAAAGGGGGTTAAGTATGAAGTATTGGCTTTTTATCTTGCTTGCGATCTCGTGCATCTCCGCGGCCTGTTCCAGCGGAACGACCAATGGAAATACGGTAACGAACACGGCCGCACCAGGAACGAGCCCGGCCGCCAATACCTCGACTACCCCCTCAAAATCGACCGCTTCCACGGGTTATCCGCAGGACACGGTCGACGCTTTCCTGAAATCATGTCAGGGGGCTGGAAGCACCGCGATGTTTTGCTCGTGTGTGCTGAAAAAGGTCGAGGCAAAGTACACATTTGAAGAATTCAAGGCGATCGAAGGCGAGATCGCTGACGGAAATCCATCGAAAGAATTTCTAGCGTTCACGGAAAAAGCGCGGACGGATTGCCTGAAATAAGCTGATGGCCAAAAAAATCGCTTTGCAACCGCTAGTCTCGATAATCATGGGCAGCAAGTCGGACTGGCCGACGATGGAGCACGCGGCGCAGACGTTGGATGAATTTGGCGTCGCGTACGAATCGAAGATCGTGTCGGCTCATCGCACACCGGACCTGCTTTTCGAATTTGCCAAGTCGGCTGAGGATCGAGGTATCGAAGTGATCATTGCGGGTGCCGGCGGAGCGGCGCATCTGCCGGGAATGTGCGCATCGCAGACTGTTTTACCGGTACTCGGCGTGCCCGTCGAAAGCCGTGCACTGAAGGGGCTCGACTCACTGCTGTCAATCGCTCAAATGCCTGCCGGCATTCCCGTCGGCACGCTCGCGATCGGCCAGGCGGGTGCGAGGAATGCAGGATTGCTCGCCGTCGCTATACTCGCTAATTCGCGGCCCGAACTGCGAAAAAAGCTGCACGCATTTCGCTCGACGCAAACTAAGACGGTCCTCAAAACAAAGCTCAAATGACGACGGCAGAGATCATCGAGGAGCTGCGTCAATTGAGCGATCCGGCCAAGATCGCCGACCTCGAACGTTACGCCATCAAGACTGAGAACGCGTTCGGCATCCGCACTCCTGAAATAAATACTTTCGCACGCGAAGTAAAAAAACTGGTCGCGGACAGACATGCGACTGCGGCGGAATTGTGGAATAGCGGCATTTACGAAGCTCGTGCGGTCGCGTTCCTCATCGACGATCCAAAACAGGTGACGCCGGAGCAGATGGACGCGTGGTGCTCGGATCTCGATAACTGGGCAACGGTCGACGGGGCTTGCGGATATCTATTCTGTCGCACGCCTTACGCGTACGATAAGGCTTTCGAATGGGCAGAGCGGAAACCCGAGTTCGAAAAACGCGCCGGGTTTTCAATGATGGCGTATCTGGCTGTTCACGACAAAAAGGCTCCTAATGAAAAGCTGATCCAGTTTCTTCCAGTACTCGAAAAACATGCTTACGATGAACGAAATTTCGTAAAGAAAGCTGTAAACTGGGCACTTCGGCAGATCGGCAAACGAAATGCTTCACTGAACAGCGCGGCCGTCGAGACGGCCGAACGGATCCGGGAACAACGATCAAGGCCCGCAGGTTGGATTGCTACAGACGCTCTTCGTGAGCTGCAAAGTAATGCGGTTCAAGAGAAGCTAAAGCTGAGGCACGAGAGGTCGAGGAAGTCTAAAAACGAGATATGTTAGAATCGTGCAGTAAAGAGGGTCTATGGAAATACATCGCGTTGAAAGAATACCGTCAAGTCGCGCGGTTCTGATCGAGAACTTACCCTTCGCTGAAGGCGAGGAAGTTGAAATTACCGTAACGCTTTCGAAAGGTAGGAAGACCCCCGCTGATAACCCATACCCACTTCGCGGCACGAAGCCATATAGTTACGATGACCCCTTTTCGCCGCTGATCTCGCCGGACGATTGGAAAGTTTTCGAATGATCATCTTAGACACGCACATTTGGGTATGGAACGTCCAAGGAGATCGAAGGCTTAAGACGGATCTCATCGACCTTATGCAGCGGCACGAACCCTTCGGGATCGGTATCTGCTCTATATCTCTGTGGGAAGTCGCCAAGGCCGTTGAGCTTAACCGGCTAACACTGCCGAAGTCCGTTTTTGACTGGCTCGAAGAGGCGCTAGCGTCGCCGGGGGTAATTTTGCTGCCGTTGACGTCGGAAATTGCGGTTGAGTCGACCCAACTTCCGGGAAATTTTCATAAAGATCCGTTTGACCAGTTGATCGTTGCCACCGCTAGGGTCTACGATGTGCCTCTGGTGACAGCTGATAGCGATATTCGGAAGTACCCACACGTTAAACTTCTTCCCTAAATGACTTCTGTCCTTCCAAATTCGACCATCGGTGTTTTCGGCAGCGGGCAGCTTGGCCGGATGTTTGCCATTGAGGCCCGCAAGATGGGCTATCGGGTCCACACGTTCTCGCCGGACAGTGATACTCCGACAGGGCAGGTCGCCGATATCGAGACCTGTGCGGAATATGATGATCTTTTGGCCGTTCGAACATTTGCGCAGAGCGTCGATGTCGTGACTTTTGAATTCGAGAACGTTCCCTCGGCTGCGGTCGAGGCGGCGGCGGAGTTTGTTGAGGTCTATCCGAGAGGCGATATCCTTCATACTACGCAGAACCGTCTGCGGGAGAAGACTTTTTTATCGACGAATGGTTTCCCGGTTGCGCAGTTTCGTTCGATTGCGACGATCGATGATCTGCGATCCGCGATTGACGAGATCGGGCTGCCGTGCGTTTTGAAAACCGCGGGTTTTGGCTACGACGGCAAGGGGCAAACGAAAATAGCGGAGATCGCCGATATCGAGACCGCTTTTGCCGCCCTCAAAGGCTCGCCCGCCGTACTCGAAGCTTTTGTTCCGTTTGAAAAAGAGGTCTCGGTCGTCTGTGCTCGCGGTCGTGACGGCGAATTTGCCCATTACGGCGTGATCGAGAATGCTCATGCGAACCACATTCTCGATGTGTCGTTCGCTCCGGCGTTGATCTCACCGAAGGTTTTTGCCGAAGCGGTCGATCTGACTAGAAACATCGCGGAGAAACTGGATTACGTGGGCACTCTTTGCGTCGAGTTTTTCCTGACGAAGGACGAGAAATTGCTGGTCAATGAACTCGCACCGCGGCCGCATAATTCGGGGCATCTGACCTTCGACGCATGTGTCACATCGCAGTTTGAGCAGCAGTTAAGGGCGGTTTGCGGACTTCCACTCGGCTCGACCGAGTTTTATCGGCCGGCCGCGATGGCGAATTTGCTTGGAGACGTCTGGGATGGGGGCGAGCCGGATTGGGCGGCGACCCTAGCTGTGGACAATACGAAATTACACCTTTACGGTAAGCTGGAACCGCGTAAGGGACGCAAAATGGGTCACATCACTGCGACCGCCGATACGGCGGAAGAAGCGGCGCGCTTAGTGATCGAAGCCCGGCGGCGGTTACAGCCGATGAGCAAGAGCCACGCCGGCGGCGACGCCGATAAATCCCACGACCACGCTTAGCACCGCATACATGATCCCGGCGAGCATCTGTTTTTCGCCCGCCAAGGAGAAGATCTCCATCTCAAAAGTAGAGAAAGTGGTGAAAGCCCCCAGGAATCCCACGATGATCGCGGCCCGTGCGGTTTCGCCGATCTCGAATTTCTCGGCCATCGATATTGTCAAAAAACCGATCAGGAAAGAACCCGAGACATTTATCAAAAACGTCGCCAGCGGAAACGACTTAAAAATGCCCGCGACCGGCGATATATTGACCAGGTGCCGAGCTACCGCACCGACCGCACCGCCGATCCCGATCATGAATAGCTTCGCAACTCCGTCCATTGCCGCCGATTATACACCCTGTCGAGAGCTAAATCATTTGCCCGCAAACTCAGTACAAAGTAAACTTAAGGGTTATGGCCGAAGCGATCGCCTTTTCCAAGCTGGCTGACAGAGAAACCCTTTATCGCGAGATCGAACCGCAGATAGCCGCACTCGTTGAGGGCGAGACCGACGCGATAGCAAATATGGCGAACGTCGCGGCGGTCCTGAAGGAGGTCTTCGGTTTTTTCTGGGTGGGATTTTACCTCGTCAAGGAAGGCCAACTCGTTCTTGGGCCGTTTCAAGGGCCGCTTGCCTGTACGCGGATAGATTTTGACAAGGGCGTTTGCGGCCATGCGTATTCGACCGGAAAGCCAGTCCTGGTTCCGAACGTGGACGAGTTTCCAGGCCACATCGCGTGTGCGTCGGCTTCGAAGTCGGAGGTCGTAGTGCCCCTGATGGGCCGTGACGGACAGGTTGTGGCCGTTCTAGACGTCGACAGCGACCGATTGAATGACTTTACCGAGACCGACATCAGCGGGCTTACGGCGATCGTAAGGCCACTGGAAAAAATGTTTTAGCCGATCTTTTCCGAATAACAAAGTTATATGAACGCTATCGAACATCCCTATTGGGTTTGGATACTCTTCTTTGCAACCGTCCTGACGGCGCTGTTTGTTGACATTGGAATTGTCAATCGCAAATCGCACATCCCGACGAGGAAAGAGACGATCGCGTGGAGCATCGTGTGGGTATCGCTCGCCCTTGCGTTCAATATTTTCATATATTTCCAGGTTGGCAGCCATACAGCGGACTGGAACATTGCCGCAACGCAGGCAAAACTTTTTCTCACGGGCTATCTGATCGAACTGTCGCTTTCGGTCGATAATCTGTTTGTTTTCCTGCTTATTTTCTCGTTTTTCAAGGTCCCGAAAAAGTATCAGCATCGCGTGCTGTTTTGGGGCATCATGGGTGCGCTCGTAATGCGCATGATCATGATCTTCGCGGGGGCTGAGCTCGTTGAACGATTTCACTGGATCATCTACATCTTTGGGGCGTTTCTGGTTTATACCGGGCTGAAGATGTTCGGTAATTCCGAGGATAACTTCGAGCCGCATGAGAGTGCCGTCGTTAAGCTCGTAACGCGCTACGTAAGGATAAGCAAGCATTACGACGAAGATAAGTTCTTTACTCACGTCGATGGCGTAAGAACGGGGACGCTGCTCCTGCTGGTGCTGATCGTGGTCGAATTTACCGACCTTGTTTTCGCTATCGATTCCATTCCGGCGATCTTCGGCATCACGACGGACAAATTCATCGTCTATACCTCAAATATTTTTGCGATCCTCGGCCTGCGAACATTCTTCTTCCTGCTTGCCGACCTGGCGAACCGTTTCCATTATCTGAAGTACGGGCTCGCGTTCGTTTTGAGCTTTATCGGTGTGAAGATGCTGCTGCCGCTTATCGCACAGGGCGTGATGTGGGCGATGGGCGACGCGAGTACCGGAGCCTTCGCCGACTTCATGAGACGATACCTTAATCACGAATACAAGGACGCCGTTATCAACATATCGCTAAGCGTCGTCGCTGGCGCGATCGCACTATCGATAATCCTGTCCATCATTTTCCCGCCGAAAGAGACGGCCGAACTACAGGAAGTCGAAACCGAGCACGAAGCCTGAAATTGAGGCGAAATGGAGCAGAACAAGTACCGAAAATTCTATGTCGACTGGTGGAACATCCGAAAGAGTTCCGTCTACGCGCTTATCGCCGTCATTGTGCTGGGTGCGGGTCTGATATGGGGTTTTAGGTATGCTTCGCAAAATAATTGGTTCATCCCCGACGAGAAAAGCGAGATACCGAAGGACGCGGCTACTATCATTTCCTTCGAAGGAGACGTCCGAATAACGCGGGCCGCTACGCGTGAGACCATAGTCGTGACAAAGGCGACCTACGCGATGCCGGGCGATATCATCCAGACGATGTCCGATGGTCGGGCGATCATCCAGATGGTCGATGGCTCGCGACATCAGCTAAGGCCGAACGGCGCGATCACGATCAAAGACAACAGCTCGCTCTTTGGCGGGCGAAACGTTCGAGTCACACTTGATGACGGCCAGCTGCAGGTTCGAACCGAAGAACAGCAGGGAGCGAACAATATCGTCGAAGTCGCCGACTCGGAGAACAAGCTGATGTCGAATACCGACGCGACGTTTGATGCCGAGAACGGCGGCGGCGAGATCCGCATCAGCCGCGGCGGAGTCGAAACGACGATCGGCGGCGAGAAAACCACGATTACCGAGGGCGAATTCGCATCTGTCAATAACGGCAAGCTCTCAGCCCGCGAACGCCTGATGGGATTGCCGCGGCACCTGGCTCCCGACAACTCTGCTCAGATAGTCGACCCGGGCAATGGCGTGGGCGTTCTATTTTCATGGCAAGACGCCGAAGGGAATCCGGCATCTAACTATCATCTCCAAGTATCGCGATCCGCGACATTTGCGTCGGATGCGATCATGGTGGATCGAAGCGGACTCGGGGCTCGCGAGTTTCGGCTTGCATCGCTTTCACCTGGCAGCTATTATTGGCGGCTAAAATCGACCGGGCGTTCGGGCCAGACCACGAGTTGGAACGACCCGTGGAAGTTTACGATCGTGCGACCCGGAAGCGCCGCGGCCATCGATGCCTCAGAATGGTCGGTCGAACGGGTAGGCGGTAATGTTTATCTGCTGAGCGGACGCACGCGGCCAGGTGTGACGATAAAGTGCCAGGGCCGCGAGACAAATTCGGCTGCGGACGGATCTTTCAAGATGCAGATCTCGTCACCGTCGATCGAGACTGCGGTCGAGATAAATGACGATCGCGGAAATCGCAGCGGTTTTATTATTTCGTTGAGAAACGGCAGCGTTTTGCGGCGATACTGACGAGAAATTTGCCCGTACATTGAGGCACGAGAATGGCCAAGTGAAGTTGAATGAGCGGCCACGATAAGAATCACGATCACTCCAAATTGAGCCGCACCGGGCGATTGAAGATCGCTCTGGCCATCACCGCAGTTTACATGGTCGCGGAAGCGGTCGGCGGCTACCTGACGAATTCGCTCGCCCTGATCGCGGACGCCGGCCATATGCTGACCGACGTCGCGGCGCTCACGCTGACGCTGACGGCGATCTGGTTTGCAACACGACCGGCAACCGCTAAAAAAACGTTCGGTTATTACCGGCTTGAAATACTGGCCGCGTTCGTTAACGGCATCGCTCTCGTTCTGATATCGCTTTGGGTGATCTACGAAGCCTATGGCCGCTGGCAGTCGCCTCCGCAGATCGACGGGCTTAACCTGACGATCATCGCGGTCGGCGGCCTTGTCGTCAACATCATCGCCGCAAAGCTCCTTCATCACGGACACCATCATGACTTGAACATGCGAGGCGCGTGGCTGCATGTGATGGGCGACCTGCTCGGTTCTGCCACCGCGATCGTTGCTGGTGTGCTGGTGGTTGCTTTTGGATGGTTGTGGGCCGATGCCGTTTGCTCGGTGCTGATCAGTTTGATCATCATCTTCGGAGCGTGGCGGTTGATATCGGATTCGGTCAACGTTCTGCTTGAAGGCACGCCTCGACACATAGACTTGGCCGCGGTCGAATCGACGATCCTCGAGACCGAGGGCGTCGCCGGAGTTCATGATCTTCATGTCTGGACGATCTCTTCGGGAATGGATGCACTTTCGGCCCACATCAACCACGAAGCCGCAATTTCGCACTCCGGCCTTCTGACACGTGTCCGCGAACGGCTTCACGAACGCTTTGGCATCGAGCATCTGACGATCCAGATGGAATCGACAGGCCGGGAACCCGAAGCCGTATTCGTCTGTGAAACCGGCGGAAAATGCTTCGAGACCGCAAGGCAGAACTAAGTTTCGATAAAAATGCCGACCATCGACCTAAAATACGGTAGCGGGACGATACCCTTCGAATACGACGCTGACCGCTTCGACATTCTCGGCGTGTCGGCCGATACGCAGGCATTGACGGATGTTCAGCTTGGCGAGAAGCTGGATCAGCCAATTGATTCGCCGCTCCTGGAAGATATCGTAAAAGACGGCGAGACCGTTTTGATCGTCGTTCCGGATGCTACGCGCGATGTCGCCGCCGGCCAGGTCGTTAACCTCATTGTCCGTCGCTTGATCGCGAACGGTTCTGCCCCTCATGAAATAAGGATAATTTTTGCGACGGGAATTCATCGAAAGGTAACGGCCGAAGAACGCGAGCAGATCCTTACGCCTTTCATCGCAAATCGAATCAAAACCCTCGATCACGATCCGCGCGATCTTGCCTCGCTCATAAACCTCGGCGAAACGAGCGGCGGCATTCCCATTGAGTTAAATCGGGTCTTGGTCGAGTTTGATCATGTAGTGCTGGTGGGTGGAATTTCCTATCACTATTTCGCCGGATTCACGGGTGGAAGAAAGCTTATCTGCCCCGGCCTTGCCTCAGCCCGCACGATCGCGGGAACTCATAAACTGGCTTTCGATTGCAAAACGCTTGATCGACGCGAGGGCGTTGGTACAGCGATGCTCGAGGGAAACGCGGTGCACGAGGCTTTCGTAGAAGCGGTCGAGAAGATAGCTCCCGCGTTCGCTATCAGCACGATAGTTGACGACGGGGGCCAAATTACCGATCTTTTTTGCGGCGATTGGAAAACCTCGCACCGCAAGGCTTGTGAGGCTTTTGACGCTTCGCACTCGGTCACGATCGAAGAAAAGCGTGACCTGGTGATAGTAAGCTGCGGCGGTTCGCCGCACGATTTGAACATGATCCAGGCCCACAAAGCCCTCGAGGCCGCCTCGCACGCTTGTAAAGAGGGCGGCACGATCGTATTAGTTGCCGAATGCCGCGATGGTCTCGGCCGTAACGATCTTCTAAACTGGTTCGAAGCGGCGAATTGCAATGAACTTGCGTCCCGCCTTTGCGAGAAGTATCAGGTCAACGGGCAAACCGCGTGGAGCCTGCTTCGAAAGGCGGAGCGTTTTCGGATCAAGATCGTCTCCGAGCTAGAACCGATGGTGACATCAAAAATGCGGCTCGAAAAGATCGAAGCCGCATCATTGAAAGAGAATTTTGATTCGCCGGGCTACGTTATCCCGGTCGGAGCAAAGATCAGGATCTCAAACGCCTAACCTTTTACCGAAAACGTCCGGGCGATCGAGTCTGTTTGGCTGCGGATCGAACGGAGCGTGTCTTTTTGGCCGGTAAACCTGAGGACATAGATGGTTGTTTCATTTGCCTTGAGGAAATAAAACCGTCCGCTCATATTTCGTCCGCCGGCGATGTATTCGAAATTGTAGACGGCCCCGCGAAGTTTTCCGTTGAAGTTATCTTCGGTACCCGCTGTAAAACCCTGACGGAACTGAAGGCGCTTTTCCTCTTCCGACACGATATCGGTCATGATCGAATCTTTCGGAACGGTTATTCGCCGCACTTCCAGGTGTCCATCGAAGCGGTCGCCGTTCACATACTCGACATTAGGGCTGGTCGCAGACGGCTTGACCGTCATCTTCCACTTGCCTTCGGGAACGACAAAACTGTAATCGACCGCCGGGTCAGTAAAGGTCGACTCCTGTGCGGGTGTCACGAAGACGCCAAACACAAGCATGCACAAGACGCTAAAAATGGAGAGCTTGATCGTTTTCATCACTTTATGTACCGAAATTTCGAAAACCAAAGCTATTCTAGCGTGCTACGCTGAAATAACTGAAATTAGATGTCGCGACGAGATTATTTTGTTGTCTTAATTCGAGATCGAGATTTTGTCGTCTTTTCTGATCTTCCCAGCGTCTAATTTGGCAGGAAGCAGTTCCAGCAATACTTTTTACGAGGCATTTATTAATCATGATCACCCGCATTTCATTTCTCAATCGAATCGTCGCACTTACGGCTATTGCGGCCGTCGTCATGCCTTCGCTGGTCTTCGCGAATGATACTAGATCGTCCGCTAAGCCGCTCAGCGAAGATCAAAAGATACTGCACGTGCTTAACCGCCTCGGTTTCGGTGCAAAACCCGGCGATATCGAACGGGTCAAAACGATCGGGATCAAAAAATACATCGACCAGCAGTTGAACCCATCGACGATCACGGACAATCTGGCTGAGGGAAGGCTGAAAAATCTTGAGATATTCGATATGACGACGGCGGAGGTCTTTGCGAAGTATCCAAATCCTGGCGGCCTCTTGCAGGCGTTACAGCGAATGGAGAACGGCGGCCGACAGGCGGCTCAACCAGCCGCCAATGCCGAGGAAATGACCGACAAAGAGCGTCAGGAAAGGCAGGCTAAACTGCGTGAGATCTATCAGAAGTATGATCTGAAGCCCGCAAATCAGTTGCTGCCGCAGATCACCGCCAATCGCCTGCTCAGGGCCGTTTATTCCGAGCGTCAGCTGCAAGAGGTGATGGTCGATTTTTGGCAGAACCACTTCAATGTTTTCGCGGGAAAAGCAGCGGTTCGGTGGTACATCCCGAGCTACGAACGCGACGTTCTGCGTAAGAATGCCTTGGGGAATTTCAAGGACCTCGTCGTCGGCACAGCTCAGCATCCGGCGATGCTTTTCTATCTCGACAACTTCGAATCGCGTTCAGCTAGTTCCCAGCCCGCACGCGGCGGAAACCAGTTAGCCAACCGGGTATTGCAGGCGATGCGCAATGGCGAACTTCGCCCACAGGCTCGTGAGCGGATCAAGCAGCAGTTCGGCCTGACCGACACTCAGCTCGATGAACGGATCAAGCAGCTCAAGGCAAATCCGCAGATCGGGAACGGAAACCAAGCACGCACGGGCATCAATGAGAACTATGCGCGCGAGTTAATGGAGCTCCACACGCTCGGCGTTGACGGCGGTTATAAGCCGCAGGACATCGTCGAGGTTGCAAAAGCATTTACGGGCTGGACGATCGTCGATCCACGCGGCTATCGCCGGATCGCCGCTGGCGAGATAAACGGTAATGAGGAACAACGCCTGGCTCGGCTTCAGCGACAAATGGGTATTCCCGACGACGCGCAGAGCGGATCGTTCTACTTTAACGACCGTTGGCACGAAAAGGGGTCTAAGACCGTGCTCGGACAGAAAGTGGATGAAGGCGGGGTCAAAGATGGGCTGAAGGTCATCGATATTCTTGTAGCCCATCCCTCGACGGCAAAATTTATTGCAAAGAAGCTCGCGGTGAAGTTTGTTAGCGATAATCCGAGCGAAGCGCTCGTAGGACGCGTAGCTGACGCGTTTTCCAAATCGAAAGGCGACATCAAAACGACTCTGCGGGCACTGTTCGAGGACAAGGAGTTTTTCGCACCGGAAAATTACCGTGCAAAGATCAAATCGCCATTCGAACTCGCCGTAAGCTCGATCCGGGCACTTGGTGCCGAAACCAATGGCGGCGGCCAGATGCTCGCGATGTTGAACAAATTGGGCGAAGTTCCCTACGGCTATCAAGCTCCGACTGGGTATCCCGATACGGCCGAAGATTGGGTGAACACGGGTGCTTTGCTTGAGCGGCTTAATTACGCGATCGCTCTTTCGAGCAATCAGATCGCCGGGACGCGCGTTGATCTAAAACGCTTTGAGGCAAAGGAGAAAACAGCAGTTCTGGACAAGGCGATCGGGCTGGTCCTGGCCGGCGAGATATCGCCGAATACCAAAGCGACGCTGGTAAAACAGATCGAGCAGCCGCTGCCCGAGGTAAAGGCTCCGAACGAGGTTGACGATGATGTGACGGTGCCGAATATGCGTGAGGGCCAGGCCGGAGCACGTGGACGGCAAGCAAGACTGCTGAGGCCAAGCGGAAATCCCGACGTCTTTAAGGTCGTAAGTTTGGTGCTCGGAACACCCGATTTCCAGCGTCAATAGTCAAGGGGCGAACTAACTATCAAAGCCGGCTCGCCGCTAGTCACGGCAGTCGGCTATTTTTTCCCGAACATTTCCTAATCGCTTCAAATACAACATATGAGATCGATCATCCTTGCAATACTGCTGCTTTCGATGACTTGTTTTTCACAGCAAAAGCCGAACAAAGCATACGAAGAAGCCGCTAAATACTCGCGCGATCACCGCGGAATTGCGGTTGTTGTGATGAAGGGCGACAAGATCGTCTTCGAGGATTACGCGATGCAGGGCTCGGCAGACTTGCCATGGATGCTGGCGAGCGGAACCAAATCGTTCTCGGGCGTGATGTGTGCGGCCGCCATCGAGGACAAACTTATCTCGAGCTTTGACGAGAAAGTTGCCGATACGATCACCGAGTGGAAAAGCGATCCGCGAAAGTCGAAAATAACGATCCGGCAGCTACTCTCGCTGACGAGCGGTATCGACGCGGGCCAGATCGGTTTCGTGCCCTCCTATTCCGAAGCCGTGACGAAACCAGCGAAATATGAACCCGGAACCAAGTTTGAGTATGGACCCGTGCCGTTCCAGATCTTTGGCGAAGTGATGACGCGAAAACTGAAGGCAAAGAACGAAACGGTTTGGGCTTATCTGCAACGCAGGATACTTGACCCGATCGACCTCGCACCATCGGTTTGGCGGAAGAACAACGGCCAGCCGCTGCTGCCGCAAGGCACGGCTATGACGGCCCGCGAGTGGATAAAATTTGGCAAGCTGCTAAAGGACCGAGGCAAGTGGAATGGCAAGCAATTGATCGACGCGAAGCTGATCGACGAGCTAGTTATCGGCTCAAAAGTAAATCCCGCTTATGGGCTGACGTTCTGGCTCAACGCGGACGGCACGGGCCCGTCCGGCGATGACCGCAAAAGCATTTCGGGCGATATCGGCAAGAAAATGTCCGCCTCGAAGAATATCTACATGGCTGCGGGAGCTGGAAATCAGAGACTCTACGTTATTCCGTCCGAAGACATGGTCGTCGTCAGATTTGGAGCGTTCGGCGATTATGATGACCGGGAATTCGTAACTAAGCTGCTCGGGGTTTGACGCCGATAGCGAATACCTTGATCAAAGCAAGCCCTGCGATAAATCCGCCGATGTGTGCGGCATAAGCGACCCCGCCCGTTCCCGCGGGCGTCAGGTAGCTGGTCACGAGTTGTAAAACTATCCAAAGGCCGAGTGCGATAAATGCCGGGACCTCAGTCAAAAAATTAAAGATCAATGCCCGCACTTTACGCTGCGGAAACAAAAGAATGTAGCCGCCGAGCACACCCGAGATCGCTCCGGAAGCTCCCAGCATTGGGATGACAGAACTCGTATCCATCACAATCTGAGCCAGCGCAGCAGCGATACCGCATACGATATAAAACGCCGCATAGCGAATATGCCCCAGCATATTTTCGAGATTGTCGCCGAAAACAAAGAGGAACATCATGTTGCCGACGATGTGCATGATGTCGCCATGCATGAACATCGAGCTGAGGAAGTTGAAATAAACCGGGAGAGGTGTTTGAAAATGCTGAACTTCGCCGATGATCTTGCCGGCCGAGTCTTTTATATCGACAACACCGGCAAGGTCAACGCCCGAAGTCACTTCGCGAGGGACCAGCGAAAACGCGTACGAAAAGGCGTCGTTGCTGCCGAGTTGCTGAAGAAGCAAAAAGACGAGTACGTTTATTCCGATGAACGCGTAGTTAACTATCGGTGTGATAGTGCGGTCAGAATTGTCATCTCCGATCGGAAACATAGTTGACCTCTAGCCCAGCGGCGCTTCTTCACTCGTCTTGAGCAGTTCGTATCCCTCGCTTTTCGCTACAAACGTCGCGGCAGTCAGGTCACCGACGACATTTAGTGTTGTGCGGCACATGTCAAGTATCCTATCGACGCCCAAAATGATAGCGATCAATGCCGGATCGATACCGATCATAGCGAGAATGCCAATAATGAACGGTATGGAACCCGACGGAACGCCCGCGGTTCCAATGCCGCCGACGATCGCGTAGAGGACCACGATGAGCTGCGTCCCGAGCGTAAGTTCAACCCCGGCGAGCTGCGCGATAAAGAGCACGGTGACGCCTTCGTATAACGCGGTGCCGTTTTGATTAGCGGTCGCTCCAACAGTTAGCACGAAGCTGTTGATCTCTTTTGGAACGCCCAGATTTTCATGCGAAACGCGGAGAGCTGTCGGTAGCGTAGCGTTCGAGGACGAAGTCGAGAATGCGGTCACCATTACCGTCTTGATCCTTCGGAAAAACTCAAGCGGGTTTATTTTTGACAGGAAATAGACCGACAGCGAGTAAACACCGAACATGTGCAAACCAAGCCCGAGCAGTGCGGTGACGACAAACCACGCCAGCGACTGCAGCAGGTCGAGCCCGAATTGAGCGATATTATTGAATATCAGACACGCTACGGCATACGGGGCGAACTTCATGATTATGTCGATGATCTTCGACGTTATCGCGAAGACCGCCTCCATAAAACTGACAAAGGGAACCGTGACCGAAGAGGATATCAAGGTGATCGCAATACCGACGATCAAAGCGAAGAACATGATATGGATCATGTTCGGACTGGTTCCGGATATCGAGTTAAAGACGTTCTGAGGAACGACCGTTTTCACCGCCTGCATTAGAGCGGAATCTGATTTGGCGGCCTCTGCTGCCTTCTTTTGAGCATCGGTCGCAGTCGCTGCGCCGCTGCTGAATTTCTCTTTGAGCTGTGCCGCCACGTCCGGGCTGATACGTTCGCCCGGCCGGATCGTATTCGCAAGGCCAAGCCCGATCACGACTGAGATCGCCGAGATGACGATACAATAAACGAAGCTTTTGATACCGATCCTGCCAAGTTTTCTTATATCGCCGATACCGGCAACACCCACGACCAGCGAGGAGAAAACCAGGGGCACGACGATCATTAACAGCATGCTCAAGAAGAGCGTGCCGACGGGCTGCGTAACATTGGACACGAACCAGACAACATTCTCATTCGATCCGCCGAGTGTCCAGTTTACCGTCAGGCCGCCAACTACGCCGACTAGCAGCCCGAGAAGGATCTTTGTATGCAGGGCCATTCCTTTCGGCTTGTCTGGCGTCTTGTCGTCCAGGTCGGTATCGAGTTCACGTTCGTATTCGTCAGACGGGATAGATTCCTTGTCTTGTTCACTCATTTATTTGAAATGCTCCTCAATGGATGGCAACGTTGTAATTTTGTGTGAGTGTAGCAGATATGCGCTCAAATCGAGAAGTTTGTTAAGATTCCAAATGGACAACCGATTCGAGTATGAACGATGCGGAAAAGTCGGGAAATCTTAATCGCAAACTCATTCTAGGTGCTGCCGTTTTCCTTCCCTCTTTCGCGGTACTTGCATATTTATTTCGCGATTACGAGCAGCCATCTCGAATCCTTGTGCTAGTATTTGTCATTTTTTGGCTTGTCTATTTGTTTTTTACCATTCGGTATTTTATTTCAATTGTTAAAAGTTGGTTCGAGTAGATGTTCAGTTCAATTCACTTTATTTCGAAAGGCCGAGCGACCACGAACGCTTCGAAACCGGAGGTTATCGACGCACTCCGAGGGATCGTCGGCGAAGCAAATGTTGTTGTCGATCCCACACGGGTCGAGCCGTACGGAGCTGACGCTGTGAAGGAAAAGTTTCCTCCTGAGGCCGTCGTATTCCCTTCGTCCACGGCCGAGATGGTGGAGATCCTCAAGGTCGCTAACCGGTATTTGTTTCCGGTCACGGCTCGCGGCGGCGGTGTGGGCTATACCGGCGGTGCGGTGCCCGTCGATGGCGGGATCGTGATCGGGACCGACCGGATGAAGCAGATCATTGAGATAAACGCGGACGATCTTTATGTGACTTGTCAGCCGGGTTTGACGACTTATGAAGTGCAGCAGGCGGTCGCCGAAATGGGTTTGATGTTTGCCCCCGATCCGGCTTCGTACAAAGACAGTTTTATCGGCGGCAACATAGCCGAGAATGCCGGCGGAATGCGGACTCCTAAATATGGTGTGACAAAGCATCATGTCCTGGGGCTGGAAGTTGTGACGGCGACCGGCGAGGTGATCCGAACAGGCGGAAAAACGGTAAAGAATGTGGTCGGATTCGACCTGACCGGGCTGATGTGCGGCAGTGAAGGAATGCTCGGGATCATTACCGAAGCAACCTTAAAATTGCTGCCGATGCCGGAAGCGACCTCGACAGTTCGGGCGAATTTTACATCGATGGAGGCTGCCTGCAAAGTCCTGACAAAATTCACACCGCACGGCCTGCTCCCGATGGCGATGGAAGTGATCGACAAGCACTGCGTTGCGGCGATCGAGGAGAATTTTGCTTTTGGATTGTCTAAAGACGCCGGCGCGATACTGCTCGTTGCTGTCGATGGTTCGAAGGAGGAAGTTGAGAGGAATGCGATCCTGATCGAGCAGATAATCGCTGTTAATGGCGGGTTTGACGTCCTTCGAGCGAAGACTAAAGAGGAAGAAGACAAGCTATGGGACGTCCGTCGTGCGATCTCCCCAAGCTTGATGAAATACGGCACGCTCAAGATAAACGAGGACGTCGTCGTTCCGCGTTCGAAAGTCCCCGAACTCGTCGCCCGCATCGAGGAGATCGGTAAACGCCATAACACATTCGTCGCGAACTTTGGCCACGCCGGCGATGGCAACATCCATGTCAATTTCGTCGTCGATCGCGATGACCAGGACGCCATTGCCCGTGCGCGCGAATGCGTCTCCGAAACCTTCAAACTCTCGGTCGATCTCGGCGGCACCATCTCCGGCGAACACGGCATCGGCTACGTAAAATCCCAATACATGCACTACGCCATCGACCGGCCGACGCTCGAGATCATGAAGGGAATTAAAAAAGTATTTGATCCGAACGGGATCTTGAATCCCGGTAAAATGTTCGTTTAAGTCGTGCTAAAATGTTTGCACAATGAGTAATATCACCGTTCAGATTTCAGATGATGAACTCGTGGAAGTAGTTAATGCTTACGGCGTACTACAGAGATTTCTGGATAAAGTGATCTCGCCGAACGAGCTTTATCGCTCGGAGTTTTTGAAGGGACTCGAGGATGCTCGCGTTGATTTGGATCGCGGTGCTTATTCTGAAGTAACTACTTTTGACGAATTTACCCAATAACCGTAGGATTCAAAGAACAAATCGCTTTCGTCGGGACATTCGGAAGTTATCCGAGGACGTTCAAGTCGAGGCTTTCCGCGTTGCGAAGCTGCTGAGTGGGGATCTCTTCGACCCATCGCTCAGCGTTAAGCCTCTAACCGGGTTTCGCGGACTGTATAGGGTTGTCGTTGTTCGCGATTATCGAATGATCTTTTCCTACGATAAAGAGAATATCTTCCTCCTGCGTATTGCGGACAGAAAGGACATTTATAGAAAGCTCGAATTATGATCAAAGGATTCTTTTTTGTCGTCGTTTTTCTAGTCGCGTTGGCCGGAGTCGTGACAGCCCAATCACCTACCAAAACCATCGTCCTCGTTCGCCACGCCGAGAAGGCGGCGGCTCCGCCGACGGAGCCTGATCCTGACCTTTCTGCCGATGGGAAAGCACGGGCTGAAAGGCTGATGAAAGCGATCTCGCGAAAATACAAGCCGCATGAGATATTCACGACCAACTACAAGCGTACACGGCAGACGGCCGAGCCGACGGCAAAGAAGCGTGGCAAGCAAATGCAAACCTACGATCCGGCGAAACATGCCGATCTCGTTTCTCAGATCATGGCCAGTAAAACGGATCATTACCTGATAGTAGGCCACAGCAATACGATCCCGGCCCTTGCGAATCTTCTGGCGAAGAAAGAGCTGTTTCGAAATTTACTCGAAGTCGAGTACGGCGTTTATTGGGTGATCAGAATGAAGAACGGGCAGCTCAGGAAGATCGAGATGTTCCCCTATTAACATCGCAGATGCGCACTCTCGCAATTCTCATTCTTTTTTCTGTGCTGTGCACGACGGGTCAATCTCTTGATACGAGTAAATCTGCCGTTATTTGGAAGATGGATAACCTCAAGACTATCGGCGGCAATGCCGTCGAGGTTCTTGGGGCACCACGCGTCGTAAAAACCGATCGCGGCAAGGCGATCGTCTTTGACGGCGTTCGCGACGGCATCTTCATCCGAAACAATCCACTCGCCGGTGCTGACAAATTCACGATCGAGGCCATCTTTCGTCCCGACGAAGGCGGTGCGGCCGAGCAGCGTTGGCTTCATATCGAAGATTCCGAAAACGTCGAAAGCCGTGCTTTGCTCGAAACGCGGCTGAACGGAAAAGAATGGTTTCTCGATACTTTCCTAAAGTCCGGTGAAAACCGCATGCCCTTGTACGCCGAGAATTTCAAACACCCAACCGGCCAGTGGTTCCACGTCGCTCTCGTCTATGACGGAACCGAGATGCGGCATTACGTTAACGGAAAGCTGGAACTTTCAGGCAAGATCCAAATGAAACCCTTCGGCCGTGGCATTACGTCGATAGGTGTGCGGCAGAATAAGGTCTATTGGTTTAAAGGGGCTGTTCTGCGGGGCAGATTCTCTCACAAAGCCCTCAGTGTGAACGATTTTCTACAAAAGTGATCAGTTGGCCGTAAATTTTGTAAACGCAGCGTTGCCGGCCAAAGCGTCACCGAGAAAGTTCAGCCTCCCGCCGTTAACTATCCATGTCTCGATCCCTTCCCGCTGACAGATCATCGCCGCCTCGAGCTTTGAGTTCATTCCGCCGGTTCCTAGGCCGGAATCGCGTTCCTCTACGAGACTGCGGGCGTCCTCAATATTCGTTATTTCAGCAATAAGTTTCGCGTCAGCGTGAATGTGCGGATTCTTGTCGAAAACGCCGTCGATATCGCTTGCCAGCACCAACAGATCTGCCTTGATCAAAGTGGCGGTAAGTGCAGAAAGCTTGTCGTTGTCGCCGAGCAGGATCTCTTCGACCGAGGTAGTGTCATTCTCGTTGATGATCGGCAGGTAGTTGTATTTCAGGAGTTCGTTGATCGTATTTAGTGTGTTTTGCCGCGAGGTTTCGTTCTCAAAATCACGATAAGTCATCAAACATTGGGCAGTTGGAATGCCGAAATCGCTGAATATCTCGTGATACGTCCGCATCAGCAGCGGCTGGCCGATCGCCGCCATGGCTTGTTTCGATTCGACAGGTTTTCCGGCGTCCTTGATGTTTATGTACTGCTTGGCCGCGGCAATGGCCCCGGAAGAGACGAGGACGATATCGTATTCATCGCGCAGCTCCAGGATCTGCCGGCCGATGTCCTCGATCTTGCCGCGTGAGATCAGTTTTGTGCCGCTAGTAAGCGTTGAGGTTCCGATTTTTAGGACTAGTTTCTTTTTCATCGACTTAGATTTCTCACCGCAGAGACGCGGAGACGCAGAGGAGGAAACGCAAGGTGTCTTTCTCGGAGCCTCCGCGTCTCTGCGGTTAGTTTCTTATCTGTCCGTCGCCGTAGACGAACCATTTGTTCGTCAGCAAATGCTCCGAGCCAAGAGGACCGCGAAAATGCAGTTTCTGTGTCGAGATGGCGATCTCCGCCCCGAGCCCGAACTGCCCGCCGTCGGTAAATCGCGTCGAGGCGTTGTGATAGACGGCCGCTGCGTCGACTTCGGCCATAAACCGCTCGGCGGCTTCATTGTTCGTGGTGACGATGGTCGCCGAGTGGCCGCCTGAATACTTGTTTATCTTGTCTATGGCACGATCAATCCCGTCCACTTCGCCTAAAACGATTTTGGCGGAAAGGAACTCTTCGTACCAGATCGATTCATCTCCTATGCGAGCGATGCCGTCGGCGACGGACGATACAGCTTCGTCACCCAAAACCTCGATCCCTTCTGACCGCAATGCAGCCACCAGATCAACAATAAATGCCTCCCGTTCCGCCAAACCCTTGTCTATAACTATTTTGTCGAGGGCGTTGCAAACGCTCAGCCGCTGCTTGCCATTAACGGCAATGTCGATGGCCATCTGCCGGTCCGCATCGCTGTGTACGTAAAGAAAATTGTTCCCGCGGCCGCTCACGACCACCGGGACGGTGGAGTGCTTGACTACAAAATCGATCAGGGCATCGCCGCCACGTGGGATCACAAGATCGAACCTCTCAGTCCGCTCTGCGATCAAGCGCTGGGTTTCGTCTCGCGTA
The DNA here is from genome assembly GCA_964410495.1 of uncultured Chloracidobacterium sp. Lineage (GTDB taxonomy): Bacteria > Acidobacteriota > Blastocatellia > Pyrinomonadales > Pyrinomonadaceae > OLB17. Next base: position 115,770 of record CAYPGP010000005.1, read on the forward strand.
ATGTCAAGATACCGAACAGCGTCCAAGCTCGAACCGGATTCCGAGAAAGCGCGATGCCACAAATCGACAAGCGCGAGATTCGTATGTCGTGCCTCTTTTCCGCCCTTCAGCAAAATGCGATTTCCGGCATTCAACGCGATCGCCGCCGCCTCGATGGTCACGTCAGGACGAGCTTCGTAAATGATGAGGATAGTTCCGAACGGCACCGTCCGATTCTCTATCCGCAATCCGTTCTCGCGAATGTGTGAATAAAGCAGCCGGCCTACCGGATCCGCCGCCGCCGCTACGCTTTCGACCGAAGCGATCATAGCCTCGATCTTCTTTTCATCGACCCGCAGACGATCGACAATAACCGGATCGTCCGCGGTACAAGCGGCAATATCAAGCCGGTTAGCTGCCAATATGGCTTCCCGCTCAGTGTCGAGCAAGCTCGCAAGCAACGCGAGAACATTATTTCGTGATTCCGAATCCATCTTCGGTTAGAATTTTACTACATTAAGGTCAGAGGAGAACCGATGCTGAAAAGAGGATCGATCGCAGCAGCGATCGTTATAACGTTTGCTTCCATCGCTAACGCACAAACCAGGTCGCCGCAGGATACGTTCTGGCATGAACTGACAAAGCTCTGCGGCAGAGCCTTCGCGGGAACGGTGGCGGCTGCTCCGGCCGATGATACGACCTTTAAGGACAAGGCCCTTACGATGCACGTTCGAGCGTGTGAAAAGAATCGCATCCGCATCCCGTTTAACGTCGGAGAAGACCGCTCGCGGACATGGGTATTGACGCGGAAAAACGGTCGTATCGAACTCCGCCACGACCATCGACACGAAGACGGCAAACCTGATGCAGTTACGATGTATGGCGGATGGACAACGAATGCCGGCATGCCGACGCGTCAAATGTTTCCGGCAGACGGCCAAACCGTCAAGGTCGTACCAGCCGCAGCCACAAATGTCTGGTGGATCGATGTTACACCCGGCGAATTCTTCTCATACAACCTTAGACGGATGGGCAGCGAGCGTTATTTCAGCATCAAATTCGATCTCAAGAACCCGATCGCCGCACCTGAGGCACCTTGGGGATGGAAACAGTGACCGACAAGAGAAATATTAAACCAGATAGGAAAATGACACCCGAACACTACCAACCAGTAATGCCCTACATCGTTCTGCCCGGCGATGCGGATGGCTTTATCAGATTTATCTCAGACGTATTTGGGGCGGAAGAAAAGCTTCGCGTTGATCATGATAATGGGAGCCTCATGCACGCGGAATACTCGATTAATGGCGGAACGATCATGTTCGGCCAGGCGGGCGACGAGTGGAAGGCCTTTCCCTGCGGCATGTTCGTAGTTGTAAGTGACGTTGATTCCGTTTACGCAAAAGGCCTGGAGCTCGGGGCAAACGGAAACCAGGAACCCGGCGACCGCGGCTATGGCCGTGCCGCCGGGTTTATCGATGCCTGGGGAAACCAGTGGTGGCTAAACTCTCCCGCAGCTATCTGACCACGATCACGGGAAGCCCTTTGCCGGAAAACGCTTTGTTAAATGCCGCGATATCCTCGGTCTTTATCTTCCTGAAGATCGCCAACTGAGCGTCGATCTTAGCGGTCAGATCATTGTAAACATCTGAAGCCTGGTTGGTCGGCGGAAAATCTCCGCCGTCAACCGTGGCGAGCAGTGCCGCCAATTTGTTGTTCAGCTTGATCGGATAGTTCAGGGCATCCTGACCTGATCGGATCCTCGTCTGAATCAACTCTTCTTCCACGGCGGTAAGCTTAGTGCCTATAGCGGCAGCCTGATCCTTCAGGTCTTTCTGGTCAGCCTTGAGTCGCCCGCTCAGATCCTCTAGCTGCTTTTTAAGGTCACGAATCTCGGCGATCGAATTATGAGTTTCCGTCACCTTTTGGTTCGTCTTCAGCAGAAAATCGTACTGCTTCTGAAAATCCGCTTGTGTAGTAGTAAGCCGCGGATCGGCTTTCAAGGCAAAACTCTCGGTGCCGACCACTTTTCCGTCGACCGTCAGCCGCACCTGATAATTGCCGGGGACAACTCGCGGCCCCGCGAGCGATCCTGCCCACATTATCAAGCCCGGAAGTCCGGCAGCGTTCGGCATTCTGTAGTTCCAAGCGAAGCGGTTAAGCCCGACTTCGGATGCGACAGGAGCCTCGCCCGGAGTCGGCCGGCCGGAGAATCGTCGGACAGCTTTGCCGGTCATATCCAGGAACTCGAGCGAGATCTCCTTCGGCTTCGTCTTCAACCAATAATGAATTACGGCACCGTTCGGGGGGTTGGCGCCGACGGTCGCGTTTGGCGGCGTGAAACCAAAACCTCCACCCGCCTGACGATAGGCATCTTCCGGTTTAAATAGCGTTGCCTCGGCGTTCTTCGCGTCAGCGAGTTGGTAGAGCACGTTCAGATTGTCGAGGACATAGAACGAACGGCCTTGGGTCGCAACCACGAGGTCACCATCGCGTTTCTGCACAGCGAGATCGGTGATAGGAACTATTGGCATATTCAACTGCAGCGGCTGCCACGCTTCCCCGTCGTTTGTTGAGTAATACATACCGGTCTCGGTGCCGGCGTACAAGAATCCTTTTCGATTCGGGTCGGCTCGCACGACGCGGGTAAACGCATCGGCTGCAATGCCTGAGACGAGCTTTTTCCACGTCTGGCCGTAGTCCGTCGTGCGATAGATATAAGGCTTGTAATCGTCGGACTTATAGCTTGTCGCCGCGAAATACGCCGTTCCCGCATCGTGCGGCGAGGCTTCGATCGCGTTTATCTGTCCGTTTTCCGGCAGATCGCCGGGTGTTACCTTCGACCAGTTCTTACCGCCGTCCCGCGTAACGTGAACGAGCCCGTCGTCAGAACCGGTCCAGATCACGCCGGCCGTTATCGGCGATTCGGCAACGGTGAAGATCGTCGAATAGTACTCGACGCTCGTGTTGTCCTGCGTGATCGGGCCGCCCGATGTTCCCTGTTTGGATTTGTCGTTCCGCGTCAGGTCCGGCGAGATCGGCTCCCACGATTGGCCTTCGTCGAGCGAGCGAAACAGGAGATTGCCAGCCGTATAAAGCTGATGCTTTCCGCCACTCTTGTGCGGTGAGAAGAGGATCGGGAAATTCCACTGGAAGCGGTATTTCATCGACTCCGCCCCAGCACCCATAGGATTGTCCGGATAAACATTGATATTGCGGGATTGCCTGGTGCGGTGGTCGTAGCGGGTGAGGAGTCCGCCGTAACTTCCGGCGAAAACGATGTCGGAATTATCGGGATGCGGAGCGATCCAGCCTGACTCGCCGCCGCCCACATCGTGCCAATCCATCTCAGTGATCGAACCTTCGTTGGTACGCGACTTTATCTTGATCGTTGAGTTATCCTGCTGGGCACCGTAAATGTTATAGGGAAAATCGTTATCGACCGCGACACGATAGAATTGCGCCGTTGCCTGATCCTGCTCGGTCCACGTTCGGCCGCCGTCATTCGAGACGTTTGCACCGCCGTCGTTTGAGTTGATCATTCGCTGATTATTGTCTGGGGCGATCCACAGGTCGTGATTGTCAGAATGCGGAACTCCGATCGTTGTGAAAGTCCTTCCGCCATCGATCGATTTATGAAAGCCGACATTGAGGACATAGACTACATCAGCATTCTGCGTATCCGCATAGACTCGATGGTAATACCACGGCCGCTGGCGGATAGCCGGGCTTTCTGAAACTCGCTGCCAGCTTTCGCCACTGTCATCTGAGCGAAAAAGGCCGCCCTCCTTTGCTTCGACCATCGCGAAAACGCGATTAGGATTGACAGGAGAAACAGAGATGCCGATCTTGCCTAGCACACCCGCCGGCATTCCGCGATTCTTCGAGATATCCGTCCATGTGTCGCCGCCATCTTCGGAACGATACACCGACGAACCCTCGCCGCCCGAGATCAGACTGTACGGCGTTCGCTGCACCTGCCAGAAGGTTGCGAACATCAGGTTCGGATTCGCCGGATCCCACGACAGGTCGAAAGCACCGGCCTTATCGCTGCGAAATAGAATGTTCTGCCAAGTCTTGCCGCCGTCTTTGCTTCTAAACAGCCCGCGTTCCTTGTTCGGACCCCACAGATGCCCCATCGCCGCTACATAAACGACATCCGGATTCTTGGGATGGACACGAACCCGCCCTATCTGCCGCGAATCACCGAGCCCGACATGCTTCCAGGTTTTGCCCGCATCGACCGATTTATAAACCCCGTCTCCATGCGAAACGTTGCCGCGAACGGCCGATTCTCCCATGCCCACATAAATGATGTTCGGATCAGACGGAGCTACGTCGATCGAACCGACAGAGCCGGTCTTGAAGTAACGGTCCGACACCGGCACCCAGTTCACCCCGGCATCTGTCGTTTTCCAAACGCCACCGCCCGTCGCACCGAAGTAATAGACATTCGGCTGCGACGCAACACCAGCGACCGCCACCGATCGACCGCCGCGGAACGGCCCGATCGTTCGGTATTGCAGTATGCGGAGTGGGTCGTTTGGATCAGATGTCGGAAGCGTTTGAGCAAGAACGCCAAAGGCCCCCACCGATACCAACAGGAGCGAAACAAACACAAAAAGCCGCGAAGGCCTGCGAACCGAGACAAACATGCGGAAAAACCTCTTTAGACTTGAATTACTATCGATGTAAATAGTTGATTCTTAATCTATTGGATGTCTGGCGATTTAGCAACAGCGCAAGGGGTGCGGGAAAGAGAAAAAAGGCCGGTTCATCCATATCGCCGGCCCCCGTTAAGCTTTTACGCAATTTCTATTTCTTTTGTCCCGATTTGGCGAAATAACCCTGTCGGTGTGTAAGTTTGACCTTTTCGTTCTTCAGTTGATTACTGACCAACTGAATCTCGATCTTGCGATAGGAGCCATCGCGGTTCTGGTTGGTCGGCTCATATGCGATCAGGTATTGTGAACGCATCTCGTCCTGGATCTGGCGAAAGGCATCGCGAAGTTCGCCCTCGTCACGTGGGTAATATGCTCGCCCGCCGGTTCGTTCCGAGATCTTATTGAGCGAGCCCTTGTCGACACCGCTGTAGAAATTGTCGCCGATCCCAATAGAGTAAATAACCGCCTCTGACCGAAGGGCTGCCTGTACAGCATCGTCGAGTTTTTTCTTACCGAACGTGTTAACGCCGTCGCTGAGCAAAATTATCGCTCGGCGAGTTCGCTCCGGTGCCGGGCCGAGGATCTCATCGGAAGTAACCCAGATCGCATCCCAGATCGCGGTCGAACCTTGAATAGCGGCATTATCGCCGGAGATCGGCGGGGTACCTGCAATTACGCCGCCGCCGATGTAGCCGGAAGGAGGCGCGAATCTAACGTTATTCACAGCACGCCGCAGTCGGGCGAGATTATTGGTCAAACCCTGCTCCAGCGTAGCCTCGCCGGTAAACGAGACGACGCAAACTTCGTCTTTAGCCGGCCTAATGACCGTTTCCAGGAATGATATCGCCGCGGCTTTTTCTTCCGGAAGCGTCCGCTCCTGCGAAGCGCTGACATCGATCAGGATCGCGAGGCTGAGCGGAAGATCGACCTGCCGTGAAAATGAGACGATCTCCTGAGCTTCGCCGTTCTCAATGAGCTTGATGTCCGCGGCCGAGAGCGTTGTTAGAAGCCGACGATTTTTGTCCTGAGCGGTAAAAAGCACATTTACTACGTCGCTATCGACCTTGAGTACATCGGGGTCTTCGATCGGCGGCGGCGTTGCGGTCGGCGAAGCGGTGGCGGCCGGCTTTGCAGGAGGATTTGGCGGCTGCTGGGCACCCGCGGGATCAGATCCGGCGAACCAAAAAAACGCAGCGGCAGCCGAAAGCGATAGAAATATCCTCGTTCGTGTAAACATCCTTTAAAAACTCCTACTTCAGGCTGTCTCTGATCTGGCGGTAGCTGGTCTTGGTTCTGATCTTGTATTTTTTCTCAAGATCCTTGCTCGCGAATCGGACCTCGATCTTTCGTTCGCGGCCGTCGTAATTCTGGTTCGCCGGTTTGTAGGTGATCAGATACTGCGAACGCAGCTCCTGCGAGATCCGTGTAAAGGCTCTTTCGAGCTCGATCATGTCGCCCGTAAAAAACGCTTCGCCACCGGTTTCTTCACACAATTGAGTCAAGAGTTTGTCGCCCTTGTCCTTGACCGTTCCAGCTTCCACACCCGGAACAGTGCCGAGAAATCCAGCCTTTGTAGAGATGCCGAATATCGTGGTTTCGGTTCGCTGGGCAATATCGATCGCATCTTTCAGTTCGGCCCTGCTAAACGTATCATCGCCGTCCGTGATGATAACGATCACGCGTCGTCCCGGTACATTTCTTAGCTTTTCATCAGCAAACTGCCATACGGCGTCGTACATGGCGGTCTGCGAACCAGGCTTTTTGACCTTGTCCACCGCGCGATCGAGCAGATCGAGTTTGTCGGTAAAATCCTGCTGCAGAACAACATCGTGATCGAACGTCATGAAGGCGGCTTTATCTTTTCTTAGGCGCGTAACGGTAAAAATGAAGTTCTTTGCTGCTTCCTTTGAGAAGTTGAGTTTACCCGCTGCCGAAGGCGAAGTGTCCATCAAGACGCCCACAAACACTGGCGGATTTGTCTTTTCGTCCGAAAAGAAAGTGACTTCCTGCGGAACGCCGTCTTCGAGGATAATGAAATCATTCTTGCTCAACCCGCTGACAAGCTTCTTCTTTTCGGTTACCGTAACCGGAAGCCGAACCTCGAACACCTTCGTCGCACCGGGATCATCCGGCGGGGGCGTGGCGGTTGGACTCGCAGTTTGTGCAAGCGAACCGGACGAAGATCCACAAATGACAGCAAAAAGACTAATCGTAAACAGAATGAACGATCTTTTCATAAACCTGGATAGTGCCTCGCAAACAATCAGTAGTTCGATGCGGCGCAGACAGCGCTATGTTGCCCTGCCGTCGGAACCTGAAAGTATAGCAAATATCGCACGAAAGGGCCGATCTTGCCCGAGCCTGCCCATTCAGCCCGATAACGCATCGATCCACGGCTCTGAATTCATTGTCGAAAACGGCAGTTTTTTGTTGTCGAAACTACCCGAATTGTTGTGCTAAACCCCGACTTGCTTGAGTTTCAAGTCATTATTTGATGACTTTCGAACATTTTTTTGGACATCGCTTTTGGCGAAGATCGACTTTCAGAACGTCTTGAACTCTAAGTAAATAAACGACTTACATACACGAAAGGGACGGTTTTCGCCCGATCTTGTCCACACTTGTCCACTGCCGGTCCGCCCGCTGTCCGCGGCTTGTCCGCAGGGTTGTCCGCGATGGTTTAAGACACCTAAATGCCTATAAACATTACGGATACGCAGTTTCGGAGCGAATTTTTCTTCAGTTTTCAAAGATCAACTTGAGATCATACAGGAGGAAAATTTCAAGTACGATACAACATACCATAAAACGCACGATTTGTCAAGCTTTTTCGCTCAGTGACGGTGTCTTAATTTGAGATCCTTCTACCTGGCTTGCCAAGATCGCACGGCGGCGAGGTTCTACCTCGCCGTTAATGCGATAGCGGCAAAGCCAACGAACGGGGCACCGTTGCCTCGGCTGAATTAATACGTGAGAATCATATGCGGGGCGTCAGGATCATGGATCGGCACATTTTTAGGGAATACGATATTCGGGGCATCGTCGGCGAACAGTTGACCGATGAGGTTGGCGAGATCTTGTCGCTTGCCCTCGGGACATATTTCGCCCGAAATGGCGCGAAACGTATCGCGATCGGCTTCGACGCAAGAGAAAGCTCGCCGAGGTTTGCCGGGATCCTGACAGAAGGCCTAAATGCGAGCGGCTGCGATGTCGTGTCGATCGGAATGGTCCCGACGCCGGTGCTGTATCACACGCTTTTTTCACAGGATGTGGACGGCGGCGTGATGATCACAGGTTCGCATAACCCGAATGATCACAACGGCTTTAAGATAAGCCTCGGCACAGATTCGCTTTTCGGGGATCAGATACAAGAGATCGGCGAGATAGCGATGTCAAACTCGAAAACTCCCCTCTTTTCGAAGGAGGGGTGGCCGCAGGCCGGGGTGGTTGCAGAGGGCGGCAAGTCTCGCGGCGAATCGCACTCACTCACAGTACTCGAAACGTACATTGCCGACATCGTTTCCCGCATCACCCTCGGGAATAGAAAGCTCAAGATCGTCGTCGATTCCGGCAACGGCGTCGCCGGACTCACTGCCATACCTGTTTATCGACAGTTAGGCGTCGAGGTGATCGAGTTTTACACCGAACCTGACGCAACGTTTCCCAACCACCATGCCGACCCGACCGTCGAAGAAAACCTGCAAGACCTGATCGCCGCGGTCCGCGAACACAAAGCGGACGTCGGCCTCGCATTCGACGGCGACGGCGACCGTATCGGCGTTGTCGATGAAACTGGCCGCATTATCTGGGGCGACGAGTTGATGATCCCCATCGCACGCTCTGTCCTCGCCGAAAACCCGGGAGCGACCGTCATCGCCGAAGTAAAATGCTCGCAAACGCTCTTCGACGACATCGAAAAACACGGCGGAAAACCCTTAATGTGGAAAGCCGGCCACTCGATAATCAAAGCCAAAATGAAAGAGACCGGCTCTGTCCTCGCCGGCGAAATGAGCGGCCACATCTTCTTCGCCGACCGCTGGTACGGCTTCGACGACGCAACGTATGTCGGTGCAAGACTCCTCGAGATGCTCTCGAAAACGGACAAACCGTTCTCAACCTTTTTTTCTGATCTACCTAGAACGTTTTCAACTCCGGAGCTGCGTGTTCCATGTCCGGACAAGATGAAGTTCAAAGTTGTCGCACAGATCGCCCAACGATTTGGGGGTGATCACAAAGTAATTACGATCGACGGCGCTCGGATAATGTTCGATCAGGGCTGGGGTTTGGTTCGGCCGTCAAATACGCAGGAGATCCTCGTTCTTAGGTTCGAGGCAAACCGCGAAGAAGATCTAAGATCGATTCAGCAAACCGTTGAATCGGCAGTGAAGGAGGAGATCTCAAAAAATTAATATGGAAACCACCACGTCACCGGCTCAGAAGTTTACGCAAGCGGCGATCGATCTGCTCGGAGATGAGCGAGGGGTTCATGCTGAAACTGCCATTGCTGGCACTGCACGCATGGCCGGTACTTTCTTGTTCGAGTCATTTGGTTTCACGATCACAGATGCGAAGCCAGGCCAGCCCGTACTCTCGGATGTCGCAAATGAGCAGGGTCCGAGATTGATGAATATTCTTGGCAGCGTGCTCGACCAACAGGGTGTAGTGGTGGATCCTTCACGGATCGCGGACGACGCCCCGCCCGAACACAAGCCTCGCCTGGAGTTTCTACAAACGTACCGACTAATGAGTCAAAGATTTCACGAGATAGCGACGCAGTCGGGCCTATCGCTTACTGAGGCGGCCGATTTCGCGGCCGTAGCGACGGGCATTCTGATCGTCGAATGTCGCGACATTCTTGACCCGACAACGGCTTTTGGAATTGCGTTGTTCGGATTTGTCGAAGGAACTAAAACCTATCCGGGCGACTTATAGCGAGTTTCGCAGAGAATTAGCTCTCATTGACTTTCAATACGGCCAAAAACGCTTCCTGTGGGATCTCTACTCGACCGACTTTTTTCATTCGCTTTTTACCTTCTTTTTGCTTTTCGAGCAGTTTCCGTTTTCGTGAGATATCGCCGCCGTAGCATTTGGCGATGACGTTTTTGCCCATTGCCTTTACGGTTTCGCGGGCGATGACCTTGTTGCCGATGGCGGCCTGGATGGCGACCTCGAACATTTGTCTCGGGATAAGCTCTTTCATTTTCGCGACCAGTAGACGGCCTTTGGGCGTGGCTGTGTCGTTGTGCAGGATGATCGAGAGAGCGTCGACCGGCTCGCCGGAGACGAGGACATCGAGCTTCACGAGCTTGCTGGCCTGATAGCCGGAAACGTGATAATCGAGTGAGGCGTAGCCTTTTGAGACGCTTTTAAGACGGTCGTAAAAGTCGAGAACGATCTCGTTCAGCGGTAATTCATAAACAAGCATCACGCGGTCGGTCGTGATGTACTCGAACTTTTTCTGAATGCCGCGTTTTTCGTCGAGCAACGGCAGAATACCGCCCAGAAATGTATCGTTTGTAAGGATCGTGGCTTCGATGAAGGGTTCCTCGATCTTCACAATTCGCCCGGTGTCGGGCATTTTTGAGGGACTGTCGATCTCCGCCACCGCCCCGTCGGTCGTCGTTACGCGGTACCGCACGCCCGGCGCGGTCGTTATCAGGTCGAGATTGAATTCCCGTTCCAGCCGCTCCTGGATGATCTCCATGTGGAGCAAGCCGAGAAACCCACAGCGGAAGCCAAAGCCGAGGGCCGTCGAGCTTTCCGGTTCGTAGAAGAACGACGAATCGTTGAGTCGCAGCTTGTCCATCGCATCGCGAAGGTCTTCGTATTGGGCCGAATCGACCGGGTAGAGCCCGGCGAAAACCATCGGCTTCACTTCTTTGAAACCCGGAAGAGCTTCGGTGGCAGGACGAGCGGCGTCCGTGATCGTGTCACCGATCTGCACATCTGCGACGGTTTTGATCGAGGCTGTAATGAAGCCCACTTCGCCGGGGCCGAGCTCGCCTATCGGCGTAGGACGCGGGCGGTTGACACCGATCGTTTCGACGAGATACTCGCGGCCAGTATTAAAAAAGCGGATCTTCGTGCCCTTTTTTAGCGTGCCGTCCATAACGCGAAACAGCACGATCACGCCGCGGTACGAGTCGTACCAACTATCAAAGATCAGAGCCTTCAGCGGAGCATCCCGGTCGCCCTTCGGCGGCGGGATCTTGGCGACGATCGCTTCGAGAACGTCTGCAACGCCGAGGCCGGACTTTGCCGAAGTCAGCACTGCTTCGCTCGCATCGAGTCCGATGATGTTCTCGATCTGTTCCTTGATACGGTCGGGTTCAGCGGACGGCAGGTCGATCTTGTTGAGGACAGGAACCAGTTCGAGGTCGTTTTCGAGAGCAAGGTACGTGTTGGCGAGTGTCTGTGCCTCGACACCTTGCGATGCGTCGACGATCAATAATGCTCCTTCGCAAGCCGAAAGCGAACGCGAAACCTCATACGTGAAGTCCACGTGGCCCGGCGTGTCGATGAGATTGAGAACGTAATCCTTCCCGTCATTTGCCTTGTAATCGAGTCGAACCGCGTGCGATTTGATCGTGATCCCGCGTTCGCGTTCGAGATCCATGTCGTCAAGAAGCTGCGCCTCCATATCGCGCTCTGCAACGGCTCCGGTCAACTGCAACAGGCGGTCGGCCAGAGTCGATTTCCCATGATCGATGTGGGCGATGATCGAAAAATTCCTGATAAGATTCAAATCCATACACTAAAACGCAACCTCTAAGACTATCAAATGCCCGAAGGTTTCGCATTTTGAGCGGTTCCGACGTGCCCGTTTTTTGTCCATCATTACGGCGCATTCCGTGCGAAAAGAAGGGGCGGCTCGTAAAAAAGCCCGCCCCTTAACGCTGTCAGATCGGTAGGTTCGCTATTCCAGCCCCACGAAGTCGATATTCGAAACGCTGCTGTTGAACTGCAGGATCTGAGGAGCAAATCGAAAGCGTTTGGACCCGACACTGAGAATGTATTGCTCACCAATTCGAGCATCATTGAACGAATAGATACCGAACGAGCTAGTCGTCGCCGTCCGACGAACACCGGCACTGTCCGTAAGGGAAACGATCGCGTTTCTCAGGGCCTGGCCGAACGGCGTAAAGACCCGTCCGCCTACATTCACCACCGGTTGTCCGCACGACGTTGCAAGCGATACGTCATCGAGCCGGTATTCGTCGCTTGCTGCGGCGCCCGCAGGTCGCGTGTAGGTGAAAGTGACGGTTCGTGCACCGCCCGCAAATGCCGTGACATCTACACTGAGCGGCACGTAGTTCTGATCAGCCGCCGGCGGCTCATTGATGGTCTGCACGATGGTTCCATCGACACTAACGGTCAATGTGGTGTTCGAGGGTGAGCTGACGCTGGCCGCACGCAGGAAGTAGCTGAGCGTCGCGACCGTACCGGCCGGGATATTGACGAGCTGAGAGACCGTAGCAGTCTCGCTTGGGCTGCCATTCGCCGTGCCGTCAAATAGGACATACCCGTTGCCCGTCCTCGCACCCGCACCACAGTTGCCGTTAGTACACAACGCACTGCCAAACGCGGTCGAAGTAGAGGTCCAGTTCGGATTGGTTCGATTTCCTGTGTTTGACTCAAAACCGCCATCCTGCAGGATATTCGAATTCGGTTGACAACCAGGCGTCGGGCTCGGTACGGGTGTCGGCGTCGGCGTCGGCGTCGGTGTCGGGATCGGCGTCGGTGTTGGGATCGGCGTTGGCGTCGGCGAGACACTCGGCGTCGGCGTTGGTGTCGGTGTAGGCGTCGGTGTTGGAGTCGGCGTCGGCGTGAGTGTAGGTGTCGCCGTTGGCGTCGGGGTCGGAGTCGGAGTTGGTGTAGGTGTCACCGTTGGCGTTGGTGTCGGAGTCGGAGTTGGTGTAGGTGTCACCGTTGGCGTTGGTGTAGGTGTCACAGTCGGTGTGGGTGTCGGTGTCGGTGTTGGCGTCGGTGTAGGCGTTGGAGTTGGAGTTGGAGTTGGGGTCGGAACGGCGCCGCCGGTCAAGCGTTCAAAATTCAAATATTGAACGCCAACTACACCCGGAGCTGAAATATTACCGGACGTCGCGCTTGTGGGCGTGATCGTAGCGTTTGACGGGCCATCGTATTGAAGCCGGTCGCCGGGTGCCGAAGTTGGAAGATCCCCGTCGATCGTGAGGGCAAAGCCCGATGACGACAGCCCGGTAAGCTGAATGTCAGGGCCGAGACCTCCGACACCGACGCCGCCATTTCTCGTGTACTCCAATCCTGTAAGCGTAAATCCTGCAACGCGTGCCGGGTCTGCCGCTGTTGTTTTGTCAATAATGGTGACGGTATCGTTACTAGGAGATCCGTTGCCGTTTCCAAGATAGGAGATGTCCTCCATCGAACCGATCCTGAACGGAGTCGCGAATCCCGAAACGTTAACAATAGAATCTACCTCGTCATAGTCGAAAGTTACATTTGTTGGTCCGGCCGTATTATCTTGCAAACTCACGAAATCTCGGCTGATGGGATTGCCCGGAGCGTCATCGATACCAAGGCCCGGAGGCAGAAAGCCGTAGAACTCGATGTTATTGAGTCCCGGTGCAGGACTTGTCGTGTTCGACGTTATCAGAGTGTCTGGCTGTAAAAAGCCCGACACTGTGAGTTTCGCTTTGTTTGCCGCCCTCGTGTCTGCAAAAGTACCGGCATTATCAAAAACCGTAACGCCTGCCGACCCGTTGACTACTCCTATGTGAGTGATTGTTGCGTTATCGGCTGCTGCCGACAATACTAGGTCGAAAACCTCAGCGGGCACATCGGACGCGATCGGACCTTCCGCGGCGCTAAAACTAACATCCAGCTCATCGCCATTGGGAATGGCTACCGTTGTTCTCAGAAATCCGAGATTACCGTCGGGATCGATGAGATATCGTCCGGCATCCTGCGAAGCTCCGACAATGTATGATTCACGGGCGACCGGGGAGCCTGGATTTCCGAAAACATTTAGTAGATCGCCTGTTCCGGCTCCTGCATTGAAGGCCGTTCGCAGATTCACGAGTCGGCCGGCGTTATCGATCGTGAACGTATCCGACCCATCAAGCAGGTTCGCGAAGTACTGCGCCCCAACCGCCGCGTTTGGAGCATCAAAGTTCACCTCAATACCGGTATTGAGAATGGAGCGAAAGCCAGTTGCAGACGGCTTTGTCAATCGGGCAGTATCACCGCCCGCGGTTCCCGATACGGCTAAGGTGTTTAGATTGTTAAGGTTTATCTGTTCAAGCGTTCCGAAGGTGATCGCGGAGCCGCCTGAAAATTGCATCTGATTGCCAGTTTGTGTGACATTCGAGGCAAATGAATTGACCGTCAGACGATCCTGGGTCGAGACTGTTGCACCGGTGTGTGTGTCGCCATTTACAGTGATCGCTGCGGGCAGTAGTCCGCCCGTGACAGAAAATAGATCGTTATCGTTCCCGCCATTAAACGTGTAGCTCGTTCCGGCGACAATGCCCGGTCCGTTAATGCTGAATTGGTCGTCACCGTTACCTGCATTAATGGTCATGGCGTTCAAACCGGCCCCGGTGTTTGGGTTATTGATCGCTATCTGATCACTCCCATTTAATGCGTTTATGGTTACGTTTGACTTAAGTGCAAAGGTGATAGAAGGAATTGCCCCTCCTCCATCATTCACTTTCGTAGTGTCGAACCCCTGAGTGGAGGGCCCGTCAATGATGTTAAGAAAGTTGAGCGAATCTGTAGCTCCGATCGTATAGTTCGTAACCTGGCAAAGATCCGTAATATCTTCGAGACCAGTAAAGGAGAACGTGAGGCCTCCCGTACCGCCTCCCGAATACACGATCGATCCAGCTCCAATGCCTGACGCGGTGGACGTGGCGGAAGAAAAATTTCCGTCAAGTATGCTGAACCGATCAATATTCGAACCGGTTGACGGTTCGCCCGCGTTGAACGTCACGCTGGGCATCGCGGAACAGCCCGAAAGGTCGAGGCTCAGCAGGTCCGCTCCCGCGAAGGTATTAAAGACGATCGCGGAAACATTCGCCCGCGGGACGCTAACACTGCCAGCGCTGACCTGCGTTGTTCCAGCTCCTGCGCCGACGGTCAATGCGGCATCTTGAACAAGCAAATTACTTCCACTACACGACAGAAGGATCCCATCCGTTGAAGTGCCACCATTTACATCCGTGACCGTCAAGGTTCCCGCAGCCAAAGACACGGATGTTTCCACTGAGCCCAAGGCAGTCAGAACGACGCTCGTTGGATTATAGGTGATCGAAAAGACCTGACCCTCGGCGACTATTCCGGTGCCCTGAGCGAACTGGCCGATAATGTTGTTGCCCGCTCCTGATGTTGTGACGATGCTGAACGTCTGCCCCACCGTCGGAGTAAAGCCGAGCGAGAGAATCAGGGTTGCGTTAGTTAGGGTAATATCACCGCCGTTCGAAGTAAGTTGATCGTACTGGGTTCCCAACGTTGTACCGTTAAGGTTTGTTTCTAGGGCTGATGAACCAACACTCAGGTTCACGAAACCCGTGCATGTAAGAATACCCGTCGCCCCGGCGGCAGTACCCGGTGCAATTGTTCCACCCATGCTAGTTGTAGTGTTTGTGGAGATCACGCCGACGGTACCGATACCACGCACTATTCCGTCGCCGCTGAGGCCGACACTTCCGGTTTGTATCCCGTTAATTACCAAGGTCCCGCCATCGACATCTACATCTTCGTTGTAGACGGCTCCTGTCTCAATTACAGCCGTACCCGCGTTTAACTTTATACCAGGTGCATTAGGACTATTCCCGGAAAATCGGACCGTTCCGGCTCCGTTTTTGTTAATTTCAGACCCTGAAGTGCCGATTACCTGTCCGTCAAATCGATGATTTCCGTTTCCCGTGAGCGTGAGGTCAAATCCCTGAAGGTTAACAACGCCATTCAGTTCCACATGACTCGTCGCACTACTGAATGTCTGATTCGCAGTCATTAGGATATTTGGGTTGAACACTGGCGGGCTGCCGGCACCGGATGGATTGTTCACAATCCCGCCGGTCAGCGCGATCTGATTGCCGCTTATGACGTACGCGTTTCCGCCAAAATTGAGCGACGCAAAACTCGTATTAACCCCAAAATCGTTGGTATTCGTCAGTCGTGCAGCACCCGACGGAAAAAACAGATCGTCACCAGCTCCAGCGCCGCCGATGCCTGCCCAGTTGTCGTTGCTCGTCCACAGTGAATCGTTGCTGTCGCCGCCCGACCACGTTTCAGTCGCCTGCGGGGCGTTGTCGTCGCAGCAACCCGAAAGGCCGAGGCCTTCGGCAGATGAGAACGCCTTAATGAGTTCGTTCGATGCGAAAAGTCGGTTGTAGAGGTCGTTTGCTACTATCGGCTGCGCAGCGATCAGCATAGTCAATAGGGCTATCATTAGCGGTAAAAATCGATCTCGGTTGTTGATTGCTTTCTCTACACTTTGGCTCTTCATACATCCCCTCCCCTTGTCGTCAGGCTTTTCCTCGCATTTCTCTGGCTCATGATCTCGAGCAGCGACGGAACGCATAAATAAACGCGATCGTCGATGCTAACGTGGTAATGGCCGTTGTTCTGGACCACGAACTGAAACAGGAGTTCGCAGGTCGTTTCAAATAGTTCGCAAGCTTCATGGAGCGAAACGGCGTCCGACGCCTTACGGCATTCTTTGCATTGAACGAGCGTCGTTCGTGCACGTTTTCTGATGGTCAGGACCTTTTCGAACTCGATCACGATCTCTCTCTGCCGCGCTTTAACCATGAGTGTCGCGGCGGATAAACAATTCGCCACTGTATGAGCAGTTTAGGGATTGCCGCCGTGAACAATCTTTAGGATTAATTGAGTTTTTTCTGAAGAATTTATGAAGAGGGGCATACCGCGGCTTACCGGTCAGGGAGTGACGACCAATAATGCCATTCAAATCACGGTTGGTGCTGTCTCTTCGTGTATAGTTCTGTATAGTCTAAAAAAGATCGTGAAGACGATGCACCATCACACAACGGGCATCTATAGGTTTAGAGACTTTCGACTCGACGTAGCCGAGCGCCTACTTTTTGACGGTGAAACTCCAGCCACGCTGTCGCCGAAAGCGTTCGACACGCTGGTCCTGCTGGTTGCCAATGCTGGGCGAGTACTAAGTAAAGAGCGGCTGCTCGAAGAGGTCTGGGAAGGCAGCTTCGTCGAAGAAAACAATCTCGCCCAAAATATCTCGCAGCTTCGACGCATCCTCGGTGAAACTGGTGAGATCAAGTTCATCGAAACGGTTCCTAAATTCGGATATCGCTTTGTCGCCGAAGTGGCAAGCGACGAAAGCTCGGTCACGACCGAGATAACCGAAAGGTCGGTGGGCAGGATCTATGTCACCGATGGATCGTTTGCTTCCGTGCCGGAGTCGGTTCCGGCACTATCCTCCCCCGCCGCACCATTGCCAAAGTTGACGCCGGAAACGCATTATGTGCAGAACGGCGACGTAAACATCGCCTATCAGGTGGTGGGTGAAGGCCCGGTTGACATCGTCTTCGTGATGGGCTGGGTTTCCCATCTCGAATACTTCTGGAAACATCATCTTTTTGCGTCGTTTCTCGAAAAACTCACGTCGTTTTCTCGACTCATTCTCTTCGATAAACGCGGTACCGGCCTTTCGGATCGTGTCCCGCTCGCTGGGCTTCCAACGCTCGAGCAGCGGATGGAAGACGTCCATGCCGTGATGGACGCAGTTGGCTCCGAACGTGCGATTCTGGTCGGCGTCAGCGAAGGCGGGCCAATGTGCTCGCTTTTTGCGGCGACCTATCCCGAACGAACTGCCGGCCTGGTCATGATCGGCACATACGCAAAGCGAATACGTGACGAAGACTACCCGTGGGCACCGACCGAAGAACAGCGAGAAGCGTTTTTCGAACTAATGCAACGCGAATGGGGCGGCCCTGTCGGGATTGACGAGCGTGCTCCCACGATGGCAGCCGACCCGGAGTTTCGCGATTGGTGGGCAACCTACTTGCGAATGGGAGCAAGTCCGGGCGCCGCGGTCGCTTTAACCAAAATGAATGCCGAGATCGACGTTCGCGGGATCCTGCCATCCGTCCGCGTACCCACGCTCGTTATCCACCGGTCGGGAGACTTGTGCCTGAGAGTCGAAGAAGGACGGTTTGTCGCTGCGCAAATACCGGGCTCGAAATACGTAGAGCTCGAAGGGGTAGATCATCTGCCCTTTGTCGGCGATCAGGACGAGATCATACGCGAGATCGAACTTTTCGCGGGCAGCATCTCGGTTGACGATGAATACGACCGCATACTCGCGACCGTAATGAGCCTGCGTATTGCGGATCCGGCCGGTGAAGCCGCCCGACGAGGTGACGAGGCATGGTCGGACATCAGAGCCCGTGCACGCGATTTCGTTCGGCGCCAGCTAACGATATTCAAGGGCCGCGAACTCGAGGTCGGAAACGGCAGTGTTCTCGCCGCATTTGACGGCCCGGCCCGTGCGATAAGGTGTGCGATCGCCATTGCTGAATCCGCCCGACGTTCTGATATCGAGGTGAAGACAGGCCTTCATACGGGCGAATGCGATGTCGTGGGTGACAAATATGAAGGTTTTGCAGTCGATCTTGCGGCCGAGATCGCTGCAGAATGCCCCATCGGCACGATACTGGTTTCGCGAACCGTAAAGGACCTTGTTGCGGGTTCCGGGATCGCATTCCAGGAGTACGGACAGCGAAAATTCAGCTCCACCGACGGAGAATGGCGGCTTTTTTCGGTAGTTGAAGGATCTTAAAACGGCCAGTACTTCGGTACCAGCCACATGCTGACGAAGAACACCGCGATCGTGAGCACCGTTCCTATCTTCACAAAGTCCATGAAGCGATAGCGGCCCGGCGTATAGACCAGTACGCAGGCGGGTTCGAGCGGAGTGATAAATGAAAATGACGCGGCGAAAGTGATACCCACGGCAAATGTTCGCGGATCGACACCCATGGCTACCGCCGTCTTCACCGCGACAGGAAGCACAACAAGAGCGGCCGCCTGATTCGACATGGGCTGGGTCAGCGCGACCGTTAAAATAAAAAACCCGCCGAGAACCGCCAACGGGCCATATTGCCCCAAAAATTGCTGGACGTATGTCGATAGAAATACGTCCGTATGCGTCTTCTCCATCGCAACGCCAAAACTCATCATGCAGGCGATCAGGACCAGCAGTCGAAAATCGATCAGCGAATACATCTCAGCATAACGAACCGTACGCGTCGCGAGCAGCAATAAGACGCCAGCCAAAACGCATATCGCCAGCGGAATATCAAACCCGATGGTGATCTTGGCCAGCGACAGCGTCAGGAACAGAACAAAGGCCGTCACTGCCCAGCGGCGCTTCTCGGTCCTCATTCCTCGTGCCGAAACGTCTTCGAGAAGGAGGATCGATTCATCTACAACGAGATCCTCGACCCGCGCACGCGCTCCCTGTACAAGCAGAACGTCGCCGAACTTCATTCGGACCTCGCCGAGCTTGTTCACAAATGTTTCACCGTGTCGGTTGATCGCGAGCACCGTAAGCTCGTACTCACGACGAAAATCCAGGCCTTTTAGGGTCCGGCCGGCAAAGGGTGAACCGCGCAGTACCATGATCTCGAAAAGTTCGACCTTCTCACTCTCGAGATCGACATCGTTGAGATAAAAATCAGGCCGTATCTCGAGGCCCGCTTCTTCCTTTACCCGAAGGATGTCATGCATCGTCCCCTCGACGATCAGCGAATCGCGGCGGCGTATTCGCTCATCCGGCCCCGGCGCACTTATGCGTTCGCCGGTTCGCACAATGCCGAGTACGTTCAGCTCCAGTTCTTTGCTGATGTTCGCTTCCTTTAGCGTCTTTCCAACAAGTCTCGATTCCGGTAGAACTATCAACTCCGAAATGTATTCGCGGATCTGATATTGATCCGCAAGCGAGACTTCGCCGCCGCGCGAAGGCAGTAACCGGCGGCCGATGAAAAGCATATAGATCATCCCGATCGCAACGGTCACGACGCCAACCGGCGTGAGTTCGAACATCGACAATGCGTCCATACCATAGCGTTGTATCGCGCCGCTAACGGCAAGATTGGTCGATGTTCCGATCAACGTGCAGCTGCCGCCGAGGATTGCCCCGAACGCGAGCGGCATAAGCAGCCGCGAGGGCGGTATCTTCGCTTTCGCGGCAATCCCGATCACAACAGGAAGAAACATCGCGGTGGTCGTCGTATTCTTTAGGACTGATGCCGATACTGCAGCCGACCCCATTATCAAGGCTGTCAAAACAAACTCGTTGTCGCCTGCGATCCTATGAAGCCGGTGACCTATCTTGTCGATCAGGCCTGTTTTGACCAAGCCACCCACGAGGATAAAAAGTCCGCCGATCGTGATGATAATGTCATTACCAAAACCCGCAAGGCCTTCCTGGATGGTAAGTACACCGCTCATCACCATCGTTATCACAAGCAGAATGCCGATGATATCGACGGGTATCCGCTCGATGGCGAAGAGTATGATCGCTACGATGAGTAGCGCGAGGGTGAGTGCAATGTCTATCGTCACTGTGGGCAAAAGCATATAGGAATCCGACCGCTTTGGAAAGACCTAAGCCGCCGACATCAAGCTTGACTTTGCGCTAGAATTAGCTATCAAGGCCTCGATCAAGCGAGACGAATCTATGCGAAAAAGTATCTGGATAACCTTTCTCTTCCTAAGTTTGCTCCTTCCGTTGAACGGCCAAACGCCCTCATTCGAGGAGAAGTTGACCGAGATCGACAACTACGCCAATAACGTCGTTCAAACATGGGCCGGTAAATCAGGGGCGGGAATGGCGATCGCGATCGTTAAGGACGACAAGGTCGTATCGGCAAAAGGCTACGGCATCCGCGAGCTAGGCAAGCCGGATAAGGTCGACGCCGATACGGTCTTTGCGATAGCCTCGAACTCAAAAGCATTTACGACAGCGGCCCTTGCTATCCTCGTCGATGAGAAAAAGCTTGCCTGGAACGATAAGGTCTCGAAGTTCCTTCCGGATTTTCAAATGTACGACCCGTGGGTGACGAGCGAACTTACGATCCGCGACCTCGTCACGCATCGCGTCGGGCTCGATACATTCAGCGGCGACCTGCTTTGGTACGAAACCACGTATACGCCCGATGAGATACTGCGACGCGTCCGTTTTCTCAAGCCGGTGTCGAGCTTTCGTACGCAGTATGGTTACCAGAACCTGATGTTCATCGCGGCCGGCAAGGTCGTCGAAAAGGCATCTGGTAAATCGTGGTGCTCGTTCGTGACCGAGCGCATTCTGACGCAGCTCAGTATGACGCGAACCGTTTGCAGCATCAATAACCTGCCGGACAACGCCGCGTGGCCGCACAACGAATCGGGTGGAACGCTGCGGAAACTCCATCGCGGCAACGTTGATGGCTCATATGCCGCCGCGGCGTTAAATTCATCAGTTAATGATCTTTCGAAATGGGTTCGCCTCCAGCTTGCGGGCGGAAAATTCGACGGAAAGCAGATAATCAGCGAGGCACAAGCCTGGGGTCTGCACCAGCCCTATCTTGCCCAGCAGATCTCGCTCAACGGTTCGAAGTCGAATCCCACGCGGCACTTTTCCGGCGTGGCGAGCGGCTGGTTCGTTTACGATTACTATGGCGTGAAAGTGATAAACCACAGCGGCGGTTTGGACGGAATGCTCTCATACACCGTCCTGATACCCGAAAAGAACGCCGGATTTGTCATCCTCACGAACAGCGAATCGGCCTCGTTTACGGTAATGATGAACAAGATCCGCGACATGATCGTAGATGCCCCGAAGCGCGACTGGAATGCGGAAGCGATAACTCAGGTCGCCGCGATGAAGAAAGCGGCTGACGACGAGAAAGCCAAAACCGATGCGGCCCGGGTTCGCGATACGAAACCTTCGCTTCCGCTATCAGCCTATGCCGGAAATTACTCGGATAAACTTTACGGCGATATCAAAGTCGACAATGAGAACGGCAAACTCGTTCTCCGATTCATCCCGTCGCCAAATTTCGTCGCCGATCTCGAACACTGGCACTTCGATACCTGGCAGATCAAATGGCGCCCGTCCGTTGCGTATAACTTCCCGCGGGGCTTCATCACCTTTTCACTCGACAAGGACGGCAAGGTCGAGGCTATGAAGATCGATCAGCCGAACAACGATTTTTGGTTTTATGAGTTGGAGCCAAAACGTATGAAATAAGCGCTATAATTTTATTCAATGAACATAAAGGTAGTGATCGAAAACGGTGAAGACGGTTACTTTGTAGCCCGAGTGCCTGCGCTTAAAGGCTGCTGGTCACAGGGGAAAACAAAAGCCGAAGCGTTAGAGAACATAAAAGAAGCCATCGATCTATATCTTGAGCCGGAGCCTTCGTATTTAGTCGGTCATACGGGAAGAGAGATCGTTGAGCTCGCGATATGAAACTGAGGGTCTATTCAGGTAGGCAAGTTTTGCGAGCGTTTGAGAAACTAGGCTTCGAAGAAATTCATCGTCGAGGAAGTCACGTTAAAATGAAGCACCCCGATGGTCGTATTCTCGTTTTTCCATTGCATGACTCGGTAGACCGTTTCACGTTGAAGGGAGTTTTGCAAGACGCAGATGTACCGGTCGATGATTTTATTGAGGCGTTACGCTAGCTCGACAAAATCGGCCCCTTGTGTAAGAATTCTCTTTCTATTCATCATTTGTATAGAAAGAACACGTTAGGAGAAATACGTTTTTTTGATGTCAGAAGAAGCAGTGCAGCCGGCGACCGAGGCCTCGAACGAGGAAGAAGTGTCGTATCAGGCGGTAGAGAAGGAAGGAACCGTAACCGCGATCTGGGAAATGCAGGGCCAAAAGCACCTCCGCACCATCGATCCGCGTTCAAACGAAGGCAAACAGATCCTCGCCCTCTTCGAAACCGCAGGCTAGTCTAAAATTAACCACGAAAGGACACCAAGAAAGCACGAAATAACCTTTTTTCGTGCCTTTTGGTGTTTTTGATTTTTACTT
Source organism: uncultured Chloracidobacterium sp. (assembly GCA_964410495.1). GTDB lineage: Bacteria > Acidobacteriota > Blastocatellia > Pyrinomonadales > Pyrinomonadaceae > OLB17. The sequence goes on from CAYPGP010000005.1 coordinate 138,465, forward strand.
TGCACCTACAACTATTCACTGGATCAATCATGTTTTCCTTTCATTCAGTGATTAGTTCTGAGTGTTTAGTGGCTAGTTAGATCGGCGGCCAGAGCTCTTCGATGCCGTGTCTCAGATCATTCAGGCGGCGTCCTTCGTAATTCGCAACACGGGCGATCCCAATGCCCGCCGAAGTCAGAAATATCGCGTCTGCTTGTTCCAGTTCCTCGATCGGCACCTCGACCTCGCGGCAAACAATATTTTCGAGCACATATTCCCGCGTAGTTCCGGCCAGGCAGCCGGTCGACAAAGCGGGCGTGAACATCTCGCCTTCCTTTTCCCAAAACACATTCGCCATGCAGGCACTCGTGACGTGTCCACGTTCGTTCACCCTGATCGCCTCACGAAACCCGCGTTTCTTGGCTTCTTCGAGCGAGAGGATCGGGTCGAGATAGTTGCAGGATTTGACTCCGGCAAGCGGTGAGCGGGAATTGATGGTGTAAGGTGAAAGGGTGACAGAAAGCTCTTTCGGCAACGGTCGGCTCTCTCCAACCAAAATATCCAAAACAGCCGGAGGCGAGTCGGTCGCGTCATCGCTCGGCCAGATCTCGCCAGACCTGTTATCGAAAAAGGTAAGCCGAGCCTTTCCGTCGATCAAGCCATTTTCTTTGATCGCTTTGGTTAGTCTCGAAAGGATGATGTCGGACCGGAAGGCGTGCAGATCAATGCCGATAGTTTCGGCATTCGCGAGTATTCGTTTCCAATGCTTCTCCCAGTGGATCGGCATTCCGTCGCCAACCGCGATGGTTGAGAATATGCCAGTACCATAGAGTCTGTAGTTTTTGCGATTATCCATTCATTCGTTTAGACCAAACTGTAAAAGTCATCTGAACAATTAGATTAAGCCAGATAGCAATTTCCCCAATGGAAAAAATGGCGAACGGCAAAAGTACCGCTATTTCAGAATGTCGCCAAACCTTAACGAGATATTCCGGCTCTGCCATATCGGTGGCAAGATAGAAATAGAAAATACCTACATAATGCAACAAGATCAGGCCGATGTACGCAATCTTTGCGTTACTAGCTCGGAGGTTAGCCCCTATCATGCCAATAGCCGGATAAAATATTCCTCCAATAAGATACGGCCAGATAGGAAGGAAAAAAATGTAGGTTCCGTGCCCTGCTCCAGTCGGCCACGCGGCGAATAGCAAATAAACCAAAACGTAACCCAGACCGACGAAACATCCGACCAATCGTGAGTTCGATGTCATAAGAAACGTCTTTCCTTCGCGGCAACCTCTGCTCCGCGAACCAGATGAGCGACGAAAAAAACAAGGCAGGATATCTGTGGCAATGTGAGCAACGAAACCAGGACTGAGGAGATTATTGGGTGTTCGGAAATTGTAAAGTCTCTAGGAGACACGTTGGCTTCGAGGATGCCTTCATCAAAGAACATAAATACAAGAAATGCATGGACGACAAAAACGGCAACGAACCCTGACTTCGACAGGATGGACCTTATATCTGAGACAATGAAACCCATCACAGGGTATAGCAACCCAAGCAGTGACGTTAGTAAGAAGAACATAAGGTAGGTAACGTTTCCGTGCCCGCCTCCGGTCATCATTATCAGGATAATGCCGAGTACGATTGCATAGGCCGCTCCCGCTAACGCACCAATTAATCTTCGCTGCCAGCTTTTCACAATTCTAACCGCACATCATCCCCCTCTCTCGACGCGATCTTACTCTTGCTGTCGTGCACAAATTCGCTGACGAGTTCGGTAAACAGTTCACTCTTCTCTTCCTGCGGCACATGGCCGCAGTCTTTGAATATGACAAAGCGGGAATTTAACATCTCGCCGTGGAGCTTGTGGCCGTTTTTGACGGGAATAACGGTGTCCTGATCGCCCCAGATGATCAGCGTGGGCTGGTTGATCATGTGTGCGTCGCGTTCGATGTGGGTTGCCGACCAGTTTCTTGATGTAGCGAGCAGGCTCCGATGGCCGTCGGCGGCGCTCAGCGGGCGGAGTGCGGAATCGATCCGTTCATCGGTGATCAAGTGATGGTTAGCTCGAGCGAGGGTTCCGTGCATGCGGTAACGCAGGAATGTACGCGAATCTGAAATAAATGGCGTTATGACTTCGCCGATGCCGCGAATTGAAGCGAGCTTTAGTATCGGGTGCGATTTCAGATCGTCGTTTATAACGGGATCGACGAGCACGAGTTTATCGACGCGTGCCGGTTCGGCGAGGGTGATCGTTGCCGCAACCGCGCCGCCGTACGAACTACCCACGAGCGTCGCCCGACCGATACCCAGCCGGTCCATGAATCTCGAGACCATGCGCGCCTGCGACTGGATCGTATAATCAAACCACCTCGGTTTTTCCGAATAGCCAAAACCAAGCAGATCTACAGCGATCACGCGAAATCCGGCATCGGCGAGCATCGGGGCGGAAGTTTTCCACACATAAACCGACGCCGTGTAGCCGTGGATCAGGATCATCGGCGGATTCTGGGGATCGCCAAATTCCTGATAATGCACGCGAGCACCGTCGATGTTGACGAAATGCGACCTATCCGAATGCGCCACATGGTCAGCGACCATGTCCCATTTCACACTGTCGGCCCGCGTCAAAAGCTTGATCGCGACCGCCGCCCCGACGGCCCCGCCAACGGCTATGGCAATGTTTCTCTTTTTCATCTTCGATCTTGTTTGCGGAAGCCCGTGCGCAAGCAAGGGCGAAACCTCCAACATGCGCGAATCGCCATTGCTTACGCGCGGGCTATTGCATTAAGGCAAGTTTATACCAAAACCACTTTTGGCTGAACAACATTTTCAGCCGCGTTGAAATATCCGATCGCGACGAGCCCGCCTTCCGGGCCGAGCATCTGCACCGCGGCGCCGTCTGCGAATCCTGTCTTGAAAACACGCGTCGAAAGGCCGTTCTTCGTCTTCGCGGCCCGTTCCTCGTTAAGCAAAATGCTCGGCAGGTGAGCCACGGCGGTTTCCATCGGGATAAGCGACTGCGAAGGATCTTCGCGAGTCGCCAACTCGTCGAGCGAGACGGCGTCGGCGATACTAAACCTTCCCGCCGCGGTTCGCCGCAGTTCGGCCAGATGCGCTCCGACGCCGACTCTCCGGCCGATGTCCTCGGCGAGAGTTCGAATGTAAGTGCCGGCGGAGCAAGCTACAGTTAGTTTCACGTTCCAGGTTCCAGGCTCCAGGTTGCCGGGCATGAAGCTGTCTGCGATCTCAAGCTTCAGAATATTTACAGAGACAGGTTTACGCTCGATCTCTTCGCCCTTTCTTGCCAGTTCGTAGAGTTTTTTGCCTTCTACTTTCTTTGCCGAGTACATCGGCGGGACCTGTTCGATCCAGCCGCGGAAATTATCCAGCGTGGACCTGACTTCATCGATACTCAACGACTTGGGACCGGGAACGAGTGACCTTGGACTTCCAGTTCGGTCGCCCGTATCCGTCTCAAAACCGAAGCAAACGACCGCCTCATACTCTTTTGCATCTTTATCCAAAAACTGTGCAAGCCGGGTCGCCTGGCCGACGAGAATGACCATCACGCCGGTCGCGAACGGATCGAGCGTTCCGGTGTGGCCGACGCGTTTTGTTTTCAGGATTCGCCGCACTTTATACACCACGTCATGCGAGGTTATGCCGGCGGGTTTGTCGATGATGAGAATTCCGTCCACGGTTATATTTTAGGTTATCGGATTCATGAGGCTGAAAAGCGGTATGCGGAAATGCTCGCGTTGCGCATTTCGCCCTTGCTTACGCGCGGGCTTTTGCACCAGAATCTCACCTATGTGGGGACGTCGCCGACAGCTTGTCGATGAAGAAAAGCGAGTCATTAAGGACGCTGAGCGTTCGCGCGAGCGGACGATGAACCGCGCGGTAAAACTTCTCGCCGCAAAACCACGTTCGATCGCTGAGTTGCGCCAGCGGCTGCTCGAAAAGCTTTGGACAAATGAGGAGATCGTCGACGCGGTTATCGAAAAGCTGAAAGAGTATAAATATCTCGACGACGATCAATTCGCACGCGACCTCGCCGTCTCAAGACTCCGCCAAAAACCGCAGGGCAAACGCCGACTCCAGCAGTCGATGTCGCAGAAAAAGCTGGACAAAGAAGTCGTGGCAACGGCGATAACCGAGGCGTTCGAACGGCTTCCGGAGGCCGAACTTATCGACCTTGCGATCGCAAAACGTCTGAGGCTGAAGGGAGCTCCGGAGACCCGCGAAGATACTAAAAAGTTTTACGACTACCTTCTCCGTCAAGGATTCAGCTTCGATCTGATCCGTGAAAAGATGTCCGAAGTCGATACGCAGCGCCACGCTGATAACCAGGGCGAACACCTCGAATAAACACGCTCGATCTCTCAACGGCCTTCGTCTCCCGGGCCTCCGCGCTAAAAATTTAGAATTTTTTTGAATCCATTCCCCATGCGCTCTCGAAACCAAGAGCAAAAGGCACAACCTTTTCTGAAAACTAAAGACTATTAAGGGGAGATTACTGACATGAAATCATTAGCAGCATTATTTGTTCTAACACTTGGTTTGGCGTTTGGCGTTTCGGCTCAGCCTTCGGATAAGAAGGACATGAAGAACGACAACCCGATGGTTGGCGGAGCGGCAATGTACAAGACGAAGAACATCGTCGAGAACGCCGTTAACTCGGCCGATCACACCACGCTCGTTGCCGCGGTCAAGGCAGCGGGTCTCGTTGACACACTTTCCAGCAAGGGCCCGTTCACCGTTTTCGCACCTGTAAACAGTGCTTTCGAAAAGCTTCCAGCGGGAACCGTTGAAACGCTTCTGAAGCCTGAGAACAAGGCGACGTTGACCAAAGTTCTTACCTACCACGTCATCGCCGGTAAGTTCATGGCGAAAGATGTCCTTGCGGCTATCCAGAAAGGCGGCGGAAAGGCTGAACTCCCGACTGTTTCGGGCGGCAAGCTGTGGGCAATGCTCGATGGCGGCTCGGTCGTACTCAAGGATGAAAAGGGCGGAATGGCAAAGGTCACGATCGCTGACGTTAAGCAATCAAACGGCGTCATCCACGTGATCGACTCGGTCGTTCTTCCTAACTAGTTAACTAAGTCTCGCCCGATGATCGAGGGCAAAACATTCAAGGTCTCCGGCTTGCCGCGTTTCTGGAGGGGTACGAAGGCGAACCGAAGGGAAAGACCCTCGATCATCTGGCGGCCCCTCAACTCTTCTCTCGCCGCTTTCTTTTTTCTCAATTCCGCGTCATCTTCATTCTTGGCTATCGATCTTGGAATAGATCGGCCGCTATAATTGCTTCATACATCTGTGGAGAGTTCGTTATGCGTGTAAGAACCATCATCATTTCTTCGATCATCGTGGCAGCCGTCGCGGCAATGCATTTAACGGATTTGCCCGAGGTCGTCACTTCGACAGCCGCCGCTCCTTCGGCACAGGCGACACCGAAGACCTCGAAAACGAAGTCCGTTCGCGAAATAACATACACAGACGGCGAGTTCGACGGCGTCGCCGTTATGAACTCTGACGACGAATGGAAGAAGCTGCTCACCGCAACCGAGTACTACATTCTGAGGAAAGAAGGAACTGAGAAACCCTACACGGGAAGTTTGCTCAACAACAAAAAGAAGGGCTCGTATCATTGTGCGGCGTGCGGCCTTTCACTCTTTTCATCGGACCATAAATATAACAGCGAAACGGGTTGGCCGAGTTTTTACCAACCGATCTTCAAAAAGAATGTAGCCGAGAAGCCTGATAGATCGCTGGAAGAAGAACGGGTCGAAGTCGAATGTGCCCGATGCGGCGGCCATCTCGGCCACGTGTTTGACGACGGGCCCGAGCCGACTGGGCTTCGCTACTGCATAAATTCGGTGGCTCTGCGATTCAAGCCGGCAAAGTAGCTATTAAGGATGCTACGGACACTTTCCGCTTAGAGTGGCTCCGAGAGCTATGGCCTTTGCGTAGGCTTCAGGAGCAGCGTGTTTACGTTCTGGGATCATGCAAAGCGAATGTCCGTACATGGTCCACGACTTGATATCCTTCGGGTTCTTTTCACTAGCCGCGGCAAAATCAGTGAGTGCAGGAAAGTATAATCGCTGGTTATAAAGAGAAAGCCCACGATTGTAATACGCCGAGGGCGTCTGAAAACCTCTCCGGATTGACTCGTTAAAATCGGCGTTTGCCTCGGGATACTTGTTTAGTTGGAGGTATGCAAGGCCGCGGTTGTAATATGCCTCCTTCAGGAACGATTCTTCCTCGATCACCTCGTCAAAATCCCTGATCGCGAGGGCGTAATTTTTCAGCACCAAGTGCGACATTCCGCGATAAAAATAGGCTTCAATGTAGTTAAGATCATTTTTTATCGCCATTCCGTATTCGAGAACGGCGGGAGTATGTTCGCCCTTTCCGGCAAGAGCCTTCGCACGATCAAAATATGTCTTTGCGATCGCCGAAGAAGAGCCGGTCGGCGTATTTGATCGCTCGGCACCCGATGATGTCGTATTCGTAGTCTTGCTTGCATTCCACTTTGCAAGAGATCTAGCTGAATCAACGAGTGTTTTCAGGCTCGGATCTAGAGCTAAAGCCCTCGTAAAATCACTCTCGCCAAGGCTTATCTTGCCCTGCTTATAATAAATATTGCCCCGCGAGTACAGATCGAATCCGTCAGGTTCGATCGTTATGGCCGAAGAAAAGTCTTTCACCGCATCATCCAGCCGGCCTGCCTTTTCATACATCTGAGCTCGTGCCCCAAAGTAGCGGGCGTTTCGCGGGTCGAGCGAGATCGCCTTTGACAGATCGGCAAAGGCCTCAGCGGTGCTCCCGCGGTCGCGATAAGCTCTGGCTCGGCCGTAGAATATGGAAGCCTTAGCAGGACTGAGTAGAGCAGCCCGGCCGTAATCCGCTATCGCAAGGTCATACCGCTTCATCGAGAGATTTACATCGCCCCGCGACTCATAACCCTTTACTTCGTTCGGTCGAAGCTGAATGAACTTTGTGTAATCGTCGTGCGCAAGGCCAAAGCCGACCGCGAGTTCCCTGATCTTGCCGCGAATGTAATAACAATCGGCATTCTGGGGGGCAAGCGTGACGCATTCTGTGTAAGCTTGCTCCGCTTCGCGATACTTCTTCTCACGAGTAAGGGCGGCTCCGCGAGCGATGGCCGCCTGAACAGTTTGAGCGTATGTTTCACTGCTGCATGTTACGAGCAAAAAGATGAGAACGATAAGGACTTTCATAAAGGGTTGAAAAATCGGTCAGTAAAAAAGATTAGCATAAGGTATTGCTTGTTTTATTCGCACGCTAAACTTATCATTTTGCGAACGAGTAACGATATGAGGTTCCAATGAAGAAGAGTTTTCTGGTTCTCTGCGTCATTTTGGTCTCAATGGCATCGGTAATTACAATGAGCGCACAATCGACAAGCGACCTGACAGGACTGAAAAAGACGCTTGATACGGAGTTGAAACAAAGCGGGATCGTCGGTGGCTCGTTCGCGTTTCTTCGTGATGGAAAGGTAGCGGCCGAACACAAATTCGGGCTGGCGAACGTTGAGAAGAACATCCGGGTCGACGAAAACACGATCTTTCATTGGGCGTCAAATACAAAGCCTTTCACCGCGATCGCTATCATGCAGCTTCGTGACCGCGGGCGTCTAAAACTGGACGATCCCGTGACGAAGTACCTGCCTGAACTTCGCGAGGTTCACAATTCTTTTGGGTCAATGGACGAGATAACGATCCGCCATTTACTGACGCATTCCGCCGGATTTCGCGGGTCGACGTGGCCGTGGGACAAAGGGCAGCCGTGGGAGCCGTTCGAACCCACCGAATATTCGCAGCTCGTCGCGATGCTGCCATTTACCGAGATATTGTTCAAACCGGGCAGCAAGTTCAGCTATTCAAACCCGGGGATCATCTTCCTGGGCCGCATCATCGAGAAGATCACCGGCGACGACTATGAGATCTACATCGACAAGAACATTTTCAAGCCGCTTGAGATGCACCGGAGCTACTTCGACACGACGCCATATCATCTGCTGAAGGACCGTTCACATTCATACTATTTACAGAATGGAAAACGAACAGAAGGGCGATTTGACGCGAACTCGGGCATCACTGTTTCGAATGGCGGCCTGAATTCGCCGGTCTCGGACATCATTAAGTATGTTCGTTTCTTGCTCGGCGGCGACCCGTCAAATGCTGACCGGTACGACGGGGTTCTGAAGCGAACTTCCCTCGAAGAGATGTGGAAGCCACAGCTCCCGACCGAGGCTGACGCGAACGGCAATCTTGGCTTTACAACGAACATCGGGCTGACGTTCTTCATCGACGAACGTCTTTCAAAAACGCACCTCGGCCACAGCGGTGATCAGAATGGGTTTGTCAGCTACATCGACTTCGATCCGGTAAAGCGCAAAGCGTCGATCCTCGTTTTCAACACCAATGTTATCCCACCGGCGAACGCCTCGCGTGACCAGGATCCCTTACGCAAGTTGCGCGATGTCGCTCGTTCTTACTTTCGCGGTTGATTACTTGAGTTTCTGAGTATTAAAAAGATTTTAGGAGAAGATCATGAAAAAAATACTGATTCCAGCCCTTTTTGCGGTATTGTTCACGGTGTTTGCCGCCACGGACGCGATGGCTCAGGGACGTCCGGTCCTTGGCGGTTACAAAGCGATGTCGGCCACTGATGGAGCAGCAATTAGGGCCGCGAAATTTGCGGCGAGTGCCGAGGCGAAGCGGGCTGAAAAGGAGATCGAGTTCATCTCTGTCGTCAAGGCAGAACGACAGTCCGTCTCTGCATCGACAAACTACCGATTGTGCGTGAAGGTTAGTGATTCTGGTGCCGAAGGACAGGATGCCGCCGACGTTTTTGTCAAAGTTGTCGTAAACGTCGACGCGAAAGGAAACCAAAAGCTAATGAGCTATGAGGCATCAGACTGCGGCGAGGAAGAGGAAGATGGCTAGGAGACGCCTTTTTCGGGGTCCCAGCTTCCCATCATTTTTCTTAGCAACATAATTTGGCCCGCGTGATAGGCATTGTGCGCATTTACGTTCGCGATAAGTTCGGCCCACGAAGCGGGATTTTCGTCTGATACAGGTTGTCCAAATTTAGCATCATCCGCAGCGGCGATCAGGTCGCGCCATTCCTTCATTACGACGTCGAACCGCGTGACATCAGCCTGCCAATGGGCCTCGTCGTATTCGCCCGTGCTGAATGTCTCGTCATTTGACGACACATCGTAGTCGTATCGAACGCCTTTGAAACGCTGCAGATACGCATAATTGTAGTAGATGAGGTGCGAGAGCGTTTCCCAGATGCAGTTGACGTCGTCGGCCGGTTTCCACGCGGCTTGCTCGAAGTTTAGTCCATCGATAGCATTCCTTACGGCAACGAACCACCCGTTCTCGTTGTAGCAGCGATCACACTGCTGCAAAAGGATCTCCTTTATCATCTTTACCAGCCCCGATGGATCTCCCAACGATCGACGATCTCGCCATTTTCCAGAATATTGTAATGCGTGTGCTGCGCCGCGGTCATGCATGAGTGATTTGCCAGGACGCGGACGCGGTCGCCGACCTTTAGCTTGCTCAGCCACGTTTCATCGACATCGGAAATGACCCCGTGCTCCTGTGAAAGCGTCGTGAGCCGCATTCCGGTGTCGTTTCCTTCGAGATCTAGCACGCGGCCATAACCGCACTGCGGATCAAGCCCGACGGGGCCCCGGTCCTTTGACATCGCGATACCACCTGCGTCGATAACGATCTTTTTGTGCGATAAATCTTTGTGAATAACAGCGGCGAGGACGGTCAGGGCTGTATCCTCAAACGAGCAGCTTCCGAGCGTAGCCTGGAAATTATCGAAAAAGATGTAATTGCCCGGACGAACTTCGTCGATGCCTTCGAGGTGGTCGACGTGATTGATCGTTGGCGTCGAGCCTATGCTGACCGTCGGAACGTCAATGCCCATTCCGCGAAGCCTCGTAGCCAGTTCCACCATCACATCACGCTCGTACCGTGCAACGGCCTTTATCTCCTCAACTGTTCGAACATCGTATGAATGTCCCGCATGGGTGAGAATTCCCGCAAAATTGATATTCGTCGCGTCGGTAATATACCGCGGGATCATCACCGCCATTTCGGAGTCAGGCTCAACACCGACGCGATGTGTGCCACAATCGATCTTTACAAAAACATCGAACGCCGTCCCCACCTTTCCGGCATGTTCATCCAGAGCCCTTGCGGTTCCAAGGTCGTCGGTAAGCAGATTCAGCTTTACACCGCTCCGAAAGATCTCACTCACCGCTTCAAACTTCCCCGGCTCGATCGGCACCGCGTAAGTGATATCACTGAACCCATTCGCCGCAAAAGCCCTCGCCTCAGCCAAGGTCGAAACCGTTATCGCCCCATCAAACCCCTCGGTCTGGATACGAGCGACCTCGATGGATTTATGGGTTTTGATGTGTGGACGGAGTCGCACTTTGTTGCTGTGCGCTACATTCTTGATTCGAGAGGCATTTGAACGCACTCGACCAAGGTCGAGAATAAGTGAAGGTGTTTTAACTTCTTTCAGCGAGCTATTCATCTGCCTTCCTCAGGATGGATCTCGATCGGTAGTACTTTCGCAAATTCTGCGAAGTCCTTATCGGTCGTAAGTATTGGCATTTCACGGCGTGAGGCGGTTGCGCAGATCAGAAAGTCTGTGTTCGACCCCTGAATGCCCTTAGCGCGGCAAAGATTAAAGAAACGAGCTGCTTCCTCATAGTCTTCCATCGTTAGAACTATATCCGGAAAAGCTTTAAAGTGATCTCGCAGGGAGATGAACTGCTCCTTCGATTTGATTCCCGACAAGATCTCCTGCCGGATCGGGCCAAACATTGCGGCTCGACCATCGCCAACGAGGTCTCTTAAGAGAAGCGTCGCAGGATGCTCGTGCTCCTTGGAGCGACGAAGGGCAAGCGACCAGACAGAAGTGTCAACAAGTACCTTCATACGCGTCGACGCTGCACTTTGTGATCGTAATTCTCGTCGAAGTCGATCGTGCCAAAAAGCCGAACGATCTTGGCCTGCTTACGCCGTTGGATATATTCCTCTAAAGCTTCGGTTACCGTCGCTTTTTTTGTTCGATGTCCACCAGCTATTCGAGCCTGTTCGAGAAGACGATCATCGATTGCAAGGTTAGTCGCCATGTGTGCATGGTTACACATACCTTTGTGTAAAATCAAGCTTTTTTGTTAATTTGCTAGGTCAATTTGCCGGCTTTTGAAACGACATTTGCTACCGTAAACCCATAATCTCTAAATACATCCTCGAACGGGGCCGATGTGCCGAATTTGTCGACGCAGAGGGTGTCACCTTTTTCGCCGACGTATTTGTGCCAGCCCATTGAGATGCCGGCTTCGATGGCGAGGCGGGCGGTGACTTTGGGCGGTAGGACTTCGTCACGGTATTTTTGCGGCTGCGCATCGAAGAACTCCCAGCAGGGCATCGAGACGACGCGGGTCGGAGTGCCTTCGGCATTTAGCTTCTCGCGGGCTTCCATTGCCAGGCCGACCTCAGAGCCGGTGGCGATCAGGATCAATTTGGGCGTTGTTTCCTTGCCGGCTTTGGTTTCGGCCTCGGCGAGGATGTAGGCACCTTTGTGCAGGCCTTTGGCGTCGGCGTATTTTTTGCGGTCGATCAGGGCGACCTTTTGACGCGAGAACGCGAGAGCGGTCGGGGCTTTTTGGCGTTTGATCGCGGCCCGCCAGGCTTCGCGGGTTTCGTGAGCGTCGCACGGGCGGATCAGGGCAAGATTAGGGATCGCACGAAGAGCGGCGAGGTGCTCGACCGACTGATGCGTCGGGCCGTCTTCGCCGAGGCCGATAGAATCGTGCGTAAAGACAAAGATCGTTTGAACATCGGACAAGGCGGCGAGACGAACGGCGGGCCGCATGTAGTCCGAAAACGTCTGAAATGTGCCACCGAATGGGATGACGCTTCCGTAGAGCCCCATGCCATTCATTGCGGCCGCCATTGCGTGTTCGCGGATGCCGTAATGGATGTTGCGGTTCTCGTACTTTCCGGCCTGAATATCGGCGGATGAGTTGATGTAGGTATTGTTCGAAGGCTTTAGATCAGCCGAGCCTCCGACGAGGCCCGGAAGCGAATCAGCAATCGCATTGATGACTTCGCCGCTATAAGCACGAGTCGCTTTTGCATCGACGCCATCGAACTTCGGCAAGCTCTTTTCCCAGCCCGCGGGAAGTTGGTCTGACCTTATTGCTGAAAATGCTGTACCGAGTTCAGGAAATGCCCTCTCGTATTTTTTGACCAGTGCGTTCCATTCTTTCTCCATCGCCGCACCGTTTTTTACTGCCTGCTTGAAGCGCGCTGAAACTTCTTTCGGCACATAAAAACTCTTATCCTCAGGCATGCCGAGATTACGTTTCGTCTCCTTTACGGCTTCTTCGCCGGGAGCGTCAGAATGGGCTTTGCTCGTTCCGGCTTTAGGCATTCCGTAGCCGATGATCGTGTGTACGCGGATCAGCGACGGTTTGTTTTTGACCTTCTGGGCATCCTTGATCGCTTTTTCGATGGCCTTGAGATCATTACCGTCCGCGACATCGAGCACGTGCCAGCCGGCCGCTTCGAAGCGTTTGGTCGTGTCCTCGGTAAACGCAAGGTCCGTCGAACCGTCGATAGTGATCTGGTTGTCGTCATAGAGATAGATCAGATTACCGAGCTTCAGATGTCCGGCGAGCGATGCGGCTTCGTAGCTAACGCCTTCCATCAGGTCGCCGTCCGAGCAGATGCAATAAATGTAATTGTCGACGACATCAAAGCCTTTTTGATTAAATTTCGCGGCCAAATGAGCCTCGGCAATGCCCATCCCGACGCCATTTGCAAACCCTTGGCCAAGTGGCCCCGTCGTGATCTCAACACCCGGCGTCAAAACGTTCTCCGGATGCCCCGGTGTCTTCGAATGCAGCTGCCGAAACCGCTTGATCTCATCCATCGAAAGGTCATAGCCCGTCAGATGCAGCAGCGAATAGATCAGCATCGACCCATGCCCGCCCGACAGCAAAAACCGGTCACGGCCAAACCATTTCGGATTCTTCGGATTGTGACGAAGAAACTTCGTCCAAAGCACATATGCCGTCGGTGCCATCCCAAGCGGAAGCCCCGGATGCCCGGAATTCGCTTTCTGAATAGCGTCCAGCGAGAGTGTGCGAATGGTGTTGATACAGAGTTGATCGATATTGCCAGGTAGCGTTTTTGTCATTGCTATTTTGTTATTGGAATAAGGTGGAAAGCTCTTGTTTCATGTCCTGACCGTTGATCAAGATGCCGCGGTTAGCCCATTCGCTCATGTAGCTTTTTTCCAGCGTGGCCCAGACTTTGGTTGATTTCCTTTCTTTCTCACTAGAGATCACGAAAGTCACTTTGCTGGGGTCGTATTTCCCCAACCGTATCGCGTCCAGTATTCGATTGATCCTTAGGGTTCGATCTCGAGTGGTCTCATCTTCCGCGAACTCCATTTCAAACATGATCCTAAAACCAGGGTTGTTGTTTAAGGTAATATAGATATTGTCAAGGCGAGCTCTTACCTCGTTAACCCCATCGGCGCCAAATTCGTCCAAGGGTCTATAACAGCCAATTATTGCAGCAACGCCTACTTGTTCCGTAGCGGTATTCGCGCAGTACGAAGAGAAACCTGCGACCGCAACAGTCACTGAGATATTAGTTCCTGCGTGCTCTCGCCCAGTCAATACTGTAAGAGAAGCAGACCCTTGACCTTTCTCGATAACTCCGGCAGAAATTGTCCAACTGTACTTGTAATCTCCGAGGCCTACCGCGTTTTTGACTATCGCAGAAACGACAAAGGATTCCCCGGGCATCGATACGCTTGCTGGCGTTTGGATAGTAATGGTAGGACAACCCTGGGCGGAGGCTGATTCAGATGACGCGAGGATGAGCAATACGATGAGAGCGACATAACAAATCATCTTCTGGTGGAAAGTCATACAGTCCTCCGCATCTTTGGTCAAGAATAGCTTCCATTTTGCCAAGACTTTGCTAGGTACGCAATGGTGTGTTTCCAATCGTTTCCATCGCAAGCAAAACCGCTCCGCGCATTGATGCTTCGCTGACGCCGCTTACCGTCAGCTCGCGGCCGAGAACGTCTGAGATGATCTTCGTCCATTCGGGCGATTCGCGAAGCGCTCCGCCCGAGGCGACGACGCTTTCTATTTTTGCGACCTTCTGCAGTCGAGTGAAAATGTCTTCGAGCCGAAAGGCGACGCCTTCCATCGCTGCACGCAGGACGTCGATGCCGTCGTGGGCGGCGGTCATGCCGATGATCGCACCGGCGGCGCTCTCGTCATAGCCGGTGCTGCGTTCGCCGAAGAAGAATGGGATGACGACGAGGCCGTCAGCAGGTTCGCGCTGCGCGACGAGTTCGTCGGCATTTGCGGGTAAGTTGAAGCGTTCGCGGATCAGAGCATAAAGATTTCCGCCGTCAGACAAAGCTCCGCCGACGATCACGCTTTTGCGGTCGACGCGGTAGCACCAGAGGCCTTTCGGGATCCGCTTCGGCGGCTCGCCCGCGTAAACGACGCGCATCGCCGCGGACGTCCCGATCATCAACGCTGCCTTTTTCTTAGTGTCGCAGCCCGAACCAATGTTGTCGGCAGCACCATCAGCGACGGTTGCGAACCACTCGGCCGAAGCGAGCCTAGGCCAGCGTTGTCGATATTTTGCCGTGAGGCGGAACGTCGACGTATCGCCAGCGATCTCAGCAAGCTTGCCCTCGTCGATCTTTAGAAGCTTGAGAAGCTTTTTATCCCAAGCGCACTTTCGAATGTCGAAGATCCCGGTCCCCGAGGCCATCGAAACACTCGTCACCGCCGCTCCGAAAAGCTGCAAAGCGACGTAGTCGCTAAGCGAAAGCCAACGCTCCGTCTTTGCGAAAACCTCGGGAAATTCGTTCCTGATCCACAAAAGCTTCGCGGGCCAAAAGCTGGAATGAAACATCGCACCCGTCCGCTGATGAGTTTCTTTCTCGTCAAGTTTATGTTTGAGGACAGCGGAATATTCACGACTTCTTCGGTCTGCCCAGGTCAGGACCTTCGTCGTTGGTTTACCCTTTGCGTCGATGCCCAAAAGGCTGTGCCAAAAGGAGCACGAGGCAACATGCGTGATCTCGACTTTAATATTTGCGGTTCTTTCGAGCAAAGCATCGATAACGGCGACGACTTGTGCTAACGCTTCGTCGGCATCGATCTCGGCACCGCCGTCGGTCGTCAGGGTCAGAGCGCGTTCGATCTTTATGGAGGCGTTTGGAATTTGGTTAGCCTCGCCGTCGTACAACGCGGCGCGAACCGAGGAGGAACCGATATCGAGGGCGAGGATCAAGGTAAGTCTTACAAAGAAAAATAGCTATTAGCTGTTAGATAATAAGCCTTTAGATCACGTTCATCCGAAAGTCTTTTTCATCCACCACCGTGCTCCGACGAAGAGGAAGCGGTAATCTTTCATGAACTCGGGCGGTTTGCCCTCGAAATAGTGGCCAATGAATTGAAGGATCCAGCCGACGACGAAGAGGCCAAGTGATATTCGCCACAGCCCGCCAACAAAAAATGAAGGGATAACGAGCACGATCGACAGCATTATCATCGGAATGCCGAATTTGTGCGTTAACTGATTGATCGGATGCTGATGAGCCTCGGAATACTCCTCGATCCATTCATCCCAGCTTCTGCCGCCCATCATAATGCCCACCTCCGCGTTATAAATCGATCATGCGGGAATAATAACATCATCTATCCGATTCTTGAATATTTTCTGACAGTCAGACGGTCGTCGAGGCGGATCGATCCCGATTCCGTAAAATCCGAGAGAAAGTTCGCGGACATGAATGTGTCAGCCTCTGAGATCCTAATCGGGATCATCGTTACGATCCACTGGTCAATCATGTCCGCAAAATCTTTGTAGGTTTTCGCACCGCCTATTATGAAGACATCACGATTCAGATATTTGGCTAGTTCGACGACCTCTGCCTTTGAGCTGAGCCTCATCACCGATGGCGGCGCGTCGACAATGCCGCTTCGTGAAAGTACTATGTTGAGGCGATTCGGCAACGGTTTCCCGATCGAACGCCAAGTATTCGCTCCCATCACTACGGCATTTCCCGTGGTCGTTTCCTTAAAAAACTTCAGATCGGCGCTGTAGTGCCACGGCAGTTTTCCGTCTTTGCCGATTGCGAAATTCTCAGCGATGGCTACGATTCCAATTATCGACATAACTTTGACTCAGAACTCGAAACTAACAACTTAAAACTATCCATGAAGGCAAGATATCCATTTCAAAATAGTTTTTAGTTCTAAGTTCTTAGTTGATAGTCTTTCCCTTATAAACGCTGATCTCGGAGCCTTTGGCGAGTAATATTGAATGCGGCTTCGCTTCCGTTAGGAACCCAAACTCATCACCGTAGGTTTTCGCGAAATCGACGTCAATCTTTTCGTTTTTCACCGAAAACAGCTCCCATTTTGGATGCTCGACCTTGTATTCGTCGACTCGAGAGCTGCGTTTTGTGTAGCCCCAGTAGTGTTCGATTATGAACTCGCCGTGCGAGCCTTCGGGTGGAACGCCGAGGTTTTCGCCGATCTCGACACTGAGTTTGTTCGTACAGCCGTTCTTTGACCAGGAATAGCCGACATCGCTTTCAGTTCGGCGGTGGCCCATGTTCCAGCATTCGTATGGTTCGCCGTACATCATTCTGGCGACCGAGGCGATGGCGAAACGCGGGACGATCTCCTTTACAAAACAAACCGCCCGTCTTACTTCACCTTCGACCTCTCGCTTGATATAAAACCGCAGGTTCACCTCCTCGAAATTTACGTGAAACGGGATCAGAAATCCCATCACCCGCGTATCGAGAAACATAAATCCGACGAGGCTGACAAAGCATTTCCCCTCGTGCAGATCGAGTTCCGTACCCTCGGGAACTCGCGGGGCGAGCAGCGACGGGTCGACGTCATAGTTGGCCATTATCAGGTCTTCCCAGCGGGCTGTGAGAAACTTTTTCATCTAAATAATGTACCGGTTATCGCCGCGGCGATAGGTCACGCGTTCGCGGTCGAAGTATTCGAGCAGCGGGATCGCATATTTGCGCGAAACCCCGGCGAGGTCTTTGAACTTCGCCATGTCGATCATCCTGTCCGGCGATGCGGCGGCAAAGTTTCGCAGCTTTTCGGCCAAAGCGTTGATCACCGGCTTGTAAAAATAAAACTCTTCGCTAACTTTAACAATTTCGCCGCGGTCCAGAAACATTTGAAAGAATTTCCGAGCATCCTGTGCCGAAAACCGCGTGCCCGTGACCGCTTCGCTCAGCACGTCGGGAAACTTCGGAACCTCAAGTCCCGAGTCGCGATACGACGCCAGGATTCGTTCGCACAACGTCTGTTCGTCGGGTGAAAGTTCGGTCCTATGCTCAGACGACCGAATCGTGTCGCGGTCGAGCACTATCGTTCCGCTCGTTGCGAGATCGGACAAAACGGCCTGAAACACCTCGTCGGGCAAAAATGCAAACAGCTTTTCGCGAACAGTCTCACGGCCGATGCCTTTTGCGAGCGGGTCGGCTTTGTGAAAATCGGCGACGGCCCTTTCGACCATCTTGCCGAGCATCGCAAATTTCTCTGTCGCGACGAACCTTCCGCCCGCCCCTTGAGCGATACCAGACCTAATAAGGTCAGCAATACTAGCCCGTGCAACGTCCATCGAGAATCCAGTACGCGCTCGAATCTCCCCGATACTTGACCCTGCCGAACCGGCCAAGTTGATCAGCCGCTTCACCACCTCACGCGGTTCGTTGGCTGCGACTAGTTCTTCAAGAACCGCTCGAACCTGGTCAAATTCTCGCTTTCGATGCCGCTGGGCAGCGTTATCGATCACGACACCGCCCGCAACGGTTATTGCCGGCGAGTAGCGGCGGATGATAAAACGCTCGCCCGGTATCGCTGCCACGGGCGACTCAAGCCTGATCTGGACAAGGCCCTTTTCGCCCGCTGCGATCTCGCCGTTGTCTGCAATGACCTGAATTCGAGCCAAGGCCTCGACCGTTCCGATGTGAACTCTGACGCGTTGACGCGTTCTCAGCGATCTCGCAGCGTCGGCTACGACCTCGACTTCAGCATCGAGCGTCTGCGTCGGTTCGAGAACGCCAGGTTCGACGAGGAGCATTCCGCGTTCGACCTTCGAGTGATCGATACCGCCCAGGTTGATGGCGACGCGGCGTCCTGCGGAAACGGCCTTCGCTGCCGCCCCGTGTGTTTGGATCCCGCGAACGCGAACTTTCGATCTGGACGGAAGCAATTCGAGTTCGTCGCCCTCTTCGATCGCCCCGGAAGCCAACGTTCCCGTTACCACCGCCCCAAAGCCTTTAACCGAAAAACTCCGGTCGATCGGCAGACGAACGATTAGTCTATTATCGCGTTTCGTGACTGTTCGACCGAGTTCGACAAGCGTTTCATTTAGCTCGCCTATACCGTCGCCCGACCGCGCACTAACCTCTACCAACGGTGCATTTTCCAGAAACGAACCTGCAACAAGTTCGGCGACGTCCAGCTTTGCCAGTTCGATCGTTTCGTCATCGGCGAGATCCGTTTTGGTAAGGGCGATCACACCTTTTTCAACACCCAGGAGCCGGCAGATATCGAAATGTTCGCGCGTTTGCGGCATCACGCCTTCATCCGCTGCGACAACCAGCAGCACTATGTCGATCCCACTGGCCCCGGCGAGCATGTTCTTAACGAACCTCTCGTGCCCCGGCACATCCACGAAACCGAAATGAACATCGCCGAGCGTCATTTCCGCAAAGCCGAGATCGACCGTTATTCCGCGACGCTTTTCCTCGGGCAAGCGATCGGCGTCGATGCCGGTCAACGCTTTTACGAGCGACGTTTTACCGTGATCGATGTGTCCGGCGGTGCCGACTATGATGTCCATGGGTCAGCTCAGAAAGTAGATCGCGGCAGTCGGTATGACCAGGACAGAAATGATCAAGCCGATAGATGCGATGGCCGAGAATATTACCGCCTCTCGCCCAGAACGAATTTTCAGGACGCGAAACAGCAGCATTTTCAGCCCGATCAAAACGAAGAGAGGCAAGATCAGAGCAAGGATCGCGATCGCGATATACACGGCTTCCGGCGTGTTGCTGCCGGTCCCGGCGGGCCCCATTACCAGCATGAACATGACGAAAAACGCGATCAGGATTATCGCCGACGAGAGAGCGATGCCGATCCCGTTCGTAGCCAGTGAGAACCCGATTGCTCGCCCTGTGGTACACCACTGGCGACGCACCAGCCAAATTGTTTCCGCCGCGACGACGGGGATAAACATAACCGCGTACAAAGAGAAAGCGAGCCATTGTGCAGTGTTTGACGACATCAATCAGCCTCGTAATGTTCCAGTTTTCTGTAAAGCGTTTTCCGGCCGATATTCAAAAGCCTCGCGGCTTGCGATTTGTCGCCGTCCGTATATTCTATTGTCGCTTCGATCACTTGTTTTTCGATCTCTTCCATCGAAGCCGGGAAAGTGAGATTTAAGCCCGAACCATTCTGCGAATTTATCCGGGCGAATCTTGCATGGGCAGCGGCATGTCCGGCACTCGCCGCAATGGCATCCGGAAGGTCGCCGATCTCGATCTGCCTTCCCGCTGCGATAATGACGGCACGCTCGATGGCGTTCTCCAGTTCACGAACATTGCCCGGCCATTCATAATTCACGAAAGCTCTCATCGCTTCGTCCGATATCCCAGAGACGAACCTGCCCGATTTCCGCTTGTATTCCTCTAGAAAATGAAAAACGAGCAGATGTATATCTTCGATCCGTTCGCGAAGCGGCGGCAGCGAGATGGGAAATACCGATAAACGGTAGTAAAGATCGCGCCGAAAAGTCCCGCGTTCGATCGCGGTTTCCAGATCCACATTTGTCGCCGCGATGACCCGAACGTCGGTTTTCAGGACATGCTTGCCGCCCACGCGGGTAAATTCGCCGTCCTGCAAAACGCGGAGAAGCCGCACCTGAGCCTGCTGCGACATCTCGCCGATCTCATCAAGGAAAAGCGTGCCGCCATTCGCTTCTTCAAATCTGCCCTGCCGTTGTGTGCGAGCGTCGGTAAACGCTCCTTTTTCATGCCCAAACAGCTCTGATTCGAGCAGCGTTTCAGGGATCGCACCGCAGTTGATCTTGACGAAAGGCTTATCCTCGCGGCCTGAGTTGTAATGGATCAGGTTCGCCATCAACTCCTTTCCCGTACCCGACTCGCCGAGTACGAGAACCGTTGTATTCGTATCCGCGACCGTCAGCCCGAGCTCGATAGCCCGGCGGATGCCGTCTGCCTGGCCGACGATCTCGCTTTGTTTCTGATGCAGTTCGCTCCGCAGGCGCATGACCTCGGTCGAGAGCTGATCGCGTTCGAGGGCGGTGCCGATCTGGTCGGCGATGCCTTCGATCAAGGCGATGTCGTGGTCCTCGAACTTGCTCTGTTTGCTCCAAACAAAACCGAGCAGTCCGAAAGCCCTTCCCGCAACGTTGACTGGCGTAACAAGCGCGGCTTTACCCCGCAACTGTGTGTTAAAGAACAGCCTGATCGCAAACGGCAGCTCTGTATCCGATAGCCTTAACGTCTTTCCCTCGCGAAGCAGCTCGCCCAGTTTTGCGAACGAATCAACAGCGAGCGATTTATTGTGCTGCTCGATCATCCGCAGCATCTTGCCGAGCTTGATGCCTTCGGCGGACTTGAAAGTCGCGAGCGAGATTCGTTTTTCCGATTGGTCGAGCACACCCAGCGCTCCGTAATCAGCTCCGACCAGGCCGATGGCACGCTCCATCACGCGCTCCGAAACGTCCTTGAAATCGGAGTGCGAATTGAGCGTGTTGGCGATCTCAAGCAGAGCATTGGTTCGCCGTGTTTCCTGTTCTTGCGTTACGTATAGCCGCGTGTACTGATAACCGACGGCAAGCTGGCGGGCGATGGATTCGAGAAAAGCAACTTCTTCATCAAGCCAAACCCTGGGTTTGTGAGTGTCATGAAGGCCGAGCAGGCCGAGGACGCTGCCGTCAAGCATGATCGGTATCACAAGGAGCGAGCGAGTATCCAATGCCTTTGCAAAAAATTTCAGTGTTGGATCTTTCGTTAGCGAGGTGTCGTTGATCCGGATCGGCTTTGTTATGTCGAATCGCTCGGCGAGTTTATCGACATCAAACGGGATCGTGGTTCCTTCGCTCTTAGGTATCGACCGATCTTTCCGCCACTCGTGGCTAATAACGAGATCCTGACCTTCATTTAGCTGAAGCAGGTCGCAGCGGTCGGCTTCGAGCATACGGCCAATCTCGGAAACAACAACATTAAGAAAGCGTTCGAGATTGATCTGCGTTGGAAGATCGCGGGCCAAGCGGTCGATGATCGCCTCGCGAGCCTCGGACATGCTTATCCTTCGTTCGAGTGAAAGGGATTGTTCCGAACCGTCTTTCATCGGCAATTGCACCAATATCAAACCCTACTGTGTCGCTTTGCCACATGCTATGTCAAGTTGACACAGCGGGGTGGTTAATTGGGTTTATTTGGCACAGTTCGCGGTCTTCCGTCCTTTGTATCTCCCTTTTTGCCTTTCGTTTCTGGTTCGGGTTTCTTAGGTTTGGTCGGATCGGGCTTCTCCGAAGGTTTCTCGCTCGCCGAGTTGGAATTCGAACCTACGTTCGCGTTCGACGTGTTCGCGTTTGAATTCTTAGCGGTCGTGTTCGAATTCTTATTCGCACTGACATAATCGACGCGTTTACGCCCCGCTTCGGCGTCTTCCAGCAGGTCGAACGCGCGGCCGTTGGCCTGGTCTAGTTCGATCGCCTTTTTGAGCGGCTTTATCGCTTCGTGATATTGAGCGAGTTTTATGAGGATGGCACCTAACTCGGTCTGATATTCGGTATCGTCAGGCTTCAGCTCAACAGCTTCCTTAAAGGCGTCCCGCGCTTCCTCGTCCTTCATCAGCTTGGCGTAAGTACGGCCGAGATAATAGTGAGCGGCGTCGTCCTTCGGATTAGTCTTCAGCCACTTTTCGTATGCCTTCACAGCCTGCTCAAAGGCTTTTTCCGACTCTGTTTTCTTGGGAGCGGCATTCTTAGAATTGGAATTTGCGGCGGGAGCGGTGTTGGTAACAATGCCAGCTTGCTCGTTCTGCATCTCCATCAGATCGAGCGCAACGCCGAGATGAAAATATGCTTCAGCAAGGTCCGGATTGAGCTCGACAGCACGCTTAAGGGCAGCGATCGCCTGATCGGTCTGGTTCTCATCCATAAGCCGCTTGCCTTCTGAGAGAGCGACATTGGCATCCGTGTATTCCGAATTTGCAGCAATTACGGGAGCCGTGTTCGCTTCGGTATTTGCGACGTTTGCGGGTTCCACAGCTCCGCCGCCGCACGCCGCGAGGGCAAGCGACAGTATTCCAATGAAAGCAACTGATCGTTTCATAAAACTTTGGAGTCGAATAGCTTTAGCCCGGCGGGAAGACAAACTGGCGTCCTGCCAGCAGATGGATGTGAAGGTGAAAAACGGTCTGCCCGCCGTCGGAATTTGTGTTAATTACCACACGATAGCCGTCCTCGGCAAATCCCCGCTGCCGCGCCAATTCGCCCGCTGTCAACAGCATATGGCCGAGAGTTTCGGCATGAGCAGATCCGGCTTTTGCAAGCGAATCGACGTGTTCGCGGGGAATTATCAGGATGTGATTCGGTGCCTGCGGGCTCAGGTCATTGAACGCTAAGCACTTTTCGTCCTCGTGAATAAGGGTCGAAGGAACACGTCCGTCGGCAATCTTGCAGAAAATGCAGTCGTCGCTAGCCATATCTTCTATGAGCTCAATTAAAGCACATCGGCCAGCGAAAAACGATTTTTCGTCCCCGTCAATCCGCTGCTATCGCGATGCCTTCTTTTAGACGCTCGATATCGGCCCCGAGATTCCTCAATTTTCTGACGATCGTCTCGTAACCGCGATCGATATGGTAAACGCGGTCGATGATAGTCTCGCCATCGGCACAGAGCGCCGCAAGCACAAGCGACGCCGAAGCACGCAGGTCCGAAGCGATGATCCGGGCTCCCATAAGCTTCGAAGGGCCGCGAACCGTGGCCGTGTTGCCGTGAATGCTGATATCGGCACCCATTCGGATAAGTTCTGAAGCGTGCATAAAGCGGTTCTCGAAGATCGTTTCGACAACGTCCGATTCGCCATCCGCCTGCGTCATCAGTGCCATATATTGGGCCTGCATGTCGGTCGGGAAGCCGGGATGTTCTTTAGTTGTTACATCCACGGCTTTCAAGCCGCCAGCCGCGACCTTTACCAGCAGCGTGCTAGGGTTCAGTTCCTCGATATCCACGCCGGCCTCGCGAAGTTTTGCGATAACAGCGCCGAGATGTTCCGGGCGGCAGCTTTTTATCTCGATCTCACCACCAGTTATCGCCGCCGCGACCATGAACGTGCCGGTTTCGATCCGGTCTGGAATTATAGTATGCTCCGCACCGCCGAGAGATTCGACGCCGTCGATCTCGATCACAGATGTCCCAGCCCCTTTTATTCGGGCTCCCATTTTGTTCAGCAACTCAGCTAAGTCTTCGATCTCGGGCTCCTCGGCCGCGTTTTTGATAGTTGTTTTTCCCTTGGCGAGAGCGGCGGCCATCATGACGTTTTCGGTTCCTGTCACGGTGATCTTTTCAAACTCGATCTCAGCACCGATCAGCCGTCCGTTCGGTGCGCGAGCAACCACATCGCCCGATTCGAGCGAAACGGTCGCACCAAGCTGCTCGAATGCCTTCAAATGCAGATCGATCGGCCGCGTCCCGATCGCGCAGCCGCCCGGAAGGCTTACTTTTGCCTGGCCAAAACGTCCCAACAGCGGCCCGAGAGCGAGTACGCTCGCCCGCATCGTTTTTACGAGTTCGTAAGGTGCTTCAAACGTTTCGATCTTCGCTGCGGTGACCTTGTGTGTGCGGAGCTCCGGTGTAAGCACCGTCGCACCGAGATCCTCGAGCAAACGACGCTGAGTGATGAGGTCCTTTACATAGGGAACGTTGTGAAGCGTGACCGTTTCGGCCGTTAAAAGTGTAGCGGCAAGGCACGGAAGGGCTGAATTCTTCGCCCCGCCGATCTCGACCTTGCCATGCAGAGGCTTCCCGCCCCGGATCCTGAACTTATCCATAACTCTCGAAAAGCATTAAGAAATACTTATAGAAGCAAAAACTAAAGGTTATCATAGATGAGTCGAAAACGGGAGTTAACGGGACGCGTTCGCACTGCTATAAAACGCGCGAATTTAAACGCAAATTCAAATAAAACCGGCAACCTTCCCGAAAACCAATTTCATCCAAGAGTTGGCTTCAGACAGTGCCGATAGTCAGTTCGCTAATGATGATAGTTTGAAGTCTCGCCCGGCTGAATACCCTCCTTTCAGCCGGGTATTTTTTATTGCCTGATCCTGGCCAACAATCGCTCGATCTGCTGAGTGTGGCGGTGTTCATGGAGTCCTCGCATTACGAGCCATTCGCCCGCATTCAGGGGCCCAAAGTACGGATGCGGAAACGTATGTGCCGTGAGGTCGAATCTTTCCAAATCGGGACGCAGCTCATTGTACTCGGCCTCAACCGCGGCGAAACGCTGCAGAGACGACTCGAGCGTGACCTCGCCAGTTGGGTGGACGCGCTCGGGTGCTTCCACCTTTCTATCGCCAGCCATTGAAAGCCCGTTCGCGAAGCCTTCAGAAAGGGAAAAACTTCCGTCGGATTCCTTGCCGTCAGCAACACAGGCGGTGAGCAATTTCGAACATATCCGTCCCATGCCATGGTTGACGATGCCGACGTGTTCGACGATCTGCTGAATGCTCCACTTTTCGCCCTCAGGAACGACCGTGGCTTCATGCGGCGTTACCGAGCCGACAACGGCCAGAAAACGTTCGCGAAACTTGGCGTTAGCCGAATAAATATCCGCAATTGATTCGTATCTCATGGTTTATTCGCCGCCGCGGGCGGTTGGGCCGAAAATGCTAATCGATGCCAGCGTGCAAAGCTCCGTACGCTGTCGGCTTCGTTTTTCATCCGCTTCAGATAAGCAGTTTGAAGATAAAGAAGATCGTCCGCCGTCCACGCGATCTCGACTATCGGATTGTAGGAAACCAGCAGCTTTTCATCGGGCAGCGTCGATAGTTCGGGTGTCGGCTGAGCGGCGGGCTGCGACGGATCGGCATTCGCTGCCTGGGAAATTCGCTGCTGTTCGCGGTCGTATGCCTGTGACGAGATGAGCAGTTGATTTCGCAACGGTATCGCCGCCTGCGTCGGGTTTACGCCCGCCGCGTCGTAGATACGGATCTGCGTATCGTATGCCGCCGCAACCTTTGTCGAATCCGTCGACCACACCGGCCTGACAAACGTCAGATTGTCGTCCAGACGTCGTTCGCGACCGTTCTTTTCGATAACGCGAAGTCGGCCCTGCGGCACCATTGCCTCGCCCTTTCCGGCCGTAACGTACTCGAGGTATTTCCATTCTCGCGTAGTTGCTGCCATCGCCAGCAGCATCGTGCTGTCCGGCGACCAGGCGTAGTAAAAATAGATCAGCCCCTCATTCTGTGTCAGAGCCTTTACGCCCGCTCCATCGGAATTTGCCGTGTAGATCTGCTCACTGCGGTAGGTCAATATTCCTGTCGGTGCCGCGACAACAGGTGCCGCCGGCGTGGGTGTCACAGCAGTTTCGCCCTCAGGTGCGGCCGCCGGATCAGACGGCACGGCCGGTGTCGGTGCCGGAGTCAATCCAAGGTCCGGCGCCATGACGCGTATCATCGCGACGAATGCGATCGTCGATGAATCGGGCGACCAGACGATCGTATCCGGAAAGTGCACGGCCATCGCATCGGAAGTCATCTTTCGAAGCAGCTTGCCGTCAGATGAATACATGTCCAGGCGATATTCGGAACTGTAATCCGTTACCTTGTGATAAACGGCCGCGATACGCTTTTTATCCGGCGAAGCGATAGTTTTGTCGAGTACTTCCTGCGGCCTCGAATTATCAAAATCGGCCTGAACTGCCTCGTTTCGATCTTCGACAGCCTGCTTCGCTGGATCGGCCGCAGGTGCAGGCACGTCAGCCTCATAGCGGAAATTTAGCCGAACGGCGGGAACGCTCCCGATCGTCACCGGCTGCGGTTTTTGTCCCTGAAACAGCTGGCTCTCGCATCCCGAAAGGAGCACTAGCAGCAAAAGCAGGAACGATAGATGCGAGCGTTTGAAACTATAGATCGGCATTAAATAATTGCTTGTACAGCCTTCTTTGTTCGTCGGTCGGGCCCGAAACAGGCGTAAAATCGACATCTTTGCGCATGTCGCCGCCCAGCGTCAGCTCAAACTCGCGCAAGCGGTCAAAGCGGAATACGGTCAGGCGGACCTTGTCGTTCGGCTTTTTCTCATTGAGATAACTGGTCATAAAGGCCGTCGATGCTCGATTGCCGTCGATCGCGACTATCTGATCGCCCGTGTTCAAGCCCTGTTCATAAGCCGGCGTTCCGGCCGGGAGACTTCGAATGTTCAGCCGCCCATCGGCTTCAACCGTGTCGGCTCCTATGTAGGCCCGATTCGCGTTCGGCGTTTTTACATTCAGGTTCAATCCGAAAGGGTTAGTGAATGCGTTGTAATCGATCTCCGCGACACCGCGAACGTACTTCGCAAAGAAATCATCGAGGCTCTTGCCGGCTGCCATCTCACAGGCTTTCTGATAGTCCGCGGGCGAGAAGTTCTTGCCCTTCTTATAAAACTCCGCCCACAGATAACGCATTACGTCATCGAGCGATTTTGTCCCGCCCGATGCCGAACGGATCGCCATGTCGAGCATCATGTGAACGATCTCGCCTTTGTCGTAATAAGAGATCTGATTGTTTATCGCATTCTCGTCCGGTCGATAATATTTGATCCAAGCATCAAAGCTCGCTGATTCGAGACTGGTTTCAAAACGCCCGGGGCGATTCTGAAGTGCCGCGATACCCGCCGCCCGCTGACGGAGAAATTCCTTATCCGTGATCAACCCGGCACGAACCAGCAGCAGGTTCGAGTAATACTCCGTTCCGCCCTCGGCGACCCACAGCAGTCGCGTGTAATTCTCGTTTTCGTAATCGAAAGGCCCGAGCGCATCCGGCCGGATCCGCTTTACATTCCACGCATGGAAATACTCGTGAGCGATCAGGCTCAGAAAACCTTTGTATCGGGTATCCGGCCTGAAGCCGAAGCGGTTCGTCTGGAGAGCCGTCGAGTTAAGATGCTCGAGCCCACCACCGCCTCTAAGGTTCACGATGAAGGTGTAGTCGTTAAAATCGAACTCGCCAAAGATCGCATGCGTAACTTCGCAGATCTTTTTTGTATCCGCGGCGAGTTTTGGCAAATCGTAGTTCCCGTCGCCCGAAATAATGAACCGGTGCGGTTTCCCGAGCACGTCGAACTTGAATTCCTTAAAATCGCTCACCTCGAACGGAGCGTCGTAAAGCACGTCGAAATTCTCCGCACGGAACGTATTTTCCTGACCCTCGACCGACGGCAATCCGGTCGCGACCTTCCAATTACCGTACGGGATCACTTTCACCGTCGAAGGAATGTTCAGATGGCCTTTAACAAAGAACAAGGTTGCGGTGTTGTTCCAAAACGCGTGCTCGTCGTTCAGTTCGTTCGTTCTGACGGTGAGTTCGTTTGAGTAAACCTGATATTTTGCAGTTATCTGTTTGGTACCTTTGGTTTCGACCGTCCAGGTGTTCTTGCTCGTTTTGGTCCACGGAAGTTCAGTACCGCTAGCGTCGCGAACTGAAAAATTCTGCACGTGCCGCGAGTATTCCCTGACCAAATAGCTGCCCGGCGTCCAAACGGGCATCTTCAGGTCCGTCCTTTCCGGCATCTGTTCCCATTTCAAGCTCATTTCCACCTCGAGGAGATGGGTCCAAGGCTTCGTCATCGATACCGTGAACGCAACCTCAGGCGGCGCGGCTTTGACCTCAGGAGTCGGCTTCGCCTTAGCCGGTTTCTTTTGGGCAGGTATTTCCTGATTCATAGAGAAGAGAGTTGCTGACAGAAAGGTGAGAAATAGTGCTGTTTTTAACATCTTGGACAAATTCGGCCCCCTCGCGGTTCGATAACAACGTTGCGAACTCATTATTCTACTATGAAACTTTTTTTTGCTAAACTTTCGCGGTGTCGAGGCACCCGTTCGAGGTCGTAAGCCCGTACCGCTAATTGTTCTAAAAGCTTTGCGGGAAACTTGGCTCGTCGCCACCCCGCCCCTCGCTTACGCGCGGGTCTGTGCAATAAGGAATAGATGCAAACTGAAAAGACAGAAGAAAAATTCCTGACCGGGCCGCTGCTCGTTATTTTTCTGACGATCTTTATTGACCTTGTCGGTTTTGGGATAGTCATCCCGCTTCTCACGTTCTATGCCGAGGAGTTTAACGCCACGCCGCTCGATGTGGGGCTGCTTGTCGGGTCATACTCGCTGATGCAGTTCATTTTCTCGCCGTTCTGGGGACATCTTTCTGACCGGTTCGGGCGAAAACCGATACTTTTTCTCACTATCCTGGGTTCCAGCATCGGTTATCTCATTCTCGGCCTCGCCGGAAGCCTGTTCATGGTCTATTTCGGCCGCATCCTGGCTGGCATAATGGGCGGAAATCTCGCCACGGCACAAGCCTACATCGCCGACGTAACTACACGTGAAAATCGAGCCCGAGGAATGGGGCTTTTCGGAATGGCTTTCGGCCTGGGCTTTATTCTCGGCCCGGCATTGGCAGGTATTCTGAGCAAATTCGGAATGCATGTCCCGTTTCTGTTTGCCGCCGGGTTAAGTTTCCTCAACACGTTTCTGCTTCTATTTATTCTTCCCGAGTCGCGAAAGCCCGGCACTCAGGACACTTCCGGGGGCCGCGGGCGAATGTCGATGCTGCTCGATTCGCTCCGGGAAAAACGCTTTGCGACGATCACGGTCGATTATTTCCTTATCGTCATGGCCTTTTCGATGATGACGACGGCATTTGCGTATTTTACATTGGTGAAATTCGGTTACGACGCAGAAAAAACGGGGTATTTGCTTGGCTTTGTCGGCCTCACAGCGGCCGTGATGCAAGGCGGTGTTTTCGGCATCCTGGCGAAGAAGCTCGGCGAAGCAACGCTGGTCGTTATCGGCTGTATCATCCTCGTGGGAAGCTTGCTGGTGGTGCCGTTCGTCAGTTCGGAATCGGGAGGATTGATCGCCCTCTTGATCGGCATCGGTGCGTTCGCTGTTGGAAACTCCATCGCCTCGCCGGCCCTAACGAGCCTCGCATCAAAAACGGCGAGCGAAGACGCTCAGGGCCACGCCCTGGGCATACTCCAATCCGCGGCAAGCCTCGCGAGGGTAATAGGGCCGCTCCTTTGCGGCGTATTGCTGAATAACGCCGCACAACAAGTGGACGATCATACGCTACTTCGAACATTCTGGACGGCCGCGGGCATTATGTTCATCGCCCTGCTGACCGCAATTTTCTTTGCAAGATCATCAAAGGCCGATCCCCGGCAAACGCAAAAGAGTTGAAATTAGTAGTAGCGGGATCGGAGATTGAAGACCCGTTACGAGATCAAACTGCGATCTGCTGGGCTTCTTGGGAGGCCACCGGGAAGATCAGGCGGAATGTAGTCCCCTCGCCCTCGGTACTTTGGACTTCGATATTCCCTGCGTGCTCTTGCACGATGCCGTATGAAACAGCTAGACCGAGACCCGTGCCGTTGCCGATTCCCTTAGTGGTAAAAAATGGATCGAATACCCTCTTTAGATTCTCCGCCGCAATTCCGGCCCCATTATCAGCGACCTCAATGAAAACGTTGTCGTCGTCCGCATTTGTTCTAAGCGTGATGGTTCCCGCTCCGATCATCGCATCTCGGGCATTGAGGATGAGATTGGTAAGTACCTGCTGTAGCTTGCCGCCGCTTCCCACGATGTCGGGAATCGTTTCGGCATACTCTTTGACGATCTCGATCTCGGATTTTCTCAGCTGTGGTTCGAGCAGTTGGAGAGTGTCGTTGAGAAGCTTGTTGACGTTTATCTCGCTGAAATCCGCGGAGCCACCGGTACGCGAGAAATTGAGGAGATTTCCAACAATATTAGATGCCCGGTCCGTCTGCCGCTGCATCTTCTGAAGCAGGGCGTGCTTGGGATCGGTCTCAGGTATCATTCCCAGAAGCATCTGCGTGTAGCTGGAAACCCCGGTGAGCGGGGTGTTCACCTCGTGAGCGACGCCCGCTGCAAGCAAGCCGATGCTAGAAAGTTTCTCACTTTGCTGAAGCGTTTCCTCCAGTTTGACCCGTGACGTAACGTTCTCAAGCACAACGATCGCTCCGGTCTGCTCGTTGGAAACTGAACGCAGCGGAGCAACCGCAACATTAAGGATCAGCGACTTTCCGTTCTTGTCATAGGTGTGAAGTTTGTAGGCATTCCGTATCTCTGTCAGATGCCACTTGGTTTTTCCGAGGATGTTCTCCAGGTTCTGCGCAAATTCCTTATCAAAAATATCAACAACCTGGCGGCCAACGGCTTGCTCACGATTAAAGCCGATCATCTGCTCGAACGGCGAATTACAACGCAGTATCAACCCATTCTCATCGACCGCCAATAGGCCAACATTGACCGATTCGACGATCGACTCGTTAAACTCCTTGAGCAGAGCAACCTCTTCGGTATGCTTCTTCTGCTGTTCGTACAGGCGACTGTTCTCGATAGCGACGGCGATGTAGCCGGAGACAGTTTTCAGGATGTCGAGATCTTCGGATGACAAAAGCGACCCGTCGCTCGCACGCCCGAGGCCGATCACCGCGATCATCTGGCCGCCCGCCACGCAGGGAACGTAATAGTGAAGCTCCTGCCGGACGACGGTCTTGCCGAACCCATTACCGTTCCCATTCGATCGGTCTTCGGAGATCGTTATGTCCATCTCGGCCGAATCGAACTCGTCAGCTCGGACGATTCCTTTTGCCGCGGACTTCGCACGGATCATATTCCGGAAATCGTGCGGGATCCGATAGCCTTCGCTAAGGCCGAATGATTTGGCGAGCCTGTAATGTTCGTCCGCAAGGCTATCTTCGATGAAAATAGCGATCTTCTGCACGTCCAGAACTTGACGCAGCCGATCTGCCAGATCATCGAGAAGCGGATCGAGAGCCGTCGTAGCAGAAAGCGTGCGGCCGAAATCGAGCAGCCCGCGTCGCAGGTCGTAGCGTTCGCCGTAGAAGAAGCGATCGGCTCGTTCCTGAAGGAATTTCTTCAGCGGCTCGCTCAGCAGGACGATCGCTCCCATGGCGACGATAGCGATGATCGCCCTGAGCGTTATCTCGGTGTTTGAAAGATTATTTCCCACCGCCAGAAAGACGAGGCCCAGCGCAACGGCCCCGATCATCATTGCGATCGCGGCGGTCGTCATCGCGTAAACGAGAGCCCGGCGGACAACCACATCGACGTCCATCAGCCGATAACGAACGACGGAGTGCCCGAAGCTCAATGGGATCAATGCGAGTGGCAGCGTAGTAATGGCGGTGCTGAAATTATCGTTCGGGATCTGAAAACCGATCCGCTCAGTCAACTGCATCAGCAGCACGGGAACGACCGCGACGATCGTGCCCCACATCGCCCACTTCAGACGCTGACGGACCACCGTTTGTTGGCTCTTAAAGAATCGCCAAACGAGCAACGCCCCGCCCGCCGAGATCCCGGCAACAAAATGATAGAAATTCGCCCGATAGAGCAGCCCGAAGATGTTCCATCGATCGGTAACCGACGCCATCCAGGCTGCAAGCCCCGATTCAGCAAAAACACCCGGAATGAGCGAAAAAACAACGAGGCCGATCGAGAATATCGCGGCCGGAACGTAAAGTACGTAGGTCTTCCACCGTTCTTCCGAAAAAACATCGCTTCTAACCGGATAGCGAATACAAAAATGCAAAAATAACGGTGCGAAGAACGCCAGGGCGATGTTGTCAAGAAGGTCGATCGCGAGGTCAAAATCGCGTCCCGTGCCGATCGAACGATAGGTGTGAAAAACAAATGCCGCGAGGCACACCATCGCAAAATGAAGCACAAACGGCGATGTGCTGCCCTGTTTGAAAAGGACAAAAAGCCCAACGCCGAGCCAGACCAGACCTACGATCGAAAGAAAGATCACGGAGGGCGTCCAGCGTTCGACGGGGTCGATGTTCTTTAGATCGGCAAAATAATCTTTGTCCGCGGTGGCGTAGAACGGTTTCTGGAACGAATAGGTAAGACTGCCGCCCACTCCCGCTGCATCGAGGAACATCGCAACGTCAGCAACGGAGGTTATTTCTTCGAGATTGTCACTGTCGAGGCCGATCGCGGTGAGTTTTGCACCGGCAGGAATTCCTGCTCGCGAACCCGCTAACCCCGGGGTGACCTTTGCCGCGTAGATGCCGTCCGCACGCTGGCTCCAAAGCACTCCGTCCGTTGGCGGCATGTTCTGAAAAGCCCTCTGCGACAAGCTGAGTGCCCCGGCCGTGACGAATAGCACGGACGCGAGCAGCCAAACAAGGCTCCAGCTTGTAAAGATCTTTTCCTTCATCCCAAAACGAGCGAACTGCGCCAACAGTTTTTCAACGCAAGATGTGTTCCCAATGGCACTGCCCCTTAGATAGCTTCCAAGGTGCCGTAACTTATTGAAGCTAAACGATCATCCAAACGTAACGCCAGTGCCGGCGGCTCTAATTTATTCAGTAATTTGCTGGTCAATCCAATAATTTGGACAAACGGCGAATAGTGCCGGTATCGGGCAAATATTGATCGAAGGCGGGAAACTGGGCAAAAAGAACTAGAAACGGACTTGGATCCCGCCTCGGAACATGCGGCGATGCGAGGTGAGTGAGATCGTTCCCTCCTCGCAGGTAACGCCGGACTGAAAATCAAATATATTCCGCGCATCCACGATGGCCTGTGCACGGAAAGGAAGCCCGAGCGTCGGGAGCGACTGCGTTACAAAAATGCTGAGGCCCGGATCGTAGATCGCGAGGCGTCCTTTGAACGGATCGACGGCGAAAACCGTTGCTCGCGGCGACAGCCTGTAAATGGTGCGGATGCTGGTACCGGACTTGAGATCTGCCGAAACCTGAGCGAAAAAGCTGTTGAAGAAGTGATTGTCGAAAATGCCCGCCGGGTCGGCCAAACCGTCGTCGGAGAGCTTTTGACCAACGCCGAATGAATAGCCTACGGCTGAAGAAAGTACATCGCTGTGGCGGCGGGAATAAACAACTCGAATTCCTTGTGAACGGCCCTGCTGGTCCGCGACGAAATCTCCGAAACTGTCACCGGCGAGCGAGTCAAACGGAATACTGTTCAGCCCAACGCCACGGCCAAAAGTGGTGTCGAAAAA
Organism: uncultured Chloracidobacterium sp.; assembly: GCA_964410495.1. Lineage (GTDB taxonomy): Bacteria > Acidobacteriota > Blastocatellia > Pyrinomonadales > Pyrinomonadaceae > OLB17. The sequence continues at coordinate 171,908 of CAYPGP010000005.1, forward strand.
CGCATTCGCCTCGATGCTTGAGCGATTGTCGATAATGCGTTCGATGCCGAATTCGAGCCGACGCGTCTTGTTCATTCTGGCCTTGCCGTCGACGACGGCGAGGTCTTCCATCGAAACCGGTTCGGCAAATGCGATCGACTGCCCTTCGAGATCGATCGAGTTCGCCCAGGAACGAGTTTCGGTCTGTGTGGTCAGTGCCGTGCGAAGGCGAGTCTTATTGTTCAGGTCAAACTGCAGCCCGAGCCGCGGCGAAAGCGATGAATCATCGCTCGCCCCGAAAAATCGCGAATAATCGACCCCGTAAACGAGGATGATCCCTTCGCGTACCTTCCATTCGTCAAAAGCCTGAAACGAAACCTGGCCGAGCGATCGTGTATCGCCCGCAGTGAGGGAACTTCCGATCCGCGATATCGATGAATTAAATCGAAGCTGATGGGCATCGATCTTGTCTATCTTTAATCCCGCCTCGACCCGCTGCGGCGAGCGTTTTCCGGTGCCGGTCTGCGCAGCAATCACTAAAGAAGAAGCCTCTCCGACCGGAACAAGCGTCGCGAGATTAATGCCGCCGGCAGGCCCTGAATCCGAACCCGCAAAATAAGTCTCTACAACCGTTTGACTGCGTCGACCGGTTCGACTCTCGTCTCGCCCGGCCTCATCATCTGCGTCAGCGGCCGCGTTAGTATCTGCGGATGGCGTGGCACCCTCGCGGTTTTGATAGATCGCACGCTGCATCTGTGCGGCGCGGATGCGCCATTTCGAGCTGTTCTTGTCGAGGCGCTTTTCAGGGAGCGTATTTCCGCTGCCGGCACGTTCAAGTTTGAATCCGTAAGTAACTTCGGTCGAGCGGCCGACATCAACGCCGAAAATGTAAGACGGGTTAAACCCGCTGGCGACCGCCAGGATCGTGTATTTTCCGGGAGTTATGCGGGCAAGAAAGCTGCCGTCCTTCGACGAAGTGACCTGTTTTAGGAGCTTTGTTGTACCAGAAAAGAAAACCGCAACCGATGCATCCGCGATCGGGCTCCCCGAGTTATCGCGAACGATCCCTCTGACGATTCCGAGCGGCGACGTCTTCTCTATCGTTACTTCAGCTTCGATAACGCCCGAAGCCGACGCCGGCAGGGCACCGAGCAGCGCAACAATGAGCGCACCAAAAAAAGCTGCGAAAAGTCGTACTTTCTTTGACGAATAACCCATGTGTAAAGGCAAAAGCGGTAACTTTGGTATTTTGTTCGTAAAAATCAACCCTGTCAAGGCAGGGGTACTTTGGTTTACGCGCTGTAAGATGCGTTGATACTTGACAAAGTTTGCCCTTGGGCTAGAATTAAGGTCTGTCGAAAAGACAGAACGGAGACGTGGCTGAGCGGCTGAAAGCGGCGGTTTGCTAAATCGTTAAGGGTCAAAAGCCCTTCACAGGTTCGAATCCTGTCGTCTCCGCCATCAATATCAGTGGCCGGTTATCAGTGGTCGGTGGTCAGAGTTACCTCTGAAGCCGCCCGTGATGACCGGTTTCTTTTTTTCCGACCAGTGACCACTGATCACTGCTTGAGCATGCGACGAACGATATTCATCTATGGCCTTTCAATGGCCGCTTTGATCGGCATCTTGAAAGTTGTCGAGTATCGATACTTCGTTCGCGACATACCGCTCGAATTCTACATCGGCATCGTCGCCGTTATGTTTACGGCCATCGGCATTTGGGCCGGGCTTCGGCTGACCCGCCCGAAGATCGTCGAGGTCGAGGTTAGCGGCCCTTTCGAACGCGACGACGCTGCTATCAAACGCATCGGCATCTCAAAACGCGAGTTCGAAGTGCTCGAACTCATAGCCGCCGGGCTCTCGAATCAGGACATCGCCGATCGCCTATTTGTCTCCAATTCGACCGTAAAAACCCACGTCTCAAACGTCCTCGCCAAGCTCGACGCCAGCCGCCGCACGGAAGCGATAGCCAAGGCCAAAGAAATGCGTATAATTCCCTAGCGCTTTCGGCTGAAAATCACAGAAAAAGTGAAATTCATACTTTCGGCTGATGCGCCCTTTGGCGTTTGACGTGTACATTTTCGTCATACGTGAGGAGAGTGTTATGGCGAAGATCGTAATTATCTTTGGTTTGATCTCCGGTGCTATCGCCGGGTTCCTGATGTGGTTATTGATGCAAACGGTCCACACCGACTTCATCAATTTCGACAACGGAGTATTTTGGGGGTACGCGACGATGATCGTCGCCCTTTCAGTCGTTTTTTTCGGCATCAAGTCCTACCGCGATAACAACGGCGGGAAGATCTCTTTCCTGAAGGGAGTCGAGGTCGGCCTACTGATCAGCCTCATCTCAGCGGTTTGCTACGCGGCAAGCTGGGAGATCTATTATCCCAAGATCGGCGAAGAGTTCATGCAGAAATACACCGTCTACTATCTCGACAAAATGAGATCCGAAGGTGCCCCCGAGGCCGAGATCGAGAAGGCCCGCGTCGAGGGCGAGAAGTTCATGGAGATGTACCGCATCTTTTACATTCGCTTTGCCTTCTCGATGATCGAGATACTGCCCGTCGGAATCATTGTCACGCTGATCAGCGCCGCACTGCTGCGTAAGCGCGAACTGCTTCCCGTGGCCACTTAAGGATTATGAATAACGAAACAAAGCAAGGCTCGAAAATGTGGGTCGCCCTTCCAACGGCGATCGTGGCCGGAGTGGTAAATGTATTTCTCTTCTTTCTGTTCATGGTGCTCTACGGCCAGGTCATAGACCCCGGCCACCCAGACGAATACTATCAGGCCGCAGCAAACAGATTTGGCCCGTATGCCAGCATTATCGGCGGTATTCCGGTATTTTTCCTGACTGGATCGCTGCTGCGTCGCTTCCTCCGCGAACGCGCCTTGAGGGTTGCGATCACGGCGTGGGTGATCTATGTCATCGTCGACCTCGCGATAATCATCGCGGTCGCAGCCGGGCAGATGACCTCGTTCCTGCCGCATATGGCCGTTTCGTTTGCAACTAAGCTCGCCGCTATCTACCTCGGAGCACGAGTTAGCGAGAAAGGACCTAAAGGAGAATAAGAATGACTATCGTTAGAAACATACTAGCCGTTATCATCGGCCTGATCCTCGGAAATATCGTTAACATGGCCGTCATCGCCGCCGGCCACGCCATCATGCCGCCGCCGCCCGGCTTCGACGGGAACAGCCTTGAAGGCGTCGCCTCGACCATCCACCTGCTGCAGCCGATCGATTTCATCGTACCGTTCCTCGCCCACGCCGCGGGGCCGCTCGTCGGTGTACTTGCCGCTATGTTCATCGCCGCCAGCAGCCACAAAGTGATCGCGATCATCCTCGGCTGTCTCTTCCTCGCCGCCGGCATCGCCGCAAACGTCATGATCCCGGCCCCAATGTGGTACCGCGCCATCGATCTCCTCCTCGCATACGTGCCAACGGCCTACCTAGGCTGGAAGCTGAGCGGTCGCGGCTAGCTTTTCTGGTATCGGGCTTTGCCCTGGTCAGCGGCGGGGTTCTACCTCGCCGCATCGACATCCCAAACAAAATCCTTGACATTCTATGCAATATTGTGCTATGCTTGCAACGAATAGTCTATGAGATCCTTACTCCTAATTCTCAGAACCCAGTATTTATCGATGGATCACAGCCCGTTCCCGCATTTCAGGCGTGCGATACCGGTACGTTTGCACCGCTTTTCGTCCGTGGGTCGATCTTTTTTGTGCGGACAACGGGACAAGGATGTAAAGTGTGGATAAGTTCATATTTATCAATAGTTTACATACTGTCCCGCTTGTCCCGTATTTGTCCACCAGCGGGACAAACTCAGTTTTTGGGACAAATGCTGGATCGAGCTTCGGGACGCCAATTTGAAGGTTACGGTTTTGCTTAACGTTCTTTTCAGGCAAACTATTTGTTTATGTCAACACGCGTAAGATTCGCCCCGTCACCTACTGGATACCTGCACATCGGCTCGGCCCGGACCGCGCTGTTCAATTACCTTTACGCCCGGAACACCGGCGGAAAGTTTCTGCTTCGGATCGAAGACACGGATCTCGCACGATCTACGGAAGAGTCAACGCAGTCGATCCTCCAGGGCCTCGCGTGGCTCGGATTCGCTCCGGATGAGGAGATCGTCTTTCAGTCGAACAACGCTGATAAGCATCGCGAAACAGCCAAAAGGCTGCTCGCGGAAGGCAAGGCGTATCGCGACTTCACGCCAAAGGCCGAGCCCAGCGACGCAAACGTAAAAGATGCGATCAAGGACCGCGCCCGTGCGAATCAGGGCGAAAAGAGCATGCGCGACAACCCGTTCCGCGAACTCTACAAAGAAGAAAGCGATCGACGCGCCGCCGCGGGCGAGCCTTTTGCGATCCGGCTGAAAGTGCCGCTCGACGGGAAGACCGTTTTCGAAGATGCGGTTTACGGACTGCAGGAACGCGATTATGCGGAAACCGAGGACCTCGTTTTGCTCCGCTCCGATGGGCACCCGCTCTACAACCTTGCGGTAGTTTGCGATGACATCGAAATGGCGATCACGCATGTCATCCGCGGACAAGACCATCTGACAAACACGCACAAGCAGATCCTGATCTACGAAGCCCTCGGCAAAACACCGCCGGTCTTCGCCCACTTGCCGCTGATCATGGCCCCGAACAAGGGCAAGCTGTCGAAGCGCAAGCATGGCGAGGTCGTTTCGATGACTACGTACCGCGACGCGGGCTTTCTTGCAGAGGCTTTCCGCAATTTTCTCGCTCTGCTCGGCTGGTCGGCGAGTGAGGAGCAGGAGATATATACACTCGACGAACTTATCGCCAAATTCTCACTCTCCGGCATCCATCGCTCGAACGCCGTCTTCAATTTCCACCCGGACGACCCGCGAAAATGGACCGACGACAAGGCCATCTGGATGAACGCCGAATATATCCGCACGATGCCGCTCGCCCAGCTTCTGCCCCACGTCAAGGCGGAATTAAAGGCAAATAAGTTGTGGCGCGAAGAATACGACGAGGAAGGCAGGGCGATAATCGCAACGATCGATTCGACCGAGTCCCAGGCCTTCGAGGCAGGCACCGAAATGGCCGACAGGCCAGAGGCGATCGCGGTCGAACCGCTTGAGGTCGGGACGCACGATTGGTATGTTCGCACCGTCGACATCATCCGCGCACGTTTCTTCACGCTAAAGGATTTTTCCAACCAGGGCCGAGCATACTTCAGCGAAGACTACGATTTCGATCCGGCAGCGGTAGAGAAGAACCTGAACAAGTTCCCCGACCTCAAAAGCTGGATGCCGGAACTCGCCGACCGTTTCGAACAGGAGTTTTCAGAAATACCATTCAACGAACACAATATCGAGATATCGGTCAAAGCCTTTACCGAAGACAAGGGCACGAAACTTGGAGTAATAATGAATGGAGCCAGAACGTTACTGACTGGCGTCGCCGTCGGCCCTTCGATGTTGTCGGTTTTCGAGGTGATCGGCCTTGAAAGAACGATTATGCGGTTAAGGAGTCAGGTTGCCTGGAATGCTTAGGAAATCGCTCGCTTGAAAATGTTGTGAATATGCCCTTTCCGGAGTAAGTTAGGTTAGCATGAAGAATCTTCTAGTAATCTCTGCACTTCTATTTCTGAATCTCTCTTTAATCGGACAAACGCCGAGAGCAAGAGACATCGGCATACCATTCGAGGGCGCAACCGGGAAGTTCAACGCAATAACTGACGTCGCGGGAGTCGAGGTTGGATACAGCACTCTCATTTCCGGTCAAGGTAAGAATGTTCGCGGGCAGGGTCCTGTACGGACGGGCGTTACCGCCATTCTGCCGCGAGGCAGGAACAATAATCCTGTTTATGCCAACTGGTATTCACTGAACGGGAACGGCGAAATGACCGGCACGACGTGGATCACCGAATCCGGATTCCTGGAGGGCCCGGTAATGATCACCAACACAAACAGCGTCGGTGTCGTCAGGGATGCGGTCTTGAAATGGTACGTGAAGACCGGCTGGTACAAGGAAGATTTTTGGTACACCTACCCCATTGTCGCCGAGACTTACGACGGTTTCCTCAATGACATTTATGGATTTCATGTAAAGGAGAGTAACGCGTTCGAAGCCTTGGACACGGCGAGAAGCGGCCCGATAGCGGAGGGAAATGTTGGCGGCGGAACGGGCATGATGTGTCTCGGATTCAAAGGCGGAACCGGAACGTCGTCGCGGATCGTTAAGATCAAAGACACGAGCTACACCCTCGGCGTACTGGTTCAATCGAATTTTGGGGCGAAAAGGAATTTCTCGATCGCCGGCGTACCCGTAGGCGAAGAATTGAAGGACGTGATGAATTATGAATTCAAAGCCCCCCCTTCATATCAGCCTGGAGACGGTTCGATAATCGTCGTTGTCGCCACCGACGCCCCGCTATTGCCCCATCAACTGAAACGGATCGCGGCAAGGGTTGCAATCGGCGTTGGCAAGGTTGGCGGACGCGGCGAGAATGGCTCAGGAGACATATTTATCGCATTCTCGACTGCGAATCCGTCAGCGTTCAATCGAGGTTCTACGACAAAGGTTGACCAACTCGCGAATGACCAGATCGATCCGCTATTTAACGCTACCGTGCAGGCGGTGGAAGAATCAATTATCAACGCCATGGTCGCTGCGGACTCGATGGAAGGAATTAACGGAAACAAAGCCCACCGATTGCCTCATAAGTTGGTTATCGATCTATTGAAAAAATACAAACGGATAAGCTAGATGGGCGGAACGAACCGGTATCGTTAGTCGTATATGTATTCAACAAGCTACCTCAATTCATATGACGAATAGCGAATTAGAACTCTGGAATAAGATCCGGCAGTTTGAGTTTGAGAGGCCGGGTGTAAAGTTGACATTTGTAAAACGCCTCGCGCGGGATAACAGCATCTCGCTGGGGTTTGCGAATGAGGTCGTCGAAGAATATAGGAAGTTTCTCTTTCTTTGCTGTGTTTCGCCGCATCAGGTAAGCCCGTCCCATTTTGTCGATGAGGCTTGGCACCTGCACTTGACCTATACGAAGTCCTATTGGATCGGGCTGTGTCAGAACACCCTCGGACGCGATGTGCACCACGACCCTACCGAAGGCGGAGGAGCGGAAGACGCAAAATTCAGATTGCTCTATGAAAAGACGCTCGAGCAATACGAACATTATTTTTCTAAGGCTCCTGAAGCGATATGGCCAAAGGAGAATAAGGCAACTGACAGATCAGAGGCGACAAGTAAACGCAGGCATTGGACAATTCCAAAGCCTGCTTTTCTTTTAGACCGCCACCGAGGTGTTCTCGCTGCCGTCGGACTGTTGTTCGTTGCCATGGTCCTCGGCTGCACCGATTACGCAAGTTCATTTTGGTTTCTGATACCTATCGGGCTGGTAATGGGAGTTATAGTCTGGCTGATCTGGCGACACAATCGACACGGCGGCGGCAGCTCCGGGTGCGGTTCCGGCTGCGGTGGTATCCTTGGCAGCAGCGATAGTGACGATAGCGGAGGCGATGGAGGAGGAGACAGCGGCTGTTCGGGCGGTTGCTCCGGCGGCTGCGGAGGCGGGGACTAGATCGAGAACATATCGTGTATGATGCTTGAGGATAAATTCAACAAACAAGGGGAGACAACACATGAAAGGCTACAAAGCAAATATTGAAAAGGAAACACTAAAGAATAAGAATTTTCGGAAAGTTCTCTATACAGGAGCTTACAGCCAGTTGGTATTGATGAGCCTGAAGCCTAAGGAAGAGATCGGGTCCGAAGTTCACGAGGAAAACGATCAGTTCCTACGGTTCGAGGGCGGCAGCGGTCGGGTAATGATCGACGACAATAAGTACACGGTCAAGGACGGCGATGCGGTAGTAATTCCGGCCGGGGCTCGGCACAACGTCATCAACACTTCCGCTACGGAAGATCTCAAGCTGTACACGATCTATTCGCCGCCGCATCACAAAGACGGCATCGTCCGCAAAACCAAGGAAGAGGCCGAGGCGAACGATCAGGAATTCGACGGCAAGATGACCGAGAAGCGGTCGCGAAAGGCGATCAAGAAGATCTAGGACGCTCGCCCGAATCGCAAGGCCGAACGTTCGCGTGCACGCTGCGCTTCGGTCTCACGATCACGCGGCGGCGCAGTTGTCTGAAGCGTGTTCAGCATCTCTTGAGCCGCGGCAGCAACCCGTTCGACAGCTATCAGGAACGCCTCCTCGTTGGCTTTTGAAGGTTTGTTCATGCCAGAGAGTTTTCGGACGAACTGAAGCGACGATGCCTGGACCTCGTCAGTAGTGGCGGGTGGATCGAAGTTGAAAAGTAATTTGATGTTTCTGCACATGACTAGATTGCGCAACTTTGCCCGGCTGACGTCAAGTCCTCGATCTCGCCCACTCACTCAGTACACGAGCCATCTCGGCGAAGACGTCCTCGGTCGAAACGCGAGTCTTTTTCAGGACCTTATAGCCGTGATTCGCCGTGTCGATCTTGTGCAGAGTTGCGTTATCGCCAAGTTTTCCGATCGTCGGTTCGAGAAGATCGAGCGTAGCCAGCTCGTCCCTAGTTCCAGATAGAAACAGCATCGGAATATCGATCTTTGACAAGTGCTCAGCCCGTTTAGTATCAGGCCTGCCCGGCAGGTGAAGCGGGAATGAAAACAAAACCAGGCCCTTGACGCCTTCCAGTGGTTCCTCGCTCTGGGCGGTCGTTGTCATACGTCCGCCAAAAGAATGGCCGCCCGCAAGCAGCGGCAGATCTGGTGCCGCTATGTGCGCGGCTTTAACTGCATTTCGGATCGTTTCGACGCACGTCGCATTCGAATTCCGCGAGGCGCCGTTCTCGGAATAAGGAAAGTTGTAGCGAAAAGTTGCGATCCCGCGGTCGGCCATAGCCTCCGCTATCGCCTGCAGCGTAGCGTGCCGCATGCTTGTCGATGCTCCGTGGCCGAGAACGAGTAAATGGCTGGCTTTCTCGGGTACCGTTAGGATCGCGGATACCTCTTCTTTATCTGAGGTCGCGGTAAACTTTAGTTCCTTGGTCATTTGTTACGAGTCTATCACTGGTTCCGGTCTACTTTTCGATGGCAGAGATCTTTAGAGTCCATGCATTCGGGTTGAAATGCGTTCGTCTTGCCCAGGTGGGAATTGAAATCGTGGTTACGTTTCCCGCCCTTGCCCAAGAAAGGGAAATTCCAGCGGAAAGCAGTGTGATCTTTGCTCCTTTAGCTGGCTTTACGCCCGTAAACGTAAACTCAAACGGTAGTAAGATCTCGTCTTTGTCGACCAGGTACGTCACATAGACGGATCCATCTTTCGCAGCCGTAAATCGCACCTTGCCATCCTTGTAAGGGGCGATCGGGCGTGTATTGTAGATGACTTCGCCGTTGACCTTCATCCAGCTTGCGATGTCACTAAGCCTAGTGTATGCATCGGGAGCAAAATCTCCTTCAGGGCTGGGGCCGACGTTAAGAAGAAGGTTACCGCCTTTGGCCACGACCTCGACGAGTGTATGGATCAGCTCACGAGACGGTTTGTAAACGTCGTTCGGCACATACGACCACGAGGTCGCCATGGTCATACAGGTTTCCCAGGGGTATGGAAGCGGTTCCTCGGGGATCTTTTGCTCAGGAGTCCGGTAGTTTTCAAAGGGGCCGTGAACGTCGCGGTCGACAATGATGATGCCGGGCTGATTTTTTCGGGCCATCGCCGCAATTCTAGGCATATCGATGTCCTGCGGCCAGGGAACCCGACCGCTGCCGGCGACGGGATCTTTCGGAATTCCGGGCCGAACCCAACCACCGTCGAGCCATAGCAAATCGACCTTGCCGTAGTTGGTCGTCAGCTCATTGAGCTGGTTGAAGGTGAAATCCTTGAATCGGTTCCATTTGTCGGGATGCTTGGTTGTGTCGTAGTTGGTATTGCGGTCAGGCGTTGCCCAGAACGGATCCCAATAATCGTCGCTGTGCCAGTCAGGTTTAGAGAAATAGGCTCCGATTCCAAAGCTCTCACGCCGAAAAGCGTTGAAGGTCTCTTTCGTCACATTCGCCCGGGCGTTCCGGCTGAAAGGAACGTTGGCGGCGGTGATCTTGTAATCGGAGAACTTCGTATCGAACATGTTGAAGCCGTCGTGATGTTTTGTGGTAAACACAACATATTTCATGCCCGCATCCTTCGCAGCTTTTGCCCATTTGTCGGGGTTAAACAGAGTCGGGTCAAATGTCGTCGGGAGCTTTTCGTACTCCTTCACATAATCGACATAGTTACTGCCCTTCGGCCGCCGGCACCAATCGACATCTTCCGAACACAACGACCATGACTCGACAATTCCCCACTGGCTGTACGGCCCCCAATGCATCAGGAGGCCAAACTTCCAGTCCTGCCATTGGTCGAGTTTCCTGACGACGAGCGGATCGGTTTCGGGTACGTACGCCGGATCCTGAGCGATCGACCCGCTGGCCGAACAAAAGAGCAGGAACCACGCCAGCACTACTGACAGGACTTTTTTCATGATCGCCTACCGCTGAAAGTGTTTTTTCAGCCCCTGCCAAACATCGCTGTAATGATGCTGCAATTCGGCACATTCCATCGCGAATCTCGTCGGGCGAATGATGTAACGCGATTCGAACATGAATGCCATCGTGCCGCTGAGTTTTTGAGGTTTCAGCTCGGCGTTCGAGGCTTTTTCGAAAGCGTTGAGGTCCGGGCCGTGCGCGGACATCTGGTTATGTAGCGAGCCGCCCCCGGGGACGAAGCCTTCTTCTTTGGCATCGTACGCTCCGTAGATCAGGCCCATATATTCGGACATGTAGTTGCGGTGATACCACGGCGGGCGAAACGTGTCTTCGCCGACGAGCCATCGGTCGGGGAAGATGACGAAATCGACATTTGCGACGCCCGGTTCGCCGCTCGGGCTCGTTAAAACGGTAAAGATCGACGGATCGGGATGATCGAATGATATCGAGCCTATCGTGTTGAACTTTTTCAGGTCGTAACGATACGGTGCATAGTTGCCATGCCACGCGACGACATCGAGCGGCGAATGATCGATCTCACACGACCAGAGATTACCGCCGAACTTTGCGACTTGCTCGAATTTGCCCTCGCGGTCCTCGAACCAGGCGACCGGCGTTTCGAAATCACGCGGATTTGCGAGGCCGTTCGCACCAATTGGGCCGAGGTCGGGCAGTCGGAACTGTGCTCCGTAGTTCTCGCAAATATAACCACGAAGCTCCTTGTCGTCATGATGCGGCTCGACCTTGAAGCGGGTACCTCGCGGTATAACTACGACTTCCCCAGGTCCAGCTTGCAGCAGTCCTAGTTCGGTCAGAAAACCGATCCTGCCTTTTTCAGGAACAAACAGCATCTCGCCGTCGGCATTGTAAAAATACCGGTCGCCCATGCCTTTGTTAAAGGCATAGATGTGAATACCGATGCCTGTTTGGGACAGCGGATCTCCATTCAGAGCGATGGTCGTGATGCCGTCGATAAGATCGGTCGGCTCTGACGGAACTGGCAGCGGGTTCCAACGCAATTGATTCGGCGTTACGTCGATATCGTCAGGTTTGCTCTGCCAACGACCGTTATCGATACGTTCGAAAGGCTTGTGCGTTACCGAAGGGCGAATGCGATATGTCCACGTTCGCCTATTATGATCACGCGGTACCGTAAACGCAGTTCCGGAAAACTGCTCGGCGTAAAGTCCAAGCGGTGCTCGTTGAGGCGAATTTCGCCCAACCGGTAATGCTCCTTCGACCGCCTCCGTGGCGAATTCATTTCCAAAGCCTGTTTGATATTTCAGATCCATAAAAACGTTCTAACGTTATATATTCCTCGCGTATCGAAGAAGTTAAGCCAAAGACCGGCAGACCCTTATGGTTCGAGTCTCATTTTGCACTCGTCGATGCCAGGCGCAAAACGATCGGCTGTGTGTTCAATTAGCTTGAGCCCGAATTTTTCGTAAAAACCCGCCGTGTGCTGCGAAGTGCTGATCACTATCGGCAGATCGGGAAACTTGTCTTTCGCAAGATCAATGCGAAATTCCGTCATTTTTTTACCGAGGCCGGTTCCTAAATGATCTTTTCGGACCATTCCCCAGCAGAGCGAGACGGTATCGTCATCGTTCAGCCCAATGCCACCGCTGCCGACTATCTCGCCATCGATCTCTACCACAAAATAGTCTTCCGAACGCAGATCGGCAAGGAAATTTCGTAAGCCTTCCTCCTCGTCAGGAACGAAGTATTTCGGGATATTCGAACGAAAGACCGCGACAACCGCTTCGACATCATTAGGTGTGAACTTACGAATAGTCATCCTACGGCTCGATATCAAAATGGAGAACGTCCTCGCGAATCCCAAGCGACTCATAAAGCTTGACCGCAGGTTCATCAGGCGGATCTGCCTGAACGTAAATTACATAGGCGCCGATCCCGCGGGCGATCTCGCGCAGCTTGTTGATCAATCCCGTAGCGACCCCCTGCCGTCGATAGCTTTCCAGAACTGCAAGGTCATAGATGTAAATCTCCCGGCGTTCCTGCTCAAACTTCCTGAGAACGTACGCCGCCAGTCCGCCGACCACACTTCCATCTTCAATAGCGACAACCGGAATGAATGTCGGATCATCAATTAAGGCTTGCAGATATTCGTCAGAAGGAAGCGCGGACTGATAGCTTTCTACATCCTCAAAAGCCTCGGCAAAGACCGCGTTCAGCTGTCGCATCTCGGCGAGATCGGCTCTTTTGCATTTGGCGGCCATCATTATTCTAGAATTACTTTTGTAAGACGGGGTTTCTGGCGGTGTCGAGCTTTACTATAAGCTCACCAAACAGAGTATTCGCCCACGCGAACCACTTCCGTGTAAACTTTGCCGGATCGTCAGGGTCGAACGATTCGTGCATGAATCCTGTTCCCGCGTGAGTTCGTTTTAGCGTCGCGAGGCATTCGGCGATCTCAGCTTTATTTGTTGATGTCAAACCCCGCATGGTTATGCCGATCGGCCAGATCGAACGCCGTCCCGTATGCGGACTGCCGATGCCTTCGGCAACCTTTCCTTTTGCAAAGTAGGGGTTCGAATCGCTCAGAACAAACCGCCGCGTGTTTTGATAGACCGGATCGGTCGGAAGCGCGTAACCGAGATATGGTATCGAGATCAGATTTGGTACGTTCGCATCATCGATAAACAGCGAATTGCCAAAACCATCGACCTCGTAGGCGAAAATACGGCCAAACTTCGGATGTGTGACGATCGCGTTCCGTTTTATCCCCGAATCGACCTCGGCCGCGAGCGAACCGCATTCTGTCGCAAAGGCGGTGTCGAGAAGCACTTTCTCGCTCATCTCCGCTAGATGCCGCAGTTCGACGACTGCGAACATATTTGACGGGATCAGAAAAGAGAAGATCGTCGAATCGTCTGATGGACGAAACGCTGAGCGGATCAGCCCGCATGGCTTCGCCGGATAGCCCTCGCCCTGAAATGGCGGTGCGTCGAACATCGCGGTGGTGCGGCGAATAAATCGATACGGACTCGGCCCGTCCTTTAACTGTTCGGTGCGGAATGTCTTGACTATCGTCCGCATCGCCTGCTGCCATTCGCTGTCGAACGGCGATGTATCGCCGGTCACTTTCCAATACTGAAAAGCGAGCCTGATCGAATAGCAAAGTGAATCGACTTCCCACTTCCGCTCGTGAATGCCAGGCTTGTTCTTCGGCAAGTCCGATTCCCAACCGACCTTCGTCAGGTCCTGCATAAACGCATTCGCGTAAGGGTCGAGCAGGATCGAGTAAGCGTGCCGATGTATCAGCCCACGGATCATCAACCGCAATTTTTCGTCCGAATTCGCCAGCGGCAAATACGGCGTGACCTGGGCCGTCGAATCCCGCAGCCACAGCGCATCGATATCACCGGTTATCACAAAGGAATCAGGTTTGCCACCTCGCGTTCCAGTAAAGACGGTAGTATCGAGCGTATTTGGATAGCAATTTTCAAACAACCAGGCGAGTTCGGGGTCTTTAATGCGGGATTTGACGGCGATGATCTGCTTTTCAACGGCTTCGCTAACGAATTTGCGGCTGCGAATTTCCGGACGATTCGATTCGAAGTTTGGTGGAATTGAAAAAGCACTCCTTTCCATCACCACGGACAAGCCCGCGACTGAGGCCAAAGAAATGAAGTCTCGTCTTTTCATCTGCCGGATGATTTTGAAATCAGGAATTTTTGCCCGCGAATGACGCGAATATTTTTAATTAAAATCCGTGCTCTATATTCGTGCTTATTCGCTTTATCCGCGAGCAAAAAATCCTATAGATTCCCTCGTCTCCGCTGTTCTTCCTCAATCGACACAAACAACGCCTTAAAGTTGCCTTTACCAAACCCCTTGCAGCCTTTTCGCTGAAGAATTTCGTAAAAAACTGTAGGCCGATCTTCGACCGGTTTGGTGAAGATCTGAAGCAGATAGCCTTCCTCATCGCGATCGACCAGGATTCCTAGTTTCTTGAGGTCGTCGATGTCTTCGTCGATCTCGCCGACGCGTTCTCTTAGCTCTTCATAATATGTGTCCGGCACGCGGAGGAATTCAACCCCGTTGTCCTGGAGTTTGGCTACCGTCGAACGAATATCGCGGCAAAGCAGGGCTATGTGCTGGGCTCCGGCCCCGCGGTAGAAGTCAATGTACTCCTGGATCTGCGATTTGCCCGCCTTCCCAGGTGCGGGTTCATTGATCGGGAATTTGATGTTGTGCCCGCCGTCACTCATGACGATAGACATCAGCGCGCTGTATTCGGTCGAGATATCCTGGTCGTCAAATGTGATGTACCGGAAGAATCCCATTACATCGCGATAAAAATCGCACCAGTAATTCATCTTCCCAAGCTCGACATTGCCGACTATGTGATCTACCAGCATGATACCCGTCGGGTCGCCCTCGACTTTGTTCTCGACGAAGCCGGGCAGGAAAACGCCGCTGTAGTTGTGGCCGTTATTGTTGTTGTAAGAGAGGAACGAGTGGATCGTATCGCCATACGTCGCGATCGAAGCGTGACGAACCATACCGTTCTCATCGCCGTGATCATGTGGAGCCTCGACCGGCGTCGCACCTCGTCTCACCGCCTCATGAAAAGCGTGATCAGCATCCTCGACCAAGAACGCGATATCATGAACACCGTCACCATGCTGCTTTATATGCTCCGAACCCGGATGCTCCGGCGACATCGGCGTCGACAAAATAAAGTTGATGTTCGACTGCTTGAGCAAATAACTCGTCACCTCACGCTTCCCCGTCTCGAGCCCCATATACCCGACGCGCGAAAACCCGAACGCCTTACGATAATAAAACTCCGCCTGCTTAGCATTGCCGACGTAAAATTCGACGTGGTGGATCTTCTTAAGCCCAAGCGGATTCTTGACCGCTGCATCCGTATTAATTGCTGTTTGCGTTTCTGTGATCATTTCTTAAATTCTACCGCTCAAAGAAACAAGGTGGCTAATTGCTCCTGTTTCTGGCTAAAAACTCTCAATGTATTTCCGAGTCACCTCTTTCAATTCCGCATACGATGGAATGACGTAAAGAACCTTTTGCATGTCGCTGTAGGTGTATTCGTGATTTATAACTTCTTCGAGATCGAACGGACGGCGTTCGACTTGATCTGAAAAGGCGTGCTCAAGCTCGCCGAAAGACGATAATAACCCCGCGCCATAGGCTTTGATCGAGCCTTCGTGTTCGACCATGCCAAATTCTACGGTGAACCAGTAGAGACGGCCGAGTTCTTCGAGCTGTTTGTCGGTCGCGATTCTGGCTCCGTGGCCGATGAACTGCGAGAAGTCGGCGAAGTTCGGGTTTGTGAACATCGGGATGTGGCCGATGGCTTCGTGGACAATATCCGGCTCCGGCGTGTACGCGGGCTGCGAATGATGGCGAATGTATTGCGTACAGAGCATGACGCGGTATGACAGCCACGAGAGAAAACCCCGAGTTTCGACCAGGCCCTCGATCGGAGCGAGACGGAATCCGGTTAGCTCGTTCAAGCGGCGGTTCATTTCGGAAAGCTGCGGAATGCGGTCGGTTTTGATCCCTAGGTCTTTCTTTGCACGCAGGTAAAACGGCGAGGCATACTTCTGCTGTAATTCTTCAAGCTCTTCGGCGACATAACGCCACACACGCTGTTCGCGGGCATTATAATCAACGTCCGTTATCACGCCGGTCTCGCGAAAACGCTTTGTCAGGCTCGCGATATGGTCTCGCCGCTCGCGGTATTCCTTGTCGTTGGCCCCGGGATGATCGAGTTTGAGTTCGTTTATATTCTCAAACTGCATATCCCGGAATTGCGGCAGATCGCTGTCCGAAACGCGAAAATTCGCGATCTCGAAGTCGGATTCGGTCGCGGGCTGAATGGTATCCGTTAGCATTTTTACAGCAACTCCTGTCATATGTTCGATGCGGTAGAAGACACTGCGGGTTATCCTCGAATTAGATATTGTAATGGAGTTTACAACCCTGATGAATGGGGATTATTAGAAATTATGGTAGTTTACCTTTAGATTCTTTGTTTGTTCCCCTATTTTGCTTAACGAATGCATGCGATAGACGAGATCGACCGAAAAATATTGAAGGAGTTGCAGTTTGATGCCCGAACCAGCTATGCGGAGCTTGGCCGGCGCGTCGGTTTAACGACGCCCGCGGTGATCGAGCGAGTAAGAAAGCTGGAAGATGCTGCGATCATCACCGGATACCGAGCCGAGATCGACACGACCAAAGTTGGCCTGCCTATCCTCGGATTCATCCGTATGAGCATCACCGGCGTCGATTACAGTCATATTATCGAAGTCGTCCAGGAAGCGAATGAGGTTCTCGAATGCCATCGGGGAACTGGCGGTGATTCATTTATCATGAAGGTCGCGGTCGCCTCAGTCGAACATCTGCAGGAGATCATCGATAAGCTAACGCCCTATGGAATTACGACTACAGCGATAGTGCTGTCCTCGCCGGTGAAGCGCCGCGTGATCCAGATCTAGAGCTCACGTACGGACAGCCCGATCCCCACACAGTCGCCATAAAATTCGGCTGACTGATCGCATTGCACGAAGTATAATCGTCTTCTCAAACGGAGCGTTGTCCTTATGGGCCTTCAGATAGAGTCGCTAACGCCACTGATTCAGGTATTTAGTATTCGCCGTTCACTAGCATTTTATCGTGACGTATTGGGTTTTACGGTCGTGAGCGATTCGGGAAATGGCGACGATTCGAGTTGGGTCTGGATCAGGTTGAACGGTTGTGACCTGATGCTCAACGACCAGTATGAGCCCGGAGATGAGCCCGATCATCCACCTGCGGAACGCGTAAAATGGCATG
Source organism: uncultured Chloracidobacterium sp. (assembly GCA_964410495.1). Lineage (GTDB taxonomy): Bacteria > Acidobacteriota > Blastocatellia > Pyrinomonadales > Pyrinomonadaceae > OLB17. Next base: position 189,239 of record CAYPGP010000005.1, read on the forward strand.
ACGACACGTGCCTTTATCTTGGATGTAAGGATCCGGATGCTGCGTTTGAATACTTACGTAGTAAGTATATATGCGCTGATCCACCAAAAACGGCACCTTATGGAATGCGCCAGCTTTACTTTAAGGATCCGGATAACTATTCGATCTGCATACAGTGGCCCGCGGAAGAATGAATCAGAAAGAACTGAGATCGAAGTGGAGCGAAGTGCTGCGAAAGGGTGAGCCCACCACGGCTGACTTCGATGGACTTGTAGACGCGGTGATCTCGACCTATGCGCGTGACATCGACGGATTTCGCCAGCATATGAAGAACAGGTTTGGCCGCGTTACTGAAACGACCGGCCAAGCTTTTGATCCGGATAGTTTCGATCAGGCGATGGCACGCGCTTTTATCGCGGACGAAGTTGGTTTTGTCAGCTGGGAAGCTCTGATCGAACGGGTGAGCTACCCGCGATCAGACGATTACCCGATGCTTTTTCAGTTTGCGATCGCGGCGCTGTGGCGAGGTGATTTCACAGCTCTCAACGAGACGATCGGAGCCGATCGGTTCGACTTTCAAATCCAGGAGTGGATCGACGAGGGCCTGTATGCCAATGAGCCTGAAACCATGGCCGAAAGCTTCGCGGCGGCGTGCATGCTCGGTCACGAAAAAGCTGCCGCGGGCTTGCTCGACGCGGGCGTCGATCCGTACGCCGGAATGGGGACGGGCCTCGCGGGTTTTCATTATGCCACTTCGAGCGGACGGTTGAATGTTGTAAAGCTTCTTATCGAGCGGAAAACACCGATGGAGGTCGAGAATATGTATGGCGGAACAGTGCTCGGCCAGGCTCTGTGGTCCGCGGTTCACGAGCACACCGACCGTCATGCCGAGATCGTCGAGCTCCTGATCAACGCCGGCGCATACCTTTGGCCCGAGACGCTTGCGTGGTGGAAGGAACAGGATGTACCGTCTTCGGAGACCAAAACACGGATCGCGAAAGCCCTCAAAGACGCGAGTTCATGATATTTCATATCTTTTAACGGCGGTATTCTGATGAAAATCTGTCCCGGGAAACGACAACGTGATGGAAAACACCTCCGCTGTGACCAAGTAACGGATCTGCTCGGTCTAGTTCGCGAATGGCGAGAAGTTGGTTTAGATGCCGCGAATAGCTTGAACGAAAACGCACCGCAAGGCAGAATAGACACCGTCTGTGAAATTAGGTGATGAGATAAAGTGGATAGTTCCGCTGGTGCTGGTGTGCATTCTGGTATTCGCCAACTCGGTCGGCGGAGAATTCGTTTATGACGACACTCGCCAGATCGTTCGAAACCCCCTTATTCAGGATAATTCGCTTCTGTGGAAAGCCGTGACCTCCGATGTCTGGGCGTTCAAAGGCGACGGCACGCAGGCGGCGAGCAATTATTGGCGACCGACGTTTACGCTGCTGAACATCATCTGTTTCCGGCTATTCGGCCCGAACCCCGCGGGCTGGCACGTTATCAATATTCTCCTGCATACCGCGGTTTGCCTGCTTGGGTTTTTTCTGCTTAGACGTTGGCAATTCACGGCGGCGGTGGCGTTCTTGATCATGCTGATCTTTGCGGTTCATCCGGTTCACGTGGAATCGGTCGCGTGGATCGCGGGCTCGCCTGACTTGCTCTTTTCGCTCGCACTGCTGGGGTCGCTCTGGTTTGCTACGAGCTACAGATCATCGCGATCCAACAAGCATTTGCTGCTTATGGCAGCTCTTTACGCAGCAGCACTCGGAGCGAAAGAAGTTGCCGTTCTATGCCTGCCCATCTACTACTTCGTCCTTTCGGAAGGCGAGGATAAAGCCACGTTGGACGAGCTGAAAATACCGCTCCTCGCGATCGCCTCGGCCGCCATCCTCTACTTCGTGGTACGGCTAAACATCATCGGCGCCGTTGCTTTGCCCCCGACCGACGCGGTTGAGACCGTTCCCGCGATACTGAGCATCCCCATGATGTTCGCGTTCTATCTTAAGCAGATCTTCCTGCCTTATTCGATCGCCATCAACTACCCGGTAAGTCCCGTGATCGACATCGGTGCATCGAATTTCATTATCCCGCTTGCGGTTTCGATAGCGGCCCTCGCGGCGATCGTCTATCTTGCGCGCGGGTCCAATCGGGCCCGAACCGCCGCTGCCATATTCCTATTGCCGCTTGCCCCGGCGATGAACGCAATGGCCTTCCCCGCTGATCAGTTGGTGCACGATCGATATCTTTATCTCCCGCTGCTCGGCGTGCTGATGCTGCTTGTACCGATCGCGGCCCGTTATCTCAACACGCGTATATTGCTGATCTCAGGCAGTGTGATCGCCGGCATTCTGGCCTTCCAATCCGTTCGTTATAACACGGCGTATGCCAGTGACCTGGCATTGTGGACGTGGACTCGAAATGTCGACGATTCCGCCACCACTGCCCTTCAGCTTGGAAGTGCCTTAAGCGAAGCTTCAAAATATGAAGAAGCCGTCGCCATCTATTCGGACGCCATCGCCAAGAAACCTTCGCTTCGGGGCTACTACGGACGCGGCCGCAATCTAAACGCTCTAAGGCGTTATCCTGAAGCTGAACGAGACCTTAATGCCGCCTTAGCAACACCGAAAGAAGGGCAGGATGTCTACGCTCTCTACCAGGTTTACGAATCACTCGGAATAACGTACCTCGAGCAAAAGAAATACGAACAAGCGATAAGAAATTTCCTCGACGCCCGAAAGGAGCTGCCGATCTATGCCGCGGCACTCTCCGAAAAACTGGCAGTGGTTCACTACCAGGCCGGCAACAAATCGGACGCGATGCGTGAACTCGAAGCCAACGTCGTGCAATCTCGTCGCGAAATGCTGCCCGAGTCGAAGAACGTCGTCTTTCGTCTAGGCCTTTTGTACGCCGAACAGGGCCGGAAAGACGAGGCACGCGGGGCCCTGAACGAATACCTGCGATCAACCGCAGGTTTCAACGACAAAGCGATAACGGGTTACCGCAACCAGGCTATGCGTGCCCTCGAGTCTCTCAGATAAGGACCCTTCTCGCTCCTACTTCAGTTGCAGAAAAACTGGCGATTGATGGTACTTTTTCGTGCTCGAACCCGTCAGCTTCTTTGTCTCCTTGGTCTTGTAGTTCATCAGGTAAATGTCGTAACGGCCGGTCGCTTCGTCTCGGCTGTCAAATGCGAGCCATTCGCCGTCCGGCGACCAGTCATGCCAGCCTTCGTCGAGCTTGCTTTCGGTCAGCTTCCATTGCTTTTTACCGTCGGGCGTAACGGCGTAAATGCTTTGTTTACCCGCTTGGTTTGATTGATACGTGATGAACTTGTACTTCGCATTCCAATGCGGCGGGCCAACATGATAGCCGGGATCTTTGCCGAGCGGGTCATCTTTGGGATAAGTTGTGAGCTTCCGACGATTCGTTCCATCGGCATTCATTATGTAGAGTTCCTCGATCTCGGTTCGGTCCGTTCGATTCTTCTTGTAAACGTAGATGATCTGTTTACCATCAGGCGAAAAACTCGGGTCGCGAAAGGCCGCCGCAGGTTCGTTCGTGAGTTGACGATAGCTGCCGGTGGCGCGGTCGACGATGAAAAGTTGGTAACGAACCCGCGTATCGATACGGCCGGAAACGACCAACTCCTTACCATTGTTTCTGCTGCCCATCCACGAGTCCTCAAGCTGAAGATTCGTCACCTTTCTAGGGTAAGCTCCATCGATGTCAGATTCGTACAAGAAATAGCATCGCCGGCAAGCCTCTCGATCGCTGTTATAAAGCAGTTTTCCGGGAATCGAATAGTAGGTCCACGCGACGTCCTTGTGATTAGTTACGTTTTTAAGATCCGATCCGTCGATGCCCATGGTGTAGACCTCATAATCGTCACCGGCTTGATTCTCAAGCGTATTGAAGGCCAGCCGCCAACCGACGGACTGTGCAGCGACAGTCATGCCCAACGCCGCAATAACCGCGAGGATGGCTATAATTCGTGTTTTAGTCGCCATATTAATAAGATTCGAAGGCAATGATAGACAAGGCGGTCTTAACCCGCTAATGGCATCTCGCATGTGATTGCTCCAGCAAGTTTGCTAGCTCAGCATCAAATCTGGAAGCATCGGTCGCCACCACCATGTGCGAGATCCTCGGCATGGGCCCGGTTAGCTTGGCTTTTTCGACCTTATCGTCGAACGGCCGGTCGCCGAGATCTAAACCTATCCTCAGTTCGGCTTTCTTGATATTAACCGCTCCGAATTCCCGGTTTTCCAGCACCGAAACATAAGTCTTTTTGGGCAGGAAGGTCGCGTTCGGAAAGTTCGCAGCAATGAACGCTACGAACTCCTCGTAGAGTGGCCGCATATCGGGGGCTTTTGCAAACTGATCGTCGAGCAGATTGTCCGTGCTCTGATAAACCAGCTTTCCGCCGTTTGCATGAATACCCGCGAGCAGCGATGCGTTCATGTGGCCAAACCCGTGCTCGTTCTTCAGCCACGCGATAACCTCATTGCGCTTTTTAGTCCCGCAGCCATCGACGACCTTCATCCAGTCGGCGACATCCTTGCCCGTCGAGACTTTCAAGCCGTCAACAAACTCTTTCTCAAATTCACCTGATGTTTTCTGTGCCATAAGTCAGTAGTCAGTAGTCGGTAGTCAATAAACAGACCTTATCTCCAGATCCCCAAAATAAATCCAATGACCGAAAAATAGACCGCTATATAGCCGACGTTGATCAACATGTGTTTCAGCGTCCGTTGTTCGAACAGGCTGATGATCACGTACATTGCGATCGCCCAAAACCCGGCGAGCATGCCGGCCGTTATTCCCCATTGCCAGGTTGTTCCCTGGGCTCCGAGGAAGAACGCCATGTTGTAGGACGCGAGATAGGCCAGCACAAACGTAAGACCGAATGTTTTTCCCGGGTTCATTTGCTTCAGTTGCTCGTCGCTCAAGCCGACCTCGCGTTGCCAGGCTTTGGCGAACATCAGAGGCGACCACCAGAGGCCGCCGATCAAGAGGCTCATCACGGCGCATACAAGAACTGCAATGTGATTGATGTAAAAGTTTTCCATAGCGTCTTGAGGTTACCCGCAAGCCGCCACGCTCGTATTGGAAAAAATTTACCTTCATCCGACGGGAATATAGTTCTGATAGTTCGTATGGATTTTCGAATATTGCTCGGGCGTGAATCCTGAGAAATGCTTGAAATCGTTGATAAAATGGGCCTGGTCATAAAAGCCGCATTCGTTCGCGACCGCCGGCCAATCGATCTCGGCCGCCGCGTCTATCGTGCGTACTGCTTTCTGAAACCGCATGATCTTCAGGTACGCCTTCGGCGTTACGCCGATCTGGCGGCGAAATATGTCAGTAAAGTGCTTCTGCGAATATCCGATCCTCGCGTTCATGCGAGCGATGCTCACCCGGTCGGGATTGTTTGCCATCTCAGAAACGGCGAACGATACGCACGGATTTAATGCGAGCCGTGAGCCGAAAGATCTCATTAGAAAATCCTCGACCAACTGAAATCGCCTAGCGATATCTTTTGTTTCCAAGAGCCGTTCCCTAAGATCGCCGAATTCGCTTCCCCAGACGAGATCGGCGTCCACGACGCTGTCTCTGATCTCTTCCATTGGAAACGGGAAGAACGGAGCCGCCATGCCTTTCTTGAACGAGATGACCATCATCGCCGCTCCGTTTCCGGACGGAATAGTGATCGGCTCGGTCCTCACGCCCGACGCCCAAACGTGGTGACACGCCTGTATTTCCTTGAGCGAGTGATTGTCGTAGACGTATTGCGGCGTGTCGTGAAAGTCGATCAGTATCTCGGTATCGCCATTCGGCAGAAACCGATCAACTGTGTGAGCGTGTTCGACACGTTCGAAGTAAATGAGCAGTTCGATGAACTGATCGAGCGGTGAAACGGGAATATGGGCCTGAAAGATCATTTCAACATCATTTCGAAACAGCCCCCTTGAAAACTAAACCAGCGACCCAGCCAGCGCGGCTCCGAGTCCTTCAAGAATACTTTTGGTCTTTTCGTCGGTCATCTCTTTGCCGTCGCCCTCAAATTTTTGTCCGACGAACGGCACCGCGATCTCCATCGGCAGAACGTGCACGCCCATGATCGTAAAGCAGCCGCGCAAGTGAGTCAGGCATCGAAGCCCGCCGAACTGGCCGGGCGAGGCTGTGATCAGTGCCGCCGTCTTGCCTTTCATCGTAGCGTTCATCGTGTATTTATGATTCGCCCGCGATACCCAATCGATAGCGTTTTTCAATCCGCCCGGGATCGAACCGTTGTACTCCGGCGAAGCGATCAGGAAACCGTCGTGCTCGGCCATCATTTCCTGCAGCCGCAGGGCGTTCTCGTCGAATCCGCCGCCGTTCTGCATATCGGCATCGTATATCGGGATCGGAAAATCGCGCAGATCGACAACGGTCACTTCCGCCCCGGCCGCACGGGCACCGTCGGCCGCGATAGCGAGCACACGTTTGCTGTAAGAATGTTCGCGGTAACTTCCGGCAATGGCTAGAATTTTTGGCATATCGTTTTAGACACTATTAACTAAAAGCCGCTCTCAATAATAGTTATTTAGTTTGTAGTTAGCAGCTTTTAGTTATAGGTCGTCCCGTTCTATTCCGGATATTTTATCCACCCGATTCGCGTGCCGTCCGCCCTCAAAGTCAGCATCGAACCAAGCCTTTACGATCTTCGCCGACTCTTCCGCCGACGCGAAGCGGGCGGGCAGCGAGAGGACGTTCGCGTTGTTGTGCTGACGCGCAAGGCGGGCGATGTCCTCGCTCCACGCGACGGCCGCCCGAACGCCCTTCACCTTGTTCGCTGCGATAGCCATGCCGGTTCCAGAACCGCAGACGAGAAGGCCTTGGTCGAATTCTCCGCGAGCCACCGCCTCGCCGACCTTACGGGCGTAATCGGGATAATCGACCGAGTCGGCCGAGTTCGTACCCATGTCGGTATACTCAACTCCAAGCTCATCGAGCGTGGTCTTGATCTTCTCTTTCTCTTCAAATCCGGCGTGGTCCGCCGCTAATGCGATCTTCATAATCTTGTATTTGATTTCATAATATCTGAAAGGCTCGAATATCGCGAAGTAAATATCTTTTTCTCCCTGAGAAGGGCGAGATCAAAGGCCTCCTGATTCCGCAACTTGCTTATCTGCAACACTTGAACCATAAGTAGGGCAATCACCGCCCAGGTGTCCGACGCTGCCCATTAAATTTCTAGCTGTCCCGCAGCGGGACAAGATGGGACAAGCTCTTTCGCCTCTAAGTTCCTCTAAACACTACGCTTACATCGATTTCCCTATCTTGTCCCGCTGTCCGACCTAAATAAAATGTTTGTGTGTCGTCCTAAAAAAGTTGTCATATTTAAGGTGAGTGATCCCGCATTCGTTGTTAGGCAACCGGTCTAGAAGGTTTCGCATGAGTTTTCATTGCTTCGTGCCAACTATACAACATTGTACCATAGAAGAGAAGGAAAGTCAAGGGCTGATTGTTCGTGATCGCTACTAACGCTGCAAGAGCCGCTTGTGTCGAACGTTCTACTGGAAAAGTAATGGAGGGACGATATGTTATGGGATTGAGATCAGCGGCCGCGGTGATGGCGGTGTTTGTTTTGTCGGCGATGATGATGGCGGAGCCGGGACCGGCGGAGAAGCTGGCGCGGCAGGCGGTCGACGGCGATGCCGCAGTTGCCTCGGGAGCGGTCAAGAAGCTTCGTGAAATGGGGCCTGAAGGCCTGCGGGCTGTCCTCGCGGAGAACGGCGAGGCTATCCAGCGGTTTCAGAAAACCGGTGAAGCTGATGCGGAATGGAAGCGAGTCGCGGCGGCGATCGACGCTGTTGCAATGCAAAAAGACGCGTACGCATCGAGTCTCTACTGGTACACAGATCTTGATTCGGCAAAACTCGCGGCTAAAAAGCAGAAAAAGCCGATCTTGACGTTGAGGCTGCTCGGCAATTTGAACGAAGAATTCTCGTGTGCGAACAGCCGCCTGTTTCGTTCGATCCTGTATCCGAATGCTCAGGTCTCAGAATATCTTCGCGAGAATTACATCCTTCACTGGCAATCCGTCCGTCCGGCTCCGCGAATAACGATCGATTTCGGCGACGGCCGCAAGATCGAGCGGACGATCACGGGCAACAGCATTCACTATGTGATCGACGCCGAAGGGGCGATCATCGATGCGATTCCCGGCCTCTACAGCCCGAACGCATTCCTGACCAATATTAAGGCCGCCGATGCAGCATTTGAAACAGCTTCCTCAAAGCCCGCGAAGCAAAAGACTCTCGCGCTTTACGAATATCGTAAACAGCGATTCGACCAGATCAAGAAGGATCGCGAATTGGCTATTAGCTCGACCGGAGTCCAGATGACCGAGACGCGAACAGGAACGCTCGCGATCCTTGCCGCACCGATGGCGGTCGCAAAGATGGTCGTTGTTGACGAATATTCGATACTTCGCGTTTACGACGATTTCGCCAAGTTCGAGCCGTCGATCAAGTTCGACGATTGGGAAAAGCTCTCAAAGGCGTACTCGCCCGATCTAGGTGTCGATGCGAACACCGTGGCAATGGTTCGGCGTCAGAACGCGAAGACCGGACTCACGAAGGCCGAGTTTGACCAACTGTTCGCAAAACTCAACAATTTCATTGCACTGGACACGACGCGGAACGACTTTATCTTCCATACGAAGATCTACGAATGGCTCAACGCCAGCCGCGGCGGAAACGTCGCTCTCGAGGCATTCAACGCCCGCATCTACGATCAGCTTTTCCAAACCCCAAATACCGACAAATGGCTCGGCTTGTACTCGAACGATGTGTACACGGCTCTTGATGGGAATGGAATAATTAGATAGGTGAGAATGTTTTGCCCACGAATTACGGAGTTGAACGAATCGAACGGGTCCGATCAGTTTTATCCGCGTATTCGTGGGCGAAGTTCTTTTTCTTTACGGTTTGCGCGATCGCTTGATAACCGCCGGCGGCCGCCTCAATCCCGAATTTTTTTCGCTTTAGCCCTCAATTCCGATATAATCACGGTTTGATGAGGCTATCAACGGCGGTTTTTCTTTTTTCAGCGCTTTTCGCTCTTTTCGCGGGCCAGACGAGCGCGCAGGATTTTCTGCCGGAACTGGTCAAAAGGATAAAGCCTTCTGCTGTTGCCATCGAGACATTTGACGCGAAGGATAATCCGATCTCACGCGGCAGCGGCTTCTTTACGACGTCTGATCGCGTTATCACAAATCGCCACGTTATCGAAAAGGCTGCACGGGTCGAGGTCCACCTGCTAAACGGGAAAAAATACACGGCCAAAGGCGTCGTCGCCATCGACGGCGAGGGCGATCTGGCATTGCTCAGCGTAGATGTACCGCTAAATGCCGCCATCCCGCTTCCGCTCGTAAAAACCGTACCGCAGGAAGGCGAATCGGTCGTTGTTATCGGCAATCCGTTTGGGCTCGAAGGCAGCGTTTCTAACGGTATCGTCTCGGCGGTTCGAGAGATCTCTGGTTACGGGAAGATCATCCAGATAACCGCCCCGATATCGCCCGGCTCGTCCGGTTCGCCAGTCGTGAACATGAACGGCCAGGTGATCGGCGTCGCGACGCTGCAGGCGGCGGAAGGACAAAGCCTGAACTTTGCGGTTCCGGCGGAACGCATCGCCCAGTTAAAGGTCGGCGAGATCCAGACATTTTCTTCGCTTAACTCCGAGACCCAGAGGAACAAACGTTCGGCTGCGGAACGCCTCTATTCGCAAGGCCTCGCTCAGCTTTCGCGTGACGATTACGCGCGTGCGGTACCGCTGTTTGAAAAGGCGGCGGAAACCGATCCGACCTATGCGGAAGCCTGGTATCAGACAGGTTATTGCTACGGCGCGTTAGAGAAACATGCAGACGCACTGAAAGCATCGAAGCAAGCGGCAAAGCTTCGTCCCGATTGGGCCGCGGCCCACATCAATGTTGGAACGTCGAGCTATGCCCTTGGGCAGTACAAGGAAGCAGCGGACGCGTTCAGGCAGGCGATCAGGGTCGATGAATCCAATGCTGACGCTCAGTATTCACTCGGGCTCGCACTTGGAAAACTGACTCGAACAGATGAAGAGATCCTTGCCTATCGCCGTACCGTCGCCCTCAAACCCGACCATGCGAACGCCATCGAAAAGCTCGGGCTTGCATTGTTCAAGCAAAAACGCTGGGCCGATGCCGCCGCCGCATTCGAGCAGCTAAAGATCTACCGGCCCGATGCCAGAACCTACGGCAATCTTGGCGAAAGCCTGCTCGAAGCGGGAAAAACCGAAGAAAGCGTCGAACCGCTGAACACCGCCGTCAGCTACAATCAAGACTTTGATAAAGCCCGCTTCAACCTCGCCAGGGCTTACATAAAGCTCGGAAAGCGTGAACTTGCTGAGACGCAGTACGAGATATTGAAGAACGCAAGATCCGATTGGGCCGATCGGTTATATGTGCTTCTAAATCCTTAAGGTCTACTACGCTGAGCCGTCTTCTCAACAACCAAAGCACTCAGGAAACTATCCTGTATTGGCTTATCCAAAAACAATTTCGTATGGGTTCCACAGCCGAATGAGGTCGATGCAAAACCGATCTTGGGGAATTCCGGCTGGCCGTCGATACTGGATTCGGCCAGCAGTGAACGTTGGGTAACGCGGCCGTCGCCGATCGTGAAGATCGCTCCCTTGACCTGTTCCTTCTTAACGGTCTTTCCGCTTGCTGTCTTGAAGTCACGCGCGTCGACTATTGTTTCCCATTTCCCCGACTTGTCTTGGATCAAGATAATGGCGTCGAGCGTGTCGACACAGTTGCCGCCATAGGCGAAGACCTCGATAGGCATCGTTGTGGAGTCAGCGTTAAGGGCAGCGTGGAAAAGCTTGGCGCGGTGAAGTCCGGCGGTGAAATATGCTTTCGCCTGCGCAAAGGTAGTGCGGCTAAATTCGATATCACCGGGATTTGTATCCTTGTCCGGCCGCTTCGGCTTGATCTCCTTATTTGTTGCGGCGAGCCTCTCAGCATCTTTTAGTCTTGAGAGAAACTTTGGATCGGCTAAAGCTCCCCAACCGTACTTGATCCAGGTATTCACGTCATAAATATCGATCTTTAGGGGCTTGAGATCCTCATCTAAAAAGCGGGCCGCCGACTGGTGCGGAAGAAGTTGAAATGACGAAGGATTTGTCATTACGTCTTCAGCCCTCAGATCGTCGATGAATGGCAGTTTTCTGTCGGCAATGATCGGATAGCCGTTGATCAGGGCGTCGAATGAGCTGGCCGACCCCTCATTTGGCGTACCGAACATCATCAGCTTGCGAATATGCGGGGCACCTGCCCAGCTTGGTTTCGGGTTTGGCGTCCGCGGCGGTTCGGCACCGCCATACATCGCCGCGTATCGAGCGATCAGGCCGCCCATCGAGTGGGCGAGAATGTCGAACTTTAGCGACGGGTTTTTGAGTGTTTGTTTCGCCGCGGCCATCTTCTCGGTCAGAAGCCGAGCCGACTCCACATTGTCACGCCGCCAGTCGTAGGCGAAGACGTAGAACACGTCAGTCGCCTTTGGCTTGTCCCATGTCGCCTCGGTATATCCTTTTGCGATCAAGGCATCGATCAGCGACTGATAAACCTCAACGTCCGGAAGTACTGGCAGTTCGACCTTCCGGATAATATCGGTCGGACGAAGCGAATCGCGATTAGCGGAAAGCGTCGTCGAAGTGATCGGCAGCCGCAGATCGTCTTCCTTGTCACGCTTTACGCTGAACCAGACCGTGCGGCCCGTTTGCGGGTTTACAAGCTCTGATCCCGTGACACCCGGGATGATTATGACCGGCGGTTTTCCCGCCTCCTGTGCGGCGGCGCTGATAACCAGCACCAGAGCAAGTGCAAAAATTAATGTCGATCTGATAAGAAACATGCCCGTTTTCCTCTGCGACAAAGACGTTCAATCGCCCGCCGATGTTAATGTAGGATAGTGCTTTAAGTGAATCGGTTGCAATGTTTTCGGCGAAAGCATTGTGGAGCGCGTGGCGCGAGTATTAGAATTTAGAGCGAAGATCGAATGGAAATAACACTTGCCATCACCGGAGCCTCAGGTACGATATACGCCCATCGCACGCTGCAGCTGTTGGCCGCGAGCGGCGTGGTCGAGCGGATAAATCTCATCATGTCCGGCACGGCGGCAACCGTGGCTCAGGTAGAAATGGGCGTGAATCTCCGCGATCCTGATACGGCGAAGATCAACACGTGGCTTGGCCTCGAAGCCGATTCGAAACTGATCAGGTATTGGCGACTGGACAACCTTGCCGCGAAACCTTCCTCGGGTTCCAATAAGCAGGCAGGAATGATCGTCGTTCCCTGCTCGATGGGAACGCTCGGAGCGATCGCAACCGGAGCGGGAACCAATTTGATCCACCGTGCCGCCGACGTTTGCTTGAAAGAAGGCCGGAAATTGCTGCTCGTCCCGCGCGAGACGCCGTTCAATGCGATACACCTCGAAAACATGCTTCGTCTTGCTCATGCCGGTGCGCGGATACTGCCGGCCAGCCCGGGTTTTTATCATCGGCCGAAAACAATAGACGACCTGGTCGAACACCTTTGTTTTCGGATATTGGACCAGTTCGATATTCCGCACTCGAAAAAAAGCCAGTGGACCGGCGAAGAAGTGTCAGAACCGCCTGCGTAAGCGGGCGTCAAAAAAGTAGCGTATCCCCGAACTCAATGAAACTAAAAACAATCATCGCAGCGCTCATTGCTATTGCTGTTGTTTCCGGCTTTGCCATCGCTCAGGAGAAGTACGTCAAGCCGCAGGATGAAGGCCCCAAAGACCCTTCGTTCGCCACGTTCCGTACAAAATTGATCGCCGCGGCTGAGCGCAAGGATGCAGCATATCTGCTGTCGATCGTCGATCCGAAGATAAAGAACGGCTTCGGCGGTCAGGACGGCATCGCCAATTTCAAACGGGAATGGAAGATCACGAGCAAGAACAGCAAGTTCTGGGCTGAGTTCCTGGCCGTGATCAAAAATGGCGGCAAGTTTGAGGATGGCGGGAAGTCGTTCATGGCCCCGTACACCTTTTCGCATTGGCCGGACGATGTCGATGGCTTCGAGTATCACGCGATCTTCGGCAACAACGTAAATCTGCGAAAGGAGCCGGACCTAAAGGCAGACGTCGTTGCCCAATTGTCATACAACGTCGTCGAGATCCAGCCCGAAACTGTTCCGAAAAGTGGAAAGTCGGAGTACCCCGGCTGGTACCTGGTCAAAACGCTCGGCGGGCTCGAAGGCTATGTTAAAAGAGAATATGTCCGCAGCCACATCGACTATCGAGCCGGCTTCGAGAAGATCCGCGGCAAGTGGAAGATGACATTTTTCCTCGCCGGCGACTAGGAACAACATGAGCGATTCCGTTGAACGATTTTCAAACCGGATAGCAAATTACGTAAAGTACCGCCCGCATTATCCCCGAGAAGTGGTCGAATATTTAACGGAAGAGTGCGGGCTTACCTCGGATTCAGTTATTGCCGACGTTGGCTGCGGAACGGGCATTTCTTCGAAGATCTTTCTGGAAAACGGGAATCGCGTCTTCGGAGTCGAGCCGAACGAGGCAATGCGGGCCGCGGCGGTGGAATATCTTCGGGAATTCGAAGATTTTGTCCCGGTCGATGGTACTTCGACTGCGACCACTCTTGATGACGGGTCGGTCGATCTAGTCGTTGCGGCTCAGGCTTTCCATTGGTTCGAACCGGAACCGACGCGAATAGAGTTCAAACGAATTCTTAAGCCAGGCGGCCATGTCGCACTGATCTGGAACGAACGCCAGCTCGACACGACACCCTTTCATCGTGATTACGAAGCCCTGCTGCTCAAATATGCTAATGATTACGGCCACGTGCGTCACGAGAACATAGCCGCGGAAGAGCTTTCAGCTTTCTTTCAGCAGTCTTATGCATCGGCACTTTTCGCGAATGAACAGGTATTCGACCTCGAAGGATTAACGGGCAGAATGCTGTCCGCATCGTACATGCCGACCGAGGACGATCCTCGATTTCAACCGCTCGTAAAGGAACTACAAGCCATATTTGCCAAACACGCCGAAAACGGTAGAATAAAGGTTTTGTATGACACAAGGGTCTACACCTCGCAGTTTTGAAGTATGTCTGTAAACGCCAAGGAAACTCCCGAAACCCGGACTATTTCGGTCGCGCATTCCCCTGATTCGGACGATGCGTTCATGTTCTACGGGCTTGCGACCAACAAGCTTGAGACCGGGAATCTCAAATTCGAACACACGCTCAAGGATATTCAGAGCCTCAACGAAGACGCCCGTAACGGCGTATTTGATGTCACGGCGATCTCTTTTCATGCGTACGCTTACGTGGCGGAAAAGTACGCGTTGCTTCCGCACGGAGCGAGCATCGGCGATAAATACGGCCCGATCGTTGTTTCAAAGGAACCTCGAAACGTTAAGGATATCGGTTCGATGAAGATCGCCGTTCCCGGCGAACTGACTAGCGCGTATCTTGCTCTGCGAATTTTTAATAACGAATTCGAACACGTCGTCTATCCCTTTGATGAGATCATCGCTGCGGTACAAAAGGGCGAAGCGGACGCGGGACTGCTGATCCATGAAGGGCAGCTATTCTACCACCAGAAAGGCCTTTACAAGGTCCTCGATCTTGGCGAATGGTGGCATGAGAAGACGGGACTTCCGCTGCCGATGGGCGGGAACGTTATTCGCCGCGACCTTGGAAAAGACTTGATGCGTGAGGTTTCAAAATGCCTGCATGACAGCATCGAGTATTCGATGGATAACCGCGAGGACGCACTTGCTTACGCGATGCAGTTCGCCCGCGATATGCAGCCGGAACTTGCCGATCGCTTTGTCGCAATGTGGGTCAATGACCTTACGCTCGATTACGGCGAACGCGGCCGTGAGGGTGTAAAACGTTTACTCGCCGAAGGACACAAGGCAGGGATCATTCCGCACAAAGTGAAGATCGATTTCGTCGATTAGGTCGGTTTTTATATTTTTTTGTAAGAAGGCTCCGTGCCGGCGGAGCCTTTGATTTTTGGAGTGTAGAGGTTTCGCTTTAACGTAATGCGAACCTTTAACCGGAACCTTGCATCTATTTTCCGTTGGGTTAAAGTTATGAGATCGATGTTGAAGCGTTTAACTATTCTCGCCGCCGGACTGTTCATTTTTGTTGCTGCTTCCCAAGCCCAAGTTGCCGGTGTGAAGTCCAACCTTAGCCAGGCTGAGATCGACCGTGTTGTAAAAAAAGTCACTGAAAACGAAGGCGATTTCCGCGTTGCATTAAGGAGCTATGCATTTAAGCGTTATGCCACGGTAAATACCATCGGCCTCGGCGGCCAGATTACCGGTACGTACAAGCGGGACTCGCATATGACCTTCAATTCGGAAGGCGCACGGTTCGAGAAGATCTTGTTCGCACCCGTGGCAACGGTTCCACCCGGCATGGTCACCCCCGAAGACCTCGAAGACCTCGGCGGTGTAAACCCTTTCGCCTTGGAACCTTCGATGGCTCCGCAATATAAATTCACGTACATCGGGACAGAACGCATCGATGAACTCAACCTTTACGTTTTCGATGTAAGTCCGAAGGTGATGCCGGACGCGAGTAAGACAAAGCTGCGATACTTCACGGGACGGATCTGGGTCGACGTCGACGACCTGATGATAGTCAAATCCAAGGGCAAAGGGATTCCCGAAACAAAGAAGAACAAATTCCCCATAGTCGAAACAACTCGCCAGCAGGTTGACGGAAAATGGTGGTTTCCCTTTGACGCTCGTGCCGATGACGAATTGGTCTTCGATGACGGCTATGTTTTAAAGATCAGAATGCGAGTCAAATACACCGACTACTCTGTCGGGCGTTCCGAAGTTCGTATCCTTGATGATGATCCGGAACCAACGCCGACACCGACGCCTAAACCAACACCGACGCCGATCCCGGAATGATCGGGGGCACCATCCGCAGTCGGCACGGTGCCTTAAAGCGATAAAGTGCAGTAAAATGCCTTTATGCTCCAAACTCGGTCTGGTCAGCTCGAGCGATTTCAAAACGCCGTCGGGGTCAAATTCCAGCTCTACAACAGTCTTTTTCTAGCCCTTCCTTTCTACGGGATCGACAAGACTGGGATCCTTCTTTCCTTGTTCGGAAGCAATTGCGAAGAGGGCTTTGCACACGGCAAAAGCCCGGTTGAGATGATCGAACGCTTTTTTGCTGATCGACCGGCGGGAGAGGCGATCGACCTGCTCTTTCGTTTTGTCCAGTATGTTGAACGCCAGGTCGTCCTGTTTGACGCTCTCGAAGATGCCGCATTCGCTGAGATGAATGACCTTAACGGTGCGGGAACTCTCATGCAGCTTGAGGCCGCGGTCCAGCAGAATGGCCGTTTATCCGAATTCGAGCAGAAGCTCAACGATTTCTCGGTGAGGCTGGTGCTGACCGCTCACCCGACGCAGTTCTATCCGGGTTCGGTGCTCGGGATCATCAACGATCTTGACGCCGCTATAACGGCGAACGACGTTACAACGATAAATACTCTGCTGCAGCAATTAGGACGCACGCCGTTCTTTAAGAAGCAAAAACCCACACCGTTTGACGAAGCCGCGAGCCTGATCTGGTATTTGGAGAACGTTTTTTATGAAGCGATAGGCGAGATAGCAGCCGAACTCCGCCGCTTTCTCGGCACAAGATCCGCCGAGATATCCGGACTGATGCAAATGGGTTTCTGGTCGGGAGGCGACCGCGACGGCAATCCGTTTGTCACCAGCGACATAACGCTGCAGGTTGCCGCTGCCCTGAAGCGAGCGATACTTCGCTGTTACCACAACGATATTCGCCGGCTGAAGCGTCGCCTGACTTTTGCCAATATCGAAACCGCGGTAGTGGATCTGGAACGCCGTGTCTATCAGGAGGCTTTTCAAGGCGGCGGAGGATCATCGCTCACACGGGCCTCGATCCTCGAACATCTTAACTCGATCCGTTTCAGCCTGAACAGCGAACACAACGGGCTTTTCGTCCATCTCGTCGAAGATCTGATCGGCAAAGTCGAGGTATTCGGCATTCATTTCGCCTCGCTCGATATCCGTCAGGAAGCCTCGGAACACGCGAAGGTCCTGAGCGAGATCGGCAAGATTACCGGAGCGTTCGACTACGCGTCCCTTCAGGACGCCGAAAAGATGGAACTGCTGTTCGGTATCACCGAAAGTGCTGCGCCCGAGACGCTTAACACCGAGCTTTCACGCGACACACTTCGAACAGTTGCCGCCGTCGCTGATATACAGCGGGAAAATGGTGAGGAGGGCTGTCATCGCTACATAATCAGCCAATGCCAGAGCGCCGTCCACGTTGCGGAAGTCGTCGGCCTGTTCCTGCTGGGCGGATGGAGAATGGATGCCCTCTCGGTCGATATCGTTCCGCTATTCGAAACCATCAACGACCTTCAACACGCTCCGATGATCATGCGTGAACTGTACAGCGCACCAGCCTATCGCGAACACCTGCATCGTCGCGGCGACCGGCAGACGATCATGCTGGGCTTCAGTGACGGCACGAAAGACGGCGGCTATTTGATGGCGAATTGGAGCATTTATAAAGCAAAGGACGAACTGACCCGTATTTCTCGCGAATTCGACGTTGAGGTAGTTTTCTTCGATGGCCGCGGCGGCCCGCCCGCTCGAGGCGGCGGCAAGACCCACAAATTCTATTCATCCATGGGCCAGAACGTGGCCGATGACTCCATCGAGTTGACCGTCCAGGGACAAACCGTAAGTTCGAATTTCGGAACGGTTGCTTCGGCACGCTACAACATCGAGCAACTGCTGCATGCGGGGATTTACAACGACATCTTCGCCCCGAAGCCGGCCACCTTTACGCCGCGGGAAGAAGAATTGATGACAAGGCTCGCGGAACACAGTTTTGCCGCCTACGACGGGTTGAAGAATCATCCGAGTTTTCTCGATTATCTATCCGCGGTCAGCCCATTGCGATTCTATTCCGAAACCAACATCGGCAGCCGTCCCGCAAAACGCGGGCGGGGAAAGATGACGCTGAAAGATCTTCGGGCGATCCCGTTCGTCGGTGCCTGGAGCCAGATCAAGCAGAACGTCCCGGGATTTTACGGCGTCGGCTCGGCACTAGAAATGATGAGGGGGGATCTCGAAGAGATCGCCGAGATGTATCGCTCGAACGGATTCTACAAGGCACTGATCGACAACTGTGAGATGGCGATGCAGAAGACTTTCCTGCCGCTGACCGCCTTTCTCGAACACCACGAAACCTACGGCGAGATCTGGCGAATGATCCGCGACGAATATGACCTGACCCGCAATCATTTGATCCGCATTTCCGGCACACAAGAGCTGATGAACGACCTGCCGGCCGAGCAGCAATCGGTCCGTACGCGCGAGCGTATAGTTCTGCCGCTTGTCGCCATCCAACAATACGCTCTGACAAAAATTCGTGAAAGCGAAGAACGGGACGACCCAGTCGAGAGTCGATCGGTCTACGAGAAACTGGTGATCAGATGCTCGTTTGGAATAATCAACGCTGGACGGAATTCCGCCTAGGATCGCGGCAGATCTGATCGTCTCTCGAACAGTTATGATCGAGATATCCGAGATCTCAAATCTCAAATTTGAGATCTCGGACAGTCTTAAAACTAAAAAGTATATGTATTCGCCTGTATCAAGGTTTCCGCAATTCGCTGTCTTGCGGCGACCGTATTGACGGGCGAATTGTTCTTGGTGAAGCGCTTCAGCGCGACGAGCAACGTACGCATCTCGTCGCCTTCGGTCATTGCTGCTATCGCGTTCTTCGCCTTCGACTCGACACGCTGGATGGCATCGTTGCAATATACCTGGGCCATGTCGGCGTAGCGGTCGGCGTTCGACGAGCCTCGTAGCTTCTGGGCACGCAAGACGGCGGTTTCCATCGCGTAGGCTTCCATGATGATGTCGGCGGCGTACATCAGCAGCTCCTGCTGCTTTTCCAGCTCCATCATGTACTTCTGCGCCGCTGTCCCGACCACCATCAAGGCCGTCTTCTTGGCATTCTGAGCGAGTTTCAACTCGGTTGCGAGCGGTGTGTCGTCTTCATCGAACGACATCTGCGGATTCAGTATCTCGTCCATCAAAGCCTTTGCCGCCGGGATCAGGCCGATCTCGCCCTTCATCGCACGTTTTAGAAGCATGCCCGGAATGAGCATCCGGTTGATCTCATTCGTGCCCTCGAAAATGCGGTTGATGCGGGCATCGCGATATGCACGTTCAGCCGGATAATCCGCCGTGTAGCCCGCTCCGCCGTAGATCTGGACCATTTCGTCGACAACATAGTCGAGCACCTCGGAACAGAAGACCTTATTTATCGAACTCTCGACCGCGTATTCCTCGATCGAACGAAGTTTGGTTTCGTTGTCCGAACCCGAGCCGATCAGCGTATCGATCATGCCGACCGTTCGATAGCTCATCGATTCGCCAACCCAAGTACGGATCGCCATTTCGGCGAGCTTATGCTTGATCGCCCCGAACGACGATATCGGTACATTGAACTGCTGCCGCTCATTCGCGTAACGAACTGAATCGTGGATCGCCAGTTTCGAGCCGCCGATCACCGAAGCACCGAGCTTGAAGCGGCCAACGTTCAGGATGTTAAAAGCGATCTTCGCACCGTCGCCGACCTCGCCGATGAGATTGCCGACCGGAATGCGGGCATCAGACAAGATGATCGGCGTGGTCGATGAAGACTTGATCCCCAGTTTGTGCTCTTCGGCACCAGGACGGCAGTTTTCGCTGCGTTCCACAACAAAGGCCGAGAACTTCTTCTTCTCGCCATCGACCTTGGCAAAGATAATGTAAACATCGGCGAATGAGCCGTTGGTGATCCACATCTTCTCGCCGTTCAGGATCCATTCCGAGCCGTCTTCGCTTAGACGGGCCGTGCATTTCGCCCCGAGAGCGTCCGAACCCGAACCGGCCTCAGACAAGCAATAAGCGGTAACCTTTTCACCCGCAACGATAGGCGGGATCCACTTTTTCTTAAGTTCCTCGGAACCAAAATAAAGAATCGGAAGCAAACCGATCGAAGTCTGAGCACCAAAAGTCACGCCAAAACCCGACCCGCGGCCCATCATCTCGGCCACTACAACGCCTGTCGTCTGGTCAAGCTCAAGCCCGCCGTATTCCTCAGGAATGGTCGCACCAAGCACACCAAGTTCGCCAGCCTTTGCGATCAGCTCACGCGAGATCTCCCACGCATGCTTCTCCATCGCATCGATCTGCGGCAGCACCTCGTTATCGATGAACTCCCGCGTCGTGTCCCCGATCATCCGTTGCTCGTCCGACAAGTCCTCCGGAGTAAAAACTTCCGTCGGTGTCCGCTGCTCGATCAAAAACGACCCGCCTTTGATGTATTCTTTCTGCATTTGTGCTTCCATGGTTTTAATTGTTGCTCCTTACGAATTTGCTCGAAACATTCTACTGAATGAATGTTCATTCAGTCAATGCGTTCTTGTAATTGACCCTGAGATCTTCTATTACTAATGACACACGATGCGATCTTTTCAATACGCTTAATAGGCTGACCGATTTGGCCTAATACCTATGTTCGTTACTTGCACGACTCAATCTGGTCAATTCTTCCTCGAAAGGTGGTGGCAAGTCGTTAATCTCGCGGTACTTGCTCCATTCTCTGATCGCGTCTTCGGTGATATGAATAACGTTAATTCTTCCATCACCAAGATCAATAAAAATGACATACTGATTGTCGGCACAGTTATTCTGTTCACATCCTGTCATCATCAGAAAGTCGCCGAATTTTTTGATCGGCGTTTCAGTGTTCCAGAACTTCCTCATGGCGGCGTAATCAGCTCCCATAAGTTTCCTGAGCTGTTCATCAAACGCCTTGTTCTGCCATAGCTTGCTCTCTGTTAGCGTTTTACCGACTATCTCACGGGCTTCTTTCCCAGACGGGGTCAATTTGCCCGCGAGGTACGAGTTTTGGGCGAATGTGTACGCATTCTCGGTTCGCGAATACTCTACAGAATTTACAGCGTTAATATTCGTTTTGGCGGTAGACACGTTTCTTGACGCGGGCAAACTACATGCGACCGCAACAAATGCACTAACTGTTACGAAAACCAGCAGCTTCACAATTTAGTTAGTCGACCCGCTCAAATATCCCCGCCGCGCCCATGCCTCCGCCTACGCACATGGTGACCATGCCGTAACGACCGCCAGAACGTTTCAGTTCTTGCAACACGGTCGCGGTAAGTTTGGCTCCTGTGCAGCCCAATGGATGGCCGAGTGCTACGGCGCCGCCGTTTACGTTTACCTTTGACGGATCCATTTCGAGGACCTTCATGACCGAAAGGCCTTGGGCGGCGAAGGCTTCGTTTAGTTCGATGACATCGATCTGATCGAGCGTCAGGCCCGCCATCTTCAGGGCCTTCGGAATAGCGTAAACCGGGCCGATGCCCATTTCTTCGGGCAGGCAGCCTGCAGTGGCGAACGAGATAAATCGAGCGATTGGCTTGATGCCAAGTTCTGCGGCTTTATCTGCCGACATCACGACAGCGGCCGCAGCTCCGTCGGACATTTGCGATGAGTTTCCGGCTGTGACCGTTCCGGCGGCGTGGAAAACTGGTTTCAGTTTCGCAAGGCCTTCGATCGAAGTGTCCGCACGCGGGCCTTCGTCCTGGGCAAAGACGACCTCTTTGCGGCGAACACGGCCTTTTTCGTCGAGTTCATCGACAAAGACATTGACCGGAACGATCTCGTCCTTGAATTTGCCTTCCGATATTGCGGCGAGGGCTTTGCGGTGCGAATTGTATGAGAATTCGTCAGCCTGTTCGCGGGTGATCTCGTATTTGCGGGCGAGATTCTCGGCAGTGAGGCCCATGTTCAGGTAATAATCGGGATAGCTGTCGACGATCGCCGGATTCGGCCGAACTACGTTGCCGCCCATTGGGATCATCGACATCGTCTCAAGCCCGCCCGCCACTATCGCGTCGGCACCGCCCGTCATGATTCGCTCGGCCGCCAGAGCGATGGTCTGCAAACCCGACGAGCAGTAACGATTGACCGTCATCGCACTCGTTTCCACCGGCAAACCCGCCGCGATCATCGCCGTGCGAGCAACGTTCATCCCCTGCTCCGCCTCAGGAAACGCACAGCCCATGATCACGTCATCGATCAACGATACGTCAACACCCGCCCTCGCAACCGCTTCCTTAATAGCCGCCGCCCCGAGATCATCAGGCCGGGTATTTCTCAACGTTCCTTTCGGAGCCTTTCCAACAGCCGTACGCACGGCCGATACGATTACTGCTTCTTTCATATTCTTTCTCGACTATTCTTCAACAAAATACTTCCCCGGCTCGTCCGTCCTGCCGTCCGCCAAATTGCACAACCGCCGGAAGTTTGCCATCGTAGCGAGCCATGCATCTTCGCCGGCAACGCCGACGATGTTTGCTTTGACCTTCGGACGATCTACCAAGCCCTTTTCTTTCAATAGAAAAACCGCATCGTCATAATCCTTTTGCCGTCCGGCGAACATTTTCAGGATCAGAAGCCATTCGGGCGAGATCAACTGAAAGCCGTTTGGGAAGCTGACAGCCTCGGCTAAGGCTTTTTGATAATATCTCGCGTAACCGTCATTGCGTACGATCCAATCGACCGCAACCTTGTACTTCCCGACCTCGACGGTATAGTTACTGCCGCCGAATGTTAACGGAGCATCTTCTTTAAGCGAAACGCTTCCCGATGCGATGATATCAACGTCTTTGGTCAGACGCGGGCTGCCGTAAAGGTACATCGCTATGCCTCCTGCGAGAGCCCATTCAACCTTTTCAGACTCTGCCAGATCGCCGATCTGCCGGGCCGCCTCGAGCCCCGTATCGGTCGAGATCGTCGGGCTGTCGACGTTGCGCTGGACTCTTTCTATGATCTCCTGCTCGCTCATACTCGCTGTTTAGCTCGTCACCCGACGCAACTTATCTTCTATCCGATGAACATCCATCATCCTCGCCGTTCCCTCGCCGCCGCTGGTCGACTGTGCGGCGTGCATCTGCCAATAGTTCAAGGCCTCACGATATTTTGCGATTCGGTCCTCACCTCGTAGCGTATCGCCCCAGTTTTCGTAGTACGAGCCGCGGACCTCGCATTCAGGGAAGTAGCCTTCACCGCGGTCGGTTGCGGCGAGCATCGTCGCTTCCATTTCCGCGTATTTGCCTTCGCGGGCCGTTTGCCACCATTCAGGGCTCATATCGCAACTTCGACTTCTTCAATGTTCAGAACACGTTTAAGTTCCGCGGGCTCGATCTCGACGAGGAATCCACGCTTTCCGCCGTTGATCAGGATCCTGTCGATATCGAAAATACTTCGCTCAACGTAAACCGGCATCTGCGTTCTGATGCCGAAGGGCGACGTGCCGCCGACCAGATATCCTGTCCACTTCGATGCTTTTTCCGGTGCCGCCGGCTCGACCGATTTTACACCGATGTGACGGGCCAGGTTCTTGGCCGAAACCTGCCGGTCGCCATGCATCAGCACTATCAGAGCCTTCTTCTCATTGGTTTCAAATATCAAGGTCTTAACGACCGCATGCTCATCAACGCCGAGCTGACGGGCCGATTCGCCGGTGCCGCCTTTCTCAACGTAATCATAAAGCCGCGGTTCGAAATCGACCTTCTTATCTCTCAAATATCTGACCGCCGGTGTTATCGGGTAGTCCATTTCAATGCCAAGAGTAAAAGCAGTGAGGACATTGTTTTGCCACTGGTGTCCTCGCCAGACCGCCACATTTCGGACAAATGTTCAACACGCCTTCTAACCGGTTCTCAGCCCGAAGCCGATCAAGAACACTTCCATAAAATGCTGATTCACCTTCTCCCACGATGCGTAAAATATTTGGATCCTTCGAAAGCCAGTTCGTTGACATCTTTTCTTTAATAACTGCGGACTTTGACAACTCTATCTTTCGAGTTACTTGGAAGTGCCTGTGTGCCTCCCACTCTTCAGGAAGTAATAGTTCCCGACACCAATCGAATATATAGCTTTCCAACTCATCCACTTGGTGAAACCTCTTTATACCTAAAACACGTCACCAGATGATCGTTCACCATCCCTGTCGCCTGCATGAATGCGTACATGATGGTCGAGCCGACGAACTTGAAACCGCGTTTCTTCAGGTCCTTCGACATCGCATCGGAGATCTCGGTCTTTGCCGGCACTTCTCCATGCAGCTTTCGCTTGCCGTCTATCGGCTTTCCGCCGACGAATGACCAGATGTACTTATCAAACGAACCGAATTCCTTTTGCACCGCAAGAAATGCCTTCGCGTTCGCGACCGAGGCCGCTATCTTCAGGCGATTGCGAACGATGCCCGGATTGTCGAGCAGCTTCGCGCATTTTGCTTCCGAATACTTCGCGACCTTCGCCGGATCGAAATTATCGTAAGCCTTCCGGTAATTCTCGCGTTTGACGAGGATCGTGTCCCAACTCAAACCCGCCTGAGCGCCTTCAAGGATCAGAAACTCGAACAACCGGTTGTCGTCATGCACCGGCACGCCCCACTCTTCGTCGTGGTAGCGGAAATTGACCTCTTTTTGTGACCAATCGCAGCGTTTCATAATCACTTATCGGCCTTGATAACGATCAAGCCTTTTTCAGGCTCGCGGTTGTTGTATTTTAGCTCCAGCTTCTGCGCCCCGCCGTATTTGGCCACGAGGCCGTCCTTTGAAACGCTCAGCTTGCTGTCGTAATAGTTGTACGAGCAAGACGCGTATATCTCGCTCTGCACCTCGAGTTTCTTTAGCGTTTTGTCCGCTTTGATCCAAAGTATCGACTGCGGGTTGTCGCCGCCGCACGGGGCCATAGGGTTCGAGATCGGCGATGCGCTGCGAACGTTCGCTACCAGGTAAACAAAACCGTCTTTCTCAGCCGTGAACAGCGTCCGGTATTTGTGCGGAGCGTTTCCCGGCAAGCTGCCGTTTGACCCGATCAGGGCGTCGTCCAGGTCGAAGATCACCGACCTTTTTCCGTACGCAAGCTCGACCTCGGCATACTTTCTCGGCACAAGCTTGAGCGCGGGCTGAGCACTGGCGGCCAAAGCCGCGGCTAAGATCACCAGTGCTGCTGCCGCTATTCTCATCGTTCGATCTTATAAACCTTCAAATAACAAACGTTGCCACTTGGCTGTGTCGCAGATGTCAGCTTTCCGGTCAGCTTGACCTGATCTCCAAGCTTTACCGGCTGGCCCGCGTTATCGCGGATCTTTAGGTCCTCGCGCTTAAAGCCACTCGCCGGCTTGTCCGCCGTGTTTGCTCCGCCGCCAACCTCGAGATCGACGCTAATTCCTTCCTTATCGCCGGCCTTTGCCAACAGGCTATAGCCGCATTCCATTCGGCCGCTGGTATTCGAACAAAAGATACTGCCGCCCTTTTCCTCAAGGATCCCTTTTACCTCGATGGTTTTGCCGTCGTTCCCGAGGTCACACGCACTTGCATATTCGACGGGCTCGCCGACGACGTTGCACGCCGAGACGAATAGTGAAGCCGCAATTACAGTTAGTAGAAAAATGTTTTTCATGAGTTTAGTCCCTTCCTTTTGATCTATTTAGTTGTCTGAACAGATAAGGGAACGTACCTCTCAACCAAATCTTGCGGACTCATCTTCGTAAAATCCGAATGAGCCTCGACCACCGAATCACATTTCAAAATATCCTCAGCCGAATTCACTGTTGTGATCCCGATCGAACCCATTCCGGCCCGATGTGCCGCCTCAAATCCGCCGATAGCATCCTCAAAAACGATGCAGTGTTTTGGCTCAACTCCCAGCTTTTCAGCCGAAACGAGAAACATCGCCGGGTCGGGTTTGCCCTGCTTCACGTCGCTAGCGGTCGTGATCGCATCAAAAAATCGACGAAGGTCGAGCCCGTCGAGGATGAACTCCATGTTAGGATTCGCCGAAGCCGTTGCGACTGCCATTTTGATACCGAGCCTCTTTGCATCCGTCAAAAATTCGACCAACCCGGCGACCGGTTTTCTCTGCGGCAGGAACATCTCGCGATAGATGGTCTCTTTTCTGAGTGCAAGTTCCGTGATCCGGTCGTCCGAGACGTCGCCGAAAACGGTCGGCAATATCTCGCGGTTTGTCTTGCCCGCCGTCGCGACCAGAAATTTGTGCCGGTCCATCTCGACACCGTTCTCGCCAAGCAACTGGGCCCATGCCTCGGTATGGACATGCATGTTGTCAACGAGCGTTCCGTCCATGTCAAAAATGAACGCCCTGCTTGAAAGATCTGTCATTTACTTCTTCTTCGCTATGTACAGGGTTTTGTCGATCGTTGCATGCACCTTGCCTTCCCTATCCTTTAACTCGACCGTGTAAACGCGGTCGACCGAACGTTCGGTCTCAGCCAGCCGCCTTATCTCGGCTATCTCGTCTCGGCTAAGAAAAAAATCGGCCCACAGCGTCGTTTTCCCCGGCTTTCTGAACCTGACATTCGCCGCCTTGTCCCAGACAACATAGCCTTTGCCCAAAATGTGCATCAGCATCAGCATGTATATCGGGTCAATACTCGCGTAAATGCTGCCGCCGTAGATAGTGCCGACATAATTACGTGTTCGCCACGAAAGCGGCAACCTCACCCGCGCCTCGTGCCAGTCGTCCGAAATGTAATCGACCCGCCCGCCCGTTCCGCGATAAGCGGGGAAAAAGTTAAATCCCCATCGAAACATCCGGCTCTTAAAACTCTCGGGCATAAACGTCAGAACCGGGAGCGGCAGCGACCGGGTTTCTCTCACTGGTGGAGAACTATTGCGGAAAACCTCCCGCCTCCATCACACGCTTCGCCTGTCGAATGTGACGTCTAGTATGCTCGACAAGCACAGTGAACGCATCGTCGAGTTTGTAAGTTAGTATCGCGAGAAAAGGCGATGTCACAACTGTCTTTTCGCGGTCCACTTCCGCGATCGATTCGATCTGCGCGTTAATCTCGACAATATGTTCGACAAACTGCTGAACGATATCATCCGGCACCTCGCTCGGCGGGACAATTCGGTTTGACGGCGCTTTAGCCTTCTTCGAATCCTCGGTAACAGCCTTGATCAAAAATCGGCCGCCCCAGCCTGAAAAAGGCGAATAATTCTCCCAGAAAGAGTTCTTCCGCGTTCCGGACGCAAGCTTTTTGAACTCGGGATCGAACTCGCGATTGGTCAGGATGATATGTTCGAGACACTGCGCGATGCTCCAGCCTTTCTCCGAAGGTTTCCAGTTGAGCTGCTGCCCCGAAAGGCCCCCAAAGGTCGCGGCAGCGTCTCGCGACGCTTCCGTCATGGCTGAAGTTATGCTATTTATTCGCTCGTCCATAAGCCGGTAACGCAGGCGCCGTCGCCTGCAACGCCGGTTCTTCCGGCGTGATGTTCACTAGTTCCTCAACGGTTTGCCCGTTTTTAGCATCGCCGCGATGCGTTCCTGTGTCTTTCGCTCGCCGCAGAGCGACAGGAACGCCTCGCGTTCGAGGTCGAGCAGATAACGCTCGGAAACGTATGTCTTGTGATTGAGATCACCGCCGCTCATGATCTTCGCCAGTTTTTTGCCGATCAGAACGTCGTGATCCGAAACAAAACCGCCCTGCTTCATCATGTGGAGTGCAAGTTTCATCGCCGCCTGTGCCGATTCGCCGAGGGCGAGGATGTCAGTCCGCTCGACCGGCTGGACATAGCCCGAAGCAACGAGGTTAAGAACTTCCTGCTTGGCATCCGCTATCAACCGGTCGCCGTTCATCGAGATAGCGTCGATGTCGCGAATCAGGCCCCAGCTCTGAGCTTCCTGAGCGGAAGTCGCGACCTTGCCCATGCCGATCAGTTCGAATGTTTTCTTAAGGAACGCTAGCGGATCGGCGTCGGGAGCCTTCGCCGCTGCGTTCATCGCACGCATCGTCATTTCCTTTGTTCCGCCACCGGCTGGAACAAGTCCGACGCCCACCTCGACTAGGCCAATGTACGTCTCAGCCGCCGCTTGGACGCGATCGCCATGCATCGACACCTCGCAGCCCCCGCCCAGCGTCATACCGTACGGCGCTGTGACGACGGGCTTCGGCGAATATCGCATCCGCATGATCGCATTCTGCAGGCCGCGGATCATGATGTTGATGTCATCCCATTCCTCTTCCTGGGCAGCTAGCAAGAGCATCATGATATTTGCTCCCGCCGAGAAGTTTCCGCCCTGATTTCCGACGACGAGCCCGTCGAAATTCTTCTCGACCTCATCGAGGGAAGAATTGAGCATGGAGATCGTATCGCCGCCGATCGAGTTCATTTTTGAGTGAAACTCAAGACACGCGACACCGTCGCCGATGTCGATGAGCGACGCACCCGGATTGGATTTGATCACGCCGGTGCGGTCCTTCACCGATTTGAGCAGCAAAACGCCCGGACGCTGCGGCATCGGTTTGTACTCGCCACCGACGAGATCAAAATAAAAGTCTTCACCGTTCTCGCTCTTGTAGAACGACGTCGCTCCCGACGCGAGCATCCGCTCGACATTCGCAGGGATCGGCTGGCCTTCGCTTCGCATACGGTCGACGGATTCTGCTACGCCGATAGCATCCCAGGCCTCGAAAACGCCGATCTCCCAACCGAAACCCCATTTGATGGCGTTGTCGATCTCGACGATCGTGTCGGCGATCTCAGGAATTCGATTGGCCGCATAGCGCGACGCACGAGAGGTCGTTTTCCAAAGGAATTCCCCGACGCGGTCTTCGCCCCAAACGAGCGTTTTCACGCGCTTCGCCTTGTCTTCGATACCTTTCGCGGCGTCGAGCGACGGGAATTTTGTCTTTACCTGCGGTCTGTATTCGAAGGTCGCCAGATCGAGCTCGAGGATCACTCGTTTGCCTTCGGCATCTTTCGATTTCTTAAAAAATCCGCCGCCGGTTTTATCGCCCAAAAGCTTTTTGTCGAGCAGAGATGTAATGACCTCAGGGATCTGGAAAACCTCTCGATCTTCGTCATCGGGAACCGCCGGGTACAGATTGTTCGTAACATGTGCCGTTACGTCGAGCCCGACCAGGTCGCTGGTGCGGAACGTCGCTGACGAAGCATGGCCGATCGCCTTGCCGGTCATCTGGTCCACTTCGGTCGGCGTAAAGCCCATCGCGATCATCTCGTGAATGGTCGCCATCATGCCGAAAACGCCGATGCGGTTGGCGATAAAATTCGGCCTGTCCTTTGCGGGAACCACGCCTTTGCCTAAGCGGCGGTCGAGAAAACCCGAGATACCGCAGGCGATCTCACCGCTCGTTTTCGTTCCAGGAATGACCTCGACCAGCTTCATGTAGCGCGGCGGGTTGAAGAAGTGTATGCCGACAAAATGCTGCTTAAAATCCTCGGAAAACGGTTCGGCGATAGCATCGATAGGGATGCCGCTCGTATTCGAAGCGATGACGGCACCGGGTTTGCGATATCGGTCAACGTCGGCAAAAAGCTTGTGTTTGATGTCGAGATTCTCGACCACCGCTTCGATCACCAGATCGCAATCCTTGATCTTTTCGAGATCGTCGGCAAAATTTCCTGTCTTGATCAGGCCGGCGTTTTCGGCCCGCATGAATGGCGCCGGCTTGAGCTTCTTGGCGGCATCGAATAGCGAATTGACGATGCGGTTTCTCACGGCCGGAGAGTCGATCGAAAGGCCCTTCGCCGCCTCCGCCTCAGTGAGTTCGCTCGGAGCGATATCGAGCAGCAACGTGGGGATGCCCGCGTTTGCGAGATGTGCCGCAATACCAGCACCCATCGTCCCGGCGCCAAGCACCGCAGCTTTTGTAATGTTCATTTTTTCTCTAGAAGTTGTGTTCTCGCCCACCGGAACCGTCGCGTTTGCCGTTGCTGACATTGAAATCCCTCTTTTTTAGTATGAATAATGCTACCGACATTGTAATGAATGAGCATTCATTCAGCAAGCCAAATTTGAACAGTGCTTAGGTGAAATGTAACTAAATGGCCGATCGAACGCCCGAGGCAGCGATCGGGCACGAGTATGTCCGGAAATCGATTCCTGTATCGCCGAAAACTGCCGACATGGCTGCTTCCACAGCGTGAGATGCTGACTCGTTTTCGCAGATCATAAAGATCGAAGGTCCGGAACCTGAAATGCCGCCGCCGAGAGCTCCCGCGGCGAGAGCAGCAGATTTAACTTCATCGAATTTCGGTATAAGCGATTTGCGGACCGGTTCGACGATCGTGTCCTCGAGCGAGCGAGCGATCAAGCCGAAGTCGCCTTTTCCAAGAGCGGCGACGAGCGAACCGAGATTGCTCCAGTTGCGGATCGCGCTTTTCAGCGGCACTTCCTTGGGCAGCATCGCACGGGCCTCACTGGTTTTTATTTCGATCTGAGGGTGAATAATGGTCGCAAAGAGCGGCGGAAAATCTATTTCGACAATGTCGAGCGGTTCAGTCGAACGAACGAGCGTAAAGCCGCCGTATATACACGGAGCCAGATTGTCAGCGTGACGCGAACCCGAGGCGAGGGCTTCGCCGGCCATGGCGAGTTCGACGAGTTCGAGTTTTGAAAACCGCTCGCCGGAAAGAATGTTTGCCGCAACGACCGCGGCGCACGCGCTGGCTGCCGAAGAGCCGATGCCGCTGCCGGGCATGATCTTCTTGGTGCTCTCGATCTCGAAACCATGGGTGAGGCCCGCCGCATCAATGAAAGCGTGAAGGGCGACGCCCGCCACATTCCGCGTTGCGACGGTCGGCAGCCCAAATGCATCGCGATTAATGATCCTGATCTCACGCTCGTCTATTCTCCTCAGAGTCATCTCGTCGCATGGTTCGCTTAATGCAAACCCTAGACAATCAAAACCGCAGACGACATTGGCGACGGTTGCGGGAGCGAGAACGCTTATTTCATCCATATTTTAGAAAACACGCCTCGCCGTATTATCATTAAGTTTTGCTTATGCTGACGGCAAAAAGATAACTTTCGTTGCCTGTTTCGGCTGGCACCATGTTCGATAGATGCACTACTTTAGCACAAACCGCGAGTCCGCTCACGTCTCGTTCCGTGACGCCGTCCTTCAGGGCCAACCGGCGGACAAAGGCCTGTATTTTCCGTCCGAGATACCACAGCTTAGGCCTGAATGGCTCGCCGGGTTTCGCACGCTCTCAAATCAGCAGATCGCTTTCGACGTGATCCGCCCCTTTGTCGGCGGCGACATAGACGATGAAAGCCTTTTTGCAATCGCCGAAGAGACCGTTAGTTTTAATTTCCCGCTGGTGCCCGTTACGGAGGCGATCTCCGCACTTGAACTGTTTCACGGCCCGACCCTTGCATTCAAAGATGTAGGGGCACGGTTTATGAGCCGGTGTTTACGGCATTTTTCGCGTGATCGCCAAGAGAAGACCATCGTGCTTGTCGCGACCTCCGGCGACACGGGCGGTGCGGTCGCGGCCGGTTTTCACGGTGTCGAGAATATTGAGGTAGTCATTCTTTATCCGAAGGGCAAGGTCAGCAAGGTTCAGGAATTGCAGCTGACGACGCTTGGCGGCAATGTAACTACATTGGAATTACATGGCACGTTTGACGATTGTCAGGCGTTGGCGAAACTAGCGCTTGCTGATAGCGATATCACATCTAGAGTGCATCTGACCTCGGCAAACTCGATAAACGTCGCTCGCTGGCTGCCGCAGCAGTTCTACTATTTTTATGCTTTGAAGCAGTGGGAAGGCGACGAGCCGACGCTCTGCGTACCGAGCGGGAACTTCGGCAATCTGGCCTCGGGCATTCTCGCTCATATTTCAGGATTGCCGGTACGCAAATTTATCGCGGCCTGTAACGCCAACGACGTCGTTCCGAGATTCATGGCGTCTCAGGACTACGAGCCGCGGCAGTCGGTTTCGACGCTGTCGAATGCCATGGATGTCGGCAGCCCCAGTAATTTCGTGCGGATCCTCGAGATCTTCGGCAACAGTTTCGTGGATCTACAAGAAAAGCTTGAGTCGGTCAGCATCTCGGACGAGCAAACGGCTGCCACCATGCAGGACGTTTATTCACGATGTAATTACATTTTGGACCCACACGGAGCGGTAGGATTTAGAGCACTTGAGGACCACTTGAAAGCGAATGGCGGAAGAGGCATTTTTCTCGAAACCGCACATCCGATCAAGTTTGACAGCGTCCTCGACATCCTCGGAACGCAAGGCGAAACGCCCGCGGGGATCAAACACCTTTTTGAGAAAGAAAAATATAGTGTCGAGGTCGATAACGATTACGGCCAGTTAAAAGACATTTTGATAAGCAAAATATGAAGGTAATGAAGTTCGGCGGCTCGTCGGTAGGGTCGGCTGAAACGATGGAGCAGGTAATAGACATCGTCCGCGAATCGCTGGAAAGCGGCCCGTGCGCGGTAGTGCTGTCGGCGATGCAGGGAACGACGGACCAGTTGATCGAGGCCGGCCGCTCTGCGGAACGCGGCGATGACGGATACATCGAGATCCTTAGCAATATCGCCGAGAAGCACGTGGTCGCGATCCGAAAGCTGTTCGGCGACGAAGAACATTCGGCTATCACGGATTTTGTCGAAATGACGATCGGCGAACTGGAGAACCTGTGCGAAGGCGTCCGATTGGTTCGGGAACTTTCGCCCCGAACGCTCGACCGCATTCTCAGCTTTGGCGAGCTTGTCTCCACGAGGATCGTATCAGCAAAACTGACCGCAGACGGCATCGACAACGAATGGCTCGACAGCAGGAACTTTATCAAGACCAATTCCAATCACGGTTTTGCCGCCGTCGACTTTGCGGAAACAAATGAGCTGATACGTAATCACTTTGTAAATACGACATCCAAACTACAGATCTTCCCGGGCTTTATTGCCTCAGATGCTCAAGGCGCGACGACGACGCTGGGTCGCGGCGGGAGCGATTACACGGCGGCTATAATGGCCGCTGCTGTCGACGCGGATATACTCGAGATATGGACCGACGTCTCGGGAATGATGACTGCTGACCCGCGATTTGTGAGGAACGTAAGACAGATACCGCGAATTACTTATCGTGAGGCGATGGAGCTTTCGCACTTTGGCGCGAAGGTGATCTATCCGCCGACGATCCAGCCCGTGATGGTCAAGGGCATTCCGCTGCTTGTTAAGAACACTTTCGCCCCTAACGATCCGGGAACACTCGTCGAAGCAGAGTCGCAAGCCGAAACGGACATTATCCGGGGCATCACGAGCATCGACCGGATAACCGTTCTAGCACTCGAAGGCAGCGGCATGGTCGGCGTCCCAGGCTTCTCAAAACGCCTTTTCGACGCGCTTTCACGGGCCGAGATAAACGTCATCTTGATCACACAATCTTCGTCAGAGCATTCCATCTGCGTCGCGATAGAGGAACGTTCCGCCGAGATGGCAAAGCGTGTTGTTGACCGCGAGTTCGAATATGAGATAAATGTCGGCCGAATAGACCCGCTGAAGGTCGAGAATGGCTTTTCGATCCTCGCTCTCGTCGGCGACAACATGAAGGCCCACACCGGAATTTCGGGCAAGATGTTCACCACGCTCGGGCAGAACGGAATAAATATTCATGCCATCGCACAGGGTTCGAGCGAACGAAATATCTCGGCTATAATCGCTTCGAAAGACGTTCGAAAGGCCGTGAACACGCTGCACGAAGCGTTCTTTTCAGACGGCAACAAGCAGGTGAACGTTTATGTCGCCGGCGTCGGAACGGTCGGTAGCCGCCTTCTTGAACAGCTGCGAACACAGGCCGAGCACCTTGCGGAAGAGCTTCGGCTAAACGTCCGCGTGGTCGGCGTAGCAAACAGCAAACGAGCGCTTATCAACGAAGAAGGCGTCGACCTGGAAGGATATAGGGACTCGCTGCCCACTGCCTCTGAAACGGATGTCGCCGCATTCACCGATGCAATCCTAGAGGAGAATCTCCGAAACTCGATATTCGTCGACGTAACCGCGAGCCCCGCGGTCGTGGAAAACTATCCGAAACTGCTCGAAAGAAGCGTTTCGGTGATCGCCTGCAATAAGATCGCAGCTTCGTCAGAATACGAACGATACTCACTCTACAAAGATCTTGCACGCGAATACGGGACGAATTTCTTTTTCGAGACCAACGTCGGTGCCGGGCTGCCGATCATTCATACGCTGAACGACTTGGTGCGCAGCGGCGACCGCGTCGACCGGATCGAAGGCGTGCTGTCGGGAACGCTGAATTTTGTCTTTAATAATTATGATGGTTCGCGTTCGTTCGCCGACGTTGTTCGCCAGGCACAGGACGAAGGCTACACCGAACCCGATCCGCGTCTAGACCTTTCGGGCACCGACGTGGCAAGAAAGATCCTTATCCTCGCCCGCGAATCCGGCCACAAGATCGAGATGAGCGAGATAGAGAATAGCGGGTTCTTGCCCGAAAGCTGCTTAGTCGGAAGCGTCGAAGATTTTTACGCAGAACTTGAAAAGCAAGAACCGCATTTTCGCGGGTTGCTCGAAAGTGCCCGTGAACAGGGCCTGAAACTGAAATACATTGCCTCATTCAACGACGGCCAGGCCTCGGTTGGGCTGCAATCGATCGGGCCCGATCACAACTTTGCTAACCTGTCGGGCAAAGACAACGCGGTTCTTTTCTACACAAAACGCTATTCTCAGCAGCCGCTCGTTATCAAGGGTGCTGGTGCGGGAGCGGATGTAACGGCGGCGGGAGTTTTTGCAGACATTATTCGAGCAGCCCGTGGCTAGGATTGATTTTTCGAAATAACTAAAAGCTGATAACTTGTAACTGATACTCCAACTATCAGTTAACAGTTCTCAGCTTTCAGCTATTTCGGAGAAACAAATGAAGCTACTTTCCGCCTTCCTGTCGTTCGCTCTTGTTTTCCTCGCCCTAGTTCCTCCAGCGTATGCGCAAAGTAATTACACGCCACCTGCGGGTAATTGGGAACGCCGCACGCCGGAACAGGCAAAGATAGACCCGGTGAAACTCAAAGAAGCGATCGACTTTGCGATGGCGAGCGAATCGCGTGCCCCGCGAAGCCAGGAACTGATGCAGACGCAGTCGTTTGGGCAGGCACCGTATGGCGAGATCGTTGGGCCGATGAAGGATCGCGGGCCCGTGACCGGTGTGATCGTTCGGAATGGCTATATCGTTGCCGAGTTTGGTGAACCGCTGCGTGTGGACATGACGCACAGCGTGACGAAGAGCTTCCTGACTGCAACGGTGGGGCTGGCGTTCGATCGGAAGCTGATCCGAAGTTTGCAGGACAAGGCCGTTGATTATTCCGCCCCGACCGAGCCTTTTCAACCTTTGAGACGGTACGATGACGCCGACAATTTCGGTGGTTCACGACTACTCGATCTATTCGCAACCCCGCACAATCGCAAGATCACGTGGGAACATTTGCTTAGCCAAACCAGCGATTGGGAGGGAACGCTCTGGGGCAAGCCGGATTGGGCCGACCGGCCTGATCGCGATTCGAGCAAGTGGCTAGGCCGCGTTCGCGGCGAACCCGGAAACGTCTATGAATATAACGATGTTCGTGTAAACGCCTTAGCACTTGCAGCACTGCAGGTTTGGCGAAGGCCGCTGCCGCAGGTCCTGAAAGAGAATCTAATGGACGAGATCGGAGCCTCAAATACCTGGCGTTGGTATGGTTACGAGAACAGCTACGTGATTCTGGATGGCCAGATCGTTCAATCGGTCAGCGGCGGCGGGCATTGGGGCGGCGGTCTGTTTATCAACGCCTACGATATGGCTAGATTCGGATTGCTTACGACTCGAAACGGGAAATGGGGCAATAAACAATTGCTATCCACAGAATTCGTAAAGCAAGCCAAAACGCCAACCGGCCCGCAGCCAACAGCGGGCTTTATGAACTGGTTTCTCAACACCGACAAAAAACTCTACTCAAACGCTCCCGCCGGGATCGTCGTTCACACGGGCAACGGCACGAACATCATCTACTGCGATCCTGAAAATGATGTGGTCGTGGTCGTTCGTTGGATCGAAAACGGGAAGATCAATGAATTCTTAGGAAAATTGCTAGCTAGTTTGCAGAAATGAGCCGACGACGAAAGCCCTGCATCATCTTTTTAAGTTCAACGATCTCTTTCTCATAGTTTCCATGAGCTTCCCGACCCATGAATTCAAGATCAGCGGCAACCACTGCGTAATACTCGAGTTTTGAAGCGAGAGCGATCGAGCCGCCGATCGATCTCGCAAACTCGACATCATCGCCTTTCGAGGAACCTTCCGCGATAAAGCCCGCAACATCGACCGCCGTCTTTCGCATCGAATGCCGAAGTCCAAAGATCTCATCCTTTTGGAAATCGGCCGTGATGCGGTAAGACAGCAAAACAAGCTGGTGAGCCCTTTGCCATATTATTAGATTTCGGAAGTCTTGCATATGAGAATATTAGCTGTTAGCCGATAGCTGGTTAGCGGTTAGTTTTTCGGAAGTTTAAACCAAAAATGCCGTCAACTAAAAGCTAAGCTGCTAATAGCTAACGGCTAATATTCTTTGAAATACTCATCTAAGATCGAACAACAAAAACTCCACATCATCCGACATCGCCCTGATCTTTAACTCATACTCCTCACTGATCGCCGCTCCGTCGCCGGCGTCTAAGGTTGTGTCGTTTACGTAGATCGAACCGCTGATGAGCTGTATCCATGCGTGGCGGTTCTCATCTAGACCGTATTTGACCGTTTCGCCTTCGTTCAGGACCGAAGCGTAAAGTTTCACGTCCTGATTGATGTGGACCGAACCGTCATCGCCGCCTCGTGAAGCTATCAATCGCAGCTTGCCTTCTTTCTCTTCCCGAGTGAAAACCTTTTGCTCGTAGCTCGGCATCAGGCGTTCTCTTTCCGGAAGGATCCATATCTGCAGCAAGTGCGTTTTCTCAGTCGGAGAGCTGTATTCGCTGTGCAGCACGCCGGTTCCGGCGGTCATTCGCTGGACCTCGTTGGTTTTGACGGTTTCGCCATTACCCATCGAATCGCGATGCGAGATCTCGCCGTTTATCACATATGTGACGATCTCCATGTCACGGTGCCCGTGCTTCGGAAAGCCCTGATCGGCCTCGATAAAGTCCTCGTTTATCACCCGCAGATCGCGAAAACCCATAAACCGCGGATCGTAATAATCGGAAAATGAGAATGAGTAGCGTGTGTCGAGCCAACCGTAGTTCGCATGGCCCCGTTCTTTCGATCTTCTAACCTTGATCATGTCGTTATCTCCTTGTTTATAAATTACAAGGAAATTGTTCGGTTGAAATCATCAGTTGCGGTGAGGATGTTGTAGTACTTTTGGGTGACAAGAAAATTATCCACAGATGGACACAGAGAAACACGGATAGGAATCCTGCTCTATCCAGTGCTCATCTGCGGACTATATTTTCCGCGACACCATCAACCCATCGCGGATTGGCAGCAGAATATTCTCTACTCGCTCGTCGGCGAGGATCTTTTGGTTGTAATAGTGAAGTGCCTGAGTGTTTTCGTCCTTTTCGACGTCGAGCACCTTACCGCTCCAGAGTACGTTGTCGGCGATAATGAAGCCGCCGGGGCGGACCTTGTCGATCACGAGGTCGAAATAGTTGGAATAGTTAGGTTTATCGGCGTCGATGAAGACGAGGTCGAAGGTTTCCGTCAGGTTTGGAATGATATCGGTCGCGAAGCCGAGGATGAATTCGATACGGTCGGCGTACTCAGTTTTTTCGACAAAAGAACGTGCGACGGCGTTCGTGTCTTCCTGTATGTCCAAAGTAATTACCTTGCCGCCATCGGCCAGACCTTCGGCAAAACAGAGAGCGGAATACCCAAGATACGTTCCGATCTCGAGCACAACTTTCGGCTTTATCATGTGCGAGAACATCGACAGCAGCCGACCTTGAACAAAGCCCGACAACATCGCCTTGTCCTCGAAATTGGCGTAACAATGTTCGCGAAGCTGACGAAGAACGTCACTCTCCTCCGAGGTATATGATTCGGCGTAATTAACAATATTTTCTGTGAAAATCATAATGACAATTTAGAGGTCGACCCGCACCAAACCGCGTTTGATCGCGGTCGTGGCGGCAGAAGTTCGGTCGGAAACGCCGATCTTCCCGAAGATATTTTGAATATGGGTTTTTATCGTGTTTTCGGAAACATCAAGAGCAAACGCGATCTCTTTGTTCGACATGCCGCCGACTATCATGCGGAGTACGTTCGTTTCGGTCGGAGTTAGCTCTTCGCGGCCAAGGTTTTCGCTAAGGATCTGTGCTATGTCGTCGGGAATGTATTTGCGGCCGGCGGCGACTGTGCGGATGGCGTCGACAAGTTCGCTGGGCGAGATGTCTTTGCAAATGTAGCCAGCGGCACCTTTTTTCAATGCCCTGGCGATCTCGGCATCGCCGGCGTGTTCGGCCAGCACGATGATCTTTGCCTTTGGCCGCTCGATAAAATAATTGTCAAGATCGTCGATCGAGCAGGAATCGGGAAACCTTAATCCCAGGATCGTTACGTCGGGACTTAGATCGCGAAACATGGCAAAGCCATCAGCGGTATTGTCCACATCGCCTATAATATCGATGCCGGCCTCTCCGTCGACGACCGTTCGGACACCTATCCGAGTGAGAGGTTGATTCTCGATGAGTAATACATTTATCTGTGCCGGTATCAATTTTTGTCTTCCTTTTTCAGTAACGCCCGGATCTGCTGTATTGTTTCCTGTAGTCGTTTCTCGTCAGCAGGTGTCGGGTTGGTTTTCAGGTACGCCTGCAATTCTTCGAGGGCCTTCTCATTCTCATTTCGCTGCAGGTATATGTTTGCGAGCGCTCGCCTGGCCTCGTTCATAGCGTCGCCACCGACCGATAGGGCCGTTCTAAATTCGGCCTCAGCCGCATCAGCCTTTTGTTGTCCCATGAGCGATCGGCCCAGATAGAAGTAGACAACTGGATAGCTGTTGTTGATCTTGATGGCTTCGCGCAGCACCGTTTCGGCTTCGCCAAATCGCTTCGCACGGACCAGCGTTATCCCGAGGTTTCCTAGCGTTTCATACGAATCTGGTTTCAATCTTAGAGCGATC
This sequence comes from uncultured Chloracidobacterium sp., assembly GCA_964410495.1. Classification (GTDB taxonomy): domain Bacteria; phylum Acidobacteriota; class Blastocatellia; order Pyrinomonadales; family Pyrinomonadaceae; genus OLB17. Next base: position 228,340 of record CAYPGP010000005.1, read on the forward strand.
CGTGAATGCTCTTCCGACCGCTCGAGGTCACCGAGGATCTGATATTGAAGCCCGAGTTCCGTGTGGGCCATAGCAAACTCAGGGTACTCGGCCACTGCCTGAAGCAGTTCCGCTACTGCGCTTTTGCTATCGCCTCTAGCCTTTGCGGCAAGTGCGTCACGGTAATTTTCCTGAGCCTTCTTGGGCACGTTCGCCATTTGAGCATCGATGACCGCCGGTTTGGAGGTTGTACCCGGTTTGAATTTGAGCTGGATGCTTACATTAAACGTCTGCGCCGGCGACCCGCGAAAAAGTGCGATCTCTACACGCTGCGATGCCGGTTCGTAATCGCCGCCCGCATCAACGGTTAGCGTGTATGTGCCATTTGCGAGACCCGGGATAGAGAACTGGCCGTCATCATTGGTCCAGGCGATCGAATCATTTCCGCCTTTTGAAAGCCGAACCGAAACTCCGCGGCCGACCGGCCTTCTGTTTGGCGTAAAAACAAGGCCTGCGACAGTGTGAATGCCAGGCATGTAAGGGCTTTGAACGTCGCGATTGGTCTGGCCGTTTAGCAACGGAGACAACGAGAGTAGCAGCAGAAGAGCGACGATAAAATGCCGAAATTCTCTTTGCCTCACGGGTGCCTCCTTTATTACTTCACTTATGCTGTTTTCGACTGACTAAGCTCGGCCGCGAATTCGACCAGCGGTTTGATAAGGTCTGTGTCGTAATTTGTCTTCACATTCTGCATCACCGCCGTGATCCGTTCAAGCCCCATACCGGTGTCGACCGACGGGGCGGGAAGCGGCGTGAGTGTGAACGTTCCGTCTTCATTTTGCGTTCGGTTGTACTGCATGAAGACGAGATTCCATATTTCCATCGTCGTGTCGCCTTCGCCGTTGACCCATTTTGCGTGGTTCTTTTCGGGGTCGTGCGGGTCTTCGCCCATGAAATAGTGGATCTCAGAACAAGGGCCGCACGGGCCGGTATCGCCCATTTGCCAGAAATTGTCCTTGCGGCCATAGCCGAGAACGCGTTCGGGCCTGGCCCCTGCGGCGATCCACAGATCACGAGCTTCGTCGTCCGGCCCAACCTCCTCGTCACCTTCGAAGACCGAGAACCACAGCCGCTCCTCCTCGAGTTTTAGCTCGTTGACGAGAAAATCCCAGGCGTACGTTATCGCTTCTTTCTTAAAATAATCACCGAACGAGAAATTGCCGAGCATCTCGAAGAAAGTGTGGTGCCGAGCCGTCTTTCCGACCTCGTCAAGGTCGTTATGTTTGCCGCCCGCACGGATACACTTCTGCGAAGAAACAGCACGTTTGTAATCGCGTTTTTCGATGCCAAGAAATACATCCTTAAACTGGTTCATCCCAGCGTTGGTGAATAGAAGCGTCGGGTCGTTCGCCGGCAGCAGCGGCGAAGAATGCACGATCTTATGATCGTGGCGCTCAAAATACTCCAGGAATCTAGCTCTGATCTCATTTCCGGTCATAAAGAAAACTCTAGCATACTCTCTGCGTTTTCTCTGCGTGCTTGGCGTCTCTGCGTGAGACAGCAGACGTTGCCTTCACGCGGCTTAATGCAAGCGATCGATCTTTTCACGCAGAGACGCCAAAGGTCGCAGAGAAGACGCTAAGTCTGAGCGCGGAAAGTAATCGGCGAATGTAATATAATGACGTCAATGAGCTACGGAGAATTGACCGAAACACAACAGTTTGCGAGCCGCGTGATAGCCGACCACGCGCGCTCGACGGCGTTCGCGATCGCGGACGGCATTTTGCCCGGCAACGAAGGACGCAACTACGTTCTGCGCAAGATAATGCGCCGCGCCATCTACCATGGCCGCGAGCATTTGGGCTTGAACGAACTCTTTTTTTACAAGGTTTGCGACAAGGTAGTCGATCAGATGAGCGAAGCGTTTCCCGAGCTTGAAACGCAGCGTGAATTCATCGGTAAGATGGTGCGGCTCGAAGAAGAACGGTTTGGAAATACTGTCACGGTCGGACTCGGCAAGCTCAATGAACTCGGCATTTCGTCCTCGACGGCGAAGGACGACGAACTTTTTCTTTCGATCGGGAAGCTCTACGACACGTTTGGAACACCGCGGGATCTGATCCGCGTTTATCTCGAAGAAAAAGGCCTCGTTTTCGAAGAGGACGATTTTAACGCCAGATTTGATGCGGCTTTGCAGGAACTTCAGAAGCAGGGCAATGTTGGCAAGACTGAACGAAAAGGGGAACCTTCGCCAGTTTATGCGGCCTTGCTTGAAAAGGTCGGTGCGAACCGGTTCCACGGGTACGAGGCGACGCAGATCGCTGACGCCAAGATCGTTGCGATCCTCGATGGCGAGAATCCGGTCGAGGAGCTGGCGGGTCAGGGCAGCGTAGTGCTTGATAACACGCCATTTTACGCCGAGGCCGGTGGGCAGGTCGGTGATACGGGTGTGCTTGTTGGTACTGATTCGCGAGCCACGGTTGCCGATACTTATTCACCGGTTCCGGGGCTGATAATTCATAAGGTCACAGTTACGAATGGCACTTTGAAGGTCGGCGACGATGTTGTGGCGAGCGTCGATGTCGAGAAACGTGACGCCACGCGGCGGAATCATACCGCGACGCATCTGGTTCATGCGGCATTGCGCGAGGTGTTGGGGACGCACGTTAAGCAAGGTGGTTCGGTCGTGGCGCCGACGTTCTTGCGATTCGATTTTACGCATTACCAACCGCTGACCGCCGCCGAGATAGCTGAGATCGAAGACCTGGTCAATCGCGAGATCCTGCGAAACGACCCGGTGAACACGAACATCATGCCGATCGAAGAGGCGATGCGCGGCGGGGCGATGGCCTTGTTTGGCGAGAAATACGGTTCGGACGTTCGAGTACTCAGCGTTGGTGACGGAGCGTTTTCTAAAGAGCTTTGCGGCGGTACGCACGTTCGGGCGACGGGCGACATTGGCTCGTTCAAGATCACCAGCGATGAAGCGATCGCTTCGGGTGTGCGGCGTATTAGAGCTATCACCGGCTTTGACGCATTCCAGCGTTTTCGTGAGGACGAACGGTTGATCGACGCGTCGCTCGGAGCGCTCAAAACACAGCGTGACAATCTGCCGAACGCGATCGAACGCCTGCAGGAAGAGCTAAAGCGAACCCGCAAGGAAATGGACGATCTAAAACTCAAGATCGCCCTCAGCGGGCAGTCGGGAGTGGGCGGTGGGCAGCCGAATGGAGATCAACCACGAGAAATTAATGGCGTGAACGTTCTCGGAAAGATCGTCGAAGGGCTTGATGCCAATGGCACACGTCAGCTCTCTGATACTCTGCTCGCCCGTCTCAAATCCGGCGTCGTCGTGCTCGGCCGCAAGGATGAAGGCAAGGTTGGCATCATCGTCCGTGTTTCAAACGACCTGACCTCAAAGGTAAAAGCCGGCGAGGTCATACGTGAAATTGCCCCGATAGTAGGCGGCCGCGGCGGTGGCAAACCGGACATGGCCGAAGGCGGCGGAACAGAACCCGAAAAGCTAAGTGAAGCGATCGATGCCAGTTACGGTGTCATAGAGCGAATGCTAGGCTAAAACAAGATCAACCACGAAAAAACACAAAAAGGACACTAAATACTGCTAGATTTGGTGTCCTTTCGCGTGTTTACGCTCCGTCTCGATCCGGAGAATCCCAACTTTCGCAAATAAATAAAACTTTTTGCCGACTGACCCGTTTAAAGAAGTAGTCAGTAGTTGTTTGAAGCACGCGTTCGAAGTTGCAAGTCGGTTGTCATGTTTTCATCGAGTGTGGTGTTTCTCATATACGGAGACGTGTTGGTGACTGATGATGATCACGGGTAAGCATTTTGGACGGTATGAGATTCGCACAAAGATCGGCGAGGGTGGAATGGGAGAGGTTTATGCCGCTCACGATTCCGAACTCAACCGCGGTGCGGCGATCAAGCTTCTGCCGTCGGAGTTCAACGGTGATCAGGATCGCATCGGCCGCTTTCGCCAAGAAGCGCTTGTCGTTTCGGCACTGAACCATCCAAACATCATCACAATTTACGAGATAGGCGAGAATGAGCACGGAACCTTTCTCGCGACCGAGTTTGTCGACGGCTCAACGCTTCGCGAGGTGATGAAGCGCGAATCGCTGACCGTGACGCGCATACTGAAGATCGTCGAACAGGTAGCAAATGCACTCGTCGCCGCGCATCATGCACAGATCGTTCACCGAGATATCAAGCCCGAGAACATAATGGTCCGGCGGGATTCGATCGTGAAGGTGCTCGATTTCGGCCTTGCCAAACCGACGCATTTAACAGCGGTAAATGGTAACGAGAGCAATAAAACGATACCGGGCACCGTCATGGGAAGTGCGCGTTATATGTCGCCGGAACAGGCTCGCGGCCTCGAGGTCGATGAGCGAACCGATATCTGGAGCGTCGGCGTCGTCCTTTATGAAATGCTGACCGGCCAGGCTCCGTTCAATGGCAGTTCAGCTGCAGACACGATGGCCGCCGTTATCTATAAAGAACCGGAACCTCTGCAGAATCTGCTGCCAAATCTGCCCGCCGACTTGCACCGCATAGTGCGAAAAGCCCTACAAAAGGACCGCGAGGAGCGCTATCAAAGCGTCAAGGATCTCGCTCTCGATATCAAGGACGTCATCTACGCAATGGAGCACGCGAATAGCGGTGACCGGCTGGCGAACGTAAATTCATCGCCGCAGTTCAGCGAGAATCCGACGATCATTCATACGACGATAAGCGCCAATCATCCCACGGGCAGATCGCCGGTGCTGACTGCCGGGCCCGGCCTGATTCATGCCGAGGCTCCGCGAAAGAGCGGCTACTTAAAGGCGGCCGCGGGTGCTGTGGCAGCGATTGTCCTTATAGCGGTGGTCGGGCTCGGATTTTACAACTTGTTCGGTGGGGAAGCGGCGCTGGTTCGAACGGCCTTCGAAAAGCCGCAGATCTCACGGATCAACACGGACGGCAAGGTACTCATGCCAGCTATCTCGCCCGACGGGAAGTACGTCGCCTACGTATCGGGCGAGTTGGGCAATCGAAGTGTAGTTGTACGTCAGATATCGACGGACAGCGTGGTGACGATAGTTCCCGCGACCAACTTAAATCTAGGGTCCGTATCGTTTTCGCCGGACGGCGATTATGTTTATTACTGCCAAACCCGTAGTGATTACGTGATAAATACGCTTTATCAGGTGCCGACGTTGGGCGGTACATCAAAGAAGCTGATCGAGGATGTGGACTCCGCAATCACATTCTCGCCGGACGGTAAGCGGTTTGCCTTTCTCCGTCACACGTCAAATACAAATGAGGACATCGTTCTCACAGTCAATGCGGCAACGCTTGAGACCGAAGAGTTGATCCGCACTTCGCAGACGGAGTTTGATCTTTTTTCGCCACAGCCTGCTTGGTCGCCGGACGGACGAACGATACTTATCGCCGCGGGCCGTCGTGAGGGCGGGAATATCAGCAACATGACGATCGGCGAGATCGTTATCGCCGAAAAGAAGTTCAGGCCGCTGAGCGAGAGCTCCTTTCTCGGCGTCGGCGGTTTTGAGTGGTTTCGCGACGGCTCAGGTTTTCTGTTCACCGCTAGAGAATCACAGGGAGATGCGATGCAGATCTGGCGGTCATCTTATCCCGGTATGGATACCGCCCCTGTTACTAACGATTTTAATGACTACTTTGCGATCGGCCTCTCTCATGACGGTGAGACGATCGTCACGCTCAAAGGGGATAACATCTCTTCGTTGTGGCGGATGTCGCCGAAGGGTACCGACGGCCTGCAGCTGAGCTCGGAAGCACGCACCCTGGACGGCCAGTTTGGCATGGTCCAGACCCCGAAAGGCGAGCTGATCTACACGAAGAGCGAAGGCAAGATGTCGAGCCTGTGGATCTCTGATGCCGATGGCAAGAACAGCCGGCAATTGCTGGAGGACAAAGGATTTGCGACGTCACCTTTCCTCACTGCGGATGGTAAGTATATTGTTTTCAGCTTTCAGAAAGATAAAACGTCCCGTATTCGCCGCATCGACGTTGATGGAAAGAATCTGGTCGAGCTCACATCGGGCGGAACTGAATTCTCAGATTTTAATCCGCAGGTGACACCCGATGGAAGCACCGTGATCTTTCAGCGGCAGATGGCGAAGACGGTTCGGAACGCATTGATGAAAGTTCCGCTTGCCGGCGGTCCGGCTGAGGAATTTTATTCGCACGAGGATTGGAACTCATCTTCGCCCCGCATTTCGCCCGATGGCAAGCGGATAGCCTTTAGTACATACAATGTACATACATGGGAAAAGAAGCTTTACATTGCAACGATAGAAGGCGACAAGATCGGCAAGGTAGAGAACGCTCTCGAGATGAATCTTGTAAACCAGATCCAGTGGTCGCCGGACAGCAAGTCGCTGACCGTAACCAGCAATCGCAGCGGTACCCACAACATCTGGAGGCTGCCGATCGATGGTTCTGAGCCGGTTCAGATGACGGATTTCAAATCAGGAAAGCTGCTTAATTTCAACTGGACTGCCGACAAATCCGGCTTGCTCATTGCCCGCGGCAATACCAACAATGATCTGATCCTCATCCGCGACGCCCAGATGGCCGCCGAACGTGCAAATGCTGATACGGGCGTTCGCCGTTACAGATCTCGATCGGCGATACTCTAGCACCTCTATTTTCTTCACACCGGACACGGCTTTTACGGTATTCTTATCCAGATATGAAAGCCGTTGCCAGTGCCGTACCGACCGGAAAGATCATTTCCTACAACCCTGCCACAGGGGCCGAGATCGGCCGGGTTGATGCTGCGTCGGACAAGGACGTAGCGGCGACCGTAGCCAACGGACGGACAGCGTTCGCTGACTGGAAGGGAACTTCCTTCGCCCAGCGCGCGCGGCTGGTGATGGCGGCGCGCGAGGTGATCCTGGGCGAGATGGACGAGATCGCCCTCCTGATCTCGCGTGAATCAGGCAAGCCGGTGGCTGAGGCTCTGTCGATGGAGATCGCTCCTGTGCTTGATCTAATGCAGTATTTTGCTCGTAAGACCGAGAAACTGCTGCGGCCGCGGAAGATCGACATTGGGCTATACGCACTGATGGGCCGGTCGTCGAAGATAATCCACAAACCGCTCGGCGTTGTCGGCATTATTCCGGCCTGGAATTATCCGTTTTCGATACCGCTCGGCGAGGCCGTTATGGCTCTAATGGCGGGGAATACGGTTGTTATAAAGCCGTCGGAACTTACGCCGTTCATCGGGCTTAAGATCGGCGAGATCTTTGAAAAAGCCGGTTTTCCAAACAACTGCGTTCAGATCGTCACCGGCGACGGCAAGACAGGTGCCGCACTCGTCGAGGCAGCTCCCGACAAGATAATGTTCACCGGCTCGGTCGCAACTGGCAAGAAGATCGCAGCCGCAGCGGCCGCGAATCTGACATCGACCGTTCTAGAACTCGGGGGGAAAGACCCGATGATCGTTTTCGAGGACGCCAACCTCGAACTCGCCGCGGGGGCCGCCGTTTGGGGAGCTTTCTGCAATGCGGGCCAGTCGTGCTCATCGGTCGAGCGGCTTTATGTTCACGAATCGGTCGCGGATGAATTGACCCGCAAGATCGTCGAAAAAACGAAACAGATCAAACTGGGCAACGGCGATGATGAAAGTGTCTCAATGGGCGCGATGTCCTCAGAACGGCAGGTTCGTATTGTTGAAGATCACGTTCAGCAGTTCGTTGCCGACGGAGCAGAGATCGAAGTTGGCGGCCGGAGGAGTAACGCGTTTACGCGTGATCCGAACGCTGTAGGTGGGCAATCAGCGATCACGCCTGAAGGCGTAACTCAAACGCTTTTCTTCGAGCCTACGGTTATTACCGGAGCAACGAACGATATGCGTGCGATGCAGGAGGAAACCTTCGGCCCGACTCTGCCGATCGCTACATTTAAGACCGAAGAAGAAGCGATCCGCCTCGCCAATGACAGCGAATTCGGCCTTACCGCCAGCGTTTGGACGAAAGATAAAGCGAAAGGAAAACGAGTAGCCGAGCAGATCGAGGCCGGCTCGGTCTGCATAAACGAAGTTCTTTACACCCACGGCATCGGCCAAACACCGTGGGGCGGCTTCAAAAACTCCGGCCGCGGCCGCACCCACGGTCTCGAAGGTCTCATGGAACTAGTCCAGCCCCAGCACATCCACACCAACCGCCTTTCGCTCTTACCCGACGCGTGGTGGATGCCTTATTCCACAACCGCGGTGGCGACATTCCGGAAAATGACCACCACTTTTGCGAGCGGATCTTTAATCCGAACCGCTAAGCTATTTCCACTGTTGGCAAAGCGAATAAAGGAGCAGCTGAAAAAATGAAAATCTTGATCGGAGGTTGTTTTCTCATTCTGGTAGTTTTCTCTGGATTCTCTCCCGGACAGCAAAAGCTGTCTTATTCTGACTTCACGATTACCCAAGAGCACAGGTTCGATGAGACTGGAAACGCGTCAAGCATGTCCCTAAGTCGAATGCTTCTTCCTAGTCCGGATAAACAAGCTGATCCGATGACTTTCCTCTCGATGCTAACTTATGATGAAGGAAGTAGGTATATTCTACTCGCTTACCTTTCCTTCTACTCGAACGCGGATAAGTGTCGATTTCCCGAAACTCCAGAAGTGGAACTCGATCTCGACGGCGAGAAAGTTTTGATCAAGTCTCCATTTCTCGCCAAAGAGGATCTTAGTCCCGAAGAGATCAAGAAGGGAATGGCGACATCTTTCAACAATCCCGCAAATGGCAAATGTAAGGAATCGCTTGAACTGCTACTGCCACACGATCTTTATCTAAAGGTTACCGGCACAAAAAAGCGCATTTTGGTTCGAACCGGAAAGATACAATTTACATTGGAAGGAAGGGCTCTGTTAGCCCTCAACGAAATGGCGAAGCGCATCAAACCTTCAGAAGCGATCATCGAACCAAAATTGGTTCAGAAAAAATCCTAATTACTCAGAATGCGATCACCTTCGATCTTCTTCGGCCATGGCAATCCGATGAATGCGCTTGCCGATAATAGCTACACGCGGGCGTGGAACGAGATCGGGCGGTCGATTCCGAAGCCTTCGGCCGTGCTTTGTGTTTCGGCTCACTGGTATGTTCCAGGGGTTGCTGTAACGGCGATGAAGGTGCCGCGCACGATTCACGATTTCGGTGGATTCCCGCGAGAGTTGTTCGAATTTGAGTATCCTGCTCCGGGTTCGCCCGAACTGGCAGAAAAAGTTAAAGACCTTCTCGGCGGCGACGTTGTTCTCGACACAACACGTTGGGGCCTCGATCATGGGACGTGGTCGGTGCTTTGTCATGTTTTTCCGGAGGCGGATGTTCCTATTGTCCAGTTGAGTATAGACGAGACAAAGCCGGCGAGTTGGCATTACGAGTTTGCGAAAAAGCTGACACCGCTGCGTTATGAAGGCGTCCTGATAGTCGGCAGCGGGAACTTAGTTCACAATCTGCATGCTTATGCTTGGGGGAAACAGGATGTTGAGCCGTTTGACTGGGCAGTGAGATTCGAGGATACGGCACGGAAACTGATCGAAACCGGCGACCACACTCCCCTTGCCAACCACGAACTGATGGGCAAGGACGCAATGCTTTCCGCTCCTACGCCCGACCATTTTCTGCCGCTTTTGTACGTTTTGGCCGTGCAGGGCGACGGCGACAGCGTGTCCTTTCCGGTCGAAGGTTTCGACGGCGGATCGATCTCGATGTTGTCAGTGAAGATCGGCTAAGGTCAGTTGCTTTCAGGCGAGGCGACGAAGTCGGTGGCTGGTTCGGGCCGATAGGTTTTGATCCAGAGCAGATGGATCGTCACGCCGATAGCGACCGCGGCGAGAAGAAGATCTACCCACCACGCGGCGGCGATAAGCCAGATGCTGAAACCGATCGACACCCAAAGAAGGGTTATCGTAGTTACTTTCTGCCGTACTGAAATACCCCTGCCGGATTTATAATTTGAAATATATTTGCCGCAGAGACGATTACTTAGTAGCCAGCTGTGGAATCGATCGGAACTGTGCGAATAGCAATATGCAGCGAGCAGCAGGAACACGGTGGTAGGCATAAGCGGAAGAAACATTCCCAGCACTCCGAGTCCAACACAGACCGTGCCTACGAAGATCAAAATTGCCTTTTTGATGTCCATACTGCCAAAAAAATGAGTATAACTTAGCCTATGATGCGATTCAACGATGACCTTCCGACACCAAACTACCGAAAGCTCGACTTCAACTATATAGGCGAGATCGAGCAGAAAAAAAGATCGCTGGAATTTCTCGAATTGATGAAATTGCGTCGAACGGTGAGAGAATTTTCAGCACGGGCCGTACCGTTCGAACTGATCGAGGCGGCCATTGCAACGGCAGGAACGGCGCCGTCGGGGGCAAATATGCAGCCATGGCGCTTTGTTGTTGTCAAAGATCCGGCGGTCAAGCGGAGCATTCGCGAGGCTGCCGAGAAGGAAGAGTACGAGAGCTATCATGGCCGGATGAGCGAGAAATGGCTTCGACGCCTCGCGGTGCTTGGGACCGACGAGCACAAGCCCTTTCTCGAGATCGCACCTTATCTGATCGCTGTTTTCCGTATCACGCAGGTCGAGGAGAATGGCGAGACCGAGCCAACTTATTATTCACAGGAATCGGTCGGGATCGCGGTTGGGCTGCTGCTGGCCGCTCTTCACAACGCCGGCTTGGCGACGCTGACGCATACGCCGTCTCCGATGAAATTTCTGCAGGAAATCCTCGGCCGGCCTCGAAACGAGGTGCCCTTCGTGCTAATACCTGTCGGCTACCCGGCGGAAGACGCAAAAGTTCCGGGTATTTCCCGTAAAGAGCTGGGCGAGATCATGACGATCATCTAACGAGGCTTTTGCTGTTTCAGCATCCACTCGATCAGGCCTGCATCGTTGTATGCAGGATCCCAGGCGTTGTGATTTACCTTTGGAAGCTCGAAATATTCGTAGTTCGCACCGAGTGCTTTCAACGCAGCAGCCATTTTGCGGGATTCGTCGGGGAGGACTATATCGTCCGCGTCGCCGTGATACATGCGAATGGCGAGTCCTGAAACGCGTCTTGCGATCGCGGCGTGCGGATCGGGGCCATCCGCCAGGGCAGGGTATTCGATCTTGTTACTCGGGCTGGTGAATTTGGAAACGAAGCCGCAAACGACTACGACGGCAGCAAACTTTTCGGAATGTCGCGACGCGAGAAACCAGCTTCCATTGCCGCCTGCGGAATATCCGGTCAAAATAACGCGATCCTTATCGCCCCTGAATTCCTTGATCGTTTTGTCGAGAGCCGCCAGAGCCGCCCGTCCGCCGCCGAGCTGCCAGCCCGGCTTGCCATCGGCCTTTGCCTGCGGGATGACAACTAGCGCCTGAAACCGCGAGACGTTTCGGCGGATCGCCGCTCCGATGCCGACCGATGTCTGCCGAACGCCGTCATCGCCGTACTCGCCGCCGCCGTGGAGAGCCAGGATCACCGGCCACTTTCGCGACCGCGTAAAGTCGCGGGGAACAAAGACCTGATAGCGATACTCTTTCTTCTCAACGACAACTGAGCGGTCCAAAAAGCCGGTCTCGCTCTTCTGGCCAAAGGCCGTTTCGGGCGACGGTACCCAAGCCGCTAAAAACAGAAGGATCGGCAGCAAGCGGCAGGGCTTCATTGATAGCATTTTGCTTTTAGGACAGATCGCGTACCGTCCTGCATCAACGTCAACGACGTCTTGCCGATCGTTCCAGTCATCTTGTTTTCATGAGCGGTGAATGCGATCTTGTCAAAACTTTTGCCGGTTACCTGCGCAGGAACCAGCACTGGCTCACCCATTTCACCTTCGGCAATGGAAACAAGTGCGAACCAACTGCCGCCGCTGTCGGTGATGTGAACCTCGGTTCCGCCGGTATCTCCGCCATTGACGCCGCCGGCAACGTCACTGAACGTCCGAGCGCACTGACGTTTAAGAACTCGTTTCTTGCCGAAATAGTCGTCGATAGCCAAACCGGTAGCGGTGACCGTGCCCTTAAATTTGCGTTCACCATTATCGCCAGGCAGCGAAAATTCGATCGTCCGCATATCCTTGCCGGACATTTTCGCCTTGACCAGGACCGGGTCATTTATCGAACCATTCGGTGCCTCGGTTACCAGAGCAAATGTGTCGTTCGCCGACTGCGTAAGATAGACCGAAATGCCGAAATAATCGCCGGATTCTTTACTCGACATCTCGATGCCGTTGTAATAGCCAGACGTGTAAAAAGCCTTTGCGGCGCCCTTCTTTTGAGAGATGGCTGGAGAGGTGAGAACCGCGACCGCAAGAAGGCACACGAGAGAGATCAGAAATCGTTTCATAGTTTCCCCTTTTATTTATTGATACCGGCAACGGCAAGCAACGCTGTCAGGACCCGCTGCGTCCCCAGATAGCTGTGCGTCATATCGAAACTCTCGCCGACCGAATGCATTCCCTGCCATTTGCCGCCTGAGCCGATCGTTACCGATGGAATTCCGAACCTCATCGGCATTCCCGAATCGGTGCTGCTCGCGGTCAAATTAGATTTTATGCCAAGAGCCCGATCCGCCGACAGTATCGCTTGAACGATCGGAGCGTCCGGAGCTTGCAGCCCGACTGGCCTCTGGCCGATCAACTGAATATCAACCTTCAATCTCGCGGCATCTTTTCTCGCTTGATTCTCTTCGGCTAGAGCGTTTTCGACAGCTTTTCTAAAGCCGGCGTCAAGTTTCGCGAGTTCTGCGGCGCTGATCGACCTAAGGTCTACCTCCGCCGAAGCGGTTTGAGCGATCGAATTTACAGTCGTGCCGCCTTCGATCTTTCCGACATTGTAAGTTGTTCTTGGGTCAGATGGAACCGAAAGTTTCGACATGCCGTCGATCGCCCGGCCCAACGCATGAATAGCGCTCGGGCGGCCGAATTCGAAATAGCTGTGCCCGCCCGGCCCGCGAAAAGTCACACGATAACGATTACTTCCGATCTCGCGTTGGACGATGTCGAAGCCTGAGGCATCGAGCCCGATGAAATTCGTGATCCGGCCTTTTAGCTCTTCCTTGACCAGATGTCCGACGCCATCGAGATTACCGAGGCCTTCCTCCGCAACGTCAGCGACAAAGATGACATTGTCCTTCGTCTCGATCTTCGCTTCATTCAACGCCCGAATGACCGCAAGCATTACCGCTAACCCGCGGGCGTCGTCGCCAATACCCGGCCCGGTCAGAACATTGCCATCGCGTTTGACCTTAACGTCCGTCCCTTCCGGAAAGACCGTGTCGAGATGAGCCGCGATCACAAGCGTTCTCGAAGGATCGGAACCTGGACGTTCGCCAATGACATTTCCGGCCGCATCGATGCGTACCTTAGCGAGGCCGAGTTCGCTGAATCGCCGGCGATAATAATCGGCCCGCCTGCCTTCCTTGAAAGTTGGCGCCGGTATCTCGGCAGTCCTTATCTGCTCGGCAATGGTCTCACCTTCGACATTCTTCAGAAAGTCGAGAGCCTGACGAACCTTCGGCACCCGAACCAGATCATCCGGCGTCTGCCCAACGACTCCCGCGACAAGCATAAAGCAGCCGATAAGGCCCCAAAACATGTTTCTCATCACTATTCTTAGTACCGCTCCGGTGCTTTCCCGACGCATCCGCCCTTAGAGAGAAACACCTTTTCTTAAGTTCATTCCGGCAAACCCATCCGTTTCAGCAGATCCTTGTATCGCGGGTCAATTCGGATACTGTTCATTTGAGGATCGGCGGTTAGATAAAGCACGAGACTGTCCGATCTGTCGGCATAGGCACGTTCAAGCCAAATGAAGGTCTGTTCTTTGTCGTCCAAACCTGCATAGGCGAGGGCAAAATAATAAGGGGCGACGTAGGCTGTTTTCGATTTGTCGAGCAAGTACTTGATGATTTTTTCCGCTTCGGTTCTGTTTCCAGTTACTCCGTAGGCGTATGCGAGGTTTGCCCAGTTCTCGGAATTATCGCTTTCGAGTTCGTGTGCTTTTTTGAAAGCACTCAAAGCTTCCTGCTTTTTACCGGCTTGCAAATACGCTCTTCCTAAAAAGCTGTGAGAGTAGAAATAGCTTGGATCGATATCGATAGCCAATTGAAGTCTCGCTATCGCGTCTTCCGTTTTGCCGGCGGCGAGCAGTGCCATCCCAAGATACCAATTGGCTTCCGCGGAAACCGGACTGAGCTGTTGGCCCTTGGTCGCGGCAGCGATCGCTTCCTCGTTTCGTCCCATGTTCGCGAGGAACCAGGCGTAGTATCCAAAGGGGCGATAGCCGTTCTGATCCAATTTGATGGCTTGTTTAAAAGCACTTTCAGCGGTTACCCAATCCCACTCGACCCAGTGTGCGACCATTCCCCGCAGCTGTTGGGTCTCTGCCAAGTCTGCGCCGAGAGCAATGGCCTTTTCCACCGCATTCTTCGCCTTTGGGCCGGCTACTTTCGGTTCAGAGAACCAATCCATAGCCGCAAGCTGATTGTAGGCGATGCCATTGTAAGCGAGAGCATAGTTGGGGTCGAGCCGAATGGCTTGCTCGAAATAGTCGTTGCCTTTCGAAAATCCTTCCTTGGTGAGTTTGGCGGTAAAGTAGTTACCTTTCAGATAAAGCTGATAGGCTTCGTTGTTGTCGGTGTATTTCTTCGCCAGTTTTTGCTCGCTTTCGCCCGATAGTTTTAGCTGCAGTTTGCCCACGATCTCGGTGACGATCTCGCGTTGGGTGGTCAATAGATCCGACAGTTTCCGTTCATACTGCTCGCCCCACAAAGACTTGTTGGTGCGGGCGTCAACGAGCTCGACCGTGATGTTCAGATTGTCGCCCCGCTTGGTAAGGCGTCCGGTCATCACCGCATCTACGCCAAGTTCGGAGGCGATCTTGGCAATATCAGTCTCCTTCCCCTTGTAACGCATCACCGAACTAGTCGGACTAACCCGCAGATCAGGGATCTGCGTCAGCCGAAAGATCACCGATTCCGCCAAACCGTCTGACAAATAATCCGTATCAGCATCCGAATTCCTATTCTCAAACGGCATCACGGCAATGGAATTGATCTGTGAGGAACCAGTGTTTGAGAAGTAACGATAGCCAAAAAACCCTCCGACAAGAATCACGACCAAGAAAACCGCCGCCAACAGCTTTGCAGCCCTATTATTCGCAAATCTGCGCTTAACCGTAGCCCCGCGAAAGTCTACGACACCTAAACCACCACGCGGACCAGCATCGACCCCACGCGGCAAAACGGCGGTCTGGTCAGTAGTATGGACCTGAGGCCGAGTCACCGCATCGTCGGAATCACCCGCAGCCCCTACCACAGGCGGTACCGACAAGATCGCCGTCGCCGGTTCATCAGGAGATGGCACTGAGCCTTGCACAAGCGCATTCCCATCCTCAAGACAATACAGCAGTGTATCGTCGTAATAATCCCGCCTACATTCAGGGCATCGTTTCATAGTTTTGCGAACTTGATGGTCCTTAATATCTCCTGCACACGAGGATGTGATCGGATCGGGTCCATTACCGGGTTGCGGAGAGTTTCGACCACATAGTCCGATCGGGCTTCATTTGTTCGCTCGAACCACTCGAGTGCTTTATCGTTATCGCCGAGGCCCAGATACACCAGCACCATTGCGTGCGGCGCCACGAATTGTGACGACGAGAGAGCGAGAAATTCATTGAGGATAGCCACGGCCTCGTCCCGCCTTCCGGCCCGCCCAAGAGCATGTGCGAGCGTGGCCCGGAAAACTTCATTTCCCCCGGAAAGTTCATCGGCTCGTTCTAGTGCAGCGATCGCCTCGTCGAACATTCCTTTTTCTCTAAGGCTCTGCCCAAGATTCCAGTGGGCAACTGAGAAGTCAGGTTCGAACTCGAGTATTTTGTGACACTGTTCTATCGCATCGTCAAAACGTCCGGCGTAGTAATAGACCCACGCGACATCGGCGTTAACAATGGGTGACAGCGGGTCGAGATCTCTCGCTATCCTTATTTCAGCAATGGCCTTATCAGAATCGCCTTGGATGGCGAGCAGCATTGCGTACCAATGATGGGCAGTCGCATAGTTCGGATTTAGCGAGATAGAGCGGAGATAATGCTGTTCAGCAGCTGCCAGATCCCAATCGTAGTTCATTGTCGCCCACCCTAAAGCAGTGTGTGCGGTTGCAAGGGATGGGTCGATCTCCAGCGCGCGAGTCGCCGCGTCTTTTGCTTTGGGAAAAGCTTCACTTGGCTGGAGCACTGCGTAGTCGCCTGCACCGAGCAAATTGTACGAATCTGCCATTCCCGCCAATGCGGGTGCACAGTTGGGGTCAAACTCCAGAGCGCGTTCGAAATAAGTAAGGCCCTTTTTGAGATCCTCAACGCCGCGCTTGCTGAGGAGTTGGCGTCCCCTCAACACCTCGTTGTACGCGTCAAGATTCGGTGGTTCCCGGTCGGGAAGCCTCAATAACTTGACCTTCAGGCTATCGACGATGGCTCCGGTGATCTCGTCTTGGATCGCAAAAATGTCATCCATTTGGCGATCATAGCGTTCCGACCAGAGATGATATCCGTCGGCAGCATTGATGAGCTGAGCCGTTATCCGCAGTCTGTCGCCGGATTTCCTTACACTCCCTTCCAGAACAGTCCTTACCGCCAGCTTTTCCCCGATCTCGCTAATTCCGACGCTTTTTCCTTTAAAGGAAAAGGCTGAGGTCCGGGCCGCGACCTTGAGACCCTCGATCTTGGAGAGAGAGTTGAGCAGATCTTCGGCAAGGCCGTCGCAGAAATACTCGTTCTCGACGTCCGCACTCATATTTGTAAAGGGCAGTACGGCGATCGAATCGGAGCCGTTTATCGCAGATGCCGACGAATTGCGAAACAGGTCGGTATTTGCTTCGCCCGAAACGACCCGCATCGCAAAGTCAGGAGACGGCAGTATCGCGGTCTTTGGTTCATCACCTGAAGAACCCGACGCCGGGCCTTCTAGTAGCGCGTTACCATCGTCCAGACAATACAGCAGTGTATCGTCGTAATAATCACGCCTGCATTCAGGGCATCGTTTCATGGTTTTCTATTCAGGCAGACCCATCCGTTTCAGCAGATCCTTAAATCGCGGGTCATCTCGCAGTGGTTCGAACTGCCGTATCCAACGGGAGGAGGCCAACCGTCCGTCAGGGGACAGCAGTTCCTTGTCTAACCACAAGAATGCCTTGTCCTTGTCTCCGAGGGCGGCGTAGATCGTGGCAATGTCGGATGGATTCGCCTGCTTTTCTTCGAATCTTCTTTCCAACTCTCGGAGAAGCTCTAACGCTTCTTTCTTCCGCCCGGATACTGCGAACGCGGCTCCGAGATCCGCGATCGAGTACGAATGCCGATTGCTCAGTTCCATCGACTTTTGAAACTCAGCGATCGCTTCGTCATATCTTGCGGATTTTAGATACAATCCGCCCATTGTGAAGTGGCCGCCGGGGAAATTCGGATCGAGATCGATGATCTTTTGGCAAACCTCGATGGCGGCTTTGTAATCTCCCTTCATACTTAACATCTGAGCGAAATTCTGACTTATGATGCTCGACATCGGGTCGATCTCGTGAGCGCGGGTTATCATGGCGTGGCCCTCTTCGTTCCTTGCTAGCGCGTAAAGAAGGACGGAGTACCAATGACGAGCAGTTGCGTAGTTGGGATTGATCTCGATCGCCCGTTTGTATTCAGTTTCTGCCTCTGCCCATTGCCACTTTTGGTAGTGAAGCTGGCCGAGCGTTGCGTGCGGTTCGGCCAATTGTCCGTCAAGTTCGATCGCTTTTCGGGCAAACGCCTCGGCCCTGGACCTTGAATCGGCTGGAGCATCCGAAGCCCAGTCGGGCAAGAGGGCATAGGCGTCAGCGAGGCCGGCATACGCGATGGCATAATTCGGATCGCGGTCTATCGCGATCTGAAACTGTTCCATAGCCTTGTACATGTTGTCCCCGGTTCGCTTGTTCCAGTAGTACCGGCCTCTGAGGTAGGCCTGGTAAGCTGCGGGATCCGCCGTTGCCTGCTTTGCAACCTTTGTCTCGTCAGCCCTGGAAAGCTGTGGCGATAGCTTGGCCGAAACGTCCTTTGCGATCTCGCTCTGAAGCGAAACCACATCTGCCTGTCGCCTCTGATACTGTTCTGTCCAGATGACCCGATTCTTTTCAACGTCAACAAGTTCGAGGCTCAATGTAAGCTGATCACCGCGCTCCGTTACGCGGCCGGTCAGGACTGCCTGAACATTTAACTCTTTACCGATCGTGGGAATGTCAGTGTCTTTGCCCTTATAGCGAAAGACCGCAGATCTAGGCTTTACATCCATATCCGGAATGTTCGACAAGCTTTTGATCAGTGTTTCGGTCATGCCGTCTGAGAGATACTCGACATCTTCATTTTTGCT
>CAYPGP010000006.1:0-92467 GCA_964410495.1 uncultured Chloracidobacterium sp.
ACTTCGACGATCACCGGCTTTATCACGGGTGAGGGAACTGGAAATCTGACGACCCAGCCGAGTTGCTCGACGACTTACACACAAGGCTCGGGAGTAGCCGGTTCGCCTTATCCGACATCGTGTTCGGGAGCGGCTGCTGCTAACTACCAGTTCAATTACATAAACGGAACTGTTCTGGTGAACAAGAAGGCCCTTTCGCTGACGGCTGAGAATAAGTCGAGAGGTTACGGAGCGGCGAATCCTGCACTAACTTTCACTGCATCGGGCTTTATCGCGGGCGACAACCTCGGTAACAGCACGACGGGTTCGCCAGGACTGAGCACAACAGCAACAGCAACAAGCCCGGTTGGCACATACCCGATCACGATCACGCTCGGAACGCTTGCCTCGGCGAACTACTCGATCGGCCCGCTCAACAACGGAACGCTGACGGTGACAGGCGTGCAGTTGACCGTGACAGCCGAGAACAAGACAAGAGTGTTCGGAGCAGCTAACCCACCGCTTACATTCACGGTGACAGGCTTTGTCAACGGCGAAGAGCCGGGCAACCTCACGGGAACCCCGAACCTGAGCACAACAGCCAACGCGGCAAGTGCACCGGGCACATACCCGATCACGGTAACGCAGGGAACCTTAGCGAACCCGAACTATACCTTCGCATTCGTGAACGGCACTCTGACGGTAACGGGCGGAGCGGCAACGACGACGACCATCACCAACGCAGCAAGCCTCGCGGCGAACGCAACGGCGGTCGGACAATCTTACCCAGTTAACTGGTCGGTCCAGCCAGTACCACCGGCAAGCGGCACACCGACTGGTAATGTCACGGTCAGTGACGGCACTGGAGCGACCTGCACGGCAGCCGTAAGTGCGGGAACGTGTAACCTGACCTCGACCACCGCCGGTACGAAGACGATCACCGCGACTTACGCCGGCGACACGAACTTCGCAGGAAGCTCGGCCGCTGCGGTACAGCACAATGTGGTCATCGCCGTAACGGGCAACGTCAAGCAGTTCATCGCATTCGGCGTGAACACGAACCTTGCCGGTGTGACTTTGACACTGCTGAATACAGGTACGAACCAGGCAACAACGACAACGACGGACGCGAACGGCAACTACTCGTTCGGAGTGATAGTGCTCGGACAGAACTACACGATCACCCCGAGCGGCTTGGGCAAGGCGTACGAGGCGACCAGCCGTACTTACACCAACGTAAATACGAACATCGCAAACGCAGACTTCCTGGCCTACGATGTCCCGGGCCCGAATGCGATCCCGAGAACGGCGAGGATAACGAGCCAGACGACCACACCGGGAACCGCGGTCACCATCCCTGTTCTGGTGACGACGACCGGAGTCGAGACAAGGGTCGCCTTCACGATGGAATACACGCCAGGAGTGCTCGGTGTGCCGACGAGTGTCGTTTGCGGGACCGGTGCTGTCGATTGTACGCTCAGCGTCGATAATAGCCTGCCCGGAAGGGTCGGCATTACCGTGACACCAGCCGCACCGCTCGCGGCCGGGACGATCCAGCTCGTCAGAGTGACGTTCCCGACGTTCGCCAACAACCTGACCGGAACGCCGATCAGATTCGGCGACTTCCCGACGGCGAGAAGGATACAAAACGCGGAGAACAACCCGCTGCCGGTCTTGTACTGGACCGACGGACAGGTTGCCTTCACCGGCGGCACGCTCATAGAAGGCGGCTCGATCGCCGGACGAGTCCTGACCCCATCGGGCCAGGGCCTCAGAAACGCAACGGTCACCCTCATCGACCCGAACGGCAACCGCTGGACGACAACGACCAGCAGCTTCGGCAACTATAGGTTCGAAAACCTCGAACTAGGCCGCGACTACATGGTCACGGTCAACAGCCGACGTTATAGATTCGCCGCGAGGACGCTGCACCTGACCGCCAACCTAACTGGCCTCGATATGATCGGACTTGAGTAGCAATCCGAATCACGATTCGATCGATCGAAACCAACGGACGGCCCCTTCAAGGAGCCGTCCGTTCTTTTTGAGTAGCTGGAACTTACGGATGTAATTTAGCAGCAAGCCTTGATGGCATAGCGGTACTGGAACCGACTAAGAGTAGGAATTTTTCCTCAGAAACGAACGAATCTCAGGCCATTGCTGCTCGCACGCATATAGTCACAAATAGCAAAACGGGCACCCTTGGGTGCCCGTAAGTTGTTGAAAATATGGCTCCGCAGGTAAGACTCGAACTTACAACCCTTCGGTTAACAGAAGGATGGATAGCATATGATTGAGTATTACTGACTGTCATTAAGCACGTGTAAAACAAGAGGTTATCCGGTTTGCGGATACGCAGTAACACTGGGTGCAATTGGGTCGTTTTTAATGCAATATCGAGAGGTTATGTCACAATCTGTGACACAAATCGCGAACGCCAGCTTAGGCTATTCTTTCGGTGTTTTGGCGGAGCTACCTTCAAAATCAGCAATCTCCAAAAAGCTCACCGAACCGTCGGGATGGTAGCAGTTTATTCAAGCCCTATAACATCGATATCGGTCAGTGGCTCGAAAATGCTTAGTCTCAAAGCCCCGAAACGGTATCGCTTCGACGTGACAGTTATCGTGTAGTCCGTGTCGGCTGTCACATTTGAGAACGTATAGATGCCGAAGGAACTGGTGATTGCCGTTCGCCTGGTGCCCACACGATCGATCAAGCTTACCGTAGTGTTTCTTAACGCTTGTCCGGCAGGGGTCAGCACCCGGCCCGTGACCTGCAGCGGGGGGATCGATGCTTGCCCAGCTTGCTCGATCGTTATTGTGTTGCCTCCTATGGCGATGGTTCCGGTTCTGAGCACAGCCGGATTTTCGGAAACGTTGATGGAGATCAAGCCTTGTCCTTGTCCGTTTGTCGCGGAAGTCAAGCTTATCCAATCATCGCCGCTCAGGGCAGCCCAAGTGCACCCGGGCGAAGTATTTATCGTGAAACTCGAAGCCCCGCCGGCTGCTGGGAAACTGAGGGAGTTTATCGACGTTTGAAAGCTGCACGGGGCCGCGGTAAAAATTTCGCCCTCATCGGTTGAAAGATCCGAAAATGTGGCTGTTTGAGGCTCAAGCGAGTAGACACCGTCCGACAGAGGCCGCACCATATACGCTCCTCCAGGAATTAGGTTTACAAATGAGTATTGGCCATTCGAGTCGGTCATAACGGTTCGCTCGATGTCCCCCTCGAGTTTTATCGAAATGTCAGGGATCGGTTCGCCGTTTTGATCGAGAACGAGGCCGGAGATCGTCGGAAGACCTTCATTTACAATTTGGGCCAACACAACCGGTCCGACTCCCGGCGTCGCGGAGCAGATTCGCCGGGCATCGAAATCCGGAGCGTCAGGTTCAGGTGCCAGAACCGTCCGGTCGATCATCGAACCTTCTTCAAAGCTGAGTACCCGGAGACTGTCGAAACTTGGCCGATCGCCGATGGAAGCAACCGTAAAGCAGCTGGTCACGGGACCGACAAACCCGGCCGTAGTACTCATCGAATACGCAAATTCATTTCCCGCCACAGCTTTATAATTCTCGGGCAGTTCGAACGACTCAGGCTCTATCGGGTTGATCTCGATCTCGCCCGCAGATGTGACCGATTGAAATGTGACGGTCACGTTTCCAGAATTCACCGACAGATTTCCAGGCCCGCTGGGCGCCGCCCCATCAGGGTGCGCTCCACCTAAATTAGCAAACCATTTTGGTCCCCAGTCCGGGTCATAGAACCTCCGACCAGCTTTTGAGAAAAATGGTGTTGGCGTTGGTGATTGCGGGTCGGTTAAGCAAAGCCGTTCCCCTGCCCCGCAGGTAAACACTACAAAGCCCCACATCCAGGTGCTTCCTGGAAAATATGGACGATCAGCGAGCAATCTGCGCCCTGTGCCGTTTGAATTCATAACGTAGAGTTTTGGGGTCCCGAAGGACGAATTGTAGGAGATCAATTGGCTGTTCGGCGAGAAGAAGGGGCGATAATCCTGGGCTGGCAGCGGACTGATCCGGGTCTGGGACGTGCCATCGCTGTTCATAGAATAGATCGCACCGTCCGACTGCCGACTGGCGCGAAGAATTATCTTGGAGCCGTTCGCCGCCCAGTCGGGCTCGATCCCGTCAGAACTGATGGTGGTCTTGTTACTGCCGTTAGCATTCATCACCACGATGCTGGATGTCGCGAACTGACCTGATGTTCGCCGGCTGAAGACGATCTTTGTTTCGTCGGGCGACCATCGCGGCCACTCGTTGTACGCGCCATCATTCGTGAGGCGCGTAAGCCCAGAACCATCCGCGTTCATGACGTAAATATCGGACGAAGTGTCCGCTAACGACGGCATGCGGAAAAACGCGATGCGCTTTCCACTTGGCGAGATCGCCGGCCCACGGTCACGGCCATTCGTAAGCCGAACATCATCCGTGCCGTCCATGTCGATCACGGCTATTCCGTTAGGCCAGTTCGAATAGGCGAATCTGTTTCGGTCGTTTATAGGAATGATAGCGGTCGCCGCTATATCGGGTAGAGAAAGATTCTGATTCTCGATCACTCCGGATCTCTGCGTGGGATTGAAGGTTGCCGATTCAGAGTTGGGAACGACTTGGTATGTCCCATTTTGAAGCCCGGTTATCGTGTACCGTCCGTTCGCGTCGGTTGATGTGATCCGATTGACCGGTCCAAAAATAAATATAGCCACGCCTTGCTTTCCGAGGCGCGTCGTCGCGTCGATTATCCGGCCTGTCAATGAAAAGGTTTGTGGAATCGTCGCAAAATTCACGTTTGGCTGGTCGGACGTCAGGTTATTGATGGTGCGACTGCCTGGCTGAAAGACGAGTCCGGCGCGTGAAGGAGTGACCGTGTAATTCCGTCCTGCCGTTAAACGACGGAACTGATAGGTTCCATCGGTATTGGTATATGCGGTCGCCGTCCTAGCGCCGGACAACCTAATGATCGCGCTAACGACCGGCGCCGAGTTGTGGTCAACTATCCGCCCCGTGATCGAATACGTCGCTGGAGTTGGCGAGGGCGTCGGGGTTGGCGTCGGTGACGGCCCGCCGGTGCATCTGAACAAAACACTAAAAGCATTGACCGCACCAACTTCACCCGGCGCAACATCGACTGCATTCAGGCGCCACGTTCCAGCCGTGCTCTGGCCATTAAACACCGAAAAAGTTGCGTTTGGAGCAAATGTCCCGGAAGGAAATGCTGCATTCGTCCCCGCACCGCATTGATTCTCGACCGCCTGAAAGCCGCCGTCGTCGTCCATCAATAGCTGTGAAAGATTATTGCTTTCGCAACCAAGAGTGGTCGCAGGCGAACCCGGACGATCAAAAAAAGTTGCACTTGTTCCCGATGGAGAGATCAGTCGAAATCGAAGGTCTCCCACCCTTGGATGACTCACACCTACTGTGGCAGATGGAACGGTGGAACTCGGCGTGCCGTTAAACTTAAAGTCGATGTCGGCTATCGCGCACGATTGGCCAACAGTGAGGTTCATGTCCACGCCCGTCCCGTTATTGTCCGGTATCCCGGCGGGGCCGCCGGCATAATCTGCTGAAATAGTTGAGCCCGGTGTCGGCGTCGGAGCAGGCGTTGGTGTTGAGGTCGGCGTTACCGTTGGTGTGGCTGTGGGTGTGGCTGTCGGTGTCGGCGTTACGATCGGCGTTGGCGATGGGGTCGGTGCGATGCACGAATCCGAGAAGAACGAAACCGAACCCGAGTCAGTGCCTAACGGCGTGTCGTCGGACGGAGCTCCGACGACGATCCGTGTATCGCTGATTCCCAGCGCGTTGCCAAACCCGTCTCCGGACGCTGCATTATTGTTGGTAAGGATCTTCCTTTCCGCCCACACATCGCTGCATGGCGTGAAAACATACGCCGAACCATTGCCGCTGGGTCGGCCCACAGCGATGGAGGTTCCTGATATCGCAACCGAAGATCCAAAACCCGTTCCCGATGTTAGATCCGAAGCTGTGATCTTTTGCTGGCCAGGCCATCCCCCGGACATTGTTCTAGGGAAGACATAGGCTGCGCCCCGACCGCCATCATCCGTCGGAGCCCCGATCACCGCGGCATCGGCACTGATCGCCACCGTAGCCCCGAACCTTTCAAAAACCGCTCCGTCGTTCGCGCGGAATTTCTGAAGATGTATCCAACTATTGCCGTTTCGTGCAACCAGGTATGCCGAGCCAAGAAAGGAGTCATCGCCATCGGCGCCAAAGATGCCAGTCTGATTGTGAAGAGCGACTGAAACTCCAAAGCGATCGCCTTCGACGCTGTCCGGACCGATAACCTTCTCGAGGATGTTCCAAACGTTTCCGCTTCGGGTGTACGTGTAAACCGATCCGCGGGTAGTATCGTCACCGGGTGCGCCGATCGCGAGGGTGTTGCCGCTGATAGCTAGTGATGAGCCGAAAAGATCGTTCGCTGCACGATCCGAGGCGGTAATTTTCTGGATCTGGCTCCATGTTCCACTGGTTTTCCGAAAAACGTACGCTGCACCTCGCGATGACTCGGCTGAGGGATTCCCAACAATAAGCATATCGCCATCAAAGGCGATGGATTCCCCGAATTTCATGTCGGCGACGGCATCGCCGGCGGTTAGACGCTGTTCCATGACCCAACCTGTCTCGGTTCGTCGATAAACGAATGCAGCGCCGGAATTAACGCCCGAAGCTGTATCGAATTCCGGGGCTCCAACGACCGCTGTGTCCTCGACGATCGAGATTGCTCGGCCAAATCTGTCACCCAAGGCTCCGGCCGGCGAGTTGACCTGGGTCGTCAAGGGCCAGTAATTGCAAGCTGGACAAACCCCCGTGACCGTAACGGATAGTGTCGCGGTCGCAGTTAGCCCGGTGAGGTTGCGAACAAGGAGCGTAAAGCTAGTATCGGACGCCGACGCGGTCGTCGAAAAATTTGCGGTAACCGTCCCAGTTGGAGAAATTGTGATCTGGTCCACCGTCACTCCGTTGAGACTGGCGGAGGTTCCGCCGTTGATCGTGACGGTAAGCGAATTCGGCGGATCCGTGGGATCGCTGACCGTCCCGATCAACCTTTGAATGCCAAAGACTCCTTGATCGATGTTCACCGGCGAAGCAGAGATCGCGGGTGGTCGCGGTGTCGGAGTGGGCGTTGGAGTAGGCGTCGGGGTCGGAGTTGGTGTCGGAGTTGGTGTCGGAGTTGGTGTCGGCGATGGGGCTGGTGTGATGATCGTTGAATCAGTGGCCGCATTATTCGCCGTATTCGATTCGGTCGCGCTGGTTGAAACGGAAACGCTGTTCACGCGGGGTGATACGGCGTTTGCGTCGACGGAGACCGTGACAGTGATCGGCGGATATGACGTCAAGCCCGCTAGCACATCACTTCGCGTACACTGAGGTAAATTGATGCAAGTCCATCCGCTTCCGCTCATCGCGGTTACTGTTAAACCCGTCGGAGCGTTATCTACCACGGTAACCGCAGAACCTGTGGCCTTGTCTCCGGGGCCGCTGTTGCTGACAATGACGGTGTAAATGTTGCTAGCGGATCCCTGAACAAAATTTCCGGAATGCGATTTTGCAATGGTCAGGTCGGGCAGTTGTACGGGCGTCGGTGTCGGCGTTGGCACAACAGTCTTGCATTTCCCGAAGCTTCCGGCGTTGTAGATATCGAACACTTCCGTCGAAGATAACGAACGCGTGAAAATTTCGACCTCGTCCACGATCCCCGAAAAAGCGCCAACAGGACCGAAGCCGATCATCAGCGGAAGAGTATTGCTTTGATTCAGGTTGCCGATAGTCGTCGCTTTGGCGTTGTCTAGTATGCCGTTTACGTAAATACGCATTTTCGTCCCGTCATACGTCCCGGCAATATGCGTGAAGGTGTTGAACGGGATCGCGCTGCCAGTAGTTATGCGGTCGAATGTAGATTCGTTCCCGATACTGAATGTGGCGCGACCCGCTGTCGCAGTATGAGCAGAAAAGAGAAGCCCATAGGGTTGGCAGTTCCCAAAACTCACACACCCCTTGAACATTATGTCTCCTGAAGCCGAGGTGGGATTAACCCATGCGTCAAGCGTAAGGGCGTCTGTCGCTTTGAGTGAGGGTGAGTCCGGAACAGACACGGCACTCGAGGGAACGCCGTTAAATTGAAAGCCCTGCAACACCTTCCCCGGCACAAAACCGGTTTGTCCTCCGGCCGTTCCGTTATTGTTGCTGCCCGAAATATCGCTCGCATCTCCGTCTCCGGCCAGCCAACCCACCATGTTTTGCGGGGGTGCGGTACAAGCAGTTCCGGGTGGAGGAATAACGGGTTTACATTTTCCGAGGGTGTCGGCGTTGAACAGGTTCAGAATTTCTGTCGCCGAGAGCGGGCGGTTGTATAAACTCAGCTCGTCGATCGTGCCGCTAAAGGGCCCAACTGGGCCGTTTCCGATATGCAGTTGGTTCGTATCAGTCTGATTGAGCGTGCCGATAGTCGATGTTTTTGACGCAACTTCTTGCCCATTGAAATAGATCTTCATTATCGTCCCGTCATAGGTGGCCGCTACGTGTGTATAAGTATTGAGCGGAACCGTTACAGAACTTCCCAGGCCATCAAGGGTTACATTGTTCCCAATTCTAAACACGATCTGCCGGTCCGGGATGAACAAAAGGCCAAAGGACTGGCAATTTAGGCTTCCAAAGCATCCCTTGTGCATGACGTCGCCAGTTGCGGACGTTGGGTTGATCCATGTCTCGATCGTCAGGCCGTTCGTAGGTTTGAGCGACGGTGAGTCGTTTACTAAAACCTCGCTTGTGTTGCTGCCGTTAAATTGGAATGCCGGCCCGACTTTACCTTGAGCAAACGATGTTGCGATGCCAACCGATCCAAAGTTGTCCGCACCGGAAAGGTCACGTGCGTTTGAGTCGCCGGGATACCACCCGATCATGCCGGACGGAGAGGCAATACACGCTTCCGGCGTGACCGTCAGGGCATTTTCTACGGGGCTTGACGCAGCCTTGGATGAGGGATACAAATAAACAGAACCGACTACGGCAACGGACAACACTACAACGAATAAACCAACGCTCTTCATAAAAAACTACCTCTCTATTAGGTAGTTGCGAATTATGAGCTTGGAAAACGGACACCGCCTGAAGAAAATACTCTAAACGTCATATATGTTACAGTTCGATATCGATTGCATTATCAGTTAGGCTCGCGTATGCCCGATAATCACGGACAGATCACTGAGATACTCGCGTCGTGGCGAAATGGAGATCCCGATGCTGCCGAGCAGCTTTTCCCGATCGTCTATAATGATCTCCGTGATCGTGCCAGGAAATTTTTGGCGCGTGAACGCGCAGATCACACTTTGCAGCCGACTGCTCTAGTTCATGAGGCATACCTTCGTCTGGTTCGCGAAGACTCGCTGAATCTGGAAAACAAAGCCCATTTTTTTGGTATTGCGGCACGCGTGATGCGGCAAATTTTGGTCGATCACGCCCGCCAGCACAATTCCGCGAAAAGAGGCGGATCGATCAAGCGTTTCTCCGTCGAAGAGATCGATCTGCTTCCCGAGCATAAAGCAGACAGAATGCTGCATTTGGATGAGGCACTCGAGTCCCTTGAAAAGATAGATGGCCGCAAGTGTCGAGTGGTAGAGATGCGGTTTTTTGGCGGTATGAGTGAGGCCGAGACCGCATTGGCTCTCGGAGTAAGCGAAAAGACCGTGCGTCGGGACTGGAAGTTTGCGAAACTCTGGCTCCTGAGGGAATTATCAGATCAAACCTTGTGAATGCGTGATATGAATCGAATCGAGGAGGCGATCGCCGCTATCGAAGACGTTCCCGAAGACGAGCGTCTTTTATGGATCGAAGAATTCTGCGGCGGTGATCAGCTTCTCAAAGACGAGATAATATCGCTGATCAGTTTTGATAAGACAGCTGAGAAATTTCTTAATGAAGATATTTCTGAATACGCCGCTGTTTTGATCGGCAGTGACCCCGTTTCGGGCAAGCTTTTTGGCAATTACAGAGTTGTTCGGGAAATTGGCCATGGTGGTATGGGGGCTGTTTATCTCGCCGAACGAACAGACGGGGAATTCGAGCACGAAGTTGCGCTCAAGATCGTTAGGGATTCGATCGCAGACAGCCGGATGATCGAGAGGTTCCGGGTCGAGCGCCAGATACTCGCCTCGCTTAATCATCCTAACATCGCGAAGCTGCTCGACGGCGGAGTCTCGAGTCAGGGCGAACCATTCCTGGCAATGGAGTACGTCGAAGGGCAACCGATCAACGATTTCGTTCGGACGGCCAGCATGTCGATCGAAGGGAAACTTTCGGTATTTCTAAAGGTATGTAACGCCGTTAATTATGCCCACAGAAATTTGGTCGTACATCGCGATATCAAGCCCGGAAACATACTCGTAGCCGCTGATGGCGAACCAAAACTGCTTGATTTCGGCCTTGCAAAGATCCTTAAGGAACACGATCTCGATCCGGGAAGCACGAAAACCGCGTTTCGTGCGTTAACCCCGTCTTATGCCAGTCCGGAACAACTGCTGGACGAGCCGATAACTACGGCTTCGGATGTCTATTCGCTGGGCGTGGTCTTGTATGAACTGCTTACCGGGGAACTTCCCTTCAAAACAGAAGGACGAGCCTTGGCCGATGTTGTTTCGGCCATCACCGAAGGAGAAGCGTCAGCACCCAGTTCGGTAAAGGGTGCTCCCGCTAAACTAAAGGGTGACCTGGACAACATCGTCCTAATGGCCCTTCGGAAGGTGCCTGAGGAGCGGTATGCATCTGTTCAGGAGTTTGCAGATGACATTGGACGATTTCTCGATGGACGCCCGGTTTCTGCCCGGCCGCAAAGTTTCGGATATCGTGCGTCGAAGTTTCTGCGTCGGCATCGAGTCGGGACTGCGGCGGTCGCGGCGATCTTATTCACATTGATCGCGGCGGTCGTAATTAGCCTCCGCCAAGCCCAGCTCGCTCGGGTTGAACGTGATAAGGCGACGGCGATAAATTCATTCCTCCAGGATCTGCTTGTCGCCGCAAACCCCGAGGCCAACGCATCGCGCACGGAAGGGCGTGATACGACTGTAAAGGATCTGCTTCGAGGAGCGTCGCAAAAACTCGAGACGGATGACCTTGCCGCCGAACCCGAAGTTAAAGCGAAGTTACGGCAGGTTGTTGGGGTGAGCTTGCTGGCTCAAGGAGAGTATGAACTCGCAGAACGCAATTTAACCGCTGCCCTTGCCGCCCAGACCGCATTTTACGGCGAAAGCTCACCCGAAACCCTCTACACTATGGTAGCCTTGGCCGATCTTTGGTCATCACGGGGAGATCACGAAAAAGCAGCCGAATTCTATCGACAAAGGATCGCGATCTTTCGACGGGAAGTGGCGGTTGGCCGCATCGCGCCCGACCTGCTCTATTCTTCCCTCTACACCTTTTCCATCCTTCGACGGGCACAGGGCGATTCGGTGGAGGCTGAAAGCTTGATCCGAGAGGCCATTGAACTTGTACCACGGCTTCCGCAAACAAATAACATAAATTATTCGAGCACGATCCTGGCGCTTACATTGGCCGATCAGGGAAAGTTCGACGAGGCGGAGCGTATCGCGAGAGATAACCTCGAGCTGATCCAGGCGAAAGGCGAACGCGAAGCTACCGAGTTATGCAACGCCCACACTTTCCTTGGAAGTATGTTGATGGAGCTGGGCCGTTACGACGAAGCAATGGGTCACCTAGCCGGGGCCGAAGAAATGTACCGAAAATTCTACGCCCCGAATTATTTACCGATTGGCGATAACATTAGGCTGCAGGCTCAGACTCTTTATTTACAGGGCAAGTACGTTGAGGCTGAGCGGCGAGTTAAAGAAGCTCTGGAAATATACCGGTCCGGGACAAACTCACAATACATTAACTATCCTTCAGCATTGATCATCCTGGGATCGATCTTTGTAAAGACAAATCGGACTGAGGAAGGTGAAAAGGAGCTGCGGGAGGCTCTAAAGATTCGCTCGGAAAACATGCCTGAGGGGCATTTCCTAACCGCGTTGGCGAAAAGTGCCCTCGGCGAGTGCCTTACGGAAAAACGGGACTTTGCGCCGGCTGAGGTGCTGCTGAACGAAAGCATCGAATCGCTAAGAAGATCACAAGGTTCGCTCAATCCGAGAACCCTTATAGCTGAAAAACGACTCGTGAGGCTAAAAGAGCTGCGGGGATTCTAGCTGGAAGTATCCCACAGCCCCAATTACGTCAGGTCGCATGTGAAATTATCCGTCAGAAAACTGTAGTTTTTTGATACTCAAATTTTCGCAAAATGAATTCCACAGAATCCTCGCTATTTTTGAGCCCGTTGTGGAGGGTTTTTTGGCACCTCCGTATAGGCTCGCATAACGCCCCCGTGATAAGGCAGGTCGGCACCTCCTCCAAAATCGTCAAATACGATTGGGAACATCTACATAAATCCCGCTCGTAATCGGCCCGAACTGACGAAGTAACCATAAGTTGGTACTTACCGATACATCTTCGAGGTGATGTTCTTTGCCCTGATGAGGGTTAGACTAAGTTTTAGTAACTCTATATAGCTGTGGCATGTTGCATGTACTTTAAAAATCGATCAAGGTGATAGCACTCACATGAGAAAGGATTCGCAATTCACCAATAATCGGGGGAAGGACGGAACTCTTGGTAGGAGCGTCTTCACGACGCATTCAGCTTGTATTGGCTTAGCAGCACTTCTTTTATGTCTTGTCGCTTCCGCAGCGTTCGCCCTAGATCGGAACCGAACGATTTCTCAGTTTCATCACACCGCTTGGACTGCTAAGGACGGTGCACCAAGCCAAGTAAGTGCGTTCGCACAGACACAGGATGGGTACCTCTGGATCGGATCTGCAGTTGGACTTTTTCGTTTCGACGGCGTGACATTTGAGCAGTATCAGCTCGCGGACGGATCAAAGTTGCCATCAAACAACATCTACGCTCTGATGGCGACACAGGATGGAGGATTGTGGATTTCCTTCCGTCCGTCTGGGCTAGGATTTCTGAAGGACGGAGCACTAAGAGTTTTCAGTCGCCCCGAAGAGTTACCTAAATCCCATGTTAATTGTTTCGGTCAAACGTCCGATGGTGCCATATGGGGCGGCACAGGAAATGGACTTGTACGATTCAATGGTTTCGGATGGGATGATATAGGCACTGACTCGAATTTCCAGCCCGGCTCGGTCAAGACAATTTTTACGGATCGGGAAGGAACGATGTGGGTTTCCACGACTTCTGCACTGTCGTATCTACCACCCGGTTCGAGCACATTTCCGAAATGTTCTTTGTCGGCTCGGAGAAACCTTCCGCGTCGTCGACATACTTGACATCATCCCAAGCTCGACACCGACGACGCCAAACTAACGCGAAATCGAGCACCGCAGCCTGCCGCTCCTCAACGAAACAGGGACAGCCTGTTAATAGAAAGCCTTACTCAGATAGTTTCCTGGTAGGTTTTGGTCGAAAAACATTACTATAGGTGGCCTTCACGCCACCAAATAATTGTGAACCTCTCAGTGCTGCAACTAACCTCCAAAAGAGCCTCGGTTTAGTTCTAAATTTAGTTCTAAACGATAGCGACCTGGGTTAATGAAAGCTATCTCTCGCTGCAAAGTGTTGTAAATGATGAGGTTAAATGGAGCCGGTGAAGGGACTTGAACCCCCGACCTGATGATTACAAATCAACTGCTCTACCAACTGAGCTACACCGGCTAATGGTGAGGTTCGCGGTTTGGGCCGCGAACGGAGATATTAG
This sequence comes from uncultured Chloracidobacterium sp., assembly GCA_964410495.1. GTDB lineage: Bacteria > Acidobacteriota > Blastocatellia > Pyrinomonadales > Pyrinomonadaceae > OLB17. Next base: position 13,771 of record CAYPGP010000006.1, read on the forward strand.
CAAATTGGTGGGGGGACGGCAAATAAATGGGCAGCTAAATTGGCGGTGTTCAAGCTGCTAAGTCAGAGTTGTTAAAGGATGCAAAAACTTGTTGACCATTGATTGATCACCGGACTATAATAATGAAGGCAAATTGCCTTTCGCTTCACAATGCCGTTCGTGTCCGGGTCCTGTTCGGATAGTTCTCACGGCGAAAAATCATACGAAACGAGTAAGGAGAAAATCGTGAATTTTCAATCATCATCCCTGTCCCGCCTGTTGTTGTTTACTTTTTTGGTCGCTGGCTGCTTCACGGCTGCTATTGCGCAACCTGACCCGGTTCAGGTTACGCTGAGCGATAAACCGAAGCCGGCACAGGCTGTGGCCGGGCGCAACAATCTTTATTGCGCCGGGTACATTCAGTCGAATTCGATCAGCACGGCGAACAAGATCATCGGCGGGGCGGACGAGTCGGACCGCTTTACCTATGCTCAGAACGATCATCTCTTTATCAACATGGGCACGGACAAAGGCGTGAACGTTGGAGACGTTTTTGCTGTTATTCGGCCACGAGGCGAACTGAAGAGCAAGTGGTCAAAGAAAGAGCTTGGGTTCTACGTTCAAGAAGTCGGTGCCGTTGAAGTGGTGAACGTAAAGCGGGAAGTCTCAGTCGTTAAGATCAAAACCTCGTGTGACACGTTGCTGCTCGGTGATCTTGTCGAACTCGTTCCGCTCCGGCAGAGCCCGGCGGCGGGTGCTGCGAATGCTCCGCTGAACCGCTTTATGGATCCGAGCGGAAAGGCAATGGGACGTGTTGTCATGGGCCGCGACAGCCAGGAGATGTTGACCCGCGACCAGATCGCTTATGTCGATCTCGGAGCGGACGACAATGTACGGATCGGTGATAAGATGACCATCTTTCGGCCGATCGAGAAGGGAAATCTCTTCCTCAACCCGGATCGGGAATCAGTTAGTTCGCGGGACTATGGGTTTGAAGGCGAAACCTACAAAGGCGGGAAGTTTTCGAATCAGTCATCGCGAAAGACTGGCGACAAAGCCCAGGGCCGCGAAGTTCGAACGGCCGATGTGCGAAAGGATCGTCCGAGCAACCTGAGAAAAGTCGTAGCGGAAGCCGTGGTTCTCAATGTGAAGGAACGAACAGCAACGATCGTGATAACCCGGACTGGGCAGGAAGTTCACACCGGCGATTGGGTAGAAATTCAGTAGTTTTCAACCAATATCAAACTCTTGAGCCTTCTTGAACCTTAGTTCGTTCGAGAAGGCTCAATCGCGCTCGGACCTAGAGCGCTCTCGAATGAAATAGGCGAAGTATCCATACATCGACCAAATGGCCGTTATTACCGCCACCCAAAGAGCACCGCGGCCGACCAGGTAGCCAAATACTTTCCAGTCGTTTTGATTTATCGTGAATTGCAGGAGATTAGAGAAAGCTGTCTGAACCTCAGGTACCTGCCAGAAGGCGGCGGGATATTCGAGCCCGAAGTTTGAAACGGGCGGAGTGCCGTTTGCGGCTGCGACGAGCAGGGCTACAACGGCGACGCACTGGGCCCACATTTTTAGCTTGCCCATTCCTTGAGCCTGGATGACGATGCCTTCGTTTGCGGCGACGCTGCGTAGGCCCGTGATAATGAACTCGCGCCCGAGTATCACGACCACGGCCCAAGACGGAGCGAGGTGTTTTTCGACCAGGACGATCAAAGCGGCGGAGATCAGCAGTTTGTCGGCGACAGGATCGAGGAACTTGCCCAGCGTTGAGACCTGTTTTCGCCGCCGTGCGAGCTGGCCGTCGACGATGTCGGAAACCGCGGCGATGATGAACAGGATGATGGCCAGTGCATAACCGCTCATCCCAAACCACCGCTCGGCAACCGGAGTCAGCAGCACGACGACGAGCAGCGGAACAACTACGATGCGGCCGACGGTAATGTAATTCGGAAGGTTCACGGTTGATAGAAAGTTTAGGAGCAATCCGTCGAAAGTTCAAAAATACCTCGAACAAAAAAGGCGGGCCCTTGCGAGCCCGCCTGTAAAATATGCCACCCAAAGCATAACTACGGGAGGAAACCGAGTTGCGAGTGTGTTCCCGGGAAGAATTGAAGATTCGGGAATACCGCGTTCAGCGTTGTCGAATCCTGTGGCAAACCAAACCAACGAGCCAATTGGGCCGCATACTGGTCTACGGAGGTGGTTGGTATCCAACGTCCGCGGCCCGTTGCTCCGGTATCGGCATCATCGAAGGCCGCCGGGTTGTTGCCCATCAACAGCGTCGGGAAATAGTCTCCGGTCCCGTTCGGGCGTTTGCTGCCGTAAACATTGCCACCAGCAACGGCTCCGCCCATGACCATCATGTGGCTTCCCCAGCCGTGGTCCGTGCCTACGTTAATGCCAGAGCCGGCGGGATTGAGAGTGCGGCCGAATTCGGACATTGTGAACAACGTCACATCATTCGAAACACCCTGAACGACCATTTCTTCGTAAAACGATCGCATAGCCTGACTGACCTCTCTCAGACGAGCATTCTGTCCGTTTGTTTCGCTCAGTTCTCCGGTGTGAGTGTCGAAGCCGCCGATCTGAACGTAGAATATCTGGCGATTGATATTTAGGTCGTTACGTTCCTTGATCAGACGGGCCACCTGACGAAGTTGCCGGCCGACACCTGTATTGGGAAATGGCACCGTCGTATCCTGCGTTACTTGTAATGCCGAGTTGGCGGTCATCGCCAGATCGGTTACGTGGCTGGCCGCTGCTACGTAATTCGAGTTCAAGTCCTGCTGACGAAGGGCATCGAATGCGTTTCGCCGTGCCAGATTCGCACCCGTTGGCGTCGTTCCGAAGCCGGCCGGGTTCAATACGGCGTTGAGGTTAGTATTCGAATCTCCGATCGCGAGCGGCAGGGTCGTTTGACCCGCCGTAAAAAGCTGTGCACCGGCGATCGATGTGATCATTGGCACTAGTCCATTCGGGTTATGTACGGTCGTGAGCCTATCCGATACCCGTCCGCCCCAGCCGGTGAAAGACTGGGTGTGCGACACGCTGGTCTGGAACTGCGTCTTCTGGTCGGAATGCGAACCGATCTGATACGGTTTCGGAGTTGAATTATAAGTAGTTCCTTTCGAAAGGGGACGTACCAGCGTGCCCACATTTGCGACGATCGCAAGCTTGCCTTGTCCGTACAATTCGTAGATGCCGTTATTTATTGCCCCAGTCACGCCCGGCCCGAAAGACGGATGCATGGCGTACGTAAGATTCCCGAGGCGTGGAACATTGAAATTGGTGTTCTGCAGCTGGGCCTGGGTAAAACCGAGTTCGAAGCTCGAACCGGGATTGCCATTGAACGGCTGCTGTCCGCGGGCGGCTACGTAGGCAGCATAGTTGCTGACCTGCGAATCATTATGGACCGGGATGAACATGTTGTTCGAGTCGTTACCGCCGTCGAAATAGAGCATCACTAGAGCACGATAATTCGCACCGCCTTCGCCACGCTTGTCGTCTATCGCCTTTTGGGCGTAAGCCGAGATCGTCCCGAAGTGATGCATCTGTGTAGCCATCGCCGCCATGCCAAGGGCACCGCAGCACGACTGTTTCAAAAATTCTCGTCTTGATTCTTTCATTTTTATCACCTCTGGACTTGGTACTGCGACGAGGTCGCGATTAAGTAGATCGCCTGTCTAACGCGGCTTTCGTGCGTCAAGGCCGTTGTGCCCGCGTAGGACGTTAAGGCGTTCATGACCGTCGTCCTCATTGTCGAAGACATATTTCCGCCGAGCATCTTCCGGTTCAATTCATCCACCATCTGCCCGCCGGTCGTATCTGCCTGAGAAAGGGCCACGAGATCGGCAAAGTCGAATGAGGTGCCATTAGGACAGTCAGGATTCGATACCGGAACTGGCATGGCATACGCCGTCGTTGGTGTTGTCGTTGGAGCCGTACCTCCATTGGTCGCAAAGGTCATCTGATTGATAAACGACGCTCTCGCGACAGCGGTGCCGGTCGTGTATATAGCAAATTCAGGGCCGATCATCGTCGTTCCGGGAATGCCATAATCGGGCGGATAAAAGTTAAACACCGTCGGTGACATGAACGGCAATTGGGCCATTCCGTTAAACTGCGGCCGGCCGCACGTTCGCGCGCCGCTGACGCTGCCGTCGCTCAGTCCTGTTCCGTTTGCACCCCTTACATTGAAGGTTCGCGCAAAATTCGTCATCAGCTGAACCGGTTCGCGCAGCTTTCCGAAATTTGGATCCGTCTTCACGTCACCCCGAGCTTCCGGATCGAGCAGTATCGCCCGGATCACGGCTTTCATATCTCCGCGAACGCCTTGGCCGTTATTGTTAAAAGCAGCAGCAACTCGCGACACGTAGGCCGGCGAAGGATCGCTAGTGACCATATGCTGGATCAGTATCTTACCAACGAACGGGCCGACGTTCGGATGATTGAACAGGTTGTCGATCGCCCGATCAAGCGAGTTATTTGCGTAAGTCAGGGTTGCCGCTAAAGCCTGAGCACTCGTGAAACCGCTTTGGAGAGTACAATTTGCAGTTCCGGTTGTTGGGCAGGTAATTCCGCACGCGCCGGTGCCGGTTGGCGGACAGGCGGCTATGGTTTGCGTCGCAGTCGATCCAGGATACGTAAAGAGCGTTTTCGCTCCGATATCGTGCCGATTTTGAACCGCATTAGTTATTCCGGGATTGAGCAGCATGGGGTCAATAAAATTTACCGTGCCAGCGACAGCATTAGGACAGTTCGCAGCGACCGAGCAGAATGACCAGCCCGTAAAGACGCGGGTTAATGCATTGATCTCATCCTGGGTGTAAGTCGGAATAGGATTCAACTGAGCATCCCGCTGAAGTGTTCCGTCCTGATTCAGCATGAATAATCCAATTGAGAAAAGCTGAGCGACTTCGCGAGCGTAGTTCTCATTTGGAGCCGTTCTCGTGCTTTCTCGCATATTGAGGTATTCGCCCATCGTCGGATTGAGCGTCATCTCTTTCATGAGATCGCGATAGTTGCCGAAAGCGTGCTTCGAAAGCACCTTGTGCCATTCGATCATGTGGCGCCCCTGCTGGATATCATTTCCAGAAGTCACCCAGATCTGCCCAAGTGCCCATGAGACTCTATGTTTCAATTGCGGCTCTCCGTAGAATGCCTCTTTGAAGAACCAGGTTTGCGGCTGGTATTGCGTGTAACTATCTCGAAAACACGTCGCCGGCACATCATCGGTTCCACTGCCGTCGCAGCTTGCGACCGCATTTACCGGCTGGAGCGGGTTGTTTGGATAAGGGTTGGTCGCCGATGGGTACGGAATCGCGAACTGCTCGTTGATCCACGAGCGAAGTCCTACGCGGCGAAGTTTGTTGTCCAACGTGAGGTTCGGGCCGAAGGCCGCTTGCTGCATGAAGCGGTGGGCGTCGCCGCGCCAGCGGTAGCCGACGGCGTTGATCTCTTCCTGGCGGTTGGCATTCTTCGGGAATTTCGTTCCGAAAGGGGTTGGGCGGGCCGAAGGATCTTCCTTGATATCGCCGCCGATCTTGCCGATGCCTAGTTTCACCACATTACTGGCGAGGCCGCGCCATGTCAGGTATATGAGCACGTCGCCGTCACCTTCCGGGCGATCCCAGAAGCCGATCTCATCTTTTAGCGCGATCGTAGCACGGTAAACCCCATCGGAATCCGGAACCTCCGCAAGAGCTACGACAGGGAAGCGAAACTGATGCCCGACCTTGTCGAGAGCGTAAACGCGAAAAGCATTCGCGCCTTCGCCTTCCATCAGGTCGAGATTGGTGACGAAGATGTCGACCGTATCACCGAGCTGAAACGCCGGTGCAACGGCCCTCGTAAGATCTTTGACCCCACGGATCTTGCCTGCTTCTCCGGCCAGAGCCCGCGTCGAATCACGCTCGCTCAAAAGCACCGGCGTCGGTGAATTCGGATCCGGATCCTGCCCGATCACGGCAATGGACGTCAGCGAAACCAAGACAACAGATGTCAAAATTCGCCAGAACCGTCGCGATATTCTGCTACCCATAAACCCCTCCTTTAAGGACCTGCAAAAACTGAAACGAAATGTCGGATAGAAACTTTGCCTGATGAGCACCCAAAAGGTGCCCGTACAAAAATGTTTTACACTGCTAATCTACTATAATGACCAACAGAAAACAAGAGTCAATTTGACCGGAAAAACAACCGCTACAAGTTCCTTGTCACATGCTTAGACGTAAAATATACTTCGATGGCCGAACAAATGTAAAGAAATGCAAAGGCTGCGAGCGGCCGCTCGTGCGAAAGTATGGAAAATACAGTATTTATCGATGCTCCCGAGGATTTCGATTTTCGATCGACAGTCTATTCGCACGGCTGGTCCGAGCTCTCCCCGTTTAGTTTGGACACTGAGAATTGGCGGCTGACTTACGTTTTTTGCGATCCAAAATTCGAAGCTCTTCCCGCGGTGATCTCCGCAGATCCCGGAAAGGTTCTGGTCGAGTTTTTCAGCGACGGTTTTGATACGGCAAAGGTCGTCCGTGATACGCGGCACATCCTTCGGCTCGATGACGATCTCAGCGGGTTCTATTCGGCGGTCGATGGCCACGAACGCCTCACATGGGTCGCCGAAAACAAGGCTGGCCGCCTGCTCCGCTCGCCGACGGTATGGGAAGACCTTGTTAAAACGATCTGCACCACGAATTGCTCATGGGCGTTGACGAAGATCATGGTGAATAACCTGGTCGAGAAACTCGGGTCTCAATGCAAAAGCCCGCGCGTTAGCAAGGGCGAATCATCCAACGCGTCCGAATCGCCCTTGGTCACGCGCGGGCTTGTGCACATGAAGGCGTTTCCGACGCCTTCCGCGATGGCCGCAATGCCTGAGGACTTTTACCGAAACGAGATCCGTGCCGGTTATCGCTCGCCCTATTTCATCGAGCTTGCCGAACGCGTTGCGAACGGCGAACTCGACCCCGAATCGTGGCTCACTAGCGACCTGCCCACGCCCGAACTGAAAAAAGAAATGAAAAAGGTCAAAGGCGTAGGCGATTACGCTGCCGAGAACCTTTTGAAACTAGTAGGCCGCTACGACGGCCTCGCCCTAGATTCATGGCTCCGTTCGCAGTTCTACAAAAATCACAATAACGAAAAGAAGTGCCCCGATAAGAAGATAGAGAAGCACTACAAAAAATTCGGCGAATGGCGGGGTTTGGTCATCTGGTGCGATATGACCGAAAAATGGATCGTGTCAGAACCGCCTGCGTGAGCGGGCGGCAATCTACTGCACCGTAACAAAGACTCGCTGAAATCGACCTGGCCTCCCGCTCACGCAGGCGGTTCTGACTTTTTTAGACTTTTCTCAAACTCTATGCGTCTGAAGCCTCACGAACTTGATCGTTCGTGAGGTTTATTTATTTTGACAAGGGAGAATGGATTTATGCGTAAAGGTATTTTTAGCTTTTTGGTTGGATTTTCGGCAGTTTTGATCGTGGTTGCGGGGGCGAGTGCTCAAGGAAAACGCGAAGTTCGCGGGCGAAACCTAAGTAAGGCACAGGTGAATGCGATCGTGAATCGTGTCGAGACCCGTGTCGATAATTTTGTAAAGAACTATGACAAGGCCCTCGACCGCAGCCGCCTGGACGGCTCGAGCCGTGAGGATTGGCTGAACAAACGTGCGAAGGACCTCGAAAAAGCGACCGACGAGCTTCGTCGCGAATTCGATCGCCGCGATGCGTGGGTCGAGAATAAGGACGAAGTCCGCAACTGCCTGAAAATCGCGTCGGATATCGACCGCAACATGCGGAACTACAATTTCGGTGCCGCGACCGAGGCTAATTGGGCTCGCGTCCGATTCGAACTCAACAGCCTGGCTGACGTGTACAATTTACCGAGAGTCGGTGCGAATGCTTACAACTGAGAACAAAAAGCAGGCATCCACGTAAGATATAAGGCGGGCTCGGGCAACGAGTTCGCCTTTTTCGGATAGGCACAGACTTTAATTGGTGTCCGATCTATTGAATTGAAAAGTAGTTGCAAAATTCCGCCAAGAAACACAAAGAAAAGTTTTTGCGCGGAATTCGCGGGACAGACGCGGCGAGGTAACCGCGCACGTCAGATACGCGTCTTAAACTTAAATTATCGCGACGTTTATGTAGTAAGATAGTCGTAACCACGAAGCGAACGAGGCCCCAAGAACGATGATCGAGACCGGAACAACACTTCAGCAGCGTTACAAGATCGATAAGCAGATCGGGCAGGGCGGAATGGGAGCGGTCTATGTCGCGACCGATTCGCGTTTTGGCTCGACGGTCGCGATCAAGGAAACGCTTTGCATGGACGATAATTTCCGCAAAGCGATCGAACGCGAGGCTCGCCTGCTCAACAGCCTGAAGCACGCCGCCCTGCCGCGTGTGAGTGATCATTTCGAGGAAAACGATGGGATGTTCCTCGTGATGGAGTACATTCCGGGCGACGACGTGGCTGCGATGCTCGAGAATACGAGCCTCAAATTCACCGTCGAACAGGTAATGAAATGGGCCGATCAACTGCTCGATGCGCTTGATTACCTGCATACCCAGGAACTGCCGGTGATCCACCGCGATATCAAACCGCAAAACCTGAAGCTCAATTCACGCGGCGAGATGATCCTGCTCGATTTCGGCCTGGCGAAGGGGAATCCGACCGACGCCGGGCATCAGACCGCGGCGAAGAGCATTTTTGGATACTCGCGAAACTACGCTTCGCTCGAACAGATCCAGGGCACAGGCACAGATCCGCGAAGCGATCTATATTCGCTTGCGGCTACGCTTTATCATTTATTGACGAGAGTTCCGCCCGAAGATGCTTTGACGAGAGCGATGAGCGTTCTCAGCCAGAAGCCTGACCCGCTTGTTCCGGCGAGCGCCTTGAATCCGGAAGTGCCGCGTGGCGTTGCCGGCGTGTTGCAGAAGGCGATGGATCTGAACGCCGCTGAGCGGCCCGCGACAGCCGCGGAGATGCGGCAAATGCTGCGTGAAAGCGAAAAGTACGCTTATCTCGCCGAATCGGCGACTTTCTCGACGAACATAACCGATCCGAGAGTTTTTGCTCAACCGACCCGGTTAATGCCGGAGGGAACGAACGCGAATTTAAGTTCTTCGAACGCTAAGACCGAAGTGCTGCCGGCGAATATCTCGGAAATGACCTCGGTGCGTTCGGCCGTACCGGCTTCCGGCGATACGTCGATCGCGGGTTCTTCGACTGCTGCTCCACCACGTGGACGTAGTTTCGGCGTCGCGGCTGGCGCCGCTATGGTGTTGCTGCTCGGGGTCGCTGCTTTAGCGGGAGTATATTTCGTTAGGCCGTCGGTCTTTGGTGTTGCGAGCGAAACCGAAAAGCCCGCGGAACCTCCAGTGACCACAACGTCTACATCATCGACTGCGGATAACGCATTGGCTCAGCAGCCATCGAATGCGGCGAATGCAGTTTCGGCTTCTGAACTCGGTAGTACAGCGGAAGCTAACACGGCACGTGATGTGATCGACAACAATCGTGCGGAAGCTGATAAGCAGTTGACCGCCGCGAAGCCGGAGACAAAAGCGACTACGTCAACTACACCGGCCACGGACAAGAATCTGGGCGAAGTGACCGACATTACGGTTGACGATCCCGATATTCCTCGAGGCGGTGTTGTCTTTACCGAACGCGACGAGAACGGCCAGGTCCGAACTGTCAGGGTGAATCCGGTAAAGCCGCCGGCTGGTTTTGAACCTAAAGGGCCGGACGGAAGGCCGCTGCCGCCATTTCCGGGGGTTGACATGAGCAAGCTGACCCCCATGCAGCGACAGAAGCTGATGCGTGTTTTGCGAAACAACCCACAGTTGCGGCCAAATATGACGCCAAGACCGCAACCGACTCCGCCACAACCGCCTAAGAACTAGTGCCTTCGTCTTCAATTACCTGGCGAACGCTTTCGGTGATATTTTCGATTTGTTCGTCCGAAACTCGGTCGGCTAACGGAATTAGAGGGTGATAGGTGATGGTCACGCGACGAAAAAGCCTTGGATATTTTTGATTCCGCGGCCAAATGCGATGGGCTCCGGTAATGGTGACCGGCAGAAGCGGAACCTTGGCTTGAGCCGCGATCTTTACGGCACCGGTTTTGAATTCGAGGAATTCGCCGTCCGCAAATTCGCGGGCACCTTCCGGAAATACAACCAAAACGGCTCCATCACGGAGCGATCTGAGCGACTCCTTCATCGCACTCATGGTTCCTGAAGCGCTCGTTGTAACGGGAAATGCACCAAGATAACGTATAACTTTTCCGATGAAAGGCCAATTAAATGCATCGCCCACGGCCATATATCGGACGCGCCGCCTGAGCGGCAGACAGATCCAAACTGGATCGATGTAAGTTTGGTGATTGGCAACGATCAGGAACGGAGGCGAATCGTTAGGAGGAATATTCTCGCGGCCTTCGTAGCGGATAAACCAGAATGTCTTGCTGATCGCGTATCCGATGCCGCGCAAAATGTCCATTACGAACTGCGCGGGATAGTGGATGCTGGAACTCGCTTTCACTTCGAGCTAAAAAATGATGGCTAGCTGTCTGTCCGAACGGTTTTGGCAGCGATGACCTTTTCGACAGGCAGTTCCGCATCGATAAACTGGAGATGCAGCGTGGGGCTTTCGTTATTGCCCACTTTGCGATTCCTGACCAAGGCTACGGCGTAAAAGTCGATCTCCTTGCACGCAAACTTGACCTTGTCGCCAACCGCGGCTACCAATGAGCACGCAACCGAAACGCCGCCGCCGCTTATGTTTTTCGTGAACGTTTCCTCACGAGCCCCCGATTGTTCGGCCCTTTGCAAGAGCGAGATCGTAACAGGCAGCGAGATCCAATATCGCGGGGTCTTACGATTCTTGAACTGCGATTCAGCCTCGGTGATCTCCCATAGGCCATCTTTACGCATTCCGCTGATGCGGTAGCTCTGAGTCGGATCGGCCTTAAAGCTCTCCGGAACATTCTTGCCGACAAACCCGACGCCGACATGGTAAACGGTTTCGCCGTTTACTTTGCCTTGGTTGCAATATTGGACAAGCCCGAGCACCGGATAGACTTCCTTGTCTTCGTCGTAGGCTCGCAGTTCAGGGTCGAGCGGCATCACCAAGGTCAGCAGCCGACCAACGGTGACCGGACGCGGAAGGCTGAAACCGGCCCCGTTTCGCGAGACGGTCGTGACTTTGGTTACCTCTTTCCAGGTTTCACCATTGCCATCTTTTACTTGAACGATAGTTTTTAATTCCGAATCAGCTCTATCCACCCGACGACTCTCCGGCGCAGTTTTAACTTGAATATTATCAGGACTCATGAGATGAGCAAGTAAAGGGGCGTGAAATGCGGGAGGTGCAGGCGGTTTAACCAATACCTTCGAGCGGGAAGAGACGGTCGATAAACTCGATATGAAGCCTTGTGATGCCGTCTTGTCCAACGCGTGAACCGCGCACTACCGAAAGTATTGTAACACTAAATCGGTCGCTCGAAACACGTAAAAATGTTCCGGGTTCGGCATTCATCGAAGTAAACACGGCAGCACCGCCAAGGGAGATGTTTTCAGTGACCGTATTTTCAGATTCGACCACGTTCCCGTTGGCGTCGGTTCGCTCGATGCGGAGGCTTTCGGGGATCGAGAAGCGCGTTTGTTTTCGGACCTCGGTCGGCAGAGATTCATCATCGGCATACAGATCCGCGGGGCCAATGTGCCAGAATCCGTTTCCATTCTCGTCCCGATGGGTGATGTCGTAGAGGCCGGCGGGATTGGCGATATACGAATCGGGCGGCGTTTTGCCTATGAAGCCGACGCCGACGGAGTATTCAGGCTTTTCAATGCTCCGGCCCATCGAAATACAACGCCTGACCAAGGCCCATATCCTGTATTGGGTATCCCCAAAATCGTACGATCGAAGCTGCCTGGGCATCGGGATCGTCAGCAGTACAAGGCGGCCGCGTTTGAGAGGCTTCTTCGTTACAAAACCGGCTCCGAAAGCCGACACATCGCTCAAGCGTGTTATCTCGTTGATGCTGTTTTCGGCGTCGATCTTCATTTCAACACGAACCGGCAACGGGAGCGAAATGCGCTGAATGCGGCGGTTCTCTTTGACGGCGAACGGCTGCGGCGGCGCATGATCAACGGGCGTAATTGTATCTGAGGGCGATGTGTACATTCGGCTTCGTAAAAATCACGGTTTCGACCAATTGATATGGGAGTTCGATCGGTTGCTAACCAGGCTTTTTGCCTGTAAAATATAGAAACAAACAAGCCGCGACAGTTTCCAGAAAACCAGAGTGAGGCGGCCTTTCCTGTTATCCGAAAATAATCCATGGATTCACTTTTAGAACGCAATCAAATTAACATCGAAGACGAGATGCGCCGGTCGTATCTCGACTACGCTATGTCCGTCATCATCGGCCGCGCTTTGCCCGATGTTCGTGATGGATTGAAGCCGGTTCATCGTCGGGTGCTTTGGGCGATGAACGAGCTCGGCAATACTTATAACAAGCCATACAAAAAATCAGCCCGTGTGGTCGGCGACACTATCGGCAAATATCATCCGCACGGCGATACCGCCGTTTACGATACCGTCGTGCGCATGGCGCAGGACTTCTCGCTGCGTTATCCGCTGGTAGACGGCCAGGGCAATTTCGGTTCGATCGACGGTGATAACCCGGCGGCGATGCGATATACCGAAGTTCGCCTCGCGAAGATCGCCAACGAAGTTCTCGACGATATTGAGAAAGAGACCGTCGATTTTCAGCCTAACTACGACGAATCGTTGTCGGAGCCAAAGGTTCTGCCCACGAAGATCCCGCTTCTGCTCGTCAACGGTTCCGAAGGCATCGCGGTCGGTATGGCGACGAAAATTCCGCCGCATAACCTGACGGAAATTCTCGACGCCACAATAGCACTCATCCAGAATCCTTCGATCACGGTCGATGAACTTATCCAGATCGTGCCAGGGCCTGATTTTCCGACTGCCGGATTTATTTACGGCCGTGAAGAGATCCATCGTGCCTATCGCACGGGCCGCGGCATTATTCAAATGCGTGCTCGGGCGGTTGTCGACGAGATCGGCCGCGGCGATCGCGTCAAGGATGCCGTTGTCGTTACCGAGATCCCGTATCAGGTCAATAAGGCTCGCCTGATCGAAAAGATCGCTGAGCTCGTCAACGAGAAAAAACTCGAGGGCATTTCCGAGGTTCGCGACGAATCGAACCGCGAGGGAATGCGCATCGTCATTGAGCTAAAGCGTGACGCTATTCCGCAGGTAGTGCTCAACAACCTGTACAAGCTCACGCAGATGCAGGCATCGTTCGGCATCATCAACATCGCGATCGTCGACGGCCAGCCTAAGCTGCTCACGCTCAAGGACATGCTCGAGGCGTTCGTCGATTTTCGCCGCGAGGTCGTTCGCCGCAGGACGGAATTCGATCTTCGAAAAGCCCAGGCGAGAGCACATATCTTGGAAGGTCTTAACAAGGCGATCGACGCTCTGGATTACATCATTCCGCTGATCCGGAACTCGCGTTCGGTCGATGAAGCCAGGAACTGGCTGACCGCTCAGCTGTCGACGGCGACAGAGATATCGAACTGGCGCGGCGTGACCGGCGACAAGACCAAAGAGCAATTTCTCAAGGAACTTAACAAGGTGATTCCGAGCCTCGAATTTTCAGAGATTCAGGCTCAGGCGATCCTTGACTTGCAGCTTCGCAGGCTGTCGGCGCTCGAACGTCAAAAGATCCTCGACGAATACGCCGAGATCATCAAGTACATAGCCGAACTGGAAAACATCCTGCAGAACGACAGCGTTCTGCGTCAGGTGATTGTCGACGAATTGACCGAGGTCAAGCGCGTTTTCGGCGATGCCCGCCGCACGACGATAGTCGATGCCGGTGTGGAACTGAACATCGAAGACCTCATACCCGACGAAGACGTTGCGATCACCGTAACTAAAGCTGGTTATATCAAACGCACACCGGTTACTGCCTACACCCGACAGGGCCGCGGCGGCAAGGGCCGTTTGGGCGCGAAGGCGAAGAACGACGACTTTGTCGAGCATCTCTTTATCGCCTCGACTCACGCATATCTGATGATCTTCACCGACGACGGCCAGGTGCTGAAGATGAAGGTCCACGAAATTCCTGAGGGCGATACGTCGGCCCGCGGCAAGAACGTGGTAAATCTCGTCCAACTCTCCAGCGAGCGAAAACTGGTTGCGACGATGCCGGTTCGCGACTTCAGCGAGGAGATCTATCTCACGATGGTCACGAAGAACGGCGTGATCAAGAAGACCGCGCTCAGCGAATATCAAAACATCCGTGCCGGCGGCATCAACGCGATCAACATCGACGAAGGCGACGAACTGCTAGACGTGATCCGCACCGATGGCAAACGCCAGATCTTCGTTGCGACTCACGACGGCATGGCCGTTCGGTTCCAGGAAACCGACGTCCGCCCGATGGGCCGTGCTGCCCGCGGTGTTCGCGGTGTCAATCTGCGGCCCGGCGATTATGCCGTTTCGGTCTGCTCGGTATCGCAGGAAGGCAACGAGAAGATCTTGTCCGTTTCCGAAAAAGGCTTCGGCAAGCAGACGACCGTCAACAGCTACCGCCTCGCCAAACGCGGCGGCATCGGTGTGATCAACATGAAGACCACCGACAAAACCGGCAAGGTTGTCGCCGCATTCCCGGTCGAGGACGACAGCGAGATCATGATCATCACCCAACAGGCCAAACTCATCCGCCTGGGCGTCGACAAGATCCGCGAAACCGGCCGCTCAGCCCAGGGAGTAACCCTGATAAAATGCGGCGAAGACGACCTCGTAACCTCAGCCTCGCTGCTGGCGATGGATGAGGAAGACGATTAGAACAGAGTATGCGGATTGTCCTTTACATGAATTAGGATAATCCGCATACTTGTTACGCTATGATCCAAACGCTCGAAGCAGTTATTACCGAAGACGGCGGCGTAACGCTGCTTTCGGAGATCAGTCTAACCGAAACCCGCCGGGCGCTTGTAACTATCCTCGAAGAAACCCCCAAGGTTTCAGAAACGGCACTTCTCAGCGAGCAATCGCTTGCTGAAGATTGGCTTAGAGATGAAGAAGACGAGGCATGGCGACACTTACAGTTGGAGCAGTAGTCCTCGTTCCGTTTCCGTTCTCCGATCTTTCGGCTTCGAAGCTTCGACCCGCCGTTGTGCTTTCAAACGCCGGACGCGGCGATTTCGTTCTCTGTCAGATAACCAGCAAATCCTACGGCGATCCGCGTTCAGTTCTGATAACCAGTTCCGGTTTCAAGCAAGGTTCGCTTAGAATCGACAGTTACGTTCGCCCCGGCAAGTTGTTTACGGCGAATGAGAAACTGGTGGTGAAAACCATTGGCGACCTACAGAACGACCTTTTTAACGAGATTCTCGATGCGGTTGTGTCGCTTGTTGGTATTTCGCGTCGTTAACAGCCCTGCTTTAGAGTTTTAAAGAACTACTTTTTTACTGCCGTTTCCAGCACCTTTATTTTTTCCTCCTCAACCGTCCAACGTGCCTTGAGCCAATCGACCAACTCCTTTGCGTCGGGATCGAACTCCCATCTGCGCAGATACTCGCGACCGGCTTCAAGAAATCTTCGGCGATTTGCTAAATCTTTCTTCTGAAAGAGAATCCGAATCAATTCGTCAACGAGAACAATCTCCTGTTTCTTCAATTCGGCTGCCGGAAACCCAGCACGTCGGTTGGAAAGGAAGGTGTGGCGTTCAGGCGAAACGCACTTAGATACTTCACGCATCAACTCATCGCTAGCTCCAATTGTTCGGAGCGACCAAAATGTCGTGCCATCGTCTAAAAAATCGACGCATCGTGTTCGGACAATTTCCAAAGCTCTCTTATCAAGGCTGTCATGCTCTTGTTCGGGATCGGTTCTTGTGTACAAGAAAAGTAAGTCAGAAATTTTCAACGGATAAGACTTGGTTTCCTCGCGCCGAATCGGATCCGTAAACGCGATTAAAGTGTCCAGCTGCATAGAGGCGATTCCTGCCTGCTGAATATTTAATCCGGAAGTAGATTCGAATGCCGAATTGGTGATCAAGGCTGAGATGAGACTCGCGAGCGACCGTAGAATCTTCCGTTGAGTGTCCGCCCGTAGCTCCGGAGCAGAGTAACCTGTCAGATCCGTGGGTCTCGCAAACGCGAGGTTTTTCTTCAGCCGGACTGCCAGCTGTTTTGCACTGGCGAGAATGTGCCTCGGATACCAATCGGGAACCTCTTCCTGGCTTTGTAGTTTCACGACGATGTCGTTATAAAGGGTTTGGAGATTCTTCAAGTCTTCGGCTACCTGCTCTCTGATCTCGCGAGTACGTTGCGGGTCGACCTTCGGTTTCTTGTCGTCGCGGCCCATGTTGTCTAGTTCGTATTGCTTCGACTGCTGGTCCATTGTCTGAACGCGGCGTTCGATGGCGGTGACCTGGCGATTGGCTTGAGCTTTTGTGTCGATGGTCGAGAGTGTCAGAGCGAGCAGCGGCAGAGCGAGAAATGCGGCTGCATTCGCTGTGGTGCGTAGGGCTAATTTCATAAAACCTCCGTCGGAAGTGGTTTTGAAAGGGTTTAGTTGGATATTACGCCTGTTTTGCACTTCTCGCAATGGTTTTGTTGCCTTGCCGATCTAGTTCCTGAGCTTCTTCAACTGCTCGATTATCACATCCGGCTCGGCTCGTTTTCGGTAGTCGGTTTCGATGAAGGCGTACGTGATGACGCCTTTTTTGTCGATGATGTACGTGACCGCGAGCGGGAGTTCGGGTTTTGGCATCGCGTTGTGTTTAGCGACGTCGAGGCCGTTCTTTTTGTATAACTCGGCGGTTTCGGGCTTCATCTGGTAGACGATGCCGAATTTGCGGGCGACGTCGAGATTGGGATCGCTGAGAACCGGGAAGAGAACCTCGTTCTTTTTTGCGACGGCCATCGAGGCGTCGGGATTTTCGACCGAGATCGCGACGATCTGGCCGCCGGCGGCTTTGATATCGCCGGAACGCTGGCCAAGCTTTCGCAGGTAGGTATTGCAGAACGGACACCATGAGCCCCGATAGAACGTGAGTACGATGCTGCCCTGTTTGAGCAGCTCTTTGCTTTTGACGATGTTGCCATTGCTGTCTTTCAACGCGAATTCCGGTGCCTTGGCTCCGGCATTCAGGGCGGTTTTGGCAGCGTCATCGGCGGAGACGAAGGCCGATGTCTGGGCGTAAGTCGATGCGTCCCAGGATGCAATTGCGGTGATCAGGGCGATGATGTAAAAAAGTTTTTTGGTCATGATCGATGTATGCCGGTTGCGGCCATCTATATTCCAAATGCGTCCCAAGATCGTGAAGTCAGTACCGGGTTTGCGTCCCAAAATTCTTCAGGTCGGTTCAGCAGCGGGCTTGCCCGCGGCTTGCGTGACCGCGATGGTTGGCGGGCAAGCCCGCCGCTGAACCGTGGCTGTGAAAAATGCGTCCCACGATCTCATCCGAACAGGCTCGGGTTATCACTTCGACGCATGAGTTCGTCGAGGCCGAAGTGCTGGTACGCGAGGCGCGTTGCCATTCTTCCTCGGGGAGTTCTATTCAAAAATCCAATTTGTAAAAGATAGGGTTCGATCATTTCTTCGATCGAATCTTTTTCTTCGTGGATCGCGGCGGAAAGCGTCCCAAGACCGACGGGGCCGCCGTCGAATTTTTCGATGATACATTTCAGGAGCTTTGCGTCCGTTTCGTCGAGTCCGAAGCTGTCGACTTCCATCCGGTTGAGCGCGTCGGAGGCTACGTGTTCGTCGATGTGTCCCTGGTGATCGACCTCGGCAAAATCCCGGACGCGTCTCAATAATCTATTCACGATCCGAGGCGTCCCACGGCCGCGTCTTGCGATCTCGTGCGAACCGGATTCGTCGATTCCGACGCCGAGGATTCTCGCGGAACGTTCAACGATGGTTTGCAGATCCTTGATCGCGTAGAAGTCGAGATTGAAGACAATATTAAATCTCGCCCGCAGAGGAGCGGTCAGCATTCCGGGGCGCGTCGTCGCTCCGACTAGCGTGAATTTCGGCAGTTCGAGCTTGATCGACCGGGCCGCCGTTCCTTGGCCGATCATGATATCGAGGCTGTAATCTTCCATCGCCGGATAAAGGATTTCTTCGATCGCGGGATTGAGTCGATGGATCTCATCGATAAAAAGCACATCGCCTTCTTCGAGGCCCGTGAGGATCGCGGCCAGATCGCCGGCTTTTTCGATCACCGGCCCCGAAGTCGATTTAAGCGACGCGCCCATTTCATTCGCCACGATGTTGGAAAGCGTCGTCTTCCCGAGCCCCGGCGGGCCGGTCAGCAGAATATGGTCCAAAGCCTCCCGCCGCTTCAGCGCGGCTTTCATAAATACCCGAAGATTCTCCTTCACTTTCGACTGGCCGATATAATCAGCCAACGACGCAGGCCGCAAGGTAGCCTCGAACCGGCTCTCGTCGGGCGTGAGTTCTTCGTCTCGAATGTTTACCGCGGCAGTGGTCATTAGTAGTGGTAACGGCAAGCAAGGATGCGGACCTTGGATTCGGTGACTTGATATACGAGGCGATGCTCCTTGTCGATGCGTCGCGACCAGCAGCCGGAAAGGTCGTGCTTCAGCGGTTCTGGCTTACCAATTCCGTCGAAGGGGTTGCGATTGATGTCGAGGAC
Organism: uncultured Chloracidobacterium sp.; assembly: GCA_964410495.1. Classification (GTDB taxonomy): domain Bacteria; phylum Acidobacteriota; class Blastocatellia; order Pyrinomonadales; family Pyrinomonadaceae; genus OLB17. The sequence continues at coordinate 32,477 of CAYPGP010000006.1, forward strand.
GATCGTGATGATCTTCAACGCAATTCGTCGATCATTTTCTATCCACCAAGCCAAATCCTCGACCGCGTCGACATCAAATTCCAAGTTTCTCTCTGACATCTTCGAGTGAGAGTCCTCCGTCGCGACCTTTGGCCTCCAGCAGCCGCTCTTTCATCTTTTCGCTCTTAAGCAGATGTGCCGTTTCTTTTTCCGACTCGATCTCTTGCCACAGATCGATCGGAACAAAGACACCCAGCGGTGTTCCGTTCGTGTCTGAAATGTATTGTACGTTACTCATAGTGCGCGATTTTATCACAGGTAAATATTCGTCTTGGTTTCCCGCAAATTACTATCTTTTCCAAAAATTTACTTCCCGGGAAGATTCCAGTCTTCTTCTCTCGGCCAGCAGTTCTTTTTCCTTTGCGCCCAGTTTCGAGAGGTCAAGGTCGTTAGAATTCGAGTAGAGTAGAGGGAAAAGAGTTGGATTTTGGGAAAGTGAAATGTAATCCTCGGCCTTTAATGCAAGAAGCTGGGGATAGTCAACCATTGGATTGTACAAAAGACGTTCGAGTAGATTTAGTCGAATGTCCCTTAAGTTGCCTAGCACTGCAGTTCTGAACCGAATCAGGTCTTTCGACGTCTCAATGTAAAGAAAATCATCCAGCCACTGTCTCTTCTGTCCCATTTCTTGTGAACTGAATTTTTCGTAAAGTGCTTTTAGCCCGTTTTTGTAGTCAAATTCAGTCTTTGCCGCAGTGGCGTAGCCGAACATCTCTTCGTCAACCCCGACGCGATCAAAAACTCGACTTTCAACGCGCATCACTCCTGAACTTTGATTCCGGCTCGCTACCAGTGATGCAGGAAACAACGAAATCCGATAACGCTCACCAATGTTCGGTTTAGTTTCCCTAGCTCTTGGAAAGCAGTCGGGATCGTGATGAAACATAAACAGCTCGACATAATCACTTTTGTGATACGGAAATTGGATCGAAACCGTAGGCTTGAGCTTGATTCCAATCGCCGTGCCTCTGAAATTGTTTGGGTCCGATATCGGTTCTGTAAAGCCAATTACCTCACCAACCATGATATATGCAGCGGGATTTACAACCGCGATTGGTTTCGGCGGAGCCTGCCCCATCATACATGCTGATGCTTTGCCAACCGTAACAACAAACACGATGAAGAGGACTCTACAAAAAGCCATGCCCTTAGATGTAAACGCTATTTTCATTTTTGCCTCCACGAATGTTGTTTGATTCTTTACTATAGGATTATGTTGGTTGATCTACAGTAGTCCTTTCTGATACAACGCCAAAATATCCATTGAAAAAGCGACGACGCAGTGGAGGATCAGGCCGAGCCAGATGGAGCCGTTGCGGTAGCTTAGCCAGCCTAGGAAGATCCCCGCGAAGATGGCAGCGAAGGTTTCGGGCATGGGTTTTTGGAAATGGATCATCGTGTACGGCACGGTCATGACGAAGATCGAATAGATGCCGAGCGACGGTTTCAGACTGTGGACCAGGAAGCCGCGGAAGAAGAATTCGAGGCCGAAGAACTGGAGAAAGTAAACGAGTTCCCAGATCAGCAAAACCGAGCCGAGCGGTGCGTCAGCGCCATAAAAACGGAGGAAAGGGTACTTTTCCGAAAAGCTCGCCGTCAGCGACATCGCGTAAACCAGCGGCAGCATGATGCTGATGCAAACGGCGAGGAGTTTCCAAAAGCCTTCTTCGATCTGGAACTTCAGGCCGATCTCGGAAAGCGCGCGTCCCTGGACAAACCGGACCCAGATCGCGGGAACAACAAAGTAGAAAAACACCGAAACGAAAACCCACCAGACGAGGCCATAAAGGTTGTGCGTCGTCGGTTCGGCGGCCTCAACTCCGGTCGAAGCCCACGGCGTGTTCCCGAGTATTGCTCTGAGATAAGTCGCGTCCTTGAAATAAGCGATACACGTCAGCCCGACCGCCGCGTAAACTAGAGCAAACACCGCGCGGCCGTCGAGCGGGGTTAGGTCGTTTCGGAGCTGTCGGATGATGTCGCGCATATTCGGGCCGTCAAATATTGGAACCTAAATGCGGCGAAAAAGGAATGACAGAGTGCCGAGATCGCCGTGTTTTGCCGAAAATGACGCAAAATACTGACTTTGACATCTTTTGCCGACATTCTGCGTAAATAGCTGTAAGAGCATGACTTAGAGCGAATCATTTGGCGAGCAGCTGCAATGCCCGACGGAGCAGTTTTTGAACGGTGTTCTCGGTACCTTCCTGGGCGGCCTGGTTAAGAGCCTTCTCGGCGGCTGCCTTTTGATAGCCGAGATTGACGAGGGCTGAAAGCGCATCGTCGAAAACGGCATCCGATGGGAGAGAAGTCGATGAGCCGGGATCGGCGGGCGTTCCGGCGCCGAGATCGCCGACCTTATCGCGGAGTTCGATCACCATTCGTTCCGCGGTTTTTCGGCCGACGCCGGGAATAGAAGTTAGTTTCGCTAGATTATTAGAGCGGAGCGCGGCGATTATTTCATCGGCGTTCATGCCGGAAAGCATCGCTATGCCGGACTTGGGGCCGATGCCCTGGACAGAAATCAGTTTGAGATAGAGATCGCGTTCGCGGAGTGTCTTAAAACCGAAAAGCTGGATCGCGTCCTCGCGGACGGCGGTGTAGATTCGCAATTCGACGTCGGAACCGGGCTCGCCGAGTTCATAAAACGTTGTGAGCGGGATCGAGACCTCGTACCCGACGCCGCCGACGTCGACGATGGCGGTATTTGCTTGCTTTTCGAGAAGTTTTCCGGCGAGATACGCGATCATTTTCGGCTAATGGAATGAAAAGTTTAGTTGAGAACAGAGACGGGAGCAACGGGCGCAGCGCTTTTTGCAACGAACTAGAAAGTGCGAGAGCCCGGGCGTGAGCAAGGGCGAAACCTTCGACGTTGAACGAATCGCCCTTGCTTACGCGCGGGCTTTTGCAATAAATAAAGATTTAGCTTTGCGGAGCGGCGTGACAGGTATAAAATAGTTGTTGAGGCTGAAACTGAAAGTCTCGTTCAGGCGTATTAATTATTGAGATCTCAAGAGGTATTTGATGGGAAATAAAGGAATTTTACGTAGAGTTTTACCCTTTTTGGCGACATTCGCCATTGGTATTTTTATCGCCAGCTTTTTTGTGAACGTCGCTCCGACTTTTGGAAGCGGCAAATGGAAAGCTCGAAAAGCCGAATGCAAACGCCTGAAAGCTGAGAATGAACGGTTGCGAAGCGAAAATCTGCGACTGCGTCAGGAGATGGAAGTACGCGATTGGAGCGAAATTCCCGGTGTTTTTCATGAAAGGCCGCATGGTGTTGGCCCTGAGTTTCCGGTAGAAATGCCCACCGCTCCGCCGCCGCCGCCGGCCCCGCGAAGGGCTCGCTAGATAATTTTTCTCGTTTCTTCGGACCACAGGTTAACACGTGCGGATGCAGTGTGTTAATCTGTGGTTTCTCGTTTCATATAGGAGGTTTTTATGGAGCTATTGTCGATCGTTAAGCGTGTTGTCCCGTTTTTTGTGGGCCTCGCGGTGGGCATACTGCCGAGTTTTGTGTTTTCGACTGCGTCAGCCGATGTTTCGCCTGTAGTGGTCGAAAGAAGCTCGGGCTACGGGAAATTCTGCGATTCGAGCAGGAAAAAATTTAAGTCATCGAAGGCGTACCGAAGTTCGGTCGAAACTCCGCTTGCCATCGAATCGAAACCGCGAGCGGTTTATACCGAATCTGCCCGGCGGCAGAATGTCGAGGGCACCGTCAAATTGCGGGTCGAGTTCCTTCGCGACGGTACCGTCGGTGACATCGTCCCGCTTGCCGAATTGCCAAACGGATTGACCGAAGAGGCCGTCAGTGCCGCGAAGAAGATCAGGTTTCGCCCGGCGGTTGTTGACGGAGTCGCTGTCGATTCGAGCAAGCTGATCGAATATTCGTTCTCGCTCTATTAGTTCTTGATGGATGAATCAAGTGCACGGAAACTGATCGTCGAGGTCGGTAAGCTGCTTTACGACCGCGGCCACGTTGTCGCGTTTGACGGCAACGTCTCGATCAGACTCGATGAAAATACGGTCCTCGCGACGCCGACCATGTGGTCAAAAGGGCGGCTGACCGAGGATTGTTTAGCGCTTACGGACATAGAGGGCAAGCCGCTTTCGGATAAGAAAGCGTCGTCGGAACTCGCGATGCATCTCTTGATCTACAAGATGCGGTCGGATATCCGCGCCGTCTGTCACGCCCATCCGCCGTATGGAACTGCGTTCGCGGTCGCCGGGATGGCAATCGATAAACCGATCTTGTCGGAAGTCGTGCTTACGCTCGGCTGTGTTCCCTTGACGGATTACGGGACGCCTTCGACTGACGAACTGACGGAAGCGATGAAGCCGTTCGTCCCGCATCATAACGCTCTTTTGATGGCGAATCACGGTGCGGTCGCGTATGGCGAGCATTTGTGGCAGGCGTTCGACCGGCTCGAAACGCTTGAGCATACTGCGAAGATAATGATCCTCGCCAAGACGCTGGGCGGTGCGAATGAACTGCCGGCGTCTTCGATCTCAAAGCTTATCGAGATCAGGGAAAAAGCAGGGTTCCTGAAATCGAACGCCCGCTGCCAGGCGTGCGGCTATCTACATGAAGCGGGCATTGTGTGCGACCTCGACGTTAGCTATCCGTCGTCGAATGGCGGCGGCGAACAGAAGGTTTCACTTACACGAGAAGAATTGATCGAGCTTTTGAGCCAAGCGGCGAGGTTGGGTTAAACTAGCAAGACATTAAGGAGAAAACTAAATGCAGGAAGCATTAGGAATGGTCGAGACGAAAGGTCTCGTGGCAGTCATCGAAGCTGCGGACGCGATGGTCAAGGCGGCTAACGTTGAACTGGTCAGTTACGAAAAGATCGGGGCCGGCTTTGTGACGGCGATCGTCCGCGGAGACGTAGCTGCTGTAAAGGCCGCAACGGATGCCGGGGCCGCCGCTGCCCGACGTGTGGGAGAACTAGTCAGCGTGCACGTGATCCCGCGACCGCATTCGAGTGTGGATGAGACGCTGCCGGTCGTCAGAAAATAGTGGTCAGTGGTCAGTGGTCAGTGGTCAGAATTTTCTGATACTGACCACTGACCACCGGCTACTGACCACTGCAAAATGATAATCGCACGAATCCTGGGCACGGTCGTGTCCACTCACAAAGACGAACGTCTAAAAGGCAAGAAGCTGCTCATCGTCAAGCCAATCAACCTCGACGGCACTGACCAGAGCGGCTATATTGTTTCCGTCGATACGGTCGGGGCCGGCTTTCACGAAAAGGTGCTCGTCGTCGGCGGTTCGTCGGCCCGGATGGCCGAGGGGAATAAGGACTGTCCCGTCGATTCCGCGATCATCGGCGTCATTGACGAGATCGATTTCTCACAAGCCTGACAAATGCAAAACTCGGATCGCAAAGCGCAGGCATTGGTATTTATCCGCGTCGTCCTCGCGATCCTGATGTTCATCCACGGGGCTGCCCGGATCAGCAACGGAACGGTAGGCGGATTCGGCGAATTTCTCGGCGCACAGGGTTTTCCTCTCGGGTTTTACCTTGCATGGGCGATCACCGTTTTTGAACTTGTCGGCAGCGTTTTGTTGGCCGTGGGCTTTTATGCCTGGATCATAGCACTTGTTTTTGCCGCACATCTCACGGTGGGGATTTTTCTTGTTCATTGGAAGGAAGGCTGGTTCGTCGTCGGGGCAGGGCGGAACGGTATCGAGTATAGCGTTTTGCTCGTCGCCTCGTTTTTAGCGATCGCGTTTTCAAGTTATAGGCGTTTCGGGAAATAGTATATGCAGATCGCTCGCGTCATCGGGAATGTGGTTTCGACGGTGAAGAATGAAACGCTTCACGGGCGGAAATTTCTGATCGTTCAGACCCTCGATGCCGACCTGAAACCGAAAGGAAAACCGATGATCGCCCTTGACGCCGTTGGAGCGGGCGAGGGGGAATTGGTTTTTTGGTGCCGCGGAAAAGAGGCGTCGTTCCCGTTCAAACGCGACGAAACGCCAACGGATTGTACGATAGTTGGGATCATCGATTCTGATTCACACGTTTTTCAAGGATAAATGCTGCTCGCTCGAGTCATTGGAAATGTTGTCGCGACGCACAAAAATCAGCGTTACGAAGGCACGCGCGCAATGCTCTGCCGTCAGATAACGCCCGAGGGCGAGGACATGGACTACACCTGCATTGCCCTCGATTCCGTCAGCGCCGGCGAAGGCGACATCGTCATCATCGCCCAGGAAGGCTGGTCGGCCTCAACAGCCTCGACCGGAAAGCCGGGAGCGGCGATAGATTCGGCGATAGTTGGGGTGGTGGATTATGTTGATCTGCTATAAGACTTTAGCGGACTTCAGTGGATAGTTCCTAGTGTTTAGTGACAAGATAGGGATCACTATTAACTTAAGACTAATCACTTGTCACTGAATACAGCCTTATGTCCCAAAGTATAGTCCTTGATAACGCAATAAGGTTCGCTCTGCGGATTGTCAAGGTTTACAAACATCTAAAGGATGTAAAGGGTGAGTATGTCATGTCGAAGGAATTACTTCTCTCGGCAGCTTATATCGTCAAGCATGTAAAAGCAGCACTTCACTCGACCGGTGGGCGTTTTGGCGCGGATATGGGACTGGCACTCGGAAGGGCGTTGGACACGGAGACCTGGCTTTTACTTCTGAAAGAGGGAGAGTGGCTGACCATCGCGGAGTATGAGTCGCTAACTAGGGACTGCGTCGAATTGATCAAACTGACTTCTTCCATATCGAAAACAAGTAATAAAGACAATGGCTGAAGTATCTCAAAACTCGGAGCTCGCGATGGTTTTGGCGGCGATCGAAAAGATCAACCGCCGCCTCGACAAAATTGAGGCCGCTGGGCCGCAATCCGCGAGCAACTTTGGGCAGTCAACTCACCCCAGCCTCGACAAACTCAACATAGCCGAGGCGATAGCTGATTCGATCTTCGGCTCGCAAGCAAAGGAAAAGGCTTGCACGTTCGAGCCGAGCAAGCCTTGCGATCATTGTTCGATGTGTAATTCCCGCGGGTTTTAACTATTTATTCGCGGGGGCCGGAGCCGCCGGTGCGGGTTTGCGGAGCGAATTCGCGTCGCCAACATTTGGAACGGATTTAGCTCCGGCCTCTGCCTCGAAATAGGGCTGTTCCTTAAACCCAAGCAGACTCGCGGTCAGCACCGCGGGGAATGAATTCCTCAGCGTATTGTAATCTTGAACTGCGGTCGTGTAATCGATACGCGCAACGTTAATACGGTTTTCGGTACCCGAAAGCTCGTCCTGAACTTTCATAAACGCCTCACTCGATCGCAGCTGAGGATACGTTTCCTGCAAACTAAGCAGTCTGCCGATAGTCCCGCCGAAGCTGTTGTTCGCGTCGATGACGGCCTGCTTCTGCTCGGGCGATTTGTCCCCATCGGCCCCGGTCGGAGCCGCCTGTGAGGCATTGATCAGCCGTGAGCGAGCGTCGGCGATCTGGCCAAAGACTTCCTGTTCCTGTACGCCAACCATCTTCGCGGTTTCGACGAGATTAGGTATCAGGTCCGCGCGTCGCTGGAGCGAACTTTCAACATTCGACCACTTCGCTTTTACGCCCTGCTGTTTGGCGTTCAGGTCGTTGTAGCTGCAGCCGCTAAGGCCAAAGGTCGCGAATAGAACGATTGATAACAATATTGCTTTTTTCATTTTCTTTCTCCTCTGCGTTTAGCCAAGGTCATTTTTCTATGGCATCGACTGCATTGATGACATTTTCGATCTCTATCATGTAAGCGCCGAAGAGGTCATTTGCACTTCGGTCGGTCAAAGTTTCGGTGAATTTATTCTCGCGAATATCAAAGATCTTTTCAAACGGTTCAGCATTTACGCCGAGCTTTTCAGCGGTCATCGTCACAACCTCGTGCTTTGTCGCGGGCGGATTGGCACCGTTGATGATCAGGACGGCACGGAAAAGTGCGACAAAGCTCGACAGGCTGTCTGTCATGAGGCGCTTTAAACCGTCGACAGAGCCTGAGGCCGGAATGTACTGGCGCCGAAGTTGAAGCAGTTTGCTTCTGAGTTCGTATTCCGCCTGTAGACGCAGGAATTTCAGAGATATTTGAAGTTCTGCGACGAGGTCCGGGCCGTAGAGCACCTTGTGAGCTACCGTCATCTGATGAAACTCGATAGGGAAGACGTCAGCCGCGTTCTTTAGCTCGGACACTGTGAAATATACCGGTATCGGGTTCCCCAACCGCGACCATTCGCGAACGCAAGCATGAGCGTCGCGCAGATCTGCAGGGCCGATGCGTTCGAGCGCGATCAAAATGTTATAGTCCGACTGCTTCTGCACAAAATCGCCCGCCGCCGCTGAACCGTAAAGGATCACCGACACGAGATTCTTCCCGTGCGTGGCTTTTAGATCGTCGATAAAGGCCGTAAATTTCTCCATATTTACCAATCACCTCCGCCGCCGCCGCCGCCAAAGTCGCCGCCGCCTCCAAATCCTCCCCAATCAGAGCCGCCCGATGAACCCCAATCGCTCGATGACGATCCGCCGCCGCCACCTAATGACGAGCCGATAATTCCGCCTAACACCGCGGGCAGAATATCACTGGACCCGCCGCCTGATGATCCAAATCCGCCGCCGCCCCAACGGTCTCGATCACCTTTGGACTTTCCGCCGCCTGAGCGGCTAAAAATGATGATGAGGATAATGATCACGATTACCGCACAGCAAAAAATACCGAACATTCCGGCACCGATGCCCTCGCCGCTTGACCTAGTAGGTTTGGGAGCAGCATTCGTATTTCCGGCGGTGTTGCCCTTGTTGCGGATGGTGTCGATGTAGGCATTTACGGTGTCGGTTATGCCTTTGCCGTAATTGCCTTTACGGAATTCGGGGACGAGAAATTGTCGTTGAAGGGCGCCGACTGTTCCGTCGGGCAGTTCATCCTCGAGGTCGCGGCTGACTTGTGTGAAATATTTCCGGTCGTCAACGGCAATAAATAGCAGGGCACTCGGATTATCGTCCTGTTTTGAGCCGATGCCCCAGCCGCGTGCGACGGCGAGCGAGTAGTCGAAGATCGGCCGTTCACCTGTCGTTTTTACGACCGCCACGGCGATCTCTACCGGCGGATTTGTGGTTTCCTTTAGATTTTTTAGGGTCGCTTCGAGGCTCTGTTTCGTGGCTGCGTCGATGACGCCGGCGTAATCGTTAACAAAGCCGGTCGGGGCCGGAAGCGGCGAAGCGTTCTGCGACCACGGCTGCGTTTCCTGGGCTCGAGCCGAAAAAACGAAGGCCAGTATCGCCAGCGAGGCGAGTATAACGCGATGTCGGAATGGCAAAAATCTTTCTGTCATCGATCGTGGCCACAAAAGGTGCCGGATCAAGAATACAATACGAAAAAATGTAAGCGAAGTTCGCAAGGCTTGTACGTTACGCCTTCGAAACTTCGATCACCTTCCCGCGGAAGATCCTCTTGGCCGCCCGGACGGCCGGATGTGCATTCGCGTAGTTCATTAACTCTTCGTCCGTGGGTTCCGCACTTAAGATCGGCAGTTCTACCGGAGCTTCTTCGGGCGAGAGTTCAGCTTTTAGCTTTGCGACATCAAATGCCGGTGCGGCGGCGGTGCCGTTGCCGCTTCGCGTTTCCGGATAATACTTTGGCTTGACCTGCGGTTCGCCAACCAATTGCCGAACGAGATCCGCCGCCCCGCGGATCGGCATCGCGTCGTCGCCAATGATCGCGAGCTTATCCTCAAACCATTCGTCGAGCCGTTTGTCATCAAAATGCTCAAGATCCTCAGCCGCGATCGGGGCGAGTCGCAGGGCAGGCGGCTGAAAGCCGATCGGCGAAGACGACTTCGCGAGATCACTCGCGGACAGGTCAGTACCGGGAACGAAGTGACCGGGACTTTCTGTCGGCGAGTCAGCAAATGTTTCAGTTGAATACTCCGGTTCCGGCTCGAAAAATTCGCCCGGCGGAAAAGGCGACTCTTCGTAGATCGGCTCGTCGTCCGGCGGAAAATATTCGATCGGTTGAGGTTCTTCTTTTCGCTCTACAAAGGGCGCGGCTGGAGCTGCAACTTTCTCCGGCGTCGCGCTGGCGGGCGGTGCGGAAAATGCTTTTTCAGAAACTAGAGTTTTTTTTTCCTCGACAGCCTTTGCTGTAGTTTGGGGAACAGCCTGAATTCCACCCGAAGCAAGGGCGTCGAGGCGCTCTAGAATGCTTTCGATCGAAGCGAGCTTTCGCATTTCGATCAGCTTCACCAGACCAATTTCAAGCACGTATCGCGGATGAACGGCCTCACGGAGCGAGGCTTCGGTCTCGGCCAGGGAATTAAAGAATCGAAGAAGGTCGGATTCAGAAAAAGGCTCGGCGAGGGTGGCGAGTTCAGTCGTTGAAAAAACAGCACCTTCGTACAAGCTCTCGTCGCCGCCGCTGACCTTATAAACAAGCAGATCGCGGAAAAGCCCGAGCAGGTCGCGGCAGAAATTCCGCATGTCATGGCCGCGACTGATGAGGTTGTCGACGACCTCGAGCGCGGCCTTTGGCTGACGCTCCGATATCGCGGACATTGCCTTCGAAAGTACTTCGACGCCGGCGAAACCGAGAGCGTTCGTTACATCGACGACCGATATCGACTCGCCGGAAAAGCTGATGACCTGGTCAAAATTCGACTGCGCGTCGCGCATCGAACCTTCGCCGGAGCGGGCGATCTCGCGAAGAGCCTCGTCGGAAATATCGATCTTCTCGGCAGTCGCGATCAGCTTCAAGCGGTCAAATATCTTGCCAATGGCGATCGTCCGGAACTCGAACTCCTGACATCGAGATAGGATCGTTTCCGGCACCTTGTGCAGCTCGGTCGTCGCCATCACGAAGACTACGTTCGACGGCGGCTCTTCGAGCGTTTTGAGCAATGCATTGAACGCAGGCTTCGATAGCTGGTGAACCTCGTCGATAATGAAGACCTTGTACCGGTCGCGTGCGGGGTTGAAGTTGATCCCTTCGATGATCGTCCCGCGAACGTCGTCGATGCCCGTGTGCGAAGCCGCGTCGATCTCCAGCACGTCCATCGAACGGCTCTCAGAGATCTCGATGCACGACGGGCAAGCCGTCGGGTCGTCCAGCAAACACGGCGTCAGATTCGGTTTTCCTTCGGTTTTGTGGCAGTTAAGCGCCTTTGCGAGGATGCGTGCAGTTGTCGTTTTCCCAACGCCGCGAGCCCCCGAAAACAGGTAAGCGTGATGCAGACGGTCGTACTCGAGAGCGTTACGCAGCGTCTGCGTAATCACCTCCTGGCCCGTGACTTCCTCAAAAGTCTGCGGCCGCCATTTCCGTGCGATCACCTGATAGGACATTGGTTAAAGGATAAAGGATAACGGCGAAAGGATAAAGCGGACGCATGCGACGACGCCCAAACCGCGAAACCACCCGAAAAACACGAAATGCGTCGCGATTCGGACGCAGAGTCGCTAAATGTCGAGTATTTTAGCTATCAACGAAAGTGTATCAGAACGACATTTTCACCTGATTCGTGCCTATTCGCGGTTCAAACCGACCCAGGATCAGTTGTTTTCACCTACGTCCGCCACCGTCAATTCTTCACCACCGCCGCCTTTGCCGCCGCAACCGCCGGGTTTGGTATCGAAGTCATTTGGAACGCTTCTCCTTGAAGACCTCTCGTGCCACCCCGACCGCTGTGACGGCGCTTGGCCAGCCTGCGTAGAAGGCAAGCTGCGTTATTGTTTCGACCAATTCTTCCTCGGTAACTCCGTTATCTCGGGCTCTCGTCATGTGTGAGCGTAGCTGATCCGGGCGGTTCATCGCTATCAGGGTGGAAACGGTGATGAGGCTTCGGTCGCGTTTCGAGAGTCCCGGCCGCTCCCAGACGTCGCCGAAGAGAACGTCGTCAGTGAGATCGGCAAGTTTTGGAGCGATGTCGCCCATCAGCTGTTTGCCTGCCGTCGGTTTCACTGTATTTGCGATGGGTAGCGACTGTGTATATTGTTGGTCGGTCACCTTTTCCATCCATTCGACAGATCGTCCGTCGAGCACTTCAAGTAGAGCGATGTGCGACATTGCAGAGTCCGGCGAAGCTCCGTGCCAGTGTTTCTGTCCGGGCGGTATCCAGACGACATCGCCCGGCCTGATCTCGTCAGCCGCATCACCCCAACGCTGAACGCGTCCAACGCCCGCCGTTACGATCAAAACCTGCCCAAGCGGATGCGAGTGCCAGGCCGAACGAGCCCCCGCATCAAACGACACAAGCCCGCCCGACATCCGCGACGTTCCGGATGGCTGGAAGAGCCTTTGAACACGGACAGAGCCCGTAAAATTCGCAGCGGGACCGGCCGAGGCCGCCTGCTCCTTCGCTCGCGTGATCCTGATCTTTTGAGCATCGGGCGACGTCTGGGCCTGCGATACATCGAAAAATAAGAATGAGGATACGACTGCCGTCAATAGTCTTAACTTCATATATTTTGCGCTCCCTTGCCTACCGATTCACAAGCTTCTGCGAGCCTTCGCCGTAACGATGGCCCTGTACTTTTACTGTTGCAGTTAAATTCTCGATCTCTGCAAGGTCTTCCGCGGAAAGCTCGATTCCTGCTCCGCCGATATTTTCTTCCATGCGATGCAGTTTCGTCGTACCTGGAATCGGTACGATCCATGCTTTTTGAGCCAATACCCAAGCGAGGGCGATCTGTGCAGGTGTTGCATTTTTTGCCTCGGCGAATCGTGCGATCATGTCCACCAAAGCCTGATTTGCCCCACGTGCTTCGGTACTAAATCGCGGAACGGTGTTTCGGAAATCGGTGCTGTCAAACTCCGTTTTCGCATCTATCCTGCCGGTCAGGAAGCCCTTGCCCAAAGGACTGAACGGGACAAAACCGATTCCCAATTCTTCAAGTGTGGGCAGGATCTCCGCTTCCGGTTCGCGCCACCATAGAGAATATTCGCTCTGCAAAGCGGATACCGGCTGGACAGCGTGTGCACGGCGGATGGTTTCAATACCAGCCTCAGACAAGCCAAAGTGCTTTACCTTGCCTTCCTGAATGAGTTCCTTTACTGTTCCCGCAACATCTTCGATCGGAACACCCGGATCAACCCGATGTTGATAAAGCAGATCTATGCGATCTGTACTTAGGCGTTTCAGTGATCCTTCGACCGCCTGCCTGATCTGCTCAGGACGGCTGTTGAGTGGCGGGTCAGAATGCTGAGTTCCGTCTGCCTCGATATTGAAACCAAACTTTGTGGCGATCACCACTTGATCACGAAACGGTTCTAAAGCCTCACCAACAAGATCTTCGTTCGCAAACGGACCATAGACCTCAGCAGTATCAAAGAATGTAACGCCACGTTCGACCGCTGCACGCAGCAGTGCAATGCCGTCAGCGTGATCCATCGCGGGCCCAAGCCCGAAGCTCATCCCCATACAGCCGAGGCCGATCGCCGACACCTCCAGGCCACTTTTCCCAAGTTCTCTTTTCTGCATGGTGCTTGCTTATTTCTTCTCAGCCGCCTCGACACCAGAGAAACCTAGCACTCCAGATGGCAGGCGCTGTCCTTTGATCTCGATCGCTCGAACGGACGTATTCAACTCAGCGATCTCGGCGGCAGTAAATTTGATACTGTCGGCTGCACTGTTCTCGACCATGTGAGACATAACTGTCGTTCCGGGAATCGGGACGATCCACGGCTTCTGGGCCATTAGCCATGCCAGTGCTATCTGCGCCGGGGTTGCTTGTTTACGACCAGCCCACGCCTTAATGAGATCAACGAGTTTCATATTGGCGGCAAGACTCTCAGGCGAAAATCGCGGAGTGCCTGCGCGGAGATCGCCGGGAGCAAATCGCGTGTTCGCATCGATCCAGCCCGTTAGCAGTTGGCAGTCGAGCGGCCACCAAGGCACAAATCCTATGCCCAATTCCTCGCAAAGCGGCAGGACTTCTTTCTCCGGGTCGCGAGTCGCCATGGAATATTCATTTTGGATGGCGCTCAAAGGGAGAGTCGCATGCGCACGCCGGATCGTCTGAAGTCCGGGCTCGCAGAGCCCCCAATGCAGGACCTTTCCCTGAGTCATCAGATCTTTTATCGCTCCAGCAACATCTTCGATAGGAACTGCAGGATCGACGCGATGTTGATAAAGCAGATCAATTCGGTCGGTACGCAGCCGTTTGAGCGAGTTTTCGACAACTTGCTTGATGTGTTCGGGCTTACTGTTCAGTCCGGGAAGCCGCCTTCCGGTCGTCTGATCTATGTTCCATCCGTACTTTGTAGTGATCTTGACCTTATTTCTGAAAGGCTGGATCGCGTCCCCGAGGATCCGCTCGTTCTCCCACGGTCCGTACGCCTCCGCGCAGTCAAAGAAAGTAACGCCCCGGTCATACGCCGCACGAAGGATCTCGATCATCTCCGGACGGTAGGGCACCGTCGTTTCATATCGTCGGTGCATATTCTGAACGCCCATACCGACCGCCGAGACCTCAAGCTTTCCGAGCTTTCGCGTTCCCGGTTTGGCTGCGACGGACTTTTTTGCCTGTTGCGCTGGCTGAGCATCTGCGGTATCTGGCAAAGCCGTTAACGCTACGCCCGCTCCGGCAAGAACCGTTTTTGTAAGAAAGTTTCGTCTGTTTATTGCTTCGCTATTGTCGCTTTTCATATTTCTCCCGTTTACTTAGCTATATTTATTTTAATAAGCCACTCATGGACGGCAGTTCGAACTTCGTCCGCTCGGGCGTCCTTGATAGCCAATTTGACGCCGTCTCTTTCGATCCCGCCTTTGGTGGTAAAACTTTCCCGAATGTTGCAGCCGGTGCACAGATCTCTGACAGTCCTCATGCTGCTTCCTTCGCCATACCCGGCATTCGTGTTAAATGGAACGACCGTCTTGCCCCTCAGATCGTACCGCCGAAGAAAGCTCTTCATCGGCGGCGGCAGCTGCATTCCCCACGTCGGGAAGCCCAAAAAGATGACGTCGTACTGCTCGATACCTTCGATCTTCGTCTTCAGCGGCGGAAGAAAACCGCTTTCATTCTCTCTAACCACCTGAGCCACTATTGCCTGATAGTTCTCCGGATATGGTTTCTCTAGTTCGAGGGCGACTAACGTTCCGCCGACTTTTTCTTGGATAAACTCCGCGACTGCCTTAGTGTTATTCGTCCGCGTGAGATAAACGATCAGCACCTTCCGCTCTGCATGCACGGTTTTCGGACCTTCAGTTCGCTGGGCCTCTGCACATCCGGCTAAGTAGAGCGTGAAGGTTAGCAAAAGAAAGATGGCGTGTGTGTACTTCATTCATTTCTGCCGATGAGTCCTTGATGCTACTTCGGTCATTGTTGACACTAAGCATAAAAGATATATAAGAACTGAGTTATGAACATACTCGGCAATCATAGGACGATCCTGCAAAACTCTTGAAATGGCGCTGTAAAAGGAAAGAAGTTAAGATGAGCGTATGAGTCTAAGTGCGGAACAACGCGAACAGCTTTGGGCACAAAGCAATAGAGAGGAATTGGTCGAGAGAATAGCTCGTGCCTTGCCCGAGGACGGCGTTAGGGACATCTTTCCCGGTTTCCGCATCGTTCGCTCGTCCGATCCGTCGGAACCGATCCATTCGGTATATCAACCGGCGTTTTGTTACATTGCGCAGGGCAGCAAACAGGCCCTTTTGAACGACGAAGTATTCCGGTACGACCCGGGCAACTACCTTATATACACGGTCGATCTGCCGCTCACATTCAGAGTCGTAGAGGCGTCGAAAGATCGCCCGTACCTCGGCTTTCGGTTGAACCTTGATCCGTCGCTCGTTGCTTCGGTCGTAATGGAAGCCGCGCCCGAACGTAGAAAAGGGGACGCCAGCATAAAAGCGATAGCCGTCAGCCCAACGGATCCGAATATGCTCGATGCAGTGGTCAGGTTGGTTCGCCTCATCGACTCGCCGTCTGAAAGTGCTGTATTCGCAATGCCGATCATGCGCGAGATAGTTTTCAGGCTCTTAGCGGGCGGGCAGGGCGCCCGACTTGGCCACCTTTTGGCGTCGGGCGGTAACACACACCGCATCGCTAAGGCAATCGAGCGTTTACGCAACAATCTCGACCAGCCGCTAAAGATCGAGAATTTTGCGAGCGATCTCGGAATGAGCGTCTCGGGATTTCATCACCATTTCAAATCTGTTACCGCCATGAGCCCTCTTCAATTCCAAAAGAACCTCCGAATGCAGGAAGCCCGTCGCCTAATGCTGGCTGAAGACTTGGACGCAGCTAGCGCCGCATTCCGGGTCGGATACGAAGATCCTTCATATTTTGGCCGCGATTACAAGAAGCAATTCGGAGCTCCACCGCAACGCGACATAGCCTGCCTTCGTGAGAATATGTGAAAAACCCGCATGTTCCCTTGACCGGACGTTGCATAAATGATACAGTTTCTCGATCATGGGCATATTCAGAAAATGGGAAGAGTTTCCGGTGGGGCCGAGTGGGGCGGTTTCGGGGTTGCATGTTTCTTTGAATCGGAAGGGCGAGATCTTGATCGGGGCCCGGACGTTTAGGAAGTTTGGCGAGCCGGAGCAGGTTTTGCTGTTGTTTGACAGGCGGAACAAATCGATCGGGATCGTGCCTACGACACCGAAGGCGACGAATTGTTATCCGCTGATCGAAAAAAAGAACGGCGGGCACCGCGTCATCCGGGCGAATTTGTTTTGCCGGCATTACGGGATCAATGCGGATCAGACGATCGTTTTCAATACGACGGAGATCGATGAGGACGGAGTTCTTGTTCTGAATTTGAACGAGTATCGCTACGTCGTGCGGGCGCCGTTGGCGCCCCGCGACTTGAGTTGAGTTCTTTTGCCGGGATTCGTGGGTCCCGACGTTGTGCGCTGGTAAGGGTACTTGCCGCCCGCTTACGCAGGCGGTTCTGACTTAAGGCTTACCGAGCGGCGAGCCCTTGTGATAGTTCGGGTACGGTGGGCGTTTGTATTCTTTTGGCGGATTTTTCTGTAATTCCGCCAGCAGCCATTCGACGGCTTTTTCGATCTGCGGATCGCGTCCCTGGCGCCATAGAGCGGGGTCGAATTCGACTTCGATGTCAGGCGCGA
Source organism: uncultured Chloracidobacterium sp. (assembly GCA_964410495.1). Lineage (GTDB taxonomy): Bacteria > Acidobacteriota > Blastocatellia > Pyrinomonadales > Pyrinomonadaceae > OLB17. The sequence goes on from CAYPGP010000006.1 coordinate 49,581, forward strand.
CGCCGTTGTTTTCGACTTCCCATTCGCCGTTGAGGCCGTAGACCGCGCCGTTCGGTGCGCGGACGCCGCCGCCGTCCATGAGTGGCGGGATGCCGAAAGCCGCGACAAGGCCGCCCCAGGTCTGCTTGCCGACGAGCGGGCCGACCTTCAATTTCTTGAAGAACCACGGCATCGCGTCGCCGCCGGAACCGGCTAATTCGTTGATGAGCATGACCTTCGGGCCATAGATCGCTCCGGCCGGGACGTTCCAGTCTTTGCCGTCACGGAATGCTAGCCGGGCTAGCTGTTGGCGGTTGAGAAATTCGACCACATAGTCGGCAAGCAACCCGCCACCGTTAAAACGCTCGTCGATGACCGCTCCGTGTTTGTTCGTTTGTGCGAAGAAGTAGCGATTGAAGCTCTGGTAACCGGGACCGCCCGTATTGGGAATATAGACGTAAGCGAGTTTGCCGCCGCTGAGGCGATCGACGGTGCGGCGATTGTCTTCGATCCACGCCAGGTTTCGCAGGCCGCCCTCATTGGCGACAGGTACGACCGTCACGTCTCGCGAACCGCTGCCATCGGGATTCGGGCCGACCTTAATCAAGATCTGCTTACCCGCGGTGCTTTCGAAAAAGCGGTAAACGTTGTCTGCGGCGGTAACATTTCGGCCATTTACCGCGAGCAGGTAATCGCCCGCTTTTACGTTCACGCCGGGTGCCGTCAGCGGTGCACGGAGCTGCGGGTTCCAGTTCTCACCATTGTACACACGGGCGAAACGGTAGCGGCCGTTCTCGATCTTGTAATCGGCACCGAGCAGCCCGCCCGAAACATTCGCGGGCCTTGCCTGGTCACCGCCGCCGATGTACATGTGGCCAACGGTGATCTGGTTGAGCATTTCGCGGAAGAGATAATTCAGATCTTCGCGATGGGCGACGACGTTCAGGTACGGCTCGTATAACCTCTTGGCTTTTTCGATATCGAGTCCATGCGTGCCGGGATCGTAAAAGAAGTCGCGTTCGCCGCGCCAGATCTCGTTGAACATCTGCTTCCATTCGACCTTGGGATCGACGAACACTTCCATGTCCGCGGTTTTAACGATGCCTTCGCCGGGCCGGGCGGGAACGGTGGTCGAAACCAGATTCCACGCGGGTCCTTGCTGGAAAAGCATTTTTTCGCCGTTTTCGGAGACGCGGAACGTTCCGACGCCTGCTTTTACTTCGTCGAGTTTGCGCTTTTCGATGTCGTACTTATGGATCGTCGTGCCTGGTCCGGTCGCACCTTGCGGGATCTCGGAGATGTAGATCGTACCGGCCTTTCCGGCGTACAGTGCATTAAAGTTACGCGTCGGGATGGCCGCGATCGAGACGACGCGCTGGTCGATGCCGTCGAGGTCGATGCGGACCGGTTCCGGGCCTTTCTTTGCCGGAGCGGCAGAAGGAGCCGCAGGAGATGCCGCGGGTGATGCGGCAGGTGAAGCGGCGGGCGAAGGCGCGGGCGTTGGATCTGGTGCGATCTTTTCTTCATCGCTCTCGGGTGCCAGAAGCGAAGGGATGTCGTTTCTTAGCACGATCGCGTAAACGTTTCGCGTCGTCTGATGGGCAATTCCTGTCAGGTCGGCAAAGCTGATGGTCGGGCCGACGTTAGTGCTGGCTGTAAAGAAAATATACTTGCCGCTTTTGTCGAAAACGATGTACCGGGCGTCACCCAGTCCGTCGGTCACCTGATTGGCTTTGCTGTTATCAAGCGAGTAGAGATAGACGGCACGCAGGCGATTATCGAGCTGTTTTACATAGGTGATCCATTTACTGTCAGGCGACCAGGACGGATCGAGAACGTCGTCCTGTGTGCCGTAGACGTTAGTATCGACCTTGGTATTCGTACCTTTTTCGATATCGAGATACCAGAGATTTACTCGCTGGTCGTTGTAGGCGATCTTCTTGCTGTCGGGCGACCAGACGGGGTTCGAGTAGAACGCCGGAGCTTGTCCGAGTGTGAATTTCTTCACCTCGCCCATGCCAGTCTGATCACGGAGGTGGAGCGAATATTCGCCGCCTTCGTCTGAGAAATAAGCGATCCATTTACCGTCAGGCGACCAAGCCGGGTCGCGTTCCATAACGCCGGTCGTGTTGGTCAGATTGCGGGCATCGCCCTTATCGGCAGGAACGGAGATGATCTCGCCGCGGGCCTCGAAAACAGCCCGGACGCCGGTCGGAGAAACCGCTGCGTTGGCGATGCGGCCGCCAACACGTTCATACCGCGGACGAACCCCCGGGAAGTCGCCGGAAACGCGAATATCGACCTTCTTCGGTGTTTTCGATCCGTCGTCGAGCGTAAATATCGTCCCGAATTGCTCATAAACCACAGCACCGCCGCCGGCCGAGGCGTATTTGATATCGAGGCCCTTGTTATCGACTATCTGATCTACCTTCTTTGTTTTCGTGTCGTAAACAAACAGTGAAACTGCACCGGTCGGGCTGTTTCGGTCGGAAAGGAAATAGACCTTGTCACCGACCCACATCGGGCATTTGTCGTTGGAATTTTGGCGTGGGATCTTTTCAATAGTTGAATCAGAAAGCTGCGCGATCCAGATCGGCTGGGTCTGGCCGCCCTTGTAGCGTTTCCAGTCGCTTTGCCATTGGTCGAGCGGTTCGTAGGCGATGGCTTTGCCATCCGGCGAAAGCCAGCCGCGAATGGCCATCGGCAGCGGGATCTCGCTGGGCAGGCCCGCGCCGTCCACCGGCATCGTAAACAGGCGTGGGTCGCCCGTTCCGCTGTCGCGAGGCGATGCGAACAGGATATTCTTGCCGTCAGGCGTCCAGCCGGAAACGACATCGGGAGCCGGATGATAAGTAATTCGTCGCGGTACGCCGCCGGTCGTAGGAACGACGAAAACGTCAACGTTTCCGTCGTATTGTCCGGTGAAGGCGATCCACGCCCCGTCGGGCGAAAAATATGGGTTCGATTCGATGCCGACGCCGGTCGTCAGGCGCTTTGCCTCACCGCCGGCTCTCGGAACGGTCCAAAGGTCGCCGGCGTAAGAAAAGGCGATCTCGGTCCGGCTGATCGCGGGTTCGCGAAAGAGCGTTGCGGAATTTTGCGAAAAGACCAATGAGCCAAACGAGAGGATCGCGAAGATCGCAACCGTAAGTACACGAAAACAAGCCATTTATATTTCTCCGGATATGAGTTGGTACGGAGATAATATAGTGATTTGTGATCGAAAAGGGAAGCAGGCCCGTATTGGGCAACGTCGCGGTCAGCGGAAATAAATATCGACGTAATCGGCGATCGCTTCGCACGGGCTGTCGATCTGCTGCATGCGCCAATATTTGCGGCTTCCGGTGATGCGAAAGTTAAGCGTGCCTTTGCGTTCACACGGCTGGCCGCCGTTGTTGTGGCTGACCTGGGTAGTAACTGTGCCGTTGAGCGTGAACTGCTTTGCGTCGATCTGGGTGATCGTGCCTTCGACACGGACAAAGTCGCTGCTGTTCTCGCCGCGGCCTTTTTGCTCGCCTTTTAGATGATAGACGCCGTTTTTATTCGTTACGGTCGCGGTGCCGAAATAATCCCAGCTGATCCATTGAAGCGAGAGCTTGTGCTTGCCGAGGAGCATTTTGGCGGCTTTAGTGTCGTTTACTTTCGTGCGTTCCTGGGCGGCAAATGATGCTGTCGCAGCAAGAATGAGAAGGGTTGCGATGGTAATTTTCTTGAGCATTGTTAGCGTTGAGCCCGGTCGCTACCGCTTCCGGTTCTGACAAAACTATCGTTGAGCCCGGTCGCTGACGCTTCCGGTTTTGACTGTTCGTCTTGCGGCGATATCGAGAAACTCGCGGATCTGATCATCCCAGAATACCCAATCGTGAACGCCGGGATGCTGGCGGTATTCGTGCGGGATGCGCTTTTCGACGAGGACTTTCATGTAGTCGCGGTTATTTGCGATCAGGAAATCCTCGTTACCGCACGAGACGTAGATGAACGGGAGTGCTTTTATCGCTTCCGGCGTTAGGTCGCGGGTCAGTTTGAAAACGTCATTCGCGGAGCGGCCGGCACTGCCTTCGACGCCATATATTGCGTCAAGGCTCTTGCCGATATTACCCGCCGTTCTTTCGGTAAACTCGGCTGCTCCGATCGCGCCGCTGAAACTGCCGACGAGCGAGAACATGTCCGGATATTTGAGGCCGAATTTTAGCGAGCCGTAACCGCCCATCGAGAGGCCGGCGATCATTCGATTGGACCGATCAGCCTTGACTCGATATTTCTTCTCGATCTCGGGTACGAGTTCCTTAACGATATAGCTCTCGTACTTGTCCGTCGCGGTCGTTACGCTGTCCGTGTACCAGCCGTTACCGCCGTCAGGCGTGACGACGATGAAATTATGCTTGAGTGCGTAGTCCGCCACTTTGGTGCGGTCGGTCCAGTTGGCGAAGTTTCCAGTTAAGCCATGCAGCAAATAGATGACCGGGTACGACAGCTTTTCATTTGTGTTATCGTAGCTGCTCGGTAATACCACACGATACGACATATCGCGGGCCATCATTTTGCTTGCGAGCTTATGTTCGCGAACGTTTGGAGCGAGCGGTTTCGGAGCGGTCGCCTGCCCGAAGATCATCACCCCGCATACCAGCGACAATGCGAGAACCCGTAGCGTTTTTTGGAAATATGGTCTCATAGCACTTTGGGCAAACGGGGGATCTGGCTAACTAAACAGCTTGCCGAACCACCCCTTTTCTTCGTCCTTGTCGGCGATCATCGTCAGTTCGCCGGCGTCGAGCCAAACGCCTGAGCATTTGTTGCAGACATCGATCTTGATCGTTTCAAAATCGGTCTCGATGAGCGTGCCGTCGCATTTTGGGCAGCCGATATCGAGGTTCTTAGCACCTTCGTCCTCTATCTTCGCCTTCATTTTGGCGATCAGTTCCTGTTCTTTGCGGTGAAAGTACTCGTTCTCAAGAGCAGAGCCGCGTTCGTCTAGATCAATTGGCATAATTATTTTAGTTGTCGGTTGTCGGTTGTCGGTTGTCGGTCGTCAGTTGTCAGTTGCTGATTGTCAGTTGCGAGTTGTCGGTCCGAAATCGTCCGTAAAATCATCCTTCTACTTACTACTGACTACTGACTACTACTTCCCGATCATCCCTCGGTTTTATGAATACTCCTCATCCGCTGTCGCGCTTTTTTGGAGCGGCGGATGGTATTTCTGCGTTTCAGGCTGCTTTCGGCCCAATCTGAGACTTGCTTGAGCGGGTGCCATTCAAAGCTTTCCAGCGGCAGCACTTCACTGGACGCATCTTTGAGCTTCAGCGTGCTGAAAGCGACAAAAAATATTATCGCATTAAATATGACGCCGGCCGTAATTACCAGCCATCCGGGCGCCAAGCCGACGGTCGCGCGCTGCATGAATATTGTCCAAAACGCCCGATAGTCGGCTTCGGACGCAAGCGGGATCGGCGATGGGTGAATGTAGATCTTCAACGTCCAAGAAAGGCTGAGCAGTACGAAGATCCAAAGATAATTCGACCGCAGCCGACGTCCGACGGCTTCCCATTCGCTGATCGTAAAATGCGGCGAGATCAGATCGGCGGCAATGTGTTCTGCCCATTCCTTATCGGGCGGCAGCGTCCGGTGCGAGAGCATCGGGGCGTAATAGCCGGTTTCGAGAACGCGGACGCGATTCGCCCAAACTTCGTAGTAACGGTAGCGCCGAGCTTCCATGAACAGGAAGATCGAGACGAGCAAAGTGTTGATCGGGATGGCAAAATGCGGGTTGTCCGGCGAACTGAAAACGAACGAAAGCGTAGCACCGGCGGTGATCACGGCCCAGTTCGTCGTCGCGTCAAGCCGTCCGCGCCAGACGTTAGACCGTTGTATCTCGCCCCGATAGAAATGCGCCATCGCCATGTTGAACTCGGCCGGAAGCAGCTTTTGCGGGATAGTCGCGGGTGACGGCTTAGGCTTCTGCGAACGCTTTTGAACCTCCTCGGCAAAGGCGCGGAACGACGGCGGCACATTCGTTATGTGAATGTCATCGGCTGATTGGGTTCCGGATCGAACCTCATCGTTCATAGCATTTTAGGGGGCAGAGACCTTTCGTTTTCGACACTGAAATTCTATCGCAAAGACGCGGCGGAGCAAAGACGCGGCTGTGTCGTGACGACCGTATTCTACCTTTGTGTCGGAATTACACGAGTAATCGTTGTTTTTCCTTCTTTTCGATAAAATCGATGACGATGGCCGATCACGAGACGGACGAAAAATGGATGTACAGCGCCTTGCATGTCGCCCGCGAGGCAGAGAAGCTCGGCGAGGTGCCGATCGGAGCTGTTCTGGTCGATGCCGACGGGAAGATCCTCGCCGCAGCGTCCAACCGAACGATCAAGCACGTCGACCCGACTGCCCACGCCGAAATTCTTGCCCTCAGAACGGCGGCGATCAGGATAGGGAACTATCGGCTGACCGGAACAACGATGTACTCGACCATCGAACCCTGCGCTATGTGCGCCGGGGCTTTGGTCAACGCACGGGTCAAGCGACTTGTGTTCGGAGCTCATGATGAACGCTTCGGTGCGGTTGAGACCCACTTCAACGTCTGCGATAGCGAAAAATTGAATCATCGGATGGAGATCACGGGCGGGATCCTCGCCGACAAATGCCGATCGCTGATGCAGGAATTCTTTAAGGCGAGACGCTGAAATACTGACGGGCTTGCTAAAATCCTCGGCAAACATTTACAATCTAAAGTTCGCGCGGAGAGGTGCGAGAGTGGTTGAATCGGGCAGTCTCGAAAATTGTTGTACCTTAACGGGTACCGTGGGTTCGAATCCCACCCTCTCCGCCACTTAGGTACGTCAACAGCTGGCCGTTGCCGCGATAGCAAAACGGCCATTTGTTTTGTTCTTTGAGAATTTATCGGTTATCATCCCCGCGTAATACAAATTCAAATTTCGTGGGAGGGTTAGCCTTATGCCTTTAGCAAAGAGGTTGTCGGCCGAGTTCGTCGGAACTCTGTGGCTTGTTCTCGGAGGTTGTGGAAGTGCTGTGCTTGCCGCGGCTTACCCTAATTTGGGTATCGGATTTGCGGGAGTTTCGCTTGCGTTCGGATTGACGGTTTTGACGATGGCCTACGCGGTCGGACACATTTCCGGCGGCCATTTCAACCCGGCAGTTACATTCGGGCTGTGGGCAGGTAAAAGGTTCGACGCGAAAGACATACTTCCGTACGTCGCCGCACAGGTTTTAGGTGCTCTCGCCGGGGCCGGCATCCTTTATTTGATCGCGAAAGGAAAGACGTCCTTTACTATGGCGGGCAGCTTTGCTTCGAATGGTTACGGGATGCATTCGCCGGGGCAGTATGAAGTTCTTGCGTGCTTCGTCGCAGAAGTCGTGCTGACGTTCTTCTTTTTGATCGTCATCCTCGGAGCGACCCATAAGCTAGCACCGAAGGGCTTTGCCCCGATCGCGATCGGCCTTTGCCTGACGCTTATTCACCTGATCTCAATTCCGGTGACCAACACGTCAGTCAACCCAGCCCGTTCGACCGGACCTGCGGTCTTCATGGCCGTATTTGGAGATTCGTGGCCGGTTAACCAACTCTGGCTTTTCTGGGTCGCTCCAATACTTGGGGCTCTGCTCGCCGGCTTTGTTTACGGTTGGATGGTAGGCGATGACGACCCCGCGTCGGGGCGGTCAACATCGGAATCAAGCGGTGATGGCGACAACAATGGATCTGACAGTGATACTTAATCCGACGCCGGAGACAACGGTTCAGGATCGTCACGTGACGGCGGCGGTAATTGATCTATAGATATTTTGAAAATTTAATTCGCGGAAAGGTGCAAGAGTGGTTGAATTGGCAGCATTGGAAATGCTGTGAGCCTTAACGGGTTCCGTGGGTTCGAATCCCACCCTTTCCGCCATCACAAAGGGTAAAGGCGAAGGGATAAAGGCGAAAGGCGCTGTTTCCTTCGCCTCTTCTGCTTTCCAGCCAGTAGTATTACAAATCTCAACATCATGGCGGTCAATAGCGACCTTAAGGGGCGTACTAAAGATTTCGCGGTTCGAGTCATTAGACTCTATGCCGCTCTGCCGAAGTCCGCAGAAGCCCAGGTGCTGGGTAAGCAACTACTCCGGTCGGGCACGTCGGTTGGAGCTCAGTATCGCGAAGCTCAACATGCAAAGTCGGACGCCGACTTTGTTAGTAAGATAGAAGGTGCGCTCCAGGAATTGGAAGAAACCGCTTACTGGCTCGAACTCATAGAGGAGATGAAATTCTTTCCGCCTAAAAACTCGAGACAATATATCAGGAAACCCGAGAATTGCTCGCAATATTCGTCACAATAGCCAAAAAGATCAAATCAGGAAAGCACTAAAATACTCCATTCCGCACTTTATCCTTTATCCCTTATCCTTTATCCTTTACATGGCCCCAGGCTCCGCACAACGTTTTGTTGTGAACTCCGCTAGGCGAGGAATCGAGCAACGGTAGCAATTTCAAACGTGTGTTGCGATCAAGTCTGGGGCCGCCAGTTCTAAATCGAAAGGACGTCGTCAGAATTCTGCGGCGTCCTTTTTGTGTTTAGGCGCGTTCGTGATTGTCGGGCTCGAATTTTTTCAGGACTATCAGAACGATCAGGCTCACAATGGTCGCGAGGATGGCAAGGCCGAGTTCGCCGAGGCCGACGGCGACGCCGACAGCGGCCGCCATCCAGATTCCCGCGGCAGTTGTTAGGCCATGAATTCGCCGCTCGTCATCGAGTTTAAGGATCGAGCCGGCTCCAATAAATCCGATGCCTGTGACAATGCCCTGGATCACGCGGGAGAGGCCGTCGCTATTCATTCCATAACCAAGGCCGGCCAGTACGAACACGCAGGTGCCGAGGGTGACCAGAACGTGTGTGCGAAGCCCGGCCGCTTTACCGGCTGTTTCGCGTTCGTAGCCGATCGCAGCCCCGAGGATAGTAGCCGCGATCAACCTGATCAAAACGCGGATGAGTTGCTGAAGATCAGCGGTTCCGAAACTTAGTTCCTGCCAAAGTATTTCCATGATTTCAGTGTAAACCCGAAGTTAACAAAATGTTACATCGCTAACTGTAACCGGCCGTACACAGAGCCTGGCGATGCTGGATGCAGCATTTGATAAATACGAGCTCAAGCCCGAAAATTGAACCTATGTTGAATTTTGCGATCGAAACGGCCCGATCTGCGGGCCAGCTGCTTCTGGAAAAATTTGGCCGGGTCTCGATCTCAAAAAAAAGCGATATTGACCTCGTTACCGAAGCCGACCTGGCGAGCGAAGCTCTGATAATCGAACGCATCCGGTCGCACCAGCCGAAGCACTCGATCCTGGCGGAAGAATCGGGAAACGCGGTCGTGATAGGAGGCGAGAATACGTGGAAATGGATCATCGATCCGCTCGACGGGACGACGAATTATGCCCACGGCTACCCGTGCTTTGCGGTAACGCTCGCACTAGAACATGACGGCGAGATCGTCGTCGGCGTGACCTTTGACCCGACGAGAAACGAATTATTTGCCGCCGAGCGAGGTCGCGGAGCGTCGCTGAATAACAAGCCGATACGCGTTTCGCAGACCGAAAAACTAAGTGAAGCACTGCTAGTCACAGGGTTTCCCTATAACTTCAAATCCCGGCCCGATTTCGCCCGAAATCTGAACGCATTCCTGCTGAAAGCACGAGGAGTCCGGCGCGACGGCTCTGCTGCTATCGATCTGGCTTACGTAGCCTGCGGGCGTTTTGACGGAATGTGGGAAGAGGGCCTGAATCCGTGGGATATCGCCGCGGGTGTGTTGCTTATCGAGGAAGCCGGCGGCCAGGTTTCAGCGTACGACGGTTCGAAACTCGACGTGTATACGCCGCCTATGCTTGTATCAAACGGACTGATCCACGAGCAAATGCGTCAGGTTCTGAACTAACGCTTCGTCCGCGGCGGCTTATACCAGCCGATCGAACCCGTTTTTTACGAGGGAGATCTTTAGTTCGGTGTCTCTTGTCCAGAGATCCGCTTCGAGTTCCAGAGCTAAGGCGACGAAGGGGACGTCCTTCTCGTCCACTCCACCACAGAGCCTGAAAGCTTCAACAAAGCTTCCGGGGGATATAGTGCTCTCGTTCACAAAATTGATCTTGCTTAAGATCGTGTAAAGATATTCGTTCACCTCTTCTTCAGCGGCCTTCGTGCTCTTTAGGATACGTTCTTTATGCTTAAAGATCTCTACAATGAGGAATGTGGGCGTATAAAATTCGAGATCTTTTTGACCGAGAATGTGACGCAATCGGCGTGACCTGCTACGCAACATCGCGAAGACGACGTTAGTGTCTATGACGATCTTTTTCACGACGGCGTTTCGACGAATCTGTGTTTATTCTCTGCCCACCAGTTGGCTTTGATCTCTTCGCCAAGCTGCTCGATCTCCTCATCAAAATCAACTTTACGAGCCAGATATTCCAGTCGCAGCCGGTCGACCAACTCGACCACAAATTCTCTGTCGATCATCTCTCTGTCTAACGAGATCAACACCCTATCGTCTGTTGTTTGTACATCTATCGCCTGCATAAAAACCTCCCGGGTATTGTAGCACCAAAGATGGTTTTCTAGATGCGGGTTTTGCCTTGCCCGATTTGTCCTTTATCCTTTAACCCATGTCATGGTTTCGCCGCGATAAACCGAAGATCGCTGATCAGCAGCACGATGAGGAACAGACCGTCCGCACGGAAGGGATCTTTGTTAAATGCCCCGATTGCGACAACGCGTTGTATCGTCGTGAGCTAACCGATTCAAACGAGGTTTGCACTCATTGCGGATATCACTTCCGTTATCCCGCGGTAAACAGGCTTCGCGACCTTTTTGACGACGGACGATATGAAAGACTGGATGAAGAAGTGACATCCGGTGACCCGCTCGAGTTTGTTGACTCGAAGCCCTATAAGGATCGTATCGACCAGGCGAAGGAAGTTTCGGGCTTGCCCGAAGCGATCATTTCCGGGAAAGGAATGGTCGGCGGACACCTAACCTTCGCGGGGGCGATGGACATGTCGTTCATCGGCGGTTCGATGGGCTCAGCGGTCGGCGAGAAAATAACCCGGCTCGTTGAACGCGGCGTAGAAGAGCGCGGTGCGGTCATTGTATTTTCGGCTTCGGGCGGGGCGAGAATGCAGGAAGGAACGCTCAGTCTGATGCAAATGGGCAAGATCTCGGCCGCGTTGCAGCGGCTTCACGAAGCGCGCTTGCCGTTTATCTCAGTTTTAACAGACCCGACGACCGGTGGCGTGACTGCAAGTTTTGCGATGCTCGGCGACGTGATCCTCGCGGAACCCAAAGCCCTTATCGGCTTTGCGGGCCCACGCGTTATTGAGCAAACCATCCGTCAAAAACTTCCAAAAGGCTTTCAGCGCAGCGAATTCCTGCTCGAGCACGGAATGGTCGATATGGTGGTCGATCGCCGTGAAATGAAGACGACCATCGTGCGAATGCTCGATTTTATGATGAATCGAGCCGTAAGCACTGCCCGCGTCTAGTCGTGGCAGAAAGTTCGATCAGGAAGAGCTCTAAAGCCTGATCGGTGTCAGCTTGTAGCCTTTCGCCTTCAACAGGGCGATCACGCCTTTCTTGCCACCAAGATGCCCCGCACCGACGGCGAAAAAAGTTGGTTTCTCGGCCATATTCTTCTGCATCTTTGGTATCCAATCGATATTTCGGTCATCGAGTAGGCGTTTGCGGAAGTTTCCCTCCTTATCCATCTCCTTCGCGGTTATCGCAAAAAGCTTATCGGAATCCTGCTCCTTATAGGTCGCCATCAGCCGCTTTAGATCGTTTATCGAGCGCTGGGGATCCTCTGCCATTTTCAATAGATCAGCTGCCTGTTTTTCGAGCGGCTGGCTATTTAATGCAGCGATCTGGGCATCAACTGATTCAAGGCCGAAAACGGGCTTTTTGCCGTCCGTCGCAGCCTTCATGATCAGTGTATCGACAGCCGCCGGCGCACACCCTGCCAGTTTCGGGCTAGTTATGGCCATAACAGCAAGCATCGACGGCCGCACGCCTTTTACAGCATCGATCGGCAGCCCAACAGAATCCTTCAGCAAGGCCCCGACCTTTGCGTACTGCTCATCGGTGTAGAGCTCCTTCAAAGTTTTCCCGGCAGGAAGCTGAAGTGCGCGGGTCATCGAGAGCATGACGCCCGGATCGTCGAGATCGAGTTCGAGATAGAGCTGATCGGTTTCGTTCAGGTAGCCGGCGAGCTTCTCGATCGGGATCATATCGGTCGGGCATATCGCGTGGAAGGTGCCCAGAATATATGATGGTTTCTTGAGGCTTTTGCCGGAGACCTTGTAAAGCAGTGCCGATGCGGGCGACTTTTGACCGAAGCCGACGGCGGCGGTGGCAAGGATCAGTAACGCTGGGAAAACTATTGACCAGATTCTTTTCATAACCATCTCAAAGCATAAGGATTTATAAGGCCCAACGCCAGATGAATTTTTCGGAGTCGACAAAATACTTAACCTCGCTCGGGAACGAGGTCTTGACGATGAAGCTCGGGCTGGAAAATATCACCACACTTCTGGAAGCTCTCGGCAATCCCCAAGAGAAGTACTTGAAGGTCCAGGTCGCCGGTACCAACGGAAAAGGATCGGTCTGCGCGTTTCTGGATTCGATCTGCCGCGAGGCGGGGATAAAGGCCGGCCTTTTTACATCGCCCCATCTGATCTCGATCACCGAACGGATAAGGATCGGCGGGGTCGATGTGTCTGAAGAAGTCTTCGCCGATCTCGCGACCCGCGTCCGCGAGACGTCAGAAAAGCTCGTAGCCGAATGCAAGCTCGAAACAGTTCCGACCTTTTTCGAGCAGGTCACAGCGATGGCTCTGCTCGCATTCGCCGACGCCAAGGTTGACCTCGCCATCCTAGAAACCGGCCTCGGCGGCAGATACGATGCGACCACCGCCGCCAAAGCCGAGATAGCTGCTATAACGCGGATCGATCTGGACCATCAGGAATATCTCGGTGAAACGTTGAAAGAAATAGCCGCGGAAAAGGCCGCGATCATTCGATCAGGATCACGCGTTGTTATTTGTGATCAAAGCCGCATTGCGATGAAGGTGATACATGGCCGCTGTGCGGAAGTCGGTGCAAAAGCCCGCGTGACAGCGGAGTTTCGTGGCCAGGGTTTTGGTCTCCCTGCCCTGGGCCTTCGCGGGATGCATCAAACTGAAAATGCCGAAGTCGCTATCCTGCTCGCTTACACCTTAAGGGATAAATTCACTATAGGCGATGAAGCCGTCGTCGCAGGCCTCGAAAACGCCCGTCACCCCGGCCGTCTCGAATACTCGGGAAGATATCTCTTTGACGGAGCCCACAATCCCAATGGAGCCGAGGCCCTGGCCGCATATATTCGAGAGCATGAGCCGCGACCGATAACTCTTATCTTTGGATCAATGCGCGAAAAGAATGTTACAAAGACCCTCGCGATCCTTGCGCCATTGTCACGGAATATTGTTCTTAGCACACCGGCAAATGCTCGATCGCTGACAGCTGCTGAACTCGCCACCAATCTGCCTCGATCGATTTCTGAGGGCCGCATAGCTTTAACCGCAAATGTTGCGGATGCTCTTAAACAGGCTGATGATATCGGAGATGACGAGGTAATTCTCATCACCGGCTCACTCTATCTTGTAGGCGAAGCAAAGCGGATTCTGCGATCTCAAATTTGAGATTTCAGATTTCAAATTTAAGATATTCCTTATGCACAAATTAGTTTTGATCCGCCACGGCGAGAGCCAGTGGAACAAGGAGAACAGGTTTACAGGTTGGAAGGACGTCGATCTTTCCGAGAAGGGGATGGAAGAAGCCCATGCGGCGGGGAAACTGCTGAAAGACGAGGGCTTCGTTTTTGACGAGGCGTATACGTCGGTACTCAAACGGGCGATCCGGACGCTTTGGATCATCCTCGACGAGATGGACCTGATGTGGATACCGGTCACGAAATCGTGGCTGCTGAATGAGCGGCATTACGGTGCGTTGCAAGGGTTGAATAAAGCGGAAACAGCTGCGCAGTATGGAGAAGAGCAGGTCCTGATCTGGCGGCGGAGCTATGACATTCCGCCCGGAATTCTCGAAGAAACGGATGAGCGCTGGCTCGGGAAAGATCCTCGATACGCTTCGATCGAAGCCGGCAAGTTTCCCGGAGCGGAAGCCCTAAAGCAGACGGTCGAACGCGTCGTGCCGTATTTTCAGACCGAAATAATGCCAAAGATCCAGGCGGGCCGACGCCTGATCATCGCCGCACACGGCAACAGCCTGCGCGCTTTGGTCAAATATCTCGATTCGATCTCGGACAACGATATCATCAAGTACAACGTGCCCACGGGCGTGCCGCTTGTTTACGAATTTGACGACAATTTTAAGCCGGTAAAAAATTACTATCTCGGCGACGCAGAAGCGATCAAGGCGGCTCAGGACGCGGTTGCGAGTCAGGGTAAAGCTAAGTAGTCGTCAGTGAGCAGTCGGCAGAACGCAGCGATGTCCAGAATATTTAGTTCAATTTTTGTTCTAGCGATTCTCTCGCTGACTTCTATTGCGCAGACCAATCGTAACGTTTCTGACAACGACATCGCCTCTGGATTGAAAGAAGCCCTGGGAAGGGGCGTGAAGTCGGCGGTCAGTTCGCTCGGCAAGCAGAACGGATTTCTGCTCAATCCACGGGTAAAGATACCGCTTCCGAAATCGCTTCAGCGGATCGAACGCCCGCTGCGGATAGCCGGACAGGGAAAATCGGTCGATGCTTTTGTCGCCTCGATGAATAACGCGGCGGAGAAGGCGGTACCCGTCGCTGTCGATGTTTTTGTCGACGCGATCAAACAGATGTCGTTCGACGATGCGCGAAAGATTCTTTTCAGCGGGCAGAAGGATGCTGCGACACAGTTCTTTCGGCGAACGAGCGAAGAAACCCTGCGGCGTAAATTTCGGCCTATTGTCGAGGAATTTACCGAGAAAACTGGCGTTACGCAGAAATACAAAACAATGATCGGCAAAGCGGGATTCGCCGCTCAACTACTCGGTTCCGAAGCGACCGATCTCGATGGTTACGTTACGCAAAAGGCCCTCGACGGGCTTTTTCTTCTTATCGCTGACGAAGAGCGGAAGATCCGTGAAAACCCGATCGGAAGGACGACTGCGTTGCTTAGGAAGGTCTTCGGAGTTCTCCGCTAAACGCCCGTTATGTGGCAAAAAACCCTCTTTTTTCTCCTCATCTTTTTTATCCTCTCGCCATGGGGTTCGCCGGTGTATGCCTTGGCACTCGGCCTCGCGATGGCACTTATCGTCGGCAATCCGTTTCCTTCCCTAACGGGCAAGCCCGCCAAATATTTGCTGCAAATATCGGTTGCGATGCTGGGTTTTGGCATTGACCTTAGCTCGGTTTATCGAGCGGGTAAGGATGGCATAGGCTTTATCGCTTTTGTCGTTTTCGGGGCACTGCTTTTTGGCTATCTGATCGGAAAGGCGCTGAATATCGCACCGCGCGTACGAACTCTGGTTTCGTCCGGTACCGCGATCTGCGGGGGTAGTGCGATCGCCGCGATCGGGCCGGCGATCAAGGCGGAAAATGACGAGATGACGGTCTCGCTCGGAACGATCTTCATTCTGAACGCGGTCGCTCTATTCTTGTTTCCGATAATTGGGCATTCCCTGGAGCTCTCGCCCCAGCAATTCGGGCTCTGGGCGGGCGTCGCTATACAGGACACGAGCAGCGTGGTGGGCGCATCGTCGGCTTACGGCAGCGAATCGCTGGCGGTGGCGACAACGGTCAAGCTTGCCCGGACGCTTTTTATCATTCCGCTGGCCCTTGCGCTTGCATTCATGCATCGCGGCGAAGGTGCATCTTCCAAGATCACGCTTCCCTGGTTCATATTCGCCTTTCTCGGAGCCGCGGCTGTTAAAACGTTCAGTGGTTCGCTGATCCTGCCAAGCATGCTCGATTCGCTCGTGAACCTTGCAAAAGCCGGACTCGCGATAACGCTATTCCTGATCGGCCTGAGCCTTACGCGAGAAACACTGAAGAATGTCGGTTGGCGGCCATTCGCCCTTGGAGCGATCCTTTGGATCCTGATATCGGTAATCTCGCTTTTCGCGATTACCCGTCTTACCTGATGCGTTTTTATCCGAAACCACAGATCTAGCCACCGCTGCCGTATGGACGCGTGATGATCTCCAGTAGATGGCCGTCCGGGTCTTTGAAGTAAACGCCGCGGCCGCCGTCGTGGTGGTTTATCTGGCCCGGCATCGTGCGAGCCGGATCGGCCCAGAAATCGAGATCGGCGGCTTCTATACGCGTAAATATCTCATCGAATTCGCCCTCGCTCACCAAAAACGCAAAATGCTGCAAGGCCACATGTTCAGTCGTCTCGAAGTAATCTATGGAAACATCGTTTGAGAGCTCGACGACCAGGAAATGCATGAACCTCCGAGGTTCGGGTAGGCCGAGAATGTGGGCGAGAAAACCGGCCGACTTTTTCTGATCGCTGCACCATGCGATGGTGTGATTTAGCTGAACGCTCATGGCATTATTCTAGTCCACATCACGCGGATACGCACCATTTTTGCTACAATTCAGGCTTACGGTTTTTTTTGCAATGAACAATATTACTGAATCACAAGTCCTGGAAGGGCTTAGCCAAATTATCGATCCCGACCTGCGAAAAGACATCGTTTCGCTCGGTTTTATTCATAACCTCGAAGTTTCCGGCGGCGATGTTTCGTTTACGATCATGCTCACGACGCCAGCGTGCCCGGTCAAAGAGCAAATGGAACAGCAGGCGATCGAGATCGTCAGCGGTCTCGAGGGCGTGTCTAACGTCAAAGTCACGATGGATGCCGAGGTTCCGCAGGGCCGCGGGATCAAGAACAACATCGCCATTCCTGGCGTCAAAAACATCATCGCAGTCTCGAGCGGCAAGGGCGGAGTCGGGAAATCGACCGTTGCGGTAAATCTCGCCGTTGCTTTGGCGATGGATGGCGCCAAGGTCGGTATCATGGATGCCGATGTTTACGGGCCGAACGTTCCGTTGATGCTGGGTACCGGTTACGACCAGCCTGAGGTTTTTGAGGGGCAACTAATGCCGATCGAGGCTCACGGTGTGAAAATGATCTCGATGGCGGTACTTGTCCCGCCCGACAAGCCGATGATCCTTCGCGGCCCGATGCTGCATGGTGTGGTCAGGCAGTTTTTGTCCGACGTGAACTGGGGCGAACTCGATTATTTGATAGTCGATATGCCTCCTGGAACGGGTGATGTGCAGCTCTCGCTTGCACAGCTTGTACCGGTTCAAGGTGCGGTTTTGGTTACGACGCCGCAGGAAGTCTCGCTCTCAGACGTGCGGCGTGCGGTCAAAATGTTTGAAACGGTTAACGTTCCGGTCCTCGGCGTGATCGAGAATATGTCGTACTTCATCGCCCCTGACACCGGCAACAAATACGAGATCTTCGGCAAGGGCGGTGGACAGAGCCTCTGCGACGAATACGGCCTCAACCTTCTCGGCCAGGTCCCGCTCGGCATGGAGGTCCGCGAAGGCGGCGACAGCGGCACTCCGGTAGTCGTCGGCTTCCCGTCATCACCCCAAGCCGAAGCATTTCGCAAAGCCGCCGAGGAAGTAGCACGACAGGTTTCGATCGAGGCAATGAAGCCGGAATTGGTGTTGTTAACTCGAGCATAAAAAGCTAATGCGAGACCTGCTAAACAAAGGGTTCGAGGCTCTCGGGCGGCGGGACGAGAGGCGGGAAGAAAAGTGGGACGCGCTTCTGACCGACCACGTGGAAGCAATGTCCCACCGCCCAACGCTGAAGAAATACGTTTATGTGCTGGGCGGAATAAACCTGCTTCTTTGGGCGGCTGTTTTAATACGCCCGTACGACGTTCAAACGGCGTTCCTCAAAGTATCGGGCGTAGACGATAGGCTGGTTATGCTCGTGCTGACTACGATCTTTGGCATAGGAATGTGGCTTACCTATGCACTATTTCGCCTCAAGTTTCCGAACCTCGAAGAAGCAAAACCCGGCGACGAGATAATGGCCTCGTTCGCGCATCAGGAAAACGCATATCGAAAGGTCAGAGTATGGGTTGCGTCTGTTGCCGGCGGCGTTATCAATCTTCTGTGTCTAGCGATCGCCGAGTTACTCCTGATCAGTTGAGCGGCAAGACCCCAGACCGATCCAATTCTTAGCTTTATCAAGTTCGTTATTCCTGATCCGATTGTGAATATCGACATCAAGTGTTAACTTTCAATAAAGCTAAATTGAAAGGAACAATTAGAACACTATGTTGATTTCGCGCAGAGGGTCTGTCGTATCTCCGTCTTTGATCTTTAGGAAAACCTTCGTTGCTCTCGCATTACTTTCTCTTTTAACGCCCGGGCTACTTGCCCAGACTGCCAAACGTTCTATCACGCCCGCTGATTACGACTCCTGGAAGGGTATTCAGGGCACGGCCATCTCGCGGGATGGGAAGTTCGTCGCCTATGTTATGCAGCCGCAGGATGGCGATGGTGAGTTGTACGTAAAGAGCACGGCCGCCGATACGGAATGGCGTGTGCCGCGCGGTTATCGGCCGCCGGCTCCACCGCCTGATCCGGCCGATCCGGCCGCTACCGCTGCCTTTCAGGCTCAGGGCAGATTGTTACGTCCGACCTTTTCGGCGGATAGCAAATATCTGTTTTTCAATATCGAGCCGAACAAGGCCGATATCCTGAAGGCACGAAAAGATAAGAAGCCGCCGGCAGAATTCCCGAAGAACGCACTTGGCATAATGGACCTTTCAAACGGCAAAGTCGCGCGCGTTGAAGAGGCGAAATCCTACCAGGTCCCCGAAGACGGCTCAGGCTATGTGGCCATTCTTAAGGAAGCGGCTCGGGAAGAACGCCCGCGTCCGGAAGCGGGTGCGAATGCAAATACCGCAGCCGCAAATGCGAACACTGCTGCTTCGAATTCGACTTCCGCTCCGCGACCATCTCCTTCGCCGGCCTCGGCTCGCAGGCGTGAATATGGAACTACGCTCGTTCTGCGCAGTCTCGCCGATGGAAAGGAGCGAACCTTTGCCGATGTTCTCGAATACAGTTTTGCAAAAGATGGTAGATCGCTTGTGTATAACGTTTCGTCCCGAAAAGAAGAAACCAATGGAACTTTTGCGGTGACGCCGCAGAGCGATGCGGCTCCCGTTGCGCTTCTTTCCGGTAAAGGGAAATTTACGAAATTAACCTGGGACGAGGAACAAAAACAGCTTGCGTTTATCAGCGACAAGGACGACGCGGCGGCAAAGCAGCCGCGTTT
Organism: uncultured Chloracidobacterium sp.; assembly: GCA_964410495.1. Classification (GTDB taxonomy): domain Bacteria; phylum Acidobacteriota; class Blastocatellia; order Pyrinomonadales; family Pyrinomonadaceae; genus OLB17. The sequence goes on from CAYPGP010000006.1 coordinate 68,887, forward strand.
CAAGGTTTACCACTGGACTCGCGGAGCCGCGAAGGCTGAAGAGGTCGTCTCGGACAAAACGGCAGGCTTTCGACCGGAATATGTTGTAAGCGAAAAAGGCTCGCTTGGGTTTTCTTACGATGGGAGCCGGTTGTTCGTTTCGAGCGCTCCGCCGCCCGATCCTGAGCCAGATCCCAACAATGCGGTGCCCGATGAAGAAAAGGTAACGGTCGATCTTTGGCACTGGAAGGACGATTTTGTTCAGCCGCAGCAACGTGTGCGCATGATCGCCGACCGTGACCGTTCGTATCGAGGCGTTTGGCACATCGCCGATAAGAAGTTCGTCCAGCTTGCCGATCCAACGATGGAGTCATTCAATCCGAGCGCGGATGGAAAATGGGCAATCGGTACTGATGATCGCGAATACCGGATCCGTGCGAACTACGATCCGGGATTCTCGGATACCTATCTCGTGAACACGGTCGATGGTACTCGAAAGTTGCTCCGGAAAGGAGCTCAGTGGGGAGCGTCTTGGTCGCCGAACGGGCGTTACGTAGTCTATTTCGATGGAAAAGACTGGAATTCCGTCTCGGTTTCCGACGGAAAGGTCACGAATCTGACCTCGAAGATCAAGACCAAATTCGTCCGAGAGGACCACGACAGCCCCAGCGCCGCTCCGTCCTATGGAACGGCGGCGTGGACGAAGGATGATAAAGAGGTCCTGATCTACGACAAATTCGACATTTGGCAGGTCGCGGCCGACGGCAGCGGCGGCAAGATGCTGACAGGCGGGCTCGGACGCCAGAACAAGACCGAGATGCGTTATGTTCGCACCGATCCGGATGAGCGGTTTATTTCAGCCGGACAAGCGATGCTGCTCCGGGCCGAAAGTCATGAGACTCGTGAATCCGGATTTTATCGCGTAAAGCTCGATGGGACGCCGGAACGGCTTCTGATGGGAGCGAAGAACTTTACGACGCCGATAAAAGCGAAAGATTCTGACAGATTTATTTTTACCGCATCGCGATTCGACGAATATCCCGATATATGGACGACGGCCGGAGATTTCGCCTCGCCTCGAAAGCTCAGTAATGGCGGCGCGCAGACCGAGCCGTTCAAATGGGGCACGGCGGAACTGATGCGGTACAAAGGTGAAGACGGCACGCCGCTGCAAGGGGTTCTGATCAAGCCGGCCGATTTTGACCCGAAGAAGAAGTATCCGATGGTCGTGTACCTTTACGAGAAGCTTTCGGATACCGTGCACGATTTCCGCAATCCCGGTCCGGGCCAGAACGTCAACCCGAGCATCTACGCAAGCGACGGTTACGTGATCTTTCTTCCCGACATCGTTTACAAGGTCGGCTATCCCGGCAAGAGTGCGATGAACTGCATCATGCCCGGCGTCGAATCGATCGTCAAAATGGGCTTCGTCGACGAAAATGCGATCGGTATACAAGGTCACAGCTGGGGCGGTTATCAGATCGCCTACATGATCACGCAGACCAACAAGTTCAAGGCTGCGGCACCCGGAGCCTTGGTCGCGAATATGTTCAGCGCCTACAATGGCATCCGCTGGGGCACGGGCCTTCCGCGTCAGTTCCAGTACGAACGCACTCAGAGCCGTATCGGCGGCACTCCATGGACGGCGACAAAGCTTTTCACCGAGAATTCCCCGCTGTTTTTCATCGAAAAGGTTCAGACGCCGGTCCTGATGGTTCATAACGACAACGACGATGCGGTGCCATGGTATCAGGGCATCGAGTTTTACCTTTCATTGCGTCGACTGGGCAAGGAAGTTTACTTCTTTAATTACAACGGCGAACCGCACGGGCTGAGAAAGCGGCAGAACCAGAAGGATTACTCGCGTCGAATGAAGGAATTCTTCGATCACAAGCTGAAAGGAGCTCCGGCTCCGGATTGGATCCAGAAGGGAATCCCGTATTTGCAGCGGGATAAGGAGAAGGAGAAATACAGATCGGTCGGTGCGTCGATGGACGAAAATTGATTTGTGTTGCGCCGGAAAATCTTTTCAAGTATCATTTACGTTAAAGTAAGGATTCGTCGCGGCGAATCCGTGATTTCTCAGGAGCGATTAATTTTATGGCAGCAGTTGCAGCACCTTCAGTTGAATTAAATGTCACGGAACCGGCTATCGCCGAGATCAAGAAATTCCTCGCGGGCGAAGACGATCTGCCGGAAACGGCGGGGCTTCGCGTTCGCGTGGTTCCTGGCGGTTGTTCCGGATTTCAGTACAGCCTGAATATTGAGGAAGAGTCGAAAATGGGTGACTTTGTTCTGGATAAGGGCGGCGTGAAAATGTTTGTCGACATGTTTTCGGCCCAGTACCTGAATGGCATCACTATCGATCATACGACGAATATGATGGGCTCGGGCTTCACTTTCGAAAATCCGAACGCCACCGGCGGCTGCGGCTGCGGAACTTCGTTCTCAGCCTAACGTGAACACCAACTTTCATCACGGAGCCCGGAAATATTTTCGGGCTTTTTTCTATTTTGTTGGAAAGGCAAATTGATTAAGCCTCTTTCTTTCACATACACGACAACTGAAGGAACGGATGGCAGGCGCAATGCGGCGGGCAGGCAGTGAAATGCCTGCCCCGTGGCAAATTGGTGTTACCAATTAGTTAACGATTTGCATCTCGCCTTTCGGTGCGCGATACTAACAATTGCTTAGTTTCAAGGTCACCAAGGGGTACAGTTTGAGCGTGTTGCGGCGATCCCGGGAATTTTTCGGGAAACCTTTTGCCGTTACTTGTTTTCTTAGAGTAGGCGATATCCACGCCTGACACTCCTCAAGCTTCCCGCCGACCAAAATCAATTATTGGAGATACGGTTTGAAAGATTTTAAGAAGTACCTGTTTTTATCGGTCTGCGTCGCGATGGTCGGCGTAATATTCACAACTAAGTCGTCCGCTCAGGAACGCGATCGCGTTATCAAGAGCACATCGAGCCAGCCGATAAACGCACCAGTTGCCGCACCGCCTCGTGCGACCGAAGTCGTAAAGACCTCATCATCACGTCCCACACTCACTAATTCAATTGAAGTCGTAAAGCCCCGCGTCGATGCGGCTTATGAGCCGGTGACGAACAACGCAACCGCGAATTCCGCGATGCTCAGCGTTGCCTCGATGGTCGCAGCAGGGAAGTCGCGATATAGCGCCTCGACCAGCGCGCTGCTGGATCAGGGGATCAGGTCACGCTACGGCCTTCGGTACAAATACGGTTCAGAAGGGCCATACACTTACGATTGCTCGGCCTTCGTTTGGGCTGCTTTCGGGGACGCGGGAATGAAGTTCACGCGAACGAGTGCACGCGGAATGTGGGCGATGTCCGAACCGGTTTACGGTGACGAGCGTTTCAAATTCGGTACTTTGGTCTTCCTCAACGGCTTCGGCCACATGGGCATCGTCGCTGACGAAAATGGATTCTACCACGCTTCGTCGAGCAAAGGCATCACCTACTCGCCATTCAAAGGCTACTGGGCAAACCGTATTGTCGGTTTTGGTAAATTGAAGGTAGCCGAAGCGGCCCAATAGGGTTCAAGTCAGAACCGCCTGCGTTAGCGGGCGGATCGAAGGTAAGTATTTTTAGTCCGAGCCGTGTCGAAAATCGCACGGCTCTTTATTTTTGTCGGGAGGTTTTCGCCTCACCAGCCTTCCGCCCGCTGACTCAGGCCGTTCGGACTAGACCACAAACCCCGGCCGCGGGTGCGAATCTTTGCATTCGTAAATGACCGCGATCTTATCGATGGAGACATAGGCGACCTTGCTGGCTTCATCGCGAAGGTAGAGAACACCGCCCTTTACATCCACTACATCTCCGCGGAAGGCGGCATTTGTTCCACAAGTGACGTCTATCGTTTTGCCCAGCAAACTTTTTAATAATTCTTCCATAGAATGTGCAAATTATATCAAAACCGCTCGCCCATAGCCGCCATGCGGCCTGACATCACCCAGCGGCTCGGGCGTGAACGGTCTTCCGAAACCGTTTGTGCAGTGCTTGGCTGCTTGCCGGAAAACGCGATTGACGCCGCGATAACGGCTATGTCTTCGATCGTCTGATCGGGGGCCGCTTCTTTCTTCCGCTCATTGAATCCGGCGATAAATCCCGTATCGAGCCGGCCAGCGACGAACTCTTCGTCTTCCATTATCTCGCGGAAGAAGGGGATCGTCGTCTTGATGCCGCCGACCTCGTATTCCATCAAAGCTCGACGCATCCGGTCGATAGCCTCGGCCCGGTCTTTGCCGTAAGTGGCGAACTTCGAGATCATCGGGTCGTAGTAGATCGAAACCTCGGCACCTTCATAAACACCGCCGTCATCTCGAACGCCGGGGCCGTGGGGCAAGCGTAAACGGGTGATGGTACCGGGCGAAGGGAGGAAGTTATTCTCGGGATCTTCAGCATAGACGCGGCATTCAATGGCGTGGCCCGTTAGCTTTACATCATCCTGGGTGAACGAAAGCTTCTCGCCCCAAGCGACGTTTATCTGCTCACGAACCAGGTCGATTCCCGTGACAAGTTCGGTCACCGGATGCTCGACCTGCAACCGCGTGTTCATTTCGAGGAAATAGAACGATCGGTCGAGGTCGGAGACAAGGAATTCGACGGTTCCCGCACCAACGTAATCAACCGCCTTCGCGACCTTTACAGCGCAGGCTCCCATTTCCGCTCGCAGCTCTTCCGAATTGATCGGCGAAGGTGCTTCTTCGACTACCTTCTGATGGCGCCGCTGGATCGAACATTCGCGTTCCCCGAGATGAACGTGATTGCCATGCTTGTCCGAAAAAACTTGAATCTCGATGTGCCGAGGACGGACGATAGCCTTTTCGACGTAGACCGCGTCGTCGCCAAAACTAGCCAGGGCCTCGGACTGGGAATTTTCAAGGGCCGACTTAAGTTCGCTTTCTCCATGAACTAGCCGCATGCCTTTTCCGCCGCCGCCGGCTGAGGCTTTTAGCATAACGGGATAGCCGAACGAGGCTGCAACTTCTTTTGCTTCCTCAAACGAACGCAGCGGCTCAGTTGTGCCCGGGACGACGGGAACGCCGGCTGCAATAGCGATCTTACGGGCCGACATCTTCCCGCCCATGCCTTCCATCGCCTCGGGCGGCGGACCGATAAAGGTTATGCCGGCCTTTGTGACTTCGCGAACGAAATCCGCATTTTCCGACAAAAAACCGTAACCAGGATGTATCGCATCGACGCCGTTGTTTCGGGCAATGTCGATTATCTTTTCCCAACGCAGATAGCTTTCATTCGAAGGCGGCGGCCCGATGTGAAACGCCTCATCCGCCATCCGCACGTGCAAAGCATCCCGGTCCGCATCGGAATAAACCGCTACCGTCGCGATCTTCATCTCACGACACGCACGAATCACGCGGCATGCTATTTCGCCTCGATTTGCTATAAGGATCTTTGAAAACATCTTAATTTTGTGATTTGATCATTTCGTCAATGACTCATTTTCTGCGGTGATCAAATGAATCAATGACCAAATGAACAAATCATTCAATAACAGAATTCCCTTGGTTTCTCGGCTCGTATCTGACGCTGACCTTTGCTCCGGGTGCGTACTTTACGGGCGACATACGTTGTTCGGCCGTTAAAACATCGGACGATTCGAAATCAACGCCGTTGAGCGTATAGCGGTAGTACGCGACCTCTTCGCCGGAAGGGCTGACGTCGGTATCGATTATCTGGCCCTCGGTGATACGGCCGTTCGCGAGCAGCCAACGGCGGCGCGCTTCGGGATCGACCTTTTTTCTCCTTAGAAGCTTGTCTAAAATGCTCATCTAATCGTCGAGTTCGAGCGGCGGTTTATTGTACTTTGCCCGCAGCGTATTGATCGCGGAAAGAACCGCGGGCCGTTTAATTATTCGGGCTTCAAGCGGGCGTTTGCCGGGGATATCGAGAAAAATTATCCCAAGCAGGATCGTTAAAATTCCTTGACCGGGAACGCCGGGCAGCGAAAGGACGATGCCGATCAGGATCAGGATCATGCCCGCTATATTCTTTGCAATTACGGCCCCCCATCTTACAAGAAAAGGGCTATTCGGCAAAAAATCCCGGTTGTGCTGCGAACTAAAGTAGTGCGGCGGAACCTTGACCATGACAATGCCAATGGCCAGAAAGCTGAGCAAAAGCGAACCGAGAAACAGTCCTACGCCCAGCAAAACCCGGGCAAGCGTCAGCGATTCCCAAAAATCAGTGAGCCATTCGGTCATTCGCTAATGCCAAGGTCGGACAAAGGCGCCGGAGCTCCGCGCAATAGGCCTTCAGTACTGAGATCTTCGTCGATCTCAGGCCAGTGAATGCCGTAACCGCCTCCACTTACCTCCCAGTTGTTTCGCTGTTCTGGGGTGGCATGGAGAAGGCGAGGGTACCACGCCAGCGGCACGCGAATGTTGCGGCCGTCCATGAGAAACACCGACAACATCCCGTCATCGAATCCAACTTCAGTTACTCGCTCATCAGCGGCTAAAGCCAAAATACCCATTCCACTTCTCCAAAAATCCTGATCGATGCTCTTCGATAATTCTCTCGATCGTTAGCAATTCTCGACCGCTGAAACCTAGGTTACGCGCCAAACTGACTGGATTCAACCAGAATTTCGCTGATAGCCGGTCACGGTCTACATGAACATGCGTCGGCTCGTTCGGTTCATGGCTGTAGAAATAAAATCGATACGCGTTGTGTCGCAGGATCGTCGGCATTTCTAGATCTTTTCGTCCATCGCGCGCAGTTCCCGCCGAATATAGATCATCCGCTGGACCAGCGTCCACATCGAGCCGATCGCGAGTACCCAGAGCACCTGCGGCATGCGGTTAGCGAGGAAATGGGTCGAATTCCAATCCCATGTCGAGAGAGCTCCAATTATGAAAAGAACCACGCGTTCGGGCCGCTGAAGGAACCCGACGTTCGCCTTAACACCGAGGCCCTCCGAGCGGGCAGTCGTGTAGCTCACAAGGACCGACGCTACCATTCCGATACCGGCTAGAGCTACATTCAGCGGCGAATGCTCAGGCGTTAGCCGGGAATAGAAGATCATTATCCCGATGAACTGCCCCATGTCCGAAAGTCGGTCGAGCGTTGAATCGAGAAAACCGCCATATCGGGTGACGCGTCCGCTCAACCTCGCGACGTTTCCGTCGAGCATGTCAAAGAGGTTCGCGACTATAAGAACGATCCCGGCCCAAAAGAACTCGCCAAAGCCAAACAGGACGCCGCATGCCATGTTTATCAGCACGCCGATCGTAGTCAGCACATTCGGCGGGATGCCCGCGGACGCAAGAACACGCACCATCGCATTGATGATGCTCATCGCTCCTCGTCCTATGCTTGCTCCAAACATCGGTAGTAGTCGGTAGTCGGTAGTCAGTAGTCAGTAGTCAGAGTCATTAGCCAAAGAAGGAAGATGGAAACTAACTTCTTCTACTGACTACCGACTACCGATCACTGACTACTGTTCATGTATCGTCGTCAGCCGCGTGATCTCGAAATTACGCCAGCCGGTCGGGGTTTTTACCTTTACTTCGTCGCCTTCCTGCTTGCCCATCAAGGCTTGTCCGATGGGCGAAACGGTCGAGATCTTGCCGTTTTCCGGCTCACTTTCTTCTGAGGTTACGAGTTTGTATTTGATCTTTTCTTCCTTGTCGAGATCGAAAAGCACAACCTCCGAGCCATACGCGACGCGGTCGGTCGGGATCTTTGAGATGTCGATCGAATCGACCTCCATCAGCCGCTGATGGAGCAAACTCACCCGGGCCTGGACAAACGTCTGACGTTCTTTGGCGGCTTTGTATTCAGCATTTTCGCTGAGATCGCCGAATTCACGTGCGTGCTGAATGACTTTGGGGAGCGTAAAATTCAGCTCGTATTCAAGCTTCTCAATATCGGCCTGAAGTTTCTTTTTTACTTCTTCCATAAATTCAAACTTAGTGTGTGGGATGGTGCGACGTTTCCGTATGAATGAACCGCGGATCCAGACCGACGGCTTCGGCGAGTTTCGACTCCTTCGGAGCCGCGAACGATATGCCGATATCGCGGGCGGTCCTGACGAGTTGTCCGTCAACTGGTACCGTTTTTATCGAGCGACACGCTTCATCAAGCGGTACGGTCAAAACAGTTCCTGCCTGCAGGGCTACCATTTTTCCAGTTTCGCCGCTTGCCAGTGCCCGGACGGCGCATGCTCCGAAATTTGTGCCGAGCATTCGATCAAAAGCATTCGGGCTTCCGCCTCGCTGAAGATGGCCGAGGACGACGCAACGCGATTCTTTACCCGTCAACCTCTCAACCTCGCGCCGCACATAATCTCCGACTCCGCCGAGGCGTCCGGTTCCGGGATCCTGATACAGTTCTGATTTGCCAAGTTCTATTGCACCCTCAGCGACTACAATATTTGTAAATCGCGAACCAGCCTTTTCACGGGCCCGCACCTTCCGAACGATCGAATCGAATGAAAAAGGGATCTCAGGGATCAGTATAATATCTGCGCTTCCTGCCAGACCTGCGTGGAGGGCGATCCAGCCCGCATTGCGGCCCATGACCTCGAGGATCATTACACGATCATGTGATGCCGCGGTCGTATGAAGCCGGTCGAGAGCCTCTGTGGCAATGTCGATCGCCGTCATAAAGCCGAAAGTGAATTCCGTCGCCGCCAGATCATTATCGATCGTTTTGGGAACACCGATCACCGGAAAGCCACGCTTGTGAAATTGCTGCGCGATCCCAAGCGTACCTTCGCCGCCGAGAGCGACCAAGGCTTCGATGCCCAGAATATCGAGATTCGCAATGGCTTCGCCGATCGGCATTTCGGGATAAACCGCGACGCCATTTACGTTTTTTACAAAACTGCCGCGGTTTCGCGTTCCGAGGATAGTACCGCCGCGAGGCAATATGCCGCTGACGCTTTTCAGCGTAAGTTTTTGAGTATGCGTCTCGCCGAGAATGCCCTCGAAGCTGTCTTCGATGCCGACGCACTTCATCCCAAATTCACCGATCGCCGTCCGGACGACAGCCCGAATAACCGCGTTCAGCCCAGGGGCATCACCACCGCCTGTCAAAATACCGATCTGCTTGTACATAGAACCCAAAAGGCTTACGAGTAATCCAATATTTTACTTTAGATGAGCGTAAATACGAAGACGGCGGGCAAGCCCGCCGCCTAAAGCATACAAAATTGATCTTTGCGGTCAATTACCTAAAGTTCTTCGCAAACGCGGTAACCATGTTAGCGGCCTGCGGCATTGACTCGATGGCCTTGAGGATCTGCGGATCGGCTTCGAGCAGAACCTGGGCACCCGCTTCGGTCGAGTAGTTGGCGGTCGCGAGTTCCTCGCGAAGCCGCCGACGTGCGTATTCCGCCTGGCTCGCGATATTTTCTGCCGTGATGCCGTTGTTTTTATCGGCCGCGGCGTATGCACGATAGGCTTCGTACAATCGATCGCTGATCACAAAATCACCGGCCGAGAGCGTCGCCTTGAAATTCTGCTTCTCGACCTTAAAGTTCTCAAATCCGGCGATCTTTCCCGCAACTAGCTGTCGCACAAAGAAAAACGCTGATTCATTTATCCGTCCTCGAAGCGGTGTGAATTTCGCACCTTCTGCGACGATGTCCGGCTCGATCCCGCGGCCACCGTAGAGTACACGTCCGTTCGCGGTCGTTACAGGATTGCCCGCGGGTTTCGGTTTCGAATCCGTTTCGGGTTCTTCGGGGCTGGCGTCGTTATGGCTGTAATAATCGTAGATCGATCCGCTGGAATAATCTCGCTGAAGCGATCGGCCAAATGGTGTGTAATATCGCGCGGTCGTCAGCGTTAAGCCAGTGCCGAATGGCAAACGAAACATTCGCTGAACAAGTCCCTTACCAAAACTGTCGCTTCCGATCACCAAGCCACGCGAATAATCCTGGATCGCCCCCGCGACGATCTCCGAGGCTGAGGCTGAGCCGCCGTTGATCATTACGATCAGCGGGAAATTCTCAGTCCCGCCGCCAGTCGTGCGAAGTTCACGTACCTTCTCGCCATTCGCTCCTTTTACCGAAACCGCTATCTGCCCCGCGGGAACGAATTTGCTCACCACCGCGACTGCCTGTTCGAGAATTCCGCCGCCGTTGCCGCGCAGATCAAGGATCAGGCTTTTCATGCCCTGCTTTTTCAGTTCGTTGATGGACATCGAGAGTTCTTCAGATGTCGTCTGCTGAAAACCGCCGGTAAGGCCGATGTAGCCGACCGAATCGGGCAGCATGAACGTATTTCGGATGGAAGGAAGCGGCACTCCGCCGCGGACTATCTCATAATCGATGGGCCCCGATGTTCCAACACGTTCGATCTGCACCTTGACCGGAGTTCCGCGTTCGCCGCGAACGTTTTTGGAAACCTCCGCGCTTGTCCAATCCTTGGCGTCTTTGCCTGAAACCGTTACAAACCTGTCACCGTATCGCAGCCCGGCTTTATCGGCCGGCGTTCCGGGGATCACGGATTGGACGTAGACGCCATCGCGATGCTGAAGGATCGAAACTCCGATCCCGTAGAACTGCGAAGCCTGATCTTCGTTGAGTTTTCGGTACTCTTCGCGGGTGAAAAATGAGGAGTGCGGGTCGAGCTGCCACAGCATTCCCTGCATGGCGCTGTCGTTGACCTTCTCAAGATCGGCCTTGCCGGAGTAGCCCTGTTCGATAACCTGAAGAGCCTCGCGATAGTCGGTCAGGACTCGGTCAGTTGTGACCTCGCCCTCGGCCGCTGTTCGTGCGGGCAACTGTCCGAATAATCCGCCAAGAACGGCCCCGACGACGATAACTCCAATGGCAAAAAGTGTAAAACCTCGATTCATACGCCCAATTCTCAATATACCATATACGCAAGAACGCTCTGAGAGTTTTGGACGCCGGGAACTTTAGGAAGTATGTCTAGATTTTGCCTTACTTGCCGATCGCTCGGATCATTTCGGTGACAGCCTGATTCAGGCCGACGAACACCGAACGCGAGATGATGTTGTGGCCGATATTGAATTCGGTGATCTCAGGAATGGCGGCAAGAGCAGCAACGTTGCGATAGGTAAGTCCGTGTCCGGCTGCAACGATCATGCCGAGGTTTCGAGCATGTTGAGCCGCTGCAGCAATACGCGATATCTCGGACGCCGCTTTCTGAGCGCCTTCGCCGTGGGCGGCTCGCGATGATAGCGTCAACTCGGCGTACTCCGCTGTGCAAAGCTCGATCTGCTGTGCCCCAACGCTGCCTGCGGCGGAGATCTGTTCGACGTCGGGATCGATGAAAATACTTACGAAGATGCCCGCGGTCTTTAGCTTTTCGACGGCATTCCTGACCGTCTCAAAATTTCCGATGACATCCAAACCGCCCTCGGTCGTTACTTCGTTCGGGCTTTCGGGAACAAGCGAGACCGCATCCGGCTTCGTCCGCAGGGCGATCTCGATCATCTCTTCGGTCGCCGCCATTTCGACGTTGAGATACGTTGTAACCACATCGCGAAGCAGCTCTATATCACGATCCTGTATATGCCGCCGATCTCCTCGCAGATGAACCGTAATTCCATCCGCCCCGGCCTGTTCGCAAATGACCGCAGCAGTGATTATCGAGGGTTCAATGGTTTTACGCGCCTCGCGAATGGTGGCAACGTGGTCGATGTTTACGTTGAGTTTGGCGGCCATAAACTAGAATCTATCACAGCTGATCAGGACTCGCGTGAGGAACCAACTTTGTAGAGCCCATTCTTTGCATTTCGGCGTATCTGCATCAGTTCGCTGATCATTCGTCGTGTATCGCGAACAACGCTAACCTTCGAGCCTTCGACGTCGTTCCAGCGAACCGGGATCTCGGCAAGCCGGAGTTTGTTATGATTCGCGACAAAGAGGAATTCGACATCAAATCCGAAGCGATCGATGGTCATTACGTCCAGCAGAGGGCGGAATTTGACCATGTTGAAGGCTTTGAAGCCGCATTGAGTGTCGGAGAACGGAAGGCCGGAAAGCGTCCTTATGATCAGGTTCATGACCTTCCCGCCCTGCTCGCGGCGCCATGGCTGGTGCGTTCCGATCAGGCTGCGGTCCAGCGCGCGTGAGCCAAAAGCGACGTCGCACTCGCCCGATCTTAGCGGATCGACAAGTTTAGGCATCTCTTCTATGGGTGTTGATAGGTCGGCATCGGAGAAGAGGGCGAAGTCGGCTCTTGCTTCAAGAAGACCGGTTTTCACAGCGAAGCCCTTACCGCGATTCTTGCCATACGAAACCACACGTGCCGCATCTGTCGACAGATCTTCGAATGCCTTTTCGGCTACGGCGACCGTATCGTCCGAAGAACCGTCGTCCACCACTATCACCTCGGCGTTTGTTCCCATCGACTCAAGATAGGAAAGAATGAGCCGTAGCGGCTGGCCGAGACGATCGCTCTCGTTATAGGCCGGAATGACAATGGATACGTCAGGTTTCATCGGGCAAAAGTGTAATGGTAAAGGATTCGCCTAAAAAAAGTAAATTTCCATGGCATGAAGTAGTGCAACAGCGTGCGAAATATGCAACAATTTCAATGTTCGATTCGTCATATATCGTATGAACGGTGAATTTCTTAGTAAGCGGCAAGAATATGAGGATGAAGGCGCGAAAAATCAGCAAAATTTGCTTATGAGAAGGTCCTTAAATTTAGGTCGGACAAGCGGACAAGTGGTCTGGAATGAGCTAAGTCCAATCAATACAAATGGATGCGGTCGGGAATGTTTGTCCCGTTTTTGTCCCGCGTCGGACAAGCTTTTAGGATTCTTGTTCCCAAAAGTGAGTCTGGTAAAATAAAGGTTTGACCGATGGTTGGGATTTTCGTCTGTAATGAGTATTAAACAGATAACGGTACGCGGAGCGAGGCAGCATAACCTCAAGAATATCGACGTCGATATTCCGCGAGACAAGTTCGTTGTAATAACGGGGCTTTCGGGTTCCGGCAAGTCCTCGCTCGCATTCGACACGATCTATGCGGAAGGTCAGCGGCGTTATGTCGAATCGCTGTCGGCTTACGCCCGGCAGTTTTTGGATCAGCTTGAAAAGCCAGACGTCGATTCGGTCGAAGGCCTGTCGCCCGCGATATCGATCGAGCAGAAAACGGTTTCCCGCTCGCCGCGTTCTACCGTCGGAACGGTCACGGAAATTTATGATTTTATGCGGCTGCTTTTCTCGTCGATCGGCCAGCCGCATTGTCATAAGTGTGGGCTTCCGATCACGCGGCAGTCGGTCGATCAGATAGTTGCCGGCGTCAGCGAACTGCCGGAAGGCGAAAGGGTCATGATCCTTGCTCCGCTGGTTCGCGGACGTAAGGGCGAGTTTAAGAAGGAACTCGAGAAGCTTCACAAAGATGGTTTCTTACGGGCCAGGATCGATGGCGAGATGCGGCAGCTCGACGAAGAGATCGTGCTCGACAAGCGAAAGAATCATTCTATCGAGGTCGTCGTTGACCGGCTGCTGATGAAAGAAGGTGTCAGGGAACGTCTGGCAGAATCGGTAAAAACAGCCCTGAAACTAACCGATGGTGCCGTGATCGTTTCGATCATCGATGGGGAAGAGAAGTTGTATTCCGAGAAGATGGCGTGCGTCAATTGCGGCATTAACATTGCCCCGCTTGAGCCGCGATCTTTCTCATTCAATTCCGCGTTCGGCGCTTGTAAGCGTTGTCAGGGAATCGGCACGGTCATGGAGATCGACGTCGGGAAGATCGTGCCTGACCAGACGAAGCCGGCAGGCAAGGTTGAATTTTTGAACGGTGCGGACAAGGCCGGAGCCGGCTATCTTCGCTCCGCTTTGCTTGCGATCATTGAGAAGTTTACGGTCGGTGACCCGCTGGTTTTGTCAGAACCGGGAGCAGTAGCGACCGGGAAACGCCGAGCTAAAAAGAAGCGATCAAAGGACGAAGCCGGCGGCGATGAGTACGACATTCTTCTAGCGACGCCGTTCGCAGATCTTCCCGATCAGATCCGCGACGCCTTCTTCAACGGAACGAAAAAGCGGCTGACGTTTCGGCACGGCGATTACAAGTTCGAACGCGACTGGCCTGGAGCGATGCGAGCAATGCGTGACCGCGTAGAGAACCCGCCGTCGGAAAAGATCAAAACCGAACTCGAGGATCTGATCGCTCCGATCCCATGCCCGAAGTGCAATGGCGGCCGGTTGCAGCCTGAGAGCCTTGCGGTCAAAGTAGGCGGCATGGGCATCGGCGAATACAGCGATTTGCCGATAACCGAATCGACGAAGAAGTTTGAGGCTATCAAGCTATCGCCGCGGGACGAAAAGATCGCCGGGCTGGTGCTGAAGGAGATCAAAGACCGCCTCAGGTTCCTCGATGCTGTGGGATTGGGGTATCTGACACTGAGTCGCGGTTCTGCGACGCTCTCGGGCGGAGAAGGACAGCGAATACGGCTCGCGACACAGATCGGTTCGCAACTTCGCGGCGTTCTTTATGTCCTCGACGAACCGTCGATCGGCCTGCATCCGCGGGACAATCAGCGTTTGCTCGAAACTCTTCATGAACTTCGAGACCTCGGCAACACCGTTCTCGTAGTGGAGCACGATGCCGAAACGATCGAGAAAGCCGACTACGTTGTTGACTTGGGCCCACTGGCAGGGACGCACGGCGGGGAAGTGATCGCGGTCGGAAAGCCCAAAGAGATCGAAAAGGTCGCGGATTCGCTGACCGGAAAATACCTAAGCGGCGAGTTAAGTATCGAAGTTCCGGATGTGAGGAGATTACCGAACGGGCATCGGATCAAGGTAAAAGGCGCACGTGCTTACAATCTAAAAAACATCGACGTAGAATTTCCGCTCGGCCTTCTGACGGTTGTGACGGGAGTGTCGGGCAGCGGCAAGTCGACGCTCGTCGAGGATATTCTATATCCGGCACTCTATAAGCACGTCTATAAATCGACTGTCGGGGGCGAGCCGTTGGCTCATGATTCCGTCGAAGGGCTCGAACTGGTCGACAAGATCATCGAGATCGATCAAAAGCCGATCGGGCGCACGCCGCGTTCGAATCCTGCGACTTTTACGGGCCTGTTCTCCCCGATCCGCGACCTTTATGCGATGCTGCCGGAATCGCGGACGCGCGGCTACAAAGCCGGTCGATTCTCATTCAACGTCAAAGGCGGCCGATGCGAAGCCTGCGAGGGCGACGGCATGAAGCGGATCGAGATGAACTTCCTGCCGGACGTTTACGTGACCTGCGACGTATGCCGCGGCAAACGATACAACCGGGAAACTCTCGCGGTGAAATATAAAGGACTTTCGATCGCCGACCTGCTTGAGACCACCATCGAGGACGCTCTGCCTATACTTGAGAACATCCCCGCGATCAGGCAAAAGCTCGAAACGCTGCTCGATGTAGGCCTCGGTTATATCCAGATCGGGCAGTCGTCGACGACGCTTTCGGGTGGCGAAGCACAGCGGATAAAGCTCGCAAAAGAGCTCTCGAAACGAGCAACTGGTAAAACGATCTATATCCTTGACGAACCCACGACTGGGCTGCACTTCGCTGACGTTCACAAACTGCTCGACGTGCTCCAAAAGCTCGTCGACACCGGAAATACAGTGATCGTCATCGAGCACAATCTCGATGTAATAAAATCCGCTGACTACATTATCGACCTCGGCCCCGAAGGCGGCTCGGGCGGCGGCAAGGTCGTCGCGAGCGGCACGCCGGAAGAGGTGGCGAAGGTCAAAAAGAGCTACACAGGCCAGGCTCTGAAGGCAGTTTTGAACTGATGACTATTGTATAATTCCAGAGATCGAGGTGCGAAATATGTCTCAAACGGAAATGGAATCACGGATAAGGGTCCTTGAGCACGAACTCGAAGTGTTGAAATCTAAGTTCGAGAAGATCGAGAAAGATAAGGCTCCATGGTGGGAGCAGCGTATCGGAACGTTTGCCGATGATCCCATGCACGAGGAAGCAATGCGGCTCGGCCGGGAATGGCGGAAATCTCAGCGCGAAGATTACGATCAGGATTAGTACCCGATGATAATTCTCGACACCGACTGCCTCAGCCTTCTGGACCGCGAGCGCCAAATGGAGTCTTCCCGACTGCGAAGTTCGCTGAGCCGCTTCGCTGAAGAGGAACTTTTCACAACGATCATTACTTTTGAGGAACATATGCGCGGATGGCTTGCGTTCGTCGCTCGGTGTAAGTCGGTTAACGATCAGATCTTTGCGTACAAACGACTCCATCGATTCCTCGAAAGTTACAGAAACACGCAAGTGCTCGACTTTACTGAATCCGCTGCCTCAATTCTTCAAGACCTAAGATCTCAAAAGATCCGCATTGGTACGATGGACCTAAAGATCGCGGCTATCGCGCTGGCGAACGACGCAATACTGATCTCGCGAAATCTTGCCGACTTCGAGCGAGTTCCCAGTCTTACGGTTTACGATTGGACGGTGTGAAGCAATAGTTTTGAACGAAAAATGTTAAGTGCGGAAGAGGAATATCAACACATACGGAACGGCGGGCTTGGTTTTTACGAGCAAGAACGCGGCCTGATAGCCGTTTGGGGCAAGGAAGCGGTTCAGTTCCTCGATGGCATGATCACTAACGACATGAAAACCCTCGAGGATGGGCAGCAGATGCTAGCGGCCTTTCCGAATGCTCAGGGGCGTTTGCTCGCCGTCGTTCGGGTTCTTCGCGAGGACGAGCGATTTTTGATCGAGACCGAAGAAGCGACTCGCGAAAAAGTCTTTCAGAACCTTTTCAGATTTACGTTTGCCGGCGATTTCTTTGTTGAGGATTTGTCTGAGCGATACCGATATTTCGAAATCTGGGGCGAGCCGCTCGACCAAGCGGACGCACTCAGATTTACGGGAAAAGACTCTACGGGCGCCTTTATCCCAGTCGAAAAGGCTGAAGAGTTTTTAGTTATTTTGCGCCGTGAAAACGCCGTGGAGGTCACCGGGGACATTTATGAATTGCTTCGGATCGAAAGCGGTATTCCGAAGTTTGGCATCGATATGGACGACACTACGATCGTTCCCGAGCTCGGACTTGATGGCATTATCTCGTATAACAAGGGCTGCTACATCGGGCAGGAGATAATAGCTAGAATTTATTTCCGCGGGCATGTGGCAAAAAGGCAGTCGGGGCTGACATTCACTAGCACTGCCGAGCCGGCCACCGTCGTCTGTGCGGAACTTGTGTCACTAGAAGGGAAAAGCGCCGGGCGGATAACCTCGGCGACATTTTCGCCGGGGATAGGAAAAACAATTGCTCTTGGCTACGTACGATACGAATTTCTCTCACCCGGAACTGCACTTGTTTGCGGCGGTGAAGAAGCGATCGTGACGGAACTGCCGTTCGACGTCGCCGGGCAGAATGCAAGTTCGTCGGGCTAGCTGCGTTCTTCTTGTACCGGCAGCCGCCGGTGCTCTCCTCAGAAACAACTTGATTTGTGAGGAATTATGAAAAATACAGCGACAAAAGCACTTTTATTGGTTTCATTGGTGGTCGGAGCAATCGTTACAGCTTTCTCGGCCGAACGGTTTGCGATCGAGGACAGGCGTTGGGAGTTGATCGAAGCCTACGGGCAGAGCTCACGCAAATCCACCGCATATGTAGAGATCGACGGAACGAGGTTCACAGGGAACACCGGCTGCAATCAGATGTTCGGGGCCGTGGACCTTCAGCGGGGCTCGAAGATCGATTTCAAGAACATCGGCACGACTAAGCGGATGTGCAAAATGGTCGCCGGAAGCATCCCGGAAATGACGGTGCTGAAGGGCCTCAATGACGCTGCCAAGTACACTTTGACTGGCGAACGTCTTTCACTTACCGATCGTCGCGGCCGGACCTTGTTGCGATTTAAGGCCGTGAAAAGCTCCAGCGGCGATCACGATCCTAAAAATATTGATCTTGAAGATCGCAAATGGATGCTGGAATCGATAGCTGGCCGGCAGATTTTCGTGCCGATCACTGACGTATTCATTAACTTTGACCGGGCCAAAAATGGTATTGGCGGCAACACCGGCTGTAACGTTTTTGGCGGTAAATTCACGGCGAATGGTTCGCGCCTCTCGATAACCGACGTTATTTCGACGATGCGAGCGTGCGAGCAGACCGGCAAAATGCAGACCGAGCGTGAACTGCTAGACGGTTTGAGGCGTGCTGATAGATGTGAATTTGCGAACAACCGACTTAATCTCTATCGCGGTAAACAGCTTCTGCTTACATTTCGTGGCGAACGTAACTAAGCGTTATGAAAATGCGGATGAATGCGTTTCTGCCCCGTGGCAGGAACGCATTTCGCATTCAGGAAAAGGAACGCACGCTGTGATAACATCGGGTTTTTAGACATGAACATAGCCCAGATAAACTCAGACAATGTAGACATCGATCTTCCGAACGCAAAGCTTGCGTACACGATCATTCAATCCTTGCTCGACGGACACGAAGCGTTGAGCGACCTTCTTGTAGTTATGTCGCACGCCTTGGACGAAGACACTTTGAAAGCTCTCACAAATACCGGCGAGTGGGAGAAATATCTCGAGTCGAAACGTCAAATAGCTGTCGCACAGGCTCAGATCGAGAAGTTCGTAGAAGTTCTGAAGACGCTGGAAGAGGGCGATCAGAATGCTTGATCTGGTCATTATCGGTGCCGGGCCCGCCGGTATCGCCGCAGCGTCTGACGCAAAGAACGCCGGGTTAGAGTATCTCGTGATCGAAAAAGGATTGATCGCGAACACCGTGTACAACTACCCGGTCGGGTTGACGGTTTTCTCTACAACTAATGAGTTGGAATTCAACGATGGTGACTTGAAACCCGCGAGGGAGAAACCGACCCGCGAGGAACTCTTGTCGTATTATGTTCGGTTTGTTCTAGACAATGAGTTGAACGTTCGCACTGAGGAGACAGTGCTTTCGGTTAGTCGAATATCTGCTACTCCTGCCGTAAAGAACCACCCCGTCGCCGAAGCGGCGACACCCCTCCTTCGTAAGGAGGGGAGTTTCTTGGTCTCGACGACTCGTGATAGTTATGAAACCGCGAATGTCCTTTTTGCCATCGGCGCCATGGATTATCCGCGAAAGCTGAACGTTCCCGGCGAAGACCTTCCCAAGGTTTACGATCATTTTCGCGAGACGTATCCGTGGGTGCGAAAAAAGGCGTTGATCGTGGGCGGTGGAAATTCGGCTGGTGAGGCGGCACTTTTTCTTGCTCAGGAAGGAGCCAATACCACCCTCGCTATTTTTCGCGGCGACTGGGAAAACACCGATCCGAAACAAGGCTGCATTAAATATTGGGTCAAGCAGCCGCTCGAGGACGAACTGAATCAGCATTGTTTGAATTTGTTCTTTCTTGGCAGAGTCGTGGAGATCCGCGAAAAGGAAGTAGAGCTTGAGAACGAGAACGGCGAGCGGGTCGTGTTGGAGAACGATGTTGTATTCGTCCTTATAGGTTCGGATGCGGATCTGACCTTGCTCAAAGCTCTCGGCGTTGAAACCGAGCAAAGCAAATACGGCGAGGTTCCTGTTTATGATCGCAGGACCTTCGAAACGAACGTGTCGGGCGTGTATGTCGCTGGGCATTTTACTAAGCACCGGCACATAAAAGGAGCGATCGACGGGGGAAAGGCCGTGATCGCTGCTGTCCGCGGAGCTTCCAAGAGCGAGCTTCCGGGAACTCAATAAGAAAAAAGGCCATGCGTTGAATGCATGGCCTTTTTGAGTTTCGATTGCCTTTATATAGGCGTCCCAACTACTGCTTGGTCCGAACGAAAACCTTTTGGTTTTCGAACTTCGATGCAATATTCGTGGGGTTTACATCATAGTTGGTGACATCGAAAACGTTATCTCCGCCGCCGACCTGCGTCCATTTGAAAGGAAGCTGAACTCCGTTGACGGCGCGGTAATCGGAGAACTTGACCAGAACATCGGCCGGTTCGATCGGACCGCCTTCGCGTTTGAAGACCATCACGTCCTTTTCCGTTCCCGGTGCCGGCGGAGCGGCATGTTTGAACATCGCGATATGCGGAGCGGGCATTCCCTTGTAGCTGATAGCGAGCGGCAGGTTCGACGAACCGTCGAGATAAAGTTTGAAGGACTGTCCCGCGAACGAAGCGACCACAACATTGCAGCTGCGTCCGTCCACGTCACCCGTACCGCCGAGCGAGTACTCGACATCCATACCGGCCGGTGCCGTGAGCAGCAGGCCGAGCGTAAGCCGAAGCATTTCGTTGCTTTTCACGCCGCCTGCGTGTCCGGGCCGATCCATGACGATGTCAAAGGTTTTGCCATCCTTGCTTGTGAAGGTTGCGTTTCCACCTTCGGCTTTCCGCACGAGGACCTTCGAATCGTCCTCCAGCAATTTTCGCTCGGTCCCGTCGGCGTGGCGAACTATGATCTCCTTGCGGATGTCTCCTTCGCCAGGATGGGCAGCGACCCATGCATCGGCATCGGCACCGGTCAATTCACGTACGGTCCCGTCTGGGTTCTTGATGATGATCTTCTTTGAGACGTTTGTGGTCGGGCTGCCGGCCGCTGCGCTCGCGTCGATCTTGACCTTCATTTTGCCCTCGCCGGACGCCTTTGCATCACCCAATACGACGACATCGACTACCTTGTCATGCAGCGTGAGTGTCTTGCCGCTTGCGTCGCCGCTACCCAACTTCGTGGTTCGCGAAACCTTGTCCGGAAACTGCAAAGCGATCTCGGTGTCGCCCGTTTCGCTGCGCTCAACGCCGTCGATCTTCAGGATCTGGGTGGTACGGCCCGTGATGACCACGCTCTGGACGCTAGCGATAGCGGCATCACCGCCGATCGCGAGTCGAGCTTTTCGGACCAGCTCAAGGGCCTTTTCATCCGATTTGTACCGAGCGCTCGTATTCTCGACGACCGCGCCTACGCCTAGAAAGAGGAGAGAGACTCCAAGAATAGAAAATATAAGTCGTTTCATAGTTTTATCTCCGTTGTATTTACACTATTGCCGTGTCAGATTCAAATTTTGCCGCATCGCACGGCAGTTGGTAACTTTCGACATTTTGGATTATGCAGAGCTTTGCAGGGCGAGTGATTAAGACGAAGCAAAGAAATTGTTAAGAATGTAAAATGTCGGGAAAATAGTGGACAGCGGATAGTGGACAATGGAAAATGTTTTCGGCGGGTAGCGATGATTTACGACAAGAAAAGAGATGAGAATCCTTTGCGCGCGAAGTCCTACGGGTTTGCTCTTCGAACGATTCGGCTCTACAAACATCTATGCTCAGAGAGTAAAGAATTCATCCTTTCCAAACAGTTATTGAGGTCGGGAACATCAATTGGGGCTAACATCGCGGAGGCGAATCAGGCTCAGTCGAGAGCAGATTTTATCCACAAGCTTTCTATTGCCCTCAAAGAAGCAGTTGAAACCGAATATTGGCTTTTTCTACTTCGCGATTCGGATTACCTAACCGAAAAACAGGCGATTTCTATGATCGAAGATTGTGCTGAACTGATTCGAATGCTGACTGCATCGATTAAGACGATGAAGGGATCCAACTCTTGATTATCAACTGTCCGTTATCAGCTATCCATTGCTCATGAAGCGTACTTGGCTTACATATTCGATGATCGCCGGCCTAGCGGTATTGCTTGCCGCGCTAGGTCTGCTGCAGTATCGCTGGATGACGCAGATCAGCGCATCGGAGGGCGAAAAGGCGCGTGTTCGAGTGCGTGAACAAGCCGAGCGTTTCGCACAGGACTTTAATCGCGAGATACAGAACGCTTATTTTAATTTCCAGACGGAAGCCCAGACGTGGAAGTCGGGCGATTGGAGTGCATTTAACGAGCGTTACGAATTCTGGCAAGCCAATTCCGAGCATCCCGCATTGATAACCGGATTTACCTACCTCCCCGCGGAGCAAGCCGGAGCACTTACTTACGACCGCGAAACGAAAGGCTTTCAGGTTACCGAGAATAGCGACGAGATCGGGAAAATGAGATCGAGGCTTGGCGAGGCGGGCCCATTCCGGCCGGTCGATACCGCGAATCATCTTCTCTATTTACCGATCCACGAGTCGGAGAAAAGGCTGGACGTCATGATCCGGCGAACGGAGCCTCCAAACGGTGAGATCCCAAAGATCCCGGCGACTTCCATGAATATGCCGAATGTTATTGGGCACCTGGTTATCCGGCTTGACCCGGAGGTTCTCAAGAATAACGTCATCGGCGACCTCGGAGCGAAATATTTTGCGGACGGCGAGTACCGTTTCGCTATCAAGGACGAAAAGGGAAACGCCGTCCATCAAGAGATCGCCGGGGAACCGGACGCCTCTGCACCGCTTTTCGATCTCGCACCCGACAATTTTATCTTCTTCACCAATAAGGATCTGATGAAAAAGATATCAGGTGAGGAAAAGCAGGCGGCTATTGTCAGTTCGCATGTCGAGAGTCGAACGTTCAACGAGATACGCGATCAAAGTAACTCGAACGGAGAGATCAAGGTAGCTATTCGGAAGGAATCGAAGCCCAGGACATCGGTTTTTACGATGACGGCTCGAACGGATGGCGGTACAACGGCCCCTTGGACGTTAGCCATTCAGCATTCATCCGGCTCGCTCGATAGCTATATCGCTTCCACGCTCCGCCGGAATTTGGCGATCGGGTTTGGCATCCTCTTTCTGCTCGCTGCGGCCGTTGCTGCGATCATCATTTCATCTCTGCGTGCCCGTGCTCTTGCTCAGCGGCAGATCGATTTTGTTTCGAGCGTTTCGCACGAGTTTCGGACGCCGCTTGCGGTGATCTACTCGGCCGGCGAAAACCTCGCCGACGGTGTGGCGAAGGAGACGGTGCAGGTTTCACGTTACGGCGACCTGATCAAGGGCGAAGGGCGGAAGCTTTCCGCGATGGTCGAGCAGATACTGGAGTTCGCCGGGGCGAATTCTGGCAAGCGGAAGTTTAGTTTCAGGCCCACGCCCGTCGCGGATGTTGTAAATGACGCCGTTGCGGAGAGCCGTTCGTTGATAGACGACCGCGGGTTTCAGATCGAGACCGATATTTCCGATACTTTGCCCACGATCGCGGCCGATAAGAATGCTCTGAGCCAGGCGATTCAGAATCTGATCGCTAATTCGATCAAATATTCCAATGGCGAAGCGTGGATCCGCGTTTCGGCGCATAACGGCAACGGAAAGGTGAAGATATCGGTTGAGGATCGCGGCATCGGCATCTCGAAGGGCGATCTGAAGAAGATCTTCGAGCCGTTCTATCGCTCGAAGGAAGTTGTCGACGCCCAGATTCATGGCAACGGCCTCGGACTTTCGCTGGTCCAGCAGATAACAGAGGCCCACGGCGGCCGCGTCTTCGCGGTGAGCGAGGTCGGTCGGGGAAGTAAGTTCACCGTCGAGCTGCCCGCCACCGCTGGCGTGAAGATATTCGGCTCAGTTCGGGAAGATTAGCGATCCTCCTGCTGACCTGAGGGCTTGGGTCGCTGACCTGAGCGCTCAGGTCGCAGGAATGAGTGCTCAGGTCGCAGGAATGAGTGCTCAGGTCGCGGGAATGAGTGCTCAGGTCGCGGGAATGAGTGCTCAGGTCGCAGGAATGAGTGCTCAGGTCGCAGGAATGAGTGCTCAGGTCGC
>CAYPGP010000006.1:92567-237748 GCA_964410495.1 uncultured Chloracidobacterium sp.
GTGCTCAGGTCGCAGGAATGAGTGCTCAGGTCGCAGGAATGAGTGCTCAGGTCGCAGGAATGAGTGCTCAGGTCGCGGGAATGAGTGCTCAGGTCGTGAGATTTATTGCTCGGGTTAAGGATTTGTGAAAATTCTCTTAGTCGAAGATGAACAAGGCTTGATCGTTACGCTCACCGACAGGTTGACGAGCGAAGGTTTTGACGTTGTTTCCGCGTCAGACGGCAAAACGGGCTTCGATCTGGCCTGTGAACAGCGGTTCGATCTGATTCTGCTCGACGTGATGCTGCCGAAGAAGAACGGTTACGACATCGCTCGCGACCTGCGACAGAAGGGGATCCAGACGCCGATCCTGATGCTGACCGCAAAGGGCGAGACGATCGACAAGGTGCTCGGCCTCAAGCTCGGTGCTGACGATTATCTCACCAAACCCTTCGAGGTCATCGAACTTCTGGCACGGATCGAAGCCCTTCTGCGGCGTTCTCCAACGCAAGCCGAGCCTACGACGAATGGGGCTTTTCGTTTCGGCGACGTTGGCGTCGATTTCAAGCGGGCCGAGGTTACCAAAGCCAATGCGCCGGTGGAGATGTCGGCAATGGAGTTTCGACTTCTTCAGTTCTTTATCGAAAACCGCGGTACGGTGCACTCGCGTGACGACCTTCTCGACGCCGTTTGGGGCTACGATGCAATGCCTACGACCCGGACGGTTGACGTTCATGTAGCGTGGCTTCGGCAGAAACTGGAAGAGAATCCGCGACATCCGCAATATATCCAAACGGTCCACGGATTTGGCTATAAATTCGTTTGCTAGGCCGTGCCCGCGTCGAGAAATCTCTTGAATCTGATCGCATCATCCTTCATGTAGATATTGTTGAAGAATACATATCCGCTTCCTTCCGCGACCAGGTTTGCGAGGGTTTCCAATTCACTGTCCTCGTACCGGTATCGCCAACCGCGTCGGCCATGCAAACGGAAATATACCTTCTCAGGCGTTACGCTTCGCCGGGCGAACGGATCGACGCAGTGCCAAAGGTCGAGTTCATGGCAGAGTTCCGCAACGAGTTCGTCCTCCCAGGCTTTGCCGCGCGGCTCCCAGGCAAAAGTGAGCTTCTTGCGATCGATCTCCGAAAAGAAACGTTTGAAATTAAGGACATTCTCCGGCGTCGGTTCGAAGCGTGCCGGGCATTGAAACAGGATCGTTGTGGCCGAGAGTACATCTGCGCAGGCGGCGGTTATTTCGAATGCTTCGCGGACTAGATCGGTCGGCCTGAAGAAGCCGGCGTCAGCGAGTTCATCCGCACCGAAGGCCCGTTTCATTCGCCGGTAGGTTGGGCTAGACGCTTCGTGGGTGATGAGCTGCCAGGCTTTAAGAGTAAATTCGAAGTCCGGCGGCATCTCTTCGCGCCATTTCTGCAGCGTATCGGTATCCGGCGGGTCGTAGAACGTGTGCTGGATCTCGATTGTGTTTAGGTCCAGCCCGTAAACCGCCCGTTTGGTACGGCCGAAGCCGCACGTTCCAACCTTTAGACTCTCTTGGGTGACCGGCATGGGAACTTGCTAGATCCTTACGTAGGGAACGACGTAGACCACTACGGCGACAAAGTGCAGAATGCTGCCGAGCAGGATAAAAACATGAAAGATCGCGTGATGGTGTTTTATGCTCTTCCATGGAAAAAAGATCACGCCAAGCGTATATGCGATGCCGCCGGCGACCGTAAGTGCGACCGCCGAAGGGCCGAGCGTTTCGAACAGCGGCTGTATCGCAAAAACTCCGAGCCAGCCCATCAGCAAATAGGAGATCACATTTATCGCCGGAAAACGCTCACGAACTATCAACTTTATCGCAATTCCCAAGGCTGCAAATATCCAGACGCCGAACAACAACTCGCGGCCCCAAGGCTTGTCGGCGATCACCACACCAAAGGGAGTAAAGCTGCCGGCAATAAGCAGGTAAATGCAGCAATGATCGACGATCTGCATGTTCCGCTTCATCCGCGGTGAGCTTGAGCTGTGATAAACCGTCGAAGCCGCGTACAAAACCACCAGCGAAAGGCCATAGACGGTACAGCTAAGTATCGACCACGGATCCCCGCGAAAACCCGCCAATACCAGCAAAACCACAAATCCGATCACGCTAAGAAACAACCCGAAACCATGCGTGATAGTATTCGCGAGTTCTTCGATCGGCAGTACATCGAGTTTTGCTTTGATCCGACGGCTCACAGCAACGATGTTATCAGATTCTGTTTCCGAAACATGTAAGAGTTTTGTCGTTGAACCGGGGCTTTTGCGTAGAGAAGCCTGGGAAAATACCAGGATCAAAACTCTGAGTCCGCATTCGACCGCAGCCTTCTGGCCACGCCGGACGCGTAAGCGGCCTCTTCGACTTTTGCGGCGACTGCTTCGCCGACGCGACGATCGAAGACCGACGGGATTATGTAATCGGGGTGAAGTTCGTCGGGGCCGATTATATCTGCTATAGCGGTCGCGGCGGCGATCTTCATATCTTCGTTTATCCGCGACGCTCGACAATTCAATGCCCCGCGGAAAATTCCCGGAAAACAAAGCACGTTATTGATCTGGTTCGGATAATCCGAACGTCCCGTTGCCATCACTGCCACGTGGCCGGCGGCATCTTCTGGCATGATCTCGGGGATCGGGTTCGCCATTGCGAAAACGATCGGGTCGGCGGCCATATTCTTCAGATCGTCTTCAGTTATCACACCGGGAGCCGATAGGCCGAAAAACACGTCGGCGCCTTTTATCACGTCGTGGATCGAGCCTTGCTCGCGGTCGGGATTGGTGTTGCGGGCGTACCAATCCTTTACCCAATTCATGTGCTCCGTGCGGCCTTCGTAGATCGCTCCGGTCTGGTCGCATCCGACTATGTTCTTAACGCCCGCCTTCATAACGATCTTCGAACACGCAACGCCCGCCGCTCCGACGCCGTTGACCACGACCTTGATGTCTTCCATCCGCTTGTTGGTGATCTTGAGGGCGTTTAGCAAAGCCGCGAGCACCACGACGGCGGTCCCATGCTGATCATCATGAAAGACCGGGATATCAAGTTCCTCTTTCAACCGGTCTTCGATCTCGAAACAACGCGGGGCGGAAATATCCTCGAGATTTATGCCGCCGAACGCCGGAGCGATGTTCTTGATGGTCTGGACGATCTCGTGCGGGTCCTTTGTGTCCAGGCAGATCGGGAAAGCATCGACGCCGCCGAACTCCTTGAACAACTGGCACTTTCCTTCCATCACCGGCATCGCCGCCGCGGGGCCGATGTCGCCGAGGCCCAGAACAGCGGTTCCGTCAGTGACGACGGCGACGGTGTTCTTCTTGATCGTCAGATTAAAGACCTTTTCGGGGTCTTTTGCGATCGCTTCGCAAACGCGTGCGACGCCCGGCGTGTACGCCATCGATAGGTCGGAGCGAGTCTTCAACTGCATCTTCGAAGCGATCTCGATCTTGCCGCCGAGGTGCATCAGGAACGTTCGGTCCGAAACGTTGACGACCTCAACGCCGTCGATATCGCTGACCGCCGCCACGATCTCCTTGTCGTGCGATTCGCTCGAAGCGTTCACCGTGATATCGCGGATCAGAAAGTCCTTTCCGACGCTTACGATGTCGATACCCTCGATGTCCCCGCCGGCTTTGCCGATGGCGGTCGTGATCTGGCCGAGTTTTCCGGGCTGGTTATGGATACGGACGCGAAGCGTCAGGCTGTAACTCGCGTTTGGAGTCGGTTTATTCGTCATAATGCAAAAGCCCGCACGTCCCATTTGGCTAGGCTCGGAGCAGGCTGCGTAACCTAAAAGTATGACGAAAAATACCGGCAAGGGCAACCGCAAAACCTTGTGCTAAAGACCGCATTTGTTGTGGAAACTACCGCCTTTCTTGCGGAAAAGCGCCATTTATCTGCAAAAAACGACGCGTTTTTGCGGGAAATACATCATTTTTTGCGGACAAACAAATTGCATTGTCCGCCCGGAAACGCCCGTAAATACAGGCCTTAAACGCAATTTGCCGCTCATTTTGTCCACTCCTTGTCCGCAGGCTGTCCGCGGCCTGTCCGCACCCTTGTCCGCGATTCTGTAAGACACGTAAATAGTTGCATATCATCGAGTTACAGGATTTCAGCCTCGATTTTTGGCATTTTTCTAAAAAAAGATATCTCGCGATGTCAAAGATCAAAATACGTTGCAAGCGTAGCACAAAAGGTCTAAAAAGTCAAGCAAAAAATAGAGGGTGCGGCTGGTTCGGCCAACCGATAATTTCGTTGACATATCGATTCGGGGGGGGTAATATGTTCAGAATAATTTGTCAAATACCAAATCCCAATGGACAAACGAATCTTCCACCTCAAGGGACGACTCTCACAGGATCTCGGTAGAAACTGGACTGTTGAGGACATGGCTGCCGAACTCCGCATTTCGGTCCCGCATCTTCAGCGGCTGTTTAAGGGCGAAAACGGGGGACTGACGCCCGGGGCGTGGTTGAACGACCTCCGCCTCGAAGCCGCCGCCGCAATGCTCGCCGACCCAAATTGCTTCCTCCGCATCAGCGAGATCGCGGTAGCCGTCGGCCTGCCAAACGAAAGCCATTTCGCCAAAACGTTCAAAGCCAAATACGGCATGACGCCGACCCAATACCGAAAAAATCAGGCCGAAATCCACCAATCTCAGGCACCAAACGAGCGCGAAGAATAAAAATGATAGTTTTGGACAAGAGATGATAGTTTTAGACAAGAAATAATCGTTGAAATCAAGGAATAAAATTATAAATAATCGATTCACTTTTGAAAGTATGTGGGCATATGCCAGTTGCTCGGGAGTAATCAATGAGAAGGTCTATTGCTATTTCGATATCGTTTGTGACTTTGACGCTGCTAGTGTTGACTGCATTCTCGTCGCGACATAAAGCACCGCTGAGGTCGGGAATTCCGATCCAAATCAAGAATGATTTACACAAGATGGGCGTAGGCGTATCCTTTGCAGTTGAAAACACCGTTCTTGCGACCTCGATGAAGGATTTATCCGTATTAGTACGTAACGATTCTGATAAGGAAATACTTGGGATAATGCTTGTGTGGGATTTTGCGAAGCTCAATGGTGAGTCTGAAAGATTTCGGAGGTCGATAACCCATCCTGGAGCGCTAGTAGGCATCAGACCGGATCCGTCGATGGTAGGAAAGACTAGTTTTCTAAATAGAGGAGCCTCAAAAACGATTTCAATCGAAAAGGCGGAATCTTCTGCTCTTGTATCTCGGCTAAGTGATCGTGGCTCTGGTCTCAATCGTCTTGAACAACTCGGCGATCTTGCAAACATTACAGTGATATTGGATGGCGTCATTTTCGCCGACGGCAGTTTTGCGGGTAAGGATTCCGAGTTCTATTTTGACGAAATTAGCGGGCTAGTAGCCGCACGGAAAGATTTTGTAAAAGAAATCCAGGAGGCGAGGCTCTCCAACTTAAGCACGGCAGACACCTTGGCCAAACTGGAGGCTTTCCATGCCGATGGCTCGTTGTTGGCTCCTTCTGTTCGCGAAAAAGCCGGTTCTCGTGAAGTAGCCTTTGCAGCGAGCTATAGTTCATCGCTTCGTGAATTGCGGAAACAAATTGTAGATCTAAGGAACAATAAGTGGAGTGATGACTCAATCCTAAGTTCATTCGAATCAGCTAAACTGGCGGACTTTAAGGCTTTGCAAAGAATCCAGTAGCCTTAACTTCAATCCTATTATCTCATTTTCTGTGACATTATATCGCGACCCGCGCTCAGGTCGAACGGGAGATTTTTATGACAAAATGCCGTTTAACATGGATTAGAGGTAATCTGGACCTCAATTTCTTGGCGACGACTTACCGTGCTGTTGCTGCCCGGTTAGCGATATCGACGGTACTGTTTATTCTCTCGGTCGGAGTCGCCCATTCTCAGGTTTTCTACATCACGCACTTTGGATGTAACGGTTTCGCCTCTCAGACTGATCCATGCGTAAGGACTGCCCACAATGGTGAGGCCCGAATCGACTTCGTGATCGAGTGGGACTTTTTTCTTCATCACCAATTTAACGTATTTAATCGCACAACCTGTGGCAACTTTGCGCCCGTAACCAACGCTGTAGAAGTCGGAACTACGGGTCCGCCGTCTTATGAAATTGGCTACGGTGTTGCAACCTCATTAAGTGGTGGCGGATATGTCATGACTGCTTCAGGTCTGGGGACCGCCTTGTTCTTTCCAAATGGGAGCTTTACGGATTTTACTGAGACATATTATCCGGAGAACTGCAGGTCGCTTCCCGGAGGCGGAGGTGGTTGCGGTGGAGCTCTCAAGCCAGTGGGTGATGTCGTTGGGGACGAAAAGATTTCGAAGCTTAGCGGCGACATCAGTCCGCTTTCATGTACGACGTGTAATCCGGAACCGTGGGAGTTGGATGCCTGTTGGATCTCGGGCTTCCAGTATGACTGGGCATCGTGTTTTTGTGGTGCATCGCCAATTGTCATTGACGTGTTGGGCAATGGGATCAACTTAACGAATGCTGATAACGGTGTCGTTTTTGATTTGAACGGTGATGGAATTACTGAGCAGATTTCATGGACATCGAGCGGATCAGAAGACGCGTGGCTTGTCCTCGATCGGAACGGCAACGGTGTTGTTGATGACGGTAAAGAACTTTTTGGCGATAACACCCCTCAGCCGGTTCCAACGGGAGATGTAAAGAAAAATGGGTTCCTTGCCCTCGCGGTCTTTGACAAACCCGAAAATGGCGGAGATAGCAACGGCAAGATTAGCCAAGCAGACGCGATCTTTACAAGTTTACGTCTGTGGCAAGATGCAAACCACAACGGCATCTCGGAAGCCAACGAATTGCAGTCTATGGCGGATGTCGGGCTCAAATCGATAGATCTCGATTATCAGCAATCTCGACGCCATGATGAACACGGAAATGCTTTCAGATATCGCGCAAAAGTGCGGGACACGCAGGATGCCCAGCTTGGAAGATGGGCTTGGGATGTTTATTTGATCAAACAAACGCCGGCACAGTGAATTGTTTGGGCTGCCGGACGCAGCAATCCGCGCGGTGGAAGCCGATTATTTGGAGGCGGTCTGCGGGAGAAAGGGTAGGATCAGTCTTGCAATCGTGCAATTCTATATCGTCCCAATTCACTACGGGGATCAGCTTCTAGCTCATCGAGAGTGATAAATGTATCTTTGCCGCTGGCTAGGGCTTTTTCTCGGTCGGCGAGGTATTCACGATGCCCGGTAGGTGGTTCGCTTTTTGTATCTCTTTCGCTCATTTTCGGCCGAGGAACTTTCATAAGACTCGCCGCGGATACTAATCGACCGCGTTATTGTCACCTTATACATCTATCTCGCCGTCGCGGCGCATTTCTTCTACCAGTTCAAGAAAATCGCGTTTCGGTTCGGTTTTTGACGCTTCGTAGGCCTCAGTAAGGCGAAGGTCTTCGATCAGCTCTTCGTAATCTTCGATCGGCAAAACTACCGCTGTTTTAGAGCCGCTGGCGTCCGTTATGTATTGGAGATTTGACATGACGGGAATGTTAGCACAAAAGCTGCCACCGATGCGCGCGAAGAAGCGTAGATCAAAACAGGTTTTCCGTTGCTAAATTGCCGGGCGGATGAGGCCGCGGTGGATGCCGAGGATTTGGAGGCGGTTTGCGGGTACGTGGATGGTTTGAAATTCTTCGTTTGCGGGGCGGAGAGTGATCTCGGAGCCGGAGCGGTAGTATTTTCGGAGTAGTACTTCACCGTCGGCAAGTTTGGCGAGGATGGTCTGGTCGGGGCGGCAGAAGTCGCGGAGTTCGATCAGGGCGATATCGTCTTCTTTGATCTCGGGCGACATGCCGCCGTCATTGACGCGAAAGAGCCGCAGGGATTGCGCTTCGTAATCTCCCGTGATCAAAGCCGGGAGGTCAAGCCGTTTTTCTGTTTCATCTGAGTCCGATCCGCCCGCGATCCATTCGACCGGTGAGGAGCCGTTTCTAGTGACCTCGATGGAAAAATGTCCGCTCTCACGCCGGCGTTCAAGCAGGCCTTGCTCTTCCAGCTCACCGACCATACGCGCGATACCGCCCCTCGAACGCAGTTTCAGACTGTTCGCGATCTGCTGATAGGACGGACGATAGCCGTTGGTTTCTAGATGCTGATGAATAACGTCCAGAACTTCCTGCTGTCGCCGTGTGCGTGCCGCCATTCGGATATTCTATTGCGATGGTGCGATATATCCAAAGCCCGTGAATATGCGTTGGCGAAATATCGGGCGAAGGCTCGCTCTTGGGTTCAGCTGTAATGCTATGCCGCCCCTTGCGTCTTCTTCGCGCCCTTCGCGTTCTTTGCGTTAAATTGCCCTATTCTCACGCAAAGACGCAAAGATCGCAAAAAAAACGCCGCGTTTGAATACCATCCGCCCGTGGGCCAACGCGCGGGCTTTTGCATTGAACTCTTCGTGTTTCTGCTATAATCGCCACTCGGAGGACTTTTTCTCTTATCAGCGTTGTTCACGGGTTTACCCGAGGATTAAAACACAATCAGCTAAAGCGGATCGAGCGGCTCGGCACGCGGCGCGTCGCTCCGGATACGATCGTGTCGCCGGAGCTTGCTCGTCAGATGTCGGAACTTTCGCATGAGACGGGGCGTCAGATCGGCGTGCTGATCGACCGCAAAGGCAAGGTCGAATACGTGATGGTCGGCACCGCGAAGCAGATCGAACTGCCCGATTTTGGCCGTGCTCGCGTTTCCAAAGACCGTTTCCGCGGCCTTCGGTGTGTTCATACGCATCTTCTCGGCGAAAAGCTGACGCAGGACGACCTGACCGACTTAGCGCTCCTGCGGCTCGACCTGATGTCGATCATTCAGGTCGATAGAAAGGACGGGCTTCCGGGGCTCGTCTATTCCGCACACCTTGTTCCGACTAATGCCGAGAGCCTTGCGGCTGAAGCGAATTCGCTGCCTTACGAGTTTCTCGAACCGAACGTCCCATCTCAGCTTGATACCGATTTCGCTGAGTTGATCAATTCGCTCGAAGACGAAATGGCGAGGATCCGCCTGACCGCGAGGGCGCGGCAGACAGGCCGCGACCGGGCGATACTCGTAGGCGTGACAACCGGCGATGCCGAGATCGCCGCGGAATCGATGGCCGAATTGAAGGAACTGGCGACATCGGCTGACGTGGTCGTGCTCGACACGATAATCCAGCGGCGGCCTCAGATCGACGCGAAAACGGTTTTGGGGAAGGGAAAACTCGACGATCTGTTGATCCGATCAATGCGGCTTGGGGCAGACATTCTGGTTTTCGATGCGGAGCTGTCGCCGGCACAGGTTCGGTCTCTGAGCGATGCGACGGAGCTGAAAGTTATCGACCGCCCGCAGCTGATACTCGATATCTTTGCTCAGCGCGCCCAGAGCAGGGAAGGAAAGCTGCAGGTCGAGCTCGCGCAGTTGAAGTATCTATTGCCGAGGCTTGTCATCGGGCAAAATAGTGCTTTTTCGAGGCTCGCCGGCGGTATCGGCGGTCGTGGGCCGGGTGAAACGAAGCTCGAAACAGATCGCCGCCGCGTTCGCGACCGTATCGCACAATTAGAGCGTCAAGTGGACGACCTCGGCCGTCAGCGTCAGGAACGGCGAAAGGCGCGTGTTCAGAAGCATTTGCCTATCATATCGCTTGTTGGCTATACGAACGCCGGCAAATCGACGCTTCTTAATTCACTGACTCAAAGCGAAGTTTACGCCGAGAAGAAGATGTTCGCGACGCTCGACCCGACATCGCGACGGCTGCGGCTGCCTTACGATCAGGAAGTGATTATCAATGACACCGTGGGATTTATTCGCGACCTGCCCGATGCGCTCGTCTCTGCATTTCGAGCCACGCTGGAAGAGATCGCGGACAGCGACCTGCTCATTCACGTCGTCGATGCCTCGCATCCGCAGGTCCTTCAGCAGATAGCATCCGTCACAAAGATCATCACCGACCTGGATTTTGGCAAGATCCCGCAATTGATCGTATTGAACAAAACCGATCTGCTCGGAAAACCGGAAATAGAAAATCTTACACGCCAGATCGCTATTGACTCGGGTGCTCGGACGGTATCGATCTCGGCCATCAAGCGAGAAACTCTGCGGCCGATGGTTGAGATGATCGGCGAGATGCTTGGCAAAGAAGAAATTGCGACGGGGCACTTCGGATAGGACGCGTGGCAAACAAACGCACAAAAGATCTTAGATCGCCTTTGTCGAAGTGGTTTGAATGGCTGCTTCAGGCGGTTGCGCGGCCTTTTGCTTCGGTTCCGATCGAGCGGAAGTTTTGGCTCGGGTTCGCCGTTTTGTGTCTCTTGACAACCGTGCTGATCCACAACCCGTTTTGGCGGGCGATCGGCGAGCAGCAGTACAAGGATGGCGATATTGTCCGCGAAAGCATCATTGCTCCTGCGGATGTGATCTTTACCGACGTTGAGGAGTCGGAAAAGCTTCGAAATGACGCCCGGCGAGCAGTAAAACCGATCTTCCGCTACGAGTCGAATAAGGCGGAGCAGGCCGTCCAGACTTTTATCTCATCCTGGGAAAAGCTTCAGCGGCATTCGGACGCGGCGAATACTAAATCGTCTAATTCCAATACCAAATCTGAAACGCAATGGTCAGGTGCCGGCGGTGCCGAGGTAGGGAAGACGCTGGCATCGCGCAATTTTAGCCGAAACGAGTTGGACGCGGTCCAGAGCGCTCTTCGCGAGAGTGCTCAAGGCTACATTTTTGATGATGCTGAGCGGCAATATTTCCAGAACGAAGTTTTCATCTTCGACCGGGCTAAGCCGAATCAGCAATCTACGGTTTCGATGCCTGAAAGCAACTGGACGCCGCTCTCAGCGGCCCGCGAAAAGTTTAAGGCGCGTCTGCTCGCTACCCGAAGCCTGAACGCTAGGGAAGCGGAAGCCTTCTACACGGCGGGCGAGATCCTGATCGAACCAAGTGTTTCGTATGACAGCGTGGCGACCGAGACGGCGCGTCAAACCGCTGCCGATTCGATCGAGCCGCGGACCATTTCGCTAAAGCGTGGCCAAAAGATCGCTGACGAAGGCGACATTGTCACGGCGGCAATGCTTTCCAGGATCGCTGCGCTGAAAAGCTATTCCGCTTCGTCGCGTCAGCTAAATCGATTTCTCGGGATATTGGTGCTGGTTTCCGGGCTTTTCTGGCTCGCGTGGAAATTTATCACTCATCGCGGGGTCGCGGCTAGGTTGGCCCTTTCTCCGCGAAAGACGTTCGCATTGCTTGGGTTCGTGATAGTCGTTCAGACGGCTTTGATGGCTGTGTTTTTTCGGCTTGCCGAGTTCACCGCGCTTCAGAACATTAAGGCTCCGCTTAGCGATCCGATGTTATGGTCTTTCGCCGTGCCTTTTGCGACCGCCAGTTTGCTGATGACATTGCTTGCGGACAGGCCGACGGCACTTTTTACGGGGGTTTTTTCGTCGTTCATCGCGGGATTTTTAGCACCGCGGGGGTTTGAGTTTGCGATCCTATCCGCCCTCGTTTCGGCGGTCGCGGTGTACGGCATCGGCCGGTATCGAAGTCGTCAGACGGTCACGATCGCGGGCGGAATGGTCGGTGCGGCTGCATCGCTCATCGCTATTGCACTGATATTTTTCACACAGCAGCCGATAATCCTCAACACCATTCTGTTGGCGATCGCTTGCGGCCTGGCCAGCGGGATCATTACCGCTGCAGTAACGGCGGTTTTGCTTCCAATTTGTGAGAACGCCTTCGGGATCCTGACAGACGTTAAACTGCTGGAACTCTCCAATGCCGATCTTCCCGCACTTGGGCAGCTTGCCCTACGTGCCCCAGGAACTAACCAGCATTCTCATGCGGTAGGTCAGTTAGCGGAAGAAGCTTGCCGCGTGGTTGGCGGAAACGGGCTCCTTGCACGTATTGGGGCGTTGTATCACGACATCGGGAAAACCGCCGCTCCGGAGCATTTTGTCGAGAACCAGTCAAACAAGAACCCACACGACCGCCTAAAGCCGACACAAAGCGCGAAGATCATCATCAGCCACGTGAATTACGGTGTTAAGCTGGCGAAAGAGATGGGCTTGCCGCCGCGGATCATCGATTTTATTCCGCAACACCACGGGACTCGTACACTGCACTATTTTCTGAAAAAGGCCCAGGCCGAGGCTCGTGATCCGAGCGAGGTCTCGGAGAACGATTTCCGCTATCCCGGTCCGAAGCCGCAATTCAGGGAAGCGGCGATAATGATGATCGCCGATTCATGCGAAGCGGCCGCCCGTTCGCTGGCCGAGCCTAACCCGGACAATATTCGTTTTATCGTTACGAAAATTATCGATGCGATCGTTCAGGACGATCAGCTCGATGAGTGCGATCTGACGCTCCGTGAACTGACACAGATCCGCGAATCGATGATCAAATCATTGGTCGCGATCTATCATTCCCGTGTCGACTATCCCGGCTATGTTCCGCCGACTTCAGGCCAGTTCAAGTTTCCGTCGATCGAGAGCGACAGCGAGGAACGCGGTTTGATGAAATATTCTGATCCAGCAGATATCCCGATCAGCCCCGGCGGCGAGATCGAAGACGAAGCCCTCGACCGCTCGCACGAGCCGAGGAAAGCGGAAGCGAAGGCTGCTGACTAACCTGCCTTTTTCAAGCATTTTGCGTATATAATCATCCGATCCGCTCATTTAAGCGAAAACTTCTGCGTTCGTATGCGTTTTCATCTGCGATCGTGCGTTTAGGAGGATGATATGTTCTTTTTGTGGATACTTGTCGGATCTATCGTCGCGGTCGTGGTGTGGATCGCATTCTGGCATTTGATCTCGTTCATTGTCGTTAGCAGTCGCAGGCAGAAGGAGTTTATGGCCGGGAGTCTTCCCGATACGCCGCCGGACGGATTTTATCGAGGTTCGGCCTATTTGCTTGGTGGTGGGCCGGTCCCGTGGCTTGGGAAGTCGTTTGAAAAGGACAAGCGGCGTGGTTTCAATATCTTTACACCTCGAGGAGCGTCACTGCTGAAATTACTAACGCCATTTTACGGGCTGTTCACGAAAAACGCGGAAGGCAATACGAATGCTTATTATTTTGCGACGACGTCCAGCCAGGGTTTTCGCGACAGCGGGATCGAAACGTTCAAACTCGACTACGACTCTCCGGAGAATCCATTTCTGATCCGCATTATTCTTGACGAGATAGTCCAAACGGCGTCCGACGAATTCCTGGGAAAAGTGCATCTAAAGGTGTATCCGGGATACTATGCGACGATCGGATTCTTTGGATTGAAAAAATAAATACATGCTCAGACGTTATACATTCTGGTTTACCGCTGCGATTTTGTTTCAAGGACTGACAGGCCTTATCCATTCGCTAAGCCTTTTTCTAACCCCGGTTCCGCGAAACGATACGGAACGGCAGCTGTTCGATCTGCTTACCAACTATAAAATGGATGCGGGAGCCGGTTTTGCACCGACGTACTACAATCTGATGACGGCGCTCAGTTCCTGTTTTACAT
This sequence comes from uncultured Chloracidobacterium sp., assembly GCA_964410495.1. Taxonomy (GTDB): domain Bacteria; phylum Acidobacteriota; class Blastocatellia; order Pyrinomonadales; family Pyrinomonadaceae; genus OLB17. The sequence goes on from CAYPGP010000006.1 coordinate 106,096, forward strand.
TTCTCTGCCTCTTCGCGGCGCTCACGAATGGTTATTTGCTTTTCAAGCATACCGAGCCGTCGGTTATGCGCGGGATCATAGCTATCAACGTTGGTATTTTCGCGTTTGTTTTTGTAGTGATGGCGTACTTTACTTTCCTTCCGCCGATCATTTGTACCGGCTTGATCTTTATCAATCTACTCGCAGCTATGATCGTTGTTCCTAAGATCGAATCTGCCGTGTAAATATTTAGAAGCATTGTGGTTTGACTGTTACATATGCGTTTGCTAACTTCGCCTAGCAATCGGTTGATCGCAGTACTTGCCCGGCCGATCCAGTTTATTTTTAGAGCAGATTTATGAGCCAGATCTATTTCTCGGACTCGGCTCCCACGTCGAACGTAGAACCAAACGATTCTCAAAAACTTGACAGTTTTGGCAGATTTGCTGACCGCGAGTTAGAGGCGGAGTTTCGAGCTTTTTCCCTTAGCTCGGACGTCATCTACGCTCGGATCGTAATAGCGATGAGCCTGGCTTTCCTGCCTCTAATATTCAACGATTTTCTGTTTCATGGATGGAGCCCGCTCTTTTGGACCCTTGCTGCCATGCGAATATTGGTGTTTCTGATCTCTTTAGCGGCCTTTGTCGGGGTAGGGCGTGTCTCTGTAAAGAGCTTCGATTCAGTCGTGGTCTTGTGGGCGGCAAGTGCGGTGACTCTGGAGATCTTTGTGGTAACAGCTCGGCCACCCGGCTTTTTTGGTGTTATCGCAACCACGAGTTTCATCATCTCGGTCTTGTACCTTCTTGTTCCGCAGCCGTTGATCCGGCAGCTTTTGCTCGCTGGTGGGCTATCGCTGGGGCATATGATCGTTTCCCTTGGGATCTACCCAATAACGGATCCAGTCGTATTCAATACCTTCCTGCTCGTGGTGTGCGCCTCTAACGCTGTAGGGTATTTTTCATCAAGGGCTATGCAAATATCCAAACGCCGGCAGTTCATTCTTGGGAAAGAACTAGCGGCAAGCGAAAAACACTATCGCACGCTGGTTCATGCCAGTCCGGGGCTGGTCTGGACGATGCAGGCGGATGGAACGATCGATTTTGTCAGCGCATCACGGTTCGATGGCAAGATAAACGCCGCACTGACACCAACAGATATCGGTGGGATCGCCGATCTTGTACATCCTGAAGATCGAACAGATTTTCTTGACGGCATTAAGCGAGCAATATCTACCCGGGCCGAGATGGACTGGACGGGGCGGGTCATCGATCCGAATGGGGAATATCGGTGGGTCTTAACGCGAATAGTCCCGCTGCATATGTCATCCGAGAAACCTGAGAAATGGCTTGGCACGACGACTGACATCCACGATTTCTGGGCGGCGCGAATGGATCTCGCAGAAGCAAATAACGAACTGGAAAAATCGCTTGCCCGCGTGCGCCAGTTGGAGACGCTGCTTGCGATCTGCGGTTTCTGTAAAAAAATTCGCGACGAGAACGGACAGTGGCAGCACATAGAAAGCTACATCTCAAACCGGTCGGAAACGCGATTTTCCCATGGGGTCTGTCCGGGGTGCGGGGTCGAAAATTATGGAGATATCTGGGAAGATGCGATGTCCGATCGTGCCAACTAGTCAAAGTGGAGCTTTAGTTTTTCAAACGTAGTTGGAAGAGTTTCCGGGATAGTGCGTGTCTGGCCGATGGCGGTCATAAAGTTCGCGTCGCCGACCCAGCGGGGCAGGGCGTGCATGTGTATGTGGTCGTCGACGCCGGCTCCAGCTGCCTTACCGAGGTTCATGCCGATGTTGATGCCGTCGGGGTGATAAATGTTTCTCAGGGCGGATTCGGCTTGCTTAATCAGATCCATCATCTCGTCCGCGGCTGCCTTGGGAAGTTCAGCGAGCGATCCGACGTGATGGTAAGGCAATACCATCAAATGGCCCGACGTGTACGGGTAAATATTTAGGATGACAAAATTAAACTCGGCCCGCTTGAGGATGAATTTCTCCTCATCGCTGGCCGAGCTGTTTAATATCTCACAAAAAACGCAGCCTCGCCTCTCGGCTGAGCCGCCCGTAATGTAGGCGTAACGCCACGGGCTCCAAAGTACGTCCATGCAAGCTAGCCTTGGTTAATAAGCTCCTTCAGTTCCTTGCCGGGTTTGAAGTAGGCGACGCGTTTTGCCGGAATATCGACGGCTTCGCCAGTCTTCGGGTTTCGGCCTTTACGCGAGTTTCGCTCGCGAACGCGGAAGCTGCCGAAACCGCGTAACTCGATCTTCTCGCCCTTGTTCAAGCTGCCGGTAATGCTGTCAAAAATGATCTCGACAAGCTGCTCGGCATCTTTCTTCGTCATGTCGGCTTCGCTCGCGACTCGTTCTACTAGATCAGCTTTCGTCATTTTGTGCTCTCTCCAGAAAATTTCCCAGGTACTGCCCTTTCCAAAAAACTAATCCGGCGCATTAAGCCGATTTCTTTTCCGATTCCTCAGCGGCCGCATCATCCGTCGCGGTTTCTGCTTCGGTTTTTGACGACGCTTCAGGAGCAGAAGCCGTTTCGGCTTCCCGTTCCGGAGTCGCTTCCGCAGCGGGTTCTTCCGCCGGAGCTTCTTCAGCAGCCGGAGCTTCTTCCGTCGATGTTTCGGCGGCAGGCTCCTCGGCAGGGGAATCTTCGGCAGAGGGCTCCTCGGCTACCGCCGGCTCCTCCGTTGTCGCTTCAGTTTCAGCAGAGGCCTCATCCGAGGTCTCAGCCGCAGCTTCAGTTTCAGCGGCCGGGGCTTCGGCGGTTTCCGCTTCTGCCTCAGGAGCCGGTTCGGCGGCAGCAGCTTCTGCTTCTGCCTTTGCGGCTTCAGCGGCTGCGGCTTCTCTTTCAGCGAATTCCTTTGCTTTAGCTTCCTTCGCAGCTTGCTTGGCCCGTTTCTTTTCTTCCGGATCTTCCTCTACGGCCGGGGCCGGAGCGTCGCCGCCGAACCTGAGATTTGCAAGTTCGCCGAGCGAAGCCATGCCGCCCTTTGCTTCGGTCGAGTACATGCGAGTATCGACGATCGGCTCGTCTTCTTTACCAACGGCACGATGCGACAGACCGATCTTCTGATCGACAGGCTCGATGCGGAGGATCTTGAAGTCCATTTCTTGGCCGAGTGATGCAACCGATTCGGGGCTTTCAACGCGTTCGTCGGAAAGCTCCGAAATGTGGCACAAGCCTTCAAGGCCTTCGCCAAGTTCGACAAAGACACCAAAGTTGGTGAATCGCGAAACCTTGCCGCGAACAACATCGCCAGGGCGATGCGTCGCAACGAAGCCTTCCCATGCGCTTGGCGTGAGGTCCTTCATCGAAAGCGAGAGACGCTGTCCGCGCTTGTCGATGCTGGTGACGATCGCTTCGACTTCCTGATCTTTCTTCAAAACATCCTTCGGATGCTTGATCTTCTTGGCCCAGGTGATGTCGGAGACATGGACGAGGCCGTCGATGCCTTCTTCGAGTTCGATAAAGGCACCGAAATCCGTGATGTTCCTTACACGTCCGGAAACCTTGCCGCCGATCGGGTAGCGAAGGTCGACGGTATCCCACGGATTTTCGAGGAACTGCTTCATGCCGAGGCTGATGCGTTTTTCGACGGTGTCTACACCGAGCACCTGAACCTCAACTTCCTGGCCCTTGTTGAAAAGGCGCTTCGGGCTCTGAGCACGACGTGACCACGAGATCTCCGAAACGTGGACGAGGCCTTCGACTCCGGGTTCGAGTTCGACGAAAACGCCGTACTCGGTAACTGAAGAGACGGTTCCTTTGACCTTCGAATTTACCGGATAAACCTCGACAACCGTTGACCAAGGATCCGGCAAAAGCTGCTTGTATCCGAGAGAAACCTTTTCTTTTTCGCGATCAAGCTTCAGAACTTTGACCTGCAGCTGCTCGCCGACCTTGAAGAGATCGCCCGGGTGATGGATGCGGCCCCACGACATATCAGTGACGTGGAGAAGCCCATCGATGCCGCCGATATCGACGAACGCACCGTATTCGGTCAGATTCTTGATCGAACCATTAACGATGTGGCCGATCTCGATATTCGCCAGCGTCGCGGCTTTCTGTTCGTTTACAACGAGGTCCGTGATGACCTTGCGCGAGAGGACGATGTTGTTGCGGCGACGGCTGAATTTGATGATCTTCGCTTCGATGTCCTGGCCGATGTAAGTATCAAGCCCACGGATAGGACGCGAGTCTATCTGCGAGCCGGGCAGGAATGCCTCGATGCCGTTGATATCGACACGAAGGCCGCCCTTGGTCTTATCTACTACTTTGCCGACGATCGGGGTTTCCGAGTTGAACGCCGTTTCGATCTCATCCCAAACCTTGCGGCCGAGGGCGTCTGAGCGGGAAAGCTGCGGAGCTCCATCGCCCGAGTGGATCGAACGGATGATGACCTCGACGTTTTCGCCGACCTTAGCGAGCATCTCGCCGCCGGGGCCAGTGAATTCTTCGACAGGGACGAAACCCTCTGACTTATAGCCAAAATCGACCAGCACGCCGCGATCGGTAATGCCGACGACCTTTCCTTCCACTAGTTCGCCCTGGTGGAAAACGGTCTGTTCCTGCTCGAACTGTTCGAGGATCGCGCCGAAATCGATCTCGCCTGACTGTTCTTCGTATGACGGAACAGGCTTAGCGGCTGGCGGTTCCACCGGTGCCGGAGCGGCAGGAACTTCAGCCTTTGGGGCTTCAGCTTCTGTGCTTGCAGCGGCAACCGGCGTCTCAGCCATTTGCGGTGCTTCGGTCGGTGTCGATCCCGCAGGTGTTTCCGATGCTGCGGGAGCGTCGGAGGTTGCGGCTTCGGGGGCTGATGCGGCTTCAGTAGCCGCTGGTGTCGATTCTGTGGTCTCTATCGCTGTTTTCTCAATCGTTTCCGATCCTTCAGCGTCCTGGGTTAACTCGTTTGTCATTTACTCGTGTTCTATATCCTTAATTTGCTTGTTTTCAACATTTTACCTTTTTGAGCAAAACGCACGGAAAGCAATTATCGATTCCTATGCCGTGATCCCAAAAGCAGATGCAAGGCTACGAGGGCGATAATTGCCGGAAATACCCGTCGGTCCGCTCAATGAGGTAATAGAGAAAAATACACGGAAAAAGGCATCGCTGTCAAGGGCAACGATGCCTAAAAGTCCTGAAAAATAAACAATTTGTGCGGTTTTCGCTTGCTGGATCGCGGCGCCTTTGCGTTATCGCTGAATGTACTCGGAAACGGTGCCCACGCCGCTCATTTTCTCCATCTCTTCACGCGAGCTCGTCGTGGTGTTCTGGATGCCGGCGAGACGCAGCCTGAATTCGTCAGGATTCGTCGATCCGCGGAGTGCCTCGTCGAGTTTTATAAGGCCAGACTGGTATAAATAGAACAGCGACTGATCGAAAGTCTGCATCCCGTACTGCGACGTACCAGCGGCGATGGCATCTCGTATCGACGAGGTCTTGTCCTCGTGCAGAATGTAATCGCGAATAAGCGGAGTCGAGCGAAGAACTTCGACCGCTGGAATGCGACTGCTTCCTTTCGCCGATTTCATAAGCCGCTGCGAAACGACGGCTTTTAAAAGGCCGGCTAACTGAATACGGATCGATTTCTGTTGGTACGGTGGAAATGCAGAAATGATTCGGGTTAGCGTTTCCGGTGCGTCTAAAGTGTGGAGAGTTGAGAGCACCAAATGGCCGGTCTCTGCCGCCACAAGCGCGGTCTCTATCGTTTCGAGATCACGCATTTCGCCGACAAGGATCACGTCGGGATCCTGACGAAGCGAGCCACGAAGGGCTTCGGCGAAATTCCGCGTATCGACATCGACCTCACGCTGCGTGACGAAAGATTTTTTATCCTTATGAAGGAATTCGATCGGGTCTTCGATCGTAACGATGTGGCAATTTCGGGTTTGATTTATGTGATCGACAACCGCAGAAAGCGTCGTCGATTTACCCGAACCTGTTGTGCCAGTGACAAGAATGAGCCCTCGGTTTTCTTCGGCGATGGTTGTCAGGATCGGCGGCAGGCCAAGCTCCGAGAAATTCTTGACCGTGTCGGAAATGACACGGGCGACAATACCGATCGAATTACGCTGCTGGAAAATGTTTACACGAAAACGGCCGAGGCCCGGTACGCCGTAGCCGATGTCCACCTCGTAAGCTTCTTTAAAGTGCTGCTTCTGCCGGTTCGACATCATGGAGAACGCCATTTCCAGCGTTTCGTCCTGAGTCATTCGGCTGACACCCGAAAGCGGCTTCAACTCGCCCGTCACGCGGATGACCGGATACGAACCAGCCCGCAGATGCAGGTCGGAAGCGCCAAAACTCATGGCCATTCGTAGAAGATCGTCGATTCGGGTCGGCATAGTTTAGAAAGTTAACGGGGTTTACCGAAAGACTTGTTACGATGTCGGGCTGACAGCGACTTTCGGCCGGAATTGTCTGAAAAGAGTGTAACTTTTATGTACAGGGCAGGTCAACGATTTTTTTGCCCGTAAAATACGGGTTATTTCACGCCATTACGATCGACTTTTTTTCAAATTCGACAGCGTGGGAAGCAATTCGTAAACTTGAAATAAGCATGGCACACACACCGAAGATCATTTCCGTCGAACCGGCGTTTGCAATACCGGGTGGCGAGATCGCGATAACGTGCGAAGACTTTCGCGTCCAGGCTCACTCCGCGGACGGCGTTTACGTTGAGGGCATGCAGTGCCGCATCGTGGCCGCATCGGTGAACCGCATCATCGCCGTCATACCTCACGAGGTCGCCGGCGTTGAGTCAACCGAACGAAAGACGCCTGTGCATCTGGAGAGCCTCGGGCTGCAGAGCAACGTCATCGAGATCATTGTTGGGCGGAAATTGGCTGACGGAATGCATATCGTGGCGAATCCCGCGATCGATCCATCGGACGATGCGTTGATCCTAACGCGGTCTGGGTCACGTGGACAGCATCTGCCGGTGACGATCTTTAGGCTCGAGGCAGACGGTTATCTAGACGAGATCCCCGAGGCGGTTCTGAACCCGACCGGCATCGCGTTTGATCGGGATGGACAGATGTTCGTCAGCAACCGAGCCCAGGGCGAAGTTTATGCCGTGGGACGCGACGGAACAGCGACCGTACATGCTACCGGATTGGGAATCGCGACCGGGCTTGCGTTCGACCGATCTGGAAGAATGTACGTCGGTGACCGTTCGGGCACCGTCTATCGGGTTACGGACGTTGGTGAAGTTGAAACTTTCACGGTAATGGAGGCGTCCGTTGCTGCGTATCATCTCGCCTTTGGGCCCGACGGGCGGCTATTTATGACGTCGCCGGGGCTGGCGAGTCATGATTCGGTCCATGCGATAGACGCAGAAGGCTTCGATGAGAAGTATTTTCGCGGCCTCGGCCGTCCGCAGGGCCTCGCCTTCGATACGGAAGGAAATCTGTATGTCGCGGCATGCTATCAGGGCCGCCACGGCATCGTGAAGATCTCAACAAACGCTCGTTCATGCGAGCATTTTGTGGCGGGCAATAGTGTCGTGGGGCTGTGCTTCACGAGAAAAGGCGAGATGGTGGTAGCGACGAATGACAGCGTTTATTCGATCCCATGCGGGATCAAGGGCACGCTGCTGGCCGACGGATAAACATTTCGCTGTTTCACCTTGCCGACGAAAATCCCGTTAAACTAAACTCTCCGTATGGGTAACGATGTTTTAAAAAAAACGCCGCTCAACGATCGGCATCGCGAACTTGGTGGACGCATGGTCGACTTCGGCGGCTGGGATATGCCGGTCCAATATCCGGCCGGAGTGATCGAGGAGCACATGCGATGCCGCACGCGGAGCGCTTTGTTCGACGTGTCGCACATGGGTGAGATCTGGGTCGAGGGACCGGACGCGATCGCATTCGTGAACAGATTGACGACCAACGATGTGACCAAGCTTGTCGATGGCCAGGCACATTATTCAGCTTTGACGAATGAGAATGGCGGGGTTGTTGACGATCTTCTCGTCTACAGATTTGGGCCGGAACGGCTGCTGCTAGTGGTGAACGCTGGAACTACGGACAAGGATTGGGAATGGATATCCTCGAATAAGCGTGCAGAAGACCGGGTCGAGCTGCGGAATGCGAGTCCAGAATACTGTCAGATCGCTGTTCAGGGGCCGGATGCTCTTGCGATCCTGCAAACACTGACTGAAACCGATCTTTCATCGATCAAGTACTACCATTTTACCGAAGGGAAAGTTGATGGTGTTGATTCGATAATTTCCAGGACCGGCTATACCGGTGAGGATGGTTTTGAAGTTTACGCAGACGCGGAGTATGCGGTCCAACTTTGGAATAAGCTGCTTGAAGCCGGAAATTACGGAAACTCAGATGGCATTTTGCCGGCGGGATTGGCCGCGAGAAATACGCTGAGACTTGAGGCCGCAATGTCGCTTTACGGCCACGAGCTTGGCGACGATATAACGCCTTATGAAGCGGGCCTAGGATGGATCACAAAGCTGCAAAAAGGTGCATTTAACGGATGCGAGGAGCTTTCCAAACAAAAAGAAACAGGCGTCGGGCGTAAGATCGTGGGCTTCGAAATGACGGAACCGGGCATTGCCCGCGACGGCTACGAGATCTATGTCGGCGACGATAAAGTGGGTGTGGTGACCAGCGGAAGCCCGGCACCTTATCTGAAAAAGAACATCGGCCTCGCGTTCTTGCCGCCACAGTTTGCAAATGTGGGGCAAGAAATTAAAATTAATGTACGCGGAAAAAACCTAAGCGCTCAGGTTGTTCCGACTCCTTTCTACAAGCGGCAGAAGTAGCAACTACAATTTTTTATCCGGAGAATATGTCAAACATTCCTGAAAACCTACGTTACAGCAAAGACCACGAATGGGTCGCCGTAAATGGCGATATCGCAACGATCGGAATTACCGATTATGCCCAGCATTCGCTTGGTGATGTTGTTTACATTGATATGCCGCGGGTCGGCGATAAGTTAAATGCCCACGAGGCGTTCGGTTCCGTTGAATCGGTTAAGGCAGTCTCAGAGGTATTTACACCCATAGCGGGTGAGATCTCAGAAGTAAACGACGGGCTAAACGACACGCCTGAGGCCGTCAACAACGACCCTTATGAAGCCGGTTGGATGATCAAGGTGAAAATGGACAATCCTGGCGATGCTGACGCGATGCTGTCGGCCGCTGAATACGAGGAGTATCTCGAGGCTAGCGCCTGATCACCAGATCCTAGTTTCTGCTGACATGACAGCCTGGATTTTTGGCGTGAGGCTCGGGATTGCTCCCGACGCCTCATTTTTCATGCTAGTTTTCAACCATTGGTGGTGTTCGACCAGGGGAAAGAAAGGGGGGAATCAAATTCATATGAAGCACATTGTTTTACTCACCTGTGCGGTCTTGCTTGTGTCAGCGGTTCATACGTCTGCACAGAATTACAAAATAAGACAGTCGACCGACATCGGCGGCCAGAAAATGGAATCGACCGTTTACGTGAAAGGCGCCCGAAAACGAACCGAGAACGCCGGGATCATGGGTATGGGAGCGGACGTCGCCGATATTGAGCAGTGCGATCTAAAACGCAACGTTAAGGTAAATGATAAGAAAAAGTTGTACCGTGTCGAGCCATTCGCTACGGCGGACGAACCTGCTTCGGCGGCTCCGGCCCCCCGCCCGACAGCGACGCCGGTCAAGCAGCGGAAGGGCGGAACCATTACGATGACCAGCGTCATTACCGACACGGGCGAACGTAAACAAATGTTTGGTTTAACCGCTCGGCGGATAAAGACGTCAATGACCTCGCAATCTTCGCCTGATGCCTGTACCCAGAGCAATATGAAGTTCGAGACCGACGGATGGTACATCGATCTTCCGGCTTTTTCATGTCCAATGGAACTCACGCAGCGAGATCCGATGCCGGCTCGCGAGCCGCGTAGCGACTGTGCGGATAAGACCGTTGTAAAGCAGTCCGGTTCAGGTAGGCTCGGGTTCGCGCTTGAGTTCATGCAAACAATGACCGACCTTTCGGGCGGCTCGACGTTTACCCAGTCGATGCAAACCTTGGAATTCAGCAGGTCGTCGCTGCCTGATTCACTTTTTGATGTTCCGGCCGGCTTCACGGCAGTGAACGATTCGAGCCAACTTTATGGCCAACCCGATATGGCTGCGATCATGGCCCAGATGGGTGCTGAGGATAAACCGGCCAAGTCGATAACTAGTTCGCCGGTTCAGGTCGATCCGCAGGTCAAAAAGCCCGGCATCGTTAGGATCGGTGTAATGGTTCCGACAAACCGCGGCGACAACATCTCTACGGCGAGTATGCAGGCATTCCTTGCCCAGAAACTCACATCGGGAAATATCGAAGGCTTTCCGGTAACAAGCGAGGCGGAGGCGAAGGCAGCGAATTGCGATTACATTCTGACCGGCGAGTTCTCCAAGCTCAAGCAGTCGACGGCAAGCAAGATCGGCGGGATGTTTGGCAAAGTTACGGGGGCAGACACGTCGTCGGTTTCCAAGTATGACGCGGAGTTTTCGTTTAATTTGGTCAAGCTCGCGGACGGGAAATCGGTTTTGAAGAATAAGGTTTCGGCGAAAACAGAATCTGAGGTCGATCGCGCCGCCGAAGGCGTTCTCGTGCTCGCTGCAGCGGCGATCGGTCCGGTAGCAAAATAAAGTATTTTAGACGAACTAAGTTAGCCGCATCGATAGGTGCGGCTTTTTCGTTTGTAGGTTGTGTTTTGATATCATCATGTCTTTGTACAACTAAATGAGATACATACCGAACTCACCTGAAGAAAGACAAGAAATGCTTGCAGAGGTCGGCCTCGCGAATCCGGCTGAACTTTTTCGTTCGATTCCCGCCGACGTTCAGCTTGGGCGGCCCCTGAACGTGACCGATGCGCTTGCCGAACCGGAAGTGATCGCGGCAATGGAAGCGATGGCGGCGAAGAATACGGCGATGACGAAACCCTCATTCTTGGGTGCCGGCGTTTACTCGCATTATTCACCAACGATCGTCGACCATCTGATTCAGCGAAGCGAGTTCTTTACCAGCTATACGCCGTATCAGCCGGAGATATCGCAGGGGACCTTGCAGTACATCTTCGAGTTTCAGACTCTGGTTTGCCAGTTAACTGGAATGGAGGTCGCGAACGCGTCGATGTATGACGGTTCGACCGCGATGGCAGAGGCTTATTTGATGGCACAGCGGGTCACTCGACGGGATAAGATCGTGGTCGCGAGTTCGGTTCATCCGGAATATCGCGAGGTCGCGGCAACTTACACCCAGCACGGCGATCTTGAGATAGTGACCGCTGAATTTGATGCGCACACCGGCCGCATTGCTGATCTTTCGGCACTCGACGATAAAACTGCAGCCCTAGTTGTTCAATCGCCGAATTTCTTTGGCTGCATCGAGAATCTCGAACGCCTTGCCGATGCCGCGCATGCGGTTGGAGCATTGCTGGTTGTCGTCGTGACCGAGGCTATCTCGTTTGGGTTGCTCAAATCACCGGGCGAGTGCGGTGCTGACATTGTCGTCGGCGAAGGGCAATCCTGGGGGATCCCGATGAGTTTTGGCGGGCCGCACGTAGGAATTTTTGCGACCCAGGAAAAATTCGTCCGCAATATGCCGGGACGGTTGTGCGGTATCGCTTATGACAAGAACGGTAATCGCGGTTTCGTTTTAACGCTCTCGACGCGTGAACAGCACATCCGCCGTGAGAAAGCCACCTCGAACATCTGCACGAATCAAGGCCTGATCGCCCTCGCGGCGACGATCTACATGGAAGCGATGGGCAAAAGAGGCCTGCAGGAAGTCGCACAGCAGAATGCTCAAAAAGCCGCTTACGCGAAAAAGCAGATAGCTGCAATCGAGGGTTACTCCATCCCGTTTTCGGCACCGACATTCAACGAGTTTGTAGTTCGTGGGCCGCGACCGGCCACCGAAACGCTCGAAAAAGTCAGGGTTGAGGGCGGCATAATTGGCGGGTTTGCCCTGTCGAAGTATTTTCCGGAACACGAGAACGATCTTATCGTTACCGTGACTGAAACGAACACAAAAGCGCAAATAGACGCGTTGGCTGCGGCGCTTCGATAAATGCTCTACGGTGTGGGGCCGGGCGAGATTCTTGTTTGTCTGGTGCCGTTTTTTCTGGTTTTGATGATCATGTTTGGGTTGCTTTTGCGAGCCGACCTAAGGGCACGCGATAAGGAGGACGACGACAGTGAATAGTTTCGACCGCGACATCGACCGACGGCGGTTTCTTTCGTCCATCGGTAAAGGCGTCGGACTAATGGCATTGTCGTCGGGTGTCGTCGGCTCGATGTTTCGCGAGATCGAAGCGGCTGGTCGCGCTGTCAAACATCTTTCTCCGGTAGCTGCCGCTGGTGACGAAGATTACTGGTCGACGATCCAGCAAGCATTTTCCGTAACCCGAGGTATCGTCAACCTGAATAACGGAGGCGTCAGCCCAAGTCCGCGGATGGTGACCGAGGCTTTTGTTCGCTACACATGGCAGCAGGAAGATGCGACGGCGTACACGATGTGGCAGATACTCGAGCCGCAGTCGGAGACGGTTCGGACCGGATTGGCAGAAGTTTTTGGCTGTTCGGCAGAAGAAATAGCGATCACTCGAAACGCGAGCGAATCACTTGAAATATTGCTGCTCGGGATGGATCTGAAATCGGGCGACGAGATTCTGACCACCACCCAGGATTACCCGCGAATGATAACCACGCTCAAGCAGCGTGAACTGCGGGAGGGGCTAAAACTAAATCTCATTAAGATCCCGATCGCGCCCGCGAATGTCGATGACATCGCAACGGCATTCGAGCGAGCGGTAACGCCGAAAACGAAGCTTATTCTCGTTTCGCATCAGGTGAATCTGACGGGACAGATAATCCCGGTAAGAAAGATCTGCGAAATGGCGCGTTCGAAGGGAATCGAGACCATTGTCGATGGAGCACATGCATTTGCGCAGTTCGATTTCAAACGCGACGACCTGCAATGCGATTACTACGGCACGTCGCTCCACAAATGGATCTACGCTCCAAAGGGAACGGGGGTGTTGTATGTAAAGAAAGACAAGATACCGAAGGTTTGGGCGTTGATGGCGAGCGAAGATAAGAACCGTAACGACATCCGTAAATTCGAAGAGATCGGTACGCATTCCGCCGCGATGCGGCTCGCGATCGGCGAGGCCGTTCTGTTTCACAACGCTATCGGCGGCAAGCGAAAGGAAGAGCGTCTGCGATTTCTGTCGCGGTATTGGATGAACAACCTCAAGTCGATCCCGAAGGTTGGCTTTAATACCTCGTTTGATCCGAAACAGTCGTGCGCGATAGCGAATTTCAACATCGACGGTGTCGACCCGGTCGCACTCGGCGGGTATTTGATGTCGAAACATAAGATATTTACAACGCCGATCGTTCACGAAGAGTTTACGGGCATTCGCATCACACCGAACGTTTACACGACGTTGTGGGAACTGGATAGATTCTGCAATGTTGTCGCTGACGTTGCGAGAAAAGGTTTGCCAAAGGCATAGCAGGAACGCGAGAACGCGTACCGATAATTAGTTTCTATGAGCATTAAAAAGGTTACATCACACCCAACACAGAACGAAGCGTTGATCTTCGAGCGGTCGCAGACGGGGCGAGTTGGTTATCGGCTGCCTAAGTTGGACGTTGACGAGGTTGGGATCGACGAAATACTTCCAACCGAACTTCGTCGGCATGACGATCTGGCCGGCGTGCCCGAAGTGAGCGAGGTCGATGTGGTCCGGCATTTTACGCGAATTTCGACCTGGAACTACTCGATCGATCTCGGGATGTACCCGCTCGGTTCGTGCACGATGAAGTACAACTCGCGGCTCAATGAAAAGGTCGCGAGGATCGGCGGATTTGCGGGCCTGCATCCACTGGCTCCTGAAGAAGAATCGCAGGGTGCTCTCGAATTGATCTACAAGTTACAAGAAGATCTTGCCGAGATCACGGGACTGCCGGGCGTTTCGTTGCAGCCTGCGGCTGGTGCGCAGGGCGAAATGACGGGCGTTATGCTGATACGGGCGTTTCTGGATGCCCGCGATGGCGAAGCCTCGAAAGATCGGCGCGTCATGCTCATTCCAGAATCTGCTCACGGTACTAATCCTGCTTCGGCCGCGATGTCCGGGTTTACCGTTAAGACCATCCGTGCGACCGCGGACGGGTTAACCGACATGGCTCATTTGCGGGATTTGTGTAACGAAGGCGGTGTCGCCGGATTAATGCTGACCAATCCAAACACGTGCGGCATATTTGAGACGGATATCAAAGAGATCTGTGCGACGATCCACGAGGCAGGTGGCCTTGTTTATATGGACGGGGCGAATATGAACGCTTTGGTCGGCATCGCACGGCCGGGCGACATGGGCGTCGATGTGATCCACTTGAATCTGCATAAGACCTTTTCGACGCCGCACGGTGGCGGCGGGCCGGGTTGCGGGCCGTGTTTGTGCACTGCCGAACTTGCGCCGTTTCTACCGACTCCAAGGATCGAGAAGGATGGAGACCGGTATTTCCTGAATTACGATGTGCCAACAAGTATCGGCCGGGTAAAGGCGTTCTATGGCAATTTCGGCATGATGGTGCGTGCTCTTTCCTACATCTATACCCATGGCAACGACGGCCTGAAGGAGGCGACCGAGGCGGCTGTTCTTAATGCACGGTACGTATCGAAAAAGCTTGAGGGCGTTTACGATAAGCCCTACGAGTCTGACTGCATGCATGAGGCGATCTTTTCGCACAAAAATCAGGCGAAAAAAGGGATTGTCACCCTGGATATCGCTAAACGCCTTATAGATTATGGTTTTCATCCGCCGACGGTCTATTTCCCGCTGGTCGTCGAAGGAGCGATGCTTATCGAACCTACGGAAAGCGTAGGGCGTGCCGATCTGGATGCGTTTATTGAGGCAATGATCGATATCGACCGCGAAGCGACCGAGGATCCCGACCTGGTCCACAACGCTCCGCATTCAACGCGAATCGGACGGCTCGATGAGGCGACCGCTGCCCGCAAACCGGTGCTTCGATGGCGGCCGGACAGCGAGTCATTCGCGACCGGAGCTTGAGAATGAAAAGCTCGACCAATCTTTTCGTAGTCTCGGTCGCGATCGCGGCCGTACTAGGTTGTAGTCGCTTTGGTTCGAACAGCGAGGTTGCATCGAATTCGCCGAACACCGATCCGAGGCCCGCGAGTACGGCGAGATCGACGCCGGTTTCGGAGTCTCCGATCCCAACGGTCGAGAAGAAGGAAGAGCCGAAAAAGCCTGAAAAGGGACGGATAAGCTTTGAGAAGGGAGAAACGTCTGCAACCGTTTCGGATGCGGTTGTTCGAGGCGAGCGGGAGATCTACAAACTTGGAGCTCGACGCGGCCAGACGATGACGGTTCGGATAACATCGCTCGAAGATAACGCCGTGTTCCAGATCCAGGCCCCGAATGGCAAGTTCCTACAGGACGCTGACGAAGGCGATGATGCGACAGAGTGGAGCGGTACGTTGCCCGCCGACGGCGACTATAAAATAATCGTCGGCGGAACCCGAGGGAATGCGACCTTCAGGTTGACCGTTTCGATCGAGTGATCAATCTTGATCAAGCCTTTTGAGTAAAAAAGCCATTACCTTAATACGAATTCTTCGGGCTATCTTTATCCTGCTATGGATCGCCCTCATCGTCACCTGTATCGCGATCTATCTTTCCGATCCGTCGAAATTCAAGGCCGAGAATATCGCCCGGTTTTTGGCTGAATTTCACGGTCCGATATGGCTCGCGTATTTTTTTCTTTCGGCTCTTCGCGGGCTGACCCTGCTTCCGAGCACGCCGCTTGTCCTGGCTGGAACACTGCTATTTCCGGAGCAGCTGTGGGCCGTGCTTGCGGTATCAATGGCGGGCATTCTCATCTCTTCCACGATGATCTATTATTTTTCGGAGTTTCTCGGCTTTGACGAATATTTCGAGGATCATAAACCAGAGTTATCGGCAAAGATCAGGCAAAAGCTTGAACATCCGCTCGGGTTTTTGTTCGTCGCGGGCTGGGCGTTTTTCCCGTTTGTTCCGACCGATCTGGTTTGTTATGTGGCCGGCACGACGCGGATGAAGTTTTGGAAGTTTATCGCGGCCGTTTTCGTTGGCGAACTCATCCTTTGTTCTTGCTACGTGTTTTTTGGCGGTTCGCTGCTTAAATACGTGCGTTAATGTTGAAACTGGGTTATCTTTTGAAAGCTATTTTGCGTAAATTTCTGAGTTCTACTGGAGGGTGTTCAAATGGATAATTGTGGTACAGGTTCGGCGTGTATGGGGCGTCGCGAATTTTTGGTGAAGGCGGGACTTGTCGCCGGGGCGACGATCCTGACGGTTTCAAGCGTAGGAGCGGCGACGTTTGAGGATGTTGTCGTGCCGGTTGCGGCTGACAGCCCGCTCGCGAAGGTAGGCGGCTTTAGCGTAGTGGAATCGTCGGCCGGGAAGATAATCGTGATCCGTGCCGAGGAGGCGAAATATGTGGCTTACTCCGCCCGGTGTACGCACAAACGGGCGGTCCTGGGTTACGATCACGCAAAGAAAACTCTCGTCTGTCCATCTCACGGTTCGAAGTTCGATCCGGCAAGCGGCAAGGTCACGGGCGGGCCGGCTGAGACGGATCTGAAGTCATATCCCGCGAAAGCCGGCGACGGCTCGGTCCGGGTTGCGGTGACGGCGTAAAATTCCGATGATCGCGAGGTTTTTATTAGGAGCGTTTGACGAGATTTTGCAAACGCTCCTAAACTCTTTTTAGCCTCACTAAAATTCGTAAAAATCATGACTACGATTGGAATTCCGAAAGAGATACATCCGGGCGAGAAACGTGTAGCGGCGACGCCGCAAACGGTGCTGAAGCTCAAAAAGCTGGGATTTGACGTGATAGTAGAATCGCACGCGGGCCACGGCATCAACACGATCGACAGCGAATACCGTGAAGCCGGTGCGACCGTTATCGACGATACAAAAGAGTTTTGGGCCGCGTCCGACGTGGTGATGAAGGTCCGCCCGCCGGAGGAAAACAAAGATCTCGGCGTTCACGAGGCCGACCTGATGAAGGAAGGAGCGACGCTGATCGGCTTTATCTGGCCCGCTCAAAACAAAGATCTGCTTGACCGCCTCGCGAAGCGCAAAGCCACTGTTTTCGGCATGGACTGCGTGCCTCGAATCACGCGTGCGCAGAAAATGGACACGCTTTCGGCGATGGCGAATATCGCGGGTTACAGAGCCGTGATCGAGGCCGCGAATCATTTTCCGCGGTTTTTTACAGGGCAGATAACGGCAGCGGGGAAGATCGATCCGGCTAAAGTCTTGGTTATTGGGGCGGGTGTCGCGGGGCTTTCGGCGATCGGTGCCGCACGTGGTTTGGGGGCGATCGTCCGGGCGTTTGA
The DNA here is from genome assembly GCA_964410495.1 of uncultured Chloracidobacterium sp. GTDB lineage: Bacteria > Acidobacteriota > Blastocatellia > Pyrinomonadales > Pyrinomonadaceae > OLB17. The sequence continues at coordinate 123,517 of CAYPGP010000006.1, forward strand.
CCCGCGTTCGGCTACGAAGGACCAAGTCGCTTCGATGGGAGCCGAATTCCTCGAACTCGACATCAAGGAAGAAGGCGAAGGCAAAGGCGGCTACGCCAGGCAGATGTCCGACGATTTCCTAAAAGCCGAGATGGCGTTGTTCGCCGCACAGGCGATGCAGGTCGATATCATCGTCACGACTGCCCTGATCCCCGGCAAACCCGCACCCAAACTGATCACTCAAGGCATGGTCGAGTCGATGAAACCCGGCTCGGTCATCGTCGACCTAGCCGCCGAACAAGGCGGCAACTGCGTACTGACCGAACCCGGAAAAGTCGTAACGCACAAAGGGGTATCGATAATCGGCTACACCGACCTGCCGAGTCGCATGGCCAGTATGTCGAGCCAACTCTACGGAGCCTGCATCGTCGCTTTGTTAACAGATTTGGCGAAGCCGCCAGTGTCCGAACCGGGAGCGGCAGCTACCGGGGCAACTGAGCTGCCGTCATTGATCCACATCGACCTCGAAGACGAAGTCGTCCGCGGTGCGATCGTCCTGCACAACGGCAAGATGATGTGGCCGCCGCCCGTCAAGGAAATGCCAGCCGCACCACCGCCGCCCGAACCAGGCGTTCCTACAAAAAGCAGTGCAGCGGTCGCCGCTGCAAAAGCTCCGTCCGGAGGCCACGGTCACGGCGAAGGCGTCGGACTCAGTCCATGGGCACTAGCCGTCGTCGCTATAGTTCTGCTCGGCCTCGCGTTCGTGATACCGCCAAAACCGGCGAGTCAGGGCAGCGATTTCCTCGGCCACCTGACGGTTTTCATTCTCGCGATCTTCATCGGCTTCCAGGTCGTCTGGAACGTAAAACCGGCCCTGCACACTCCGCTAATGTCGGTCACAAACGCCATCAGCGGAATCATCCTGGTCGGCGGCATGCTCCAATTAACCGAATCCTCGGCGAATCTCACGGTAATTCTCGGAGCAATCGCCGTCCTGATCGCCGCCATCAACATCGCCGGCGGATTTTTGGTGACGAATCGGATGTTGGGGATGTTTAGGAAGTAGGAAGTTCGGCCTATAGGACTTATGCGTCCTATACGACATATTTTTCATGCAGCAATCGCTAATCACAGTCGCATACATCGCCGCGAGTGCGTTGTTTATTTTGAGTCTTGGCGGGTTGTCTCAGCAGGAGACGGCTCGGCGGGGGAATTGGTACGGGATCATCGGCATGGTGATCGCGCTGGTTGCGACCGGGGCGGCGATGAATGTCGGCGGGCTGCCGGTGTTGGTGGCGGCTTTGGTGCCGGGGCTCGTTATCGGGGCGATCTTGGCGAGCCGCGTTCAGATGACGTCGATGCCGGAACTTGTGGCGATATTGCACAGTTTTGTCGGGCTGGCGGCCGTTTTGGTGGGGTTTGCGACGTATCTCGGCCCGCATAAGACGATGACGGCGGCGGAGCAGAATCTGCATACTGTCGAGATATTCATAGGCGTTTGTATCGGGTCGGTTACATTCACCGGGTCGGTTATTGCTTTTCTAAAGCTTCGCGGTTCGCTTAGCGGCAAGCCGTTGATATTGCCTGGCCGGCATTTGATCAACCTGATAATGCTGCTGGTGACGATCGGGCTGGGCGTAGCGTTTTTTATGTCGCCCGACCATGCGACCGGCCAATGGCCGCTGCTGATCGCGACGGTTTTGACGGGAATTCTCGGCGTTCATTTCATCATGGCCATCGGCGGTGCAGATATGCCGGTGGTTGTTTCGATGCTTAACAGCTACTCCGGCTGGGCGGCTTCGGCGGCTGGATTTATGTTGGGCAACGACCTGCTGATCATCACCGGAGCATTGGTAGGATCGAGCGGTGCGATCCTTTCGGCGATCATGTGCAAGGGGATGAATCGGTCGTTCGTCAGCGTGATGCTCGGCGGATTCGGAACTGAAAGCGGTGCTCCAGCAGCCGGCGGAGCAGCCGTTCCGCAGGGCGAAGTGACATCCGTCGATGCCACTCAAACGGCAGAACTGCTGCTCGACGCGAAAAAGATCATCATCGTCCCGGGCTACGGCCTCGCGGTCGCTCAAGCGCAGCATTCGCTGGCTGAGGTTTGCAAGATTCTGAAAGAAAAGAACATAGAGGTTGCGTTTGCCATCCATCCGGTAGCCGGTCGCCTGCCCGGCCACATGAACGTGTTGCTTGCAGAGGCAAATATCCCGTACGACATCGTTTTCGAAATGGACGAGATAAACCACGAATTTCCTCAAACGGACGTCGCATGGGTTATTGGTGCCAACGACATCGTCAACCCCTCAGCCCTCGACGACCCCGCCTCGCCCATCGCCGGGATGCCCGTCCTCCACGTCTGGGAATCCCGCACCTGCGTAGTTATGAAACGCTCCATGGCCAGCGGCTACGCTGGTGTGGACAACCCGCTCTTCTACAAGGACAACGCGCAGATGCTGTTTGGCGATGCTAAGAAGGTTGTTGACGAGATATTGGGCGTGATGCGGGGTTGATTTTTCGGAAACAAAATATGTCTGCGCAAGGACTAAATGTGGCGGCGAAGTTTGGCGAGTCATTACCGAGCTTTTTAACCGCCGCCGAGGCAGAGAAAGCATTACTGGCTAAGAGAGATCAAGCGCTGAAGCGGCTCTTCGTTATCGCCCCTGCCAAATTGAATCTTGATTTCTCCCTAGAAAGCCTGAAGAGACTAGAAATTTGGTATTTCGAAGATGGCAAAATGTTGCCAAGTTCGGAGTATTCACTTCCACATGGGATCGGCTTTTATTTTGGTGAAGTGCTTTGTCGGCATGGAGATTTCAAATGGATCGTCGATGAATTTATTTTTAAGAAAGGAACATATGAAATCGGGGTTAGTCGAGAATTAACCACAATAATGCTAACGAAGGGTTTGGTTCCTGAAGAACGTGACAATAAGCGGCGTCAAAGTCTTTTTCGAAGAGCAAAGTTCTGGATCGCGAACTAGCGATTTAGTTCGATTAAAGCTAACCTCTCCACAACCTTCCCCTTCTCCAAATGCTCCTCTACGATCTCCGCCGCATCTTCCGGTTGGACTTGGCCGTACATTGTGCCGTCGGGGTAGACCATGACGGCGGTGCCGATGGTGCAGAAGCCGATCGAGCCGCATTCGGTTAGGACTATTTCACCCATGGGGTTGCGGCCCTTTGATTCTTTGCCTTGTCTCAAACCTTTTTCGGTAAGGATTCGAGAGAATTCGGCCATCACTTCCTGGCCGCCGACGGCGGAGCAGGATTTGCCGGTGCATACGAAGACCTGACGCTTGACCGGGGCCTTGAGCATCGGGGCGAGTTTTTCCAGTTCTTCTCGGTCGGTAATGAATTTCGGCTTAGGCATACTTAAAAGTCCAATGTCTCAAGTCCGAAGTCCAAAGTCCAATTTGCCTCACGCGGGCATTGCAACATTTTGGGGCCGGCGGCGTTCATGGTTTGATAACTCGGTGGAAACCACCGGCGATATGCTAGAATTTCACCGACGAAACCGTCGCGTTACGAATGGCAATTGGCGTCATAATTCACATCTCGGTTGGCACCGAAAAGCGTACTGAGTTCTTCTCGCAGGAACGCATTCGTATCGGTTCGGACGAGACTTGCGATCTGCAGATACATGCTCCGCAGACCGGCGAGCCGCGCCCTTGGTTCGATCTTGAGAATGCGGACGGCGTCTATCGCATAATCGAATTTGACGAGCGCGTCGGTCTCAAGATAAATCAACATCCAATTCGCCGCTTTATCGCAATAACCGACGGCGACATTATCGCTCTCGACGAGACGGACATTTCGTTCGCCTTCTTCTCGCTCGAACAAAAATCATCCCTTATCACGACCAACCGCGATCAGCCGCATATTTCGCGGTTTATCGAGGATGCCGCGCTTGAGTCGGCTTCATCGGCAAAGCGCGATGATGCAAAGGCCTTTTTGCGGGAATTCGTTCGCGAATTATCGCGTGAGATCTCATGGACTACCAAGCTGATCACTTTGGTCCTGATCGCCGGCTTCTTAACGGGGATTCTGTATATCGGGTTTGCCGTGAATCGCGAACTAAGAGAAAGCCGCCGCACGGCTGAGGCTCAGAACGACGTTATTAAGAAGCTAGAAGAAAAGCTCGGCGAACAGAACAGCCAGATCGACGAGCTTGGCAAGACGAATAAGACGCTGATCCAAACCGTTTCGCTTGCGCCAAACCTCCGCGTTCAGTACGGCGGCGGGGTTTGTCTGATCGTCGGCGTGTATGACCTGGTCGAAAAGCGAAGCGGTCGAGTGCTTCGATATACCGACCCGCAGGCATTTCGGGCCAACCCGTACGAACCGATGCAGTCTGAAGAGCCGAGCCAGCCGATGGGCCCGCCCCAAATTGGCGTAACGACCGAGGGCAACGGCTCGCCCGTTGAGTACGATTTTATCGGTACGGGCTTTCACGTCGGTGGTGGTTACATCGTGACGAACCGCCACGTGGTCCAGCCTTGGGAAGAGGACGATCAGGTGAAGCAGATAATGCAGATGGCTAATGGGCGGGCTCGCCTAAAAAAGCTGCAGATCTATTTTCCGAATTTTGCACAGCCGTTCACGCTCAAGGTCCGTCAGCTTGGTGCCCGCGAAGACGTAGCGGTGGCGACCATCGACCCGACGACGCTGCCCAGCGAAGTTCCGGTGATACCTCTTGACAATGATTCTGATGCGGCCACGATCGGGAAAACGGTGGTGACGATGGGCTATCCGAGCGGGCCGGACCGTCTGCTCGCGATGATCGACGATGCCGAGGCAAAATCGATCAATCAAAGGTTCGGCAACTCGCGGCAGAACCTCATCAACTTCCTCGCCCAGTCGCAGAAGATCGTACCGCTTCTCACGCAAGGAGCTATCACCGACCTCGACAGTCGCCGTATTGTCCATGATGCGAAAACGGCGGAAGGCGGTTCCGGAGCTCCGTTGTTTGGCCAGTCCGGCAGGGTGATCGGTGTGAACTTCGGGGTCTTTACGGAAAATACCGCTGCAAATATGGCGGTTCCTGTACGGTTTGCCTTAGAGCTGCTCAGAAAAGCGGGCTGGAAATCACCCGAGGAACTTCAGAAAGAATCCGAATCGCAGGTTGCTGCTAGCGGATCCGAACCGAACACGTCTGCTCCCGACAAGCAGTGATTACGCATTCTCAAACCGCTCCCTATCACGTTCACCAAGTTCCGAGATCTTCTCCATAAGGTGATCGGCAATCTCTTTGTGTGTTCGAAGCCGGTCGCTTTTTTTGTAGAATTCGCTTAGATCGATCGGTTCGCCGAACCATATCCTGATCTTCGGGCCGCCGGTCCAGTTGCCCATGATCTGTTTCGGCAGGTCGTTGCCGAGGCCGGCGATAAAGACTGGAATTACTTCAGGCCTTGCCGAATAGATCACTTTTCCGATGCCGGGCTGAGCGGGAAGCATATCGTATGGGCCGCCTTCAAGATTGCGTTTGCCTTCGGGGTGAAAGCCAATTATATGGCCGTGGCCCTCGGAGCAAAGCTGAACGAGCCGCCGCATCGAGTACTTGTCGAATTCGCGTTTCTTTACCTCGCGATCTTCGCGAAAGAAAGGCGGGTACATCGAGAACCAGCCCATCACAAAATTTACGAACCAGCCGACTGGGCTGTCATAAAAAAACTTCGCCCGTACCGGAAAGTAGAGCGTTACCGGCCGCTTTGTCCTGCGGAAAATGACGCTCGACACGGTATACATGTCGAAGAACGAACGGTGATTGGCGACCAGTATTAGCGGACGTTCAGGGTTACTCTGCTCAACGTTCTCGATGCCGAAAACGTTCATTAGATTGTAGGTCGCGATATAGATCCACAGCGATCCGATATGACGCTGGAAGAAGGTCATCAGCCGTTTACACGTACCAAGATTCATCCGATGGGCGAGTGAAAAACCAACTCGTTCGGTCGCCGTTATCGCAGACAGTTCTTCAGCGGCCGGGGTTAACGGCGCGGCGGTCAATGACCTTTCGGAGACTGTTTGTAACGAATCCTGGCTCATAGGCAAACCGCTATATTAGCATTGCGGCGGGGTGCTTCGTAAATAATCGTAAAGTTCGACGAAAAAACGGCGAAATATCTGGACAAAGAACCCTTAATTTTCTTAATCTTTATACAATTACTAAAAACCGCGGCGATTACATCACGATCGGTGACGGAAAAACCCTCCGACAGTACAACTATGAAAAAGAACCGTTTTTTGTTTCTCCTGATGTCCGTCTGGCTTCTGATCGGAAGTGCGTCGGCCACCGTTAGCGGTGATGGACTTTGGACCGAGATCGATGACAATGCGTTGCGGCTGGCTCCGGTGCAGCGAACGAATACGCCGGATAACTACCGCACCTTCCGGTTGAACAAGGATGCCTTACGATCGCTTTTATCGCAGGCTCCGGCCGAGTTTTCTCGATCGGCAAACCCCGCGGTTATTGAACTCCCAATGCCGAACGGGCGGTTCGAGCGTTTCGATTTCGAGCATTCGCTCATTGTCGAGCCGGAGTTGCTATTAAAATATCCTGAACTCGGAGCGACCTATGTCGCTCGAGGCATTGACGATCCGACCGCAACGGTCCGCTTCGACTTTTTGCCAAATGGATTCCACGCAATTATTTTATCGGCTTCTGGCACGGTTCTGATTGATCCTTATGCGGTGGGCGATACGGACAATTACGTGACATATCGTAAAGATCAATTGATCGAGACGGGCGATTTCAAATGCGAGTTGACGGATTCGTCGCTTGACTCTTTTCTGAACAAGAATATCGAGGATGCTCAAAACGCCCTCGGTGCGAACCGGGCCGATGTATCCAGTGGTACGCAGCTGCGGACATATCGCCTCGCCGTTGCCGCGACCAACGAATACGCTGTTGCGGTTGGCAACAACACGGTTGCGGGAACGCTTGCCGCCCAGGTCCTGATCATGAACCGCGTAAATGGCGTTTACGAACGTGATCTGGCGATCAGGATGGTTATGATCGGAAACAACGATCTCCTCATTTATGCAGGCGATAACCTTACCTGCGCAGGAGTTGCCTGTACAGCCGCGAACGATCCATACACAAATTCAAGCGGCAGCACGATGCTCGGTGAGAATACGACTAACATCAACAATGTTATTCAGAGTGCCAACTACGACATCGGGCATGTTTTCAGCACGGGGGGCGGCGGAGTCGCAACGTTGAACGGCCCGTGCGGCGGCAGCAAGGCTCGCGGCGTTACCGGCTTGCCTAACCCGGTCGGCGACGCGTTCGCTATCGACTATGTAGCCCACGAAATGGGCCATCAGTGGGGAGCCAACCACACCTACAACAGCGGCGGCGGCTGTGCCGGACAGCGCTCGACAGGTTCGGCCTACGAACCGGGCAGCGGTGTGACGATCATGGCCTACGCCGGCATATGCGGAAATCAGAACCTGGCCCGCAACAGTATCGACACGTTCCACGTTAAGAGCCTGGAAGTGATCGTTGCGTTCAGCCAGACTGGCAACGGAAGCACGTGCGGGGTGGCCACTCCAACCGGAAACACGCCACCGGAAGTGTCAGTGGCCGGTGGGGTGATCTTTGATATTCCGAAACAAACACCATTCTCGCTATCCGCAAATGCGACTGATGCAAATGGCGATGCACTAACATACGATTGGCAGCAGTACGATCTTGGGGCAGCAACTACGGCAGTTCCAAACACGGACGCCGACGGCGTAAGGCCGATTTTTCGGCCATACCTGCCATCGACATCGCCCACCAGGTTTTTCCCGTCGCTGCAGTATATCTTAAACAACGCTAATGTGCCGCCGGCGACTTACAATTGCCTCGGGTTTACGTGTCTTACCGGCGAGCTTCTGCCTCAGATCGGACGGGCAATGGAATTTCAGGTGATCGTCCGAGACAATCGAGTCAACGGAGGGGGTTTCAACACCGCCACAGCCACCGTGGCCGTTGATGGAAACAGCGGCCCGTTCGAGATAACTTCACAGGACACCACGGGCATCAGCTACCCCGGCGGGTCCACACAAACCATTACCTGGAATGTTAACGGAACGACCAACAGCCCGGTCAGTGCCGCAAATGTAAAGATCTCGCTTTCGACCGATGGCGGCCAGACATTCCCGACTGTGCTTGCCGAGAGCACTCCCAACGATGGAACGCATGCGGTAGCGCTGCCGAATATCACTACCACCACGGCTCGTATCAAGGTTGAAGGTGCCGGAAAGATATTCTTCGACATCAACAATGCGAACTTCTCGATCGCTACTGCGACGGGAACGCCGACTCCAACACCGACACCGACCCCAACGCCGACGCCAACCCCGACGCCGACTCCAACGCCGACGGCGACTCCAACACCGACGCCGACACCAACTCCAACACCAACGCCGACGCCAATAGCGACGCCGACACCGACACCGACACCAATGCCAACTCCAACGCCGACCCCCATCGGGCCTAGTTTTGAGGGGGATATTGTCGATGGAAGCGGTGGCCCGGGCGGCGACGGTCTTGTTTTGGCAAATGACGTTACCGCGATCCGGCTTTTTATTCTGGGAATATCAACACCTGCCCCGGCGTCAAATCAGTTCCAACGTGCTGACGTTAATTTGCCTTGCGGCAATGGTCAGATCGATGCGGGCGATGTCACCGTAATCAGGCAGATGATCTTGGGAACGGTGCCAAACAATACCCCTCCCTGCGGTCCAACTCTTCCGGCAACCCCGTCTGGTGGAGGGATAACGGCCATATCATCGCTGTTCTGGTGGTAACGCTGGGACCGATCTTAATAACAATTTCAGTAGCCGCAGACCTACATCTGCGGCTTTTTTAATCGATGTTAAAATACTTCGCTTCAGGATGATGCACGATGATCGCCGAGGTCGATTGTTCCGGGTCGAGCTGAAATTCTTCCGTCAGTTCCACGCCTACTCTTGCCGGATCGAGTAATTCGAACAGCTTAGCCTGATCTTCTAGATTCGGGCACGCCGGATAGCCGAAACTGAATCGGGAGCCCTGATAGCCCTGATGGAACAGCTTTGCCAACTCCGGCGAATCGTTGCCGGCGATTCCCAGTTCTTCTCTGATCCGCTTATGCCAAAGTTCGGCAAGGGCTTCCGCCGATTCGACCGACAGGCCGTGAAAGAGCAGGTAATCGGTGTAATTGTCCGATTTGAAAAGCTTAGCCGAATGTTCGCTTGCTTTCCGGCCCATGGTCACAAGTTGGAACGCGACGACATCCGCATGAGTTACGCCTTCAGGCGTGATTTGGGCGTGAGTCGGATGATCTTCGTGATCACGCGTAAACGCGTAACTCTTGCGGAAGTAATCCGCCAAACACAGATTCTTCCCGCCGCGCTGCTCGAGCGGCTGGCGGGGAAACGTGAATCGCATCCGCTCGGTCTTCTCGTCGTCGTGAAGGATCACCAGATCGTTGCCGTCGGAGTAACACGGGAAGTATCCGTAAACCAGCTTTGCTTCCAGCAGCTTGTCGCGGATCGCCTCGGCCTTCAGCCGCTCGTAACGCGGCCGAACTTCTTTCGCGACTATCTCGGCATACTCTTCCGGCGAAGTGCGGCCTTGCTTGTACTGCCACTGGCCTTTGAACAATGCGGTTTCGTTAACGAAGGCGAAAACCTTGGTCAGATCGGTTATTTCGACAACCTTTGAGCCGAAGAACGGAGCCTTCGGAATTGCAACATCTGTGGAAATTGCCGAACGGTTGGTGTGCGAAGTATCGCCGCTCGACCGCGAAGAGACGCGGGCTGCTTCCTGTCCGAGTTTTGCATCCTCGCCGACGAGGTCTTCGGAATCGGCGACGGTTGCGATGCTCGTGTCAGTACCATCTGCGGTAGGAGGTGGGGCTTTCGGCGCCGCGGTTGAATCACCAACCGCTACCTCAGGTGGTAGCGACTGTGTCAGCTCGTCCATGGCGTGCAGCCCGTCGAACGCATCGCGTGCGTAGAACAACTTGCCCTTATAGAGCGGAATTAGGTCGGCATCGACGTATCTCCGATTTAACGCCGCTCCGCCGAGTATTACCGGCACATTTATCGAACGTTCGTTCATCAGCTCGAGATTATCCCGCATGATCAATGTCGATTTTACAAGCAGGCCGCTCATGCCGATGGCGTCGCATTTGTTTTCTTCGGCGGCACGCAGGATGTCATCGATCGGCTGTTTGATGCCGAGATTTACTACCTTGTAGCCATTGTTAGTGAGGATGATATCGACGAGATTTTTGCCAATGTCGTGCACGTCGCCCTTTACCGTTGCAAGGACCATCACGCCCTTGTTCGAACCCTCGACCTTGTCCATAAAAGGTTCGAGGAACTTAACGGCGGCCTTCATCGACTCGGCCGATTGCAGAACGAACGGAAGCTGCATCTGGCCGCTTCCGAACAGGTCGCCGACGGTTTTCATGCCATCGAGCAGAATGTCGTTGATGATCTCAAGCGGCGGATATTTTTCTAACGCAACCTTAAGCGAATCCTCCAGCCCGATGCGTTCGCCGTCGATGATGTGGTGTTTAAGCTTTTCCTCGATCGGCAGATTCGAGATGTCGGGCTTTATCGACTGAGCGGTCTTACCCTCGAAAAGCGTGGTGAATTCGGCCAGCGGGTCATAGACGCAGACATCGCCTTCGAACTTTCGCCTGTCATAGATCAGATCGCGTGCGGTGTCGATCTCGTGCTCGGTGAAACGCATCAGCGGCAGGATCTTCGAAGCGTTGACGATCGCCGAGTTCATTCCGGCCTCGACACAATCGTGCAGAAAGACCGAATTCAACACGACGCGAGCCGCCGGATTCAGGCCGAAGGAAATATTTGAAACGCCGAGGATCTGATTCGCGTCCGGCATTTCTTGCTTGATCTGCCGGATCGCTTTGATGGTTTCGTCGGCGTTAGCACGATCTTCTTCGATGCCCGTCGAAATGGGCAGTGCCAGCGAGTCGAAGAAGATATCGTGCCCGGGAATGCCGAACTCGGTTGCCTGCTTGTAAGAGCGGCGGGCGATCCTTAGCTTATCTTCGGCGGTGCGGGCCATGCCGTCTTCGTCGATCAGTCCTATCACGACGGCGGCTCCGTATTCTTTTGCAAGCGAAAGGACCTTCAGGAATCGCGGATCACCGTCCTCGTAATTGGTCGAATTCAGGACCGATTTGCCCCCCGCGTGTTCGAGGCCGGCTTCCATCTTCTCCCACTCGGTCGAGTCGAACATCAGCGGGATCTTTACGTTGGTGGCGAGGCGGAACGCAAGTTCGTGCATATCGGCGACGCCATCGCGGCCGACGAAATCGACGTTTACATCGAGAATGTGTGCACCTTCTTTTTCCTGCGATTTCGCCAGATTTACGAGCCCGTCCCAATCCTCGGCATCGAGCAGGTCGCGCATCTTCTTCGAACCCGATGCATTAACGCGTTCGCCGACGATCAGGAACGAAGCATCCTGCATGTAGGGCTGCTGGAAATATATCGACGATGCCGAGGGCTGAAGTTTTGCAGCGCGCTGTTTTGGCGACATGCCGCCGACGAGCTCGACCACTCGTCGCAGATGCTCCGGCGTGGTTCCGCAGCAGCCGCCGACGATGTTTGCTCCGAAATCCTCTGCAAAATGCTCGACCTGAGCGGCGAAGCTCTCGGGCGTTTCGTCATAGTGCTGCTGGCCGTCTTTTACCTCGGGCAGGCCTGCGTTAGGAAGAACGCTGACCGGGATCGGCGAGTTTTCGCAGAGGTAACGAAAGCTATCCGTCATGTGCTTCGGTCCCGTGCCGCAGTTCATACCGATGACATCGATCGGGAAAGGCTCCAGCGCGGTAAGAGCGGCGCCGATCTCGGTTCCATTGAGCATGGTACCGAAAACTTCGATCGTGACTTGGGCGATCACGGGAATTCGCGTTCTAGTTTTTTCGAAATGATCGAAGATCGCCGCCAGTGCCGCTTTGGTTTGGAGCAGGTCTTGGCAAGTCTCGACGATCAACAGATCACTGCCGCCTTCGATAAGTCCGCGAACCTGTTCGACATAGGCCTTCTTCAGATCGCGATAGGTAATATGCCCGAGCGTCGGAAGTTTGGTTCCGGGACCGATCGACCCGGCAACAAATCGCGGTTTATCCGGCGTCGAATAATCGCTCGCGATCCGTTTTGCCAAAGCCGCGGCTTTGAAATTTACATCGTAGGTTTTCTCCGCGATCCCGAATTCCTGCAGCACGATCTCACTGCCGCCAAAGCTGTTAGTTTCAATGACATCGCACCCGACGTCGAGAAATGCAGTATGCACCTTCTCGATCGCATCCGGCCGCGTGTAGAGCAGGTTCTCCGAACAATTCTCAAAAGCCGGCCCGCCCCATTCGTCGATGGAAAGGTTGAGCGATTGAAGATACGTGCCCATCGCGCCATCGAAAACCATGATACGGTCCTTCAATATTTCAAGAAATGACATGTCGCTCTTCAGTTCAGTCTTCAAAATCTCAGTCTTCAAAATCACGATATAGGTACCAATTGCCTTCGATTCTTCTAAACGCGATGAATGATCTTCGGTCTTCGGAGAAGTAACTATCCAAGTCTTCGACAATTAGCTTTGGCGGTTTTTCGATGTATGCAAAGCCTTTTGAGGACCCTGAGATTGAAAGTCCTTGCGTTGCCCCAATAAATGTAACGAAATCTTTTTGGCAATAACCTTCAATTCCAGCGCTGAGTTCGAGTTCAGAGAACAATGATCGATACTCTCGAAGTCGACTGTTTGAAACTTCAATTTCTTTACCATTCCAAGCATCAGCGCCCTCGCACCGTTCGAAGAAACTTGCGGTACGAGTGAAATCGTATGCAACTCGTCCAAGGCTTCGATCACTTTTAAACATTTCCAATAGCTTTTCGAAACTATCTCGACGGGTTTCAAATCGCTGAATTAAACTCTGATCCGATGGAAGTTTACTGGGGCCGCAGCCAAACCCCGCAATGACCAAAATCACGAAACAGATTAGCCAGCTACTTCCTCGCATAATTAAAAAACTCTGCACAATACAGCACAGAGTTTCGTTAGAATTGATTCTCCTGCTGTTTAGCCGCTTATTTACCGTGGCCGCAAGTCGCAATAACTCACCACTAACTGAAGTTTTGAGTTTAGAGAGTTGCGAGGTGCGAGTCAACCTTCGGGTCGAGTGCGGCTGCGGCGTTATTGATACCAATAATTCTTTCTTATATGCGTCCCAAAATATTTTTGCAACAAACCTGCTTCCGCGGCGTTTAGTAGTATTGGAATTCAAAAGTAAGGCGTTGGATTCCTTGACATAATACATACTCCATATAAAGGCGGACATTTTCGGGTCCGCCTTTTTTTATTTCTCTTCGCACTCAATCTCCTCTGTCTCGCAAAGGAAATCGATATTCGTCGGATAGTCGGTTGGACGGTCGAAGTTGAGATCGAGTCCGACCATTGGGCTAAACCGTAGTACTTCCGTTAGGCTTCGGCCCGATTTCCTTTCGTGTTGCTCGTCCGTCATTTGCTTAAATCTCCGTTGCGGGGTGCCGATTTTCCTGGGTCCCCAGACCCCTTGGCGACGTTTACGAAAAACGCTCCATATTGCCATAAATAGCTAAACGTCCCAAAATCAGACTGGTGCTCAACAAAGTGTGCGCGAAACTCCGATACGCTGTAGCTCATTCTCCTCGAAATCAAAGCTGATCCATGCATCATCATGCCTCAACGTGTAAGAAAGCCTATCGTGTGTCTGCGTCCCAGAAACTGGCTCGCCGAAGGTCTCGATAACGCTTACTGCAGACGCACCAATTCGAATTCCACGCGCCGACCAATTATTGGAAAAGACCTCGATTGAGGCTACAGTGAAATCCTCCATCTTTCCGTCTCCCAAAAGATACAATTTGAGTCCAGGATATTCGGCCGATAGCGCGTCAGCGCTCGCACATTCGTCACGCTCCTTTCGAACTATTCTCGACGGGTTGCCGAGACGTTTGCGGACGTCAGACAGCGTCGCTCCAAGTCGAATCGAGTTTACATCGATATCAATAGCCCCTCTCATTGGCTCAAAACTCCATGCGTCCCAAACCGCCTTTGCGATCTTTGCGATGACGGCTTCCCGAGTTTTTTCGTCGGCGGGGGAATCGGAGACGAAGACGGCGATGGCGACGCGCTTGCCGTTGGGGAAGCGGATGATGCCGATGTCGTTGGTGGCGGCGGTAATGCCGTTTTGCGTCCCAGACGTTCCGGTCTTGTGGGCGACGTAGGTTCCGGGCGGGAGTTCGCCTTTCAGGCGTTTGGCACCGGGGTTTGAGTCGGCCATGAATTTTAGGAGGAGTTGGTATTCGGTGAGCGCGTCGTCAGTTGTGCCGGTCGTAGTATTGGCGTTGGCCCGGTCGCCGCCGACAGCGGGACCGACAGGTTTTGCGTCCCGGGTTGTGTTGGATGGTAACGCTGGTTGAGATCCCCGGTCACTACCGTTCCCGGTACTGACAGAACGGTTGGTGCCGCTCGCGGGGGTGTCATTAGCGTTTGCGTCCCAGGCGGCGCGGTCTAGCCAGCGGAGGAGTTCGGCGGCTTGGATTGGGGTGGCGAAGTTGGCGTATTGGGTTTGCCAATCGCGGCCGATCTCTTTTTCGGTATTGACGACGCGGACGCCGTCGATGCCGATCTGGGTCAGGTAATCCTGTATCGGCTGCGGGCCCCCGGCGACGCGCATAAGAACGTCGCTTGCGGTTCCGTCCGATTCGACTATCGACAGCTGGCTGAGTTCGCGAATGGTGAATTCGCCTCCGTTCGGATTTGCGTCCCTGAGCGGGGAACGCATTCCGGGGCGGACGAAATCTTCCTTTGTCACGCCGACCTTTTCGTCGAGTTCGAGCTTGCCGACGCGCACCTGATCATGGATCGCCATCGAGATCGGCAGCTTGTAAACGCTCTGCATCGGGAAGCGTTCGTCGCCGTTCAGCAAGGCCGCGTCGCCCGTGTCGAGCATGACTGCGGCGACACCGACCTTTCCTTTGGCCATTTCTGCGATCGTTGCGATCTGGGCTTCGAGCGCGGCGTCACGTTTGAGGTTCAGGCGAGCGATGGGTTCCGCGGCGCCGGGCGGCGGTGGGGTCGGGAAACCCTGCGGGATCTCGATCTTGGTCGAGCACGCCGAAAGTGCGATGAAAAATGCCAGAAAGAGCGAGACCCGCGACCGGGAAAAATGTTGAGATATTGCCTTCACATCACGAAGCTACCATAAAACCGCGCGCGATTTGAATGATGTTTTTCCGACATCGACGTATTTTGCTTACATCGACACAAAATGCTTAGATCGACATCTATTGCTTAGTTTTTAGGTTTCTTGGCCTGTTCCACCTGAGCGGGAAGCTTGGCGACGGCGGCTATTATCTGGTCGCAGAAGTCGAGCGAGGCTAGGACAGAGCCTTTTTCGGAATTATCGTTCGGCTTGTCGAGTTCGGCTTTCAGTGCGGGCTGATAACGCTTTGCGGCGGCAGCGAGCGAACGGACGGCCTTAGGGAAGAGGTCGGCGAAGCTTTGTTTTGCCTTCTTATCGTCGGGGTCCGGAAGGATCGCCGATTCGGGGCGTTCGGCAAGACTGTCGATGTCGTCGATCGCCTTTTGCAGGATTCGCTTTATATCGATCAACAATTCCTGTCGAGTGCTTTCCGGCAGGGCTCCCCATTTTTCTGCGTCTTTCGGGGAGATCTTTGCGCCGCCAACCTCTACGTTCAGGGCAGCAAACCGGCGGTCGATGATCTTCGTTAACAGGTTGATACGGTCGTCGATCCGCTGGGCATCGCGGATCATTTCGATCTCCTGGGCGGTAAAGTAATCGCGCTGGGCTGCAGCCGTCGGCGGAAACGCAATAAAACAAAAAACGATCGCACAAGAGAAGAAAAAGGCTGACTTCATACTAATTGATGTTAGGTTTCTTTACGGGTACTACGGTGTCGTCAAACAGCGAATCGGTTGCCTTGGCACGTGCCTGCCGCAAATAACCCATCAATCTGCGGACGTACGGGTCGTACTTTATCGGAAGTTCGCGACGCATGACCTCTATCTTCGGAGCTAAAGCCCGAAGGGCCAACTCAAGCCGCTTGAAATTGTCGAGCACCTTGCCGCTGCCGTTATCGCGTCTATTCAAAAATTCGAGTGTATCGTCCATCAGGCCGTGAAAATAGCCAAGTTCGATGTACATTCCTTCGAAGTTCCGCATTTCAGCCATTTTCTGGGCCGTGGCTACACGTGCCTGCATCATCTCGACCGCGAGTTTCGTCCGGTCTTTGATATCGGTCTTAGCGTCGAGACGGGCCCGTTCATCCTTTGAAACGATCTTGATCGGCGGTGGTGCGGTTTCGGGAGGATCGTCCTGGGCAAAGCCCAAGAAGGCAAAAGGGAAAAGGGAAAAGGCAAAAGCCAGGGCAAGGCACTTTAGAACGCCGCGGCTGTTTTTGCCTTTCGCCTTTTGCCTTTTGCCTTGGTCCGCCTTTTGCCTTTTGCCTTTTTCTATCATTTTTTCTGGGCCTTTATCTGTTTCTGCAGTCCTGGGAGTCTTAGGTTTATTTTTTCGATATCCAACTTATTCGCCGTTGGGTCGGCCAATTTCAGATATTGCTGATAATTGGCCATTGCATCCATGTATTCGCCCGATTCGTCGAAAAGGATGCCAAGGAACAGATACGGCCCCGGCGACCTAGGCTGGGCTTCGGTCAGCCACAGCAGTTCCGTTTTCGCTTCCGGATACCGCTTTAATTGAAATAGAGCTGTTGCCAGATTAGCACGAGCGGTTGCATTATCTGGAACTATTTGCAGAATTTTACGGAAGATCTGGACAGCGGTTTCAAACTGTTTCGTCTGTACGAGAGCGGCCCCGAATCCGATAGCGTGGTTGGCGTTGTCCGGCTCGGCCTCGGAAGCTCGTCGGCAGTAGTCGAGCGCCTTTGTTGGGCTGTCTCGCCTGAGCATAATACAAAGACGTCCGAGTATCGCCGCATCTTTCGGCGTTGCCTCAAGTTGTTTCTCAAGTTCTGCCGGACTTGTCTGACGGGCTGTGTTCAAACGTGAACGCATTTCACTGGCTTCCTTACCGGGTTTTGCGATGGTGTCGAGAGCTTTCAATGCCGAATCGGAATCGCCTTCCGCCGCAAGTATTGCAGCCCGAAGCAGTTTTTCCTTATCCGAAGGCGGTTCGGCGATACGGGCCGCCAGGCTTCGGGCGTAATCAATGTCGCCCTCGGCAAGGGAAATATTAGCGAAAAGAAAGATCGCCGAGCGATGTTTGGGATCGATCGACAGAGCCTTTGCAAGGCTGGTTTTCGCCGCGGGACGGCGCCCGAGAGCGTTTTCGAGCGCGGCCTTCGCGGTCCATAACGCTGCGTTCGCATTGGCTTTCCCGCTCAAGCCGCTGACTTTCGTCAGCAATGCTTCCAATTCGGCCGCCGGAGCTTTCGCAAGGACCTTTAGTTCGGTCAGAGCCGACAAAGCGACGAGATTTTGCGGCTCGAGCTCGACCGACTTTGCAAAAAGCCGCTCGGCCTCCGCCGTTTCGCCTTTGTCCAGGAGAAGCGAGCCGAGCCCGGTCATCGGCAGCGTCCAGCCTTCGCGAAGCGTTATCGCACGGCGAAAAGACTTCTCAGCCTCAGCCGACTTGCCGAGGGCGAGTTCGGCGGTCGCCCGTTGATATTCGGCTTCGGGAAACGCGGGTTCGATCTTTAAAGCCTTTTCGTAAAGTTTTAATGCGCCGGCGAGATCGCCTTTTTCGTGCAGGTCCTGAGCCTGATTGAAAACGGCTACAGGATCTTCAGTTGTTTCTTCCTGGGCTAAAGTGCCAATGAATGCGAAGCAAATTATCGCGAAGGTCAGCGAGAATCGGGTCACGCGAGCAAGATTTGAGGTGAAGCCGGACATCGAAAGGAATCCTTCAAATGGTAGCACCGCCCGCGTAACGCGTCTAATCAGCGACATTCGGATACGCCCATTTTCAGCCTTATTCATTTGCTTTCCCACTTTTTTGTAAGTTAAGATTCTCAGATTGACGCCTCGATGAACTGACAGGCGTTGCCTGCCCAAAATGACCGTGTCGCTGAAAAATAACCTCCTTCCGCGGCCGTTTAGAAAGCCAAGATCGAAGTATTTTGACAACCGGATAAGATGCACGAAACCACGCAGTTTGTTGGATGAATTTCGTGCTCGCTTGGGCTGATTTATAGAAAAAGACTTTGTTGGAGACATTTTAAGATGGCAAACCCGATGGCTGATGAAATGCGGCGTTTCCGCGGAAGCGACGAGAAGAACCCGTTCGAAGCAATGAGCGAACGTTTCGACCGTGCCGCTAAGCTGCTGAATTTAGAGGAAGATCTTTACGCCGTGATGCGCGTGCCGAGCCGCGAGATCAAGGTTTACATCCCGGTCCGCATGGATACGGGCCACATACAGGTTTTTGAGGGCTTCCGCGTGCAGCACAACTTCGCACGCGGACCGGCAAAAGGCGGCATCCGTTATGCGCCTGACGTTTCGCTGGACGAAGTGAAGGCCCTGTCGGCGTGGATGACGTGGAAATGCGCCGTCGTCAACGTGCCTTTCGGGGGCGGAAAAGGCGGCATTATTTGCGATCCGCATCAGATGTCGATCGGCGAACTTGAGCGGATGACGCGTCGTTACACTTCGGAGCTCATCGATTTCATCGGCCCCGATAAGGACGTACCGGCTCCGGACATGAATACCGGCGAACAGACGATGGCGTGGATCATGGATACGTATTCCATGCACATGCGTCATACCGTGAACGCGGTCGTGACCGGAAAACCGGTCGCGCTGGGCGGGTCGCTCGGTAGAAGGGAAGCGACCGGCCGCGGCGTCATGTTCACGGTAAACGAAGCGATCAAAAGGTTTAATCTGACACCAGAACAGACGACCGTTGTTGTACAAGGTTCGGGAAACGTCGGCGGTATCGGCGCCGAACTGATGCATGCGCTTGGATACAAGATCATCGCTATCTCGGACGTCGGCGGTGGCATTTACAATCCGAACGGGCTGAACATTCCGCACGTTCTCGAATACCTGAAGAACAATAAAACGTTAGATGGCTATCCGGATGTGGAATTTGTAGATAACAAATCGCTGCTCGAGATCGAATGCGACGTTCTTGCGCCGTGTGCGACGGAAAACCAGATAACGTCGGAGAATGCGGACCGCATCAAGTGCAAAATACTTGCCGAAGGTGCCAACGGGCCGACCACTCCGAAGGCCGATAAAATATTGCATGATAAGGGGATATTCGTTATTCCGGACATCCTCGCGAATGCCGGCGGCGTGACGGTTTCGTACTTCGAATGGGTGCAGGATCGCATGGGATATTTCTGGTCGGAAGCCGAGGTTAACTCGCGGCTCGAAGACAAAATGGTCGCGAGTTTTAACGAACTGGTACGTTTTGCCGACAAGCATGGGGTGGATTCGCGAACGGCGGCCTATATGCTGGCCATTGACCGCGTCGCATATGACACGCGAATGCGCGGAATTTATGCGTAAGTTATGTACGCTAAGTTACGAAAAATACTTGCTTTTTAGCATAATGTGCTGTAACGTCGGTTGCAGGGAGAAACGGCGCCGTGGTGTTGACTTTAACGGCGGAGTTCTCTATAACTTTAGCGTAAGTATAGATTTATCGTGTTTTTAAACGCGGCCCGGCATTCGAGCTTAACTGCTTGTGAGGTTCGCGTTTAGTGTGCAATAATCAAAAAACTGTTTTAGATCGGGCGTGGCCCCACGGTCGGTCGATGTTGTTACTAAATTGAAATTTATTTTCTATTCGGCGGAGGAATGTGATGAAACTCGCTACTAGAGTGTACGTCGTTACACTTATAATTTTAACGCTCGTGTTTGCGGTGTCGGCGCAAAAGTCGGAGAAAGAACCTCGCAACACAGCACCCACTGTTGGGACTGGCGGCCCGGTTGGCGGCCCGACCGGTCTCTTTACTGTTTATGACAGCTCGACTCTAAGAAAGGGCGAATACACGCTAAGTGGAGCCCTGAGCAACTACGACCGTGATCCGGGCAATGTCGATTTTTCGACGATGCCGCTTAGTTTCCAGGTCGGACTTACCAATCGCCTTGAGCTCTTCTTTACGACTGAAGCTTGGCGTGGTGTTAAGGTCAACGCTCCTCAAAATCTTTCGAGTTTCTACCTGCCGAACTCGCAGCTGCGTGTAAACAACGTTCTTCGCCGTCCGGGTGCGATCGTGCTTGAGCCGGGAACCGGTTCGCGTGCGATCTATCGCCCGATCGGTTCGGCCTTTACGCAGTACCCGTTCACCGGCGGCACTTTCTACACGCCGAACCTCGGTACGCTTATTAACACGCTTGGCCCGCCGCGAACCGGTGGAGCTGCTGATCTGTTCCCGGGCGTTGGTTCGGTTTACGGAAGCATCCTGCCGGGCGTTGTTCTGACGACCGCGATCATTCCGGCTAACCAGGGCGGAAACGGCGTGAATACGACTCCGGTCAGCTTCTCGACGGCTCCGACCTATGTTGCTGATGCTCCGTTCGTCAACCGCACCTGGGGAACCTCGTCGTTCAACTCGATGGACTTCGGTTTCAAATGGCGTTTCAACTCGACCAACGATGCATGGGGACACGGTGTCACCGCTTTCTATCGCTACTACTGGGATAACGCGGACGACTTCTCGGGTTTCAACATGATGCAGCGTGGCTCGGGCCGTGGAAGCAACAAGGGCGATATCGGCCTGACGTACTTCATCGATGCGAGAGCCACGAAATGGGCTAACGTTTCGTTCAACGCCGGCTACCTCTACACCAGCAAGGTCGAGGGTAACTTCGGCGGAACGAATGCCGTTATGTTCGATCCGGGCGATGAGCTTAACCTCTCGGTCGGTGTCGACTTCCCGGTCAACAAGTTCTTCCAGCCGATCCTTGAGTTCCGCTCGCTGCACTATGTCGGCGGCAGAACGTTCAATGCTCTTGAGCAGAATCCGGCTGACGGTATCGCAGGTTTCCGCGTATTCCCGCGTCGCTGGTTTGGTTTCGGTTTTGCTTACAGGCACAACTTCAATCAGCAGGACATCAGCAGCTTTGATGACGATTCGACCTCGAACTCGGTAACGATCCTTTGCGGCCCTGTCGCACTTCCGGGTTGTGTGCCGACGACGACGACCGTCACGACCACCGGCATTCCTGCCGGACTTGGACCTTCAACCGATCCGCACGGCTACATCGCCCAGTTCTGGATCGGCCGCCGCGACAAGCGTGCTGGCGAAGTTGTTAATCAGCCGGCGAATGTCGATTCGGTAACGCTTAGCGGAACGACGATCACGCTTCCGTGCCCTCCGGGCACCAGCTCACCGTCAGGTGCTTGTGCTGATGGCAGCAAGATGATCAGCGTTGCGACCCGTGCAAGCGATCCTGAAAACGATGTGCTCACCTACAACTACACCGTCTCTGGCGGACGTATCGTAGGAACCGGCGCAAACGTTCAGTGGGACCTCAGCTCGGCTCAGGTTGGTACCTACACGATCGTGACCGGTGTGGATGACGGCTGCGGAGTTTGCGGACGTACGGACACCAAGACGATCACGATCCGTGAATGCCCTGACTGTGTACGTCCTCCGGATAGGGTTGAATGTAACTGCGGTACAGTATCAGTTAGCGGACCAGGCGGCACCACACAGCCAGGTCAGTCGATGAATTTCACGGCAACGGCCACCGGCCAGGGCTCGTCGAACTTCACCTATAACTGGACAGTTTCGGCTGGTACGATCACCTCGGGACAGGGAACGCCTAGCATCACCGTTGCTACAACTGCTGATATGGCAGGAACCAACGTTACCGCTACGGTCAACGTCGGCGGCACGCAGGCTGGCTGTAACTGCCCGACAGAAGCTAGCGATATCGGTGGTGTGGCCGCTAAGCCGACCCCGATCCCGGTTGACGAATACGGACCGAGCCAGGACGATGACGTCAAGGCACGTATCGATAACTTCTTCATCCAGTTGAACAACAACCCGGGTGCACGTGGTTATGTGATCATCTATGGAACACCGGCACAGATCCGTCGCCAGAAGGCACAGATCATGCGAGCAATCAACCGCCCGGGTTCCGGACACGATGCAAGCCGCGTAACGTTTGTTGACGGACCGGCTGGCGAGCAGAAGGTCAAACTCTGGCTGGTACCGGCCGGTGCTGACAATCCGCCCGCATAAGTGATCGCTTCGTATCGCTTGATACGAACATAATTCGAAAAGAGGCTGTCCGGTTGGGCAGCCTCTTTTTTCGTGCGGCTTTAGAAATGGTAGCGGCGTAACCGTATTGGCCGCCTTACGTCAAGCCTAGCCTTGAGTGAATCGCCCTTGCTTACGCGGGGGGCTTTTGCAGGAAGTCGATCGCCCCCGTCTCTGCGCCTTATCACCCATGTAAGTTTTTAAGCGCGTGCTTAAAATATGCTTTGAATTTTGGTGTTTGTAATGTAAACTAATGGAGTTCTTATGCACCGGCGGGATCATTCCGCCTTTATCATCAGCAAAAGTAAAAAGGATCGCGAACTCACGCCGTCCTTACGGCATCAAAAGTTCGTTCGGCTTCATATGATGAGGCCGAAATTTTGGGATTCACGCCTCCGGATATCTAAATATGTTGAAACTGAAGTTAAGGTCGTTCTTTTCGTTCCTGTCGGTTGCTGTCATGTTGTCCGCGTCGATAACGCCCGCGTTCGCGGCAGATCCGCCGGATTTGACGGCTGCTGCGGCGTCATTTGGAGATTGGCAGGTGGTCGGCCCGACAGGCGGAGACGTTCGCGTCATTACGATCGATCCGCGTGACAAGAATCGTCTCTATGTCAGCACGCTAGACGGTCAGATCCATACTTCGGCCGACGGCGGGAAGTCGTGGCGTTTGCTCGTAAACTTGAATAAACCGGAACTCGTTCTCGATCAACTGCAGGTCGATTCGGAGGACTCGCGGATCTTATACGTTTCCGGTCATCGCGGAGCAAGCCCGGGGGCATTCTTCCGTTCGACCGATGGCGGAGCCACTTGGAAGGAATCGAAAGAGTTAAAAAACGAAGCGATCCATTCAATGACCCAGTCACCGACCGATCCGTCGTTTCTATATGTTGGAACTAATCGAGGGGTCTGGATCTCAAAGAATAAAGGCGCCGATTGGGAAAAGATCGTATCGCCGACGATGCCGGTAAACATCGATTCGCTGGCGGTCGATCCGCGAACAAACAATACGATCTTCGCCGGAACGACCTGGCGTGCGTACAAGAGTACCGACGCAGGTAAAAATTGGCGCCTGATCCGCGACGGTATGATCGACGACTCTGATGTATTTGCAATAACGATCGACCGGAAGAATCCCGATTACGTGATCGCGTCCGCGTGCAGCGGCATCTACGAATCGCAGAATGGCGGGGAGAAGTGGCGAAAGATCCAGGGCATCCCGTCGCAGTCGCGCAGGACTCGCGATATCATCCAGAATCCCGGAATTCCGGGTACGATCTACGCCGGGACGACCGAAGGCTTCTGGATGTCAACCAACGGTGGTAAGAGCTGGGCGATGACCACGCAGCGTGCTCTTGAGGTCAATTCGATCGCCGTTCATCCCGCCGAACCAAACCGCGTTTTTATCGGCACTAACAACTACGGTGTGATGGTTTCCGATGACGGGGGCCGCAATTTCCGTCAGACGAACGAGAATTTCAGCAGCCGGCTTACCTACTTTGTAACGCCGGACATCGCTCAGCCTAACCGGCTCTACGCTGCTACTCATAATACGGCGACTGGCGGCGGGTTCTTCTTCGTCAGTGATGATGCTGGCCGAAGTTGGCAGCAGGTTCGCGGGCTCGACACGAACCGCGTTAGGACGTTCACGGTACGCCAGGATCCGGCCAATCCGAACTCAATGTACCTCGGCACGAACATGGGCGTATTCCGCTCGGCCGATCGCGGAGCGTCGTGGACCCAGATGATCGCCTCCAAAGCAAAGCCGGCCGCAAAGGCACCGGTCAAGAAAAAGGCGCCCGCAAAACCTGTTGCTAAAAAGGGTGTGAAAACGACCGCCGCGGTAAAATCAACAGTAGCTACAACGAAAGCCACGGCTCCCGCAGGCCCCAAGCTGATCCCGGCGATCAGCGAGAAGGTGACCGTTATCGAATTGCTTCCGGGCGGCGGATTGCTCGCCGGTACCGATAAAGGGCTCTATCGCAGCCTCGACGTTTCAAAGGGCTGGGAGCATCTCTCTTTTGGCGAGGGGTTTGATACGAACGTTTTTGCCGTTCACGCGTCGCCCGCAAGGCCGGACACGATCTGGGTCGGTACGGCGAGGTCGGGAGTACTCGTTTCGCGTGACAAGGGTTTGACCTGGAATCGCGTCGGCGGTGCCGTCGATAACGTTCCGGTCAGTTCGATCGCTACGGACCCGAAGCGTCCGGATAGTGTTTATGTCGGAACGACTCAAACATTTTATCTTAGCCGCGATGACGGCAAGACCTGGACCCGCCGCGGTGGCAATCTGCCGCTGGGGAACTTTACCAGCATTCTCATCAACCCCGATAACACGGACGAGATCCTTCTCTCAAGCGCGATCGATACCGATGGCGGCATTTATATCTCGACCGACGCCGGCAATCGCTGGAGGCGTGTCGACACACAGGACATGAAACTGCCAAGCCGACGCATCTGGTCGATGTCGTTTGACCCACGCGAACCCGATCGCATCTTCGCCGCGACGCACTCGTCAGGCGTGTACAAGATCGAGCGTGCTCCGAAGACGACGGCGGGATTGTAAAATCGGTCTATGGGCTTAGGTCTTCGGTCTTTGTTTTTGAATTCTAATAAAGGGCCAGAATGCGATCGTTATTCCGATCGCATTCTGGCTTTTTAGTATTCCAAGACCGAAACTGCGCCGAAAGACCGAAGACCGAAGCCCAAAGACCGAAGCCCAAAGACCAGCCCAGTTTGTAGCTTTCTCAAATGAATCTTATAATTTAGCCATACCAAAGGAGCCCCGAATTTTGAAGCAAGAGACCGCTCGCGAGACCCCGGAAGCAGGATTGGAGAATCGAGTTTCGCGGCTCTCGTTTGCCGATATTCCCGGGCAATCGCGGCTTTTCGTCCAGTATCAACATGATCCTTTATCGCTTCGCGAGTTTTATTCAAATGCGGTACATGCAGCGGACGATCTTCTGGCGACCGTTCCGGCAGTACTCGAGAATTACAACACGGACCGGGCAAAACTTTGCGACGCTCTGACCACGGTCAATAGCTCGGTCGGCGCATCTGACGCGACTTTCGCTAATATCGAAAAGCTTCGAAGATCGGATACGGTTGCCGTCGTTACCGGCCAGCAAGCGGGTCTGTTTTCCGGGCCGCTTTATACTATCTACAAAGCCTTGTCTGCGGTTCTAATGGCGGAGAGGCTCGAGCGGCAAGGCGTCTCGGCCGTTCCGGTATTTTGGGCCGCGACCGAGGATCACGATTTTGCTGAGGTCTCCGAGGCTTTTTTCCGCAACGCCGCGGGCGAATCGTTTCGAACCGACTATTCTCCGGCCGGGCGAAACGAGGGGGTCGCAGTTGGTAGCGTTGTCATCGACGATTCGATCACGGACATCATCGCCTCGCTTTTTGAGCTTCTTCCAACCACGGAATTTGCTTCCGATGCTCGCGATCTATTGACAAATACGTGGCGGCCGGGCGAAGGCTTCGGGACGGCTTTTGGGCGAACGCTTGCTGCCTTATTACGCAAATACGGCATCATATTTTTCGATCCGCTTCATCCGGAACTTAAACGGCTGGTCGCTCCGCTATATGTATCGGCGATCGAGCGTTCGGACGAGATCGTTGACCGGCTCATCGAGCGGAGTAAAGCCCTCGCGGACGCAGGGTTTCATTCGCAGGTGCTGATCGAACCGGATTACTTTCCCTTGTTCTGGCATGATGAGGCCGGCGTTCGGCGTTCGCTTCGAAAACGCGCTGACGTGAGTTTCCAAGCCAAGGATTCCCAGGCAAAGTTTGACCGTGATCAGCTATTGAAAATAGCCGCAGAACAGCCGGAGAATTTTAGCCCCGGAGTGATGCTTCGTGCCGCCGTTCAGGATTTTCTGCTTCCGACGGTGTGTTATTTCGGCGGCGGTGCCGAGGTCGCGTATTTCGCTCAGAACAGCGTCGTATATCAAACGCTCGGGCGTCCGGTAACGCCGATATTTCATCGGCAGAGCGTTACTATCGTCGAGCCGCGGACCAGACGGGCCCTCAACAAGTTCGAGAGGGGCCTTGGATCGCTTTTTGAGGGCGAAGAGTCCTTCCGCCTAGGCATTGCTGACAAAGGCGATCCTGCGGCAGTATTTGCGGAAGCGGAGGAAGTGTTCGCCGCTCAGCTCGACCGAATTTCGAAGTTGGTTGACGGTATCGATAGCACGCTGACCAAGTCAGTTGCGAAACGCGAACAGAAGATCGCCTATCACGTCGCCGCGATCAAGAAGAAGGCTCTGCTTGCCCGCATCCGTCGGGACGAGGTCACCGACCGGCAGATTCGCGAAATGTTTTCATCGCTCCTGCCGAACGGGCATTTGCAGGAGCGGCATTTCAATATTTTCGACCTCGTGGCTCGTTATGGCCTGGGCATCGTGGACGAGATATATCGCTCGCTCGATATCGATGAGCGGGGGCACACGATAATTTATTTGTAGATGAACAAGATACGCGTTCTTTCGGACAATCTTGCCAATCAGATCGCCGCCGGCGAGGTGGTCGAGCGGCCTGCGTCCGTGATCAAGGAACTCGTTGAAAATTCGATCGATGCTGGAGCGACGCGGATACAGGTCGATATCGAACTCGGCGGGCGGCGGTTGATGCGGATCAGCGACGACGGCGAGGGAATGTCGCGGGACGATGCGATCCTTGCGTTTGAGCGACACGCGACGTCGAAGATACGAACGCAGGAAGACCTCGGGGCGATCGGAACGCTCGGATTTCGGGGTGAGGCGCTGGCGTCGATCGCATCGGTCGCGAAGGTTGAACTGATAACAAAAACTGCCGAAGATAAGGTCGCCTCGCGGGTGCTTATCGAGGGCGGAAGGCTCATAGACGTTAAGGACGCGGCTCGCGATCAGGGAACGACGGTTTCGGTTCGCGACCTGTTCTTCAATACGCCGGCGAGGCGAAAGTTCATGCGTTCGGAGGCGACGGAGAACTATCACCTGACGAGCATCGTCACGCATTATGCCCTCGCGCATCCTGAGATCGCGTTTACGCTGACGAATAATGGGCGTGACGTGATGCGGGTGGCTGCGGCGAAGGACCTTCGCGAACGGGCGTTTCAGATCTTCGGCCGTGATGTGCTCGAGAGCCTTTTGCCGGTCGAGGGCGGACGCGAATATGTGGCGAAGATCCGCGGTTTCGTCTCGGCTCCACGTGAGCGGCGCACCACGCGGGATTCGCAGTATTTCTTTGTAAATCAACGGTTTGTGCGTGATAAGACTATCGCGGGCGGATTGCTCGAAGGTTACCGTTCGGTGCTGCCGCACGGCGTCTATCCGGTCGCGTTCCTTTTTCTCGAAATGCCGTTCGACGAGATCGATGTGAACGTGCATCCGGCGAAGACCGAGGTGCGTTTCCGTCGTGGTGAAGCGGTGAAGGATGCAATAGCCGAGGCAGTTCGTTCGGCGCTGGCGAATGCCGGGATCGTCGCGGAAGCTCGTTACGAGCCGCCGATCCCCTCGGAACCCGCATTCGTACCGCCGTCTATCGAACAGGCGGCGGTGGAGCAGCCTCGCATCGATTTTGCGGCGGTGGCGCCGATTCCGCAGCTCGAATTGGTTCGTCCGAGCGAGCCGCTCGCACGTGTCGCGACGGCGAATCCGGAAACAGTGCCATCCGCGAAGCCGCGGTTAATTGAGTTTGACGATACGAGTTTCAGGGAAACAGATTTCGTTGTTGACGAATGCATCTCGGTGCCCGAAGAGCGTTTGCAGCCCGGCGGTTATGTCGAGATGCCGCCGGTCGATTCGGCGGCGAAGGTGGCGAAGGCGGTTGAGCTCGAGAGCGTCTCGCCTTCGACGATCCAACCGCTCGGGCAACTGCACGAGAGCTTTATCATCGCTGTCGATGACGAAGGGTTGCTCTTGATCGACCAGCACGTTGCGCATGAGCGGATCCTATTCGACAAGTTTCGTAAGAGTGAGACCGAACGTCAGATCGAATCGCAGAATCTGCTGCTGCCCGAAACGGTTGACCTATCGCCGGCCCAATCGGAAGCGTTTGCCCTGGTCGAGAACGATCTGGAATCGCTCGGTTTTGGCCTGATGCGGCTGTCGGGACGGACGATCGCGATCAAGAGTATACCGACGGATCTACGACCCGTGGACGCGCGTAATTTGTTTACCGAAATTCTGGATACGATCGAAGCGGAGAAGAAAGGCGGCGCGAAGCGAACACTTCGTGACGACATCGCCGCGAGTCTGGCGTGCAAGGCGGCGGTCAAGATCAACATGAAGCTGACGCCCGAAAAAATGCGTTGGATGATCGACCGTTTGCTGATCACAACTTCGCCCACGACGTGTCCGCATGGCCGGCCCGTTATTTTGCGGCTATCGATGAAGGATATTGAGCGGGCTTTTCATAGGACATGATTGAGCTAAATTAAATTGCCGTTGGCTTTAGCCAACAGTCGAAATAGACTCACGCGAATCGGCTTTTAGCCGAAATTGTGTTTGGCGGGATATTGCGGCAAAGCCGCAAATCAGTGGAGCCCTATTACCGTGCGGCTAAAGCCAGCGGCAATTCATTGGAGCGGGTAAAATGGTAGAGGAAAGGCCAAATTCGTTTTGGAATCGCGTGTATTTTGCGGTCGTTATCACGACTTTCGTGTTCGTAACAGCACTTTACGCGTTTTCACAGTACTTCAAATGAGAGCACTCGACTGGGCAATCGTTGTCGCCTATCTGGCATATGTCATCTGGGACGGCATTCGGATGACGAAGCATTCGGGCAGCAAGGAAGGTTATTTTCTTGCGAACCGGGCTTTGCCGTGGTGGGCTGTCGGTTTGTCCGTTATGGCCACGCAGATGTCGGCGATCACGCTCGTCGGCACGACGGGCCAGGCCTACACCGACGGGATGCGGTTTATCCAGTTCTATTACGGGCTGCCGTTCGCGATGATCATTCTTTGCGTGACGGTCGTGCCCTTCTTTCATCGGGCGAACGTTTTTACGGCCTACGAGTATCTGGAAAAGCGTTTCGACGTAAAGGTGCGGACGCTGACGAGCTTTTTCTTCCTCATTTCCCGCGGCCTCGGTGTGGGCACTATCATCTCTGCACCGTCGATCGTTCTATCGATCGTCTTTGGCTGGAATCTGATCGCGACGATATTTGCGATCGGCATTTCGACTACGATCTACACGGTTTTTGGCGGCGTTCAGGCGGTGACTTGGACCGATGTGAAGCAGATGGTGATCATCTTCGTCGGGCTGACGGTGTGCTTTATTGTGATCTTGTCGAGCTTTCCGGCGGGGGTTTCGGTTGCTGACGGCCTTCATTTAGCGGGAAGCCTGGGCAAGCTGAACATGGTCGATACGAGCTTTGATCTGAAGGAGAAATACACGATCTGGTCTGGGCTGATCGGCGGTTTGTTCCTGATGCTCGGCTATTTCGGTGCCGATCAGAGCCAGGTACAGCGTTTCCTGACGGCGAAATCGGTCGACGAAGGCCGCACGTCGCTGCTGATGAGCGCCTTTCTCAAGATCCCCATGCAGTTCGGCATTCTGCTGATCGGCATCATGGTCTTCATCTTTTACCAGTTCACCGCACCGCCGATAGTTTTTAATAATGCAGAGATCGCAAAGGCTTCGCAGAACGCGGAATTTCAGGGCATTCAATCGCGTTTCGCGTCCGCTCACGAAGAACGTAAGAATGCCGCGATCGCGTTTGACCCTGCCGACGCCGCAAAACGCCAGGCCTACGCCGACGCTGATAAGAAATTCAACGAGGCCCGCAAAGAGGCCGTGGCTCACGTAAAGGCGACGAGTAATCCATCGTTCAATGACGTGAATTACGCGTTCCCAACCTTTATCCTCGAAAACATGCCTATGGGCGTGATCGGGCTGCTGATCGCCGCGATATTCGCGGCGGCGATGTCGTCGATCGCGGCTGAACTGAATGCACTTGCGACGGCGACGACGATCGATTTTTACAGGCGCCTATACAAACCCGAAGCGACCGATTCGCATTACGTTGCGGTCGGACGGATCACGACGTTTATTTGGGGAATCTTCGCTTGTATTGTGGCAATCTTCGCCACAAATCTCGGTTCGCTGATCGAGGTCGTCAATAAATTCGGCTCGTTCTTTTATGGTTCGCTGCTAGGAGTTTTCGTGCTCGCGTTTGTTGTAAAACGGGCAAAGGCACGCGGTGCTTTTTTCGGGCTTTTGTTTGGAATTGCATCGGTTTGGATCGCGAGTTGGTACACGAATATTGAGTTTCTTTGGTTTAACGTCATCGGCTGCGTGGTGACCGTTATCGCGGGGTATTTGATCAGCCTGACCGTGCCGGAAGATACAAACCGCGGAGACGCGGAGACGCAGAGTGTTTGAGATTTTGTTATATGACTAAGTTTTCTCGTTATTTCTTAGCTTTCTTTGTTGTTCTTTGCGTCTCTGCGTCTCTGCGGTTTGAAACTTCGGCGCAGATCCGTCCGGTTTACGATCGCGGGGCATCGGGCCTTTATCAACTACTCAAAAGGCTCAATACGACAAAAAGTGCTCTGATGATCGGTGCCCATCCGGATGATGAGAACACAGCCCTGCTTGCGTACCTCGCTCGCGGTGAGAGTGCGAGAACGGCGTATCTTTCGCTTACGCGTGGCGATGGTGGGCAGAACATCATCGGATCCGAATTGGGTGAATCGCTTGGCGTCATAAGGACGGAAGAGCTAATCCAGGCACGAAAACTTGACGGTGCAGAGCAGTTTTTTGGCCGTGCTTATGATTACGGCTTTTCGAAAACGCTGGCTGAGGCGAAGTCGAAATGGGATGAAAAGATCATTCTTTGCGATACGGTCCGCGTGATACGAGCGTTTCAGCCGACAGTTGTTATCTCGCAGTTTTCCGGAACGCCCGCCGATGGCCACGGACAGCATCAGTTTTCGGGATATCTCGCCCCGCTGGCGGTCGCTGCGGCCGGAGATGCTTCACAGTGCCGCGACGCGGGGCCAGCGTGGACCGTGCAAAAATTCTATCAGCGTACGCGGGGCGGCGAACCGCGGCTGCGGGTGAATACAGGGAAATACGATCCGGTCATCGGCAGGACGTATTTCGAGATAGCGATGGAGGCGCGAAGTCAGCACAGATCGCAGGAGCAAGGTGTGCTGGAACTTCGCGGCGAACAGTTCTCGCCATTGAATTTGTCGGGCAGCGAAGCAAAGGAAACCGGTATTTTCGACGGGGTGGATGTTTCACCGGCTGGAAAAGCTAGAATTCTACAAGCTGATGAAGCTGCGATCACAGAAATGTTCGGCGCAGCAAAAGCGGCAATGGCCGGCTTCGACATCGCGGCCCCTGAAAAGATGCTTCCTGCATTGGCGAAAGGTTATTCGGTCGCGTCAGTCAATGCGAAAGCGAAGTCAACTGGCAAAGCGGCCTCCTTTTTCGCAGAACGAAAGCGATTGTTTGCCGAGGCGATCGTGCTTGCAGCAGGAATTCAGATCGACGCTCTCGCGGACCGTGAGACGGTTGTGCCCGGTGAGATGTTTACGATCGGCTTGAAGGCCTTCATGAATAACAGTGCAGATGTGAAGGTAAAAAGGCTCGGTCTCAAAGCTCCCGCCGATTGGACCGTTATTGCGGATGATATTCCGCGGACAAGTAGCCCTGCATTTATCGTAAATGAGGCGGCGGCCTCGACCACTTTTCTGTCGGTAATTCCGTCGAGCAATTCACAGCCGACGCAGCCGTATTGGTTGAGCGGGCCGCGTGACGGCGATCTCTTTCGATGGAACTCCTCTGCGGGCGATTCACATACGCTGCCGTTCGCTTTGCGAAACCCGATGCTACAGGCAACGCTCGATATCGCCGGGACCGAGGTGGTTGTGGAAAGGCCGGTAGAGTTTCGTTTTGCTGACGACGTTCGCGGCGAGATCCGTAGGAATGTTGACATTGTTCCACAGGTGACTGTCGAACTCGATCAGGCGATGATGATCATTCCATACTCGGAAAAGCCTCAGACGAAGCGCGTCGTGCTCACCGTTACAAATCACTCCGTTAAGCCAGTCGCAGGTAACGTTTCGCTCAACATCAACTCAGATCGCGAGTGGAAAGAAGTTGCATCATCAACGGCTTTCAACATTCCTCGTCGCGGGGAGCGGCAGGCAATCTCATTCGATATCACTATCCCCGCCAGAACCAAAGCAGGCAATTATCAGATCAACGCACAAGCGTCCGTCGGCGAAGCGATCTCGACCTCGACGATGCGTGTTATTTCGTATCCGCATATTCAGACGCACCGTTTCTACCGAAAATCGGTTACCGACGCGAAGATCATCGATCTAAAAACCGCTCCTGTAAAAGTCGGTTATCTAGCAGGCAGCGGCGACCGTGTGCCGGAAGCGATCAGGCAGATGGGGTTTGGGCTGGAGATGATCTCGGAGAGCGAACTGGCGAATGGCAATCTTTCGCGTTTTGACGTTATTGTCGTGGGCATTCGAGCATATCAGGTGCGGCCGGATATTGTGGCGAATAACAAGCGCTTGCTGGATTTTGCGAATGGGGGCGGGACGCTGATAGTTCAATATCAGCTTCCGGCTTACGCCCCGCAAAACTTGGCGCCATTTCCACACGCGATGGGGCCGCGGACATCGGATGAGAATGCGGAGGTGAAGATCCTCGTTCCGGAACATCCGATATTCAATTTTCCAAACAAGATCGGAACCGAAGATTTTGCCGGCTGGGTTCAGGAGCGGAATCTATACAATTTCTCGACGATGGACCCGAAATACACTGGCCTGCTCGAAACGCACGACGCGAACGAGGCTGAGAATAAAGGCGGCCTGGTGATCGCTGATGTCGGGAAAGGGAAGTACGTCTACTGCAGCTATTCGCTGTTTCGACAGCTTCCGGCGGGCGTTCCGGGAGCGTATCGATTGCTGGCTAATATGCTGAGTTTGCCTAAGGCGAAGAAGTAAACTTTCCTCGGCGTTTCCTTTGCGGTCTCTGCGTCTTTGCGTTAAAAAAATTGTTTTTCTCACGCAGAGACGCGAAGGACGCAAAGAAGACGCAAAAGAGCTAATTCATCTGCGTTTTATGCACCTTTCTTCTAAACAAAAAGGCCTGATCACTAAAGTGATCAACGTTTTCGAGACAGGAAAACCGGCCGGGAACTACGGGCTTATCGCGATCTTTAATGACGGGCCGGGCGATATTCGGCAGATCACTTACGGGAGGTCTCAGACGACCGAATATGGGAATCTGGCACGGCTAGTAAAGGACTACGTTGCAGCCAACGGTACGTTCAGCAACAAGCTGAAGCCGTTTGTCCATAAGATCGGCGTTACGCCGCTGACGGATGATGAGACATTCAAAGGGCTGCTGAAAAAGGCCGGGAACGAAGACTCCGTGATGCGGACCGTTCAGGACAAATTTTTCGACCAGGTTTACTACAAACCTGCTATGAAATGGGCTACTGATAAGGGATTTATCCTGCCGCTGTCGGCTTTGGTGATTTACGATTCGTTCATCCACAGCGGGAGCATCCTGTCGGTGATCCGTAACAGTTTTCCCGAGAAGGTGCCGTCGGACGGCGGGAATGAGATCGAATGGACGACTGCGTACGTAAAGGCTAGACACGACTGGCTCGCAAATCATCCTCGGGAGGCCGTTAGAAAAACTGTATACAGGACGAAGTGCTTTATTGAGCAAGTCGCTCGCGGGAATTGGCCGCTGACCGAGCTTCCGATCAACGCGAACGGTACGAAGGTTTCGTGAACTATTCGATGGTGACAAGGACGTCACCCGCCGCGACGGTGTCGCCTTCCGCAAACTTGATCTCGGTGATCGATCCATCCTTTGGCGATCTCATCTCGTTCTGCATCTTCATCGCTTCGACGACGATCACGCCCTCACCCTTTTCAACCGTGTCGCCGGTTTCTTTTAGAATTCGAACGACCTTACCGGGCATTGCGGTTTTGATCTCAGCCTTTCCTGATGCGTCAGCGGAACCGCCGCCCGAGCCGCGAAGGCGTTTGGGGTCGATCAGCTTAACGTCCAACGAGTGGCCCTTCAGGCTTACTCGATTCGTGCCGTCGGCGGCCGCGGGATCGACCGAAACCTCGAAGACGCGAGCGTTGCTTTTGATCGAAAAAACGCCTTTCTCCGGTTCGGATACGTCCAGATCATATTCACGGCCGTCAACCTTTGCTCGAACGCTGCGTCCGTCGCGCACTATTTCGACCTCGTGTTTTCCGTCGGCGATCTCCGCCTGAAGTTTCATCTCTTTTTTCGCTTTTGGTTAGCTACGGAATTCGCTTCTTTGTTTGCGAGAAATTCCTCAAAACGGTTTTCGTTTACCGTCCAGACGATCATGCCGATGACAATTCCCAGCGCCGGATAGAGAAATATCATTGCTGAGGAGAGCGGATTTCCGGTCGCGAGCCACCATATGAGGTTCATTCCGATGAACAGGCTGATCGCCGCGATGGCAGCGGTTCGGGCAATAACATATTGCCTGCCGCGAAGGCGTAACTTCTCCCACCGCATGAACTGCCGCCGCGACATTGTACGCATCGGTGTTAACCTACCTTGTTAGGCTGCGGCGTTACGCGAAGGTACGGTTTTATCTCGTTCCAGCCGGCGGGGAATTTCTCCTTTGCGTCCTCATTCGAGACCGCCGGAACGATGATGCAATCGTCGCCGTCCTTCCAATTCACGGGGGTTGCGACGCTGTATTTTGCGGTCAACTGTAGGCTGTCGATCACGCGGAGTATCTCGTCGAAATTTCGCCCGGTACTTGCCGGATAGGTTAGCGTCAGCTTTACCTTCTTATCAGGTCCGATAACAAAAACCGAGCGGACGGTGAACGTGTCATTTGCGTTCGGGTGGATCATCTCGTAGAGGTCCGAAACCTTTCGATCGCTGTCTGCGATCATCGGGAAATTTACAGCTGTTCCCTGCGTTTCCTCGATGTCTTTTTCCCAACCGGTGTGCGATTCCAGCGGATCGACACTGAGCCCGATGATCTTCACGCCGCGTTTCTCAAACTCCGGCTTGAGTTTCGCCGCCATGCCAAGTTCCGTTGTGCAAACGGGTGTGTAGTCCTTCGGATGTGAAAATAAAACGCCCCAGCTGTCGCCGAGCCATTCGTGAAAATTGACCGTTCCCTGGGTCGTTTCGGCGGTAAAATTAGGGGCTTCATCGCCCAATCTGATCGACATACATTAATTCTCCTTTACGATTGATACCGATTATATCAAATCCAACGTCGACGTTACTCGTGGTCCGCATCACCATGAGAATCGTCGGATATTTGTTCTCTCTTTCGAAGCCGGATGAGATTTATCCTCTTCTCGTCAGCCTGTAGAATCTCTACGTCCAGTCCCCGAAGCTCAAGCTTCTCACCGATCTTCGGAACATAACCCGCTTCGGTAACGACAAGCCCAGCGATGGTCGTGTAGTCTTCGTCTTCCAGTTCGAGATCAACAAGGCGTTCGATCTTGAATATCTCGGTCGAGCCGAGCACGTCCCAGTAGCCGTCGTCGCCTTCGATGATCTCGATAATTTCTTCCTGCTCGGTGTCTTCGTCCTCGATCTCGCCGACGATCTCTTCGACGATGTCCTCGACGGTAACGAGGCCCGCGACGCCGCCGTATTCGTCGATGACGACCGCGATCTGGACGTGGTTTTGCTGCATGGATTTGAGCAGTTCCGAGGCTGTCTTGGTTTCGGGGACGAAGAAGGCTTCGCGTTTGATATTCTCGACTGGTTCTTCCTTCCGGCCCGTCGCGAGAGCGGCCAGCAGGTCGCGTACGTAGACCATGCCGATGATGTTATCGATCGATTCATCGTAGATCGGGAGTCGCGAATACTTTTCCTCGATCATCACGTCGCGAGCATCCTTAATCGGAGTGTTGGCGGGAACAGCCACGATACCGGTACGCGGCGTCATGATCTCGCCAGCTCGCGTTTCACTGAACTCGACCATTGTCTCGATCATCTCGCGCTCTTTTTCCTCGATGATCCCCTCGGCCTCGCCTACTTCCATTAGCGCCTGGAAGTCTTCGTTACCGTTGCCATCTTCGTCGCGGTCGTCACCGAGGTTTGGTGACAAGGTCATCTCTATCTTTTCACGAGCTTTTGCCTGCTTATCCTTCGAAACGGATTCGACAAAAAAGGACGTCAACGAGTACAAAGGCCGGATCGCGGGAAGCAGGAAAAGCAGTTTTCGCTCAGGATTCGCCCGTACAGCAAACCGCGGAAGGATCTGGCGAAATAGCGCTGTGACGCCGAGACTGATGAGAAAAGAGTAGGCCAGAAGCCGTAACCGATCTGCCTCGAACCGGTTGACGGCGGAAGTTATCAGGACGGCAACTGCTATCAGAAGGATCTGGATCGCCGACGACAGTGCAAACCGAAATCGTGGCCGATTGTCGAGGATCTCGCGGAGAAACTTGACCGAATTGCTGGTCTCAACCGAGTCGTCGTCCGCCGAGATCCGTCTAAGGCCGACGTCCGAGATGTGCGAGAAAGCAACATCGATCGCAGCCAGAAAGCCCAATATCAAAAGCAAAATCCCGGCGGCGATCAATTCCAGATCCATATTGATGAGACTAGATGTTAGGGCTTGAGTGCCCTAAAAAGCAAACGGTTCTGCGATCAAATCTTTGCGAGCAGCTCGTCCATTTCTGTAAAGATCTTGTCATCCCATTTGCCGAGAGCATTGTTTTCGCGGAGCACTTTAACAATGCCGCTTGCCCTTGAAAGACTCGCCCGCGCATCTGAGCGAAGGCCGAGCTTGTTTTCGGTCACACCGACGCTTTTCAGGGCTTGGGCGAGGTCGCGTTGAGCGACCAGATTCTGCTCATCGACAGCGACAAGCTTTTCACAAACCTCGACTGCCTTTTTGTAAGCGGCCAGCGTTGCCTGAAGGTCACCGCTGGCTTTTTCGACGTCGCCGAAGCGAATGTAGAGGCTGCCAAGGTCGTCGAGATATATTGAATTCCGCGGCTCCTGATCGATCAGCGATTGTAGGATCTTTTCGGCTTCGGACAGGCGTGATCGACCCTCGTCGACCCGCTTGTTGAGCGCTAGTACGATACCTAATCTCGATAGTGCCTTGGCCTGGAAAAACCGAGCCTGCTGGTCTGCGGTGTCTATGTTTACGGCGTTATTCGCAACCTCTGCCGCCTTCTGAGCATAATGGAGTGAGACATCGTTTTTGATATTTTCGAATGTGCTACTAGCCTGGACGTACACCTGAAATACCGCCCGCTGGATCTCGGGGTCGCGAGGGTAGCGTTCGTTAATGAGTTCGGCGATAGCGACTGCTTTTGTGTTCTCGGCTTCGGCCTCAGCCTGCTGGTCGTCCCAGGAAAGACCGTTGCTCAAAAAAGCCGTCGCCTGTGCGGTCAGTTTCGCCACTGTCCGATCTGACATGTCCATCCGGGCGAGGCGTTCCAAACTCGATCGATACATCGGCACAGCGATCGCGTACTGATTGTTGATCGAATAGGAATAAGCATGATCGATCTCGTTGGTTAGTGAGAGTTTCTGCACTTCAGTTGAACTAGGATCGATCTCAAGAAGCCGGTTGTAGATGGCGGCTGCATTTTCTGATTCCTTAAATGACAGCTTCGTCTGGCCCTGGGCAAATCTTATCTTCGCCAACTGATGCGATATATTGGCTTTTCGTAAACTGTTTTCCCTCGAATCCTCAAGGCCTTCAAGGATCGATCGGGCTTTTTCGAGACTCTCGACCGCACCGATATAGTTGCCGAGATTAGGCTTTCCGGGATTCCCCTGCAGATCGCCGATCTTTTGGTACGCCTGAGCGAGTTCTACCTGCAGTTCTGGATCGTTCCCTTTTTCAGCCGCTAGCGTGTTGAGGTATTCGAGGGCACGCGTTACGAGTATCTCGCGTGTTTCGGTGGAACCTTCTAAACGCTCGATACGCGGAGCGATCTCGAAAAGGAATGATGTTGAAAGGCGACGGACTTCCTGGAACCGCTGTTCGGCCTTATCGCGCTCCTGGCGGGCAATGCGAGCCTGCCATACGGCGACTGCAAGGCCGCCGATCAGGGCAAACACGATCAGCGCGGCGGCCGCAACGGGCGTTCTGTATCGGTTCACGAATCGAGTCGCGCGATAGCTGAATGTGTTCGGCCTTGCTGTGACCGGGCGGCCTTCGAGGTAGTTTCGAATATCGTCCGCGAACGCTTCGATCGAAACATAACGGCGATCGGGCTCGCGGCGGAGAGCTTTCAGCGTGATATTGTCGAGATCCGATGCGAGGGCAAGCCTCGTTTGCCCGGTTCTAAGGGCCGCGGTCGAAGGAGAATTCACTTCTGTCGATTCCAGCGACCTGACGATCTCGTCGTAAGATCGGCCGTCAAAATTGAAAGGCTTCGAACCGGTCAGGAGTTCGTAAAGTACCACTCCAAGCGAGTATTGATCCGAAGCGGTCGAAATATTGCTCCCGAGGATCTGCTCGGGCGAAGCATACGCCGGGGTGAAAGCTCGAAAAGTGGTCTGCGTTTGGGCGGCGTCTTCGGTAAATGCCTTGGCGAGCCCGAAGTCCAGCAATTTGGGTTCTCCATCATTGTTGACGAGGATGTTTGATGGTTTGAGGTCGCGGTGGACCACAAGATTTCGATGGGCAAAGCTGACAGCGGCGCAGACCTTTAGAAAGAGACGAAGACGTTCCTTTACCGATAGTTGGTTCTTCTCACAATACTCCGTTATCGGCAGGCCATCGACGAATTCCATCGCGAGGAATGGTTCGCCTTTGTCGCTGACGCCGCCGTCTATCAGGGTTGCGATATTTATGTGATGAAGATCTGCCAGGATCTGTCGCTCACGCTTGAACCGTTCGATCACCTCGCTGCTGGCGACGGATTGGCGAACGATCTTGAGAGCGACCTGCATCGAGAATTCGCCGTCGTCGCGCTCCGCAAGAAACACCGATCCCATACCGCCGCTTCCGATCTCGCGAACAATGCGATATCGCCCGAAGCGGCGTTCGGCTACGGGCGGGTCGGCGTCAACTATTTTGGCTTTGAGATCGATCGAGTGCTGTTCAAGCAGATTCAAATCATCGTCGTGGGCGGCGAGCAGTGAATCAAGTTCACGACGCAGATCGGAATCTGTGCCGCATGCCTTGTCAAGAAAAGCGTCGCGCTCGACAGCCGGCAGTTCGACGCATGCCGCGAAGATCTCCTTGACTTTTTCCCAGTTATGGTCGGATTGCATACACGTAGCCTAAGCGGTCAATTCGCGCTGAAACCATGCCTTGGCGAAAGTCCAGTCCCGACGCACGGTCGCCTCGCTCACGCCGAGAATATAAGCGGTTTCTGCAATGGAAAGACCACCAAAAAAACGCATTTCAACGATTCTTGCCTGACGCGGATCTTTACCTTCGAGAGTGACAAGTGCCTCTTCAAGTGCCAAGAGATCGATCCCCGCGTTGTCCGGAAGGCTTATAGCTTCGTCCAACACGAGCTTCTGAGCGGATCGCTTTTGCGAACCCTTCGCCCGGGCATGATCAATTAAAACACGCCTCATTATCTGCGCTGCGACGGAGAAAAAGTGTGCCCTGTTCTGCCAAGTCACGTTCTTCCAATCAACAAGCCGCATGTAGGCTTCGTGAACAAGCGCAGTCGCCTGAAGCGTGTGGTCGGGCCGCTCCATCTGCATGTAATTGCCGGCCAGTCGACGCAGGTCGTCGTAAACGGCTTCGAGGAGTTGTTCCGGAGGCTCTCCGCACTTGGTGTCTAGGCTGCGAAGCAACTCCGTTACGTCTTGTCTGGTACCCTCGGCCATGGTTTTTGAGAATTAAGATTATATCAGACAAAAAAATCAAAGATCGTTAGCGCTTCAAGCCGGTTCTTCCGCTTTATTAAACAAAAGCAGAAATATCGAGGAGATTCGTATGCACCATTATCGCAAAACCGTAAACCTGATCATCGTTGTGCTTATTGCCGTCGGGCTCACCGCCGCTCTTACCAATAGCATTCTTGTCTCGGCAAATTCCGCGGCTAAAAGTGGCGGAACGATCGGCCTTAATGATGTAGGTAACGTGCCGCGAACGACATCCCAAGATGAGGCGGCGCCGTCCGGCCCATCACCGGTCTGCGATCCAACTGCTCTCGATACTTCATTCAACTCGACAGGCATTGCGATCACGCAGGTCGGTACAGATTCCGACATCGCAAAGGCAATTGCGCTGCAATCCGACCAGAAGATCATCGTCGCGGGACAGGCGTTGATGGGCACGACCACGCTCGGTCAGCCCGACAATGATTTTGCACTGGTCAGGTATAACACGGACGGCACACTCGATACGTCGTTTGGCGGGACCGGAAAGGTAACGACGCAGCTCCAGACGCTTCCGTCGACGACAAACGACGAAGTATATGACATGCGGATCCAGCCCGACGGCAAGATCGTGACGGTGGGTGACGTCAGCACCGGCCAGGCACTTGATTTCCTCGGCATTACACGCCACAACGCTAACGGCACACTCGACACGACCTTTGACACAGACGGTAAACTGGTTTTTCAGGAAGTAGGGGGAACGGTCATAACCATACCGAAGGCCATCGCGATCCAGGCGGACGGCAAGATTCTCGTGGGCGGCTCATACCAGTCCTTTTCGCCCTCGACGACGCCGCAGGATTTTTTTATCAGGCGTTTCAATGCTGACGGATCGGTCGACAATACGTTCGGAACGGCGGGTCGCGTGATCACGCCGATCGGCGCGGTCGATGACGAGATACTCGCCTTGGCCGTGCAGCCTGACGGCAAGATCGTCGCTGTCGGGCAGACCTACGTCCAATTCAGCAGTCCGAATCCCGACATCGCTCTCGCCCGTTACAATTCCGACGGCACGCTCGATACTTCCTTTAACGGCACCGGCACCATTGTGCAGTCGGTCAATACGGGAACCGATGTAGGATTTGACGTAGAACTACAAGGAGACGGCAAGATCGTCGTTTTTGGCCGAGCGTCAAATGCGGGCAGTACCGACAATGTCGTCCTGCGCTACCTGACGAACGGGACGCTGGACACTACATTCGGCGGGACGGGTATCGTATTTACGCCTATAGGAGCGGGGGCAAACTTTGCCAACGGCGGAACGATCCAGCCCGACGGCAAGATCGTCGCCGCAGGTCAGGCATCGGTGAGCGGTAACACAGACTTTTCGATTGCCCGCTACAATGCCGACGGCACGCTGGATACCGGTTTCGGTACGGGATTCACTACGACGCCGATCGGTGCTGGCCTCGATGTCGGCGAGGATGTTGTTCGGCAGGCTGATGGTCGCCTTATAGTCGCGGGGACTACGTATAATGGCGCGACTGGCGACTTTGCGGTCGCTCGATACGGAAGTGCATGTACCGGGCAGACCGTGCAATTCAGCAATTCGTCTTACTCCAAATCGGAAGCCAATATCATGCGGCCGGACGGAACGCTCGGCGGTTCATCGCAGGCCAATATCACCGTAACGCGCACCGGAGGCACGACCGGGACGATTACGGTAAACTATGCGACCACCGGATTTACCGCGACCATGGGAGCCGCGTGCACGCCGGGCGTTGATTTTGTTCAGTCGACAGGCACGCTAACCTTCGGCCCGGGCGTTACGAGCCAGCTATTCCCCGTGGAAGTGTGTGACGATGCGTTGGTCGAAGGTAACGAGATGCTGCTAATGCCGCTTAGCGACCCGGTTGGCGCAACCATCGGCACGCCCGCATCCGCAGCTTTGACGATCGTCGACGACGATAGAGTATCTCCGACTCCGACCCCGACGCCGACGCCGACACCAACGCCGACAGTTACGCCGACGCCTGCTTCTACGACCATGCGATTTCAAGGCAGTTTGGCCCAACCGATCCCCGAATACCCGACCGAGAAGCCAGGTTTTACGAGTGACGGGCCCGGAGGGATCGGATTTGTCTACATCGAGCGGACCGGCAATCAGACGGGTATCAGTTCGGTCACGCTCAACCTTTCGAGTGGAACAGCCACGGGTGGAGCGACATGTTCTCCCGGCGTTGATTTTATCAATTCGCCGATAACCGTTGTCTTTGCTCCGAACAGCAATAGGGGTACAGCGGGAATTCAGTTGTGCGACGACCTCTTGGTCGAGGGACTTCACACGATCAACATGACGTTATCCAATCCTGTTGGAGGCACCCTCGGTTCGCCAAGCACTTCGGTCGTCAACATAGTCGATGACGACCCGTACGCAACACCGAGCCCGACCCCCGCGATCACGCCGGGGCCGTCATGCGGCCCTCCCGGAACGCTCGACCCATCATTTAGCGGTGACGGCAAGTTCAATGACTGGGTAAGCGTAGGCGACACTGAGTTTGAATGGGCGAACGCAGGTGCCGTACAGCCGGACGGAAAGATAATCTTGGCGGGCAACGCCAGCACCGACTTCACTTACGGAGGCCAGCCCGTGGGCGTAATGCGGCTCAATACGGACGGCTCGCTGGACAATACCTTCGATGCCGATGGAAAAGCCAAATTGTACGGACGATCCGGAATTCTCAATGGAGTAGCGGTTCAGTCGGACGGCAAGATAGTCATTGGCGGCACGGGTTTCGGGTCAGTCAGTCAAGCGGGCTTTCAGTTCCTGATCATGCGGCTCAATTCAGATGGATCGATCGATGGTTCGTTCGGAACTTTAGGGTCGACGACCACCGCCATTGGCGATCGCAGCGAGGCGAACGCTATGGCAATGCAATCTGACGGCAAGTTCGTCTTGGTCGGCACGACTGGCAGCGGCTCCACCTCTGACTTCGCCGTTGCCCGGTACAACAGCAACGGAACGCTCGACACATCGTTTGGCGGCACGGGCTTTGTAACGACGGCGATCGGCAGCGACCTCGACAAAGCCCTCGGCGTCGCTGTTCAGCCCGATGGCCGCGTCTTGGCCGTGGGATACTTTACAAACGGAAGCGATTTCGACATTGTACTGGTGCGCTACAACGTTGACGGATCGCTTGATACAACATTTGGCGGTACAGGCAAAGTAATAACGTCATTGGCAGGCGGCAGCTACGAAACAGCCAACGCTATCCAGCTACAGAGCGATGGCCGCGTCCTTGTTGCCGGCAGCACCGGGCCGCTAGGTGATGCCGCCTCGATACTTCTTGCTCGATACAACACGAACGGAACCCTCGACACATCGTTTGACGGTGACGGCATTGCAACGACCAGCATTCCCGGCGGGAGCGTTGGAGCGAACGGGATCGCACTTCAGTCGGATGGACAGATCGCGGTGAGCGGCTCGGTTTCTTTGGCTTCTGGGGTCGACAGTGATTTTGTAGCCGCTCGCTACAATTCGAACGGATCGCTAGATACCAGTTTCAATGGAACCGGCATAGCCGTCACGTCACTCAGCACCGGGTTTGATGCAGCTTACACGGCTCTGCTCGACTCTTCGGGTAAATTGGTCCTTGCCGGGCTGGGAAGCGTCAACGGAACCTTCACTCAATACGCGGCAGCCCGCTACTTTACAACCCCGTGCGGACAGTCGACGCCCACACCAACACCGACACCAACGCCGACACCAACACCTACTCCAAGTTGCATAACGAATCCCATTGTCATGAATACGAACGACAGCGGCCTGGGCAGTTTGAGGCAGGCTATCGCCGATGCGTGTCCGCTGAGTACGATCACCTTTAATCAGATCTCGACGACGACAGTTTTAAGCGAATTGGTGATCGACAAGAGTCTGACGATAATCGGCGGAAGTGCGAACGTTTACAACCAGATCACCGGAAATGACGCAGTCCGCGTATTTAACATCACGTCGCCCACAGCGGAGGTGACCTTGTCGAGTTTG
The DNA here is from genome assembly GCA_964410495.1 of uncultured Chloracidobacterium sp. Classification (GTDB taxonomy): domain Bacteria; phylum Acidobacteriota; class Blastocatellia; order Pyrinomonadales; family Pyrinomonadaceae; genus OLB17. The sequence goes on from CAYPGP010000006.1 coordinate 167,580, forward strand.
GTCATTAGGAATGGCCGTTCGGATGGCGGTAGTGCGATCCGCTCCGTTGGTTCATTACGTTTGATCAGTGCATTTGTCAGGAATAACTCAAACGTAATGGATGCCGGAGGTGCGGCGGTTTACGTGGCGGACAGCGGGTCGCTGTTTATTTCCGGCGCCAGTGGCATATCGAGCAATCAGGGCGGCGGCGTCGCACTGATCGGTAGCGGCGCGTCTGTGATCATTGGCAGTACTATCATTAATAATTTCACCGGAGCGTTTGGCAGGCCGGGGGAAACCACATCTCCTGACTTGGCGGTCCTGGCGGCAGGTGGCCTGACGGTTGGATCTGCGGCAAACGTCAAGGTGATCAACAGCACTATCTCAGGTAACCAGACAGCATTTACTGGCGGCGGGGTGTACAACGCCGGAGGAGCTCTTTCGGTTATCAATTCTACGATTGCAAACAACTCAGCTTCGTTTGGAGGCGGCGTCGCGAGCGACGGAACTACGACAGTCCATAATTCTCTGATCGCGACGAATACCGGTACAGTGGCCAGTAATGATGTACGCGGAACGTTTTTGTTGCCAAGGAATAGCCTGGTAGGTAAGTCCGACGGATCTACCGGTTTCATTAACGGCATTGACGGGAACATAGTCGGCACCGATGCCTCGCCGATTAACGCGTTGCTTGGTCCGTTGGCGAATAACGGCTGCGGCGGCTGCTTGACAAGTACACACGCTCTGCTCGCCGGAAGTCCGGCGATCGACAGCGGCAATAATTCTCTGGCAGTTGATCAGAATGGCGCCGCTCTCACACGCGATCAAAGAGCTTTTGGCTTCGATCGGGTTCGTAACGGGATCGTCGATATGGGAGCATTCGAGGTGCAAACCGCAGCCGCAACCCCGACACCGACGCCAACTCCAACCGCGACCCCTACTCCGACTCCAACCCCCACACCAACACCGACGCCTACGCCTACGCCCACACCTACGCCAACGCCAACTCCGACGCCGATCGTGACACCAACGCCGGTGGTCACACCAACACCAACACCAACGCCAACACCCACGCCGACGCCGACGGTGACGCCGACACCAACACCGACTCCTACGCCCGCAGTCACACCGACGCCAACACCAACGGTCACGCCGACGCCCAGCCCGTCTCCGACGGCGACTCCGATTGCTACTCCATCGCCGCTGCCGACGGTTACGCCGACACCTGGCGTTCGGACGATCTTGATAACGGATGTTACCGGAGGTGAGGGGAATTCGGGGGTCGGTATGTTCGTGTTTGAAGTATCGATCTCATCGGAACCGCCATCGGGCTCGCAGGTGAGCATTGACTTCTCGACGCAAGATATTACGGCTACGGCGGGCACGGATTATCAGGCAGTCGCCGGGACGATAGCCTTCAGCGCCGAAACGGAAAACTTGCAGCGGATCAGCGTTCCCGTAAACGGAGATACGCTCTTCGAGCCGAACGAGAGCTTTTTCCTGAAGCTTAGTAACCTTACGATGACCGGAGGCGTTAACGTTATCATCACGAAGCCAGACGGGATCGGGGTGATATTCAACGATGACCCGCAGCCCTCGGGTTCGCCTACACCCACACCCACGCCCACGCCTGGCGTACGTGTTGAGGGCGATGTAGTGGACGCCAATGGAAGCGGAACGAATGGTGATGGCGGTGTGCTTGCGAACGACGTGAGCGTAGTTCGCGGGGTGCTGCTCGGCAATCTGCCTCCGATCTCGGCTGGAGCTCAGTTTCAGGCAGCGGACGTGAATCTCGACGCCAACAACGGCTGCGGCAACGGCCAGATCGATGCCGGCGATGTGACGGTTATCCGCCGATATAACCTCGGCGAACTCGCACTCAAACCAGCTTGCGGGCCCACGGGGTCGACGGCAGCGCGAAGCGAGGGGGTCAGTGAACCGTCAAGTTCGGCTTCGACCTATTCGATCCATGCAGGCCGGGAGTTAATCGCGTCGCGTGGAACTGTAGTGGATATTCCGGTCGAGGTCGAAATGCCAACAGACGAAACGGCCTCGGCTCTGAGCTTTACACTTGGATGGAACAGCCGCATGTTTTCTCTAGTTGAGGCTCGGCTAGGGCCGGACGCTTCCATGGACGCGTCCCTCGCCGCGAATACAAATCACCTTGACGATGGAAAGTTGGGGCTCCTGATCGACTCGGCTACCGGGTTCGCTGCGGGGCGGCAGATCATTGTGCTGAGGCTGGCAGTGCATCCGACCGCGGAGGTCGGAATCTTCCCGCTGACGATCGACGACGGGGCTATCTCGCGACAGATCGCTTCGAGGGAAGGTGGGCTCCTCGATGCGAGCTATTCTGCGGGCCGCATCGAGATAAGTGAGGCTGAACCATTCGTCACGATTTCCGGCCGAGTGCTCACTGCCGACGGGCGAGGCCTGAGAAACTCCGAAGTAACGCTCATAAATGAGCTGACCGGCCGCACAAGAACGACGGCGACGAGTTCGTTCGGCCACTACTCGTTTGAAAATATTGAAAACGGGTCAAGGGGGATCATCACCGTTCGATCAAAACGCTACCGGTTTGCGACCCGGGCAGTCACTGCTGCGGCTTCGCTGGGCGAGATCGACATGATCGCTCTCGAATAAAAACCGGAACCGGAAGCGACGGCCTAGCCCAGATTCTTCCAGGCCCGGCCGTCGCGTTCGAGAAGTGTGTCGGAGTCTTTCGGACCCCATGTACCGGCTTCGTAATTCGGGAAATCGCGGGCAGGAAGGGCTTTCCAGACGTCGAGGATTGGCTCGACGATCCGCCAACTGGACTCGACCATGTCGGCCCGCTGGAAAAGCGTCGCGTCGCCGATCATGCAATCGTAGAGGAGGCGTTCGTAACCGGTCGAGACCTGTTCGCCGAAATGGTCAAGGTAGTTGAAGTCCATGTCGACCGCACCGACATTTACGATCGGGCCGGGAACCTTGGCCCCGAAGTGAAGCGTTATGCCCTCGTCCGGCTGGATGTGAATGACGATTCGATTCGTCCGTAGCCGTTCGACGTGCGTGTCGCGGAAGAGCATGAACGGAGCCTTTTTGAATTGGACGACGATGCTCGAGTGCCGAGTTTCCATTCGCTTGCCTGTACGAATGTAAAAAGGCACGTCGGCCCAACGCCAGTTATCAATGTTGAGCTTCATCGCCGCGAAGGTCTCGGTGTTCGAGAACGCGGCCACGTTTGGTTCGTTGCGATACGCTTCAACCTTCTTACCGTCGATCTTGCCTTCGCCATATTGTCCGCGAACGGTGGACTGGAGTACCGCTTCGGGCGAGAACGGCTGGATCGCCTGAAGGATCTTCGCCTGCTCATCGCGCACGGAATCAGCCTCGAATGAGACCGGCGGCTCCATCGCGGTTAGCGTGACAAGTTGCAAGATATGATTCGGGATCATGTCGCGCAATGCTCCCGCCGAGTCATAATATCCGCCGCGAAGCTCGACTCCCAATTTTTCAGCAACCGTGATCTGTACGTGATCGACGAAATTGCGATTCCAGATCGGTTCGAAGATAGAGTTGCCGAAGCGAAAGACGAGTATGTTCTGAACCGTTTCTTTTCCGAGGTAATGGTCGATGCGATAGATCTGCTTTTCCTTGATCAGCTTCAACAGTGATGCGTTTAGCTTTTCGGCCGATTCGAGATCCTGGCCGAAGGGCTTTTCGTAGATGAATCGCCGCCAGTTGCCATTCTCATCTTTCCCGAGGCCGTTTTTGACGACCTTCTGCGTGACGTTCGCAAAGAGCGTCGGCGGCGTGGCGAGGTAGAAAAAGAAATTCTCCGGGATCTGGTGAGTCGTTGTAACATCGCCGATGAGGCTCTTCAGGTCTCCAAAGAGTTTTTTGTCATCATCAAAATCGCCGCCGGTGTAATAGGTTCGCTCCTCGAACCACTCAATGATCTTTTCATTCGGCCTCGCGACGAATTCGCGCAGATTCGCGATCATCTGCTTCTTGAACTCAGCCGAAGTCATCTCCTGACGCCCGACGCCGATCACGGCGAAACTGTGCGGCAGGAAATCGTCTTTTGCAAGATTATAAAGTGCAGGAAAAAGCTTGCGCTTAGTGAGGTCTCCGGTCGCACCGAAGATGATCATCACGCACGGGTCGGCGGTCTTATGATTGTCGCTCATGATTGAAAGTATTAAACCACAAGCCGGAAAAAGGTTAAATGCCAAGCTGCTCGCGCAATTCGAGTTCACGAGCATTCATCTCGCCGTTGTCCGTCTCGTGATCATATCCGCAGAGGTGCAGAAGGCCGTGGAGGATCAGCTGTTTTATTTCGGTTTCGAGTGGCAGGCCGTTTTCCTCTGCCTGTTTTCTCGCCTGCTCGGCTGAGATCACAATGTCACCCAAGTTGTTTTTGTCAGGATCGAACTCGTCGGGTTCATGCGGGAATGAGAGAACATCGGTCGTTGCCGATTTGCCGCGAAACATTTCGTTTAGTTGCTTCATCCGGTCATCGGAAACCAACGCAACAGTAAAGCTTCTTTCAAGGCCCCCGATCGCTTGAGCCGCGAGAGTTTTTGCAAATTCCTCGATCGCAAGTTTGTTGATCGGAACTTTGCGCTGAACGTTGTAAACAGGCATCATGGATAGCCTCCAACTCTTGACTTGATAAAGCAATATAACCTAAGTAAGCCTATAGCAAGGCCGGAGAAAATGGTCCCGGAAATGTTTAAAAATGCGAATTCGAATGGGAGTAACCACCAGTTACTGAGGTAAAGAGCAAAGGCATCAGAGAGATGAATGTCTGGAAAAAAATAGATATCGAGTAGCTGAGACAAAATGACTGTAGGAAAGTAGAGGACAGAAAGAGCCAGAGTTGTCCGACGTAATTTGCTGAACCAGGTAACCTCTTTTCTGTACAAAAAGAAGTGGTTGAGAAGAACCGCACCAAAGACGACCACGACGAGGACCGCCCATCGAATGTTGATCTCAATCTCAGTCGCAGGAGGGACGCGTTTTATCCAGAAGGGAGCTATAGCTGTCTGGGTCCATAAAAGATAGCCGTGGACAATTCCGACGAGTATTGCCAAAAACCATTTTGATCTCATCTGTCGAAACGCATGAAATGCAAACTATACGACCGCAACGTCGATATACCCGAAATTCGACCTCGGAAGCGGAATCGACGAACCTTCATCGCGCAGCCCCTCCAAATGGAATTCGATTGCTTCGTGGATAAGGTTCATGACTTCAGCCTCAGTTTCGCCGACCGCCACACAGCCGGGCAAATCGGGAACATATGCGCCGTAGCTGGTCTCACCTTTTTCGATGATGATGAGGTATTTCATTTCTTTATTTTAGTCCGGCCTGCTTAAGAATGCTATTAAAAGTTCCCGGTGGAACGTCGACACTCTCTTTTCCTGAAACGGTCACCGTGCCACTTTTGAGCGGATGTTTAAGTTGTCGATGACTTCCTTTTGTGCGGATGATCGACCAGCCATCACGTTCCAACATTTTGATCACCTCTTTGACCTTCATCGCTCCGTATCCATTTCTACGGAATGATTCTCATAAGCCTTGACGATCATCTGCACCAGCTTATGTCGAACAACATCTTTTTCGGAAAAGTAAACGAAGTCGATGCCATCTAGATCCGCCAGAACATGTTCAGCTTCTTTTAAACCACTTTTTTGTCCCCGAGGAAGATCGATCTGAGTCTTGTCGCCGGTAACGACCGCCTTCGAACCGAACCCAATACGCGTAAGGAACATCTTCATCTGCTCGGACGTGGTATTTTGGGCTTCGTCCAGAATAATAAAAGCGTCCGCAAGCGTGCGGCCACGCATGAAGGCCAGAGGAGCGATCTCGATAATGCGTTTTTCGAGCATCTTCGTGACCTTCTCGCTGTCAACCAGGTCGAAGAGCGCGTCATAAAGCGGCCGCAGATACGGATCGACTTTTTCCTGAAGATCACCCGGCAAAAAACCGAGTCTCTCCCCAGCCTCCACGGCCGGACGCGTGAGAATAATGCGGCTTACCTGCTTTTTAAACAGAGCATCGATCGCCATCGCGACCGCGAGATAGCTTTTACCCGTTCCCGCCACACCAATCCCAAATACGAGGTCGTTCGAGCCGATCGCATCGAGATACTTACGCTGATTGGCCGTTTTAGGAGCGACCTGCTTCTTGCCCGATGGATTGAACCTGGCTTTAAGGAAATGATCCTTCAACGAATAAGCTCGATCCTCGGCTATCTGTTTGAATGCGTCGCGCAGTTCCTTATCCGTAAACGTATTGCCCTCGGCAAACAGGTCGCCGAAATCGGCGAGTATCTGCTCGACTGTCTTTATGTCGCGCTCGTCGCCGTCGATCAACAGCTCGTTGCCGCGTGCCCCTATGCTGACGTCGAGCAGCGTTTCGAGATACTTGATGTTCTGGTCCTGTACGCCAAACAGCGTGTTGAGGCCTTGCGGTGGTAGTTCTAGTTTCTTCAAAGTGTTTTATTTTCGAGGCAGCAAAGGTTCGAAGTTAGGATGAATATAGAACGAAGCAGGCATTAACCAAATAGTATACTGAGAGGTCGTTCCTGACAAAATCCCGAGCTGCCCGTCCGCAGAAGAATCCAATCAAATGTACTCCACCAGACCGAACGCCGTGCCCGGTCACCCGATAATCCCTACATCGATTCTAGTTCCTGGAGGCGTAGCAGTATGGCGACCTTGGATTCAAATTGGGGGATCAACGAAAGTCAGAATCCCGTTCCGGTGAAAGTCACCCGGCGTCGGTCACAACCCGACTCCGTCACTCGCGAGATGCCGAAGACCTCGCCCGACCTTTTCGAATTGGCCCGGCGGCTTTACAGCCAGTCGCGGCTGCAGCGGCGCTATTCGCGTTCGGGCTCAATTTTTTAATTCCTTGCTTTTTATCGGTTTTGGTCCTATGGAGCCGCCGCGCCCGTTGCGCGGCGGCTTTTCCGTGTGGTAGTCTTACTCCTTTGTAAAAGTAACGCCTTTTACACTTATATATAGGAGCATCATTTTAATAAATGGCCACTGAGGGAAACGGGCAGATAGGTAAAGTTGTACAGATCATCGGCCCCGTCGTTGACGTCGAATTTTCAAACAATTATCTTCCGCCGATCTATCAGGCGATGCGGATCACGAGTGAGGGCTTCGATGGCGAAAAGATCGACGTCATTGCCGAAGTTCAGCAGCACCTTGGCGAAGGCCGCGTTCGTGCGGTTTCGATGCTGCCGACTGACGGCATGGTCCGCGGCATGAAGGTCGAAGACCTCGGCGGCCCGATCATGGTTCCAGTCGGGAACGCAACGCTCGGCCGCGTAATGAACGTCGTCGGCGACCCGGTCGACGAGCTCGGTCCCGTAAATTCCGATACCAAGTCATCTATCCACCGCCACGCTCCGTCATTCGACGAGCAGTCGACCCGCCTCGAAATGTTCGAGACCGGTATTAAAGTTATCGACCTGGTTCAGCCGTTCCTTCGCGGCGGCAAGATCGGCCTCTTCGGTGGTGCGGGCGTCGGCAAGACGGTTCTTATCATGGAGCTGATCAACAACGTCGCCAAAGGCCGCGACGGCTTCTCGGTTTTCGCCGGGGTCGGCGAGCGTACCCGTGAAGGGAACGACTTGCTCCGCGAAATGGTCGAGTCGAAGGTTATCAAGTACGGCGACAGTTTCAACCACCACATGGAAGAGACTGGCGAGTTTGATCTGACCAAGGTCAGCATGGACGAGATCAAAGGTTCGAAGGTGTCCTTAGTATATGGACAGATGACCGAACCTCCGGGAGCTCGTCTTCGCGTTGCTCTCTCTGGCCTGACGGTCGCCGAGCATTTCCGCGACCAGGGCAATGACGTGCTCTTTTTCGTTGACAATATCTTCAGATTTACGCAAGCTGGTTCTGAGGTATCCGCGCTTCTCGGCCGTATGCCTTCCGCTGTGGGATACCAGCCGACTCTCGCGACCGAGATGGGCGAGATGCAGGAACGCATCACTTCGACCAAGACCGGAGCTATCACCTCGATCCAGGCAGTATATGTTCCGGCTGACGATTATACCGATCCGGCACCGGCGACGACCTTTGCTCACCTCGATGCTGTTACAGCTCTTTCGCGTCAGATCGTGGAACTCGGTATCTACCCGGCGGTTGACCCGCTGGCGTCGAACTCGCGAATCCTCGATCCGCAGATCGTCGGTGACGAGCACTACAACACGGCTCAGTCGGTCAAGAAGATCCTTCAGCGTTACAAAGATCTTCAGGACATCATCGCGATCCTTGGTCTCGATGAACTTTCAGAAGACGACAAGCTGACCGTCGCCCGTGCCCGCAAGATCCAGCGCTTCTTCTCGCAGCCGTTCACGGTCGGCGAGCAGTTCACCGGTCTTAAAGGCGAATATGTCAAGGTCGAAGACACCATCAAAGGCTTCCGCGAGATCCTCGAAGGGAAATGCGACGAGATGCCGGAACAGTCCTTCTACATGGTAGGCACGATCGAGCAGGCCAGGGAAAAAGCACAGAAGATGGCTGCGGCCGCTTAGCGATTCATTCATTGTGCCATTGGATCATCGATGCATTTCCGATCGCGACAATGGCTCAATGAAAAAATGAAGCAATGATCCAATTATCTATTGTCACTCCCGAGCGTATGGTCCTCGACACCGAGGTCGATTCCGTGACGGTGCCAACTGCATCCGGCGAAGTAGGCATACTTCCTAGTCACGCGCCGATGGTCTCCGCCATCAAGCCCGGAGTGCTTACATATAATATAAAAGGTAACACCGACCGTCTCGCCATATCAGGCGGGTTTCTGGAAGTGAATGCCAACAAGGTCGCCGTTCTCGCCGACTCGGCCGAGAGTGCCGAAGAGATCGATCTTGAAGCCGCCCGCACCCAGCGTGACGAGGCGGAAAAAGCTTTTGCCGCGGTCGCCTCCGCTTCGCTAGCCGAAACGGAAGCTGCCCGCGAACAACTGGATGCCGCCAACGTCCGCCTGCAGCTTGCTGCGGGTAGGTAGGAAAGCCAAGCATCGCTTTACGATAATTACTTAGAGGAAAAAGCTAACGATTAACACTTTTTTTACACAAGAAAGTTGCCCTCCCGGCAACGCAAAAAAGTTTAACACTTGCCCAAAATTGGCTTGACATAGCTGGTGTATTGGGTATAATCCGTGTAGTTCGTTCCGAAAAGTAGTTTATTTAAAATTAGACTGTAGTAAAACGGTGTAGCAATTATCGCCCCGCGAAGGGCTATATTTCCGTTGTCGGTACTGAAAGAAATCAACAACAGATTCGAATCACGAATACTTTAGTTTTTAGGAGAATGAATATGTCATCCAACGCCCGAAAGGGATCGCCTCCGCGGTCCTCAAGTAAAGGAGTTACGACGTTAGGGAGCGCGAAGGCGAGAGTCTTCGTGTTTCTCACGTTGATGATTCTGACGGCCGTATTCAGCGCCTCTGCGTTGACGGCCAATCAAACGGCGGCTCCTGAGACTGCAACTGCGCAGCAATCAGGTTATTTCGCCTCTAGTTTTAACAACATTTTAAGCTTTTTCGGTCTCGCCGAAGCAGCTCCAGCCCAGGACGGTAAAGCCCGCGGCTGTGACACTGCTCCGGAAGGGCTGTTAGCTTGCTACCGTGCTGACAACGACACCATGGACTCCCGCGGAGTTCACAATGGTGAATGGGTTGGCACATATGGATATGCCACCGGTAAAGTGGGCGCGGGAGCATTCAATTTTGGCGGTAAGGGTCAGGTTGTGGTTGCCGATGCGGCAGACCTCAATCCCGGCGCGATCACCGTTGACGGATGGGTCAATCTTTCGAGTACCGATGGCGATTTCGTCGTCGTTTCGAAGGGCGACGCCTACTCGCTCCGTGTTCGTAACGGAAACGTTATCTTCGCGTCACGCAACGCCAATGGTGACTTTGTAGCCCTTGAAGCTCGCGGCAAGCTGCCGGTGAACGAATGGGCCCACCTCGCCGCGACTCATGATGGCGACACGGTTCGCCTCTACATTGACGGCGAAGAGGTGAACACCACCAAATCGGCAGGACTTTTCAGCGGCGTCGGTTCTAACCTGACGATCGGCTCTATGACGGAAGGCGACAGCGTTGCCACCTTCTCTGCCGACGAGGTCAAGCTGTTCTCGCGTGCACTTACTGCGAAAGAGATCAGTGAGATCGCTGGCAATCGTCCGGACGCTCCGGATGCTGCGATCACTGTTGCCCCGGTAGCCGTTCAAACGAATGAGGCTGCTGCAGCAGTTATTCCGATCGTCTTCACGCGTGGAGCTGGTGGAGCTGCGGGCGTGATGACGCTTGACTTCGGCGGCACCGGTGCCCTCGTGAACGGAGTTGGCTGTAACCCGGGCAACGACGCCGTTTCGCAGAGTGCGGTTGCGTGGGGCGCGGGCGACACTCAGCTGGTCGTTAACGTCCAGATCTGTAATGACACAACCCCTGAGCCTACGGAAACTCTGACCATAGAGATCACCGCGGTTCCGGCTGGCGACACATTCCCAGCGGGCGTGGTTAGCACGATCACGATCATCGACGACGATGCGGTCGTTACCATGAGCGCGGCTGCTAATTCGCCAACGGAAGGCAATGACCTTGTCTACACTTTTAACCGTAATACGGCTCCGGCGTTCGCCCTTCCGATCAACTTCTCGACGGCAGGTACGGCTAACACGTCTGGCGCTATCGACGACGCAGACTTCGAGACGACCGGAACGTGTCTTAACGAAGCCGGTGTTATCGTTACTGACTTTACGGCAACGGGAACTCTTGAGATTCCTGCGGGTGCCTCAAACTGTACCTTCCGCATCTCGACGGTCAACGACGCTCGTGTTGAGCCTGATGAATCGTTAAACGTTACGATTACTGCCGGTGGCTACACGATCGGTGCTCCGGCCACACAGAACGGAACGATCGTCAACAACGATTTTGCGGTTGTCGATTTCGGTGCTCCTGACCCAGGGGAAGATCAGGAAGGTAATCCGATCGCTCCTCCAGGCCAGTTTGTTTTCGACTTCGATCGTGTTGTTCCTGCGGGTAGTCAAACTGAAGCCCTCACGGTTAATTTCACGCTCAATACTGGAAGCACTGCACTTTGCGGTCCTGGAGCAACCCAGGATTACACGGTGGTGATCCCGGGAACGAATAACGCTACATTCAATACGGCGACATGTACAGGTACGATCACCTTCGCTGCGGGCAATGACGACGCGATGTTGACGGTCAACGCTGTCAATGACAATCGCATTGAGCCCGACGAAACGATTGTCGGTACGATGGTCGCTGGAACAAATACTAACAACGGTAACACCTACACGATCGGCGCGGACACCGACGATACGGCCACCATCGACGACGATGATGAGACGATCACGGTTGCATCTGCCAATACGCCACTTTCTGAAGCTGGACCAGGTTCTATCGAGTTCACGGTAACCCGTAACTTTGATTCAACCGGTGCCGGTGCCGACCAGGATCCGGCCGTCACCGATGCTTTGACGGTTGACTTTACGCTTTCTGCTCTTGCTCCGACGTCTACCCAGGCGTCATGCACGGGATCGGATTACGTGGTTTCGTCAGGCTCGGCAGGAAATACCGTTACCTATAACCCGGTCAACTGTACCGGTACGGTTACGTTCTTGGCTGTCCCGATTGTAGGTGATACCACGGCTGTGATCAATGTTACTCCGGTTAACGACACAACCCCAGAGAATGATGAGACTCTCACGCTCACTATCGTTCCCCCGGTTGCCCCTAACGCTTCGGTTTACGGTGTGGGTGCTCCTGGTGCGAATGGTGTTCCTTCGGGAACTGCTACCGCGAACGGTGTTATCACCAACGATGACCTTCAGGTAATTGTTCGTGTTGCCCCGGCTCAGGTTCTGGAGGGCAATGATCCTCCTGCGGGCGATAACGGTGGAACACTTGTTTACACCTTTACCCGTATAGGTCAGACAAACGCAGTTACTTGTGCCAACTTCAACGTTAGCGGAGATGCAGACGCTGCAAGCGACTTCACGACCGCCTTTAACGTTGCTGGCGGTGGTGGTTGCGTCAGTCAGTTCCCTGTTCTCGTAGGACCTCCGCCGACCGGCCGTGTGGCCATCAATGGTGGTGCGGGAGCCCCGGCAACGGAAGGTGGCGTTCAAGCCAACCAGACGACCTTCACCGTGACGGTTACCGATGATGCGGCGGTTGAACTCGATGAGCTTGTTATCGTCCAGGTCGACAACCACACCGGTGTAGGCCCGCTCTACTCGCCGGGTAACCCTGCTCAGGCAACTGGAACGATCCTTAATGACGACTCAGTCGTTTCGATCGCTGTTGCTCCAAGTGCGGTTCTCGAAGATGGTGCAGGCAATCTCGTTTACACCTTTAGCAGAACTGGCGGTTGCGGTGCGGCCCTTACGGTCAACTACACCACCAGCGGTACTGCTACAGCCGGAACCGATTACACCGGAACAGCTGCTGGTGCTCAGACCGTCACGTTTGCGGCGGGCCAGTGCACGACAACTGTCACAGTTGATCCTACGGTAGATCCGGATCCGGAGGCTGATGAGACCGTCATCTTGACGCTCAACACCGGCAACGACTACACGGTTGCTCTTGCTCCGAATAATGCTGCTACCGGTACGATCCAGAATGACGACACCGGTATTACTGTCGCTGCTTCGGCTAGCGTTCCTGAAGGAACCGATCCGCCGGCAGGTGACGATGGTGGTTCGATCACGTACACCTTCACCCGTACGGGCGTTGTTCTCGGTGCTCTTACCGTTAACTACACCCTCTCGGGCAGTGCTACGCTGACCAATGGTGACTTCACCAATCCACCGACGCTCGGACCAAACACGGTTGCTTTCGCACCTGGTGCGACGACCGCAACGGTTGTTATCACTCCAGTTGATGACAGAGACGTCGAAGCTAATGAAGATGTGACGGTAACGGTCACGAACGGAACCGGCTACGCAGTTGGAGTTCCGGCGTCTGCTACTTCGCAGATCCTCAACGATGATACGGACATTACCTGTGCTCTGGCACCGACAACGGTGACTGAGAACGGTGCGGCCAACCTCGTATACACCTGTACTCGTACGGGCGTTACGGCATCGGCTCTGACGATTCCGTTCACGTTTGTTGCTCCGAACACTGCTACCTTTGGAACTGACTATGTTCTGACGGGTGCTGATGCTGGTGCGACGGCTGCAGGCGGTAACCTCACCTTTGGTGCTGGTAACACGACTGCTGCTCTGACGGTCGATCCGACTGCCGATCTCGAAGTTGAAGCCGATGAAACGGTTACCATTAACTTCGCATCGGGCAACACGTTCGATATCATCCCGAACCCGACAACTTTGACGGGTACGATCACCAATGACGACACCGACGTTTCGGTTACGGTTGCTCCGCCAGCCGTTGCTGAAGATGGTGCCGCGAACCTTGTTTACACCTTCACGCGTAACACGTCGCCGGCTCTGCTTGCACTGCCGCTGACTGTTAACTTCTCGACGACTGGTACGGCTACAACGGGTACTGACTATACTCAGACCTCGACTGGATCCGTAACTTTCGCAGCAGGTTCGGCTACCGCGACCGTTACGGTTGACCCGACTCCTGATGCAGTTGTCGAGCCGGATGAAACCGTGATCCTCACGGTCACTGCTGGAACTGGCTACACTGCCGTTGCCCCGACTGCTGCAACTGGTACGATCACTAACGACGATACGTCGTACACGATCGTGTTCAGCGGCGTAACTGGTGCTCCGGTTGCTGGTGAAGAAGGTGATCCGGGCGATCCGGGTGAAACCATCGCAACGTTCACCATTACCCGTAACGGCCAGAACTCGCCTGCCGGTTCGGTATCGGTTTCGACCATTCCTGGATCAGGAACGGCGACCGCCGGTGCACCGAATACGGTTTGCCAGCCTGGTCAGGACTACACGTCGGACGGTCAGACGCTGAACTTTGCGGCTGCCGCACCTGGTGAAACGTCGATCTCGCAGACCTTCACGGTTCGCATCTGCCGCGATCTCGCCTTCGAACTCACTGAGACGTTTGACGCTCAGCTGAGCAACCCGACGGGCGGATTCCCGGGTGTGTTCCTTGGAACGCCTGGACCGGTTGCAACCGCGACGATCATCGACGATGACAATCCGCCGGTTCTTACGGTTGCTAACGTTACGGTTAACGAAAACGCCGGAACCGCTACGCTGACAGTTACTCAGAGTGTCGCGACGGGTGTTAACACCTCGTTCTCGTACACGACGGGTGCCGCTGGCGATACTGCAACTGCGGGTGCTGACTATACGACCACGACCGGCAACGGGACGATCGCCGCTGGCGCGACGACCGCTACCGTTACGGTTCCGATCATCGACGACAATATCGATGAGCCGAATGAAACGTTTGCGTTCCGCCTCACAGCGGCCACAAACGCGACGATCAGCCCTGCTCCGCCGGCAACGACGGCGACAGTAACGATCGTTGACAACGAACCGAATACGACGTTCGCGATCAACAACGTGGTCCAGATCGAAGGAAATCCTTCGGTTAATGACCCGAGCGTTGCTTCGACGTCGGCGTTCAACTTCAACATCACCCGTACCGGTGACGCACAGGCTAACGAAGTGGTCTGCTTCGAAACCGTCGACGGTGATATTGAAAACCCGGCGATCAACCCGAACCCAGCCACCGGCGGCCCGAACAATGGCGGTCCGGCATGGCAGTTCGACTACACGCCGCGTGTTGCCGGCCCAAGCAACTGCGTAACCTTTACGCAGGGCGGACCGAGCGTCATCACGGTTCCGGTCATCGTTTACGGCGACCCGATCTTCGAGTTCGACGAATACTTCACCGTCCGTATCCTTACGGTCAACGGAGTTGCGAACCCGCTCGATCAGAACAACAATCCGCGTATCACCGACCGCCTCGGTCTTGGTACCATCCAGAACGACGACCTCGTCGCACTTTACACGATTGCTCAGACCTCGCCGGCTAACCCGGTGACCGAAGGCAACTCGGGCCAGTTCAACGTTACCTACACGGTGACCAGAACTCAGACGGCAGTCGCAGGCACTGTCGATTACGCAACCTCGACCGGAACCGGTACGTCGGCAGCTACGGCTGGCACGACCTGCGGATTCCCGGTTGACTTCCTGACACGAAGCGGAACGCTTACGTTTGCCGCCGGCGTCGCGACCCAGACCTTCACGGTTCCGGTTTGCGGTGATACCGTTGACGAACTTAACGAAAGCTTCGCGGTGACGCTCAGCAACCCGACGTTCGGTGCTCTTGGCAGCCCGGCTTCGGTTACGACGACCATCACCGACGACGACGCGGCTCCGATCATTTCGGTATCCGACGTCTCGGCTTGCGAAGTTAATTCACCTGACACTCAGGCCTTCGTCTTCACGATCACTCGTGCAGGTGCTTCGGCTCTGACCTCGACTGTAACCGTTAACACTGTGAGCGGTACGGCTGTCTCGCCTGGTGACTTTGTCGCCATCACGGGCCAGGTTGTTACTTTCGCTCCTGGTGAAACGACGAAGACCGTGACCGTAACGGTCAATGGTGATAACACCTTCGAAACGGATGAATCATTCACCCTCCAGGTTGTTGCAGCATCGTCTGATGTTGTTACCGACCCGGCTGGTGGTGCTGATCCGATCGGACTTGGCGTGATCCAGAACGTCTGTGCCGGCGGCGATCCTGCCCCTGCATTCGCTCTCGGACCAGTGACCCAGCTCGAAGGTACGACGACCCCGACCACTCCTGGAACCTTCTTCGTCCGGCTCACCAGAACTGGCACGACTGAAGTCCCTGCGACCCTCACCTACAGCACGGCAGGTATCACCGGCCAGGCTACAGGCGGAGCAAGCTGCACGGCTGGTGTCGACTACATCACTGTTAGCAACGCTACGGTCAACTTCCCGGCAGGCGGATTCACTCCGTTGACGACGGGCGGTGTCTTCGGTGGTGCTCAGGGTGCAAACTTCGTAGACGTACCGGTTCAGGTATGTCAGGATGCGACGTTTGAAAACAACGAAACGTTCAACGTTACGCTCGCTGCTGTCCAGTTCGCGAACATCAGCCCGACCGGCTCGCCGGCTCTGGTCACGATCACGAACGACGACGGTCTCGCATTCTCGATCCGTGCTCCGGGTCCGGAAGGTGCTGAGGGCAACGTTGGAAACACGAACTTCACGTTCACGATCGACCGCATCGGCGATTCGTCGGTTGCCTCGACTGTCTGCTATGAGACTGTCAATGGAACCGCGACGGCAGGATCCGACTATGTCGCTCTTGTTGCCGGTGCTGCTAACTGCGTCAACTTCACTGCGGGCACCATGTCGGCAAACGTAGTTGTCCAGGTTATCGGCGATACCATTGGTGAAGCTGACGAGACCTTCTCGCTCAGACTAATCAGTGCTACCGCTGGCACCTTCAACACGGATAACCGAGTTGCTACGATCAACAACGATGACGGCCCGATTCTTCCGGGTGGCGGCGTTGAAGGTGACGTAGTTGACGGTTCGGGCGGCGCCGCTGGTGATGGACTTGTCCAAGCTAACGACGTAACTGCTATCAGAAATGCGATCCTCGGAACGCTTACTCTGGTAACCACGCCGAATCAGTTCCAGCGTGCGGACGTTAACCTGCCTTGCGGTAACGGCGGTATCGATGCCGGTGACGTTACGGTCATTCGTAACATGATCCTCGGCACGGTTCCGAACAACACACCGGCCTGCGGCCCGACTGCTCCTGGCGGTGGGGGAACCGTGGAAGCGTCGCGTCCTGACCTGACCCGCATTGTACGTGCGGTGAATGTCAACACGACGCCTGGTTCGACGATCACGGTTGCATTCCAGCTCGATTCGCAGGGTGATGAAACGTCGCTCAGCTTCACGGCTAACTGGAACCCGGCAGTTCTCACCTATGTGAGCTCGGCTGTTGGTAACGGTGTGCCGGCTGGAACGAACTTCAACGTGAACTCGACCCAGACCGCACAGGGACGCCTCGGCGTACTGCTTGATTCGACGAACACCTATGCCCAGGGCACGCGACAGATCGCGACGGTAACGTTCACGGTTGCTGCAAACGCAGCAGTCGGAACGTACCCGATCACGTTCTCGTCGACCCCGACGGTACAGAGCACGTCGAACGCACAGGGAGCACTGCTTCCGACCGCGTACGAGCAGGGCAATGTCGTCATCGTAGTCACAGCAGCTGGCGTTCGCGTCAGCGGCCGTGTCACGACTGCCGGTGGCCAGGGCCTGCGTAATGCAACGGTTGTCCTCACGGACTCCGAAGGCAATCGCAGAACCGCCACGACCGGTTCGTTCGGTATCTACACCTTTGAGGATGTAGAAGCCGGTGGAACCTATGTCGTTGGTGTCCAGGCCAAGCGTTATCGCTTCGCTTCGCGAATCGTTAATGTGACGGACAGCCTGACTGACGTGAACTTTGTTGGACAGGAATAATTTCCCGTTCATCGCACATTCCAAAAGGCGGCCTTCGGGCCGCCTTTTGCTTTTGCAACCGCACAACTTGGATCGATTGACGTTCACCCGGCAGGATAATAGAATCAGCGTATGAAGAATCGCGTAGCGGCTACCCGAACCTCGACATTCGAGAGAGCAATGTTCTGCCGATCGTTCGCGGCTTTGTTAGGAGTGCTAACTCTATTGGCGTTAACAGCAAATGCGGGAATTCATCCATGGGTTTTCACCGAGGCACCACGCTCAACGAGTTTTACAGAGTCGCTCTTCGCGCCGTCAGCTCCGATCTCGACGGTTGGTGGGAAGATCAGTCCTGAGTTACTTCGAGAGACCGCGGAGGCTGAAAACGCGTCAGCGGTTATCTTGCTTTCAGACCAAGCTGATCTCAGCGATGCTTACAGGATCGACGATCCTGATGAAAGGGGCTGGTTTGTCTTCAATACCCTCTACAAACACGCACAAGAGCGTCAAGCCTCACTTCGAGCGTATCTTGACCAGAAGGGCATCACATACAAGCCATTTTGGGCGGCGAACATGATAGTCGCCGAAGTCGATCAAGACACGTTACTGGAGATCGCCAGCCGATCGGATGTAGCGAGGGTTGATTCAAATCGACCTTCCAGATGGATCGAACTGCCCGAAGTTGAGCAGCTGCGAACTGAGACCGTCGCATCGCCGAACGCGATCGAATGGGGCGTGAGTAATGTGAACGCACCTGCGCTGTGGAGCTTAGGCTACACGGGGTCGGGTATCGTTGTCGGCGGGCTTGATACCGGAATACGCTGGAGCCACAACGCGATCAAATCGAAGTATCGCGGCTGGAACGGAACGACCGCAGACCACAACTACAACTGGCATGACGCGATCCATAGTGGCGGAGGCGTTTGCGGAGCCAATACGACCGAGCCGTGTGATGATAACAACCACGGTTCCCATACGGTTGGAACTATGGTCGGCGACGATGGGACGGGAAATCAGATCGGTGTAGCTCCGGGAGCTAAATGGATAGGCTGCCGCAACATGAATGTCGGCGACGGAACCCCCGCAAGCTACGCAGAGTGTTTCCAGTTTATGATCGCTCCGACCGATCTTGCCGGGAACAACCCAAATCCGGCTTTGCGGCCACATATTCTCAATAACTCGTGGGGCTGCACGACGAGCGAGGGATGCACGACGCGGGCCGAGCTTGAATTGATCATAAATAACACACTGGCCGCGGGTATCTTTGTTCAATCCTCGGCTGGCAACACCGGTTCCGCGGGATGCTCGAGCGTTTCACAGGCACCCGCGATCTACGATGCGACTTTCGCTGCTGGAGCGATCGACATCAATAACGCGCTATTGGGGCTCAGCAGCCGCGGCCCAAGCAATTTCTACAACCCCAATCTTCTTAAACCGAATATCGCGGCTCCCGGTTCCAACGTTCGGTCCATTGGCCGGGCCTCAGATACGACATATAATTTTTCGACCGGTACCTCGATGGCGTCGCCCCATGTTGCGGGAGTCGTCGCTTTACTTTGGTCGGCGCGGCCCGGTCTTGCCAGGAATATTTCGGCAACAAAGGCCCTTCTCCAGAGCACCGCGAATCCCTCCGTTACGGTAGCGAACGAGACTTGCGGCGGAATTCCATCGACGCAGATCCCGAATAACTCCTTCGGCTACGGCAGGGTTGACGCCCTGGCGGCATACGACGCATCGGCAACTCCAATAAATGTGAGCGGGCGGGTCGTTTCTCCGGAGGGCGTTTCCCTTCGCAACGTTACCGTAAGGTTAATTGACGCACTTGGCCGCGTTCGTACCGCGACCACGAGTTCATTCGGGATCTACTCATTCGATGGTGTGCGCGGGAGCGAAACCTATACCTTGACTGCGTCGACAAAACGCTACCGGTTTGCGCCTCAGGTTCTCAGCGTTTCAACCTCTGCTTTTTCGGCTGCTGATCTTATAGGCCTTCAGTAGCAGACCGTACTAACTCTATGAAAATTGTAAGCATCCTTGTCACGGGACTATTATTTCCTATGATCGCTTTTGGCCAACTGGCGTATTCGGAAGAGAATTTCCGGGTTTACGATTCAAATGGAAGAACTGCGAGCATCGCGCAGATAGTTGATGCCGCAAGCCAAAATGAGGCGATATTTTTGGGAGAACTACATGACGATGCGGTAGGCCACGCGGTCCAGGCCGAAATATTCCGACGCATAGTCGCGCGATATGCGAGCGAACGCCGCATAGCCCTTTCACTCGAAATGTTCGAACGCGATGTTCAGGTCGTTCTCGACGAGTACCTGAAAGGGCTTATCACCGAGAATCATTTTCTGCTCAGTTCGCGGCCCTGGGGAAACTATAAGACTGATTACCGGCCGCTCGTCGAACTTGCGAAAGAGAAGCGTCTACCTGTGATCGCGGCGAACGGGCCGCGGCGGTATATAAACATGGTCTCCCGGAACGGTCGCTCGGCGCTAGACGGGCTGTCAAAGGAAGCTCGCAAATGGCTTCCTCCGCTTCCTTACGCCGAACCGTCCGCGGCGTACGCCGCAAAATTCAAGGCGCTGATGGGCCCAAGCCCGGAAGCACAGATGGGCATCGACAAAATCCTGGCTTCACAGAGTCTTTGGGACGCCTCAATGGCCCACGCGGTGGCCGTCTTCCTTAAGAACAATTCCAACCCGCTCGTCGTCCACCTGAACGGAGGATTTCACACCGAAAGCAAGCTCGGCACCTTCGAACATTTACAAAAATATCGAAAAGGTACAAAGGCGATCGTTGTTACGATGCGATACGAGGACTCGTTTACAAACTTCGTTCCCGACAAGCACGCAAATCTCGGTGATTATGTGATCTTGACTGATGCGAAACAGCCGCGCAGTAAGCGTTAAACCTGCTAATCGGTCAGAATTGGTCGTCTGCCCAGCGGCGCTTTCGAAATCGATCTTCGCTCCAGAATCCTTTGATATGTTCGATCTTTGTTGGGCCGTTCAACGGAATAACGAGTGTGACAGCATCATATCGGATCTTCATGTCACGAATATCGAATAGTTTTCTGTACATGCGAGCCGCACGAATGATCTGCCGCTGTTTATGAGCATCGACCGCGGCGAGAGCTGGTGCAAAGTCTTCCGACCGTCTCGTTTTCACTTCAATGAAGCATAGAACGGGGCCATCGAGAGCGATGATGTCGATCTCGCCGGTCACCTGAACTCCTTTTGAATTGCGGCCCACGGGAACTTTGAAATTTGTCATTACTATTCGGTAGCCTGCGTCCGCAAGGTGTCGCGCGGCGAGGAACTCGCCGCGTTCGCCAAGTTCATTTTTACTTTCGGCAGAAGTGCGTTTATTCTTTTGAATTATCGACAATAATTCAGACATGAGTTTCGGAATGAATCAACATATTACCAGAATTGCTTTTTTGCTGCTTGCGGCGATCACAGCGGTGGCTCAGACCCCCAGGCCTTCGCCGACACCGTTCGTTGCGCCGCCGCTGCCCGAGATAGTTCAAACGGACCGGCCGGAGGTGATGTCTTACGACCCGACAAAACTCCCGCCGCCATACCACACCGAAAGTGCGCGACGAGGGTCTCGAGTTATTCCGCAGCCGGCCAACGCAAAGTTGACGGTGCCAAAAGGTTTTAAGGTAAACGTGTTTGCGGAAGGTAATTTCACCTACCCTCGCTGGATGGTGCTTGCTCCGAACGGCGATGTATTTGTTGCAGATTCGCGTGCCAATTCTGTCGTAGTCCTTCGCGATACCAACAAGGACGGCAAAGCGGACCAGCGTTGGACTTGGTCTAGCAAGCTGTCGCAGCCATTTGGAATGGCTTTTCATAAGGGCTGGTTTTACGTTGCAAATACCGATTCTGTAGTCCGCTTTACGTATAAGCCCGGTCAAACCGAGGCCGTCGGCGAGCCTGAACGACTCGTCGAGTTAACTGCTGGCGGCTATAACCAGCATTGGACCCGGAATGTGATCTTTTCGAAGGACGGTAAGAGAATGTTCGTTTCCATAGGTTCAGCTTCGAATGTAGATGTCGAAGCCGATCCGCGTCGAGCCGCTATCTCTGTCTATGATCCGGACGGCAAGAACCATCGTATCTATGCAGGCGGATTGCGAAATCCGATCGGCCTGGCGTGGAATCCAAAAACGGGCGAACTGTGGACCGCCGTCAACGAACGCGACGGCCTAGGCGACGATCTCGTGCCCGATTACGCCACCTCTGTCAAAGAGGGCGGCTGGTACGGCTGGCCTTATTCTTACATTGGCAAGAACCGCGACCCACGACGAAAAGAAGAAACCGATCTTATTGACAAAACGATCGTGCCGGATGTGATATTTCAGTCGCATGTTGCGGCTCTCGGAATACAGTTTTACACCGGCAAAATGTTTCCGAAGGAGTATCAGGGCGATGCTTTTGTTGCGTTCCATGGCTCGTGGAATCGTGCGAAGCTATCCGGGTATACGGTCGTCCGAATACCATTCGACGCAAAAGGCAAACTGGAAGGGAACAAGTACGAGAATTTCGTCTCAGGCTGGCTGCCGGATGAAAACTCCAATGAGGTTTGGGGAAGGCCGGTTGGCTTGTTGGTCCACTCCGACGGCTCGCTGCTGATCGCGGACGACGGGGGACGGAAGATCTGGCGCGTGAGTTACGGAAAATGATCAAGTCAGTCGCTGATTGAATCCACTGAGCATTTTCCTGACTTCGACAATCTTATCGAGGTATTCCGCGTGTACGATCTCTCCGAGTAAAGTAAGGTCTTTGGCGATAAGCGCAAAATATTCTAATCGGTTAGCCAGTCCGATCGATTGGCTGATGAGTCGTGAGAATTCACTATTGTTGACTTTCCCACAACCTTCGGCGATGGCCGCCGGAATATCTACACTCGTTTTTCTCAGTGTATTTCGTAGCCCAAAAAGCTCCTCTTTTGGGAAGTCAGCCGTGATCCGGTAGGTGTATAGAGCTAGTTCATGGGCTTTTCGCCAAGCCTTAACGTTCTTAAAATCCTGCATAGAATTTTTCTTTTACAGTTTCCAGTATTCAGTTTCGAGTTTTCAGTAACTGGTAGCTGAAAACTGTCGACTGTAAACTGGTCTGAATCTAAAACGCCGGCTCTTCATATATTCCATAAACATCACGAAGTGCTACGCAGATCTCCTCGACTGTTGCATAGACTGAGACAGCTTCGATGATTGCGGGCATTGTGTTCTCGTTGGACTTAGCGGCGAGCTTCAGTTTATCGAGTGAGGTCGAGACGGCACCGTTGTCGCGAGTTGATTTTACGTGTTCGAGCCTTAGCAGTTGGTGGTCGCGGACAGTTTCATCGATCTGGAGGATGTCTGTTTTGTGGATCTCCTCGTCCATGACGTATTTGTTGACACCTACTATGATCTGCTCCCGGCGTTCGACGGCTTTTTGATAAAGATATGCCGATTCCTGGATCTCACGCTGCGGAAATCCAGCCTCAACCGCCTCGACCATGCCGCCGAAGCCGTCGATCTTGTCGAAGTAATCGAGACACCCGTCGATCATTTTCTGTGTGAGCGATTCGACATAGTAGCTGCCGCCGAGCGGATCGACGGTGTTCACAACACCGGTCTCCTCGGCGATTATCTGCTGGGTGCGAAGAGCGATCAGAGCTGCGCTGTCAGTGGGCAGAGCGAGTGCCTCGTCGTACGAATCCGTATGCAGAGACTGCGTGCCGCCCAGCACGCCCGCGAGGGCCTGGATGGCGACGCGGGCAATATTGTTGAGCGGCTGCTGAACGGTTAGCGAAACACCGGCGGTCTGTGTGTGAAAACGCATCTGCATCGTCCGCGGGTTTTTTGCCCCGAACCGTTCTTTCATCGTTTTAGCCCAAACGACGCGGGCCGCACGATACTTGGCGATCTCTTCGAAGAAGTCGTTATGTGCATTGAAGAAAAACGATATCCGCGGGACGAATTCATCGACGTCCATTCCGCGGTCAACTCCGTACTGGACGTATTCCACACCATCGCGAAGCGTAAAGGCGAGTTCCTGCAAGGCTGTCGCACCGGCCTCGCGAATGTGATAACCGCTTACCGAGATCGGGTTGTATTTGGGAACGTGCTTGGTCGTGTATTCGAATGTGTCGATCACGAGCTTCATCGCGGGTTTGATCGGGTAGATCCATTCCTTCTGCGCGATGTACTCCTTGAGGATGTCGTTTTGCAGCGTGCCGGAGATCTTGGAGAAGTCCGCTTTCTGCTTCTCCGCGACGACTAGGTACATCGCGAGAAAGATCGGAGCCGGGGCATTGATGGTCTGGGAAACAGTTACTTGATCGAGCGGTATGCCGTCGAAAAGAACCTCGAAATCGGCAAGCGACGAAACCGCAACGCCGCATTTTCCGACCTCGCCTTCGCTCAACGGCGAGTCTGCGTCCAAGCCCATGAGAGCGGGAAGGTCATAGGCGACCGACAGGCCGGTCTGGCCCTGAGCCATCAAATATTTGAACCGTCGATTAGTTTCCTCCGGCGACGAAAAACCGGCAAACTGACGCATCGTCCAGAGCCTGCCGCGATATCCGGTCGGGTGAATGCCGCGTTTATACGGGAATTCGCCCGGGAAACCGACATCGATTTCTTCCGAATCGCTTTCAGTGTATAGTCGCTCGACCGGCTCTAGGCTAACTCCCTCAAACGACTGTTTTCGCTCAGGTGTTTTATCGAGAACTTTCTGAAGTGTTTCCCGTTCCCACGTTTCTTTTTCGGCTTTTGATTTAGTTACCGCTGCAGTGATCTCAGTAGGCATAGCTTATTTGTGTATAAGCCCCGATTTTACCATACAGCGCGTGACGAATTGAGTGCGATCAATACTCTTTCCGCCCGAGATCTTCGACGAGCGATGTGTCGCCGGGGAAGTAGCGAATGTCCGAGATCACCCAGCGGCCCTTCTCCTTCTCCATGTTGATCGCGTAGAGGATGTCAGGGATGTTGCAGCCTTTCGGGTATTTGAACTTTACGTCCACATTTCCGAGGTCCCCTTTTACGGTGACCTGACCATAGGTTATGGTCCGACGGTACGACTTGCCCTTGATCAAGCAGGCCTCGTCGAGCGGGCGGAACGGCAGTCCGTCTCCGAAATGAGGCTTGTCGGTAGGATTGATCTTTAGATACTGTGCCTCGCGGTCGAGCTCTTTGAGAAATAGTTTATAAAGTTCGTCTGAAAACCAGCGCTTCCGGGCATCGATGTTCTTTCGATTGAATATTTGCGAGTTCTTTCCATCGAAAGCGTAAAACGCGATGATCGCGGCTCTGGGCGAACTTTGCTGGGCCCAGACACTAACTACCGAACTAAATAAGATAATTAATAGGATGCCAATTCGAAGTTTTAACATAGCTGTAAATTGCAACCCGCGGGCACTATCACTACAATTACCGAATGGCTCAACGGAATTACGCAGTGATTCTAGCATTTTTTTGGATCGTGTTGACGATTTCCGGATGCGGCGGAGGCGACGCTAATTCTGCGGCGAACAAGAGGCCCGGAAGCCCGGCAAACTCAGCTGATGATCAACCACGAACAAACGCGGAAGAACTAGGCGTTATTGCCAAGATGCCATATGAGACGCTGGATATAGTCTGGAAAGAGTATCCCAAGACGAAACGCGTGCTCGCCGTAATGCGTTACTCGACAGCCGATGCGAACAAGATAGTCGCAGAGGCAGGTGGCAATCCCGAGGGTCAGACGATCCAGGTCGAAACGTGGTTTCCGGACGAACTCATTGCGCAAAGTGAAATGAGTGGAGACAACGCACTAAAGGGCATCGCCTATCCAGCAACTGCTTTCTATCAGGAGCCCTACACCGACGGTAAAATAACGCGCGTAGAAGGCACCGACTTTTTTGTCCTCGAACTAAAAGCTAAATGAACGTAGATCAGTCGAATTCGTATCTCTTGAGCTTTCGGTAAAGAGTTGACAGGTCGATGCCGAGAATACGAGCGGCCTTTGATTTATCGGAATTTGAAGCACTCAGCACGCTCAATATATGGCCGCGCTCGATGTCTTCTAGCGTCGCCAGTTCGTTGTCTAGAGCTCCTTCGGCCCGCACGTTGCGCATTTTTGCGGGAAGATCGTCGGCCGTGATCTCGTCTTCGCTCAGGATCATTGCGCGTTCGATCACGTGTTCAAGTTCGCGGACATTCCCTGGCCACGAGAACTGCGTCAATAGCTCAAGTGCCCCGGGCGTTACGATCTTTTCCGGGGCGTTTTGGTTCCGTGCCGAAATTGAAAGGAAGTGCTTGATCAGTATCGGAATATCCTCACGGCGATCACGGAGTGGCGGGATATCGATCTCGATAACGTTCAGCCGGTAATATAGATCTTCGCGAAAACGCCCGGCCGCGACTTCATCTTCGAGTCGCCGGTTTGTTGCCGCGACTATCCGTGCATCGAACGAAACGGGAAGGGAACCGCCGACCGGAATGACCTGATGTTCCTGGAGTGCCCGCAGCAGCTTTACCTGCAGCGGAAGCGGCATCTCGCCTATTTCATCCAAAAACAGAGTGCCGCCTTCAACTGATCGAAACAATCCCTTCTTATCCGCAACCGCACCGGTAAATGAGCCCTTTACATGGCCGAACAGCTCGCTTTCGAGTAGTGATTCCGTCAACGCACCGCAGTTCACGGCAAGAAATGGGCGATCGCTTCGGGTACTGTTGAAGTGCAGCGCACGTGCAACGAGTTCCTTGCCGGTCCCGCTTTCGCCCTGGATAAGGACGTTTGCCGAGGTCACGGCCACCTTGTCGATCACATCAAGAACGCCCCTGAGTGCTGCGCTTTTTCCGATTATCTCGCTGAACCCGGAATGGGAGCGAAGTTCGCGGCGTAGATTGCGGTTCTCGCGGAACAGCCGTCGGTTCGTTGCCGCATTTTTCACAGTTTGGATCAGATCTTCGTTCACGAACGGTTTGGTCAGGTAGTCGTAAGCGCCTTTCCGAAGTGCCGCGATCGCCGAATCGACCGAGGAATACGCCGTCATGATGATAACTATCGCCTCTTCATCGATCGACTTTATCTGATCAAGAAGAGCGAGTCCGTCCCTTCCGGACATCTTTATATCGGTCAGCGTGATCAGGATATCGTTTGCGATGAAGATCTCGATCGCATTCTCGGCGCTGTCAGCGCTAAATACGTCGAAGCCAGCGGATTCGAGCAATTCTCGCAGGATATTGCGCATCAGCTCTTCATCTTCGACGACCAGAACGCGATCTTTTGCCATAAGCCCTAGGTGTTTTCTAAGTCTAACACACGGTTTCTACATGGTTGGCGTTCGTGTTAGCATCAAAATATCATCTTATTGATTCGATGCGGTTTATCAGATTTTCAAGCTTGCTGCTGACCCTTCTCGTGGTTGCGATCTGCGCCGCGGGGCAGCAGACCAACCCCGTTGAACGGCAGGTCTCGAATCCGATAACCGACACTCCGAACATAAATCCGGTGGCCCCAGAGAAAAAGCTCACCGTGCCGAAAACCACGAAAAAGCCAAAGGTCGCACCCGAAGGTGGCGATGGCGAATTGGTCGTTTACTATGAAAATTTCAGCGCCGAGGGCGAAGAAGGGAAGCGGGTAGTCAAGTATTCCGGCAACGTTGACGCCCGCTACGGAATATATCGCATCCAGGCGAACGAAATGACGGTTTATGAAGCCGAGAATCGCGTTGTAGCGAAAGGGAGTGTTGTTTTCGACCAGGGCGACGACCAGCGCATCACCGGTGCGACAGCCGTTTGGAACTATAAGACCAAACTGGGCTCGTTTGAAGACGCGACAGGCTTTACAAATCAGACAAACGACGGCACCGTTCTCTATTTCACCGCCGAACGTGTCGAACGGGTCAGTTTGAACGAGATACTCGTTATCAAGGGCACATTTACAGCTTGCGAAGAAGCAGTGCCGAAATGGAGTTTTTCGACAGACCGGGCGACGATCCGCACTAATGACCGGATCAGACTAAACACGGCGAAGTTCAAGATCAAGAACATTCCGGTCCTCGTCGTGCCGTTCGCGTCCATCCCGATAAAACAGCGTGACCGCAGTTCGGGATTTCTGCTCCCGACCGTTAGCTATTCGCGGCGTAAAGGCGTGCGTCTTTCGACCGCATATTACCAAACTCTCGGCGAATCGGCCGACGTGACCTTTCGCGGCGATGTTTATACTTCGCGGGGCGTCGGTTACGGTCTGGACGTTCGAACCCGTGCAAATTCGCGTTCTTATCTAAATTTCGGCTTCTACGCGGTCAAAGACCGTATCTTCGGCAGGGACGCCGACGCGGCAAATCCCGACCAGGGCGGATCGTTGATCTTTGCGGACGGTATTCATTATTTTGCCAATGGATTTACCGCCGCGGCAGATGTTCGATTGACATCGAGTCTCGCGTTTCGACAGGAATTCTCGGACGGTATCCAGCAGATCATCTCGCCGATCGAGGTTTCGCAGGTTTTTGTGAACAAGAGTTGGGATGATTATACGCTGAATCTTCTATCGCGTTCGCAGGTGATATCCATCCCGAACGTTCGTGAAAAGACGCGAAATCTGCCGAGTATCAACTTTGAAAAGCGGCCGTCGATGCTATCGTTTCTTGACGGAGTGTATTTTGGCTTCAAAACGAGCCTGGAGGGCGTTTCACGACGCGAAGAAGTAGACGATCTGGATCTATATCGTCAACAGAACGGGGCCGACCCGGTCGTCACCCCGGCTCTTTCTCAGCGACTCGACGTTTATCCGCAGATAACGATCCCGTTTCGAACGAAGTACTTCAATTTCACCGCAAACGCCTCTGCCCGTGTGACTTATTACTCCAATTCCTTCAACGACATGCGCCGCGTGGTCGGCGACAGTATCGTTAGAAAATACGGGGAATTTAGTTTCGATGTACGGCCGGTAGCGCTTGCTAAGAACTATTACGGGAAGGATGATTCGTTTCGATTTCGCCACGTCATCGAGCCGTATTTGACCTACAAGCTTGTCCGCGGCATCGATAATTTCAACCGGATCATCCGATTCGACCACGTCGACACGGCGACAAACACGAACGAGATCGAATTCGGAGTGATAAACCGGATCTTTACCCGGCGATATACGGAGGCTGTCACGAGCGAAGCGCAAAAGCTGCTCGCCGCGGTTCGCGATGAGACGAACCCGCTCACCGAAGAGGAGAAGAAGGCTCAGATACAGCCCTACGAACTATTTACGCTGACAGTGCGTGGTAAGTACTTTATCGACAAAGACTTCGGCGGAGCGTTGATCACGGGTCGCCGCAATCAGATCGAGCCGATAACGGCCCTTAGTTTCTACACCTTCGGCGGTGTACCGCGAAGATTCTCACCCCTGAACATCGACCTGACATATCGCCCGCAGCGAACGATCTTCGCGAGCACCAGAATGGACGTCGGCCTAAACCGTGATGGCGTGCGGGCTGTCTCCGCCACCATCGGCTACGATTCGAGCTTCTTCAAGCTGTTCCAAACGTTCTACTACACGCGAGCCGTGACGCTGATCCCATCACTCGGCCAACAAGTCTGCGGAAGCCCGACGGGGCTTACCGGCAACGGGACAGTTGCGGACCTAAACTCCCCTCCTTACAAAGGAGGGGTTTCACCCGCCTCGGGTGACGGGGTGGTTATTCCCGGCAGCACACCTGACTGCAAAGAGCCCGGCACGCTCCGCGGCTCGCAATGGAGCCCTTCCGTATTCGTCGGTAATCGCGAACGCGGCCTCTACGGCGGCTACTCCTTCTTTTTCGACTTCCAAAACCGCCGAGCTACCCAACAAAACCCGCTCATCAGCTCCCTCGTAACCGTCGGCTACACCTACGACTGCTGCTCCATCGCCCTCCAATACTACAGCTTCAACGTCGGCGTCCGCAAAGAAAACAAACTAGTCTTCAGCTTCCGCCTAAACGGCATAGGCAGCTTCGGCACCGAACAGATCGGGCAGGGCTTGCGTTAGATCTGCCCTATACACATTCTTAAGGCAACCATATTTCTATTGTGTTTTTTGTTACCTCATTCGCGAATGACTTGAGATGAATAACTTTCGCTGGGGTGGTTAAAAGATTCGCAGCTTTGCGAGCGTATTCTGCATCCGTACCCCTAAAATATCTAACTTGGCTGATTTTACCGGATCTTAAGCCTTTTCTTGATACGTTCTCGATTTCAGGCACGACAAATCCCGCAAGGCTTGCACTTTTTTGCAAGCTTTCAGCGGATTCGCGATCGCTTTCTCGCTGTATGTGAATGTAGAGTACTGGCTTCCTCGATTCAATTATCGTATCGATTCTCAATGAAATCGCATTCCGCTCGTCGGCAGACAAGTTGGATTTCACCAAACTAACTACCTCCGCGCTTGCTGTCATCAGTTTTCTTATATCCGCTCTAGCTCCGGCTACACTTTTCGGATAGACTTTTGCGACCGCTAGAGCGTCCATAGCGGAAATGTCGGAATTTTCATTCTCGACATAACAAACACTCTGCTTACCGCGCGTGAACGCCAATTCGTGAAGCTTATAGGTC
The DNA here is from genome assembly GCA_964410495.1 of uncultured Chloracidobacterium sp. Taxonomy (GTDB): domain Bacteria; phylum Acidobacteriota; class Blastocatellia; order Pyrinomonadales; family Pyrinomonadaceae; genus OLB17. The sequence goes on from CAYPGP010000006.1 coordinate 197,604, forward strand.
ATAATTGAATCTCTATCAAACCCCAAAGATGCGTCGTCATCAGATTCCAAAACCGGCAAGAGGTTTAGGTCTACACGTGGTTTCGACCATTCGTATTCCGCCAAAAAGATGTCGTATACGCTGGGTTCATCATTGTTCCCTCGGTTCCATCTAAACTCCGCCGTACAAATTTGTCGTTGATGTTCATGTCTTAGTCCTAGCGCGTGTCCAAATTCATGTTGAACGACAGTTCTCCAGTTGTCGGGCATCAGATAAGGCCAGCGTTCGTCGAATCCTTCGAAGTTCATTGTAGGTTCCGTTAGAGGAGCAGACTTACTTACACTACTATCGCCAACGTGAGACCAGTAGCCGAGGCCCGGAAAAAAACCAATTCTTATGTGGGCTTTGCGTACGGTATCAGTCGGCGACCAGCTACGGTATGACCCTGAAACCTGGTCAAAGCCAAAATCGAGATTCAAATTCGCGTACCGCGTCCACTTTGCGGCCTCTTCTACGATTGCCTTATGTAGATCAGGAGTTCCCCCATAAAACGCAACGAGTATTCTGCCGCCAGCGTTCCAAGCCTTCTTTTTTATTACGTAACGAGCCGCATCCGAGTTCAAGCTTTCCGCTGCGTTTTTCTCTTGAATGGCTTGAGCAAGCAGACGCTCTGCAATCTCAGTAGGGAACGAATCAGGGCGTTGTCCCAAAGATTCTTTCTCGAGAATGATCACGAGAAGGCAGGCGATTGTGGTACTTACGAGCCACAGTAAACATGGCCTACTGTATTTTATCTGCATGTCGGTATTTTTCATAAGCTCGATCCGTATTAGCGACAAGAACCTTGCCGTTTTTATCACTCAGTGAAAACTCTACGATACTGCCGCCGCTAAAGGTTACATCCGGCTTGTAAAAGTACCTCAGCAGATTTTTTTGTACCCGGCTAAAGCCACCGGAATCAACCGTTCGAACTTCCAACCAGCCGACGTTGTTTGCGTCGATAATCTTGTCTAGGCTTTCCATTTTTACGTAATGAAGCAACGGGCTGATTTTGGTAGTAGTATCCACGGCGTTCATTTCCGTTTGGATCTTAGCAACTTCAGAATTCAACTGCCTAAGCCGAGCTATTTTGAGCCGGTAGTTTAAGGACATCTTTGCAACGAGCGGACTAAGCCTTGCCTTGGTCGTAATTTGCTGATTTTGTAGTAGCTGAAGCTTTCCTTGAAGGAGTTTTTCTTCGTTCTCAATTGTTTTTTGCTGCGCCTGAAGGGCCACTTTCTCTGCCCCCTTCGCCGCTAGTATTTCCTTCGCAAGACGTGCCGAGGCAACTTGTTTTTCTTTAAGCTGAATTTCATTTAGTGATATTTTTTCTTCTGTCGAATTAAGCTGGGTCGATAATTTCTCTATGTCTGCCACCTCCAAATCGAAAAGAGTAACCTCAATCTCCGCAACCCGTTTTCGAGCATTCAACGATCGAAGGTACGCGACGATACCGTCGCCCACTTGTGGATCGTACGATACGTATGGGGTAGAGCTATTAACCGGTAAAGGATCATTCGGGAAAAATGTTACGGGATCATAAATTGTAAAAGCTCCCGTTGGGTTGAAGACTCCCTCGCACGTTTTGCTTTTCAAAGACTTCGTTACCATGGATCGTACGGTATTCTCTTGAACGGCGACAGTAATTGCGGAATAGTCAACGTTAGTTCGGAACATTGCCAGCAAATCGGCGACAGAGCGAGTTATATTCGTGATGCCGAGCAGTCCTACCGACGCGCTCGCTCCCAATGAGCTCAGCGGCATCGAACTGCCGTTCACGGTCCTTAGGTCAACGTTACCCACGATATCTCGCTTTTCCTGCCACGCGTCGTACTCATCGATAGTTTCGAGGAGCCCCTGCTTAATGAATGCATCCAACGATTTGTAGCTTCTCCAAGATGAGTATTCCTCCGGCCGGTACATTATCAATACCGAAGGTGCAGGGTTAACGGTTCTAATCTCACAAGCAATTCGATCAGTTATCTGAGCTATTGACTTATACGTCTGGAAACTTGCTTCCATTCGAAGATTATTTACGCCGCTGGCGTCGCCGCTCAATGGGGTAGCAGTTGGGCTTGGTTGAGCCGCTCGAATTTGCTGTTCCAGTGTTACAAGTTGTTGTTGTTTTGTCTTTATCCTAATCTTTTCGTCTAGTGCTCGTTCTTCTTCACTCAGAACAGGAGTTGGCGACGGGGTTGGTGAAGCATCCTGCGCGTATGCGGCCGAGCAGAATAGGATAATGACGACTGATGCGCAGAAATTCTTGATTATCATGAGGAGTCTCCAAACGATTGTTTTCGTCAGAATTCAAGCCGAAAAACTATTAAGTGCCACGGTTTTTAGGAGTTTCTTGTGGGCAAGCTCCTTGAACCACTTAATTTGAGTTTTTATCGCCGATCAATCGTGAGCGGCGCTCAACCCCTTGTTAGTAAAGGTTTTTACTGCACGAATAACGGCAGTACCAACTGATTTTCGAGAATGCGAGCATTCTTGCCTATATTTCGATCGAATCCGAATGCTTTTATATCTTGTTTGATAGGAAGTCGAGATTTCTTACAAGATTTTTTATTTATTTTTCTGAGCCCGCGTGCGCAATAAGAAAATGGTTGCGTGCGGTATTGCAAATTTGTGCAATACATGCAACAAATTTGCTAGCTATTTCGTATTTGGGTTTGTGATCTTTGACAATCTAGGTGCAGTGGCACTTTTCGAACGGGACAAACGTTTGAAAGGAGCACATGAGCTGGTCTGGGACGCTTTATACTTGAGAGATGAACGAAATATGAACGGAGCCGGATTTAGGTGGGACAACGGGACAACGTTTACCGGGACTGTAAACTCCTTTGCGGCAGAGAGTTACTGTGGGTTTGCTTTGTCCCCAGTTTGTCCCGCGTGGGACAAATATTGCGTCACTGAGTGCTGAGATAAAGGTTCTGCGCGATGGAGTTTTGGTGTTCTACTGGGGCGAGGTCGTCGGTGAGGATGGCGATTTGCTCGGACTTCGGGGGATCTGGAACGATTGGTTTCGGTGGCGGAGGGCCGGGCAGGGCGGAGCGGGATGCGGCGATGATGAGGTTTTGGAGTTTTTCGTCGGGGTATTCGGGATTGACTTTGAATAGCACGACGTTGGGGAAGACGGCTCGGTATGTGGCAAGCTCTGCCTGGAGGAAGCCGCTGGCGGGGCCTGTGATTGCTCCTCCGAGGTTGAAGATGAGAACGCCATCGGGTTTTAGGAGCCGATGGAATTCGCGGACGGCTTCGACGGTTGTCAGGTGTGTGGGAACCGAGAAAAGCGATCCGAAGGCGTCCATCAGGATGGCGTCGTAGGATTCAGACGGGGCCTGGTTTATGAACATCCGGCCATCATCGTGAAAGATACGCATTCTTGGATCGTCGGTGAGGCGGAAGTGGTCGCGGGCGATCTGGGTCATGCCGGGGTCGATCTCGACCACATCGATCTCGGCTTGCGGATAGGTTCGAAGGTAATCTTTCGGAAACGAGTATCCGGCACCGCCGATGATCAGGGTCTTCTTGAAATCCGGTTTGTAATGGGCGATCAGGTGGTAAAAACGGCTGTATTCGAGCACCAGGTCGTCGCTATCGAGAAACATCGCGGATTGAACGAAATACGGGTCGGTCGCCAGAGCCCGGATCGGTTTGCCGGTCTTTGGGTCCTTTGTTTCGAAGATCTGCACGCGGCTGTATTCGGTGTCGATGTCGAGTACGCGGCTGTTTTGCCACTGAAGATACGCGTTGCCCTCGCTCGCGGCGATGCCGAGGATGAAGAGTAGCACGGTCGCTATTCCACCGCGGCTTATCGCAAGCGGAACTAATAGCAACGACAGGGCGATGAGGGAACCCGCGATCAAGTAGAGCGTTCGGACGCTGCCGACGAATGGGATCAGGAGAAAGCCTGCGGCGAACGTACCAACGATGCTTCCGATCGTCGATAGAGCATAAAGACGTCCGACCGTACTGCCCGTTTGATCCACTGACACTGTCGCGAGACGCACGGCGAAAGGCGTGACGAAGCCGAGACATACGCTCGCCGGTGCGAACAGCAGCAGGGAAGCGACGACGGCTTTAAGCTCGATCATCATGGCCGTGGTCGCGATCGCTGATAAGACGATATCCTTGAGCAGGATCGTTGCGGAAACACAGGCTCCGGCGGCGAAGATCGCGGTGGCGAGGATACGAACCTCGGGCTTTTTGTCGGCGAGTCGCCCGCCGAGCCAATAGCCCAGACTGAGAGCAGCCAGTATTATGCCGATCAGGCTCGTCCAGATGTAAGTCGAGGCACCGATAAAGGGCGATAGGATGCGCGAGCCGATGATCTCGAAGATCATGACCAGCGCACCGCATGAGAAGACCGTAATGCCGAGGATCGATCTTTGAAAAAAGAGCATCGCAATCGAGTGCGGCAGGCAAGCGGGCCGCTTGCGGTCCGATTAGCTACACAGCCGCAGCGGTTGGCGAAACGAAGGTAAGCCAGTCGGCGTTTCCTGGAGCGGGGCGTGTTGCGTCGAGAATCTTGAAGAACTCCGTCTGAAGTGCCTTCGTGATCTCGCCGCAGCGTCCGGAGCCGACGGTAATTCTATCGACGGAGCGGATCGGAGTGATCTCGGCGGCGGTTCCGGTAAAGAAGAGCTCGTCGGCAAGATAAAGAGCGGCACGCTGAATGGTGGTCTCGACCACCTCGATGCCCATTTCGCGGGCGAGCTGAATGACCGAATCTCGCGTGATACCCGGCAGTATCGCCGCTCCGAGCGGCGGCGTGATGATCTTTCCGCCGTTCACGACGAACAGATTTTCACCCGAGCCTTCTGAAACGTAACCGCGATCGTCGAGGGCGATGCCTTCGGAAAAACCACCGAGCAGGGCTTCCATTTTGATGAGCTGCGAATTCATGTAATTCGCACCAGCCTTGGCCATCGTTGGCAGGGAATTCGACGTGATACGTGTCCAGCTCGAAACGCAGACGTCGATGCCTGTTTCCAGGGCTTCTTCGCCGAGATACTTGCCCCACTGCCACGCGGCGATGTATGAGTCAATGGGGTTATTGAGCGGATTTACGCCAAAAGAAGGCTTCTCAAGATCGAGGCCGCGGAAGATGATCGGGCGAAGATAGCAAGACTCGAGACCGCTGTCGGCGATCAAATCGACGGTGGCTTTGCAAAAATCGTCGCGGCCGAATTCCGGCTCCATACGATAGATCTTTGCCGAATTCACAAGCCGCTGCATATGCTCCGTCAGACGAAAAACCGCAGGGCCTTTGCTGGTTTCGTAGCAACGAATGCCCTCGAAAACGCTCGACCCGTAATTGACCACATGCGACATCACATGGATATTCGCATCTTTCCAATCTATCAACTCGCCGTTTTTCCAAACCCGCGGAGCGATCTTCATCGTATTAACATCTTTGCCAGCCATAAATTTAATTGGTCTTGCCTGTTTTCGTGTTCAAGTTTGAACGATGATTGTATCCCACGCTCAAAAGCCAGGCAACACGCCGCATCAACTGAAAAGGCGGAACCTGGGCCCGCCTTCTCGATTACAAGAGTTGACGATCAAACTCGTCAGAGTATGTTGATCTTGGTTGCCGTGTCGTCCAATCTGGACTCGTACGTAGTACCGTTAACAGTCACGGTCACTACGACGGGAACATCCCCTGCTCGTAACAATTGGCTGGGCAGATCGAAATCAAGCGTATACACTCCCGGTTCGACAAGAACAGCCGTAGCTCGAATACTTGACCCAACAACCGCTGCGTCACGAAGTCGTATGGTAGCAACGGTGTTATTGACCCCTTCAACTCCGGTCATGTACAGCCGAATCACACTTGGAACCAAACCGCCTCCGCGGCGTCTGATGGTTTTTATCGGGAAAGGCTCGGTTGTCTGTATCGTGTTCGTTACATTTATCGCCGTAGCTCGGCCGCCCGGACCCACGAGACCGTCCTTCGGGAAAATATCAGGGCGAGTCGGTACTATCGTGACCCAACTCTTCAAAACCGTTCCGTTGTTGTGGATCACGATCGGCAAAACTGTAGCAGAGGGCCGTCCAATCGCTCGAGGAACGACGAAGTCTATCCGGCGGCCATTTACCGATTTGATGCCGCAGGCGATACCGTCGATCGCCACCGAAACACCGTTAAGTTCGATAGGAAGCGAGAGAACTCTCTTGATCGAACCGACGGCAGTCTTGGGTGGTACTGGAGTGTCAGTTCCCGTGTATTCCATTATCGTCAGCATTCCCTGCGAAATCCCGAGCACCGCCGCCGGGGTGACGGGAGTCGGGGTCGGCGTAGGCGTACCCGTGGGGGATGCTGTCGGAGAAGGACTTGGCGACGGCGACGGAGTTGGCGTAGGTGTCGTAGTTGGTGTCGGTGTCGGAGTACCCGTTGGCGTAGGAGTAGGGCTAGCGGTAAACAATATCGGTAATCTGCTGGCGCCCGTAAAGAAATTGGTAGCCGCAGTAGTTTCGGTCGTAACAGTTGGCTGCAGCAAGTAAAAAACTTCGGACTGCGAATCGACGCCAGTGTCAGTTCCGAATTGAGTGAGCGCAATGTTAAACGCCATACGCCGAACAGAGTTACTCGGCAGCAACTGAGTCGAGGCAATAAAATTAGACGGCGTTGGGAATTTCGCCAGCCGCTTGAACGTGGCTGTTGAAGCAGCGACGTTCAGCGGATATGAGTAAAGCTGGGAAGGGCGGACCTCATTATCGTTCAGTCCCTCGGAAGAAGTGGTCGGAACAGTGCCGTCCGGCTTGATGTTTAGTCGCGTCTCAAGCACGAGCGTAGCCGGTGCTCCGGTCGCGTCGGTGTCCGTGAAACCCGGATAATGGGCCACATCACCGCCTGCCGCTGCCTCGTCTGCATCGCTTCTGGGGCCGATACGCCTGAAGGAATTGGCGTTGGTGTCGTATAGATAGAGTGCGAACGAAGTGTAATTGGTCCCGCTGTTCTCATTCGCTAGATCCGCATAGGAGTCGAAGGCTATGTATCTACCGTCGCGGCTCATCCTGCGGCCGAGGTCGAGAATGTTCACAGGATCGCCGGCATTTGTTGGCGTGGTCGTGGTGACCTGCTTCTTTACGGTAGCCACGGTCGGGCTGCCGGCCACTAGGTCTGCGAAGTAGATCTCTTCGTTACGGCTGGCCAAAGGGTTTACGCCACCGGTCATTCCGACGATCGGATTCTCGGCCGTACTGGCGAATGTAACGCGTTGGCCGTTGCCGGAGATGGTCGGGTTCTTGTTATAGATCGGATTCGAGACCACACCACGCCCAGTCTTAGTAACCTGGCCGAGTGTTCCCGTGGCCCGAACGTAGGTGAAGATCTCGTCATTATCTTCGGCCGGGAACGGGTTGCCAATGCTCGGGACCAGGTCACGGGTTGACACAAAAGCGATCACACTGCCGTCGTCGCTGATGCTCGCGTCATGGTTGTCGTCGGCGACGAAAGCACCGTTCAAACCGTTCGCCGGGCGTGGCAGTTGGCTCGGGTCAGTATTGGTAACGCGGATAAAACTGCCACCCGAAAGGTTCGTGAACGGGATCTCATCACCCGCGGCAAGATTCGGTACGTCGGTGTACGCCGGGATCTGGTAAAGCCAGATCTCAAGATTTCCATCGGCGGTCAGCGGATTTGCCGCTGGTGTCGGCGTCGGCGTAGGAGTCGGAGTTCCGGTCGGCGATGGCGTCGGTGTTGGCGACGGTGACGGCGTCGGGGTTGGAGTTACAAGGCTGATCGGAGTCGGCGACGGTGAAGGCGTCGGAGTCGGGGTGGGCGAAGAGAATGAATCGCCATAAAAGAATCCGGGATTTGTGCTGTTTGGAGCATTCGGACGCGAAGTCGTCGCATTCGAACTAAAGGCGATCCATTTGCCGTCGTTACTAATTACCGGCCGGGTATTAACAATTGAGACGCGCACGTTCGGGATCGTTGCATCCGCGAGCGTGTTGAACAAAACGCTTTTTGTGTCAGTTATTTGAAAGATCCTTCTCTGAGCGTAATCGAACAGAAATATCTCAAGATTGCCGTCTGCGTTTCTGGGGTTTTCGGTTGCAAGATTACCGGTGGATTCAAATACGATAAAGCGGCCGTTTCCGCTCATCCCACCCGCAAACGATTCGGATGGAGAGTCGGAAAGCTGGGCTATCAGCGAATCGACCTGAGCGAAACCAGGCGTCGAAAACAAAAGCAGAATAGCGGTAAGAATGACGGAAAGACGAATCGTCACAAAGTTCCTCCAAAAAGTAGAGACGCACGACAGCCATTAAACGCTGCTGTCGGAAAGCTCAAAATACTCAATTTTACGGGCACAGAGCATGTTCTGCAAGCAGGTAACGGACAATTGCGCCCGTGTTTATCGAATTCAAGACAGTTGGATGCCGTGAATGGAGACTGGAGTTGTCATTTTCGGCGTGGGTTGTATGATTTTACCTGTCTTGACGAAGGTTCCAGAACGAAAACTAAAGGTAATGATAGTTGCTGGTGAAGCTTCTGGTGACGCCCATGCCGAACGGCTGATCGATGCCATGCGGAGCTTTCGAGCGGGTGATGATATTGAGTTTTTCGGTGCTGCCGGGCCTCGGATGCGTGACGCCGGTGTGAAAGTGGTTGTCAATTCGGACGAGATGTCGATAGTCGGCGTCGCGGAGATCGCTAAGGCTCTACCGATGTTTTGGTCCGCATTTAAGGCATTGCTGAGAGTGGCGGAAAATGAGGAGCCGGATGTCGCCGTCCTCGTGGATTTTCCCGATTTTAACCTTAAACTCGCTAAGGCATTGAAAAAAAAGGGTTTTCGGGTGGTTTATTACATTTCGCCGCAGCTCTGGGCGTGGCGAAAGTACCGCGTTGGAGCCGTGCGGAAATATGTCGACCTACTGCTCACCATTCTTCCTTTTGAGAAGGATTGGTATGCGAAGCATGGCTTTGACCGGGTCGAGTTTGTCGGGAACCCGCTCGCCAATGAAGTGGCCGCCGGCCGTTCAAAAGTAGAAGTTTGCGCCGATTTGGGCATGGATCCTGAGATCCCGATCGTTGCCCTGCTGCCGGGCAGCCGCCATAATGAGATCGTTCGAATCCTGCCTGTCATGATCGAATCGGCACTCGTGGTCGAGCGGAAACGGCAAGACGTTCAGTTCGTCGTCGCTGTCAGGTCTGGGAAGAATCGGGCCGATGTAGATTCGATCACATCCTCCGAAACGAAACTGCCGAGGTCGCTGACTATCGCAGAGGATTCCACCTATGATGTACTTGCCGCGGCCGATGCAGCAATTGTAACAAGCGGTACAGCGACGCTTGAGACCGGCATCCTCGGCACCCCGATGGTGATCGTTTACAAAACGTCGGGCTTGAATTATGCACTTCTAAAGCCGCTGATCTCCGTCGAACACTATGGGCTGATCAACCTGATCGCTGGCAGAAAGGTAGCGAAAGAGCTGATACAGACCGAGTTCAGCTCTTCGGCAACCGCTGCAGAAATACTTCGCTTGCTCGACCCGGAAATAAACGAGAAGACGCGTGCCGATCTGGCCGCCGCTGTTGCGCGCCTTGGAGCCGAGAGTTCGAGTCGGCGAGCCGCGGCGGCCATTTTTCATCTCATCGGGAAGTGAAATGCCTAGTTGTTCTTTTTAAGCTTCTTAAGCTCGTCAAGCTCGTAGGTGATTCTCCTGATCTCCGATTCTAGTCGATCGATGCGTATGTTCGTCGTGCGAAGGACGGCAATCTCAAGTGAGAATTGATCTAGCTTCTTCGCCTCATCTTCTGAGAAGATCTCGATGACGGTTTCCTCTTTCCGTTCAGTGCCATGCAAGCCTTTCCCGTTCTGCACCCGCGGAAAACGGATCAAGTAGAATTTTCCCGGTTCCAAAAAGCCGCGGCCAGAATAGCTGTGCTGCGTCATTGGTTTTCCCTTTAGAACGTGCACCACGTCGACTTTGATCGAGGATTTACCAATGATATTAACAGGCCCGACGTGTGTGCACTTTGCGACAATTATCAGATCGGCCGTTGAAATAAATTCAGCAAGATATGATGGTCTGTCCTGCGAGCGACCGGCCGAAGGCAGGAATACACCAAAGACCAAAAGCAATAGAAGCGGTTTCATTGCGTTTTTCTCCCTTGATCAAGGAACGCTTAAGCACTTTTTTCTTGCGGAATTAGTCTTTTTTTGAAGCCCTCCGGCTTCGAGCGATGCGTTTGCGGTATTCGCGAACCGGTTCCACGGGATTGCTCATCCAAAAACCGGACGGAAGGTCTGTGTGAGGAAAGACTGATGTCTTAGCACCAATGATGGCTCCGGTCTTGATCGTCACGTGATCCGAGATCCCTACTTGGCCGGCAATAACGACATCGTCCTCGATAACGGTACTTCCCGCGATGCCTGACTGGCCGGCTATCAGGACGCGCTTCCCGATCTTGACGTTGTGGGCGATGTGGACGAGGTTATCTATCTTTGTTCCATCGCCGATCTCCGTTACTCCTAGCGAGCCTCGGTCTATTGTGCAGTTAGCACCGATCTCAACGTTGTCGCCGATCACAACGGAACCAACTTGCGGAAACTGGACGTGCTCGCCGTTTTCGTCCTTTACGTAACCGAACCCGTCCGAACCAATGACGGTGCCGGCGTGTATCACGCAGCCGTTTCCGATCTTTGCGCCGTTATAGATGACACAGTTCGAATAAATAACCGTCGCTCGACCAATCTCGACTTTGTCGCCAATTCGGACTCCCGCATGTATCTCAACATCGTCTTCGATCCAGCAATGGCTTCCGATGGAGACGTGCTGGCCTATGAAACGCGCTTTTACGTTACCGGTTGCAGGAAGCTGCGCCGTCGCATTCCAACCGCTCTTCTTGGGCGAACGACAAAGCTGATGGGAAATTCTTGAGAATGCGAGCTTGGGACTAGCTATCTTTAAGAGCGTTTTCTCAGATCGATGCGAAAAAGAAGTCGACACGAGTATCGCGGACGCATTTGTGGCAAGGAGCGGTTCGCTATCAAGGAAACACAGGTCGCCCGCCGCTGCCGATTCCAGCGATGCAATGCCGGTTATCATTGTTTCGGGATCGCCAACCAACTCGGCGCCAAGAAATTCGGCGATCTCTTTCGTCGTCATCCCTAACAATGTAATTCGTTTCTCGGAAAAAGTCAGTTAGACAGTGTGTCGTTCCACATTGTTGATGACGGATTGTAGAAAGATCTCCATGCCCTGGAGGCTGAAACCTTCGAGGCGATCGAGTCGACGAAGGATCGGCGCGGCTTCGCTGTCCATGAAATCGAGGTCGGCGACGTCGATGATTATTCGATTGCCCGTCATTTCGCGGATCTGTACGCCGATGCGCTCGAGCAGTGAGGCGTCTTCGCCAAGTAGTTCGCCTTCTACGCGGAGTGTCGACGTTCCATTTTCCTGGTCGTCGATCTGATTGATCTGTGTAGCCATTTTTGTGTTCTCGTCGATTAGATGCCGATTTTACGCAAAATGCAACCCTAAGTTTCGACAGGAGCGAATTTCTTTATCACCAAAAACAATCCAATAAAAATCAGGGTCGCCGCGACAACAAACTTCATGTCGATCTGTTCACCGATGAAAACGGCCGCGAGTACAAATCCGATCAGTGGCTGGAGATAAACGAACACAGCCACGGTCGATGGATCGACGCGGGCTAACGCCCACGCATTCAAGAAATAAGGTGCCGTCGTAGCCCCGATCGCAATGTACAAAACGATGAGCCACATCGATATCTCTACACTCCCGACATCGACATTTGATAACGAAAAAAGTCCCGATGGCACGCAGATCACGGATGCGAATATGAAGATCCACATGATCGACCGAAAGGCTCCGTTGCGCGTGACGATATCCTTTGATATTGCGACATAGATTCCGTATGACAAGGAATTGAGTACGATAAGCAAGTCACCGATCGTCGTCTCGCTTGAAAACGAGGCATTTCGCGGATCGATAAGGATGACAACCCCGACTGCGGCGAGAAGGATGCCGACCGTCTTTCGTCCCCGCAGAATTTCTTTGCCTAGAATGGCCCCCACCGTTATCGTGAAGATCGGTATCGTGACGGCGAGAAGCGATGTGTTTGAAGCCTTGGTAAGTGAAAGGCCGGTGACGAACAGAAGTTGGTTTGCCGTTACCGCTACGACGCTGAGCAGTGCAAATTTTAAGTAATCAGTGCGCTCTTTGAGCCAGATACGCCCGCGAAACGCCTGCACCGCGAAGAGAACCGTCGCCGTTATTCCGACGCGAAAACCGACAAGAGCAACCGGCGGGATGACGGCAAGAGCAACCTTTCCGATCACGGCGATCGAGCCGAAGCACACCTGTACTCCAAGCAAGGCTAAATACGGCGCCGTTGTATCGTCGGGTTTATCGAGGGTTGGTTTCACCGCGTCTTAACGAACTTTGCGGTCTTAGCGTTAAAAGTTTTTCTTAACGCAAAGACCGCAAAGAACGCCAAGAAGACGCAAGGTTTACGCCAGCATCATGCCCGGATTTTCGAGCATTTGCTTGAACGTTTGCAGGAATTTTGCTCCCGTAGCACCGTCGATCGCGCGATGGTCGCAAGACATCGTGACGTTCATTATGGAGCGAACGACGATCTCTCCATTGCGAACGACCGGCATCGGTGTTGCAGCTCCGACAGCGAATATCCCGGCTTCCGGCGGGTTAATGATCGCCGTGAATTCCTTGATGCCGAACATTCCGAGGTTCGAGATAGAGAACGTTGCTCCGGTGTATTCCTCGGGCTGAAGTTTTCTTGCCTTCGCTTTTGCTGCGAGGTCCTTGATCTCGGCTGATATCTCAACAAAGCCCTTCAGGTTTGCGCCCCGGATCACCGGCGTGATCAGACCATCCTCGATCGCGACCGCAACGCCAATATCGGCCTGGTCGTAGAACCGCACCGTCTTATCCTGATAAGAGGAATTTGCCCACGGGTGCTTCATCAGCGCCATCGCGGCGGCTTTGACAATGATGTCGTTTACGCTGATCTTCTGGTCATCGGGGATCGATGCGTTCACCGCCTTGCGAAGTTCGAGAACGTTGTCCATCTCGATCTCGACCGTTAAGTAAAACGTCGGGATAGGACCGATCGATTCTGCGAGTCGCGAAGCGATGACTTGACGCATCTTCGACGTTGTTTCTTCCGTATAACCCGCCGCACCGACAATGGTCGAGGCCGTAAATGAGCGTGCTGGCTGTCCGGCCGCTACGGGCCCGGCTTCCATTGCTGCCTCGATGTCGCGTTTGATTATGCGTCCGTTCGGGCCCGAGCCGAATATCGACTTAAGATCGATACCGTTTTCCGCCGCCATTCTAGCAGCGATGGGCGAAACGATCAGCCTGTCTGAACCGCCTGCGTTAGCGGGCGGCATTGGAGCCTGTGATTTCGAAGGTTCGGCCGCGACCGCAACGTCCGCTTTCATTTCCTGCTGAGCTGACGCCTCGGCTTCATTGCCACCGGCTGACGCAGGTGGTTCTGACTTTGCCGATCCGTTCGAGGAAACCTCCGCCAGCAGGCCTGAAATATCTTCGCCCGCTTTCCCAATGATCGCGATCGCTTCGCCGAGAGCGGCGGTGTCGCCGGCCCCTTTTATAATCTTGAGCAGCGTGCCCGCCGAGAGGGCGGTCATTTCCATCGTCGCCTTGTCGGTGTCGACCTCAGCCAACGTTTCGCCGGCATCGTAATTTTCACCCTCGTTCTTTACCCAACGAGCGATCTGGCCTTCCTCCATGGTCGGCGAGAGTTTCGGCATTAAGAATTTTTCAGCCATATGATCAATCTAAATACGTTGCAAAAAACTGCTCGTAACAAATACCTTACGCTTTCGGAACGTCAAGGGACTCTCGACTAGAGCGGTCGCTTTCAAGTTCTCGAGTCCAGAAACGAAAAAAGGCTTTTCCGCCGCGCCGATCCCGTTTGTCCACATAGGAGCTTCCTTTCCCATCTCGCTGCATAGGGCCTCCACGGTGGAGGCAAGCAAAGCGTCGAACTGCGCGTCATAACTAGTAAATCCACCATCTAAAGCGCTCATTTCGCGATGGCAGCGAAAATCGTCTACAAAATCGTAGAACGGCAATTTCCAGCTTTCGGGATCTGCAGCTATCTTGTCCCGTGTTTCGCCGATCGTGATCATTTCCTTCCTTCAATTATCTCTTCGAGTTGAAAGATCTTCTCTGGAGCGATGACTTTGTTTGGATAGTAGGAAGCTACGATCTCGGTCAATTCTTCCACACTATTGACGCCAAGTTCTCGTGTCAGGTAACGGACATCGTCGACATCAAAACTCTCCGCCCTCATCGCCAGAATTTTCATGGCCAAAAGGTAGTCCGGCGGCGGCACGTAAACTTTCAAATTCGGAAAATCAAAGAGCACTGTTCGCTCGTGATCGACCACGAACATTTTTACGGCGAAATTCAACCAGTCGATATTAAGTGAATGTCGCTCGGCGATCTTTCTCGCAGCATTACTTATAGCCTTAACCGGGGCGAAAATCGCATCGATATCCTTGGTTGAGGGGCGGGTCTTGAATGCGAGACACATCGCCGCTCCGCCGTAAATACAAATCTCGCCTACAACATCTATCTCGGCCAGCTCATGGTCTAACTCGGTCAAGTATCCTGTTATCTCGTCCTGAGTCATCGCCACTGACGCGGTACTCGGTCACCGCGACTATAGGTAGCAAACCTCTTTTACAGCCGCCACGATCCTGTCAACACTCGGCAACGCCAGAGCCTCGAGATTCTTGGCATATGGCATCGGGGTTTCAGCAGTCGAGATGCGTTTGACTGGCGCATCCAGATAATCAAAGGCGTTCTCCATTATCTGGTGCGAGATCTCGGCACCGACGCTGGCAAATTCGTGCGATTCTTCGACGACGACGAGGCGATTGGTTTTCTTAACCGAGCCGACGATAGTATCTACATCGAGCGGTTTGATCGTTCGCGGGTCGATGACCTCAACCGAAACATCAAAATCAGCCTGGATCTTCTCAGCCGCTTGCAATGCCATCGGAACGGTCATCGAACGAGCGACGATCGTGCAATCCTTGCCTTCGCGTTTGATATCGGCAACGCCGAGCGGGATGAGAAAATCCTCGTCCTCGGGCACCTCTCCCTTGATGCCATACATTCGTTCCTGCTCGAGGAACATAACCGGATTGTCATCGCGGATCGCGGACTTGAGCAAGCCCTTTGCATCGGCCGGAGTTGAGGGCATGACAACCTTCAATCCAGGGAAATTCGCGTAAAAAGCCTCGAGTGCCTGCGAGTGCTGCGAGGAAACCTGATAGGCCGAGCCGTTAGGTCCGCGAAAAACGATCGGCACCTTGAACTGTCCGCCCGACATGTAGAGCATTTTCGCAGCATGGTTGATGATCTGATCAGCCGCAAGGATCGAGAAGTTCCATGTCATGAACTCGATCACGGGCCTTAACCCTGCCATCGCGGCACCGACGCCAACCGCCGCAAAACCGAGTTCCGTAATAGGCGTATCGACAACACGTTTGTCGCCAAACTCTTTCCAAAGCCCGCGAGTTACCTTGTAGGCACCGTCGTACTCAGCGACCTCTTCACCCATGACGAAAACGTTCTCGTCCCTCAATATTTCCTCGCGAAGCGCTTCATTTAAAGCATCGCGGATGGTCAAAACTGCCATAACGTTAAAATTGATCTTCGCAGCGGTTAAGCAAGGACGTCTGTCAGCAACTCACTCTCGCTCGGATACGGACTCTCATCAGAAAACTTCACAGCACGGTCGACAGCTTCGTTCGCCTCCTGCTCGATCTTCTCAAAGTCCTTTTCGCTCAATACTTTCGATTCTTTAAGGCTGTCCTTAAATAATACGATCGGGTCGCGTTCCTGATATTTTAGGATCTCGTCACGCGTTCGATAATTGCCCGGGTCCGACATCGAATGCCCCATGTAGCGATACGCCCTGACCTCAAGCAGCGTCGGCGATCCATCTTTACGGGCTCGTTCAATAGCCCGACGAGTCGCACCGCGAACAGCCATGACGTCCATCCCGTCGACGAATTCGTTTGCCATTTCGAAAGCGTCAGCTTTCTTAGCGATATTTCGAGTACTCATTGCACGAGCCTGCGAAGTGCCCATGCCGTACTGGTTGTTTTCGCAGATGTAGATGCAGGGAAGTTTCCACAACTGGGCCATATTAAGTGATTCGTGAAATATACCCTGATTTACCGCAGCTTCGCCAAAAAAGCAAAGCACGACCTGCCCCGTTCCCTTGTACTTCGCAGCATAAGCCATGCCGGTTCCAACGCCGATCTGGCCGCCGACGATACCATGCCCGCCGTAGAATTCCAGTTCTTTCGAGAACATGTGCATCGAGCCGCCTTTGCCCTTTACGCAGCCGCCTTCTTTGCCATAAAGCTCGGCCATCACACTTTCAGGCGACATTCCTTTGATCATCGCCTGAACGTGGTCACGATACGACGTAATGACCATGTCCGAGGGCTCGAGTGCCATCATTGAGCCGACGCCGATCGCCTCTTGCCCGATGTAAAGATGGCAAAAGCCGCCGATCTTTCCCATACGGTAAACCTCGGCGCATTTTTCCTCAAAGCGTCGTCCGAGCACCATCTGATAAAGCATCTCGCGAAGCACTTTCTTGTCGGTTTTCTTGATCGCTTCGAGTTGAGACGCCCGGCGAGCGATATACTCGGCTTGTGCGTTGTCGACATCTTGAAACTCGCTCACCGCGGCAGCGGGCTTGCTCGATGCGGCTTTATTTCCGTTGCCGTTCGTAGCGGTTTTTGCGGCTTTTGCAGCCGGTTTCTGACGTGTTGCAGCTTTTGACAAATTTCGATCCCCCGTAGGAATTAATAGCTCGAATGGTCTGACCTTCGTTTTCAAGTATTATAGGCGAGTGCGGCCCGTTTAAGCAAAAGTTTCACTTTTGAACCGTTGCGAGGCTTAGCTAGGCGTTGACTTTTCGCTGAATAAGCAGAAAAATAGCCGTGAGAAAGAGCGATGGCGGTCCATTCCATTCACAATATCATTGATGGGTTGAGAGAGATGCCCGAGCAGGATTTTACCTGCGACCGTGTTTACGGTTTTCTTTCGAGGAATCCGGTGGATGTCGATTCGATAACTCGTTATTTTCACTGGAGCGAGAAGTTTTACACTCGAAATCTTATTCACAAGAATGAGCGTTTTGAAGTAATGGCCGTCTGCTGGGAGCTTGGCCAGGCTTCGAGAGTACACGACCATTCCGACCAGAAATGCTGGATGACCGTGCCGATCGGCCGGCTTAAAGGGCAGAACTTCGCCGTCGCAGAGATGGACGAAGGCCGAGGCCATTGCCGACTCATCGAAACCGATTCGTTCGAGCTTTCCGATTGTCTTGCCGCAAAGGTCGAACTTGAGGAGCCGATCCATCAGGTGCTAAATCTTGCCGAATTTGGCGAACGAGCCGTAAGCATTCATATCTACTCAAAACCCTTCAATCGATGCATCTCCTACTGCCGCGATACCGACACGTTCAAAGAAGTACAGCTTCACTACACAAGCATCGACGGCAAACTGTGTGATGGCGTGGTGCTGTAGCGATGGCCGGTGAACGCGCAGCGAAAATTAGCCTCGTGTCGCTGGTGATCATTCTGGGGCTCGCCCTTCGCATCACAACATCTCTTGGCGAGTGTCTCTGGTTCGACGAGATATTCAGCGTCCATGCCGCTACCCAGCCTTGGAGTAATTTTCTCTCTTTCATCGCCCTCGATCTTATCCATCCGCCGTTCTTTTATTTCATTCTAAAAGTCTGGATAGCCGCCGGCGGTGAGGGATTGATGTGGCTGCGAACGCTTCCGATCCTTTTATGGATAACAGCTCTTATCCCTTTTTCGCTGCTGGCGAAGGAGTTGAAGTTTAACTTTAACAGCTATCTGTTTGCCTTGTGTTTTCTTGTATTTAGCGGGACTGTCTTAAAGTATTCGATCGAGGTCAGAATGTATAGCCTCATGCTTTGCCTGAGCCTGTTTTCCGCGTGGATATTTGTTCGGTACCTAAATCGCGGTCATGGCTTGGGATTACTGGCGGCGATCAATTTGATACTCGTATACACGCATTATTTCGCGTGGTTCGTGATCGGGGCAGAAGTGCTGATCGCGGCATTCTTATTTCGCGAGAAACTAAGATCGATCCTAGCGATGGCGGCGATCGAATTCGCTCTGTTCATCCCATGGATCCTCGTTGTTTGGAGTGCTTCTAGCAAAAGCGAGGGATTACAGCAGAACATTGGATGGATATCACGCCCGGGCCCGGGCGAAGTAATTAAGTTTATACTTAATCTGACTGAACCGCTGTATTTTCAAACAAGTACATCCGAGCCCGTTTCTATCTGGTGGGTCACGGTTCCTTTGATCCTTCTGGTCGTCATTGGCACGCTGAGCTCCATTGCCGCGAACGGGATTCGTGATTCGCGCAATGTCCTGGTCCTTTCGGCGTTTGCGTTCGTACCTTTGATAGCGGCGTTTGCGGTCAGTTGGATCACTCCCTACTCGATCTGGGGAACGCGGCATTTAATTATTGTTTTTGCTCCGATCTACTTGCTGATTGGGGCCATCGTCTTAGGAAACCCGGGACAGACGATAAAGCGCGTTATGACTGTCGGCTTTCTGGTGCTTTTTGTATCAGCCGCGATTGTCAGTTCTGCATCCGAGCGATCGCGGGCGTCCTGGTGTGAGGTTGCATCGCTCAGCCGCGACCTCGGCGCGAGTCAACTTCCGGTTTACGCGGTGGAGGACCTGATCGCCTATCAGTTATGGTTCGAAGGGCGAATCCCGGCACAAAGAACCTTAGTTCGAAAGCTGACAGGAATTGACGGGATTCGCGAAGATAAAGCCTATTTCCTTCCCCGCGGGTTTGATGAAGTGGCATCCGTTGATATCGCCTCACTCAATGACGAAAAGTTTTGGCTGTTCGTTCGCGGCAAAGTGGTCAGCGAAAATGAACCGCCGATCCGAAACCTTTCGGTGAAAGGTTATCGGATCAGCGACCGCAGGCGCGCAGAATCTGGCGGAGAGCAGATCGGCGCTTATCTAATGGAGCGTTGAAGAAAACTACTTCCGCTTCCAGCGAACGCCGTCTTTGGTGTCTTCAAGAACGATACCTTTTTCTGCCAAAAGGTCGCGGATCTCGTCGGACCGAGCGAAATCGCGGTTTCGCCTTGCTTCCTGCCGCTCTTCTACCAGAGCTTCTATCTCGGCGTCGAGCGAAAGATTCTCCTCCACACCAAATATTCCGAGAACGGCATCGAATTTTTCGATCGCGTCCAAAACGGTCGACCGTTCATCGTCGGTCAAACCATCGGCGGCGAGGATGATGTTCACTTCGCGGACCATATCGTGAACTGCCGCCAGAGCCGCAGCAGTATTCAGATCGTCATCCATAGCAGCCTCGAATTTCCGTAGCGCAATGAGCGCCGCATCAGCCGCATCGCCTTCTCTCGCGCTGCTTGCGGACGGCCCGGCCTCGCGAACCAACTGCCTGAAATTCCGAAGCCGTTCGACGGTCGATTCGGCACCCTGTAGACCTTCGAAGGTGAAATTCAACTGCTTTCGATACGGCACGGAAAGCAGCGTGTAACGAATCGCCAGCGGCGAATAGCCCTGTTCACGGAGGTCACGAAAGGTGAAAAAGTTACCCTTCGATTTCGACATTGTCACGTCATCGATCTTTAGGAATTCGCTGTGGATCCAGTATTTTGAAAACAGCTTCCCTGTTGCACCTTCACTTTGGGCGATCTCATTTTCGTGATGCGGGAACTGAAGGTCCTGGCCGCCCGCGTGCAGGTCGAAGGTTTCGCCGAGATATTTCATCGACATTGCTGAACACTCGATATGCCAGCCCGGCCGGCCGCGTCCGAATGGAGCGTCCCAGCCGGGTTCGTCATCAGGTCCAACGAGTTTCCACAAGGCAAAATCGCGTGCGTCCTCTTTGTCGTATTTGTCGGTATCGATGCGGTCGCTGCCGCCGGCGATGTTGCCGGAAAAGCTTATCTTTGAGAGCTTGCCGTACTCCGGAAACGCAGCGATGCGATAATAGATCGAACCATCCGATTCGTAAGCGTGGCCGTTTTCGAGCAGAGTCGAAATGATCTCGACCATCTCCGGAATATGATGGGTCGCCCGCGGGATGATCTCGGGCCGCTCATTGCCCAAAGCGTCAAAATCTTCAAGAAAGTATCGAGCGAAAGGCTCGGTGAATTCGTCGATCGTTATATTCCGAGCCGCGGCTTCGTTAATGATCCTGTCGTCGATATCGGTCAGGTTCATCACGTGCGTCAGTTCGTAGCCTTTGAACTTCAGGTATCGTCGCAGAATGTCACCAAAAATAAAGGTGCGAAAATTCCCGATGTGGGCGAAATTCCAAACCGTCGGCCCGCAGATATACATCCGCACCTTGCCTTCGGTGATAGGCTGAAAGTCCTCGACCTGACGCGATAGAGTGTTAAAGAATCTCAACATATATCAAAGGTCTAATAATAAACGACGACGTCGTTATATACACAATCCGTCTTGCTCAAGCTTCTCAGCGTGACCTCCTTTGCTCGAAAAGAATTCGCGGCCCCGTGCTTTATTTTGAAAGCAGAGGCCGCGAAATCAAATATGTATCGAAAGAGAGCTAGCCTCTCGATCCGCATTTTTAGTCGCCGAACTTCTTTAATCTGCCTGAGTATACCGCAGCACCGAGATTCCGGATCATGTAGGCATAGTTATCGTTGTTACGGGCGGCATCGCCTTTGTGCCATTTCGTGTCATTCCAGCATCCGTCCGATTGAGCGAAGTGGATGGCTTCGTAACCGTACCCTTTCTCGGTCGTTGCCCGGCATCTGCCTTTGCTGTTTCGGTCCCAATGCGTGTGCGTGTCCAGAATGGCGAGGCCTTTCGGTGCGAGCCAGTGGAAATGTTCGTGAAGTACGGTCCGTATCTGGTCGTCGGGCGATTTGTCGTCGAAGAATCGGTTGCAGACGTTGACCGTGCCGTTGACGATGTGATTTGCCGAAGGCGGCCGGTTTGTGCCTGGGTTTTCCAGATAGCACGGGTGAGCTCCGCTATCGTTTCGGCGGCACTTATACGTCATCTTTTTCTGGAAACGGCTTTCCCAGTTCATGAAGACTGCGTCACGGATATAATCGTACCGGTAAGTTCCGCCCTCATAGCTCCCGAACCATGCCTTGGGCGAAAAATTCTTGGCCATGTAGTCGTCTTTGTTCGAATAATTGACGTATCCGAATGCCCAAAGGTCATCGCGTTTGTCGCCCGCATTGTCGAGATGGCGGAAAAGCTGAACCGACCGCCACGCGGCATGATGAGCCATCGCCCAGGCTTTTTCGACAGCGGCTCGGTCGCTCGCGTTACAGCCTTCGAAGTTGGGGAAGACGATCGCCGGCATGTTGGCGGGAAATTCGATGCCAGTCGTCGGATCTTTTTTCTTCGGGCCGTCGGCGTTGAAATCGAGGGCATCACCCGGTTTCTTCGCGGGTTTGCCCTGCGGAGCCGGAGTAGGTTTAGGCTTCGGAAGCGGATCTTCGATCATTGCAATGTCGATCAGGTCGAGCTTGATGCCGTTGAGTTCGGTGTTCTTGTTCTTCACCTGCGAGATCGTGTCGAAAACGCCGAAGTACTGGCCGCCGTTACCTTTGTTCCAAACGCCGACATACTTCTTAACGCCGGCATTGCGGACGATATCTACGTCGATCAGCCGCAGGTCCTCTTTATTAAATTCGCGAAACTTAGCATCAAATTCCGAGAACGAATCCGTATTATAAAGCCGCTGTTCGCCGCCCTTGCCGTTCTGCCAAACACCGACATACCAAACCTTGCCCTGGCTCTCGAATGCTTCGATATCGATCAGTACCCGATTCTGCTTAGCGAGCGTGTTCCATTGATCGATGAATGAGCCCCAGTTGTTGTACATGTACATTGCCGAACCGCCGGTTCCTGCATCCCAAACACCAACGTAGAAGTTCTTGCCGCCAGAAGGCACGACCTCGACGTCGATGAGCTGCATCTGCTTGTCATCGAGCATTTCTTTGTAGTTCTCGGCGAAATCGTCGAAATTGTCGTAGGCGAGCAGGGCGTATTTATTGTTGCCGCGAACGTAAGTCGCCGTATAAATGATCTCGTCATTGCCTTTGACGATCTCGAGGTCCTGCAGCCGCAAGCCCTTCTTGCTTAGGTCTTCCCAACTCTCCGTGAATTCTTCCCACGTGTCGAACTGAACGACCTTGCTTTCACCAGCGCCTGGCCGCCAGAACCCGATGTACTTCTGCGGGCCGCTTGCTGCAAATCCGTATGTCGCCGCCAGCATCATTGTGGCGGCAAAGAAAACTGAAAATAGAGCGAGTCTCTGAAAATAATGTATAGTTCCCATCCTTTCCTCCGAATCGCGAAAAATTAGATTTTCGCTATAAATGATTTATTAATAGGGCGAAGAATGACGCCCTTCATTAACAAGTGCGTTGGAAGGTTGGAAAAACTATCACTGGTTGGGCGATTTTTTAGGGTTTGTCCGTGGCAAGTTCGAGCATCCAGATGTCAGATTCATTTATTGCCGCAGTGTAGTAGAGCAATTTTCCGTCATGGCTCACGAACGGGGCACGGATGTCTACGGCGGGATTTGTAAAAAGCTCTCTCGACTTCTTTGTCACCGAATCGACAATGATTATCTTCGATCCGGTGGAATAAATAACATGGCGACTGTCACGCATCCACGCGACAGGGATCGTCGATTTCAAGGGAGCGATGTACTCGTAGGATTTTGTGTCGAACGAATAGTATCCGATCTGACGGGTCGGCCGGACAACGGCCACACCGAGAAGTTTTTTGCCGTCGGGCGACCAATCCCAAGGGATGAGCCCCTCGGCTTCGGGCGCGGACGGTAGTGTGAACAGCTTATCGCCTGTCTGAGGGTCGATAAGAAACGCGGTATCTTTCAGGAAAACCGCGAGTTTTGACCCATCCGGCGACCAGACAGGGAAGCCAGGTGCCCAGCCGGGAAGATTATCGAAGGTAAGCTGCTTCATTCCGGTGCCATCGGCATTGCAGACCCATGTTTGCCCGCCGCCATTTCGATCGGAACCGAAGGCCATTTTTTTGCCGTCCGGCGACCAGCGGATATATCGGTCGAACGGTTCGTCGTTCGTCACATCGCGCCAGTCGTTTCCGTCGGCGCCAACCGTCACTATGTCGTCCTGTATGGGCCGGATCAGCCGCATAAGGAACCGGCTTCCATCCGGCGAAAGTTCCGCCCGAGCGATCTCGCGGTCGCCCTTTGTGATCCAGAAAGGTTCTCCAACGGGCTGCATCGTGGCCGAGTCGAAGTTCACTCCCTGAATGTTGGAGGAATTTCGAGTTTGCACGTAAGCCATTCGCTTGCCGTCACGTGAGAAAGCGATGTGCCGGCTAAAACTCGACGGCGTAACGACGGGTTCGGGCGAACTAAGTGTTTCGCCCGTTTTTTCGTCTATTGCCACCCTCCAGAAGTTCATAGTCCCGCTGCGACTGCTGACAAAATAAAGGAACTTGCCATCGGGCGACCACACTGGATTCCAGTTCGACACGGCGAAGTCTTTTGCGACAACAACGGGCTCGCCGCCTTCGGCTGGAATAGTCGCTATGTCGCGCCTCCCGTAGGTGCCTGTGTAGAACCAATAGGCGATCCGATGCCCGTTCGGCGACCACGTTGGGTGGGTCGCCTCGATGTTGGTCAAAATGCGTTTTTCGCCGCTCTGTACGTCCACCACCTGCAGCGACATATTTGGCCCCGGGCGAACCGTTGGTTGGTCTCGGCCCCACGTGCTGACGACGATATGCTTCCCATCAGGCGACCATGACGGGTGATAACCGAAATCGGTGATCTGCTTTAAGTTTTCGCCCGATGTTTCAACCGTGTAGATCCCTGCCGGCTCACGGTCCGAGCGAAACGCGATGACATCGCCCTTCGGAGAAAACGCCGGCATCGTATCGTCTTCCGGCGAATTCAAGGTCAGATTGTCGGCCTTTTTGCCCCCGACTCGGAGCAAGAAAATGTCGAACTGTCCATTCTCCTCAGCCGCGTAAACAACGTCTTTGCCGTCCGGCGAGAGCGACGGATAATATTCAGTACCGACTTGGTTGGTTACGGGGTTGTTGGTCGCTTTCGTCCAATCGGGGCCGGTGTGTGAGAACATCGTAGACGCGATAAAGTAGGCTCCGGCAAGCAGAAAAACGAGGAGAACCGCCGCGGCCGAGGCGTAATAATACGGCCGGCGATTGTTACGCGCGCGGCGCATCGCCAGCGTGGAACTCGAGTGAAGGTCGCTGGTATCGAATGAATCCAGTTCGCGTTTGATGGCCTTCAGATCGGCCCTTAGATCGGCGGCGGTTGCATAGCAATCTTTGTCGTTTCGCGAGAATATCTTGGCGAGAACGATATCGAGTTCCTCCGGGACGTCAGGATTCAAAGAACTCGCGGGCGGTGGCGTTTTCGACAGTACTGCCTCGAAGGTTTCCTGGCGTTTCGCTCCTTTAAATGGGTTCTTTCCGGTGATGAATTCGTAGAGAACCACGCCGCAACTCCATATATCGGTCCGATGGTCGATCGCGTCGCCCGCGATCTGGGCAGGCGACATATAGCCCGGAGTACCAATGATCATGCCCTTTGTCGTATTCCCGAACCGTGCTATCGACTCAAAGCCGACCTCGCTAAGTTTTGCTACACCGAAATCCAGTATCTTGGCATACCCGTCCGGCCGGATCATGATGTTTTCTGGCTTGATATCACGATGAATGATCCCTTCGGCGTGGGCGGCGGAGAGTGCATCGCAGATCTGGATCGAGTTGGCCATCACGTTGCGAAGCTTGAATTTGCCGCCGATCAACTCGCGAAGCGTTTTGCCTTCAACGAACTCGGTGGCAATGTAGTTGATGCCTTCGTGATTGCCGACGTCGTAGATGGTTACGATATTCGGATGGTTAATGGACGAAATTGCTCGAGCCTCGATCTCGAAGCGTTTCACACGCTCGTCATTCTTACCGTATTCGAGAGGAAGGATCTTGAGCGCGACGTTGCGCCTCATTTTTTCGTCGTAGGCGAGGTAAACCTCACCCATTCCGCCTGCTCCGAGAAGTTTTTCTATTCTGTAGGTCGCTATCTGCTGGCCAACGAGCGAGACGGATGATCTTACAGGAGTCTCGTCAGCGATCGCCTTTGCAACAACCTTCATTGCGGAATGCTGTAGAAAATCATTCGTCTCGTTTTGAGCTTTCAGGAGTTGGGTAACTGCCTTTCGAAGTTCGTGGTCGCCGGCCGACTTTTCCTCGATAAATTCGGCGCGTTTATCTTCGGGCAGATCGAGTGCTGCGTCAACTAATTCGTCGATCTGTTTCCAACGATTCGGGTCCACGTAGAATTAATACTGAGTCATTTGGTCATTTATTCAATGTTTCATTTTGAGAAACCCCGCTTCGGGAGAATGACTCAATGATCCGATGACCCAATGAACAAACTCCTCATCCCGCGTTACTCAACTGAAGATACAACCACGCCTTCGCTTTCTGCCATTCCCGCATGACGGTGATCGGTGCGACTTTCAAGACCTCTGCCATTTCCTCAACACTAAGTCCGCCAAAGAATTTGAGTTCGACGATCTGCGCCTTGCGGGCGTCAAATTTTGCGAGTTCCGTAAGTGCTTCGTCGAGAGCGACAAGGTCGGCGTCTTTTCCGGCCGTTACCTCAAATGCTTCCTCGAGTGTCACATGATTCACTGGTCGATCGCCCTGTTTTGGCCGTTTTCGGGCAAAATCCACGAGGATTCGCCTCATTAACTGCGCGGAAACACCAAAGAAGTGAGCTCGATTCTCAAATTTCGCAGATTTCCAATCGATCAGACGCATGTAAGCTTCATTTACAAGTGCCGTCGTCTGTAAAGTATGCCCGTCCCGCTCGCGGTTCATGTAACGGTGAGCGATCTTGTGCAGCTCCGCATGGATGATCGGGGTGAGCTGCTCAAAGGCGTCGCGGTCACCGCCACTCCACCGCTGCAAAAGCTCGGTTACTTCTTGTTGGGGGTCGATCGGCATCGGTCAATCCGGAAATGCCCATTTTATCACAAGAACACGCATCGAAGCCCGTCCGAGTTTAAATACCGTGAAACGGTCTCCCGGTACGCAAGCGCAGCGGTCCTTCTAACATCATTCGGGGCTTCCTAAAAAAATATTTATTCGGATGATAGGTTTTGCCGCGATTCACCGCATTCATTATCGGGGGACAGCCCCTCAATTTTTATTTGGGATCAAAAAACGATCAAAAGTCAGGAGAAACGAAATATGTTAAAAGGAATCATGAATAGCAGCATCGCTCTTCGGCATGTGGCCGTCGCATTAATTTTCTCGGCATTTATCACCGTCGCTGCGGTGCATAACGTGTCGGCTCAGGGCAACGGCAATCCGCGTGAAGCGCGGTTTTTAAGCACTCCCATCAGTGTCGCTCCTGGGCAGTCGATCAGAGTCGGGATCGTCAACCCGGTTTTAGCGGATGGAAGCGTCCGAACTGTGCGCGGCGGCCACGTGAAGGTTTTCAGCGGCTCGGGCGAGGTTCTGTTTGAGATCCCTTTCGGACCTATCCGACCTGGGGCGTTTCAACAGATCGATATTGATAGAGGGCACCTGGCAAACGCGGGAGAGACGTTTTCGAGCGTTCAGCGGACTCGTGTCGAGATGACCCTGACTTTTGACGGAGCGTCTTCAGCCCCATTGGGCGAGGTATTTCCTCCTTCATTTGAATTGGTCAACGAAGTGGGCGGACAAACGATCCTAATCGGGTTGCTGCTGCCCGCGGTTCAGAAAGTCCGATAGCAGCAGGTTCTGAAAAGAAGATCCCTGTCCGGTGAATTGAGAACACCGTGGCAGGGATCTTTTTGCGTAAAGGCAAAAAAATATTCTTCTGATGATAGCTTTTGCGGTCGGCGTCCGCATTGATAAGTGAGGCCGATCAGAGGCCGATGATGAAATTGGGGAGATCGTCATGAAAAACACATTCTTTAATATCTTACTTACCGTATTTTCAACCGTTATCTTTATTGCCGGTGTAAACGCGGCAACGCTAACAGTAACCAAATCGACAAACAGCAATGACGGCGTGTGCAACGCCGACTGCAGCCTTCGCGAAGCCGTTGACGTCGCGAACCCGGGCGACACAGTCGTTTTTAGCCCGCAACTCGTCGGGCAAACGTTCACCCTCGGAGGAACTGAGATCCTTATTGATAAATCCTTGACCATTGATGGCGATCTCGACGGAACGAACGTCGTATTTCTGTCGGGTTCGAACTCCAGCCGTCATTTCTTAGTTGTTGGAGCAACGTTCAACCTTAGAAATATGATCCTGGTCCAGGGCAACGGGTCCGGCGGCGGCGTGCCAAATGGCGGCGGTTCGATCCAGACAGAAAATGCGACAAATATCGTTCTCAATCGGGTAGCTTTTCGGTCGAATTCCGCCGGCTCCGGCGGGGCTCTTTATCTGAGAACCGGCATTCATCGGATTTTGAACTCGTCATTTACCGGGAACCAGGCCAATAACTGCGGAGCCATCAACATCAATGCCGGTCAATCGTACATCGCGAATGTCACGGTCAGCGGCAACTCCGACCTTGCCGGAATGCCCAATAACGGTGCGATATGCGTTTCGGGCACCGCGGAGGTGCGAAATTCGACTATCACTGACAATGACGGCAATGGTGTAGGCGGATTTGGAGTTACCGGAGGCACTCTTGAGATCGGCAATACGATAGTAGCCCGCAATGACACGCCCGGAAATGTTGATATTGAGAATAACGGCGGAACCATCACCTCGGTCGGTGGAAACCTGATCGGCGCACTCGGAGCACTGCCGCCTGCTACTTTTGCGCAAGCTGGCGATACGGTTGGCCAGAACCCGAGGCTCGCGCCGCGCAACTCCGGACAGGGCGGCCATCCTATCGACACGCACCCGCTTCAAGCCGGCAGCCCGGCGATCAATACCGGGATAGCAGCGGTCGCAGTTGATCCATTTTTGAATACGCCGCTTACTCAGGACGCACGCGGTCCCGCTTTTCCAAGGGTTTCAGGCGGCGTGGTCGATAAAGGTGCGTTCGAGGACCTGTCGGGCGGAAGCGATCTGTTCGTTTCAAAGCTTGCCGACACAAACGACGGCTCGTGCGATATCGACTGCAGTCTGCGCGAAGCCGTACTTGCGGCGGATAATGATCCCGGCGTCGATAACGTTAGGATGGCCGCCAATGTATTCGGCACGATGACGACCACTAGCGAGATCCTTATTAGCAGCAACGATGTGAACATAATCGGGTATCCCGGTCTGCAGTCGGATACATTGGTCATTTCCGGCGGCGACACGCATCGGTTGTTCCAGATCAGCTCCGGATCAAACGTTACGTTCTCGGGCCTAACTTTAGCCAACGGTCGAGCGGAAGGAGCGGGGACGGCAGGTCGCGGGAGCGCGATCTATCTTATCGGGGCCTCAAACCTGACGCTTAACACCGTCACTGTCAGAAATAACCAAGCGGTACTCTCAACGGTTGAACTCCAGGGCGGTACGCATCGGATAATCAACTCCACGATAAACAACAACTCGGCTGAAAGTTGTGCTGCCCTGCAAAATCTCGGTGCTTCAACGCTTTTCATGGCGAACACAACCGTGAGTACGAACACAAATACCTCCGCGACAAATGGAACCGGTGCGATGTGTCTGGGCGGCGCGGGCAATACCATTCGGAACTCTACCGTTGCGTTCAATCGCACGCTCAACGGAAGCGGCGGCGGTATTCGCGCTACCAGTCCTGTTAATCTCGGAAACACGATCGTTTCCAATAATCTGGCCCCGAGCGCTATCGATATCGCCCAGTCGGGCACTGGAGCGGTTGCCTCTGCGGGCGGAAACCTTATCCACAACAGCGGCGGCTTCCCCGGAGGCGTCTTCGTACAAACAAATGACATCGTCGGCGTCGAAGCCCAGCTTGGCCCGCTGGCGAATAATGGCGGAAAGGTCTTCACGCACTTGATCCCAGCTCTCAGCCCGGCAGTCAACGCCGGTATCAACGCGGTTGCGGTCGATCCATTTGATGGATCGGTTCTGGCGACAGACGGACGCGGAGAGGGATTCAGCCGCATAATCGGTGCGGCTGTGGACAAAGGTGCGTTCGAATTCCCTGGCCCCTTTGTAGTTCCGACACCAACACCAACGCCAACACCAACGCCAACACCAACACCAACACCGACACCAACACCAACACCAACACCAACACCGACACCAACACCAACACCAACACCAACCCCGACGCCAACGCCTACGCCAACCCCGACGCCAACGCCGACACCAACGCCGACGCCGACGCCAACCCCGACGCCGACGCCAACGCCTACTCCGACGGCAACGCCGACGCCAACTCCAACCGCAACGCCGACGCCGACACCGGCCAATCGTATCGTCCGAATTGCCAGTGTTGCGACCCAGCAGGGTGCTCTCGTACCCATCCCGATCGAGATCGACGCGAACGGTAACGAGACGAATCTGAGCTTCAGCTTCAACTTTGATCCGGCGAAGTTCAGCAACCCTCAGGTAGTACTAAGCAACGGGGTGCCGCCGGGCGCAACGTTGAATCTCGATCTCAGCGAAGCAGCCAGCGGACGAGTCGGTATCACGGTCAACTCGCTTAATCCTTACGCTCCCGGCACACGTAACGTCGCGATCGTCACGCTGCAGGTCGCACAGTTTGCCGATATTGGGCTGTCGCCGGTGACGTTTGGGAACACGCCCACGCCTCAAAGCGTTGTGGATGGTTCGAATCAGCAGCTACTGGTCTCTTACCAGTCTGGAAACATCCAGATCGGGCCTGCGAACGTTGGAGTCTCAGTCTCCGGCCGCGTGTTCACGCCCGAGGGACTGGCTTTGCGAAACGCGATCGTAAGCCTGATCGATGAGCAGGGAATACGGCGGATCGCGACGACCTCGTCATTTGGCATCTTCCAGTTCGAAAATGTTGCGGTTGGCCAGACGTACTTGATAACGGTCAGTTCAAAACGATACCGTTATGCGCCACAGTTCGTGAACGTCGTGCAAACCGTCAGTAATCTGGAACTGTTCGGTCTGGAGTAGAGATTAAGTTAAGGCTAAAGTAATCCCCATCTTTAGCCTTCTCCGTGAGTTCGCCCTGAACTCACGGAGATCTTTCTATTGCGCGGCAATATCGCCATCGACGAAGCGGGCACGGGCTTCATCGGAAAACAGAAGCTCCCTCGAATAGAATCGCAGTGGATAGTCCTTGTCAAAACGCTCGATCATCTCGTTAGTTTTCGCAAGCATCGGGTCACTGTTCCTCGACGCATTAAAGTCGGCAACAGTGCGCATCCAAAAGACCGTCATCGTCTCGTGATACGGCATTTCTTTGGTCAGATCGACGCCGAAAGCTCCAAGCAGTTTAAAGATGCCGCTTCGCATCTTGTCGGTGGCGGTTTCAAGGTCATGCAGCGTCAAATAATGAAGAGCCACCGTCAGATGTTCGGCGTGTTTCCACGCGTCGCGGCTGACCGTCGCATCTTCGAATGTCCTAATGACCTCGGCTATCTCTTTTTCGTTCTTAAATCTCATCCTATTCTCTCCAAATCAGATAACTGAATAGCCAAAGGTTTTTTGCCCGCGAATAACGCGAATAAAACGAATAAAAGACCGATCTTTATTCGCATTATTCGCGTTATTCGCGGGCAAAAAAGTTTACCTCGCAGGCTGGAAGCCCGCGATCCAATTTAAGCGGCTATCGCCACCTTTTCTTCCTCGATCTCGTCCATGAACAAATACTTCCTCCACTCCGGACGATTTTCGGCGTAATGGCAAAGCAGCACGTGATCGAGGCCTAAACGCAGTAACTTCTGCGATGTCAGCAAAGGCATACGGGCCTGTTCGGGTGTGCGGTTGCCTTTACGTTGGTTGCATTTAACGCACGCGGTAACCAGGTTCTGCGGCGTCGATTCGCCGCCCTGTGCACGTGGGAAAATGTGGTCGAGCGTCAGGTCCTTCGCATGACGATGCTCGCCGCAATACTGGCAGCGATAGCGGTCGCGGATGTAGATCCGAGCCCGTTTCATCGTCGTTTCGCGGTTGTGACGCTTGACGTGGATGTAGTTACGAAGGCGAACGACCGAAGGCACAGGAAACGTGGTCGACGGAGAATGCAATACATTGCTGCCGTCGTTTTCCTCGACAAAGATCGCGCCGCGAAACCACAGACAGACAGCACGAGCCACGCCGACCGTGCCGAGCGGCTCGTACGAAAAGTTCAAAAGCAATACTCTTCCTGTAAGCAAAATTCTAACCTCCTATAAGCTTCGGCACCGACTAGGATGAAAGATCGAACAGATAAATTGTATGTTTATTCGTCGAACAAGCGCACCTGTACGGCTCTACCGATTAATGTAATACCAAAAAATGTTTAACGCAAGCACAATATCTAGTTGCGTAACAAATTGTTTAGACGATATATGGCGATAATTGCAGGTAAGATTTCTTATTAAATCGTTCCCGGCGTATCAACATTCTGAACCCGCACCCCGCTTTCGGGCGAATATGAAGCTAAAGAATGGAATATTTCCGCTGGTCGACGGAATAACTAATTGACCTACTAGCATCGGCGGTAACTTTATGCGAGTGAAATTTCTATTGACCATCGCGATCTCTGTTGTCCTGTCGACCGTTTCATTTGCCTCTGTGCTTGACACCAGTTTTGGTTCGGGCGGCTCGATCGCGACCTCGGTCGGTTCGGGAAACGATCTAGCACAAGCGGTCGCGGTGTATCCTGACGGGCGAATAGTTGCAGCCGGGTACGGATCTAACGGCGTAAATAATGACTTCGCAGTCGTCCGTTATCTGCGTAACGGCACCCTCGACCCGACATTCGGCCAGGGCGGTGTCACGTTGATCCCGATCGGCACGTCCGAAGATGAAGCTTTCGCGTGTGTTATCCAGCCGGACGGGAAGTTGATCGCGGCAGGACAGACATATGATGGAATTCGCACCAGCTTCGCCGCTGTTCGCTTGAATGTTGATGGGACGCTCGATACATCGTTCGGAACCGGTGGCCGGGTGGTCATCACGCCTTCGATAGGGAACTCGATCGTCCGCTCAGTCGCCATTTCGGCCAGCGGCGGACTGGTGCTCGCCGGTGTTGGCTCCAATGGTTCAAACTTCGACATTGTTCTCGTCGGCGTGAAAGCTGATGGAACGCTCGATAACGCGTTTGGTACTGCAGGCCTCGTGATCAAGTCGGTCGGCAGTCGCAACGATCAGGCGTACGGCGTAGCGGTTCAGACAGATGGCAAAATAGTCGTTGCCGGTTTCTACGACACCGCCGTTTCGACCGATACGGTGCTTCTGCGTTTTCTCGCCGACGGTACTCCTGATCCCGCTTTTGGAGCAAACGGAGTCGCGATCCATGCCTTGAGCAGTTCTGATGCGGACGAAGCTCTCTCGCTTGCACTTGCTCCTGACGGACGGATAGTTGTTGCGGGCTGTATTCGGAATGGAGCGCCAAACGATTTTCTTGTTGCTCGATTCCTAACTGACGGATCACTAGATACCTCATTCGGCGGCGGCGGACACGCCGTTGTTCCTTTTAGTTCTGCACCCGACTTGGGCCTGGCTGTTGCGGTTCAACCGGATGGAAAGATCGTTGCCGCGGGTTTCGGAAATAACGGTTCGAATAACGATTTTGCCGTGACGCGGCTTGACCAAAACGGATTTCCGGACGAAACCTTCGCCGCTGGAGGAAAAACTCTCACCATGATCGGACCCAGCGCCGATGTCGCGAATGCTGTCGCGATCGCGCCCGACGGGACGATCGTAGCGGCCGGAAGAACGGTTTCGACCACGGCTGACTTTGGGGTTGTCCGCTATCGAGCGGGCGTTGCGGCGATCACCGGTCGCGTGGTCTCACCATCTGGTATGCCGCTCCGCGACGCTCGTGTCAGCCTCATTGACGCCGCGGGATCTGTTCGGATCGCGACAACGAGCTCGTTCGGGATCTTCCGGTTAGATGACATTCCGACCGCGGACGGCTACACGATCGCCGCTCGATCGAAGCGATATCGCTTTACGCCAAGCCAGATAAACCTTGCTGGAAACCTCGCTGGCGTAGAGATCCTCGGCCTCGAATAGCGGCCTATTGTGCCCCTCAATACATTCTTTTCCTCCAAAAATTGGTACCTATTTGCATAAGGGCTTAATAAAGCCTGTTCAAGGAGGTAAAAGATATGTCCAACGAAATGCTGCTTGTAGTGATACTTGCGATAGCGGCGTTCGGTGCTGCATGGCTGCCGGCCAAGTCAGAAACAGTTGCTGCTCAAGACGCTATGCTAATGGCCACACCGTCGCCGGCCGCTTCACCGACGCCTAGCCCGACGCCGACACCGTCTCCGGGCTCGACGCCGGACGAACCGCTCCCGACGCCCACACTTACTCCAAGGTAAGTCGGGAACTCAAATTTCTGGATCATGACCGCCGCGTTCGACGGCGGTCTTTCTTCGTTCAGACGGTCAAAAGTCACAGCGCCCGGGTCGCGATCCGCATACACTAGATCGATGACGAGCGTTCAGAAATACATCCCTAAGCCCGACACCATCGAACGCTTTGAGCGTCGGATAGCAGCTCCGGCCGAGCTTGTGATGCGAACGGCGTATGACTTCGACATGCAGTCGATCTGGCTCATACGCCTGATCATCAATGCACGAAAATTCATTCTTGGCGGCACACGAGACGCCCGAAACCCGAAAGGGCTGGTTCACGAATGCCTCGATATCGGTTGGGGAATTCTTGAAGAGACGCCGGGACGCCTGCTGATCTGCGGTGCCGTGTGTCAGCCGTGGTTCGGCGATGTGAAATTTACGCCTATTCCCGCCGACGAATTTCTCGCATTTAACGAACCAGACCTGGTAAAGATCGCGTGGTCGCTTGAGGCGATCGAGATCGAGCCGAACTTAACCCTATTTGTTCATGAGGTTAGGGCGGTTGCAACCGACGATGATTCGCGGAAAAAGTTTTTGCGTTATTGGCGCTGGGCACGATTCGGTATTGTCGCCATTCGTCTGTTGCTGCTTCCCGCCATTAAACGAAAAGCCGAACTAGCGGCAGCGTAGCCATCGCCAAAATCGACTTTCGGCACTTGACAAAATGTGCAAAGTATGAAACACTGTCCCTTGGCCGAATAGCGTCTGCGATAGTTCTTTGATAATTTAGATCAGATTCAGAGCCGCCTGGGGCCCGAAAAAAGTTTTGGGCGGATTTTTGCGGAAAACGGCACACAAAGTGCTAAAAACCTCGTGCTTGCACCACTTACGTGTCTTACAAGATCGCGGACAAGGGTGCGGACAAGCCGCGGACAGCCTGCGGACAGCGAGTGGACAAGAATTCGGTCAAATCGTTCTAAGTATATGAAAAATCTGGACTTAGAAGCGTATTGACCAAATTCCTGTCCGCGATCGAGGGGCCGAAAATCGACCTGAAAAGGGCGATTTTTGGCTATCCTTTGACACAAATCACCTGTTTTAGCTCCGCTACGACCTCGACAAGGTCGTTCTGAGCATGCATTACTTCCTCGATGTCTTTGTAGGCACCTGGAATTTCGTCGATGACGGCCTTGTCCTTGCGGCACTCGACGCCGGCGGTCTGGCGTTCGAGATCCTCGCGGGTGAATCGCTGCTTCGCTTTGGTACGCGACATTTTACGGCCGGCACCATGCGAGCAGGAGTTGAACGACTGCGGATTTCCGAGACCCTTGATGATGAACGATTTCGCTCCCATCGAGCCCGGGATAATTCCGTAGCGTCCTTCCTCAGCGTTGATCGCGCCCTTTCGCGTGACGAAAACGCTGTCGCCGAAATGCTCCTCGCTGGCGACGTAGTTGTGATGGCAGTTGACGACAATGTCGATTTCCGATTTGCGATTTGCGATCGCGGAATCAATATCGAGATCGGCATTGAACATGCGATTAAACGATTTGATTAGTCGCTTCATCATTATCTCACGATTCTTCATCGCGTAACGCTGAGACCAATCGACGTCGTGCCAGTACGCCTTGAACTCGTCCGTTCCCTGGATGAAGTACGCCAGAGCAGGATCGGGAAGCGTGTTCAGATCGTGGAGCGATTTCGCCGTGGCGATGTGACGGGTCGCGACCTCGTTACCGATGTTTCGCGAACCCGAATGCAGCATCAGCCATACGTTATCCTCGGTATCTAGGCAGACCTCGATAAAGTGGTTACCGCCGCCGAGCGTCCCGAGCTGCTTCATCGCCTTACGCTTACGGTCCTGAACGCCCGGGTGAAGCTGGTCGAATTCTGCCCAGCCTGCCCACTCGTTCGATTCGTCGACCGGCTCTTTGTAGTCGTTAAAGCCGACGGGAATGGCTCGCTCGATCTCGTGGCGAAACTCGGCCATTTTGCGGTCGAGAATGCCCGATTTGAACGGTGTTTTCACCGCCATCATCCCGCAGCCGATGTCGACACCGACCGTCGCCGGAATAACGGCGTCCTTAGTTGCAATGACCGAACCGACCATCGACCCGATCCCAAGATGTGCGTCCGGCATCAGAGCCACGTGCTTAAAAAGGCACGGCAGACGCGAAACGTTGCGGAGCATCGTGTGCTCGTCCGAAGACATCTCGTGAGTAACCCACGAAAGCACCTCGGCCTCGGCCCCGCTGATATTCAGTTTGTTGTATGGCATTTATTTACCTCATTAGTATTTACTTTCGGGCATTAGTTATTGAAAAGGATGCTAAAATCGAGCACGATGCTAAGACTATTTCAGAAAAGAAATTTTCAGCGAGCTTTTGCATTGATCGCTTTAGCACTTTTCATTCCGGGATTCTCAGCCCTCGTTTTGACTACGGCTTTCCACAATTCGACTATCGAGATTTGGAGTTGCTTCCCGATTCAGGTTGGCCTAGATCCATTTCCAGGACTCGATCCGATGTTTTAGTCTCGCGTCAGAGCTACTTATGAAAAGAGCTTTGCTCCTCATGATTGTTTCGACGCTTGTGACGCCGTCAGCGACGGCGCAAAGATCGACTGTATCGACAGCAACGAAATGGAGTCACGTCTCCATTGAGCGTTGGGGCGTCGATAGTATTGAACTACCGGATAACCTTTTAGCGACCGAAGACCAGATCAGTGTTAGCGGAAACGAGAACGTGACATGGACTCATAGATCGGCACGCTGGTCGCTGATAGCGGATAAGCCAGGCCCCAGATTTTTCTGGGTTAGCGTCGATGCGACAACTTGGGACGTTCCCTATAGTCAAATATCACGTCGTCTGAAGCCAGAATTGGCGACTCCTGAGTACTTTCTCGAAAACGGTGTAAAGGGCGACATGCGATATGTAACCGAGAGAAGGGATCTCCTAATCCAGGAGGCCGGTTTTCACGAAGTTAATGGCGTAAGAGGCGGCCGGTCGGTTGGCCTTGATCGCCGTGACAAGACCCGCACGATGATTAATTGGTGGACCTTCCGCTACTTTAACGGCAAACCTCATCGAGTGATGATCCAACTCACGGTCGCGAATGAAGATTTACCCTTCGCTCTCCGAATTGTAGATTCTCTGAAACTCGAAAAAACGACTAACTGATTTACGAGGAAGCCTTGGTCGCGGCGGAAGGAATCGAACCTTCAACTACGGGTTTATGAGACCCGCGCTCTGCCATTGAGCTACACCGCAGGGCAAGGAGAAAGGATAAGGGCGAAAGGAGAAAGTTCGTAACATTCGCCCTTATCCTTTCGCCTTTCTCCTTTGCAAACTGGCCGATCGGGCGGGATACGAACCCGCGATGCCTTGCTTAAAAGGCGAGTGCCTTAACCAACTTGGCCACCGGTCGGAAAGTTGTTGCGCAAGTCCGCGCCTTAGCAAGGGCGAAACGCTCACGTTGGATGATTCGCCCTTGCTTACACGCGGGCTTGTGCAACGAATTCTCTGGCGGGCAAACGCGGGGTGGCGGGACATTTTTTGTATACAGGGGTTCGCGGGCAAGGCTTTCGTTTTTTCAAACGGAAGACAGGAGATTGCGTCCTTGCCCGCGAAGCTTTGATGTCCGCGACCCGCGTTTGTGTTGGAGAGAATATTCTCAGTGCTCCGCCGGGCCGGCCGTCTCCACGGCGAGACGGCCGGATGCGCCGTGGGAGCTTTAATGGACAGCGGCCATCGCACGTTCGTGCAGGTTGACCGTGTCGCGTGCAGCCGCCGCTTCCGCCTCTATCGCGAGGGCGTCGCGGAACGCTGTCAGAACTTCGACCATTTTCTTGATCTTGAACAAGCTGTTTTCACGCTGTTCTTTGGTCGAAAGGTCAAAATGGAGCGAGATGTCTTCGTAGCAATCGGCCATTTTCAGGACTATCTCGCCATGGTAACGGTGTTCTCGGCAGCACGTGTGAATGTGCCCCGTGTCCTCGACGATAGCGATGATATAGGCTCGCATCTCGGGATCGAGATTCAGGAACGCACGTTCCCGAACATGAAATTTCTTGCTCATTTTCTTTTCCTCGTAGGTTTTTGCTGAAAAATGTTGATGGTAAATGCGACATCTCAGCCAACTAGGAAAAGCTGAGAAGTCACGCGGAAAACGGTTTATAGTCACGCGGACTCTTGAGTGCAAACATAGTGTTTAGCTCCTTTGATCTTTGAAAATTTAATTTTGGCGGGACCGAACGGATCCCGGATATTGTTGGCAGTGGGCAGCCGGCAGTTCGCCGAGAGGTGCAACTTGCCCCGCCTGCCAACTGCCGGCTGACGACTGCCTGCTGATTCTGGAAGAGACGGAAGGATTCGAACCTTCAGCCTGCTGATTCGTATTCAGCTGCTCTGATTCCGTTGAGCTACGTCTCCGTGTGCGGTGGTCAGTGATCAGTGATCAGTGGTCAGCGAAAACAAAATCTTTTCTGATCACTGACCACCGGCCACTGACCACTGCATTTACGGCTATTCAGTTGTCAAACATCAAAAGTAAAAGGAGCGGCTACTCATGGGTTTCAATCAACCCTTGCGTAACCGCTCCTAAAAACTTCAAACGCGAATCAAGTCGCGTTTTACTTTCGATGTTTCGGGAGCGGGAACGCCGCTCCCGCTGTGTCAATCTTGCTGTCTCGAACGATCGTTACCGTTCGGTTTGGGTTGATAATTCAATGCTCCGAGGCATGCCGAGACGGCTCCAAACAGACTCATTTCCGCCCGCGTTATGCTTGCGGCGGTCGAGCCCATGGGCTGTTCGGTTGTATGTAACCAGCTTCGGATCATCAAAATTTCTCCCTAAAAACTCCGCCGACATTTTCGGCGAAGTCCGAATACTGACACAGGTGAAAAATCGTTGTCAAGCGATTTTTTTGAAAAAGTTTTCGTGCGAAGCAATTTGGGCTAGAAATGGGAGTACCCTTTTGGGGTTAATTTAGTAGTCGCTGAATCAACGATAACTTCAATCTCTCCAACGCTTTCCGTGATCTCGCCAATGTGGTGAAATCCGAGGTCTAAAACGGCCGAAAAATTTTTCTTCGCGACGGCCAAAAGGAGCTCGAAATCTTCACCTCCGTGCAGGGCGAGCTCTACCGGATCGACGATCATCCCGGGGTTTAGCGAAGCGATCGCCGGATCGACGGGGATTGCCGAGCGGTCGATCCGGCATCCGGCCCGACTCGCGTTCGCGATGTGACCCAGCTCGGACGACAGGCCGTCACTAATGTCGATGATGGCATTTGCTAAACGATGTGTTTGCAGATGGATAGCCGTTATCACCTGAGCCAAAGGTTGAAGCTGTCTGTGAAGTAAATGCCTCGTCGGAGCGGGCAGCGAATCGTCGAATCGCACGCCGGATTCGAGCAGCTTCAAGCCGGCTGCTGCACCCCCAAGAAAGCCGGTAACAAAAAGAGCATCGCCCGGTCGTGCACCCGAACGTATGATCGCTTTGCCACGATCTACCTCGCCGATCACCGTTGAGTCGATCACTACTACATCCGGAGTCTTCGACGTATCGCCGCCAATCAATTCCACGTCGAATTTCCTGGCGAGGCCGTGCCATCCTTCATAAAATCGTTCAACGAGATCAGTTTTCCACAGCCCCTGTGGAATTCCGATCGAGAGCATTGCAAACCGCGGTTTGGCCCCCATTGCTGCGACATCGGAGAGGGAAACTGCAAGGGCCTTGTGGCCGAGGAACTCCGGGGTTGTCCAATCGAGGCGGAAATCGACGTCCTCTACCAACAGATCGCTGGTAATGACCATATCCGTCGAGCCCCAAGGCAGCACGGCGCAGTCGTCGCCGACCTTTTCGAGCCGGTACTTCGACTTAACGTGTTTTATGAAGTCAAATTCTGAAAGCATTGGGTGAATTGACACAAGTCCAATAAATACCTACAATAACGCGAGCTTATTTACAGAACACTTTAACACGTCCGAACCGCCATGGCATCTGAACCTGTTGTAATACCTGAGAAGATCTACTTCAAGATCGGCGAAGTCTGCGAACTGGTCGGTGTCCAGGCTCATGTGCTGCGTTACTGGGAAACCGAGTTTTCCACACTCTCGCCGCAGAAGAATAAGTCCGGCCAACGCAGCTATCGTCGCCGCGATGTAGAGATAGCCCTTAGGATCAAGCAGCTTCTCTACAACGAGATGTTCACGATCGCCGGGGCCAGGAAGAAGCTTCAATCCGAACTCCGTGATGGTGGCCGATCAAAAGAGGCTCTTTCATCAGATAAAACACCCGCGCCTGTTGCCTTGGGGCCCACGGGAGCTCCACTGCTCTTTGACGCGGGTTTTGAAACTGAGTCCAGCCACACGACGGAAACAGTCGAGCGGGCATCCACCGCCGCAAATATCAGTTTTGACGGTGATCAGAAGGCGGCTTTGCGAACCGTGGCGAATCATCTTCTTGAACTCCGTGAGATGCTGCGAAATCGTGTTATCTGAAGCAGGCCGAATATCCACATTGGTTGACATTTCCATGCACCGAATCTAATCTAATTATTCCTTTCCGGGACGTAGCGCAGTCTGGTAGCGCGTTCGCTTGGGGTGCGAGAGGTCG